>NZ_ASJB01000046.1 GCF_000478275.1 Amycolatopsis orientalis DSM 40040 = KCTC 9412
CTACAGAGGTTGGAGGCGTGTGTCTGCGGAAAACGCAGACACACGCCTCCTTCGCATTTCACCGGGGGTCGAACCCCCGGGCCCCCGCCAGGGAGGGCTTCGCCCCCCTGGACCCCCAGGCGAGTTGGTTGCGTAGGTGCCCAAGGGGCGGCGGGGACCGAGCGGCGGCCGGGAGCAAGGGACCTTTGGTATCGCCGAGAGGACGGCGGGGAGCAAGGGACCTTTGGTGTCGTCGTGTGGGGCGGCGGGGAGCGGGGGACCTTTGCTATCGCGTGGGGGTCGGGGCCACCCAGCAGGCGTAGCCGTCGGGGCGGTACAGGACGGCTTCGGTCGACGGCCAGGGCAGCCCGGTGACGAGTTGCGTGGTCAACCGGGGCGCCTGGGCCCGGGCGGCGTCGATATGGGCGGGCGTGGTCGTCAGGAGCACGAAATCGCCCGTCCGGAACAGAGTGCTCGGGCGAAGCGGGCCGGCCTCGGTGTCGACCTCCTGGTCGGTCAGCCGCGAGCCGAGCGCGGGGTGTGAAGTCCCGTAGGTCGTATAGCGGACCCCGAGACCGGAGACCATGCCCGACAGGTGCCTGCTCACCTGCGGCAGCGCGGCCAGCTCACCGAAAAGTGCGCGAAGCGCGCGTGACTCGCGAGACCGCGGAGTCAGTCCCAGCTGAGCGGCGACATTGTCCAGTACCTGCGCGCCCACCGGGTGCCGTTCCGCCTCATAGGTGTCGAGAAGGTCGTCACCGGCCCAGCCGTGCACGGTCGCGGCGAGCTTCCAGCCCAGGTTCATGGCGTCCTGCACGCCCAGGTTCAGCCCCTGGCCGCCCGCCGGGAAATGGATGTGTGCGGCATCGCCCGCCAGCAGGACCCGGCCCACGCGGTAGTGCTCTGCCAGCCGCGCGGCATCGGAGAACCGCGACGCCCACCGGATTTCCGACACCGTCGCGGAGTCGCCGTACGAGTCGAGCAGCGCTTGCCGCACTTCGTCGTGGGACACGGCGGACCGCATGTCCGCAGGCCGGGAGGCCCTGTCGCCGTAGATGAAGCGGTAGAGACCCGGTTCCCCCAACGGAATCAGACCCTTGAACGTGGTTGCACCGGTCGGCTCACCAACGTTGCGCATCGTTCGCCACTGCTTTTGCGCACCGTCGGGCACTTTGTCGAACAGGATGTCCGCGACCACACCGAAACCTTCACCGTCCACACCGGGGAAGTCGATCCCGAGTTCTTTGCGTACAACGCTTCGCGCACCGTCGCAGCCGACGAGGAACTTCGCGTTCAGCCGCGCTTCGCCACCGTCTGTTCGGTACCGAACAGACACAGAGTCCTTGTCCTGCACGAAATCGATTACTTCACTGCCGCGCAGCACCTTGGTTCCTTGTGCGGCAAGCCGTTCCTCCAAGTACGCCTCGACGCTCGCCTGCGGAATCCCCAGCTGGAAGGGGAATCGAGTGTCCCAACCGTCGTAATCGACGGGGATCATCGCGAAATGTCCATCCTGCACCGTCGCGAAGGAACGCTCCTCGGCGCCGTCCAGAAGTCCGCGCAGCTCCAGTATTTCCGCGGTGCGCGGCTGGAAGTTCAGCGCTTTCGACAGTCCGGTGCGCACGGGAAGCCGTTCCAGTACCACGACATCGACGCCGGCGAGCGCGAGCTCGTGCGCGAGCATCAGCCCGGTCGGTCCCGCTCCGGCCACGACCACGTCCGTCCCCAGGTTGTTCATACCACTCCTTAACGACGTTAAATTGACCTGTGCCCAGCTTGCCCTTAACATCGTTAAATTGTCAAGGTCGTATCGCGGGAAGAAGGTTCGAAGTGGGTCTGACCAGGCAGGACATCGCCCAAGCCGGACTTCGGCTGCTCAACGAGGTCGGGCTCAACGGGCTGACGCTCCGCCTGATCGCGCAGGAACTCGGCGTCAAGGCGCCGGCGCTGTACTGGCACATGAAGAACAAGCAGGAGCTGCTCGACGAGATGGCCACCCGGATGTACGCGGACGCGATGCCGGGCCGGGTGCCGGAAGGTATGGGGGAACGGGAGAGTCTTGAGTGGGCCTCACGGGCGTTGCGCCGGATGATGCTCGCTTACCGTGACGGGGCGAAGGTCTTCTCCGGGACTTTCCTGACCGACGACAGCCTGCTCGGTGACAATCCGTTTCAGGGACGTGTCGACGCCGGGCTCGAACCGTACCTGGCCGGACGAGCGCTGTTCACCGTCTACAGCTACGTCGTCGGTTTCAGCATCGAAGAGCAGGCCGTCTATCCGGTTCCGGGTGAACGGGACCCGCGTTACGACCTCGTGTCCACGGCGTGGGTCTTCGACGAGGATGTCGAGGGCAGGTTCGGCGACGGGCTGACCATGGTGCTCAACGGCGTCTTCGCTTGGCTGGATGACAAAGTTGTGTCATAAAGCCAGGTCAAACGCCTTCCGGGAAGTTAAGGGTACCCGCCTGAAAGCCGCTTCCGGGCCCATGTAATCTATTAACACAACGACGCGGGGTGGAGCAGCTCGGTAGCTCGCTGGGCTCATAACCCAGAGGTCGCAGGTTCAAATCCTGTCCCCGCTACAGAGAAAACGAAGCGCGTGTCTGCGAAAATCGCAGGCACGCGCTTCTTCTATTTCCGGTTCCGCGGCGCGTGCGCCCTCCGGGTCGATCACTCGCTGTCGTTGGTCGGGGCGGGGGACGCGTACCGCTGTCCGTGGCGAAGGCCGGTTGCGCAGCGTGTCCGGTCCATTGTGGACAGGCGTAGCGCGTTGGGCCGAATGAGCGCATATCACTAGCCACAATGGACAGATGTGCTGACCACAGTGGACACAGGTTCCGAAAAGTGGGACCGTAGAGGACGTGTCCGAATTGAATGCAACAGCCGCCGCACTGCTCGGTCTTCTCCACGACGGTCCCGCCACGGGCGGGCAACTGGTCGCGGGGGCGGGTGAGCGTTTCGGCGCCTTCTTCAGCGTGACCCGCAGCCAGGTGTACCGGGAGCTCCCCGCCTTGTCGAAGGAGGGCCTCGTCCGCCTCGGCAAGCAGGGCCCGCGGTCGAGCCAGCAGTACCTCATCACCGCGGCGGGCAAGAAGGCGTTCAAGACGTGGCTGTCCTCCGAAGCCGGTCCTGACCACCTCCGCAGCCCGCTGATCCTGCGTCTCGTGCACGCCGGTTCGCTGACGGCGAAGCAGCGCGCGAGCCTGCTCGAGTCGGCGCGCGCCAACTACACGCAGCAGCTCGACGAGGCGAAGGCCGCCACCAAGGCGGCCGACGGCCCGTACGCCAAGGCCGTCGCCGAGTTCGCCCAGGCGCAGGCCAAAGCGGCACTGAAACTGCTGGATTCCATCCCCCAGTCCTGACCCGGACAGGTGCCCACGACCGGTTCCCCGCAACCGGTCGTGGGTTTTGCCGTAACCTTGGCCGACGTGAGTGATGAGTTCGATGCGGCCCTGAAGGACCTGACCGGCAAGCTGACGCAGATCGAGTCGGTGATGGACCTGGATGCGCTGCGTGCCCAGGTGGCCGAGCTGGAGGAACAGGCCTCCAGCCCGAACCTCTGGGACGACCCCGAAGCGGCGCAGAAGGTCACCAGCCAGCTGTCCCACCGGCAGAGTGAGCTGCGACGCATTTCCGAGCTGCGGCAGCGGCTCGACGATCTGGGTGTCCTCTATGAACTGGCCGAGGCCGAGGGCGACTCCGCCAGTGTGGCCGAGTCCGAGTCCGAGCTCACGGCGCTCACCAAGGACATCGACGGCCTCGAGGTCCGCACCCTCCTGTCGGGTGAATACGACCCGCGCAACGCCGTGGTCACCATCCGGTCCGAGGCGGGCGGCGTGGACGCGGCCGACTGGGCCGAGATGCTGCTCCGGATGTACCTGCGCTGGGCGGAGCGGCACAACTACCCGACGGACGTCTACGACATCTCCTACGCCGAAGAGGCGGGGATCAAGTCGGCCACCTTCAAGGTGACGGCCCCCTACGTCTACGGCACGCTCTCGGTCGAACAGGGCACGCACCGGCTGGTGCGCATCTCGCCGTTCGACAACCAGAGCCGCCGCCAGACCTCCTTCGCGCACGTCGAGGTGATGCCCGAGGTCGAGGAGGTCGACCACGTCGACATCCCCGAGAAGGACATCCGCGTCGACGTGTACCGCTCGTCCGGCCCCGGTGGCCAGAGCGTGAACACGACCGACTCGGCGGTGCGCATCACGCATATCCCGACCGGCGTGGTCGTGTCGTGCCAGAACGAGAAGTCGCAGCTGCAGAACAAGGCGGCGGCGATGAAGGTCCTCCAGGCGCGGCTGCTGCTGCGGAAGAAGGAGGAGGAGCGCGCCGAGATGGACGCGCTCAAGGACGGCGGCTCGAGCTGGGGCAACCAGATGCGCTCCTACGTGCTGCACCCTTACCAGATGGTCAAGGACCTGCGGACCGAGTTCGAGGTCGGCAACCCGTCGTCCGTGCTCGACGGTGAGATCGACGGCTTCCTGGAGGCCGGCATCCGCTGGCGCAAGCAGTCCGGAGCCGCGTAGCAACCCTGCGTGAGAGAGCAAGGGACCTTTGCTGTCACTTTCCGGAAGAGAGTGATAGCAAAGGTCCCTTGCTCGCTTGGCCGCCGGGACCGGGCTACCCGGGCTTAACGAGCGGCATGGGTAGTATGCCGAACCGTGATCCGGCTCGAAGAGGTTTCCAAGGTCTACAAGACCTCGACCCGTCCCGCCCTCGAAAGGGTGTCGGTCGAGATCGACAAAGGTGAGTTCGTCTTCCTGATCGGTCCCTCGGGATCCGGCAAGTCGACCTTCCTGCGCCTTCTGCTGCGCGAAGAGGTGCCGAGCAAGGGTCGCGTGATGGTCTCCAACTTCGACGTCGCCAAGCTCGCCCGCCGCCGGGTGCCGCGCCTGCGGCAGACCATCGGCTGCGTCTTCCAGGACTTCCGCCTGCTGTCGAACAAGACCGTCGCCGAGAACGTCGCCTTCGCGCTCGAAGTGATCGGCAAGCCGCGCCCGACGATCCGCAAGGTCGTGCCCGAGGTGCTCGAACTCGTCGGCCTCGACGGCAAGGCCGACCGCCTGCCCAACGAACTCTCCGGTGGTGAGCAGCAGCGCGTCGCGATCGCGCGCGCGTTCGTGAACCGCCCGCTCGTGCTGCTCGCCGACGAACCGACCGGGAACCTGGACCCCGACACCAGCCAGGACATCATGTTGCTGCTGGAGCGGATCAACCGCACCGGCACGACGGTGCTGATGGCCACCCACGACCATTCGATCGTGGACTCGATGCGGCGAAGGGTCGTCGAACTCCAGCTCGGCAAGGTCATCCGTGACGACGCCCGAGGCGTTTACGGCATCGGCCGCTGACCGGCCCCGCCCTCCTCCGTTACCCACGACTTCCAAGGGACATCAACCCCGATGCGCGCCAGTTTCGTCTTCAGCGAGGTAGTCACCGGCTTGCGCCGGAACGTCACGATGACCATCGCGATGATCCTCACCACCGCGGTCTCCCTCGCCATGCTCGGCATCGGCCTGCTGGCCGTCGGCACGATCGACAAGATGAAGGCCAACTTCCTCTCCGACGTCGAGGTTTCGGTCTATCTGGTCAACGACATCAGCGCGGGTGACCCGAACTGCTCGCAGTCGGCCTGCCAGTCGCTGCGCCAGAGTCTCCAGGGCAACGACGGCGTCGAGTCGGTCGTGTACGAAAACCGTGCGCAGGCCTTCGAACGGTTCAAGAAGATGTTCGAGAGCCAGCCGGAACTGCTCGCGCTCACCGGCCCGGACGCGCTGCCCGCGTCGCTGCACGTCAAGTTGAAGAACCCCGAACGCAGCCAGGCGATCATCCAGGAGTACACCGGCAAACCGGGCGTCAGCAAGGTCGACGACCAGCAGAAGGCGCTGGACCGCGTGTTCAACGCGCTCAACGCCGTCCGGAACCTCGCCTTCGGTGCCGCGGTCATCATGGCGCTGGCCGCGCTGCTGCTGATCGCCAACACGATCCAGGTGTCGGCGTTCACCCGGCGCACCGAGGTCGGCATCATGCGGCTCGTCGGCGCCACCCGCTGGTACACGCAGCTGCCGTTCCTGCTGGAGGCGGTGGTGGCCGGTCTTGTCGGTGCCCTCATCGGTATCGTCTTCCTGATCCTCACCAAGGTGTTCCTGCTCGACCTGGTGCTCACGGGAGACGTGTTCCCGGCGATCAGCATGCTCGAATTGCTGTTCCCGGTGGCGCCGATCCTGCTCGCCGTCTCGGTCATCATTTCGGCGATCACCGGATACGTGACACTGCGCCTGTACGTGCGCCACTAGCCCGCCCGATAACCACCTGCTCGAACACAGAAACTCACGTAGAGTCGCCACTATGCCCAAGGAACGTGGACACAAGGTGATCGTGTCGAACCGCAAGGCTCGGCACGATTACTCCATCCTCGATACCTACGAAGCCGGTCTCGTGCTCGTAGGTACCGAGGTGAAGAGCCTGCGTGAGGGACGGGCATCACTGGCCGACGCGTTCGCCACGGTGGACGACGGCGAAGTCTGGCTGCGCAACGTGCACATCCCGGAGTACGTGCAGGGCACCTGGACGAACCACACGCCGCGGCGCACCCGGAAACTGCTGCTGCACCGCCAGGAGATCGAGAAGCTCATCGGCAAGACCAAGGAGAGCGGCCTTTCGCTGGTCCCGCTGTCGATGTACTTCAAGGACGGCAAGGTCAAGGTCGAGATCGCGCTCGCGAAGGGCAAGAAGTCCTACGACAAGCGTCAGGACATCGCCAAGCGGGACGCGGACCGCACCATCAGCCGGGCCATGGGCCGGGCGCTGAAGGGCCGGTACACCGATTGATCCACGGGCCCGCCTCGGACGCCGAAATCCCGGAGTGGATCTCGGCGCTGGGCATCGACGGACTCGTGGACCTTCACCTGCACTTCCTGCCGAAACCGGTCATGGACAAGGTGTGGGCCTACTTCGACCAGGCCGAGGAGCACTACGGCATGGCCTGGCCGGTGCACTACCGCACGTCGGAAGCGGAGCGGATCGAAACCCTGCGGTCGTTCGGCGTGCGCAAGTTCGCGCCGCTGGTCTATCCGCACAAACCCGGGATGGCCGAATGGCTGACGTCCTGGGCGCTGGAGTTCGCCGAGCGGGTCCCGGACGCCGTGCCGACGGGGACGTTCTATCCCGAGCCGTCGGCGCTGTCCGTTGTGGACGGTGCCCTGCGTGCGGGTGCCCGCTGTTTCAAGGCGCATGTCCAGGTCGGCGCCTACGATCCCCGCGACGAGCTGCTGGACGGCGTGTGGGGCGCGCTGGCGGACGCGGGAGTCCCGGTGGTCGTCCACTGTGGACACGGCCCGCTGCGGGGCGCCTACACCGGACTGCGGCTCTTCGAGGAGATCCTGGTCCGGCATCCCGAGCTGACGCTGGTGCTCGCGCACGCCGGCATGCCGGAGATCGACTTCGCGTTCGAGCTGGCGCGGAATTATCCGCGCGTGTACCTCGACACCACGATGGTCGGGGTGGAGTTCACCCGGCACGGCAACCCGCTCCCGCCGGACTGGACGGACCTGCTGGCGGAGTTCCCCGATCGCGTCGTGCTCGGCACCGACTTCCCCAACATCCCGTACTCCTACGCCACCCAGCTGCAGGCGATCGCCGGCTGGGCGGCCGACGATCGCCTGGGTGAGCCGTTCCTCCGGGCGGTGCTGCACGACACCCCCGCGAAGCTGCTCAGCGTTTGAGCTGCGCCAGCTCGGTGACCGAGACGGCGCGGCCGAGCAGTCGTGTCCCCAGCCTGGCGACCTGGATCTCCTTGCCCGCCAAGGAGAAACCGCCCATCGCCAGTGCCACCCACGGCACCGCGCCCTGGGTGAGACCGTCGCTCAGCGGGGCGAAACCGTGTGCGGCCAGCCCGAGCAGGCCGCCGGAGATCGCCAGCCCGGCCAGGACGAGCTGAGGCGTGCGAGCGGTCGACGCGGGGCCGGGGTCCTGCGTTTCGAAACGGGCGAAGAGCCGCAGGAGACCGAGAAGCACCAGCCCGCAGGCGCCGAGCCAAGCCGGGAGCATCGTCAGCCACAGCACCGAACCAGGTTCGGGAGTCGAGTACCCCAGGCCGTAGACCGCGACCCCGGAGACGACGATCAGCGCCGGCATGTGCCACAGGTAGACGGTCATGAACCGCGGGCCGATCCACTTCAGCGCGGCTTCGAGGTTCGGACGTGCGGCCAAAGCGTTCAGCTGCGGCTTGAAGGCCAGCAAGAGACCGATCTGGCCGATCGCGAGGAAGGCCAGCAGCACGGTCGGCGGGCTCATGTTCGACACCGGCGCGCCCGGCATGCCGATCATGCTGGCCGGGTAGGGGCCGAAGGCGACCATCAGCGCGGTGATGCCGAAGCCTGCGCACGCCATGCCCAGTGCGGCGTTGCGGCGGAGGGAGCCGAGACGGCCCTGTGTGTAGTGGAAACCGAGCTGGTGCACGGCGACCCAGACGAAGATCGCGTTCGCGAAACCGATCAGGCCGAGGTCGTTGAAGCGGGCGACGTCGACGAGGACGGCGGCGGCGAGCATCACGAGCGGGACCTTCAGGCCCCAGCGGCGATGTGCCGCGGCCATCAGCGGGGTGAGCAGCACGGTGAGCACGTAGACGGCCAGGAACCACAGCAGTTGCGCGGCGATCGCGCCGCCGACCTGCAGAGGCTGATCCGGGATGCCCATACCGCGCAGGATGTCCGGGACGAAGAGCCAGACGGCCACGAGCGGCAGTACCGGGAGCATCAGCCGCTTGAGCCGGGCCGCGAGCCAGGAGCGGGAACTTCCCGCGCGGTTGAGCGAGATCAGGTTCGCCGCGCCACCGGCGAAGAAGACCAGCGGCATCACTTGCGAGGCCCACGTGATGACCCACCAGCCGGGCGTCGCGAGGGCGTTGCCGGTGGAGAGGTGGCCGTCGGAGTAGGAAAGCACCGGCATGCCCCAGTGCTGAACGACGACCGCGAGGATCGCGACCGCTCGGACGATGTCGAGGAACCGGTCCCGGCCCCGCTTCTGGCTCGTGTGCATGCCAAGAAGCCTGGTGTTTCGGGCCTTCGGACACAGCGGTGCGGGCCGCCGTATCCGTCTTCCTGTTTTCGCCCTTCGAAGGTGGAGTTTTCCCTACCCCACGCCGTCGGGTTCGGGCTCCGGGCGCGGTGCGGGCTCCGGGACCGGGGCGGCGCAGAGCCGGAATTCCCAGCAGTCGTCCTCGGCGAGGCCGAGTTCGTAGCGGGTCTCGATCTTCGGCCCGTCGTGGAGATGGACGTGTTTGAGGACGGTGCCCGCGATCGGCTCGGTGTCGCCGAGTTCCTGGACTCGCCCGTCGAGCGGACCGCCGAAGAAGCGCGCGCTGTGGGAGGGCCTGCCGGTCATGGGGCCTCCTCGGTTCGGCTCGTCGCTCACCAACAGTCTGCCAATGTTAGGTGAGTGACGGCTTCGCCACCAAGAGCTACTTCAGCGTCGTCGAGAGGCGATAGCAAAGGTCCCTTGCTCTCTTTGCGCAGGTCAGCGTCCCAAGTACGTGAGGACCGCGCGGACCCGGCGGTGTTCTTCGGAACTGGCCTCCAGGCCGAGCTTCGAGAAGATGTTGCCGATGTGCTTCTCGACGGCGCCGTGCGAGACGACGAGCGAGTTCGCGATCGCGGTGTTCGACAGGCCCTGCGCCATCAGCCCCAGCACCTCGGATTCGCGGGCGGTGAGCGCGTCGAGCGGGTTCTTGCGGCCGCGTGCCATCAGCTGCGCGATGACGTCCGGGTCGATGGCCGTACCGCCACCGGCGACCCGCTTCACCGCGTCCAGGAAGTCACCGACGTCCGCGACGCGCTCCTTGAGCAGGTAGCCCACGCCGCCGGCGCCACCGGAGAGCAGTTCGACGGCGTAGCTCTCTTCGACGTATTGCGAAAGCACCAGGACGGGCAGCCCGGGGATGGCCTCGCGGGCGCCCAGCGCCGCGCGCAGGCCCTCGTCGGTGAAGGTGGGCGGCATCCGTACATCGACGATCGCGAGATCCGGCCGGTGCTCCTTGACCGCGTCCAGCAGGTCGTCGCCGTTGTCCACGGCCGCGACGGTCTTGATGTTCTCGTCGGCGAGCAGGCGGATCACCCCCTCGCGCAACAGAACCGCGTCTTCGGCGATGACAACCCGCATGCTGCCCCCAGCGTCGTGAGTGAATGGCAGAGCCTATTCACTCACGACCGGGTCACCATTGACACGGCAGGTCCGCGCGAATCACCGTCGGGCCACCGGGCGGGCTGACGACGGTGATCACGCCGTCGATCGTGGCCGCCCGGTCGGCGAGCCCGGCGAGACCGCCGCCGGGCCGGACCTCGGCGCCGCCGTGCCCGTTGTCGGTGATCTCGACGATCACCATCGAATCGGTGCGCCACACCTTCACGCCCGCTTCGGTCGCACCCGAATGCTTCGCGATGTTCGTCAGCGTCTCGCCGACGATGAAGTACGCCGTCGTCTCGACCGCGGCGGGAGGCCGCGGTTCGACGTCCACCTCGACGTCGACGTGGATCGGCGACTTCGCGGCCTGCGCGGACAGCGCGGCGTCGAGACCGCGGTCGCCGAGCACGGCCGGGTAGATGCCCCGGGCGAGGTCGCGCAGTTCCGACACAGCGAGTTTCGCGTCGAGGTGGGCTTCGTCGATCAGTTCGCGCACGGCGTCCGGGTCCTGGTCGAACTTCGACTTGGCGCGCCCGAGGCTCATCGCGACGGCGACCAGACGCTGCTGCGCGCCGTCGTGCAGATCGCGCTCGATACGGCGCCGTTCGGCCTCGGCGGCGTCGACACCGCGGGCCCGCGACGCCTGCAGGTGCTCCGCCTTCTGCTCCAGCCGCTGAGTGCGGTTCGGGCCCAGCAACGAGAACGCCAGATTGCCGTGCAGCCAGGCGAGCCACGGGGTCACCCAGATCGCCATCGGCAGCAGCACGATCGACGCGATCGCGATCGGGAGTTCCACGCAGGCCAACGGGAACGCCACCATCAGGTAGGCGAGGTCGCGCCAGGTCGTCGGATCGGTCAGCCGGGTCAGCCACCGCTTGACCGGTGAAAGTCCCTCGACGGGAAGCCGCTCGATCGGCTCCAGCGGGGTGTCCAGCATTTTCCGCGCCCAGCCCCGTTCGCGGTCGCCGGACCAGCGGATGAAGCTGGTCGTGGCCATGAGGATCGGGAAGCCGATCCACACCACGGCCGTCCCGATGCCGACCGCCAGGCCGACGATGATCAAAACGAACTGGAGCAGCCGGAACAGGAAGCTGACGAACATGTAGACGATCGATCTCAGCGGCCGTGGCCGCGGAATCTCGACGTGCTTCACCTGCTGGTCGATCGTCATCCGCGCACCGCGTCCATCGTCGGAACCTCGCCCCATGAATCCTCCAGACGGCGGCGCTGGGCGCGGGTGGGCCCGAGCAGCGCCGTCGCCAGCCGGGCGTGCATCCCCGCCAGCGCTTTCGTCAACGCTACCGAGAGGGCGATGCACAGCACTCCGAGAGCCGCCCAAGGCAGCGCCGAAACCGTCGAGTCGACGGTGAACCACGGCAGGTCCCAGCTGGGGAAGCGGTACTCGCCGCCCGGCAGGAAGCGGTAGTAGATCGGCAGGCCCGCGAGACCGAGACTGGTCGACCAGAAGACCGTGACCAGCACGAACTCGATGATCCCGAGCGGGAAGAGCAGCAGGAAGTAGCTCAGGTCACGCCAGGTCGAGCCGTCCTTCAGCCGTGCCTTCCAGCGCACCGACTGGCCGGCGGCGGGCAGCGGGAGGTACGGGAGATCGATGTAGCGGTCCAGCAGCGCGTAGACCCTCGCGCGCTCCATCCGGGCCGCGCCGCGGACCGACAGGATCACCAGCGCGAGGATGGGCAGCCCGATCCAGACGATCGCCGTGCCGATGCCCAGCCAGCCGAACGCCATCAGGAGCGCGAAGGCCAGCACGCCCATCGGCAGGTTCATCAGCAGGTAGACCAGCGAGCCGCCGAACGACGGATCGGACCTGCGCAGCTCCCGCTCGGCCGCTAGCGAACTCATGGTCGTGCTCCTCTCCAGGATCGATGGGACAAGCATCGTCTCCGGAGGGGGCGGAGGACATGGTGCCCGCGGGCATCTCCCGGGTGGGGCTAGCCCCACCGCCGGAAATAACCCTGTTGCCGTCCGCGTTATGATGGACAGGTCCCTACAAGGGGGTGAACGGTTTCGACTTTGGACGTTGAATCAGGAGAAGCGTGCCGGTGCAGGCGAGAGACCACCGTAAGCGTCATCGCAAACCAATAAGCGCCGAGCCTAAGAGCCAGCGCGAGTTCGCTCTTGCTGCCTAAGCAGTAGAGCAACTCTGTCGGTCCGGGGTCGCCTCCGACCCGGTCACCGGCATCAGCTAGGAGGCTTACCGTCACACTCGGCTACGGAGTGTGGTTGGGAAACAAACAGTGGCTGGGCTCGTCACTTCAGCTTGTTCGCGTGACTGAAGGGGCCAAGTAGAGACATAGCGGACTGCGCACGGAGAAGCCCTGGTGATACGCCAGAGGACCCGGGTTCAATTCCCGGCACCTCCACTGGTCAGCGGAAGCGGCTCTGCCCCTCGGGGCGGGGCCGCTTCTCGCGTTTGGTCGGGAGGTTTCGGCAAACGCTCGTGCTTGCCGGGGTGGCGGGTTGCGTCAAGGGTGCGGCGCGTTCAAAATACTCGTATGTTCAATTTGAATGAACATGACGACTCGCTGAACGCCGAAGTGTGCTCTCGGCTCCAGGAGCTGGGACTCCGTAGTGAAATGCTCGCCGACGCCCTGATGCGGCTCACCACGCGGTCCGGTGCTGCCCGGACATACCGTGTCGAGACCAGGCGGCGGATGAGCGCGGAACTGGCCACGGCGGTCCATTTTCCGTCGTCTCCGTCGCCGCTGCTGTTCACCACGTACCTCAGTGAACCGGTCGCCGAGCGGCTGCGCGCCCGCGGCATCGACTACGTGGACACCGCGGGCAACACTCACCTCGCCTGGGACGACGTCCTGATCGACGTCCGAGGCCGCCGCAAACCCGCCGTTCCGACCGGACATGCCTCACCGCGAGGAGCGGGCGCCTTCGGCCGGGCCGGTCTTCAGGTCCTGTTCGTCCTGCTCAGCTGGCCGGAGGCGGCCGACTTTCCGTATCGCCGACTGGCGGAAATGAGCGGCGTGTCGCTTGGAACGGTCAAGACGGTGGTCGATGAGCTCACCCGCGCCGGCTACCTGTACGAGCGAGGGAGCGAGCGACGGCTTGCCCGCGGAGCCGAGTTGCTCGACCGGTGGTCGGAGGCTTACTCGATCACCCTGGACGCTTCGTTGGCTCTCGGCGAATTCGCCGCGGCCGACCTCTCGTGGTGGCGCGACGCGGAAGCCGACTTGCTTTCTTCGGGGGTCCAGGTGGGCGGGGAGGCCGGGGCGAGCCTCATCGATCCGCATCTGCGGCCGGCCTCGCTCACTCTCTACGCCACCGGGCTACCGGCGCAGGTCATCGGCCGGCATCGGTTGGCGCGAGCGGAGAGCGGCGGCAACGTCCACATCAGAAGCCGGTTCTGGCGGGCTCCCGGGCCGGAGTCGTGGATCGTGCCGTCGCCGCTGATCTACGCTGACCTGCTTGCCTCGGGCGATCCGCGCCAGCGCGAGCACGGCGACCGGATTCGGAGCGGTGATGATCGACTTAAGCGCATCGACCGAACCTGAGCTCCGGCTTGCCGCGAGAGTGCTGACCCGGGTCGATGCCGTAGCGCGTGCCGCGGGTGTCGAGTACCTCGTGGTCGGGGCGACGGCGCGCACGATCTTGTCGATCGGGCTGGTCGGCGGGCCACCTGAGCGAGCAACCGAGGACATCGACATCGCCGCCGCGATGGGCACCTGGGACGATTTCGAACAGTTCGTCAGCCGGCTGGATCGACGTGGCCGGAGCGTGCATTCGTTTCTGGTGGAGGGCGTCGAGGTCGACGTGCTGCCCTATGGCGGCATCGAGGACGAAGACCGGACCATCCTCTGGCCTGACGACCATCGTATGAACGTCCGCGGGCTCCGCGAAGCTGTGGCATCGGCCGAGCCGGTGCTCCTGCCCGGCGGGGTCGTCATCAAGGTTCCCGCGGTTCCGGCGTTGGCACTGCTCAAGCTCTTGACCTGGTGGGATCGGCGTGCCGCGACCACGCGTGACGCCATCGACCTCGGGACGATGATCGGCTGGTATTCGTCGGGACCGTATTGGGACCGGCTCTACGACGAGGAACTCGAAGTCCTCGAACGGCACGGCTTCGACCCGGCGCTGGCGGGTGCCTGGCTACTGGGGTCGCATATGCCTGGCCTGTTGGACTCCGACGGCATCGCGGTACTCCTCGGCATCGTCGGTGACGAGGATGCGCTGGGCCGGTTGGGCACCGATCTCCGTCGCACGCGCGGGCCGGACCTTGTCCATGCGCTGGCCGAGGGAGTCAAGGATGCGGCCGCCGGTCGAGGCGAAGGGCTGTCGCAAGGTAATTGATATCGACGGAGATGGTGACCCGACGGCCACGGCGCGGCGCCAGGGCCTTGATCGGGATGCGACCGCCGGGAGACGCGGAATTGCCGCTCGATGTGTTGGCCTCAGCGGATTTCCCGATGCTCGTGCTGACCGGTGATCATCGGCGGGAGTACGAAATCATCGCCGACGAGATCGCGAAACGGACCGGTGCGCACCGTGACGTCGTGGCGGGAATGGCGCATTTGGTGCCGGACACGGGTGGACCGTTCAACGCCCGGCTGGGGACTTTTTTGGATCACGGAGAGTAGCAAAATCTAGATCGTTTTCGTCTCAATTCACCCGCGCCGGGAACTGTCGCGGGGAGGGATGTCATGCTGTGTGTCCGACCATGGCCCTCTTTCGAACCGACCCCGTGTCGCCGGAGGGCCGGAAGAAGGTGGCAGATGACCTGGGCTAGGCATTCCAGTCGTCCCGATCCCGCAGAAGACCAGAGCCGTATGGCAGGTGTGCGGGCTGAAGAAGAAATCCGCCTCACCGTGCAGAACGGCCGGGCCGCAAGGACCGTCGCCGGGCACTCTTCGGACGCACTCGACTGCGCCGAACTGCTGGCGATGCTGGGCCTCGAAGGAGTCCAGAAGAAGCACGCTCAGCGCACCTGACCCCCGATCCGGGTGGTCAGTTCGGCCGCGGTCAGCCGGACCTCTTCCGCGAGGTCAGGCCAAGTTTCCTCGCATCCCTCCGTCCCCGGGCAGAGGTGGCGCAGGGTCACGCTGATCGCGGCCATCGGCCGGCCGCCGTGGTCGAAGACCGGGCAGGCCACCGAGGCGAATCCTTCGGTGACATGGCCGTCTTCGACCGCCCAGCCGAGCCTGCCCTCCGCGTTCAACGTCCGGCGCAGTTCGGCGAGGGTCCGCGGGCCGCGGCCGGTGCGCAGGACGAACGCCGACGCCGCCGGGAAAAGCGCTCGGACATGCGGCGATGGCAGGTGCCGCAGGATCGCCCTGCCGGACGCTGTGAGCTGACCCGGCAGCCGGACGCCGACCTCCGTGACCAGGGTTTCGGGGCGCGTGGGGCGCTCTTTGACCAGGTAGAGCGACTCGTTGCCGTGCAGCACGCCGAGATGCGCGGTGTGCCCGACCCGGTCGGCGAGTTTGCGCAGCAACGGGACGGCGAGCCGTTCCAGCGGGTCGTGCCGCAGGTAGGCCGAGCCGAGTTCGAACGCGGCGATGCCGAGGCCGTACCGGCGCTCGGCGGGTAGGTGCGCCACGAAACCGGCGGCCTCCAGTTCGGCGAGCAGGTGATACGTCGTCGAGCGCGGCAGGCCGAGTTCGCGCGCGATCGCGGCCGCGGACACCGGACCCGGGCGAGCGGCGAGGGCGCGGAGGATGCCGAGGCCGCGTCGGAGGGCCGGTACTTCGCTGCTCTCACCCATGCTGACCTCCTGTTTCGCTCAGCGGGGGAGCAAGGGACCTTTGCTATCGCCTGTCCCCGCGTTGAGGCAGGCGATAGCAAAGGTCCCTTGCTCTCTTTCCGCAGGTGGGCGCCTTGACCGTGTGGATTTCGCTTCATCTAACGCAACAAAATCCACACGGTCCGTATCCACCGCTACGGGGCGTACAGGGTGTGTGGATATAGGGACACTCAACGTCCCTATATCCACACACCCCCGTCCCGCCGTCGCCCGCGATAGCAAAGGTCCCCTGCTCTCTCCACAGTGTCTTGGATACCAGACACAACCACCGGTTGGGGCCGCCCACCAGCGGGCATGGCGTTGTCCAATGGGGCTATGCCGGAAACCGTACTTCTGGGGTCCGAACCGCTTCGGCCCGAACAGGTCGTCGCGGTCGCCCGTGACCACTCGCCCGTCGCGGTCAGCGAAGCGGCAGAGAAGAACCTCGCCGCGACGCGTCAGCACATCGACAACCTCGCCCACGCCGGGACGCCGACGTACGGCGTTTCGACGGGCTTCGGGGCCCTCGCCACCAGGCACATCCCGCTCGAGAGCCGTACGGCGCTCCAGCGGTCGCTGATCCGCTCGCACGCGGCAGGCGCCGGTCCAGCCGTCGAAACCGAGGTCGTGCGCGCGCTGATGTTGCTGCGTCTCCGCACCCTCGCCAGCGGGTACACCGGCATCCGCCCGCAGACCGCGCAAGCGCTTGCGGCCCTGCTCAACGCCGGGATCACCCCGCTCGTCCACGAGTACGGCTCTCTCGGCTGCTCCGGTGACCTCGCGCCCCTGGCCGCTGTCGCGCTCGCGCTGATGGGGGAGGGCGAAGTCGAGTACAACGGCGAAGTCGTCCCGGCCGGCGTAGCGCTGAAGCACGCTGGGATCGAGCCGGTCGTTCTCGCGGAGAAGGAGGGGCTCGCCCTCACGAACGGGACCGACGGCATGCTCGGCATGCTCCTGCTGGCCGCGGCCGACCTGCGCAAGCTTCTCGACACCGCCGACATCACCGCGGCTATGAGCGTCGAAGCGCTCCTCGGCACTGATCGCGCGTTCGCCGCCGACCTCCAGGCCCTACGTCCGCACCCAGGGCAAGCCCGGAGTGCTCTGCGCATGTGGAACGCGCTTCAGGACTCGAAGATCGTCGAGAGCCACCGCGGCCCGGACTGCAATCGTGTCCAGGACGCCTACTCGCTCCGGTGCGCACCCCAGGTGCACGGAGGCGCACGCGACAGTCTCACGCACGCCGAACTCGTCGCCGAGCGTGAGCTGCACTCCGCGGTCGACAACCCGGTCGTGCTGTCCGACGGCCGCGTCGAGTCGAACGGCAACTTCCACGGCGCGCCGGTCGCCTACGTGCTCGACTTCCTCGCCATCCCGCTCGCGGACGTCGCCAGCATCGCCGAGCGTCGCACCGACCGCATGCTCGACAAGGCCCGTTCGCACGGGCTGCCGCCGTTCCTCGCGTTCGACCCCGGCGTCGACTCCGGCCACATGATCGCCCAGTACACGCAGGCGGCCGTGGTCAGCGAACTTAAGCGCCTCGCGGTGCCGGCGTCGGTCGACTCGATCCCGAGCAGCGCCATGCAGGAGGACCACGTCTCCATGGGCTGGTCCGCCGCGCGCAAGCTGCGCAAGGCCGTCGAAGGGCTCAACACCGTCCTCGCCATCGAACTGCTCACCGCCGCGCGGGCACTCGACATGCGCGCGCCCCTGGTCCCGTCGCCGGTCACCGGCCGGGTCCGGGATCTCGTCCGTACCAAGGTCGAGGGTCCCGGCCCCGACCGTCATCTGGCGCCGGAGATCGCCGCCGCCGAAGAACTCGTCGCGTCGGGTGCCGTCCTCGCCGCGGCCCAACTGGAGGTCTGAGCCCATGACCCGCACGGTCCGTGCCGCCCGAGGCACCACGCTCACCGCGAAGAACTGGCAGACCGAAGCCGCGCTGCGGATGTTCCACAACAACCTCGACCCCGAGGTCGCCGAGCGGCCCGAGGACCTGGTCGTCTACGGCGGCACCGGCAAGGCCGCCCGCAACTGGGCCAGCTTCGACGCGATCACCCGTGAACTGACCACTTTGGACGGTGACGAGACCCTGCTCGTCCAGTCCGGCAAGCCGGTCGGCGTGTTCCGCACGCACGAATGGGCGCCGCGGGTGCTCATCGCGAACTCCAACCTCGTCGGCGACTGGGCGACGTGGCCGGAATTCCGCCGTCTGGAGGCGCAGGGCCTGACCATGTACGGCCAGATGACCGCGGGGTCCTGGATCTACATCGGCACACAGGGAATCCTGCAGGGCACCTACGAAACCTTCGCCGCCGTCGCGAAGAAGCGGTTCGGCGGCAGCCTCAAGGGCACGCTCACCGTCACCGCCGGGCTCGGCGGCATGGGTGGCGCGCAACCGCTGGCCGTCACGATGAACGACGGCGTCGCGCTCGTCATCGAATGCGACCCGCAGCGCGCCCACCGCCGCGTCGAGACCCGCTACCTCGACGAGGTCGCCGACGACCTCGACGACGCCATCCGCCGGGTGGAGGCCGCGAAGAAGGAAAAGCGCGCGCTGTCCGTCGGCGTGGTCGGCAACGCCGCCGAGGTGTTGCCCGAACTGCTGCGCCGTGGTGTCGAGGTCGACATCGTGACCGACCAGACTTCCGCGCACGACCCGCTTTCCTACCTGCCCAAGGGTGTCGCCGTCGACGAGTGGCAGGACTACGCGGACAAGAAGCCCGACGAGTTCACCGAACGCGCCCGCGAATCGATGGCGGAGCACGTCGACGCGATGCTCGGCTTCCTCGACAAGGGCGCCGAGGTCTTCGACTACGGCAACTCCCTGCGCGGTGAGGCGAAGCTCGGCGGCTGCGAACGCGCTTTCGATTTCCCCGGCTTCGTGCCCGCCTACATCCGCCCGCTGTTCTGCGAAGGCAACGGCCCGTTCCGCTGGGCGGCGCTGTCCGGTGACCCGGAGGACATCGCGGCCACCGACCGCGCGATGCTGGAACTGTTCCCGGAGAACGAATCCCTCGCCCGATGGATCAAGTTGGCAGGCGAACGCGTCGCCTTCCAAGGGCTTCCGGCGCGGATCTGCTGGCTCGGCTACGGTGAGCGGCACCTCGCCGGTCTGCGGTTCAACGAGATGGTGGCCAGCGGCGAACTGAAGGCGCCGGTCGTCATCGGCCGCGACCACCTCGACTCGGGCAGCGTCGCGTCGCCGTACCGCGAGACCGAGGGCATGGCCGACGGCTCCGACGCGATCGCCGACTGGCCGCTGCTGAACGCGCTGGTCAACACGTCGTCGGGCGCCAGCTGGGTGTCGATCCACCACGGCGGCGGCGTCGGCATGGGCCGCTCCATCCACGCCGGCCAGGTCAGCGTGGCGGACGGAACCCTTTTGGCGGCGCAGAAACTCGAGCGCGTGCTCACCAACGACCCGGGCATGGGCGTCATCCGGCACGTCGACGCCGGATACGACCGCGCGGCCGAGGTCGCCGACGAGCGCGGTGTGCGGGTGCCGATGCGGGACGCCGAGTGACCGCGTCCTCGCTGCTGGAGGAGATCGCGGACGTCGGCCGCGATCCGAAGCGGGGCGGCTACTCGCGCCACGCCTTCGACGCGGCTGAAACCGAACTGCGCGCGTGGTTCGTCGAGCGGGCGGGACGACTCGGACTCGGCGTCGAGACCGATCGCAACGGCAACATCTGGGCCTGGTGGGGTACCCCCGGCCCGGACGCCGTCGTCACCGGGAGCCACCTCGATTCGGTTCCCGGCGGCGGCGCCTTCGACGGCCCGCTCGGCGTCGCTAGTGCGCTCGACGCGGTGGAGATCTTGCAGACCAAGGGATTCCGTCCCGCCAAGCCGTTCGCCGTCGTGGTTTTCGCCGAGGAGGAGGGTGGCCGTTTCGGTGTGCCGTGCCTCGGCTCGCGGCTGCTGACCGGCACCATCGACGCGGACAAGGCGCGTGGCCTGCGCGACCCGGACGGCGTCACGTTCGCCGAAGCGGCGGCGAAATCCGGGCTCGACCCCGAGCGGGTCGGCCGCGATCCCGAGCGGCTCGGCCTCATCGGGCGGTTCCTCGAACTGCACGTCGAGCAGGGGCGCGGGCTGATCGACCTCGGTTCGCCGGTCGCCGTCGGCAACACGGTGATCGCCCACGGGCGGTGGCGATTCTCCTTCCAGGGCCAGGGAAACCACGCCGGTGCGACGCTGATCGGTGATCGGCGTGACCCGATGATCCCGGCCGCGGAAACCGTGCTCGCCGTGCGGAAACTGGCGAAGGCGACCGCCGACGCGAGGGCCACGGTCGGGCGGCTCGTGCCGGTGCCCGGCGGGACCAACGTCATCGCGTCCACTGTGGACCTGTGGCTGGACGCGCGGGTGCCGGGTGTCGAAACGCCCGCGCTCGTCGCGGAGATCGTGAAGCTGGCCGAGGAAGCCGCGGGTCAGGAAGGATGCCGGGTCGAGGTGACCAGGGAGTCGTACTCTGACGACGTGGTCTTCGACGACGCCCTGCGCCGCGATCTGGGCACCTGGCTGGGCGGGCCGCCGGAGCTGCCGACCGGCGCCGGGCACGACGCGGCGATCCTCGCCGGTTTCGTCCCCTCGGGGATGCTCTACGTGCGTAACCCCACCGGCATCAGTCATTCCCCGGAGGAGTTCTCGGAGGCGGAGGACGTCGACCATGGCGCCCGTGCCCTCGCGGAAGTCCTGGAGAAACTGTCGACATGACGACATATTGGTGTGAACGGGCCTGGTTGCCGGACGGGATCGCCGACGCCGTCCGGATCGAGGTCGACGGCGGAACGATCAGGTCCGTGACGGCGAACGCGCCTCGCGGTGGAACCGTCCTGAGTGGACTGACGCTGCCGGGGTTCGCGAACGGGCATTCGCACGCGTTCCATCGTGCGCTGCGCGGGAGGACGCACCACGACCGCGGGACCTTCTGGACGTGGCGCGAGCGGATGTACTCGCTCGCGTCCCGGCTGGATCCGGACTCGTATTACCGCCTGGCCCGCGGGGTCTACGCGGAGATGGTGCTGGCCGGGTACACGAGCGTCGGCGAGTTCCACTATCTGCACCACGCGCCGGGCGGAAAGCCTTATGCCGAGCCGAACGCGATGGGTGAGGCGCTGCGGCAGGCCGCCCGGGACGCCGGGATCCGGCTGACGTTGCTCGACACGTGCTATCTCTCGGGCGGCATCGGCGTGGAACCCGACGAGGTGCAGTGGCGGTTTTCCGATGGGACGGCCACGAAGTGGGCACAACGAGCCGGCGAACTGCGGGAGGACGAGACGTTCCGGGTGGGTGGCGCGATCCATTCGGTGCGCGCCGTTCCCGAAGATCAACTGTCCGAAGTGGACAACGGCACGCCTGAAGATCGCCCGCTGCATATTCATCTTTCCGAGCAGCGCGCCGAGAACGAGCAGTGCATGGCGGCCTATCACTGGACTCCGACGGGACTGCTCTGGGACAACGGCGTACTCGGCGAGCGGCTCACCGCGGTGCACGCGACTCATCTGACGCCGGGCGACATCAAGTGGCTCGGCGAGGCGGGGAGCCGCGCGTGTTTCTGCCCGACGACCGAGCGGGATCTCGGCGACGGCATCGGTCCGGCGCGGACGTTGCTGGACGCGGGAGTGCGGCTGTCCCTCGGCAGCGACAGCAACGCGGTCGTCGACGCGTTCGAGGAGACCAGGGCCCTGGAACTGAACGAGCGGCTCGCCAGCGAACAGCGCGGCAGGTTCACCGCCGACGAACTGCTCGCGGCGGCGACGGATCACGGCGCGATCGGCTGGGACGAGGTCGGCAGGCTGGCCCCGGGTGCGGGTGCGGACCTGGTCACGGTGGGCCTCGGGTCGGTGCGGACCGCGGGGATCGAGCCGTCCGGGGTGGTCTTCGCCGCTTCCGGGGCGGACGTCCGGGACGTGGTCGTCGCCGGGCGTGAGATCGTCCGCGAGGGCGTACATCAGCTGATCGACCGGCCGGAAACGGTCCTGGCCAAGGAGATCGAGGCATTGTGGCAGTCCTGATCACGGGAATCGGCGAACTCACCACGAACGACCCCGAACTGGGCAAGCTTCGCGATGCCGCAGTCGTCATCGAAGGCGAGGAGATCGCCTGGGCCGGTGCGGCGGCGGACGCGCCCGACGCGGACGAGCGGATCGACGTCGAGGGCCGCGCGGTGCTGCCCGGCTGGGTGGACAGCCATACGCACCTCGTCTTCGCCGGGGACCGGACGGCCGAGTTCGAGGCGCGGATGGCCGGGAAGGCGTACAGCGCCGGGGGCATCGCGGTCACCGTCGAGGCGACGCGGTCGGCTTCCGACGAGCAGCTGGCGGCGAACCTGCGGCGGCACGTCGACGAAGCGGCGAAGCAGGGCACGACCTGTCTGGAGACGAAGACCGGGTACGGGCTCAACGTCGAAGACGAGGTGCGCTCGGCGCGGATCGCGGCAGGCGTGGCCGACGAGGTCACCTTCCTCGGCGCGCATCTGGTGCCGCCCGGCGCCGACGCCGAATCCTATGTGGACTTGGTGTGCGGTGACATGCTCGACGCCGTCGCGCCGCTCGTGCGGTGGGCGGACGTGTTCTGTGAGACCGGCGCGTTCGACGAGGCGCAGTCCGGGCGGGTGCTGAAGGCGGCGCGGGAACGTGGCCTGGGACTGCGAGTGCACGGGAACCAGTTGGGGGAGGGACCCGGGGTGCGGCTCGCCGTCGAGCTGGGGGCGGCGAGTGTCGACCACTGCACGTACCTGAGCGAAGCGGACGTCGAGGCTCTCGCCGCTTCGGACACCGTCGCGACCCTGTTGCCGGCTTGCGACCTGTCGACCCGGCAGCCGCTGGCGCCCGCGCGGCGGCTCCTGGACGCGGGCGCGACGGTCGCGCTGGCCAGCAACGCGAACCCGGGCAGCTCGTACACGACGTCGATGGCGTTCTGTGTCACGACCGCGGTGCTGCAGATGCGGATGACCATCGACGAGGCCGTCTGGTCGGCGACGGCGGGCGGCGCTCGTGCTCTGCGCCGCGACGACGTCGGCGTGATCCGGGTTGGCGCGCGGGCGGACCTTCAGGTGCTGGAAGCGCCTTCGGTCACGCACCTCGCGTATCGGCCGGGGGTGCCGCTGACGGTCGGTGTGTGGCGGCGCGGGGAGCTTCTGACCAGCGGTTTCGGCTCAAAACGATAGCAAAGGTCCCTTGCTCCCCCGGCGGGATCAGGAGGCTTGGTCGAGGGTGTCTTCGACGCGCTCACGCAGTGCGGGCGGGAGTTCGCCGAGCAGGTGCGACCACTGCTCGATCCGCTTCTCACTCAGGTGGGTGAGGAGGTCGAGCAGCGGCGGCCACAGGTCCTCGGCGGCGGCCGCGACCCGCAGGAGGACCCGGAACCGCTCCTCGGACAGCAGGCCGAGGACGTGGTCGATCCGGCCCTTGTCGTCGAGGACGAACGCGATCCGGATCAGCGCTTCGTCGCCGATGACGGCGAGGGCCTTCCGCACCGTCGGATCGGGCAGATGACCGACGAACCGGCCGACGGTGATCCAGTCCTCGCGGCGCACCAGTTCCCCGGCGACCGCGACGACGGTGTCGAGCGGGATCCGGGTGATGATCGCGCTCGCCCGCCGCGGGTCAAGTTCGGCCGCGACATCGGCCAGGAACCGCGGGTGCAGCCGTTTCGCTACGTCGACGCCCCGGGAGACGTCCACCAGCCCGGCGATCCGGGCGCACAGAAGCGGGCCGAAGACCTTCTCGGCGATCTTCGCGAGGATCGGCCCCGGGACCAGCTTGCTCGCCATCGCCATCCGCTCGAGGACGGCGAGGTTGGCGTCGAACAGCGTGTCCGTGACTTGCTCACGGAACGCCTGGAGTTCGGCGGCGTCCACGTTTTCCAGGTAGGCGAGCCGCTCGGGGGTGGTTCCGAGGACGCGCGCGAGTTTGAGGATCTCCGCCTGCGAAGCGAAGTTTTCGGTGGTCACAGGCCCACCACCTTGCGGACGGTGCCACGCAGAAGGGCGGGTACATACTTCAGGCCCTCTTCGCCCGCTTCGGCCAACGCCTTGGCCTGGCGGTGGCGCGCGTCGCGCACCGCGTCGGAGAGGTCCTGTTTCTCGTCGTCGGCCAGCGCTTCGATGCCTGCCGGGACAGGACCGCCTAGCTGACCGGAGAGTGTGCGCTCGGCCATGGTCGATCATCATGCCTCATCGGGGCGCCGAGGGGCGGAGGAAGCGGGGGACCTTTACTTTCGTCCATGGCGGACCGCCCGTCACGGCTTGTAGCGTCCCGTTGGTGAAGGACGGTGAGGAGCCCACGCGGCGCGGCCGGCGGGTGGTCATGGACGTCGCGCTGTGGCTCGGCCTCTGCGGGTTCGTGCTCATCGACGCGGGGAACAACCCGAAGCGCTGGGAACTGATCCTCGGGCTGACCGCGGTCACGGTCGCGGTCGTGCTGTGGCGTCGTTATCCGGTGGTCTCGCTCGCCATCGCGATGGTCGCCAGTTTCGTCATCCTGGGCAGCTTCGGCGGGCGGGTCCCGATCTGGGAAGGCTTCCTCCTGGTCGCGGTGAGCTACCTCGCCGGCTATCGGCAACCGGTCGCGAAGCCGATGCTGATCGTTTTCGCCGCCGTCTCGGTGGTCGCGGTCCCGGTGGCGCTGCTGTGGAGCAAGGACGGCTTCTCGGCGTGGGGCGCCCTGCTCGGGGTCCTGGTCTTCGCGTCGGTGACGCCGTGGCTGCTGGGCCGCTACATCCGACGGCGTGAGGACATGGCGCGCGACGGCTGGCGCCGCGCGGAGGAGATGGAGAGCCGTCAGCGCCTCGTCGCCGACCGCGCCCGCCTGCGTGAACGCACCCGGATCGCCAGCGACATGCACGATTCGCTGGGGCACGAGCTGAGTCTCATCGCCGTGCGCGCGGCGGCCTTGGAGGTCGCGGGCGGCCTCGACGAGCGGCAGCGGCAGGCCGCGGGGGAGCTGCGGCAGAGCGCCGCGATCGCCACCGAACGGCTGCGCGAGATCATCGGCGTGCTGCGGGAGGACGACGCCCCGACCGAGCCGGTGGACGAGAGCGTCGAAGAGCTGCTCGACCGGGCCAGGGCATCCGGTGTCCTGATCGAGTCCTCCGTGGATGATCCCGGCGACGATGAGCCGCGGATGGTCGACCGCGCGGCCTACCGCGTGGTCCAGGAGTCGTTGACCAACGTCGTCAAACACGCGCCGGGCGCCGCCGTCACCGTCCGGGTCACGCGGTCCGAGGGGCGCACGGACGTCGTGGTCGCCAACGCGGCGCCGCCCGCGGGACCGTTGCCCGGCCGGTCGTCGGGCCGCCGTGGCCTGATCGGGCTGCGTGAACGGGTCCGGCTGGTCGGCGGGACACTGCGGGCGGGACCGAGCGGTGGCGGGTTCGAGGTCGCCGCGACCCTGCCGCACGACGCGGCACCCTCGGCGGAATCGCCGGAGAGCCAGGCGGCGATGGACGCCGAAGTGGGGCAGTCGACGTCGGCGAGGGAGCTGGAACGAGCCCGCCGTGACGTCCGGCGCAGCCTGATCCAGGCGATCGTGGTGCCGATCGGGCTCTTCGGCGTGGTCGTCGGGATCAGCGGGGCGGTTTTCCTCGTCCAGTGGTACGGCTCCGTTCTCGCGAGCGGGAGCTACGACCGGATCCAGGTCGGCCAGACACGAGCGGAGATCGCGCCCCTCCTGCCGGGCGATCAGCGGATCGCGCGACCGCGGGTGCTGGAGCCGCCGGTGCCCAAGGGTGCGGTATGCGAGTACTACGGCACCGAGCGCACCGTGTTCAACTTGAACTACGAGGCATACCGGCTGTGCTTCGCCGACGGGAAACTGGTGGCGAAGGACGTGATCACCGAAGACGAGCAAAGGGGGAACCCGGATGATCCGGGTGGTGCTGGCCGATGACGAGGCGATGATCCGCGCCGGGGTGTCGGCGATCCTGGCCGCGGACGCCGGAATCGAGGTGGTCGCGGAGGCCGAGGACGGCCGCGCCGCCGTCGAGCAGGCCCGCGCGACCAGGCCGGACGTCGTCCTGCTCGACATCCGGATGCCGGTCATGGACGGGCTCAAGGCCGCCGAGGAGATCCGGCGGCTGCTGCCCGACATCGGCGTGATCATGCTGACCACGTTCGGCGAAGACGCCTACATCGAGCGCGCGCTGGCCCTCGGTGCGAGCGGCTTCCTGCTGAAATCCGGGGATCCGCGCGAACTGCTGTCCGGGATCCACGCGGTCGCGGGCGGGGCGGCGTTCCTCTCGCCGAAGGTCGCGCAGCGCGTCATCGCCCGCTTCTCCGGCAATCGGGTGACCCGCGCCGAAGAGGCGAAGGCGCTGATCGGCAAGCTGACCCCGCGGGAACAGGAAGTGCTGGCGCTGCTCGGGTCCGGACTGTCCAATGCGGACATCGCGGGCAAGCTGTTCGTGGTCGAGGGCACGGTGAAGGCCTACGTGAGCACGATCCTCAACCGGCTCGGCGCGCGGAACCGGGTGCAGGCCGCGATCACCGCGTACGAGGCGGGGCTGGTCGGCGAAGGACGGGAGGGGTCCAGCCGCTGACGCCGGCGCCGATGCGGGCGGTGAGCGCTCCGGGGAGCAGGCGGAACACTCCGTTGCGGACGGCGACGGCGAGCGGGTTACGCAGCTGTGGCCCGATTTTCCCGGCCTGGACCGAGGATTTGACGACCGACTGGCTGCGCGGACGGCGCTGCTCGTCGTAATTCTTCAGGCCTGCGTCGACGTCGTCGGTGGTACTGAGCGCGGCGGCGAGGACGACGGCGTCTTCGATCGCCTGGCAGCCGCCTTGGCCGAGGAACGGCGGCATCGCGTGCGCCGCGTCGCCGAGGAGCGCGACGCGGCCCCGCACGTAGGACGGCAGGGGAGTGCCGAGCAGGTAGAGGTCGTGGTGGAGCAGCGCCTCGGGCGGGGTGGCGCCGATGAGATCGGGGATGGGTTCGTGCCAGCCGCCGAAGCGGTTCCGCAGATAGGCTTTCGGGTCGCGTGCCGGATCCCCGCTTCGGCGACGTAGCTCGCCCACCAGTAGACCCGGCCGTCGTGCAACGGGATGACGCCGATCTCGGCGCCGTCGTCCCAGCTTGTGCTGAGTTCTGTGGAGTGAGGGAGGGTGGTCACCGCGCGGAACGCCGTGCTGCCGCTGTAGACCGGTTCGGGATGCCGTGGCCACAGTTGTTTCCGGAGTCCACTGTGGATTCCGTCGGCCGCGACGACCACGTCCGCGTCGAGATCGGCGAGGCCGGTGACCGCGGTGCCGGTGCGGACGCATCCGGCGGGCAGGGCGTCGAGGAGTGCCTCGATGAGGTCGGCGCGGTGGATGGCGGCGAGCGGGCGGCCGTGGTGACGGCGGAAGGCGTCGGCGTCCCATCGGGTGATGCGGCGGCCGTTCCGGTCGTGGAGGCCGCCGGACGACTGTTCCTGGAGCTTGTCGAGGTGGACGCCCAGCGCTTCGAGCGAGCGCAGGGCGTTCGGCCACAGGGAGATGCCCGCGCCCACGGCGGTGAGTTCCGGCGCTTGTTCCAGGACTGTGACCTCCCAGCCGATGCCGTGCAGTCCGATGGCGGCGCTGAGCCCGCCGATTCCTCCGCCGACCACGATCGCTTTGCGCATGTCGACCTCCTCTACATCTGTAGAGTACTACTACACTTGTAGAGTGCGAAAGGCGATGATCGGAGACGCGGCCATCGAGGTGATCGCGGCCGAGGGGATGCGCGGGCTGACGCATCGCGCGGTCGACCGGTTCGCCGGGCTGCCACCGGGTTCGACCTCGTATTACGCGCGGACGCGGGGGGCGCTGCTGGAGCTGGCGATCTCGCGGATGGTCGAACTCGACGACGTCACCCTCGACCCGCCGCCCGGGGAGCTGGCCGAATACCTGGCGGGGTTCGCGTACGCGGCGATCACGCGGGGGCGGACGCGGATGCTCGCGCGGTACGAGTTCGCGCTGGAGGCGACGCGGCGGCCGGAGTTGCGTGAGGCTTACGACCGCGGGGGGCTGATGATCCGGCGGAGGTGTGCCGAGGTGCTGGACGGCCGCGGGTCGGCGGAGCCGGAGCGGCACGCGCGGGTGCTCATTGGGTGGCTCGACGGGACGATCTTCGACGCGCTGGCCGGGACCGGCTCGCTGCGGCCGCCGGACCTCGCTGAGCTGACGCGGGACGCGCGGGAGGTGCTGGCGGGGCTCGGGGTGGCGGGGTAGCAAGGGACCTTTGCTATCGCCTGGGGCTCTGACCTGCGGTTATGGCGAGGAAGGGAGCGGGGGACCTTTGCTGTCGCCGGGGGGTGTGTGGATATAGGGACGTTGAGTGTCCCTATATCCACACACCCCCTACGCCCCGTAGCGATGGATACGGACTGTGTGGATTTTGCTGCGTCAGACGAAGCGAAATCCACACAGCCACAGCGCCGACCTGCGGAAAGAGAGCAAGGGACCTTTGCTATCGCCTGCCTCAACGCTGGGACAGGCGATAGCAAAGGTCCCTTGCTCCCCTTTCAGGCGTCGCGCCGGCGGAGCACGGTGGACCCGGCCGCGAGACCGGCCACAGCCCAAGCCGTACAGAGCGCGATGCCGACCCAAGGCGCGTAGGGCGCGACGCCGCCGAAGATGGGGTTCGGCTCGCCTGAGGTGACCATCGCGTTGACGCCCGCGAAGCCGGGGAAGTAGTTCACGAGGTCTTCCCAGCCGAGCGATCCGGCGAACATCGGGATCATCACCAGCAGCACGAACACCGACACGATCGTCCCCGCGGTGCTGCGCAGCGCCGTCCCGAGCCCGAGGCAGAGCAGCCCCAGCAGCGCGAAGTATCCGCCCATGCCCGCGGCGGTCGCGAGCACGGCCCCCACCGACGAGTCCGGCGCCGGGATCAGCGGCGCGGAAACGGCCACCCCGGCGAGTGTGTTCAGGACGCCGTAGCCGAACAGCACCGGCAGCAGCACGGCCGACTTCGCCGCGAGGACGCGGTTGCGCACCGGGACCCACTGCAGGGTCGAGCGGATGCTGCCGCTGGCGTACTCGCTCGTGACGAACAGCGTCGCCAGCGCCACCACCGCGAACTGCGAGAGATAGAACGCCGCGCCGACCACGACGGCGTGCGGGGCCATCGGGCGGTCGCTGCCGTCGCGCAGGGCGAAACCCAGCGCCGTCGAGTAGGCGAGCATCAGCGCCAGCCCGGCGGCGAGGCACCACCAGGTCGAGCGGACCGACCAGAACTTGGTCCACTCCGAAGAGATCGCGTTCATCGTGCACTCCACTGCTTGAAGAAGGCGGTCAGCCGGTCACGGAAGAAGTCCAGCGCCACCCGGGAATCGATCGAGCCGTACTGGTTGCGGACGAGGTCGGCGGGCATCGAGGACCGCAGGCCCAGCTGGTCCACCAGGATCGCGGCGTCGGTCACCGAAGAGTGCCCGCTGTTCTCGAGCAGGTACCGCTCCTTCGGCCCGGTGAGCCGCGGCCAGGTCTCGTCCCAGCTCGTCCCGAAGTTCGTCTCGCCGATCGGGCTGGCCAGCAGCAGCAACGGCCGGTCGAGCGAGACGGTGCCGTAGAACGGGCCGTCGACGTTCACGCCCGCCCTGATCCGCCGGTCGGCGACCATCGACGCGGCCGTCGCCGCACCCCCGGCCGAGTGACCCGCCATGCCGATTTTCGTCGGATCGATGGACCAGCGACGGTCGTTCAGGAGGGTGTCGAGGACGAACGACGTGTCGGCGGCGCGGTTTTCGATGGCTCCCGGCCAGGGCTGGCCGGGAAGTCCACAAGGGACACATTGGCGCAGGCCGTCGGGGAACTCCGTTTCCCAGGCTTCGTAGGCGTGGTCGATCCCGGCGACCACGAATCCCCGTGCGGCGAGACGTTCGGCCACCGCGGTCAGGGTGATCCGGTTGTTGCCCGCACCCGGCGAGAGCAGGACCAGCGGACGTCGTCCTGGCAGGGAAGGCGCGTTCTCCCGGGAATGGACCCGCACCTTGCTCAGCGTGTCGGGCGGGAGATCGAGCTTCCGCCCCGCGATCGCCGCCGCCGACTCCGCCCGCGTCATGTACAGCGGCGCGCGCCCGACCGGGGCGGCCGGGTACCAGACGTTGACCATCAGCTCACGCCGCTTCTCCGGCACCCAGGGGTCGGCTCGCCGCTGATCGGTGAGGTGCAGCGTGCGCATCCCGATCGGGAACGGGCCACCCGGCGAGGGCAGCGACAGCTCCGGCGAGGCGGATGCGGCCGCAGGCACCCCCAGCAGGCCGGCGATCACCGCCACCAGGACCACGAGTGATTTCATGCCGCGACTCCCGTTCCGTATTCGACCGACGACGCGGTCAGTTCCATGTAGGCCTGTTCCAGCGACGCGGTCCGTTCGGTCAGCCCGTGTACGCGGATCCCGAGTTCGTGCACCACGTCGCCGACCCGGGCGACGGTCAGGTCGTGCACGATCAGTTCGCCCTCCTCGGCTTCCGTGCTCGCGCCGAGCGCGCGCAGCCGCTGGTCGAGTGCGCGCAGTTCGGCGAGGACCGGCACCCGCACCGCGACCGAAGAACGCGAATTGCCCGCGATGAACTCGTCGACCGGGGCGTCGGCGAGCAGCTTTCCCTTGCCGATGACGACGAGGCGGTCCGCGGTCAGCTGCATTTCGCTCATCAGGTGGCTCGACACGAACACCGTGCGGCCCTCCTCGGCGAGCGAACGCATCAGCTGCCGCACCCAGCGGACGCCGTCGGGGTCGAGGCCGTTCACCGGCTCGTCGAACATCAGCACGCCCGGGTCGCCCAGCAACGCGCCGGCGATGCCGAGCCGCTGGCCCATGCCGAGCGAGAACGTCCCCGCTCGTTTGCCCGCGACATCGGTGAGGCCGACCGTCGCCAGTACCTCGTCCACCCGGCTCGCCGGGATCCCGTTGCTGCGCGCCATCGCCAGGAGATGTTTGCCCGCGCTCCGGCCGGGGTGCAGTGCCTTGGCCTCCAGCAGCGCCCCGACCTCGCGCAGCGGGGACCGCAGGTCCGTGTACCGCTTGCCGTCGATGCGGACCTCGCCGTCGCTCGGCGCGTCGAGGTCGAGCGTCATCCGCATGGTCGTCGACTTGCCCGCGCCGTTGGGCCCGAGGAAGCCGGTCACCTTGCCCGGCTCGACAGCGAAGGTCAGCCCGTCGACGACCGTCTTCTCGCCATAGCGCTTCGTTAGTCCTCGAAGCGTGATCATCCGCGTCCTCCTTCGTATGGGGCAAGTTTCCGGCGCGGGGACCCGGCGGGGCATTACCCCGAAGTCATCGGCCACCCCTTACTTTCGGCAGGTGCCGTTCGGCGCGAGTCGTCGCGGAAAGGCAGAATCTGCGCCATGACCACCCGCGAACAACGGCGCGTGAATCCGCTCGACCTGGTGATGCTCGTACTCGCCGTGTTCTCCGTCGGGTTGCTCGTCTACGTGACGTTCTTCCCGCATTCGGACGAGACGGCGCACACCGTCTTCGTCATCGACACGACGGTGTGCGGGCTGTTCGCGCTGGAATTCCTGTGGCGGTGGCGGCGTCACCGCTGGGACAAAAGGTTCCCGCTGCGGAACTGGTACGAGATCCTCGGCATGATCCCCATCGCGCATCCGGCGCTGCGCGGATTCCGGCTGCTGCGGATCATCGTGGTGCTGGTCCGGCTCGCCCGCACGGCGGATCGCGCGTTCGGGGAGCGGTTCACGCAGCGGCTGGTCGAACGGTTGTCCCGGCCGATCGTGCTGGCGATCAAGAAGCCGATCACGATCGCGGTGCTCGACGAGGTCGTCAAGGTGCTGGAAACCGGCAACTATCCGCAGAACCTCGCGCGTTCGCTGGGGGAGAACCAGACGTTGCTGCGGGGGATCATCGCCGAGAAGCTCAAGAACGACCCGCAGGCGGGACGGCTTTCCCGCCTGCCGTTCCACGACGAGGTGGTGCGCTCGGTCATCGACACCGCGATGCGCGTGATCCTCGAAGTGCTGACGGATCCGCGGACCGACGAGTTCTTCGCGCATGTCGTGCGGGAGAACCGGGAGCAGATCCGGAGCGCGGTGCAGCTGGGGCTGAACGAGCGGCTGGACGACGAGGAGCTGGCGGAGCGGCTGCCGACCCGGCCGCAGCACCAGATGATGGACTGACCGGTCAGGAGCCGCGACGGCTGGTCCGCCGGGTGGGAGCGGCGCTCAGCGGGTCTTCCGGCCAGGGATGCTTCGGGTAGCGCCCCCGGAGATCGGCGCGCACGGCGGCGTATCCGTTGCGCCAGAACGATTCCAGGTCGGCGGTGACGGCGGCGGGGCGGCCGGCGGGCGAGAGCAGATGAAGGACGACGGGCACGCCCGCCAGCTCCGGTGTCGTGAGCCAGCCGAAGGTTTCCTGCAGCTTCACGGCCAGCACCGGCTGCTCGCCCGAGTAGTCGACCCGGATCCGAGAACCGGACGGCACTTCCAGCCGATCCGGCGCCAGTTCGTCCAAACGCGACGCTTCGGGCCACGGGAGCAGGCCCCGTAGCGCGGCACCCGCGTCCAGTGAAGCCAGATCCGACCGGCGGCGCGCGGAGCCGAGATCCAGCCAAGAGTCCAAAGTGGACAACAGAGTCGCGTCATCGACGGCGGGCCAAGGCGAACCCAGCACCCGATGGAGGAAGGACAAACGCTCACGCAGCCGTCGGCCGTCCTCGGACCAGCGCAGCAGGCCGAGTCCTTCGGCGCGCAAACCTTCCAGCAGCGCGGCGCGGATCGCGTCCGGCGCGGGCGAGCGCAACGGTTTCTCCGAGAGCACGATCGCTCCGAGCCGCCGCACCGAACGTGCCACGACGTCGCCGTGGGACCAGTGCACCTCGTCCGCCGCCGTGACCAGATTCGGCGCCGCGCGGACGGCCAGGTCTTCGTCGGCGGGCGCGGCCAGCCGGATGACGCCCTGCGCGCGGCCGGGATCGCGGGTCGCTTCGGCCACCGCCAGCCATTCGACGTCGGCCAGTCCGCTCCCGCGCGGCAGTTCCGCCGCCGTGCCACCGGCCATCAGATAGACCGGCGTCCCCGCGGAACGCCGCCGCGCGAGCCGTTCGGGATGGGCCAGCGCGACGACCAGCGCGGGATCGGGCGCCCCGCCGCCGTCGGGCACCAGCTTGGAAAGCCGCCGCACGTCGGACTTCCAGCGGTCGTCACCCCGTACCCGCCGCAGTTCGGCTTCGAGGTCGGTCAGTGTGCCGCCGCTGTCGAGCAGGGCGACGACCTCGGCCGCCGAACGCGCGTTGGTCCGCGCCGCGCCGTCCAGCAACGCCCGCGCCAGCCGGGGATGCAGCCCGAGCCCGGCCATCTTCCGGCCGCGTTCGGTCACCGTCCCGTCTTCCGCGGTCGCCCCGAGGGTGACCAGCAACGCGCGACCGGCAGCCAGCGCGCCTTCGCCGGGCGGATCCCACCAGGCGAGGCCGGAACCGTCCGGAGTGGACCAGCAGGCGAGTTCCAGGGCGAACCGCGCCAGTTCGGCCGTCCGGATCTCGGGCTCGGGGTAGGCGGGCAGGGAACCCTGCTCATGCGCCGCCCAGCAACGGTAAGCGCGCCCCGGCGCCTCACGGCCGGCCCGGCCGGCGCGCTGTTCCGCGACAGCCGCCGAAACCCGGACCGTCGCCAGCCCCGGCAGGCCACGCCGATGATCGACACGGGGCACGCGGGACAGTCCGCAGTCCACCACCGCGCGTACGCCGGGAACGGTCAGGCTGGACTCGGCGACCGACGTCGAGAGCACGACCCGGCGGCGGGCGCGCGGGCGCAGCGCGGCGTCCTGGCTCGCCGCCGGAAGCCGCCCGTGCAGTGGCAGCACGTCGGCGTCCAGACCGCCGAGCCGCTCGCTCACCCTGGCGATCTCACCCGCGCCGGGCAGGAACGCGAGCACGTCACCGTCTCCTTCGGACAGTGCTTTGTGGATCGCGCGGACGACGGTCGCCTCGATCCGCTCGCCTCGCGAAGGCGGGCAGTACGCGACGTCGACCGGGTAGGTCCTCGCGTGCGCGGTGATCACCGGCGCGTCCCCGAGCAGGGCCGCCAGCCGTCCGGCGGCCACGGTGGCGGAGGTCGCGAGCAGGCGGAGGTCGTCCCGCAGCCCGGCGCGCACGTCCAGCAGCAGCGCGAGCAGCAGATCCGCGTCGAGATGGCGTTCGTGGCATTCGTCGAGCAGGACGGTCGAAACCCCGGCCAGTTCGGGATCGGCCTGTACGCGCCGGACCAGCAGCCCGGAGGTGACCACTTCGATCCGCGTCGAAGAGGACACCTTCCGGTCGCCGCGCACCGCGTAGCCGACCGTCTCGCCGACCCGTTCGCCCAGCAGGGACGCCATCCGCGCGGCGGCGGCCCGCGCGGCCAGCCGCCTCGGTTCGGCGACGATCACCCGGCCTTCGCCGTTGTCCAGGGCGAGCGGCACCAAGGTGGTCTTGCCGGTTCCCGGAGGCGCGACGAGCACCGCCGTGCCGTGTGCGTCGAGGGCGGCTTGGAGTTCGGGCAGGACGGCCCGAACCGGCAGGTCGGGAAGGGTCACTGCTCGGTGACCTGCGGCGGGGGCGGGATCCGGTAGCCGGACGGGCCGATGTTGCGGTTCAGCGAGGCGAGCCAGTCACCCGACGAGATCATCTTCTGGATGGCCCTGGCCACCGCCGCCCGCCCCTCGTTGTCGCCTTTGCGCAGGCCGACACCGTATTTCTCCTGGGAGAACCGCTTGCCGACGACCCTCAGCAGCTCCGGGTTCTGCGCGACGTACCCGGCAAGGATGACGTCGTCGGTGGTCACCGCGTCGACCTGTCCCGCGAGCAGTGCTGTGACGCAGTCCTGATAGCGCGGGTATTCGACGAGCTGGACGGCCTGGGCGAACTTGTCCCGCACCTGCTCGGCCGAGGTGGTGCCGCCCACGGCGCACAGCTTGCGGCCGTTGAGGTTCTCCGGGCCGGTGATGTCGGTCGACCGGAGGCGCACCAGCAGATCCTGGCCGGTATCGAAATAGGGCCCGGCGAACGCGACCATCTGTTTGCGTTTCTCGGTGATCGAGTAGGTCGCCACCATCAGATCCGTGATCCCGGATGTTATGTCCGTCTCGCGCGTCGACGGCTTGCTGTCGTGCCAGGTGATGTGATCCTCGTCGACGCCGAGTTCGCTCGCGACGTACTTCGCCACGTCGACGTCGAAACCGACGTACCGGCCGTCGATCGTGCGTTTGGAGAGTCCCGGCTGGTCGAAGCGGATTCCGATGGTGAGTTTGTTGGACCCGACGGCGCGCGCGACGAGCGAATCCGCCGGGGCGGTCTCGTCGCCGCAGGCCGCCGCCGTTGTGACCAGCATCAAACAGGCCGCCAGCAGGGCGCGTCCCCTCATCGGGTGCCTCCGTCCGCCGCCTCACATTGTTCTCAGGGTCGACGGCTAGCCTAGGCCCGTGCGTAGACCGCCCCAAGTCGTACTCGACGCCGTGGGCACGCTCGCCCGGCTCGGACTGGCCGCCGTCTGGTTGATTTCCGGAGCGCTGAAGATCAGCGATCCGGGGCAGACCTACATCGCGGTGCAGGCGTTCGATGTCCTGCCGGACGGGTTCGTCCGCCCGGTCGCGATCGCGATGCCGCTCGCCGAACTGGCGCTCGGCCTGTTCCTGCTCGCCGGGTTCGTGACCCGGTGGGTGTCGGTGCTGTCGGTGCTGCTGCTCGCGGTGCTCATCGCCGCGATCGCCCAGTCGTGGGCGCGCGGGCTGAGCATCGATTGCGGCTGCTTCGGCGGTGGCGGTCAGATCGCCGCGGATCAGACGCGATATCCGCAGGAGATCGCCAGGGACCTCGGGTTCGCGTTACTGGGTGTCTGGCTCATCGTGCGGCCGCGGACGTGGCTGTCCGTGGACGGCTGGCTCGGGAACTCTCGCGGTGCCGCCGACGACGACTATGTGGGTATCGCTGAAGGGAACGAATAATCGTGGGTGGAGCTGAGCGCAACGCTCGGAAACGCAAGCAGCAGCAGACGGCGGCGCGTTCGGTCGCGCAGGCCAGGGGTGTGGCCGGCGGGGACAAGAAGAAGGTCGTCGCGATCACGGTCGCCGTGGTCGTGCTCGCCGCGCTGGTGATCGGTGGCGTCCTGTGGACGACGTCCAGCAAGGACACCACCGAGGGCAAGGTGATCCAGGCACAGACGACCACGTCCGCGCCCGGTGTCGTCGAGAAGCGTGACGGGGCCGTCGTGGTCGTCGGCAAGCCCGAGGCGAAGAAGACCATCGACATCTACGCCGACTTCCTGTGCCCGGTCTGCAAGCAGTTCGAGGAGTCGTTCAAGGGGCAGATCCAGGAGCAGGTGAACAACGGCGTCCTGCAGGTCCGCTATCACATGCTGCCGATGCTCAACCAGCGTTCCGACCCGCCGGGCTACTCGCTGGACTCCGCCAACGCCTCGCTGGCCGCGGCCGACGCGGGCAAGTTCCTCGCCTTCCACGACGCGCTGTTCAAGGATCAGCCGCAGGAGGGCGCGCGCGGATTCGACAAGGCGCAGCTGATCAAGCTCGGCGCCGACGTCGGCATCACCGACCCGGCGTTCGCGATCGCGGTCAACACCGGTGCCTACGAGCAGCAGGTCAAGGACGCCTACGCGAAGATCTCCAAGGATCCGTCGCTGCAGCAGGACTTCGGCAACGGCCCCGGCTTCGGCACGCCGACCGTCACCGCGAACGGCCAGGTCGTGAAGCTCGAGGAGGGCTGGGTGCAGAAGGTCGTCGCCTGACCCCCGTCGCATTTCGTCCTCTGGATGCGTTAGTTGCGCGTGCAAGGACCGCATCCAGAGGACGAAATGCGGGGGTTTCAGGGGCGCGAAGCGGAGGCGAGGTGCGCGAAGGCCTGTACGCGGGCCGTCTCGGCGGAGTGCGGCCAGACGAGGCCCCACTCGACGTCGGGTGAATCCACGAAGGGCACGAAGCGGATCCGGGGATGGCTGAAGTACTCCCGCGCGTGCGCGGCGAGCGGGCAGATCCCGGCGCCGGTGGCGATCCCCGCGAGCAGTTCCTGGAAAGTCGTGAACGGCTTTCCCCGCGTCACCGGATGCCCGGCAGGCGTCAGCCACTGTCTCGGCTCCTCGACCCAATACGGCTCCGGCGGATGTGCCGCGCGGAGGACGGTGTCCCGCGCGAGGTCGTCCAGCGTCACGGATTCCCGTCGCGCGAACGGATGTTTCGACGAGACCGCGAGCACCATCGGTTCGGCGTACACGGCCGGTCCGGTCGCGAGATCGGCTTCGTCGGCCGGGAGCAGGGTCACCAGGACGTCGATCTCACCCGAGCGCAGCATCGCGAACGGGTCGGCGAAATCGGCCTCCCGGATGAGCAGTTCCGTATCCGGGTAGCGCTGCCGGAAGCTGTCCAGCAGGTCTTCGACCAGATCGGCGACGCCGGGCGCCTCGAAGCCCAGCCGGAGCACCCCGCCGACGCCGCGCCCGGCCGCGACCGCGCGTTCGATGCCTTCGTGCAGCGCGCGGTAGGCGGGTCCGAGGTCGTCCCGGAGCCGCTTTCCGATCGGCGTGAGCTGGACCCGCCTGCTGGTGCGGGCGAACAACGGCGCGCCGATCCGGCGCTCCACCTGCTTGATCGTCTGACTCACGCGGGCCTGTGAGATGTGCAGCCTGTCCGCGGTGCGGCCGAAATGCAGCTCGTCGGCCAGCGTCAGGAAGATCTCGATGTCCCGCAGTTCCATAATGTTCAGGTTATCGATCGGGGGCCGTGCCGGTCACCGGTAACCGTCTTTCTTCGCAGGTCTAGACCACATGCTCACCGTCATGCGTTAATTCAAGCCTTGAACTTACACTTCCGGCTTGGGTGGTGGGCAAGATGAAGAAGTTCGTGCTCCAGCTCGCTCTGCTGTTCGCCTCATGTCTCGCGCTGGCCATGGCGCCTGTTCCGGCGCAGGCCGCGCCCGCGTTCAAAGTACTGGCCTTCTACAACGGCACCTACGACGCGGCGCACATCAGCTTCGTCAAGGAAGCCCAAGAGTGGTTCCCGAAAATCGCTTCACAGAACAACTTCGCTTACACCGCGACCAAGGACTGGAACCAGCTGAACTCGCTGCAACCCTCGCAGTACCAGGTGGTGCTGTTCCTGGACGATCTGCCGCAGACCTCGGCGCAACGCGCGGGTTTCGAGCGCTACATGCGGGCGGGTGGCGCGTTCTTCGGCTTCCACGTGGCGGCGTTCACCACCAATCCGTCCACATGGGACTGGTACCACAACAGGCTCCTCGGCACGGGTGCGTTCAAGTCGAACACGTGGAGCCCGACGACGTCGACGTTGCGCGTGGAGAACCGGCCGCATCCGTCGACCACGCGGCTGCCCGCGACGTTCACCTCGTCGGTGAGCGAGTGGTACGCCTGGAACAACGATCTGCGGAAGAACCCGGACATCCGGATCCTCGCGTCGGTGGACCCGGTGAGCTTCCCGCTGGGCACCGACCCGAACCAGTCCTGGTACAGCGGGTACTACCCGATCCTCTGGACCAGCACCAAGTACAAGATGCTGTACGCCAACTTCGGCCACAACAAGATGAACTACGAGACGAACCAGCCGTTGTCGTCGACGTTCGCGAGTGAGGTGCAGAACCGCTTCGTCATCGACGGCCTGCTGTGGCTCGGTGGTGCGAAGACCGCTTAGTGAGGCTCAAGGCAGACGTGGTGTGTCTGGGCTTCTGCTGCGAGAGGGTCGCGAGCGCCATGCTTTGAGACGCTGATCGTCCCCGGCGAGTTGCTGGTCAGCGGGGTCCGAGTGTGGAGGATTCGGGACGTTCAACGTCCCAAATCCTCCACACTCGTTTTCCCTGGTCAGGCGGCCGGGCGATAGCAAAGGTCCCTTGCTACTCCTCGATGGCGCCGCCCACCGCACGCAGGTGCTCGCGAAACGTCAGCGAGGGCGACTTCGCGCGCTCAGCGAGGAAGTCGGCGAAGCGCACCTGTTCGCGAAGGGACTCTCCGGTGCGGATCCGGTCGGCCTGACGCCGCTCGGTGTCGCGGATGCCCTCCGCCAGATCCAGTACCTCGTCCGCCCGGTCGGCCGGGACGAACAGCACGCCGTCCTCGTCGCCGAACACGAGATCGTCCCGGCTCACCGTCCACTCGCCGACGACGGCGGACTCCAGCGCGCCGTCCGGGCGGGCCGAGACCGAGAGCGGGCCGGTCGGGATCGAACCGAGGCTGAACACCGGCAGACCGATCTTCCTGATGTCGGCGGTGTCGCGGTGCAGCCCCCAGATCACCACGCCGCTCAGCCCGGCCGCCTGCGCTTCCAGGACCGCGAGGTCCCCGACGCAGCTTTCGTCGAGCCTGCCGCCGTTGTCGACGACGAGGACGTCGCCGGGGTTCGCCCGTTCGTACGCTTCCAGGAAGACGTCGACGCTGCCGACGTGCCGGGCGGGGGTGACCCGCCCGGCGACGCGGCCGCCCGGCACGACGGTGTGCGTGCCGGCGGGGGCGCAGCGGACCGGGACGCGGGCGCGGACGCAGCCGTCGGTCAGATGCGCGGTGGTCAGCTGGGAGAAGCGCTGTCGAAGCTCTTCGGGATCCATGCCCCGACTTTAGCCACGGCGCCACACCACGGGAGTGTTGTCGTGACCGCCGCCTTGCAACGCCCCGGCGATCTCGCCGTTGTCGCCCACGGCGACGCCGTACGCCTCGGACGGCGCCGGAAGCCTCGTGATCGGGTTGCCCGGCGACCACACCACGGCCGTCTTGGGCAGATCGGGTGCTGAGATCCACCCAGTGACCAGTCCGGAACCGTTGAGCGCCATGGTGTTCATGGTGCTCGGCACTTCTTCGGAGGTGTCGAACGCCGTCCACAGCCGATCGCCCATCGGCGTCGAGGCCAGTATCCGCCCGTCGCGGATCGCGATCCCGCGTGCTTCGAAGACCCCGTTGGGGAGGACGAGTTGCCGCAGCACGCCGTCCTTCCAGAGCCAGGCGCCGCCGAACTGCTCGTTCAGCAGGACGGTGCCGTCGTGGTCGATGTCGACGGGACTGAGCAGCGACCGGACGTTCAGCAGTACCGGATGCGCGCGGTCGCCGGACGGCCACAACGCCGCGATGGAGCCGTTGCGAATATCGTTGAACACGGTCCCGACGACGTCGCCGCGGTTGTTGACGCCGAGGCCTTGGGTGTTGGAGTAGCCCGAAACCTTCCCGAGGGGCTGGAAGCCGCCGTTCTCGAAGACGAACGCGTGGCGGCTCTGGGCGGGGTACGACCTGGCGTTGACGAGTACCGACCCCGCCGTGTTCTCGTCCACGGTTTCGACCGATTCGTACCCCGCCGGGATGCCGTGGTCCGCGAAGGTCCCGTCGGCCCAGGTGATCAGCTTCCCGTCGGAGTGCCCCGCGTAGTGCCCGGCGCCGTCCGTGGCGACCACCCGCGCCAGTCCGCTGCCGGGCGGGATCGGCAGATAGCTCATCGTCCATCCGGTCGCCGACGCGGTGCCCGCCGACAACAGTCCGGTGGCGACGGTGACGGCCATCACCATGCTCGTACGCTTCATCGAAACCCCCTGTAAGTCGTGAAAGCCCTGTTTAACGGGGTTCCGAGCCGGGCGTCTGCGTCATCTGACACTCACCGAGCGGCAAGTAACATCCGTGCAGGAATGTATGTAAGGGGTTGATAAATACAAACCTGTCTGTATCTTCAGTCTCAGCAGCGACCCGGCAACGACAAGGAGCGTCGTGGTGGCCAACAAGGTGTACGTCGTCGGCGTGGGCATGACGAAATTCGAGAAGCCCGGGCGCCGCGAGGACTGGGACTACCCGCAGATGGCCAAGGAGTCGGGGACCAAGGCGCTCGCCGACGCCGGGATCTCCTTCGACGAGGTGCGGCAGGCCTACGTCGGCTACGTCTACGGCGAGTCGACGTCGGGGCAGCGCGCGGTCTACGAGCTGGGCATGACCGGGATCCCGGTGGTCAACGTCAACAACAACTGCTCGACCGGCTCGACAGCGCTCTATCTCGCCGCGGAGGCGATCCGGGGCGGTCGCGCGGACTGCGTGCTCGCGCTCGGCTTCGAGAAGATGCAGCCGGGATCGCTCGGCTCGACCTACGACGACCGCGAGCAGCCGATGGGCAGGCATCTCCAGGCGCTCGCGGAGATCTCCGAGGTGCTCTTCCCACCGGCGCCGTGGATGTTCGGCGCGGCGGGCCGCGAGCATATGAAGACCTACGGCACGACCGCCGAGCACTTCGCCAAGATCGGCGAGAAGAACCACCGGCACTCGGTGAACAACCCGTACGCCCAGTTCCAGGAAAGCTATTCGCTGCAGGACATCCTCGACTCGCGGATGATCTACGACCCGCTCACCAAGCTCCAGTGCTCGCCGACCTCGGACGGTTCGGGCGCCGCGATCCTGGCCAGCGAGTCCTTTGTGGACTCGCACGGGCTCGCGAGGCAGGCGGTCGAGATCGTCGGGCAGGCGATGACCACCGACTTCGCGAGCACGTTCGACGGCACCGCGAAGAACATCATCGGCTACGACATGAACGTCCAGGCCGCGCGCCAGGTCTACGACCAGGCGGGACTCGGGCCGGGCGACTTCCAGGTCATCGAGCTGCACGACTGCTTCTCCGCCAACGAACTCCTGCTCTACGAAGCGCTGGGACTCTGCGCCGAAGGGGAAGCCGGGAAACTCGTCGATTCCGGGGACACCACCTACGGCGGCAAATGGGTCGTCAACCCGTCCGGCGGGCTGATCTCCAAGGGACATCCGCTCGGCGCCACCGGTCTCGCGCAATGCGCCGAACTGACCTGGCAGCTTCGCGGAACCGCGGACAAGCGGCAGGTCGACGGCGTCGAAGCCGCGCTGCAGCACAACATCGGACTCGGCGGCGCCGCCGTCGTCACCGCCTACCAGCGCGCCGAGCGCTGATCCCACCGAAAGGAATAACCATGGGCAAGATCAGTGCCTCCGTCGAACTCCCCGCCTCGCCCGAGAAGGTCTGGGCGGAGTTCTCCAACCCCAACAACTTCGAGAAGTGGCTGACCATCCACACCAAGTGGAAGGGTGACGTCCCGGCCGAGTTCTCCAAGGGGGCGCAGGCTTCCGAGGTCGTCACGATGCTCGGGATGCCGAACACGATCACCTGGACGGTGGACGAGTTCGAGGCGCCGTCGAAGCTCGCGATCTCGGGGACCGGCATGGCCGGGGTGAAGGTCAAGTTCGAACTGTCCGTGGCGGCGTCCGGTGACGGCTCGCTCGCCAGCATCGACGCGGAGTTCGCGGGCCAGATGATCGTCGGCGCGCTCGGCAAGGCCGTCGAGAAGGACGGCAAGAAGAACCTCGACGCCTCGCTCGAGAACTTCAAGGCGCTGGTCGCGTGACCGACGAGCGGTTCGATCCCGGCGGGCTCGGCAAGTGGACCGGCGAGTCCCGGTTCGAGGTGACCCGCGAGCGGCTGATCGAGTACGCGAAGGCCACGAACGACCCGATCCCGGCGCATCTCGCCGGGGACGTCGCGAGCCCGGTGTTCGCGATCGTGCCGGTGTTCGAGTCGCTGATGGAACCCGCGCTGGAGGTCGTCCCGGTCGGGTTGTTCGGCCGGATCGTGCACGGCGAACAGGAATTCCGCTTCCACCGGCCGATCCGGCCCGGCGACAAACTCGTGTCGCGGGCACGGATGACCGGCTACGAGGGTCTGCCGAACGGCACCCGCGGCACCATCCACCTCGAATGCCGCACCGAAGACGGCGACCTGGTCAACGAGCAGTACGTGACGTTGTTCGTGCGCGGGTTCGACACCGGCGAGACCCGGGGCGAACTCGGACCGGAGCACAAGTTCGACGAAGCGCTGCGCGCGGCGCCGCCGGTGGCGAAGGTGAGCCAGCACGTCGACGACGACCAGACGTACCGGTACGCGCCCGCGGCGGGCGATCCGATGCCGATCCACCTCGACGAAGAGGTCGCGAAGGCATCGGGACTGCCGGGGATCATCGCGCACGGCCTGTGCACCATGGCGTTCGCGTCGTGGGCGCTGCTGACCGAGGTCGCCGGGTCCGATGTGGACAGACTGAAGCGGTTCGCCGTCCGGTTCGCCAAACCGGTGCTGCCGGGCCAGGACCTGACGACGCGCATCTGGCACGCGGGCGCCGGAAGCCATGCGTTCGAAACCACCGTCGGCGACACCGTCGTGCTCAAGGACGGTCTCGCGGAATTCGCGGAGTAGGAGCAAAGCCATGGGAGCACTCGACGGGCGGGTCGCCGTCATCACCGGCGCCGGTCGCGGGATCGGCCGCGAACACGCGCTGCTGTTCGCGCGGGAGGGCGCGAGCGTCGTGGTCAACGACCTCGGCGGCGCGAACGACGGCAGCGGCGCCGACACGGGGCCCGCACAGGAGGTCGTCGACGAGATCCGCGCCGCGGGCGGGAAGGCCGTGGCGAACACGGCCAACGTCGCCGACTGGGCGGGTGCCGAGGAACTGGTCGCGCAGGCGGTGGGCGAGTTCGGCAAGCTCGACGTCGTCGTGAACAACGCCGGCATCCTGCGTGACGCGTTCCTCGCCGGGATGGAGGAGTCCCACTGGGACGCCGTGATCGCCGTGCACCTCAAGGGGCACGCGGCGGTGCTGCGGCACGCGGCCGCGTACTGGAAGTCCGCGAGCAAGGCCGGGGAGCAGGTGGCGGGTGCGGTGATCAACACCGCGTCGGCGTCCGGCGTCACGCTGCCGAACGCGGGACAGGCCAACTACGGCGCGGCGAAAGCGGGGATCGCCGCGCTGACCCTGGTCGCGGCCGAAGAGCTGGAGCGGTACGGCGTGCGGGTCAACGCGATCGCGCCGATCGCGCGCACCCGGCTCACGCTGGCGACGCCGGGCATGGGCGCGATCTTCGCGCAGGAGGTCGAGGAAGGGGAGTTCGACGCGTTCTCCCCGGCCAACATCTCGCCGCTGGTGGCCTACCTCGCGACCGAGAAGTGCCCGCTCACCGGCAAGGTCTTCGCGGTCCAGGGCGGGGCGATCTCGGAACTCGCGGGCTGGCACGACGTCAAGGTGATCGAAACCGAGGAAGCCTGGGAGATCGACGACATCGCGGCCAGGCTGCCGTGATCGAGTGGTCCGAGACCGAGCTGCTGATCCGGGACGCGATCCGCGAGTTCGTCGACAAGGAGATCCGTCCGCATCTCGACGCGCTGGAAAGCGGGACGCTGCCGCCGTACGACATCATCCGCAAGATGTTCGCGTCGTTCGGGATCGACGCGCTCGCGCGGGAATCGGTGTCGAAGCTGCTGTCGAAGTCGCCCGGGTCCGGTTCGGGTGGCGGTTTGGCGTTCGGCGGGCAGGAGGCGATGGCGCTCATCGCGGTGAGCGAACTGGCCGGGGTCAGCCTCGGCATCGTCGCCTCGCTCGGGGTGAGCATCGGGCTGACCGCGCAGACGATCCTGACCAAGGGAACGCAGGCGCAGAAGGAACGCTGGCTGCCCGGGCTGGCGACGTTCGAGAAGGTCGGCGCCTGGGCGATCACCGAACCCGACTCCGGCTCGGACGCTTTCGGCGGGATGAAGACGTCGGTGCGGCGTGACGGCGACGAGTATGTCCTCAATGGACAGAAGACGTTCATCACCAACGGTCCGTACGCCGACACGATCATCGTCTACGCGAAGCTTGACGAAGGCTCGGAGGTACGGGACCGCAAGGTGCTGACGTTCGTGCTGGACAAGGGGATGCCCGGGCTCACGCAGGGCAAGCCGTTCAAGAAGATGGGCATGATGTCCTCGCCGACCGGTGAGCTGTTCTTCAGCGATGTCCGGCTCGGGCGGGACAGGCTGCTCGGCGAATCCGAGACCGGCCGTGACGGTGACAGCAAGGCCGAGGTGAAGTCCGGGTTCGCCGTCGAGCGGATCGGGGTCGCGGCGCTGGCACTCGGGATTATCAACGAGTGTCATCGGCTTTGCGTGGACTACGCGAAGAACCGGAAGCTGTGGGGCCAGGAGATCGGGCGGTTCCAGCTGATCCAGCTCAAGCTGGCGAAGATGGAGGTCGCGCGGATCAACGTGCAGAACATGGTCTTCCAGCTGGTCGAGACGCTGCGCGCGGGGAAGATGCCAACGCTGGCCGAGGCTTCGGCGATGAAGCTGTACTCGTCGGAGGCGGCGACCGAGGTGGCGATGGAGGCCGTGCAGCTGTTCGGCGGCAACGGGTACATGGCGGAGTACCGGGTGGAGCAGCTGGCGCGGGACGCGAAGTCGCTGATGATCTACGCGGGGAGCAACGAGATCCAGGTGACGCACATCGCGAAGGGGCTGCTGGGGCGGTAAGGACCGCGGGCCGGGTGGAGCGTCAGCGGGCCCGGGGTGGTCTGGGTCGTGAGTGGTAATGACGGTTAGAACCGTCATTACCACTCACGAGCGGGCGACCGGGCGAGGGACCTGACCGCGTTGCTGAAGGGGACTTTCACCGCATGTCATGCGGCGAAGGGCGCTTTCCTCGCATGCGATGCGGGGAAAGCGCCCTTCAGCTCTTGGCAGGGGAGCGGGGGTCAGTCGCGTTCGATGAGGTGACCGACGACCTCGGGGCCCGGGTGGGCGTGGCCGGAGCCGTCGCGGCGGACGTCGACCTCGGGCAGTTCCACCGGGTCGCCGTTGCGGGCGGCACCGGCGGGACGCGGGCCGATCCAGCCGACGACCAGCCGCGTCTCGCCCTTGAGGAACCGCTGTGCCCGGACACCGCCGGTCGCGCGGCCCTTGGCCGGGTACTCGCTGAACGGGGTCACCTTCACGCTCGCGCCGGTCGCGGTGACGACCATCGGCTCGCCGTGCTCGGCGTCATCCGTACGGACCGCGCCGAAGAAGACCACTTCCGCCTCGCCGCGCACGGCGATCCCGGCCATACCGCCGCCCTTGAGACCCTGCGGCCGCACCAGCGAAGCTGGGTAACGCAGCAGCGACGCTTCGGACGACAGGAACGCCAGTGTCTCGTTGCCGTCGGTGAGCCAGGTGGCGCCGACGACCTCGTCGCCGTCCTTCAGGCTGATCACGTCGAACTCGTCCGAGCGGACCGGCCATTCCGGCGCGCATACCTTCACCACGCCGAGTTTCGTGCCGAGCGCGAGCCCGGGGGAGCCGGCGGCCTGTTCGCCGAGCGGGGCCAGGCCGATGACGCGCTCACCCTTCTCCAGCGGCACCAGTTCCTTGGCGGCCATTCCGCCACGCAGCGAGACGGTGCCCGCCTGCTCGGGCAGCACCGGCAGCGGCAGCACGTCGGTCTTGAACGCGCGGCCGCGGTTGGTCACCAGCAGCACCTGACCGCGGGCGGTCGAGTGCACGACGGCGGCCACCGAGTCGTGTTTGACGCGGCCGTTGCGGCGCCGCACTTCCGACGCCTCCTCCGATTCCGCCGCCGTCCGCGCGACCAGCCCGGTGGCCGAAAGGATCACCTGGCACGGGTCGTCGGCGACCTCCAGCGGACCGGACGGCTTCGACGCGGCGAGGACCTCCTTGAGGTCGCCGTCGATCAGCGCGGTGCGGCGCTCGGTGGGGTGGTCCTTCGCGATCTTGGCCAGTTCGGCCGAGACGACCTTCTTCAGCACCGACTCGTCGTCGAGGATCTTCGACAGCTCGGCGATCTCCTCGCGCAGCTTGTCCTGCTCCGCCTCGAGTTCGATCCGGTCGTACTTCGTGAGCCGCCGCAGCGGCGTGTCCAGGATGTACGTCGCCTGGATCTCCGAGAGCTTGAACCGCTTCATCAGACCGTCCTTCGCGGCCGCGGCGTTCTCGCTCTCGCGGATCAGCTTGATCACCTTGTCGATGTTGAGCAAGGCGATCAGCAGGCCGTCGACCAGGTGCAGGCGCTCTTCGCGCTTGCGGCGGCGATAGCGCGTGCGGCGGGTGACGACCTCGTAGCGGTGGCTGAGGAAGACCTCCAGCAGCGCCTTGAGCCCCAGCGTCTGCGGCTGCCCGTCCACCAGGACCAGGTTGTTGATGCCGAAGGACTGCTCCAGCGGGGTCAGCCGGTACAGGTCCGCCAGCAGCGCCTGCGGGTTCACGCCGACCTTGCACTCGATGACCAGCCGGGTGCCGTTCTCGCGGTCGGTGAGGTCCTTGACGTCGGCGATCCCGGTGAGCCGCTTGGACTTGTTGACCTCGTCGGTGATCTTCTCGATCACCTTCTCCGGGCCGACGCCGTACGGCAGTTCGGTGACGGTGATCGCCTGGCGGCCGCGGCTGCCCTCCAGCGGACCGGTCTCGGCGCTGGCACGCATGCGCACCACCCCGCGGCCGGTCTCGTAGGCGCGGCGGACCTCGTCCAGCCCCAGCAGCGAACCACCGGTCGGCAGGTCGGGGCCGGGGACGAACTCCATCAGCTTTTCGAGCGTGGCGTTCGGGTGGTTGATCAGCCACCGCGCCGCGCCGATGACCTCGGTCAGGTTGTGCGGGATCATATTGGTCGCCATCCCGACCGCGATCCCGGAAGTGCCGTTGACCAGCAGGTTCGGGAACGCCGCCGGCAGCACCGACGGCTCTTCGAGCGAACCGTCGTAGTTCGGCCGGAAGTCGACGGTGTCCTCGCCGAGTTCGCCGACCAGCAGCATCGCCTCGGGCGAGAGCCGTGCCTCGGTGTACCGCGAGGCGGCCGGCCCGTCGTCGGGTGAGCCGAAGTTGCCGTGCCCGTCGACCAGCGGGACGTTGAGCGAGAAGTCCTGCGCCAGCCGCACCATGGCGTCGTAGATCGCCGTGTCGCCGTGCGGGTGGTACTTGCCCATCACGTCGCCGACCACCCGGGACGACTTCACGTACGCGTGCGTCGGCCGGTAGCCGTTCTCGTTCATCGAGTACATGATCCGGCGGTGCACCGGCTTCAGCCCGTCCCGCGCGTCCGGGAGCGCCCGCGAGTGGATGACCGAGTAGGCGTACTCCAGGTACGAATCCTCGATCTCCGTCTTCAGCGAGTTGTCGAAGACGTTCGCGCCGGGCCGGTCGAACGCGGAGGGATCGACCTTGGTGGTGGTGCCCTTACGGCGTGCCATTGCTCAAAGCTCCTTGAATAGCAACGAAATCAGGCGTCGATGGCTTCGCGGTCGACCCGGTCGGAGGATTCGACCAGCCAGTTGCGGCGCGGTTCGACCTTCTCGCCCATCAACAGTTCGAGCGCGTTCTCCGCGGCTTCGACGTCGTCGAGGGTGATCCGGCGGACCGAGCGGGTGGCCGGGTTCATCGTGGTGTCCCACAGTTCGTCGGCGTCCATCTCGCCGAGACCCTTGAACCGCGGCACCGGCGTGACGATCTGCTTGCCGGCGCGTTCCAGCTCCGCGAACTTGGTCTCCATCTCCTTCTGGGTGAAGGTGAAGTGGGTCTCCGGGTTGCGGCCCTTGGTGACCAGTTTGTGCAGCGGCGGCATCGCGGCGTAGAGCCTGCCGTCCTCGATCACCGGCCGCATGTACTTGGCGAACAACGTGATCAGCAGCGTCCGGATATGCGAACCGTCGACGTCCGCGTCGGCCATCAGGATCACCCGGCCGTAGCGCATCGTCGACAGGTCGAAGGTGCGCCCGCTGCCCGCGCCGAGCACCTGCACGATCGAGGCGATCTCGGCGTTCTTCAGCGTGTCGCCGAGCGAGGCCTTCTGGACGTTGAGGATCTTGCCGCGCAGGGGAAGCAGCGCCTGGTACTCGGAGACCCGCGCCATCCGGGCCGACCCCAGCGCGCTGTCACCCTCGACGAGGAACAGCTCACTGCGGGAGACGCCGGTGGTGCGGCAGTCGACCAGCTTCGGCGGCATGGCCGCGCCTTCGAGCGCGGTCTTGCGGCGGGCCGCGTCCTTCTGCTGCTTCTGGGTGAGCCGGACGCGGGCGGCGTCGACCACCTTCTGCAGGACGACCTTGGCCTCGGACTTGGTCTTGCGCTCTTCGGTCCAGGCGCGGATGTGCTTGTCGACGACGCCCTGGATGACCCGGGTGATCCCGGCGGTGGACAGTTCGTCCTTGGTCTGCGAGGTGAACTGCGGCTCCGGCAGGCGGACGTGCACGACCGCCGTCATCCCTTCCAGCACGTCCTCGACGGTCGGCATGTCCTCCTTGGGCTTCAGCAGCCCGCGGGTTTTGGAAATGGCGTCCTGCAAGGCTTTCAGCACCGCGCGGTCGAAGCCGCGGCGGTGCGTGCCGCCGTGCACGTTGCGGATGGTGTTGGTGAAGCACTCCACCGTGCGTTCGTAACCGGTGCCCCAGCGCAGCGCGACCTCGATCTCCGCGCGACGCTCCACATTGGACTGCATGACGCCGCTGGCGTCGGCGGCGTTCTCCTTGTACGTACCCTCGCCGTTGATGATCAGGGTGCCGCAGACGGGTTTCTCGCTGTCGGGGGCGAGGAAGTCGACCATGTCGGCGAGGCCGTTGGGGAAGTGGAAGGTCTCTTCGCTGATCGAATCGTCGACGGCGGTACGCAGCACGTACGTGACGCCGGGGACGAGGAACGCGGTGTTGCGCATCTTCGCGCGGACGCCTTCGACGTCGAGCGTGGCGCCGGATTCGAAGTAGCGCGAGTCGTACCAGTAGCGGATCGAGGTGCCGGAGCGTTCGCCGCGCTTCATCTTCCCGGTGAGGTTCAGCCCGGACTTGCGGGTGAACTTCGCCTTCGGGCCGGGCCCGTCGAACACGCCGGGGACACCGTGCGCGAACGACATCTGGTGGACCTTGCCGTTCTGCTTCACCGTGACGTCGAAGCGGTGTGACAGCGCGTTCACCGCCGAAGCGCCGACGCCGTGCAGGCCGCCGGAGGTCTTGTAGCCCGAACCGCCGAACTTGCCGCCGGCGTGCAGCCTCGTCAGCACCAGCTCGACACCGGACAAACCGGATTTGGCGTGCGTGCCGGTGGGGATGCCGCGGCCGTCGTCGTCGACCTGGACGCTGCCGTCGGCGTGCAGGGTGACCACGATCTTCGTGGCGTGACCCGCCACACCTTCATCGGTCGAGTTGTCCACGACCTCGGAGAACAGGTGGTTGATACCGCGGCTGTCGGTGGAGCCGATGTACATCCCGGGGCGCTTGCGGACCGCTTCCAGACCCTCGAGATGCGTCAGGTCGTCGGCCCCGTACAGGGTCTCAGCAGTCACTGGGTCTTTCTCCTGGAGTCGTGGCTCGCGAACTTGCTCGTGGAGGTGGCGTTCAACGCGACACCGTACTGGAGGATATCCGCCCCCTCCGACAGCTTCCTCTTCTGAAGCTCCCGGGTGTGGCGGAACCCGCGTCCCGATGGCCGGGTCACGGGTACTTCAAGCCGCTTTCCCGGGGCTTGGATGAGGCGTTATCGTTTCGGGTGTCACACGGTGACGGGGGGAAGAAGGTGGCCGTCGGAGTCGGTCCCACGCGTGTCTCGACCATACGGCGCGTGGTGAGCCTTTGGTATTTCTTGGTGGTCGTCGCGTCGCTCGGGATACTCGCGCCCTTGCCGTTCGTGCACGCCGCGCTGCGGTTGCGCCGCGCGTACCTGTTGCTCTACGTGGTGCTCTACGGCGCCTGGGCCTACGGGTTGATCTATCTGCTCGCGCCCGTGGACCCGGAGAGCGAGCCCGAAACGGTCCCGGCCGTGCTGTGGTTCTTCGGCACGATCGGGCTCATCGCCGTGTCGTGCGTCCACCTCGCCGTGCTGCGGAAGAAGATCCTCTACCCGCCGCGGACGGTGTGGGTGGAATCCGGCATGCACTGCGGGCTGTTCTCGATCGACATCGCCGGCTTCGGCCAGGTCGGGCGCAGCAGCGACATCTTCGTCCAGGTGCGGCGGATGCTCTTCGGCCTGCTGGCCAACGCCTTCGAGGCCAGCGGGATCGGCTGGGACACGTGCCTGAAGCGGGATACCGGCGACGGGATGATCGTCGTCGTCCCGCCGCACTTCCCGAAGTTCCGGCTGCTGCTCCCGCTGCTTTCGCAACTGGCGGCCGAGCTGGCCAAATACAACGTTGTCACCGATCCGGCGTTGCGGATCCGGGTGCGGGTGGCGATCCACGCGGGTGAGGTCACGCTCGACGAGTACGGCGTGACGGGACGGCCGAAGGTGCTGCTCGCCCGGCTGCTCGACTCGCGAGTGCTGCGTGACGCGCTCGCCGAAGCGCCGGAAGAGTGCCCCGTCGTCGTGCTCGTCTCGGACCGGTTCCACGAGGACGTCCAGGACCAGGGCGGACCCGGTCTCGACACGATGAGCTACCGGCAGGTGCTCGTGCACGAGAAGGAGACCGAGGTCCTTGCCTGGCTGCACGTCCCGACGCCGGTGATCAGAGGGCTGCCGTGAGGACCTCCAGCGCGCTGTGCTGACGGGCCGCGTCGATCCGGTCGACCGGACCGGCCCAGTGCAGGCCGTGCTGATCGAGGGAGGTGCGGTTGTTCGCGATCGTCGCGTTCGCTTGGCGCGTCAGGTAAGCGCGGTACGGCCTGCCCGCCAATGTCCGGTCCAGTTCGCCGAGTCCTCTGGCGTACGCGCCCTTGAAGGACGGCCCGTCGGCACCGCAGTCGCCGGACTCGCACGGGTCGCGCAGGATCCCGTTCGCGTGCAGCAGCGACGTCGTGGTGGAGGCATCCGCGAGCCGCCTGGCCGTGGTGAGCAGGGCGGTGTCACCGGTCGCGCGATGCAGTTCGACCAGCGCGCCGAGGACGATGCCCTGGTTGTAACTCCAGACGGCCTGGCCGTTGTTGGCGCAGGAGGAGTTCAGGCCGTCGTTGACCAGAGCGCTGCCGTTGATCATGCCGCTCGCGCGGAACCAGTCCCACACCTCGCGTGCCCGGGCGAGCTGGAGGGTGTCGCCGGGGAGGCGGTTGTGCAGTGACGCGGCCACCTTGACGTACAGCTCGTTGGTGACGGCGTTCTTGTACGTCTTCGCCGTCGACCACCACAGGCCGCCGCCGCAGGTCCCGTCGCGGTAGGAGTACATGTAGTTCGCCGCGATGACGGCGGTGTCGAGGTAGCGGCGGTCCTTCGTCAGGTCGTAGGCGCGGATCCAGGCGAGCGCCCACCAGCCGGTGTCGTCGATGTACTCGTTCGTGAAGTTGTCGCCGCGGTTGCGGTCGAAGGTGTTGCCGATGGCGTAGCGGTAGTTCTGCGAGCCGGTGCGGGTGCTGTAGTCGAGGATCGCGGTGAGCGCGTTCGCCGAGTTCCACCAGCCCGTGGTCTGCCAGAGCCCGGTGCCGTTGTCGTAGAACTGCATGAGCGCGGTGGCGGCGGCTTCGGCGCGGGTGTTCGCGGCGACCGTGGTGCGGAACCACGGTGTGCAGGCGATTTCCGGCCGGTCGCCCGCCTTCCCGCAGGCGCGCAGGGCACCGAAGCGGTGGCCGGCGGGATCGTCGACGTTGAACATCAGCGTCCGCCAGCCGCGCTGTCCGGACGGGATCTTCGTGTCGCCGATCCGGCTGTCGTTCGCCCACGTGCGGCCGCCGTCGAAGGACCGGTCGAGCCAGACCTCGTCGCCGGGGCCGCCGTTTTCGATGCTGCCCCAGCCCATGTCGTCGCCGTCGGACAGGTGGAGCACGATGCCGCGGCTCCAGACGGACGCCGTCGCGGGTCTTCTGTCGCCGACGGCCAGCGCGGGATCGCGGGCGTCGCAGTACTTGGCGCAGATCGTCGCCGAGAGGGTGGGTTCGGGAGTGGTGGTGGCCGGGGTGAGAGCGAATGTCAACGTTGTCACAAGCAGGGAGGTGATCCACATGGCTTCGAGTGTGAGGGCGGCCACTTCCGGAGCCGATCAAGTCACTCGTTCAGTCCGCGCCGAAGGTCTGGACCAGTGGGTCGACGGCGGGGAATATATCTTCCACGCGTAAGGTTGAACGCTCAAGCAAAGATGATCCGGTGATCGAGGGAGCAGGTCATGCAGTTCGGAATCTTCACGGTGGGCGATGTGACGACCGACCCGACCACCGGGGAGGCGCCCAGCGAGCACGAGCGCATCAAGGCGATGGTGCGGATCGCGCTCAAGGCCGAAGAGGTCGGCCTCGACGTCTTCGCCACCGGCGAGCACCACAACCCGCCCTTCGTGCCGTCTTCGCCGACGACGATGCTCGGGCATATCGCCGCCCAGACGTCGAAACTCATCCTTTCCACGTCGACGACGCTGATCACCACGAACGACCCGGTGAAGATCGCCGAGGACTTCGCGATGCTGCAGCACCTCGCCGACGGCCGGGTCGACCTGATGATGGGGCGCGGCAACACCGGACCGGTGTACCCGTGGTTCGGGCAGGACATCCGGCAGGGCATCCCGCTGGCGATCGAGAACTACCACCTGTTGCACCGGTTGTGGCGCGAGGACGTGGTCAGCTGGTCCGGCAAGTTCCGGACGCCGCTGCAGGAGTTCACCTCGACCCCGCGGCCGCTCGACGGCGTCCCGCCGTTCGTCTGGCACGGTTCGATCCGCAGCCCGGAGATCGCGGAACAGGCCGCCTACTACGGCGACGGGTTCTTCGCGAACCACATCTTCTGGCCGAAGGAGCACTTCCAGGCGTTGATCAACCTGTATCGCGAGCGGTACGAGCACTACGGGCACGGCAAGGCGGACCAGGCGATCGTCGGCCTCGGCGGTCAGGTCTTCCTGCGGCCGAAGTCGCAGGACGCGGTGCGGGAGTTCCGGCCGTACTTCGACAACGCGCCGGTGTACGGGCATGGGCCGTCGCTGGAGGAGTTCACCGAGCAGACGCCGCTGACCGTCGGCAGCCCGCAAGAGGTGATCGACAAGACGCTGACCTTCCGCGAGCACTTCGGCGACTACCAGCGTCAGCTGTTCCTGGTGGACCACGCCGGGCTGCCGCTGAAGACGGTGCTGGAGCAGCTCGACCTGCTGGGGGAACACGTGATCCCGGTGCTGCGCAAGGAACTCGACTCACTTCGTCCTTCTCACGTGCCTGAGGCGCCTACGCACGCTTCGCTGAAGGCGGCTCTTTCGGAGGTGACCGCATGACGACGATCGCGGTGGTGACGGCGGGGTTGAGCCGGCCGTCGTCGACGAGGCTGCTCGCGGACAAACTCGCCGCGGCCACCCGTTCGGTGCTGCCGGACGCGGGGATCGAGGTGATCGAACTGCGCGACCTGGCGCTCGACGTCACGAAGAACATGCTGACCGGGTTTCCTTCGCCTGCCCTGCGCGCGGCCATCGACACGGTGACCGCCGCGGACGGCCTGATCGCCGTCACGCCGGTGTTCACCGCGTCGTACAGCGGACTGTTCAAGTCGTTCTTCGACGTGCTGGATCCGAAGGCGCTCGACGGGAAGCCGGTGCTGATCGGCGCCACCGGCGGGACCGAACGGCACTCGCTGGTACTCGACTTCGCGCTGCGTCCGCTCTTCGCCTATCTACGCGCCGAGCCTGTCGCGACGGCGGTGTACGCCGCTTCGTCGGACTGGGCGTCTCCGGGCGATCTCGACAAGCGGGCTTCGCGGGCCGGGCGGGAGTTCGCCGCGCGGTTGTCGGACGCGCCCGCGGTGGCCGAGACCAGCGGATTCGTGCCTTTCGAGCAGCTGCTGGGCGCGGGGGAGTGAGCAAGGGACCTTTGCTCTCGTGAGATGGGCGTCGGCGCTGCTCGAGTAGGCGGCGGGTCACCTCGCTCGTGAGTGGTAATGAGGGTTAGAACCGTCATTACCACTCACGAGGCGGAGCGGGGTGGCGAGGTTCAGGGGGCCGGCCAGATCGGCCGGATCTCGATCGTCGCGACCTTCGTGACCGGGTGCTTCGACGCGACCTCGATGGCCTCGTCGAGGTCGGCGCATTCGATCAGGTCGTAGCCGAGAATCTGCTCCTTCGTCTCCGCGAACGGCCCGTCCGACACGAGCAGTTCGCCGTCGCGGCGGCGAACCGTGGTCGCGGTGGCGGTCGACCGCAGCCTGTTGCCGGAGAGCCGCACCCCGCGAGCGGTCATCTCCTCGACCCACGCCTTCGTCTCGTCCAGTGGGTCGTCGCAGCCGTCCGCGCCGGAAACCGGGGTCCCGCAGATCAGCAACATGTAGCGCATCAGTCCTCCATCACGAGTGCTTTTCCGGGGCGCAGCGCCGAAAGGGCGATCGCCAGCCCCAACGCCGCGAAGCAGGCGGCGACCGCGAATCCCGCGCGGAAGCCGCCGGTCACGGCTTCCGAGGACGTCGCGGTGCCGGTGACGGCCGCCGATACGGCCGAGACTACCGAGACGCCGAGCGCGCCGCCGAGTTGGAAGGCGGCGGTGGTGATACCGGACGCGAGCCCGGTGTCCCCGGCGTCGACACCGCCCAGCGCGGCCATCGGCGCGGCGACCGTGGCCGCGCCTAGCCCGAGCCCGAAGGCGGCGAGGCCGGGCAGCAGATCCGTCAGATAGGCACCGTCCGGTGAGACACCGGTCAGCGTCAGGCAACCGGCGCCCAGCAGCACCGTGCCCGCGGCCGCCAGCCCCCGGACGCCGATCTTCGGGATCAGCGCCTGCCCGCCATAGGCTCCGACTACCGCCATCACCGGCAGCACCGCGGTCGCGACGCCGAACAGCAATGGCGAATAGCCGAGCACCTCTTGGGCGTAGCGCGAAATCAGGAACGAGACACCGAACGCGCCCATCGCGCTGGTGAGCATCACCAGGTTCCCGCCGGTGAGCATCCGTGACGAGAAGATCCGCAGCGGGACCAGCGGCGCGCCGCGCCGGGAGGCGTCACGGCTCTCCTCCAGCAGCGCGGGCGTGGCCACGAGCAGGATCAGCGCCACCGGGATGTTCAGGAAGAACACCCATTCCCAGCCGAACGCCCGGGTCACCGTGCCGCCGATGAGCAGCGCCGCCGTGGCACCGAAGCCGCCGACCCCGGACCACGCGGCGAGCGCCTTGGTGCGCTCGCCGTCGTCGGTGAACGTCGTCATCACCAGCGACAACGCGCTCGGCGCCATCAACGCGGCCGAAACGCCCTGCAGGACGCGGGCGGCGATCAGCACGTCGTCGCTCCAGGCCAGCCCGCACAGCAGCGAGGAGAGCAGGAACAGCGCCGTGCCCGCCGAGAACGTCCGGCGGCGGCCGAGCAGGTCCGCGGCGCGGCCGCCCGGCAGGAGCAGAAGTCCGAAGCTCAGCAGGTACGCGCTGAGGACCCAATGCGTCCCGCCGCCGGCGAAACCGAGGTCCCGCTCGATCGACGGCACCGCGAGCACGACGATCTGCGAGTCCAGGATGACCATGAAGTTGGCCGTGCAGAGCAGGGCCAGCGCTCGCCATCGGCGCGGGTCGGGATGCATGCGGTCCTCCGTCCTTGGTGGGTGGTTCACCACCCCGACGAACGGCTTCGCGGGAAACAGACAGGTCCGGGGAAAAGTTTTCGAACCGGCCGTCACCCGGGCAGGACCAGCGCGTTCGCGGCGCGCCCGGCACAATCGGGGGCAGGAACGACGGCGAGGAGAAAACGGTGGGTATCGGAAAACCCGTGAAGCAGGTGCTGATCCTGATCGCGGGCGTCATTCTCCTGCTGGTCGGCATCGCGCTGCTGGTGCTGCCCGGGCCGGGGCTGCTGCTCGTGCTCGCGGGGCTGCTCGTGCTGGCGTCGGAGTTCCCGGTAGTGGAGAAGTACGTCGACCCCATCCGCGACAGGGCGATGAAGGCGGCCGAAGACAGCGTTTCGTCGCCGCTGCGCATCGCCGGTTCGGTGCTGGCCGGGCTGGGCCTGCTGGCCGCAGGGGTCGTGTGGTGGCTGGTGCCCGGTCTGCCGCTCGGCGGCTGGAGCACCGGATCGAGCCTGATCCTGTCCGGGATCATCCTGTTCGCGCTGCTGATCTGGAGCTACAAGCGGGTGCAGGACCGGCGGGCGGCGAAGGCCGAATAACAGCCGGGTGGTCTGGTACCGTGCGGCGCGTGGCCCCCGAATTCCTTCGCGCCCGGCGGCCGGAGCAGGTGGCGGCCCGGCGCACGGCGATTCTCGGGGTGGCGCGCGAACTCCTGGCCGAGCGGCCCGTTTCCCAGATCAGCCTGCGGGAACTGAGTGATCGTGTCGGCCTGGCGAAGTCGAACGTGCTCCGGTACTTCGACAGCCGCGAGGCGATCTTCCTGGAAGTCCTCGACTCGACCTGGGTCGCGTGGCTTGACGAACTTGAAGGGGAGTTAGGCGCTCCTCGCGACGCGAAGCCTGGTTACGAGCGCGAAGTGCGCGTCGCGACCGTGATCGCGACGTCGATCTCGCGGCAGCGTCTGCTGTGCGAGCTGATCAGCACGATGGCCGCCGTGCTCGAACGCAACATCTCCGTGGAGACCGCCCGGACGTTCAAGACCAGGGCGGCCGAACGGACCGGACGGCTCGCGGACGTCGTCCGCGGCCAGCTCCCGTTGGACGCCGACGCGGCCGGACACTTCGCGAAGGCCGTCTTCATCCTCGTCGCCGGTCTGTGGCCCTACGCGAACCCGGGCGAGGCAGTGGCGACCGTCCTGGCCGAACGGGGTGCGCCCGCCGGTCGCGAGATGTTCGTCGACGGGTTGACCGAAGGACTGGCGAACCAGCTGGTCGGGCTGACTGTTCGCGCAGGTCAGAGCCCTCGGCGATAGCAAAGGTCCCTTGCTCCCTTCCCGGGCGCGCCCCGGCGGCCGACCCTGCCTAAGGTGAGGCGGGGACCCACTTTGCACAAGGAGCGATCATGAGCCCAGGCGGCACTCTCACCCTCGGCGATCTCACGGTGAGCCGGATGGGCTACGGCGCCATGCGGCTGTCGGGCCCCGGTATCTGGGGACCCCCGAGTGACCGCGAAACCGCCATCGCCGTCCTTCGCGAGGCGGTCGAACTGGGCGTGACCCACATCGACACCAGCGACTTCTACGGCCCGCACACGGTCAACGAGCTGATCCGCGAGGCGCTGCACCCCTACCCGGAGAACCTGCACATCGTCACGAAGGTCGGCGCGAAGCGGACTCCGGACAAAGGCTGGCCTTCAGCGCTTTCGCGTGAGGAGCTGACCTCCGCGGTCCACGACAACCTGCGCAACCTCGGCGTCGACGTGCTCGACGTCGTCAACCTGCGGCTCGCGGGCGCGCACGGTGAATTCCCGATCCCGGTTTCGATCACCGAGCCGTTCGAGGTGCTCGCCGAGCTTCAGCAGCAGGGGCTGATCCGACACCTCGGCCTCAGCCACGTCTCGGCGGAGCAGGTCAAGGAAGCGCGCGCCATCGCGCCGGTCGTCTGCGTGCAGAACGAGTACAACGTCGCGCAGCGCGCCAACGACGGCCTGCTCGACGCCCTCGCGGCCATCAGCGTCCCGTTCGTGCCGTACTTCCCGCTCGGCGGGTTCACGCCTCTGCAGTCCGGCGTGCTCGACGACTGCGCCCGCCGCGTCGACGCGACTCCGATGCAGGTCGCGCTCGCGTGGCTGCTCCAGCGGTCGCCGAACATCCTGCTGATCCCGGGTACGTCCTCGCTGCAACACCTCCGCGAGAACATCGCCGCCGCGGACCTGGAACTGCCCAAGGACGTCATCGCGGACCTCGACGCCCTCGCCTGATCCCCGCGTGAAGGCCCCCTTTCCTCGGCTGAGTCGAGGGAAGGGGGCCTTCACGTGTATTCAGAGGACATCCCGGCGCCGCAGCAGCCAGCCGCCGAGGGCGGCGAAGGCCACCAGATATCCGGCCACCACCAGCGTCGCCTGGGGGATGCCGACGAGTTCCCCGACCCCCGGCGTCGCACCCGAGGCGCCGAGCGACGCGGCCAGCGAACCGGCGTTGGCCCCGGGAAGGGCCAGCTGGAGCGTGTCGACCCAGTCCAGTAGCGGGGCCGCGACGCCGAACAGCAGGTTCTGGACGACGAGCAGCCACACCAGGCCGAGCCCGATCGGCAGCGCCACCCCGCGCATCGCGATGGCGAGCGCCGCGCCGAGCACCGCCCAGGTCATCGCGATCAGCCAGCCCGCCCCGATCCCGGTCACCAGCGAGCCGGGCGACGGCCAGTCCATCGGCTCGCCTTCCGAGGAGGCGATGAGCGCGCTCGTGATCGTGCCGGTCGCGAAGCTCGTCAGCACGACGGTGAGGGTCGCGACGGCCAGTGCGAACAACTTTCCACTGTAGACGGTCAGTCGTGAAGGACCCTGTGTCAGCACGGTCTTCCAGGTGCCCCAGCCGTATTCGGTGCCGACGGCCAGCACGCCGAGTACGAGCAGGATCGCGCCGAGGAACACCGGGAGCCCGCCGATCGAGTTGCCGACGAGGTTCGACGGCAGGGTCGCGGCCAGCCCGCGATCCGTGCCCGGGGCGCCGCTCGACGAGCCGGCCGCGCCCGCGAGTGGCAGCAGATAGGTGAACGTGAGGCCGAGGACGACCGCGATCCCCAGCAGGAACCAGTTCGCCGGACGCCGGACGAGCTTCGCCAGTTCGGCCGTGCAGCTACCCCACATGATCCGCCACCTCTCCGGTGAGCTCGAAGAACACCTGTTCCAGATCCCGTTCGCGGACCCGCAGTTCGCGCACCGCGATCCCTTCCGTGACGAGTTCGCGGTTCAGCCACGACGCGCGATCCGGGTCGACGGTCAGGTCGAGCCCGGTCCCGCTCGCGGCCACGTTCTCCCCGCCGATCCAGCGCTTCGCCAGCTCGGCGGCCCGCGTGACCTCGTCCACCTCGACGTGCAGCACCGTGCCGCCGCGGAGTTCGGCCACCGTGTTCTCCGCGACCAGCCTGCCGTGCGAGACGACGCCGACGCGATCGCAGATCTGCTGGACCTCGCCCAGCAGATGACTCGACAGCAGCACGGTGCAGCCCTCCGCGCCGAGCCGCCGGATCAGCACGCGCATGTCGGCCATCCCCGCCGGGTCGAGCCCGTTGGTCGGCTCGTCGAGGATCAGCAGCCGGGGATCCTTCAGCAGCGCCGCCGCGACACCGAGTCGCTGCTTCATACCGAGCGAATAGGTCGAATACCGGTCTTTGCCGCGATCGGCCAGATCGACCAGCGCGAGTACTTCGCCGACGCGGAGCGGATCCGTTCCGCTGTACCGGGCCAGCACCTTCAGATTGTCCGAACCGGACAGATACGGGTAGAAACCCGGCGATTCGATCAGCGCTCCGACCCCGTCTAGTTCGCCGGGCGGCCTGCCGAACAGCCGAACCTCGCCGGAGGTCGGCCGTACGAGACCCAGCAACATCCGCAATGTGGTCGTCTTGCCGGCGCCGTTCGGGCCGAGGAAGCCGTAGATCTCACCGGGAAGCACGGTCAGGTTCATCCGGTCGACGGCGAGATGCTCGCCGTACCGTTTCGTGAGTTCGTCTGTGTCCACGGGAATGGTCATGGTGACGAATGGTGTCCGCCGCGAGGCGTCGGCACATCCGTTCCCAAGCGGCACTTCGCGTACGTCAGCGGACGTAGCCGATGGCCGGAATCCTGTGATATCTGTCGAAAACACCGGTACCGGGCAGGCCGGTGATGATCTTAGGCTCGGCAGCGTGTCGAAAGTCCTCTTGATCCTGCATGTGCTCGCCGCCGTCATCGCGATCGGGCCGGTCACCGTGGCGGCGAGCATGTTCCCGGCCGCCGCGCGCCGCGCTTTCACCGAACCGGGTTCCGGGCTGTCCGTGTTGCGCGCGCTGAACCGGATCTGCCGGGTCTACGCCGTCGTCGGCATCGCGGTGCCGTTCTTCGGGCTGGCGACGGCGGGCAGTATGCGGGTCTTCGGTGACGCGTGGGTGCTCGTGTCGATCGTCCTCACCGCCGCGGCCGCCGGTGTCCTGGCGTTGCTGGTCTTGCCGGGGCAGAACGCGATCCTCGCCGCGCTGGACGCCGAACCGCCGTCGGAACCGGTGACGGCCGGACGGGTGGCGATGTACACCGGGATGTTCAATCTGCTCTGGGCCGTGGTGACGGTGCTGATGATCGTGCGTCCGGGGTCGTCCACAAGCTCGTGAGTGGTAATGACGGTTCTAACCGTCATTACCACTCACGAGGCTTTGTGCTGTTACGCCCTCAGCAGCTGGTTGAAGAACGACCGGTAGCGGCGCAGCGCGATCCGGAGGTCCTCGGTGGCCGGTTCGCCCTGGCTCCACGCGGATTCCAGTTCCTTCTTGTGGTCGGCGAACGTCGAGGCCAGGTTCTGGATCACGACGGCGACCAGTTCGTCGGCCTCCTTGACCGCCCGGCGCGGATCGTCCACGAAGGCCGTCTGGATGCCTTGCCAGCTGTCACGGAAGCGCTCGACATCGGTGTCGTCGAACAACGTGTGCTCACCGTCGTCCTCAGTGGACTCTGTGGTGGCGCTTTCCGTGGTGGACTCGGGTTCGGCGGCCACCAGGTCCTCGGTGCTCAGCGCCTGACCCTCGTCCCGGGCGTCGTTTCCGGTGTCGAGGCCACCGCGGTCGTCAGCGGTCCGATCCTCGTCGAGCCGATCCGTCGTCCCCGCGACGTGTTCCGTGGTCCGCGGTTCCGTTCCCTCGGTTTCCAGAGGCCTGCTTTCCATGAGTTTCCGCTCCTTCGCCACCGTCGGTCAACAGATCTTCGAACACCACGCGGTAATGCTTCATCGCTTCACGCATGTCCTCTGTGGACATTTCGGATTCCCGATGACGCTCCAGCGTGTCGTGCCCGGCGCGGTAGTGCCGTATCGCGTTCGCGTGCCGGACGGAGAGATCCGCGAGCTGCTGGTCGTACCCCTCTGTCGGGTAACCGCGCTCGGCCATCAGGGAGACCAGTACCCGGTCCGCCTCGACGACGGCGCCGGACGGGCGATCGACGAACTGTTCCTGGATCAGCGCCCATTCCTGCGCGTACCGGTCCTTTGTGGTCTGCGGCAGCGGGCGGATGTCGAGATCCGAATGACGTTTCATGCGCGACGAAAGGTCGCGTTCCGCCTCCCGCGGACTCTCGTGTTCCTTGACGGCCCGGTCGTATTCGGGCCCGAACGTCTCACGCAAGCGCCGCCTGCGTTGCTCGGCGACGACGAACCAGGCGGCCGCGCCCACCACCAGGACGGCGGCGATGACGATGATGATGACCAACCACGTGGGCATCGTTATCTCTCCTCCGGATATTTGCCGGTCAACCCCCGACAGGCCGTGGATGCCCCTGCGTTCATCTCCGGAAACCCTTGTGGCACAAGAACTTTTGGATCTTAGGCCGGATGGCGCAGTGGAATGACCTCGATTCGCCGTCAGCCCGGCAAGGAGTACGGCCATCCGGGCTAAGTCGTGAGGCCCGCTAACTAGGCGTCCCTCTTTCGGGTGCCGCCGATGACTCAGTGTAGGTAAAAACTCCCGATCATTGCTCCGTTGTGGCACTATTGCCCCATTCGCAGGAAGAGGGCCTGCGATCGGAGGGGACCCGGCGCGATGGGGTCGCCTGGCACGGCAAATGAAAGATCATCAGGGGAGGAGATCGACAGATGTCGACGCCTACGGACGTCAAGGACCCCATCGGCGAGGAGGAGCCGGTCGACCCGGCCGGACCCAAGCCCGACCAGGGTGAACACCAGCACAGTCCCGACTGTGAGCACAACCGGGACCGTTTCTTCGACTGCGCCGGCGGCTGCATCCAGACGCCGCCCCCGACGCCCTGATCGCGTGAGCCGATGGCCTCGGTCCGCCCGTCGGGGTATTCCCCGGCGGGCGGCGGTCGTTCGGCTACGGACTGTGCTGTCATAGATCAGTGGTTGTAACGGAACTCGGGGTGGCCGAAGCCATCCGACAGGCCCGCGCCCTGCAGCGGGCCGGGGTCGACGCGGTCTGCTCGGCACGGCCGCGTGAGGGCTTGAAGCTGCTCCACCGGGGCATGTCGGTACTCGACTCGGTGGAATCCGCCGTCGAAGGCGACCGGTCGGAGTGGCTGGCCGCGCGGATCCGCCTCACGAACTCACTCGTCGCGCTCGGCACGGAAACCGGTGGTGCGGTCGCCGACGGCCTGGCCGAACTGGACGAGGTGCGCTCGCTCCTCACCGAGGTCGGCGATCGCGCCCTCCGTGCGGAACTCCGCGGCGCCATCGACCACAACTACGGGCTGCTGCTCATGGCGGTGGGCCGGAACGAGGACGGTATCGCCTATTTCGATGCCTCGATCGACAGCAAGGAATTCGTTCTCGCTTCGGCTCCCGATCCGGTTCCCGTCCTTCATCCCTATCTGGGAACGATGATCACTCGCGGGCTCGCCTATACGCGGTTGGGTGATGTTCGCAGGGCCCGTGAGGATCTGTCCCGGGCGATGGACATCGCGGAGAAGTACGAACTGCGATTGCAGGCGGCCGATGTCCGGCGACCGCTCGGTTCACTCGAACTGAGGATCGGGAATGTTCCCGCCGCCCTTCGCCTGTACGAGGAAAGCGAACGGATCTACCAGGCCCTGGACGTCGAGGTGCATCCGCTTCTGCGGCTCGACCAGGCCCAAGCACTGCTCGCCGCCGGACTGGCGGACGAGGCGGGCCGGCATCTCGATGAGGTACTGGAGGTCATGCACGCACAGAGCAGCACCACCCGTGAGCTGGGGTACGCGGAGTTGTACCGGGCGTCCGCGGCGCTGCTCGGTGACGACCTCGAACTCGCCCGGCGGTACGCCGCGTCCGCGCGGCGCAGGATGCTCCGGTGGGGATGCCAGACCTGTGTCGCCAACGCGACCATCGTCGGCCTTCGCGCGGATGTGCGAGATGCCTTGCGTACCAACGAAATCCCGCTCACGTTGACCGCTCGCGCGCTGCGCGCGGCGAACGCGATGCCGATGCCGCGGCTGGCCGATCAGGCCGCGCTGGCGCGCATGCTGGCCGTCCGGGTCGAATTGCGGAAGGGGAAACGGAAGCGCGCGGCCGACCTGCTGGCGCGGATTCCGCGGCCGGGTCGGCTCACGTCCGTCGATTACCGGATGCTGCGACGGCTTTGCCGCGCGGAACTCGCGGTGGCCGAAGGGAACAAGACCAAGGCGCTGGCCGAGATCCGGGCCGGGCTCACCGAACTCGACCGCGTCCGCGATCGGATGGGCGGCATCGAACTCGTTTCCGGGACGGCGTTGCACGGCCGGGAGCTGGCGGATCTGGCGGTCAAGATCGTGCTGGAGCGTGCCGACGCGGCCCGGCTGTTCGGCTGGACGGAGCGGACCCGCGCGCAGAGTCACCGGTACGAACCCGTGGCGGCGACCGATCCGGATCTCGCCGAGCGGGTCGCCGAGGTCCGGGGGCTCGATCAGGCGATCCACCAGGCGCAGCACGAAGGGCATCCGACGGCGGCTTTGCGCGCGAAGCACGCCGAGCGCTTGCGTGAGGCGCACCGGCTCGGCTGGCACACCGGACGCTGGGGCAGGCCGCGGCCGGTCGCCGGGCTCGCCGAGGTGGCGGACGAGCTGGGCGAACGCGCGCTGGTGAGTTTCGCGTCCTCCGGGGACGAGCTGGTGGCGATGGTCGTCACCGGCGGACGGTGCGAACTGGTGCGACTCGGTTCGGCGGCGCTGGCGGCGGAATCCGCGCGCATGCTGAACGTCGACCTCAACGCGCTCGCGCCGGATCAGCTGCCCGCCCCGCTCGTCCGGTCGGTGCTCGGTTCGGCCCGGAAACAGGCGGAACGGCTGGACGCCCAGTTGATCCGGCCGCTGGCCGGGCTGCTCGGCGACCGCGGTCTGGTCGTCGTGCCGACCGGTCCGCTCTACGCCGTCCCGTGGGGTGTCCTGCCCTCGCTGCGGTCACGGCCGATCGTCGTCGCTCCGTCGGCGACGGCGTGGCTGGGGGCGGAGCACTCGGCGCTGTCACGCGCGCGGAAGGTCGTCCTCGTGCGCGGTCCCGGGCTGGTGGGGAGCAGGGGAGAGCTGGAGAAGCTCGCGACGCATTACCGGACAGCGCATACGCTGACCGGGGCCGAGGCGACGGTGAAGTCCGTCCTGCACGCGCTGGACGGCGCGAAGCTCGCGCATATCGCCGCGCACGGCGCGCACGAACCGGAGAACGCGTTGTTCTCGAGGCTGGAATTGGCCGACGGGGCGCTCTTCGCGCACGAGATGGCCGGGCTCGCGCAGCCACCGTCGCAGGTCGTCTTCGCGGCGTGCGAACTGGCGCTGAACCGGATCCGGCCCGGTGACGAGGTCCTCGGTTTCGCCAGCGCGTTGCTCGCCAGCGGTTCGCGGACGGTGATCGCGCCGTTGAGCCGAGTCGGTGACGAGGCCGCCGCGGCGGCGATGGACGACTACCACCGCAGGCTCGCCGAAGGAGCCGGACCGGCGACGGCCTTGGCGGACACCATCGCGGTTGACCCGTTCCGGCGACCGTTCGTCTGTTTGGGCGCGGGCTGATCGCGCGCCTTGACAACCCCTGTTCGATCTTCACCGGGCGAAGCGCCCGGTTGGTTACTCTTGACCGAGTCGTCTGAACCAATTATGGTCTAGACCACATTCGCCTGCTTGGCGCTTCGGCGGATGTGGTCCCAACCGTCATTGGTTTTCGCTCGCTGTGGCCCCAGAACCGCTGGTTCGTGGACGGTTCTGCCACCGGGTCAGCGGTGGGTGTCGAAAGGGGTATGCATGAGCTTCAAACGAAGGCTTCTGACCCTGGCGGCAGGTGCGGCGATGGTTCCTGCCGTGCTGGTCGCGATTCCGGCGGGAACAGCCAGTGCGCACGGCTATGTCTCCTCACCCGCGAGCAGGCAGGCGCAATGCGCGCAGAACACCGTTTCCTGCGGTGATATCAAATGGGAACCGCAAAGTGTCGAGGGCCCCAAGGGGCTCATGAGCTGTAACGGCGGAGTCGGCCGGTTCGCGGATCTCAACGACGACAGCAAGGGCTGGAAGGTGCATTCCCTCGGCCGCACCACCTCGTTCCGGTGGACGCTGACGGCTCGCCACCGCACCAGCACCTGGGAGTACTTCGTCGACGGTGCCAAGGTCGCGACCATCAACGACAACGGCGCGCAGCCGGGTGCGACGGTCACGCACAGCGTGAACCTGCAGCAGAGCGGGCGGCACAAGATCCTTGCCCGCTGGAACGTCTACGACACGGCGAACGCGTTCTACGCCTGTATCGACGCCAACATCAGCTGAGAGTGGGGCTCGTGAGTGGTAATGACGGTTAGAACCGTCTCTACCACTCACGAGACTTTTTGTGCCAGGCTCACCCCATGAGCGATGACGAGCGCGACGGGGTCAAGCTGACCAACCTCGACCAGCCGTTGTTCGAGGGCGCCACCAAACGCGACCTGGTGGACTACCTGGACGCCGTCGCCGGCCACATCCTCCCGGTGCTGGAAGACCGGCCGTTGTCGGTGATCCGCATCCTGCGCGGCCAGGGCCCGTTCATGCAGAAGAACCTGCCCAAGTACACGCCGGACTGGGTGAAGCGGCACGAGATGTGGGCCGAGACCTCGAAACGGCAGGTTTCCTACGCGCTCTGCGACGATCGCCGCACGCTCCTGTGGTTCGCGAACCAGCGCGCCGTCGAATATCACCCGACGTTGATGCGCGCGAGCGACGACACGGGCCCGACCCATCTCGTCCTCGACCTCGACCCGCCACCCGGCGACGACTTCGCACACGTCGTGAAGGCCGCCGGACTGGTGCGGCAGGCACTCGCCGACTGCGGTCTCGCCGGAGCGGTGAAGACCAGTGGTTCCAAGGGAGTGCACATTTTCGTCCCGCTGGTACCGGGACAGGGTTTCGACGACGTCGCGGCCGCGACCCGCGCGCTCGCCGCTCGCGCGGAGGCCGTCGACCCGTCGGTCGCGACGACCGCGTACATCGTGGAAGACCGCGAGGGGAAGGTGTACCTCGATTCCACGCGGGCAGGCGGCAACACCGTCGCGGCGGCGTACAGCCCGCGGTTGCGGCCGGGGATGCCGGTGTCGTTCCCCGTCGCGTGGGACGACCTCGAGAACGTCGTCCCCGCCGATTTCACCGTCCGTACCGCGCCCGCCCTGTTGGACGGCAAGGATCCCTGGGCCGAGGTGATGCCCGATCCGCAGGCACTGCCCGCCGACCTCGTCGCGCAGGGGCACACGATTCCGGTCGCCCGGGTGGTGGCGATGCACGAAGGGAAACGACGGGCACGAATGCGTGCCCAGAAGGGCTGAACGCCCACCGTACGAAGGTGTTTTGTGTACCTTGGACCGCATGGGGCGGCGAAGGTACTGGGGGCTTTCGTGGGAAAGAACGACGCTGACGTACTGATCACGGGCGCGGGCCCGGCCGGGCTCGTACTGGGGAATCTGTTGCGCGCGGCCGGGATCGAGTGCCTGATCCTGGAGCGGCGAAGCCGGGCGCATGTCGAAAACCGGGCCAGGGCCGGGTTTCTGGCCGCGAACAGTGTCCGCGTGCTCACCGAGAACGGACTCGCCGACGGGCTGCTCCGCAACGGTGCCGAGCACGACACCTGCGCCTTCCGTAATGAGCGGACGGAATTCGAGCTCAAGTACGGCGAACTCGGCAACGGTGAAGTGCACACCGTTTACCCGCAACAGTTCCTGGTCACCGACCTGATCGCGGAATTCCTCGCCCGCGGCGGGGAGATCAGGTTCGAGGCCGAGGTGTCCTCGGTATCGGGGACGGACGCCACCGTCATCGCCGATGATCTTCTCTTGCGTGCCAGGTACATCGCCGGGTGCGACGGTCAGCACGGTGTCTCGCGGAGATCCGTGCCCGCGCGGATCTTCCGGCGGGACCACGAGATCTCGTGGCTCGCGATCCTCGCCGAGGCCCCGCCCAGTATGTCCGCGATCGGCTACGCGCTCCACGAACGCGGGTTCGCCGGGCATATGGCGAGGACTCCGACGGTGACGCGTTATTACCTCGAGGTCCCGCGCGGTGAAGATCCGGAAGCCTGGACGGACGACCGGATCTGGGACGAACTGCGGCTGCGGATGGGCGCCGAACGTTACGGCGAGCTCAAACGCGGCCCCGTCATCGAACGCCGGATCGTGGACCTGTCCTCACGGGTGATGGACACGATCCAGCGTGGGAACCTGTTCCTCGCGGGCGACGCGGCGAGCCTGATCAGCCCGTCCGCGGCGAAAGGCGCGAACCTCGCGCTGATGGAGGCCGAGATCCTCGGCCGTGCCTTGGTCACCGCCTTCGAGAAACGGGACACGACGGCCCTCGACCGCTATTCGGCGGAGTGCCTGCCGCGGATCTGGCGGGCGCAGGAGTTCTCGCACTGGATGATCAACCTGCTGCACAGCCCGGCAGGATACGGCGACGAGGCCCTGTTCCAGCGGGCCCTGCGGGACGCGCGGCTGGAGAGCCTGCGGGTCTCGCGGGCGCATCAGGACTTCTTCGCCGAGAACTACGTGGGCATCTGACCCTTCCGCGCCGACTTCGGTCCAGCGGGTCGTGAGTGGCAAGTGTCGTTCTAACGACACTTGCCACTCACGACCACCTGGACCGCGGCGACTTTCTCGGCGGCCGAATGAACCGGCGGATCATCACGTCCGTATCTCGGTGCAGAGGCCCGAGGTTCCCGCCTCGGGCGGTACGGCGGACGGAGCTCGCATGATGGCGTCGCAGCTTTCCCGTTTCCCCGAATTCACCGGCTTTCCCGCACAAGCCGGCTTCCCGCGACCGCGGTGACGACGATGCCGGTACGCATTCGCTGGGGGCCATGGAATCCGTGTCCGCAGCCGAACGGTCCCGGTCCTTCGGAAGAACCCGAACCCGGGGGACAGGAGCCGTCAACTTGCGCGCACTGTGGACGCGGTCGTCCGCTCGACGGGGACGAGCCGGACGTCGCCTGAGGGCCGGGTGCTTCTCACGGGCTCCTCCTCAGCGACGAAGCTCAGCGCCCCGCTCACCTCACGGGTCACCATGCGTGCGCTGGACCAGCCCGCCGGTACCCAGCCGGCGCGCAGTTCGCGGCGCAGTTTCCCGGCCCTTCTGACGTGGCGGGCGAACGAGTGCCGCCGGATGACCCGTCCGCGCGCGACTTGGCCCGCGCGGGCCTCCTCCGGCGTCACGTCGAGCCACAGCAGCCGGACCGGGCGGCGGCTCAGCAGGCCGAGCAGGGCCAGCAGCCCGCGCGTCGTCGCCCGGGTCGACGGCTCGTGCACGATCAGCGGGCCGCCGTCCGCCAGCGCGAACCCGATGACGCGCGCGCGGTGCCACAGGTGGACGAGCGGCCGGTAGCACCGGTACGGCAACGCCGAGGGCAGCCGCTCGCGCAGTCTGCCGCGGACCTGGTCGGAATCGAGCACCGGCATCGCGCCGGTCGCCGCCCGGGACAGCAGCGTGGTCTTGCCCGCCCCGGGGATCCCCGCGACCACGAGGAGATCGCGGCGCCCGAGCTGGAGTGCGATGCGCTCTGTCATAAGGCGACAACGACCCGGGGAATGGCAAAGGTTCCTTTACCTTCTGGTGCGCGGTCGAAGCCCAGGTCAGGCCTCCGGCAACGGCGCGGGCACGCTCGGCACCCCGGGGACGTCGGCGGTCTTGTCGGGCAGCAGCGTCCCGCCCTTGGTGAGCCAGGCAACGCCGAACGCGAGGATCGCGATGGACTCCAGCCACAGCGCCGGGTAGAGCGACTTCGTCACGTCGTCGAAGAACAGCCCGCAGAGCACGATCAACGCCAGGCACACCAGCATGATCACGCCGGAGGTGACGTACAGCCGGTTCCGCTCGGGTTTGCGGGGGCCGGGGATCGCCTTGTCCGACTTGGTGAACAGCACGATGCAGAAGAACGCCAGTACCAGGAAGAAGACCGCGGCGAAGGCCAGGTGCAGCATGCCGATGATCTCGTCCGCGCGGTCGCCGTTCGCCGGTGTCGTCGGGAAGAGCGCCACCCCGACCGCGGCCACCGCCGCGATATTGCCCGCGATGTCGTCGACCCGGCCGTAACCCCGGTAGGACAACAGGAAGACGCCGATGGCGCACATGGTGCCGACCCAGACGTCGCGCATTCCCGAGTAATAGTACCCGCTGATCGAGTTGAGCAGCCCGCCACCGTCGACGACCAGTTTCCCGAAGACGAGCACGAAAGGCAGTCCGACCCCGAGGAAACCTATGGCACGCCGCAAGAACAGGTAGTTGTGGACGAACGTGTCGGACGCCGTTCTCGGGCTCATGGCCGCCTCCGTGCTCAGTGCGTGTCGCTACCGGGGAGTATCACCCACCGGACCACGCACAATGACGGTTCGTGACGACGTTGAGACCGTGTGTTATCGAATTGGTCGGTTGGACGTCGGCTAGGCGGCGTCCAGTACGACGGCGGTGACGTAGCCGCCCATCCCGATCGACGTCTTGACGGTGAGCCCGCTTTCCGGCCGCGACGGTCCGTCCATCAGCTGCGGATGCCCGTCCGCCACCGGTTTCGGCGCCGGGATGAGGTCACGCCGCGCCGCGAGGCAGGTCGTCACGATCTCGGTCAGCGCGCTGCCCGACTGGCTGTGCCCGGTCAGCGGTTTGATCGAGAAGATCTCGGTACTGCCCGGGAAGACCGCTTCGAGGATCTGGGCTTCCGTGCGATGGCAGAGTTTCGTGCCGGTTCCGTGCGCGTTCACGTACCGGACGTCCGCCGCGTCGGCGTTCGCGTTCTCCAGTGCCTCGGTCACCGCCGCGATGGCGGTCGACGGATCGGGGTCGAGTGCCATCGCGTTGTGCGCCTCGTGCGTCATGGCGCCGCCGAGCACGGTGGCGTACGAGTCCGTCTTCTGCCGGGTCATCACCACCGCGATCGACGCCTCGGAGAAGGTGAAACCCCTTGTGCCCTCTTGGAAAGGGCGGCACGCGTCGAGCGGCGGCACGTCGGTGACCGCGACGCCGCAGTGCACGAAATGCCGGACGACCTGCCGGGTCGCGGACAGATCGGTGGTGACCACCACGACGTCGTCGGCCATCCCCGCGTCCAGCCACATCTTCGCGGTGAGCACCGCGGCGTTGCCGGTCGCGCACATCGCGGATGCGGTCATCGACGGGCCGTGGAAGCCGAATTCGGCCATCAGCGAGGTGATCGGCGTCGACGGCATCATGCCGATGAACTCGCGCCGGTACGCGAGCCGTTCCCCGAGGGCGTGGAAACCGTCCCAGGTGCGCATGTCGTCGCGGACGCCGCCGTAGATGAGCCCGACCCGGCGGCCGGGTGTCCAGCCGTTCGCCCCGGCGTCCTCGATCGCTTCCCGTGCCGCCGCGAGCAGCGCGCGGCAATGCAGGCTCCCGTCCCTCGGTCTGCCGCCCTCGGGGATGTGGCCGACCCAACCGGGCAGTTCGCGGGTCTCGCCGAACCCGTCGACGAGCTGGGCGCCGGGGAGGCCGCTCGCGAGGCCCTGCCAGAGTGATTCGCGCCCCCAGCCGTAGGCGGTTACGGCTCCGATGCCGCAGATGTCGGTTTTGCTCCGCACGTGTTTCCCTTCAACTACATTCCGTCAACGCTGGGGTGGAAAAGCCGCACCGATCGGCTGGCCGAGGAGGACGGCTACGTCGATTTAGTGATCTAATCGGAAGCTACATCAGTCGAGTAGGGGGTTTGGATCACATGGATCCTGACGATCTCGACGGTGGGACTCCCGACACCCGCCGGCCCTCGGATCAGGATTCCTCGCCAGCGAACGGCGCCACGACCTGCACGGTTGGCGTATCCGGCCCGCCGGTCGGGACGACCTCCCGGCACGCGTCGCTCGTCCGTCTGCTGACCGAGCTGTCCACCGAGAGGGATCATCGTGGTGACCCGGCTCTCGCTTTTCTGAGCCAGGGGTACCGCCTTTTGGAGCAAAATTCCGACGGCGGGACTTTGGGTACGCAATACCTCACGATGGTCGAAGCGAGTCCGTACGGCATCTGTGTCCATCAGCGCGGCAAGGTCGTGTTCGTCAACTCGGCCGCGATGCGGTTCGTCGGCGCCTCGGTGTCGACCGAACTCGTCGGCCTGCACATCACGGACATGGTCGACACCGGCTCGCAGGACGCGCTGCTCGCCCGGATCGGGTCGCTGGCCGCGCCCGGTTCGTTCAGCGAGCCGACCGAGATGACGCTGCTGACCCTCGGCGGCGGCAAGGTCACCGTCGAATCCCAGGCGGTGCTCACCACGTGGGAGGGCAAACCCGCCTACCAGGTGATCATGCGCGACCTGAGCACGCAGAAGGCCGCCGAAGCCGGCCTGCGGTTCCAGGCCGCGCTGGTCGGCCACGCCAGTGACGCGATCATCGCGACCTCGCCCGACGGACTGGTGACGAGCTGGAATCCGGCGGCCGAAGCGGTCTACGGGCACGAACTCGACGAGGTCATCGGGGTTCCGGTGTCGGAGGTCGTCGGCGCGCCGATGGACCCGCGGGAGGTCGTCGCGGCGGGCGGCGTCGTGCAGGCGACGCATTTCAGCGCCGACGGCACCGCGCTGGCGGTGCGCGTCTCGGCGGCCGAGATGTTCGACGGTTACGTGCTCCTGTGCGCCGACGAGACCGCGCAGCGCCGGGCCGAAGCCGAATTCGCGACCGTCGTCGAAACGCTCGACGAAGGTGTGCTGGTGGTCGGCCCGAGCGGGCGGATCGAGCTGGCGAACTCCGCCGCGCACCGGATCTCCGGCGTGCCGGAGGGGTCGCTGATCGGCCTGGAGAGCCGGACGCTGCGGTTGCACGACGAGCGGGGTGTCCCGGTGCCGGTCGACGATCTGCCGTCCGCGCGGGTGCGGCGTTCCGGGAAGGTCGAGACGGGGCGGGTCGTGCAGGTGCGGCGGCGGGACGGCGCGCACCGGTGGCTTTCGCTGACGTCCGGTCCGCTGATGGCGCCGGGGCAGAGCGTGCCTTCGGTGCTGACGTCGTTCGCCGACATCACCGAACGGCGGGCGATCAGCGAGCGGCTGGCCTACGAGGCGACCCATGACCCGCTGACCAGGCTGGCGAACCGCACGCTCGCGCTGAACCATCTGCGGCGGACGATCGCCGATCCGGCGCTCACCACGACGGTGCTGTTCATCGACCTCGACAAGTTCAAGATCATCAACGATTCGCTCGGTCATACCGTCGGCGACCAGGTGCTGCGCATCATCGGCGAGCGGCTGCGGGCCGCCGCCGGGCACTCGGACCTGGTCGGACGGCTCGGCGGGGACGAGTTCCTGGTCATCACCACCGGTTATACCGAAGCCGCGGAGGTGCGGGCGCTGGCCGACCATCTCCAGCGGCGGCTCGCCGAGTCGCTGACCGTGCACGGCCGGGAACTGCATATCAATACGAGCATCGGAATAGTGCTCGCCGAACCCGGTGATACCCGCACCGCCGATGAATTGCTGGAAGACGCCGATTTGGCGATGTACCAGGCGAAGACATTCGGACCCGGCCGATATGCGTTCTATGCGCCGATCATGCGGGAACGGGTCCAGGATCGTTTCATTCTCGAACAGGATCTGCGGAACGCGGTCGCGGAAGGCCTGATCGAGACCGTTTATCAGCCCGTCGTGGATTTGCGGACCGGCGACATGGTCGCGGTGAAGGCGAAGTCCCGCTGGGATCATCCTGTTCGGGGACCGATCGATCCGGCGGAATTGGTCGAGATCGCCGACGACGGCGATCTTCTGACGATCATCGGTGCGGAGGTTCTTGCCAAAGCCGCCGGCGAGATCTCCCGATGGCGTGCCGATCATGATGTGCACTGTAATGTGAATGTGAGTCTTTCGGTGCGCCAATTGGGCGATCCCACGCTACTGCAATTGGTCCAGACCACTTTGGACGAAGCGGGGCTGGGACCGCAGGATCTCAGTCTCGACGTCGACGAAACGGCGCTGAAAGACGCGGCCGACGCCGTCGACGCGCTGCGGAAGACCGGGGTCAAGGTCACCGCGGAACGGTTCGGCGCCGGGTATTCCTCACTGGCGCAGTTGTGCCGTCTCGATCTCAACGTGATCGAAATCGACCGCTCTTTCGTGGCCGATCTCGGAAGGTCGAGCGATGCCGAGCCGATCGTCGCCGGAATCATGGCGATGGCGCACGCGGTCGATCTCGTGGTGGTCGCCGAAGGGGTCGAGACCGAGCGGCAATTGAAGGTGCTGCACGAACTCGGCTGCGATTGGGCGAAGGGGCCGCTGGTGGCCCCGCCGGGTCCGGTGGGGGACCTGAAGTCCGCGTACGAACACGTCGTGCGGTGAACCGGGCGCCGTCCGCGCACGTGGTCCCCGGTGAGAACGTTCCTCGCCGCTGACAGGACCAAAGCCTCCTGTTCCTCCCGGTCTTCGCGGCGCAGTCTTGTCGGTGGGGAACCGGGTAAGGAGGCGCGTCATGTCGCTGGTGTTCCTGTGGCGCCGGATCCACCTCGGCCGGAACCCGCTCGCCAGGGTCTGGGACCGGATCGAAGCGGCGATCCTCGTCGGCGGTGTCGCGGCGGCGCTGCTCGGCGTCCCGCTGGCCGCGGCCGCCGGTTCGGAGGCCTACGCGAGCGCGATGGCGCGCTCGGCGCTCGAAATGGCCGGGCGTCATTCGACGACGGCGTTCCTGCTCGAAGACGCTCCTCCGGCCCACTTCGGCGTCGACGGGACCCCCTCGACCCAGACCGCCGAGGTGGCGGCTCGCTGGGCATTGCCGGATGGGACCTTTCGCGAAGCGCCCGTCACCGCCGATCTCGGTGCTTCGGCGGGCGAAGGCGTGACGGTGTGGCTCGACGAGTCCGACGCCCTCGTCGCTCCGCCGGTGACTCCCGCTGACGCGACCAGTACGGGAGTCGGTGTCGGGGTGGGGGTCTGGCTGATCGCGGTGACGCTGCTGGCGGCGGGGTATCTGCTCGCGCGCCACCTGCTGGACCGGGCGCGGCGCGCGGCCTGGGATCGCGAGTGGGAACGGGTCGGGCAGGACTGGACGCGCTCCTGAGTGCCCTCTCGTCGCCTTTAGCGGGCTAAACGCGACCTCCCGGGACGTTCGCAGTTAGCGGGCTAAACGCGACGCGGCGGGGGCACTCGCAATTAGCGGGCTAAACGCGAGCGGGGAGGGTTGTCTCTGTACCTACTAGTATGTACGGTGTCAGCGTGGACAAGAGGGAACGGCTCATCGAGAGCACTCGCGAACTTCTGTGGGAGCGCGGGTACGTCGGCACCAGCCCGAAGGCGATCCAGGAGCGCTCCGGCGCCGGCCAGGGCAGCATGTACCACCACTTCCAGGGCAAATCCGAACTCGCGCTGGCCGCGATCGGCCGCAACGCCGACGACCTGCGGGTCAAGGCGGAAGCCGAGTTCGCCGGACCCGGCACGGTCGTCGAGCGGATCGCCGTCTACCTGCGCCGCGAGCGTGACGTGCTCAAGGGCTGCCCGGTCGGCAAGCTCACCCAGGATCCGGACGTGATGGCGGATCCGGACCTGCGAAGGCCGGTCGAGGAGACCTTCGGCTGGCTCACCGGCCGTCTCGCCGAACTGCTCGACGAGGGCCGCGCGGTCGGCGAACTCGACCGGTCCCTCGACCCCGCCGCCACGGCGACCGCGCTGGTCGCGGTCCTGCAGGGCGGTTACGTCCTCGCCCGCGCCGCGGGCTCGCCGGACGTTTTCGCGAAAGCCGTCGAAGGGGCTCTCGGGCTCCTCACCACCAAGGAGAACTGACATGCCCTTCGTCCGCATCGACGCCATCGGGACCGACAAGCTCGAAGCCCTCGGCAACGCCGTCCACGACGCGATGGTCGAGACGCTCGGCATCCCGGCCGACGACCGCTTCCAGGTCCTCAACGGCCGGAGCACCTTGAAATACGATGACTACCTGGGGATCCACCGGGACGAAGGGGTCGTGTTCGTCGCGATCACCATGCGGCCGGGCCGGACCGACGTGCAGAAGAAGTCGCTGTACCGGCGTATCGCGGAACTCGCGGAGGAGTACTCGGGGACGGAGCCGCGGAACGTGCTCGTCACGATCACCGAGACCGATCTGGTCAACTGGTCGTTCGGGAACGGCGAAGCGCAATACGCGTGATCACGCGACGTCAGCCGTCACGCGCCGGCGGGGTTCGACAGGAGCGGTACTGAAGGCGTGCTGCTCCAGCAGCCACCACGTGTCGCGCCCGAAAGACCAGGTCAGCAGGCCCAGTGCGCCCAGCGTGACGGCGTAGGCGGTCCACAGCGGCAAGAGCGTCGAGGCCGCCATGACCAGCACGATGCCCTGCACGGCCGCGACCGTCTTCCGCGCCATGCTCGACGGCAGCGGGTTGTTCAGCCACGGCCACAACCGGCTCGCGGCGACGAAGACGTACCGCATCGCGCCGATCGTGAGGACCCACGGTCCCAGTGACTGCGCGACGGTGACGCTCAGGATCAGGATCAGATACGCGTCGACCTCCATGTCGAAACGCGCGCCGAGCGGTGACACCGTGCCGGTGCGGCGGGCGACCTGGCCGTCGACGGCGTCCAGCGCCAGCGCCACCGAGGCGATGACGACCATCGCGGCGATCTCCCGGCCCGCGGTGTCGACGACGAGCGCGGTCACGCAGCCGACCAGCGCGGAGCGGCCGAGCGTGACGGCGTCGGCCGGGCCGAGGGAGCGCGCGGTGCTCCGGTTCAGGCCGTAGGTCAGGAATCCGCCGACGGCGACGCCGTAGACCGATCCGGCGATCCAGCCCAGCGGGCCCAGTCCGACGACGGCGTCCAGTCCGCCGAGAAGGGCCAGCTGGACGAGGACCCCCAGGAAAACTCCGGGGTTGATCACGAGGCCTCCTCGTTATGGTGACGACGACCCCGTTTTCGAGGTCCGACATGAGAGGACACGATGGAACGCGCCTTCTGGTTCAGTGGTTCCGGTGGCGGCGAGCTGAGGCCGGTCACGCTCCCTCCGGTCGGCGACGGCGACGTGCTGGTCCGCACCCTGTGCACCGGTGTCAGCCGGGGCACCGAGACGCTCGTCTTCCGCGGCGAGGTCCCGGCGAGCCAGCGCGAGGCCATGCGCGCGCCGTTCCAGGAAGGCGACTTCCCCGGGCCCGTGAAGTACGGCTACCTCAATGTGGGCGTCGTCGAACAAGGTCCGGCCGAACTGGTCGGCCAGGTCGTGTTCTGTCTCTATCCGCATCAGACCCGCTACGTCGTCCCCGCGTCGGCCGTCACGCCGGTGCCGCGCGGGGTGCCGCCGGAGCGCGCGATCCTCGCCGGGACGGTCGAGACCGCGGTCAACGCCGTCTGGGACGCCGCGCCGAAACTCGGCGACCGGATCGCCGTGATCGGTGCCGGCATGGTCGGCGGAAGCGTCGCGAAACTGCTTGCCGGTTTCCCGGCGACCCGGGTGCAGCTGATCGACGTCGACCCGGAGCGCGCGAAGATCGCCGAAGCGCTCGGTGTCGACTTCTCGACACCGGAGGACGCGCTGGGCGACTGCGACCTAGTCGTGCACGCCAGCGCGAGCGAGTCCGGGCTCGCGCGGGCACTGGAACTGCTCGCGCCGGAGGGCGAGGTCATCGAGCTGAGCTGGTACGGCGACCGCCGGATCAGCGTCCCGCTCGGCGAGAACTTCCACTCCCGCCGGTTGACGATCCGCTCCAGCCAGGTCGGCATGGTCTCCCCGGCGCGGCGCGCGAACCGGAGCTACGCCGACCGCTTGGCGATCTCTTTGCGTCTTCTGGCCGATCCGGCCTTTGAGGTGCTGGTCAGCGGGGAATGCAGGTTCCATGAACTGCCGGACGTGCTGCCGCGTTTGGCCGCGAATGAACCGGGAACGCTCTGCCTCCGTGTCACCTATCAGGTGGAGGACACGCGTTAAGGGCACGATCTGGGAGGTCCGTTGTTCAGTATCACCGTCCGCGACCACGTCATGGTGGCCCACAGCTTCCGCGGCGAGGTCTTCGGGCCCGCGCAGAAACTGCACGGCGCCACCTTCGTGGTGGATGCGACGTTCCGCCGGTCCGAACTGGACGCCGACAACATCGTCGTCGACATCGGCAAGGCGACCGAAGAGCTCAAAGCGGTGCTCGCCGATCTGAACTACCGCAACCTCGACGACGTGCCCGAGTTCGCCGGGATCAACACCTCGACCGAGTTCCTGGCCAAGGTCATCGCCGACCGGCTCGCCGATCGTGTCCACGCGGGCGCCCTCGGTGAGGGGGCGCGCGGGCTCGAAGGGATCACCGTCTCGCTGCACGAGTCCCATGTCGCGTGGGCGAGCTACGAGCGTGCGCTGTGAGCGGCCTGCATGTCGTCCTTCCCAACGACATCGACGACCTGAGCGCGCCGAGCGGCGGCAACGTCTACGACCGCCGCCTGTGCGACGGCCTCGCCGCCACCGGCGTGGAGGTCCACGAGATCGCCGTGCGTGGGAACTGGCCGCGGCCTGACACCGAGGCGCGCAAGGTCCTGGCCCGCAAACTCGCCGGGCTGCCCGACGGTTCGGCGGTCCTGCTCGACGGGCTGGTCGCCTGCGGGGTGCCCGAGGTGATCGTGCCGTCGGCGCAGCGGCTGTCGATCGCGGTGCTGGTGCATCTGCCGCTGGCCGACGAAACGGGCCTTTCGCCGTCGCTCGCCGCCGAACTCGACCGGCTGGAGCGGGAGACGCTCGGCGCGGTCGAGGCCGTGGTCGCGACCAGCGAATGGGCGGCGCGGCGGCTGATCGAGCATCACGGGCTCGCCCCGCATCGCGTACACGTGGTGCCTCCCGGGGTCGACAAGGCCGAGGTCGCGTCCGGGAGTCTGGCCGGGACGCATCTGGTCTGCGTCGCCAACGTGACCCCGCGCAAGGGACAGGGCCTGCTCGCGGACGCGCTCAAGTCGCTTTCGGACCTTCCGTGGATCTGTGAATGCGTCGGTGCCATCCGGCGCGAGACGCGCTACGTCGAGCGCCTGCGGCGGCACACCCTCGGCGACCGGTTCACCCTTACCGGCCCCCGGTCCGGCGAAGAGCTGGAAGCGACGTACGCCGCGGCAGACCTCCTCGTGCTGCCTTCGCGTGCGGAGACCTACGGCATGGTCGTCACCGAGGCGCTCGCGCACGGCATTCCCGTGCTGGCGACCGCTGTCGACGCCCTGCCGGACACCCTCGGCCAGGCGCCCGACGGCAGCGTGCCCGGGATGCTCGTCCCCGGCGACGACGTCAACGCGCTGGCCGCGGCCCTGCGCCGCTGGCTCACCGAACCTGAACTGCGTGACCGGCTTCGCGCCTCCGCCCGCCTTCGCCGCGAGACGCTGACCGGCTGGGACGCGACGGCCCGCGGCGTCGCCGCCGTGCTGCTGAACGAAAGGACGGCGGCATGACGAAGTACGCCCCCAGCTGGCTGCGGCTGCGCGAGGACGCCGACGCAGCGGCCCGCGCGACGGAGTTGCTGGAGCCCGTGCGGACCTTCCTGCGGGCACAGGACGAGGTCGTCATCCGGGACCTCGGCTGCGGAACCGGTTCGCTCGGCCGCTGGCTGGCCCGGCGGCTGCCCGGGCGCCAGCGCTGGATCCTGCACGACCGTGACCCCGACCTGCTCACCCACGCGCTGGCCCGCACCAGCCGTCCGGAGCACGCGCTCGACGGAAGCGAGATCGAGGTCGTCACCGAACAGCGTGACATCACCGAACTGCGGGCGGCCGACCTCGCCGGGACGTCGCTGGTGGCGGCGTCGGCGCTGCTCGACCTGCTCACCGCCGAGGAGATGAGCAGGCTGGCGGAGGCGTGTGTCGAGGCGGGCTGCGCGGTCCTGTTCACGTTGAGCGTTTCGGGCCGGGTCGTGCTGTCGCCCAAGGACAAGTTCGACGTCGAGGTCTCCGACGCCTTCAACGCGCATCAGCGCCGGGTGACCGACGGCCGGTGGCTGCTCGGGCCGGACGCGGTGGACGTCGCGTTCGGGGTGTTCGAACGGCTCGGCGCCACCGTGCGGCGCGCCCCGAGCCCGTGGCGGCTCGGCGCGGATCAGGCCGCGCTCACCGCGGAATGGCTGACCGGCTGGGTCGGCGCAGCGTGCGAGCAGCGGCCCGAACTGGTCCCCGACGCCGACGCCTACCTGCAGTGGCGGCTCGCGCAATGCGCGGCGGGCGAGCTGAACGCGGTGATCCGGCACGAAGACCTCCTGGTGGTGCCGTCATGAAGCGGTTTTGGCCCTGGCTGCGGATCCTCGGCGCGCTCGGCATCCTCGCCGTGCTCGTCCGGGAACTGGGCACCGAGGCGTTCTTGGCCGGACTGCGCGAGGTCGACGCCGGCGGTATCGCCGCCGCGCTCGGGATCGGCTTCGCCACCACGGTGTTCAGCGCCTGGCGCTGGTGCCTGGTCGCGCGGCGGCTCAGCCTCGAGCTGTCCGTGTGGGGCGCCGTCGGCGAGTACTACCGCGCGCTGTTCCTCAACGGTGTCCTTCCGGCGGGCGTGCTCGGCGACGTCAACCGCGCCGTGCAGCACGGCCGCGAATCCGGTGACGTCCCGCGCGGTGTCCGCGCGGTGGTGCTGGAGCGGACGGCGGGGCAGATCGTGGTGATCGGCGCTTCGGTCGCCGTCGTGCTCGGTACGCCTTCCGTGGTGCCGCGGCCGCTCGACGGCGTCGTCATGGCCGCCGGGATCGCGGTCGTCGTCCTCGCCCTCGCGGCCGTCGTCACCGGGATGACGGCGGGGAAACGCTGGATCCACAGTGGATCGAAGTGGCGGCGCGGATTCGCCGTCAGCCTCGCCGACGTCCGGCTGGGCCTGCTGACCAAAGAGACCTGGCCCGGGGTGAGTCTGCTTTCGCTGGCCACCCTGGCCGGGCATCTCGCCCTGTTCGTCGTCGCCGCGCGGGCGGCCGGGGTGACCGCGCCGGTCGGTGACCTGCTTCCGCTGATGATCCTCGCCCTGCTCGCGATGGGGCTGCCGCTGAACATCGGCGGCTGGGGCCCGCGTGAAGGCGTCTGCGCGCTGCTGTTCGGCGCCGCCGGACTCGGTTCGGCGCAGGGCGTCACCGTGGCCGTCGTCTACGGCGTGCTCGCGCTCGTCGCCTCCCTGCCGGGAGCGGGCGTGCTGCTCGCCCGTTCGTTCAAGACCCACCGCATCGACACGCCTGCCGCACCGCGCTCCGCGGCCCGCGTCGTCAGGACACCCGTACAGATTGGAGACACGCGATGACCGTGGAGAGAGTCGTGGAGACGAGACTGCCGACTCATTACGGCGTTTTCCGAGCGTACGGTTATCTGGACGCCGAGGGCACCGAGCAGATGGCGTTGGTGCACGGCGACATCGCGGGCTTCGGCACGCTGGCGCGGGTCCATTCGGAATGCCTGACCGGTGACGTGTTCAGCTCGATGCACTGCGAATGCGGCGACCAGCTGGCCGCCGCGCTGCGGGCGATCGTCGAGGAGGGCGCCGGTGTCCTCGTGTACGCGCAGGGGCACGAAGGGCGCGGCATCGGCCTGCTCGCGAAGCTGAAGGCGATGCGGCTGCAGGAGGAAGGACTCGACACCGTCGAGGCGAACATCGCGCTCGGGCTGCCGGTGGACGCGCGCGACTACCGTGCGGCGGCGGAGATCCTGGCCGACCTCGGGGTGCGGTCGGTGCGGCTGCTGTCGAACAACCCGACGAAGGTCGACCAGCTGAAGCGGCACGGGCTGCGGATCAGCGAGCGGGTGCCGCTGCTGGTGACGCCGAACGACGAGAACCTGCGGTACCTGCGGACGAAACAGGAGCGGATGCACCATTTCCTGCCGCATCTGGACGCCGTCGGGCCGGTGGGCTGAAGGGGCCCTTCACCGCATCTCATGCGGTGAAGGGCGCTTTCCTCGCATGAGATGCGACGAAAGCGTCCTTCAGCCCCCGCAGTACGTCACGGGTGCTTTCCTCGCACCGCGGCCAAGGTCGCCTCGAAGCTCCGCACGAGCGACTCCAGCACCAGCCGGCCCTTCTCCGCCGTGCCCAGCGAAGGGCGTCCCACCACACCGGACTCCGAATAGGGCCGCAGGCCCACCGTCAGCAGATGCCGCCGGTCGTCGGCCAGGTGATCGGCCGCCGCGAAACCGGGCCGCACCAGCGACGGATGCGCGTGCAGCAAAAGGGACGTCTCCAGCTCGCCGGCGTGCATGTCGCTGTCGAGCGAGGTCTCCAGCCCGGCCGCGTCGTGCGCCGCCTGCCAGCCTTCGACGCCGGGGAAGAGCGCCATCGGCGACGTCGACTCCTGGACCACATTGGACAGCACGTAGTTGCCGCCGTGCGCGTTGACCAGCACCAGCTTCGTGACACCGGATCGGTGCAGCGAGGCGGCGACGTCGTTCACCACGGCGTACAGCGTCGTGGCCGAGATGCTGACCGTCCCCGGCCAGTCGGCGTGCTCGTGCGAGCAGCCGATCGTGATCGGCGGGAGCCGCAGCACCGGATACGCGTCGGCGAGGGCGTCGGCGATCGTCGTCGCGATCACCGCGTCGGTGGCGAGCGGGAGGTACGCGCCGTGCTGCTCGAAACTGCCGATCGGCAGCACCGCGACGTCGGCGCTTCGGGCACGCTCGTCGGCCGTCGTGGCCGTCGGGAACAGGTTCACCGGGCTACGGTAACCCTATGACCGACCACGCCGCATTGCTGTCCGTCGCCCGCGAGGCCGTCGCCAGGGCGACCGGGATCATCCGCTCGATGACGTCGTTTTCCGTTGCGGCCAAAGGTGATCGCGATATGGTGACCGACGTCGACCTCGCCGTCGAAGACGCCGTGCGCGAATTCCTGGCACGCGAGACGCCGGAGATCGGCATCCTCGGCGAGGAGCGCGGGCACGCGGGTAACGAAGACCTGTGGTGGGCGCTCGACCCTGTCGACGGCACGGCCAACTTCGCGCGCGGAATCCCGTTGTGCGGTGTTTCGCTCGGTCTCGTCGATGGTCTGAAGAGCACTGTCGCGGCCATTTCCCTGCCGTTCCTCGACGTCACCTACACCGCGGCCGAGGGCCAGGGCGCGTACGAGGGCGAAGAACGTCTCGAAGCGTCCAAAGCGACGAAGCTGTCCGACGCGATCGTCTCCGTCGGCGACTTCGCGGTCGGTGAGGGCGCGGAGGTCAAGAACCGGGTCCGGATGGCGTTGCTGGCCGAACTCGGCGGCCGTGTCCAGCGGATCCGGTTCCTCGGCTCCGCGGCGGTCGACCTGGCCTGGGTCGCGCACGGCAAACTCGACGCGACCGTCATCCTCGCCAACAAGCCGTGGGACACGATGGCCGGGGTCCTGCTGGTCCGCGAGGCCGGGGGAGTGGTCGTCGACACCGACGGCGGTGAGCACACGGTGCGCTCGGCGGCCACCATCGCGGTCGGCGCCGGGCTGCGCGACGACCTCGTGGAAGCGATCGCGCGCGTGCACGGCCGAAATTCCTCCTAACCGGTGTGAACCGTCCGGGCGCGACATCCGTGTCCCCTAGTAAGGCGTCCGCCGGTTCGTCGTCCGCACCTGGAGGTCCTCCGTGTTCACCTCGACTGTTCGCGGCACCGAGCCGGTGGTGTTCGTCCTGCCGGGCGATGGGGAGGAGGACAGCGGCGAGTACGACCGCCGCATGTGCCAGAACCTTCCCGCCACCGGCCTTCCGCTGCTGGAACTGCCGATCGCCGGCGAATGGCCGATGCCGGGGCCGTTGTCCCGGTCGCGGCTGGCGCGTTCGCTCACCGCGCTGCCCGACGACACCGTCGTCCTGATCGACGGCACGGTCGCCTGCGGCGTCCCGGAGATCGTGATCCCGCACGCCCGGCGGCTGCGGCTGGCCGTCCTGGTGCACCAGCCGCTCGCCGACGACCCCGTGCTCGATCCGGCGCAGGCCGCCGAACTCGACGCGTGTGAACGGGAGACCCTGCGGCTGGCAGGCATGGTCGTCGCCACCGGGCCGTGGCTCGCGCGGCATCTGATCGACCGGCACGACCTCGACCCCACCCGCGTCTACGTCGCGACGCCGGGCACGGACGCGGCCCCGCTCGCCGCGGGCGCCGACGGCGTATCCCGGCTGCTCTGTCTCGCGCCGATGACCGCGCGCCACGGCCAGGACGTACTGATCCAGGCACTCTCGACGGTCGACGAACTGGCGTTCAAATGCGTGTTCGCCGGGGCGATGCACCACGACCCCGGCTACGTCGACGAGTTGCGCTGGACCGTCGAACGGCTCGGGCTCGGTTCCCGGATCAGCCTCATCCAGCCGCCGGACGACCTCGATCTGGTCTACGACGGCGCGGATCTGCTCGTCCTGCCGTCGAGGGGCGGCCCGTCCGGCATCGTCGTCGCCGAGGCGCTGGCACGCGGGATCCCCGTGGTGACCACCGAAACCGCCGGCGCGCACGACGCGCTCGGCATGGCACCCGGCGGCGGTGTGCCCGGCCTGCTGGTGCCGCCGAACAACCCGTCGGCCCTCGCGACGGCCTTGCTGCGCTGGTCGCTCGACGCCGAACTCCGGCACTCCCTGCGGACGTCGGCGCTCGCGCGGAGCAGCGTCCTCGAAGAATGGGACGTCGCCGCGGGAAGGCTCACCGACGTCCTTTCCCGGTTGCAGGCCACGCCGCGTCAGCTGGCGTGATCATCGCCCGGAAGCAGCTATCGGGCCGATCATCGGCTCGGTTGACTGGGCGGCATGCGAATCGTCGATCTTGCCTCCCGTCCCGATCTCCTCGATCCCGCGCTGAATCTCGGTGATGTCGGGGGTGAGTTCATCTACCGCGGCTTCAGCGGAAAGATGATCACGCCGGAGCGATTCCTGCGGCATTGGTCCCGCTATTTCCTGATCGCGCTCGACGACGACGGCGTGCCGATCGCGCGGGCGCTTTCGGTGCCGCTGACCTATCCCGCGGAGGACCGCGCCGAGCTGCCGGAACACGGCTGGGACGAGGCGATCCAGTGGGCCGCGCAGGATCTCATGGACGGCCGCGCGCCCGACACGTTGTGCGCGCTCGAAGTCGTCGTCGCCCCGCATTTGCGCGGGACGGGCCTGTCCACGCCGATGCTGAAGGCGCTCAAGGCCCGGGCGGCCGAGACGGGGCTGAAACGGCTGATCGTCTCGGTGCGCCCGATCGGCAAGGAGGACGAGCCGGACGTGCCCATGGACTCCTACGCCGCCCGGCGGCGCGAGGACGGGCTGTTCGCCGACCGCTGGATGCGCACCCACGAACGGCTGGGCGCGCGGATGATCAAGGTCTGCCCGTTCGCCGTGACCATTTCGGGCTCGATCGCGGACTGGCGCACGTGGACCGGCGTCAAACTCGCCGACGGAGACAACGTGATCCCCGGCGGGATCGCGCCGGTGCACGCGAACGTCGAGCGCGACTGCGGGGTCTACGTGGAGGCGAACGTCTGGATGGAGCATCCGTTCTGACCGGCCCTCGTGAGTGGTAATGACGGTTCTAACCGTCATTGCCACTCACGAGGCATTCCTCGCGACTTTCGGCAGGAAGGTCGCATCGGCCACAGCGGCTCCCGGCCATGCCGCACAGTGGGTCCATGGGTATCTCACGAGTCGGTTTCGCCGGGTTGGGCAGTATGGGCGGGCCGATGGCACGGAACCTGGCGCGGGCCGGAGTCCCGTTGCTCGTCTGGAATCGCACCCCGGGGAAAGCGGACCAGGTGGCCGAGGCCGTCGAAGACGTGGCCGAACTCTTCACGCGGTGCGATGTCGTGATCCTGATGCTGAAGGACGCGGCAGCCGTCGACGCCGTGCTCGACCGCGGCGGGCCCGCGTTCGCCGAGCGGGTGCGAGGCCGCACGATCGTCCACATGGGAACGACGGCGCCGCAGCATTCCCGCGGACTCGAGACCGACCTCCTCGCGGCCGGGGCGAAGTACGTGGAGGCGCCGGTTTCCGGATCGCGGGTCCCGGCCGAGGCCGGCGAGCTGGTCGCCATGCTCGCGGGTGATCCCGGCGCGATCGAGGAGGTCCGGGAGCTGTTCGGACCGTTGTGCCGGGAAACCGTGCACTGCGGGCCGGTACCCAACGGGCTCCTGATGAAGCTGGCGGTCAACGTGCAGCTGACCGCGGTCGTGACCGGGTTGGCCGAGACCGTTCACTTCGCCCGTGCGCACGGGCTCGATCTCGGGCTGCTCACCGGCGTCCTCGGTGCGGGGCAGCTGGCGAGCCCGATCCTGCGGGTCAAGACCCCCAAACTGGCGGACGAGGATTTCGCGCCACAGGCATCGATCGCGAACGTCCTGGCCAACGTCGAGCTGATCGCGGCGTCGGCCAGGGAAGCGGGACTCACGCTGCCGCTGCTCGAAGCCGCCCGCGCCCTCTACGCCGAGACCGCGCGACTCGGCTTCGGTGAGGCGGACATGGTCGCCGTCGTCAAAGCCCTCGAGACCCTGGAACCCCTCGAGACCCCCGAGCCCCTCGAGACCCGCCCGAAGACGCATCCAGAGGACGAAATGCGTCAGTGAAACGCGTTCAGTCCTCTGAATGCGGTGGGAGGTCAGCCGCGCAGGGCGGCGGCGATCCGGCCCGCGGCGGCGAACGACTCCTCTTCCGGCTCACCGAGCAAGGGCAGCAGGATGACCGACTCGGACCCGGCCGCGTACAGGCCCCGGATCTGCTCGGCGCACCGGTCGAGTGAGCCGCTGATGCTCAGCCTGTCGATCCACTCCGGACGCAGCCGCCGCGCCAGATCCTTCCGGTCGGTGGCGGCCTTGACCTCGGCCAGCAGTTCGGCGCCGAAGTCCAGCGGCGCCAGCGCGGGGCCCGAGTCCGGCCCGATCGCGGAAGCGACGTCGGCCCGCGCCCGCTCGCGGGCCCGCTCGGGATCGCCGTCGAGGGCCAGCCAGTTGTAGGTGGCGATCGAATGACCCTCGACGCCGATGAGGTCCCGCGTCGCGCGGACGTACTCCGGGGTCGCCGGTTCGGCCAGCAGCGTCCCGTCGGCCACCCGGCCCGCCGCTGCGAGGGACTTCGGGCCGCGGACGCCGGCGATGAGCTTCGGCGGCACGGCGGGCGGGAACTCCAGTTCGACTTCGTCCAGCCGGACATGCTTGCCCTCGAAGGAAACCCGCTCACCCGCCAGCAGCCGCCGGACGACCGTCAGCGTCTCCTCGAACGCGGCGAGCGCCGACTTCGGCCACGCGTTGATCTGCCGCATCCAACTCGGCACGCCGTGCCCGAACCCGGCAATGAGGCGTCCCGGGTACAGCTCCGCCAGCGCCGCGATCTCCATCGCCACGATGGCCGGGTTCCTGGCCACCGCGGGCATGATGCCGATGCCGAGGGTGATCTTCTCGGTCGCCGCCAGTACCGCCGACGCCGTGGCGATCCCACCCGCGTAGAAGCAGTCTTCGACGATCCAAACCTCGTCCAAGCCCTCCTGCTCCGCGCGCCGGGCCAGCCCGACGAGGCGGGCGGCGGGCAGTTCCCGCGGGATCCTGACCCCGAGCCGTGAAACCATGACGTTCTCCGTTCTCTCAGACGCGCCGCAGCACGCGCAGCAGGTATTCCTTGCGGTCCAACGGGTTGTGGTCGGTTCTCGGGCGCGACGGCGCCGGACCTCGGACGGGCCGGTAGCCGTGGAAGACGGTCTCCATCGCGCCTTCCCCTCGGGTCGCCGAGGGCAGCAGCTGGTGCACCTCATGGATTTTCGCCGCCGGGATCTCGCCGTCGAGTTCGGCCGTCCCGGCGCGGGTGAGCGTCGTCCGCGGGACGGCTCGTGCCCGCGCCAGCAACGCGGTGACCGCGCCGAGTGTGTCGGCCGGGGCCTGGAGGGTGAACCGGTGCAGGGGTTCGTGCACGGTCGTCCCGGCTTCGCGCAGCGCGGCCATCAGCACCAGCGGCGTCAGCCCGCGGAAGTCCCCGGCGGTGCTGGACATGCTCTTGTCGAAGGTGCCGTGTGCATGGCTTTGCCGGGCGTAGTAACCGGAATGCGTCATCGTGACCACGCAGTCGAGCACCTCCCAGCCGTGGATTCCCTCGCGCAGGGTCTCTTTCACCGTGTCCTCCACGGCTTTGACGAAGGAATACGGCATCGAGCCGAGTTCGACCTCCAGCCGGAACGTGATCCCGCTCCCCGGCGGACCGGGCTCGACACGCAGCCCGACCGTGGCAAGGAAGGGATTCGGTGCCTTGCCGATGAGTTCGACGGCGGAGCCGGAACCGGAGACGTGTTCGACGCAGATCGTGGTCGTCTCGCTGAACGTGACGGCGATGCCGTACTCGTCGGCGAGCGTCGCCTCGATGACCTCCTTCTGTACTTCGCCGTAGAGTGAAACGGAGGTCTCCTGCCGGATTTCGTCGTGCCGCAGGCCGATCAGCGGATCCTGTTCGGTCAGCTGGGTCAGCGCCTGGTGCAGCGGCCCGCGCTCGGCCGAGTGCACCGGCGAGACGACGGTCTCCAGCGTCGGCGGCGAGAACAGGGCTTCCCGAACGTGACCGGGACGGGTGCCGAGAACGTCACCGATCCGGACGTCGAGGCCCGAGAGTTTCGCGATCCGCCCGGCACCGACCGAGCCCGACGGCACGACGGAGCCGTTGTCGAAGACGCTGATCGCGGTGACCTTGCCTTCGCCGTCACCGAGCGGGACCTTGTCGCGGACGGCGAGGCCGCCGGAGAACAGCCGCACGTAGGCGATCTTCTCGCCACCAGGGCCGCGTTCGACCTTGAACACCGTGCCGGACAGCGGACCGTCGGCGGTACTTTCCTTGGCGGGCAACAGGTTCTCGATACCGTCGCGGAGCGCGTCGATGCCGGCGCCGGTGATCGCCGATCCGAAGTAGACCGGATACGCGAGCCCTTCGGCCACTTTCGCGGTGAGTTCGGTGTGGAGCCGCGACGGGGTGAACGCGTCCGGATCGGTGAGGTAGCCGGTCAGGAAGTCTTCGTCGAGGGTCGCCAGCAGGTCGGTCACCCGCTCGGGTTCGGCGGGGTCCATCGCGACGACCGAGGGCGTGAGCTTCGCCGCGATCTCGCGGAACACGCGGTCCGGGTCGGCGCCGCGCCGGTCGAGTTTGTTCACGAACAGCAGGGTCGGGATGCGCAGCCGTCGCAGCGTGCGCATCAGGACGCGGGTCTGGGCCTGGACGCCTTCGACCGCCGACAGCACCAGGACGGCGCCGTCGAGCACGGCGAGCGCGCGTTCGACCTCGGCGATGAAATCGGGGTGGCCGGGGGTGTCGATCAGGTTGACGGTGACGTCGCCGAGTGCGAACGACACCACGGCCGCCTTGATGGTGATCCCGCGGGCGCGTTCCAGTGCCAGTGTGTCGGTCTGTGTGCTGCCGTCATCGACGCTGCCCAGCTCGCCGATGATCCCGGCCGTATGCAACAGCCGCTCGGTCAGGCTCGTCTTCCCGGCGTCAACATGCGCCAAAATCCCCAGGTTGAGGGTCTTCACGAAGTGTCTTGTCCTTGCGGTAGGCGGAAATTACCTGGTGAAAGGACTCGGACACGGGCAAGACGATCATCTCCTAGGCCGGGAATCGATCTTCCCGACTACAGCACCGGCGGCCATCACGGCGCAACCGAATTACGCATTTCGTCCTCTGGTTGCGGTCCTTGCGCGCGCAAGTACCGCAACCAGAGGACGAAATGCGAGAAGGGGTCAGGCGAGGTGCTCGCCGGCCAGGTACTCCGCGGCGGCGCGGAGGCTGACGTAGGACCCGCTGAACGTGTCGATCCGCGGGCCGTCGGTTTCGGGCCCGGGCGCTCCGGTCTCGACGCGGATGTACTCCCCGCCCGACTCCCGGAGCCAGGCCAGGAACTCGCGGACCTCGGGGTGCCGGTGCGCCTCGCGCGTCACGATGACGAGGTCGCGCGCGCCGTGGACGGCGTCGATCGCGGTCGCGATCCCGTCCCCGGTGACCTTGAGCGCCCGCGTGCCGGGTACGAGCCCGGTCAGATGCGGGCCGAGGCCCCATGGCATCGGACCGGCCGCGACGATCGGCTCGGTCTCGATGTCGATCACCAGCGGCGGCCCGGCGAGCTTCGGCGAACCCTGGATCCGCAGCGCCTTGCGCGCCGCCTCCATGCCGAGCCGGTGGTCAGGCGCGGTGATCGGCGTCGGCGCCGGTGCAGCGCCGAGTGCGGCGACCCGCTCCGACGCCTCGGCCAGCCGCTCCAGCGGCAGTTCACCGGCCTGGACCGCGGCCGCGATCACCGCCGCGATCCGGTTCAGTTCGTCCTCTTCGAACGACACACCGCCCAGGCAGAGCGCGTCGGCGCCGGCGATCAGCGCCCGCACCGCCGCCCGGCCGACGCCTTCGGTCTTGCCCAGTTCACCGGCGATGGCACCCATGTCGAGCGCGTCGGTGACCACCGCGCCGGTGAAGCCGAGTTCGCCACGCAGGACGTCGGTCAGCGCCTTCGGGTTGAGCGTCGCGGGCAGGTCGCCCCACGCGGGCACGACGAGATGCCCGGTCATGACCGCGCGCACCCCCGCCGCGATCGCCGCCTGGAACGGGACGAGTTCGATCTCGCGCAGTTCCGCCTCGGTGCGGGGCAGGACCGGCAACGAGTGATGCGAATCGTCGGTCGCCGCCCCGTGCCCGGGGAAATGCTTCGCCGACGCGGCCACGCCGTACTTCTGCATGCCGGTGATGTACGCCGCGACATGCGGCGACGCCTTCACCGGATCCGAACCGAACGCCCGGACCCCGATGGAGGGATCCTCCGCGGCCAGGGTCAGATCCGCGCACGGGGCGAAGTTGATCGTGACCCCGCACGCGGCCAGCCGCTCGCCGAGTGCCGCCGCGACCGACGCCGTCAGCTCGACGTCGTCCGCGGCGCCGAGCGCGAGCGGCCCCGGGACGAACGAGCCGGTGGCGACGTCGAGCCGGGTGACGTCGCCGCCCTCTTCGTCGATGCCGATGAGCACGTCGGGCCGTTCCGCCCGCAGCTGCGCGCTCAGCGCGGCCACCTGCTCGTCGTCGACCACGTTGCGGCCGAACAGGATCGCGCCGCCGAGGCCGTCGGCCACCTTGCGCCGCAGCCAGTCCGGCGCGGTCGTGCCGTCGAAGCCCGACACGAGCACGGATCCAGCGAGCTTTTCCGGTGAAGACAAGGATTATCCCTTCACTGCGCCTGCGGTCAGGTTGGACACGAGCTTGCGCTGGACGATGATGAAGAACACCAGCGCGGGCACGGCGTAGATGACCGACGCCGCCATGATGCCGCCCCAGTCCACGGAAAACGCCGTCCGGAACGACGAAAGCCACACCGGCAGCGTCTGCATGTTCTGGTCGCGCATGAACACGAAGGCGAACAGGAACTCGTTCCACGCGGTGATGAAACTGAACACCGAGGTGGTCACCAGTCCCGGCGCGAGCAGCGGCAGCGTCACCCGGCGGAACGCGCCCGCCCGGCTGCAACCGTCGATCATCGCGGCCTCTTCGAGGTCGTACGGGATGCCGTTGACGAAGCCGTAGAGCATCCAGCACGTGAAGGGCAGCGTCGCCGCGAAGTACACCAGCAGCAGCGAAGGCAGCTGGTTGAGCAGCCCGGCGTCCCGCATCAGCAGGTACATCGGGATCAGCAGCGCCTCGAACGGCGCGAGCTGGGCGACCAGCACCAGCAGCAGGAAACCCTTGCGCCCGCGGAAACGCATGCGGGACAACGGAACCGCGGCCAGCACGCCCGCAACGAGCGAGCACAGCACCGCGCCGATCGTGACGATCAGGCTGTTGGCGAGGTAGGTGGTGAAGCCGGGTTTCGTCAGCGCTGAGACGAAGTTGTCGAACGTCACCGAAAGCGGAACCAGGTCGTAGCTCGGCGACAGGACCTCGCCCGGGGTCTTCAGCGAGGAGGTGACCATCCAGTACGTCGGGAAGACGAACAGGAGGGCCACGACCACGCCGAGCGTGCCGAGGCCGATCCGCTGGGTCAGGGACTTCCTCATGACAGGTCGGCCTCCTTCGTGCGCACCAGCAGCTGTACGTACCGGGCGGTGAGCAGGATCAGCACGAGCATCATCAGCAGGGCGGCGGTCGCCGCCAGGCCGAAGTGGTTGCCCGCGAGGCCCTTGAGGTACATGTAGACCGGCAGCGTCGTGCTGGCGCCGTCCGGCCCGCCCTGGCGGATCGCCCACACCTGGGCGAAGACCTTGAAGTCCCACAGGACCGACAGGAACGTGACCATGGTCAGGATCGGCCGGATCGCCGGCCAGCTGACCGCCCAGAACGCCTGCCAGGCGTTGGCGCCGTCGATGCCCGCGGCCTCGTACTGCTCCTTCGGGACGCCGAGAAGCCCGGCGTACAACGTGAACGCCACGAACGGCACGGCCTGCCAGACCACCAGCAGGCCGATGACGGTCAGCGTGCTCGGGCCGGTGGAGAACCAGGAATGCCCGATGAACTCCTCGAAACCGAGTTTCGCGAGCGTCTTGTTCAGGATCCCGTACTGCTGGTCGAAGATCCACTGGAAGATCGTGGTCGTCGCGACCACCGGGGTCGCCCACGCGAGGATCAGCGCGACCTGCAGGATCACCCGGACCACCGGGTTGAGATGCCGCATCAGCAGCGCCATGAACAGCGCGAGCAGCAAAGTGGTGATCACGACCGCGGCGGTGAACACCAGCGTGCGGACCGTGATCTCCCAGAATTCGGGGTCGGACAGGATCGTGGAGAAGTTCTCGAACCCGACCCAGACCATGTCTCCGGAGACCAGCTCACGGAGGTCGAGCTTGCGGAGACTGATCCCGACCAGCTGCAGCGTCGGCCAGCCCAGCAGGACCAGGATCGCGATCAGCGCGGGAAGGATCAGCAGATACGGCGCCGTCCGTTCGCCGAGACGGAGGCGCCGATTCGACTTCGGCGGCTTGATGCGCGGCGAAGCCGGCGGGGAGGACCCCGCCGGCGTCGTCACATCTTTTGTCGTGGTCATCCGCCGATGAGCTTGTCGAGCGCTGCGTTGGCGTCGGCGGTCGCCTGGTCGAGCGATTTCGTTCCGGTCAGGTACGCGGTCAGCATGTCCTTGATCGGGTTCTGGCCGGATTCGACGTCACCCCACTTGGGGCTGGTCGGCACGGCGCGACCGTTCTTGGACGCCTCGGCCATGACCTTGGTGAGCGGGTTCGAGTCGAGCGCGGACACGTCGGTCGAGGTACCGGGGACGTAACCGGCCTTGGCCAGCTCGGTCTGGTACTTCGGGGTGGAGAACAGCTTGACGTAGTCCTTGGCCGCGGCCGCGTTCTTGCTGTTGGCCGGGATGACCAGGTTCGAGCCGCCGAGGAAGACCGGGGCCGACTTGTCGGCGGTCTTGCCCGGGATCGGGAAGGCGCCCGACTTCTCCTTGATCGACGGGTCGGTCTTCGCCGCGGTGTCGGCCTCACCCGGGACACCGATCATCATCGCGACCTTGCCCGCGCCGTAGATGCCGGCCTGCTGCGGGGTGGCCTCGTCGGCGTCCTTCGGCGCCTTGGTGCCCGAAGCGTCGGTGAGCTGCTTGTAGAACTCCAGCCCGGCCTTGGCCTGCGGGGTGTTCAGCGTGGCCTTGAAGGACTTTCCGTTGGCCTGGGCGATGTCGCCGCCCTCGTCCCAGATGAACGACAGCAGTTCGTACCAGTTCTGGCCAGGCTGGTAGAGCGCCTGGAACTCGGGGTCGCTGCCGAACTTGGCCTTGAGCTTGGTGATCGCGTCGAGCCATTCCGCGCGGGTCTTCGGGGTCGCGGTGATGCCCGCCTGCTCGAACATGTCCTTGCGGTAGATGACCTCACGGTTGGCCGCGTAGAACGGGACGCCGTAGGTCTTGCCGTCGAATTCACCGGAGGCCTTGAGCCCCTGGAGCCACTGGGCGCCGTTGAAGTCGGCGACGCTCGAGGTGAGGTCGGCGAGCACGCCCTGGTTGGCGAACGCGGGGGTCTGGGTGTTGCCCAGCTCGATCACGTCCGGCGGGTTGTCACTGGCCAGCGCGGTGGTCAGCTTCTGCTGGATGCCGTTCCACTGCTGGATCTCGTACTTGACCTTGACGCCGGGGTGCGCGTCTTCGAATTCCTTGTGGAGCGAGTTCGTCAGAGCTTCGGGGGCGGTCCCGGTCATGAGCCAGACCGTGAGCGTGCCGTTCGAGGCCGGGGCGCTCGAATTGGTGCTGTCGCCACTGCCGGAACCGGCGCAGCCCGCCGTCGCGAGGGTGATGGCGGCGGCGCCCGCAGCCATCTTGAGCCAGCGCTTCACTCGTGCCGTCCTTTCGATGCCCGGCCACTGTGCCGGGCTCCCACAAAATGGTGTAGACCAATGCGGGCAGCGTGGTACGTACCACTCCGACTGTCAAGCAGGTGGCCGGTTCGTTGTAAACGAGCCGCAATCTTTCACCTTGTGTGAGCGCATGATCACGCTGGAGGGCGCATTTCGTGGACCCTCGTCAGGTTGTCGCGAGGCGCGCTGACATGCGGTTTCTCGTTGACCGTCCCGGTGATCGGGGCATCCGGCGGAACGCTCAGGGCTGTTCGGCGGAAGACCGGGCTCGCGTTCGCCACTCCGGTCCGATGGGGGTCGCGCTCGCCGGGCTGAAGGGGCCCTTGCCCGCATCTCACGCGGCGAAGGGCGCTTTCCCCGCATCGGATGCGGGGAAAGCGCCCTTCAGCTCTCGGGTCAGTAGTCCTCGTCGTCGAGAGGTGGTTCGATGCCGAGGAGCGCCCTGGTCTGGTCCTGCAGGAACCACGCCAGCGTCGCGCAGACGATCAGCAGGACCAGCGGGAGCACCGGGCCGCCGTTGGTGAGGATGAACAGCTCGGTGACACTCGCGCCCACCATGACCCCGGCGAGCAGCAGCGCCGCCGGGCCGCCGAGTCGGGGGACGAGCAGGCCGATCGCGCCGCCGACCTCGAGGACGCCGGTGACGTACCGGAGCCACTGCCCGAGCCCGATCTCGGCGAAGGTCTGTTCGGTGTGGCCGCCCGCGAACAGCAGATAGCCGCTGTAGAGGAACTCGGCGGCAAGCGCGACGCGCACGATCCACACCACGATCGTGCCGATCGACGGGCTTCGGGTGGCGCTGGCTCCTTCGGGCATGCCGGGCATCCTTCTCCAGCCGGTGAGGGCCCGCAAGACCGCATCGAGAGGACTGAACGCGTTCTCATTCCGCGCCGTCCAGGCCAAAGAACGCGTTCAGTCCTCTCGATGCGGCGTCAGGTCTCGCCGAGGAGGATCCGTTCGAGCAACAGGTCGACGTCGCGGGCGGACTCGGCCTCGCCTATCCGGTGGAAGGTTTCGGCCGCGCGGAGTGCGCGACGGGCGGCTTCCCGGACGCGGCCCGCGGCGCTGAGCACGTGCGCGGCGACGTGGTCGAGCTGGGCGACGAGACGTTCCCTGGCGGGCGCGGCTTCGGTTTCCACGGCGTGCACGGCGGTCTCCGCGGCGTCGAGTGCGGTCAGCGCCGCGTCGAGGTCGCCGGACCGCAGCCGGGAAAGCGTCGCCGCGTTACGGCAGGTGGCGGCCACGTAGCCGCCGCCGATCGCCACCGCCGCGTCGGCGGCCCGCGCGTAGAAATCGGCGGCGTTCGCGCCGTAGCCGAGCAGATCCAGTTGTTCGGCGGCGGCCATGCTCACCGAGATGTAGGAATGCCCGGTGTCGCCCGACTCCTGGAGGATTTCGGCGAGGACGGCGTATTCGTCGAAGGCGCGCGACGACTCGCCGAGCGCGCGGTAGGCGTCGGCGTACATCCACCGGCAGCGCTGTCCCCAGTCCGGCAGCCCGGCCAGCAGGTCGATGGCGCGGGGCGCGACATCGAGCACCTCGTCGAAGCAGCAGGAACCGTGCAGCGCGGTGACGAGGAGGTACCAGTGTTCCGCGCTGTCCTTGCCCCTCGACGCGGCGATACCGAGCGACACGTAGGCGTCGTCGACCGCTTCGGCGAACCGGCCGGTGCCGATCAGGGACATCGCCCGAAGCTGGAGGAGGTGCCCCCGCAGCCGCTCCGGGCCGCTCTCGGGCAGCGTCGAGAGCAGGTGTTCCACGAAGACGTCCAGTTCGTCGAGCGATCCCGCGCGCTCGTAGGCGATGCGAGCCTGTTCGACGGCTTCGACGGCCTTCTCGCCGACGTTCCCGAGGATGAAGGCGTCGATGGCCGCCCGCGCGAGATCCACTGTGGGCACCGGATCCTCGCCGTCGCCGTTCCGCAGCGACGCCTCCAGGCACAGCAGTGTGCCGAGGAGCAGGGGATCGCCCGCCGAGCGGGCCCGCTCCGCTCCGCGATGCAAGGCCTCGTACGCCTCGGGAGTGCGGCCCTGTCCGGAAAGTACGTGCGCCAGCCAGTATTCGCCCCAGCCGGCGGCGACGTCGTCGGTCCCGGCGCGCAACCGCGCCGCGGCCACCGTCGTCAGCGCGACCCCCGTCTCGGCCTGGTCGTCGAAGACCAGCCAGAGGCCGAGCCAGCATTGGTTGAGCAGGAACCGGGCTTCGTCGCCCTGGCGCCGGAATCCGGCGGCCGCGCGGCGCAACCGTTCTTCGGTGTCGCCGCCCTGGAAGAAGACCGCGCGCAGTTCGGCCAGTCGCGGGGCGATCTCCTCTTCGACGGTGCCGATCGCGGCGAGACAGGCCCGCGCCTCGTCCGGCTCGCACCGGTGATTGTGGATTTCGGCCCGGACGACGAGTTCCTCCGCCGACAGGTCCGGCGGCGGCAGGATCGGGACACGGGGGAGTGCGGAAGGCAGGAGCGGCACGAAGTCCGCGACCGGTTCCGCGGCCATCTTCTCCTTGGCGTACTCGGTGAAGTGGGTGCTGCCTTCACCTTCGCCCTCGTCGAGTTCCTCGGCCTCGACCAACGCCGCCGCCCGCATCCGGCGGTACAGCAGGCGCAGGGTGAGGCCGTCGTACGGTCCGTTGAGGACAAACCGGATCTCGCCGTATCCCGTTTCGGTCAACCGTCGGGTGAGCAGCGCCGCCGCGGCGAAGAACTCCAGCCTGCCGACGGCGTCCCCGTGATCGCCGACACCGTCCAAAAGCGACAGAAGTGGGAGACCGGTGTGCTCGTTGCCGGTGAGCGCGCAGAACTCCAGCCGCAGCGCGTGATCACCGTAGGGGCGCGCGTCCCCGGTCGAGGCCCGCGTCACCCATCGGTAGGCGGCCGCCGCCTCGGCGTACTTGCCGTCGGCCGCCAGCGGCACCAGCGTCCGGCACAGCCGGGTGATTTCGGCCCCGCCGGAGCCGGTGCCGCCCGCGTCCGCGCGGCGTGGATCCACTTCCATGGTTCTGCCCCCAGAACATGACGTCGACGCCGGATCTTAACTCCCGGACTTCCGCCATGGCCCTGCTTTCGGGCGGTTCGTGGCGGACCGGCGGCGGGCTGGACGACAGGGGGTGACCGGACTGGCTAGGCTCAGCGCATGTCCGAGACTTCGACGGCCGACGACCGGCTCCAGGTGCTCGAAGCCATCACCGACACCGCTTTGGCCAACCTCGGCCCCGGCAAGGTGATCGCGACGATCCTCGAGCGGGTGCGTGAGGTGTTCGGGGTCGACACGGCCACGGTGCTCCGGCACGAGCCGGAGGCGCAGGTGCTGCACGCCATCGCCGCCTCGGGGATCGAAGAGGAAGTCTTCCAGGACGTCAGGGTCCCCGTCGGCGCGGGTTTCGCCGGCCGGGTGGCCGCGGAACGGAGCCCGGTGGTCCTCGACCAGGTCGACGAGACCACCGTGGTGAACGCGCTGCTGCGGGAGCGCGGTCTGCGCACCATGCTCGGCGTGCCGATGCTGTCCGGCGACGAGCTGGTCGGCGTGCTGCACGTCGGCTCGGTGACGCCGCGCGAATTCGTCGAGGCCGACGTCGAACTGCTGCGACTGGTGGCCGCGCGGCTCGCGCTGGCTGTCCAGCTCGACGTCTCCGCCGCCGATCGTGCGGCCGCGGCGGCGCTCCAGCGGAGTCTCCTGCCGGGACGGCTGCCGACCGTCGCCGGGATGCAGTTCGGCGCGCGGTACGTGCCGGGTACCGAACCCGGGGTCGGCGGCGACTGGTACGACCTGTTCCCCCTGCCGGGGGACCGCTTCGGCATCGTGATGGGCGACGTCGCCGGGCACGGTCTCAACGCCGCCGTGATCATGGGGCGGCTGCGCAGCGCGCTTCGCGCCTACGCCCTCGAATCGGACGACCCGGCGGAGGTCCTGACCAAACTGGACCGGAAGGTTCACCATTTCGAGCCGGGGGCGCTGGCCACCGTCGTGTACGGGCTGATGCAGGCTTCGCGCGACAGCATGGCGATCTCACTGGCCGGTCATCTACCCCCGGTGCTCGCGGTGCCCGGCGCTCCGTCGGCGTTCGTCGACGTCCCGGTCGACCCGCCGATCGGTGTCACGGGGCCGAAGCGCCGAAGAACGGTCGTGGACCTGCCGCCCGGCGGCTTGCTCGCCTTTTACACCGACGGTCTCGTGGAGCGACGGGATCACCTGATCGACGTCGGGCTGCAGCGGCTCGCCGACGTGGTCACCGCCGACCAGCCGGGCGCGGTGTGCGCGCGTGTGATGGCCGCGCTCGTCGGCACGACGGCCGCGCAGGACGACATCGCCCTCCTCATCGCCAGGCGCGAGCGGAACTGACTCACCGGACCGGGTGATTCGCGCGGCGGTTCACGGCCGCGAGTTCGACGGTCCTGGCGATCCGCCGCTCCCGGGTCTCCGGCTTCTTCGCCGTCAGGATCCATTCCAGGATCAGCCTTTTCGACGACGGCGGGAACTTCTCGAAATGGGTGCGGGCGGCCACGTCGGCGTCGAGCCGGACCCGTAGATCCTCGGGGACGCCTTCGCCGTCGGGCACGACCTGCCAGCGGCCCTTCTCCTTCGCCAGCTCGATCATCGCCTGGCCCCGCGCGGTCATCTGTCCCTCGGCGATCAGGCGGGCGGCCCGTTCGCGGTTGACCCGGCTCCACGAACTCCGGGGATCGCGCGGGGTGAACCGCAGCCGGGAACTGGTGGCGTCGTTCTTGCGGTGCAGTCCGTCGATCCAGCCGAAGCACAGCGCCTGCTCCATCGCTTCGTGGATGCGGATGCCGGGGATTCCGCTGTCCTTGTGCGGGATGACCAGCCAGACCTCCTTCTCGCTGTCGGCGTTCTCCGCCAGCCAGGCGCGCCATTCGGCGGGGGTGGTGGCGGTGAAGGTGGGTTCGTCCATGGCCGGGTTCCTCTCGTCGTACCGTCTGATGTTCATCATCGGCGGCAAAGTGCTCATCGACTGAGCACTTTTCGAGGAGAGGTGGCCCGAGATGGAGATCTGGGTGAACCCGGCGTGCACCAAATGCCGGTCGGCGGTGTCGATGCTGGACGAGGCCGGGGCCGAGTACACCGTGCGGAAGTACCTGGAGGAACCACCGACGGCGAAGGAACTGAAAGCCGTCCTCAAGCGGCTCGGACTCGAGCCGTGGGACATCACCCGCACCACCGAGGCGATCGCGAAGGAACTCGGGCTGAAGACCTGGGGCCGGAAACCGGCCGACCGCGATCGGTGGATCGACGCGCTGGTCAGCCATCCGAAGCTGATCCAGCGGCCGATCATCACCGCGGACGACGGCACGACGGTCGTCGCGCGGACGCCGGAGGCCGTCCAGTCCGTTCTTCCCGGTTGAGGGCTAGGGCACGAACCGCAGGATGGCGCCGACGCCGTCGGGCAGGCCCTCGCCGCTGACGGGGACGATGTCCGCTCCTTCGGCCAGCGCGGCGGCCGGCAGGGCCTCGTCCGTGCGGCGGTCGTCCATGGTCTCCGCGGTTCCGGTCTCCGATAGCCGCAGGTGCTCCCTGTCGGTCGCGACCTGGGTCGGGTCCGCCGCCGTCCACACCGTGCGATCGGCCAGCGAGTCGGCGTCGATCAACAGGGTCGCGACGGCGCTCGAGCGCAGAGCCGCGGTGGTCTCGGCGAGGCCGCGCGCGGCCAGCCCGCCGTCCCGGCCCTCCTCGAGCCGATAGCGGTCGATCACCGCACGGCGACGGCGTTCGCCGTGGTCGGCGAGCACGCGCCGGACCTCGGCCTCCAACGCCTCCGGATCACCGCCCTCGGCACGGGCGCCTTCCTCGATCTCGACCAGCTTTTCCCTGATGCGCGGCGGGAATTCGGTCCGCACCGCCGTCCGCGCCTGTACCTCGCCCGCCAGGATCAGCACTGCGGTGCCGAGGGAGTCGGCGAGCTCGGTCGCCTTCCGCGCGATTTCCGTGGCGTTGCGTTCGACGACGGCCTCGACGCGGTGCTGGATGTTCCAGTACGCCGAACCGCCGCCGCGGACCTTGTGCACAGGGTGCTCTTCACCCTGGACGGTGTGCTCCTCGACGCCGTGCTCGCCGACCGCGAGCAGATCGGCCCCCGTCTTGTCCGCGACCACCACGACGTGCGGCAGGGTGGGCGGCGCGAGTTCGAGAAGCGGAACCAGATACGGCTGCGGCGCCACTCGCGCGATCTCGCGAGGAGGAGGCTCGGGCAAACGCTCGTCGAGGACGACCTCGTCACCGCTGGCCACCAGGACCCGTCCCGCCTTGCCCCGGGGCGGCGGCGTGCGGCCGATCGCCGCGTCGAGCGCTGTGAGCGTCGGTTCCTGTGCGCCCTCTTCGGCCAGCCGGTTCCGGATGGCCCGCCAGCGCAGGTCCAGCTGGGCCGCGGCGTCCTCGGTGTCGTGCGAACTGTCGAAATACACCGAGGCGAACGGCCCGTCGCGAGCTGTCACTTCCCGAAGCGTTGTGACGTCCACGCTTCCCTCCAGGGTCGTCGGTTCATTGCCGATCTTCGGATACCCGCGAGGTCCGGGATGAATCATGGAGCGCACGCAGGCCCGGCAGCAGCGCCAGGATCACCGCCGCCGTCATCGCGAACACCGGCCGCAGGCCCACGGCCTCGGCGAGCAGCCCGCCCGCCGCGCTCCCCAGCGGTTTGGTGCCCCACGCGACGAGCCGGTGCGCGCTGGTGCCCCGGCCCAGCAGGTGGTCCGGGATGATCCGCTGCCGCAGGGAGACGACGATGACGTTCCACACCACGACTCCCGCGCCCCCGGCGAAGAACGCCGCACCGATCACGTACGGATTCGTGGTCACCGCGGGGATTCCGACGAGTACCGCGCCGGTGAGCAGGCTGAGGACCAGTGCCCCGGTGCGGCCGAGGGCGCGCTCGATCCACTCGGCCACGAACGAGGCGGCGAAACTGCCCACGGCGACGACGGCCAGCAGGAAACCGTAGGCCTGGTCCGTCAGGCCCATCGGTGACGACGGGCCCACCGCGTAGAGCACGAAGAGGGTGAACATCGCGCTCGTGGCGAAGTTGAAGCCGCCGATCATGATCGCCGTGACGCGGAGAAACCGGTTCTTCACAAGGAAACGCAGTCCTTCGGTGAGATCTTCGCGCACGCTCGTCTTCTGTGTCCTTTCGACACGGAACGATCCCGGGACGAAGAAGAGCGCGACGACCGCGACGAGCCAGAGCGCCGACGGGACCGCGAACGCGGCGAAAACGCCTGCGGCCACTAGGAACCCGCCCAGCGGCGGCCCCGCGAACTCGTTGGCGGTGAGTTCGGCGGCGTAGAGGCGGCTGTTGGCCCGCGTCAGCCTGTCGCGGCCGACGACCTGGGGCAGGATCGCCTGTGCGGCCGTGTCGTGGACCGTTTCGGCGAACCCGAGTCCCAGTGCGACCGCGTAAAGCAGCCAGATCGATCCGGAGCCGAGCGCGATCGCCGCCGCGAGTACGGCGAGCAGGCCCGCGCGGAGCACGTTCGCGGTGAGCATGGCGCGACGGCGGTCGACGCGGTCGACGAGAACCCCGGCGTGCAGGGCGGATAGCAGCCACGGCAGGGACAGGGCGAACGCCAGGCCCGCGATGAGCGCCGGCGAGCGGGTGAACTGGACGGCCACGAGGCTGAGCGCGACCTTGACGATCCCGTCGGCCAGATTCGACAGCCCCGACGAACTCCACAGCCGCCAGAAGGCGGTCCCCAGTGTGGTCACCCGATTGAGGATCGCACATCGATTGAGAAAACTCCATCGATGATTGTTCTCTCCATCGGTCTAGGCTGTAGGGATGGATGATCAGCTCGCCGCGAGGGTCGCGGACCGGCGGCGTGAGGCGACGGCGCGTGAGGCCAAGGCGCTCGGCCATCCGTTGCGGCTGCGCGTCCTGCGGCTCTGTGGTGAGCGGGAGCTGACCAACAAGGAACTCGCCGAGCGGCTCGGCAAGGATCCGGGCACGGTGCTGTACCACGTGCGGCAGCTCGTCGAGGCCGGTCTCCTGGAGCAGGCGCCGGTGCGGACCGGTGTGAGCGGCGCGCTGGAGAAGCCGTACCGCAGCGCGGGCAAGAGCTGGTGGCTGAACGGGCCGCTGAACGACGAGGACGAGGACACCCGGTTCGGGCCGATCGTGGCGTTCCAGGACGAACTCCGCGAGGCGGGACCCGGTTCGGTGCGGATCGTCGAGCGGTTCGCGCTGCATCTCTCGCCCGAGGAGGTCACCGAACTCGACAACCGTATCCTCGACATCCTCGACGAGTACGTGGCCACCGACCACCAGCGGCTCGACCGGCCGCTGCTGAACGGGATCTTCCTGCTGCACAGTCTGGCCGAAGACTCGTGAGTGGTAATGACGGTTAGAACCGTCATTACCACTCACGAGGCCGTGGGCACCTGCTTTTACGGGGTCACGCCAGCTTGCGGAAGAACTCCTGGATGTCGCCCAGCAGGAGGTCCGGAGCGTCCTGCGTCGCCCAGTGGCTGCCGCGGTCGAATTCCTGCCAGGACACGATGTTCGCGTGGTCCCGGTCGGCGAATCGCCGCAGCGGCCGGAAGTCGTAGGCGAAGCTCGCCAGGCCGGTCGGCGCCGTCGTCGGCTCGGCGGGGTGCTCGGCGTGCTTGTCCTCGTAGTAGAACCGCGCCGCCGACGCCGCGGTGTTGGTGAGCCAGTACAGCGTGGCGTTGGTGAGGACGTGGTCGTCGTTCGTGCCCGCCAGCAGCTGAGCGCTCCAGGCCAGCTGTCCGGTCGGCGAATCGGCCAGCGCGTGCGCGAGGTTCTGCGGCGCGCTTTCCTGAAGTTTCGCGTAGCCGGACATGTCGTCGTTGAAGCTCTGGAGGAACTGCATGTACTCCAGCTCCTGCTCCGTCATGCCCTCGAATTCGGCCGGGTCGCCGCTCGGGAACGAGAACAGCTGTGTGACGTGCACGCCGATCACGTGCTCCGGATCGACGCGGCCGACCTCGGGGGCGACGAACGAACCGGCGTCGTTCCCATGCGTGCCATAGCGTTCGTAGCCCAGCCGGCGCATCAGCTCGGCCCACGCCTTCGCCGTGCGGTAGCGGTTCCAGCCCTTTTCGTGGGTGGGACCGGAGAAGCCGAACCCGGGCAGCGAGGGGATCACGACGTGGAAGGCGGTCGCCGCGTCGTCGCCGTGCGAGCGCGGGTCGGTCAGCCGGTCGATCAGGTCGAGGTACTCGAAGACCGAGTTCGGCCAGCCGTGGGTGAGGATCAGCGGTGTCGCGTCCGGTTCAGGCGAGCGGACGTGCAGGAAGTGAATCTGTTGTCCATCAATGACTGTCGTGAACTGCGGGTACGCGTTGAGCTTCGCCTCCCACTCCCGCCAGTTGTAGCCGTCGCGCCAGTAGGCGACCAGTCGCTGCACGTATTCGAGGGGCACGCCGTACTCCCAGCCCGGCGTGACCGGTCCGCGCTGCACCCCGTCGGTCACCTGGTCGGCGGGCAGCTCGTTCGCCCAGCGGACTCTGGCGAGGCGGTCGGCCAGGTCGTCGAGGTCGGCCTGCGGGATGTCGATGCGGAAGGGCTTGATCTCGGTGTTCTCGTTCATGAGACCAAGGTAAGGTGCCATTAGGAACACTACGTTCCTAATGAGGAGGCAGGCTCGAAGAATGTTGGAAACTTCGGCAAGACTGCTCCGTTTGCTCTCCCTCTTGCAGACTCCCCGTGACTGGACGGGTACCGAACTGGCCGAACGCCTCGAAGTGAGCGCGCGGACGATCCGCAACGACGTCGAACGGCTGCGTGCGCTCGGCTACCCGGTGAACGCGACCCGCGGTTCAGTCGGCGGCTACCGCCTCGGCGCGGGCGCGGACCTGCCGCCGTTGCTGCTGGACGACGAGGAGGCCGTCGCCGTCGCGATCGGCCTGCGCACCGCGGCGGGCGGCACCATCGCGGGTGTCGAGGAGACGTCGCTGCGCGCGCTGGCCAAGCTGGAGCAGGTGCTGCCGTCGCGACTGCGGCGCCGCGTCAACGCACTGCAGGCGTACACGATCCCGGTGCCCAGGGACGATGCCGGACCGCGCGTCGACGCGAAGACGCTTACCGTCCTGACGGCCGCCTGCCGTGACCACGAACAGATGCGTTTCGGCTACCGGGCCCACGACGGCTCGGAGAGCGTCCGCAAGGTCGAGCCGTATCGCCTGGTGAACTGGGGACGCCGGTGGTACCTGGTCGCGTGGGACCTCGATCGCGGCGACTGGCGCACTTACCGCGTCGACAGGCTGACCCCGCGTGTCCCGATCGGCCCCCGGTTCACCCCGCGCGATCTCCCCGAGGACGTCACGGACCGGGTGCGGCGCGGCGTCTCGTCCGCGGCGTGGCGGTATCGGGCGAAGGTCACCGTGCACGCGCCGGCGGAGGAGGTGACCGCGCGGATCAACCCGGCCGTCGGGACGGTGGAGGCGGTCGACGAGAGCACGTGTCTGCTGCACACCGGCGCCGACAGCGTCGAGACGCTGGCCGTCCACTTAGGACTGCTCAACGCCCCTTTCCGGGTCACCGAACCCCCGCAATTAGTCGACTACTTGCGCACGCTGGCCGACCGGTATCGCGACGCGACCCACATTTAGTCCTCTGGATGCGGTGCGTGGCGTGCCCCGATCGCGTTTAGCCCGCTAAACGCGATCGGGTTCACTGGGCGAAAGTGGTCAGGAAGCGGTCCCGGAACGCGTCCATCCGCCAGACCGGCGCGTTCCGGTCCGGGTTCAGCCCGTCCTGCCAGTTCCACGCGGCGATTCTGTCCAGGACGCCCTTGTCCCGCGTGACGACGGTGATCGGGACGTCGCGGTCCGCGCCCTCCCCGGCGACGATCGGGTTCGGCTGGTGGTCGCCGAGGAACACCAGCACCAGATCGTCGTCCCCGTACGTCTCCACGTACGAGATCAGCGAGTTCAACGAATAGGCGATCGAGTCGCCGTACGCGGCCCGCACCTTCGCGGGGTCGGTGAAGACCTCCTCGGGCGTCTTCCCCTGCGAAGGCATCGGGTTGTAGACCGAGCCGTCGCCGACGGCGTTCCAGTCGACCATCCGGGGCAGCGGTGTCCACGGCCAGTGACTGGTGACGAGGTCGATTTCCGCCATCAGCGGCGGGTGGCCCGGCTTCGCGCGTTCGGCGCGCTGGAAGGCCGAAAGCGTGAACTGGTCCGGCATCGTGGCGTAGGAGAACGGCGGACCGTGGTAGCCGATGCCGCGCGAGTCGTAGTACCGGTCGTAGCCGTAGACCTGCCCCTCCGGCCAGTCCTCGGTGTGCGCCGGGACGACGCCGACGGTCTCCCAGCCCGCGCGCTTGAACGCCCCGCCGAGGGTGAACCGGTCGGTCTTCACGAAGTCGTCGTAGCGGTGCTGGCTGTCGACCCAGACGCCGGACTGGAACGTCGAATGCGCCAGCCAGCTGCCCGCGCTCGTCGTCGGCGACGTCAGGAACGCGCTGCGCGAGCCATATCCGGCGGTCTTCAGCCGCGCGGTCCCGGCGTCGAGGACGGCGTCGACCTTGGGGGCGATGTCGGAGTCCTGGACAGCCACCCGCCCGTAGCTCTCGACGAAGGTGAACAGGACGTCCTTGCCGCGCAACGCGTTCAGCAGCCCGGACGGCGGGGTGCCGCGGAAGGCGTCGGTGCCGACCTCCGCGGCGAACGCCTCCCGGTCGCGGATACCGGCCCGCACCTGGCGGAGGTCGTCGTAGGCGTAGGCGGCGGCGCTGCGCGACGCGAGCGGCTGCCCCGGCGCGAGCTGGACGCCGAACACCGCGCAGCCGATCCAGAGCACGCTGAGCACGGCCACCACCCGGGTCGAGGTGGTGCGGCGGCCGGCCACCACCCGGCTCAGCCGCACCATCGACAGCGCCATGAGCACGACGACGACCACGGCCAGCAGCGCCAGCCCGAAGAACGACGCGAGCGCGCCGGTCCGGCCGATCGACGTGCCGAGCAGGTCGACGCCGTTGCCGACGACACCCCAGTCGAACACCGGGTTGAACCGCCGGTTCAGCGCGATCCCGAAGCCGATGTCGATGGCCTTGACGACGGTCAGCAGCCCGAGGACAGTGCCCGCGGTCAGCGCGACGATCCGCCGGGCGCCGTCGCGCAGCATGAGCACCACCGCCACCCCGAGCAGCGCTTCGACCGGGAGCCGCACGAACGCCTCCGGCGTCAGCCTGCCCAGGTCGTTCGGCGCGAGCAGGGCGAACAGCACGAGGACGCCCGCCAGGGTCGTCACCGCGCTGGAGGCGATTTCGCGGGCGGCCGTCCGGTCCCCCGGCAGGCCGACCAGAGCGGGGCGCGTGAAAACCGACAAGGCGGGTTCCTTCCAGGGTGCAGGAGCCTTCATCGGGTTACACGGACGGCGGGCGTCCCCGGTTCAGCCCGATCGCCAGGTGCGCAGCGCCCACCACCAGCCGACGGTGTGCCGTACCTGCGATCCGTCGTCGTCTTCCGGCAGGTCGAGCGACGCCCCGGTGATCTCGCCGAGCCTCCCCAGCCGGTACCGGACGGTGTTCGCGTGGACGTGCAGGGCCGCGGCCGTCTGGTCGAGCCGCCGTCCGTGGTCGAGGTAGGCCAGCGCGGTCGACACGAGCTGCTCGTGGAACGCGTCGCCCGGCGTCAGCGCGCTCAGCAGGGCGCCGCCGAGCAGCGCGGCGAGCCCCGGCTGGGCGGCGAGCGCGGTCTCGACCGCCAGGTCGGCCACCTCGTGCAGGCCCCGCGTCCGCTCCCGCGCGGCCGTCGGCAAAGCCATCGCGCACAGGGCGTGCATCCCGCGGACCTCGGTGAGCGGGACGGCGGGGGAGACCACCATGAGGACGTCGTCGCCGAGCGCCGACGGCGTGGGCAGCCGCGGCGCCAGCCCGGCCAGCCGCCCCACCACCAGCCCGAAGATGCCGCCGGTCCCGCCGAGCCGCCGCTCGACGACCAGCGCCTGGTACGGATCGCCGACGTCGGAGAGCAGGCAGTGGTAGCGCCCGTCCGGGTTCAGCCCGGCGTGCGCGACCTCCTCGGCCGACGGCACCGCCGTGTCGTCGGCCAGCAACCGCCGCAGCAGGCGGGCCCGGCTGTCGTGGACCGTGCGGGAGAGTTCGAGTTCGGCTTCGTGGTAGCCGGCGATCACCTGCCGTTCGAGCGCGCGGGTGTTCCGGTCGAAGTCGACCAGCGCCGCCAGCATGACGTCGTCCGGGACCCCGGCCGCCTTGCCGCGTTCGACGGCGATCTCGACCGCGCGGCTGCGGCCGGCCTGTACCCCGCGCAGCAGCGCGGCGATCGGCACGCCTTGCGCTGCCCGGTCGGCGCCGAGGACGGCCGCCGCCGCGTAGTCCTGCTCACTGGTCCCGCCCGGCCGTTCGAACGACGCGAGCCCGGCGGCGAGCACGATCGCGACGTGCCGCCGGTTCTCGTGCACCGGCAGCCGCGCCACCTCCGGCGACTCCGTGCGGGCGGCCCGGACGACCTCCTCGACGACGTCGGCGTCGGCCGCCATCGCCCGCAGCACCTCGTGCAGCAACCGGTGCGCCATCGCCACCGCCTTCCCGCGGCCGGTTGTGACCCGTGCACAACGAACGGCGCGGCCCTTGGCGACCGGCCCCTACCGAGGGTGCCCGATCGGTTGGTTTCCTGTGAGCTACCGAAAGGTAACAGGACTTCGCCGAAGGGTGCGCGTGATGCGGAAACGCCGGTTGCTGAACTTCGCCCTCGTGGCCTGCCTCGCCGTCACGGCACTGGGCTCGGTGCCGGGGACCACGGCGGCGAGTGCCGCCCTGCGGCAGGTCTTGTTCGTGGGCAACAACTGGGAGGGGACCGCGGACGTCATCCGGCCCTCCGGCGACTACGCGAAGATCGCGCGGGTCGACATGGTGCCCGACAAGGACGAGCGGCTCGCCGAGATCTACCTGAACCCGATCAAACTCGCGTTCTTCCTCGGCATCCGCAACGGTGTCGGCGAGGGCCACGACCAGCTCGTCGACGATCTCTACACGACGCCGGACGGCCGGTCGGTCGTCGCGTCCCGCCCGAGCTTCGCCGACGTCGTCTCGATCGACCTCGCCACCGGCCGCGTCAACTGGCGCTTCCCGGTGTCGGGTTTCCGCTCCGATCACATGGCCGTCTCGCCGGACGGGCGCAGTATCGCGGTGTCCGCCTCGACGTCGAACACCGTCCACGTGCTGAACATCGACACCGGGCAGCAGCTGGGCTCGTTCAAGACCGGCGACAAACCGCACGAGAACACCTACACCGACGGCGGACGGCGCCTCTGGAACAGCTCGATCGGCGACGTGAACACCGCGCTCGACGCGCCGTGGCAGGACTTCACCAAGGGCGACCGGAAGCTCACCGTCGCCGACGCGACGACCTTCCAGCAGGTCAAGGTCATCGACATGCGCCAGCGGCTGGACGCCTTCGGCCGTACCGATCTGTCCGACGCCATCCGCCCGATGGCGTTCACCCCCGACGAGTCGAAGCTGTACTTCCAGGTGTCGTTCTTCAACGGCCTCCTGGAGTACGACGTCGCCACCGACCGCATCACCCGGTCGAAGACGCTGCCGAAGAACCCGAACACCAGTGAGGACCGGACGACCTGGGTCAACGACTCGCGGCACCACGGGCTTTCGATGAGTCCCGCGGGCGACAAGCTGTGCGTCGCCGGGACGATGGACGATTACGCGACCATCGTGGACCGCGCGAGCCTGCAGGAAGCCCGGCTCGTGACGGCCGCGAAGCCGTACTGGGCGACGGTGAACGGCGACGGAAAGCATTGCGTCATCTCGGAAAGCGGGGCCGACCAGGTGACCGCGATCGACTTCGCGACCGGCGCGAAGGTGAAGTCCGTCCCGGTCGGCGACCACCCGCAGCGGATCCGGATCGGCCACGTGCCGGACGGCTGGACGGGCCCCTCGGGCCGGTAGCCCGCGAGGTGAGGCCGGCCTGACGACGGTCCGCTCAGCGCACGATCTTGGCTCCACTGTGGCACCGTGACGGGAATGAGTCTGCGCCTGGGTCCGTTGCTGCGCCACGTCGACGAGACGTCGGCGACGGTGTGGGTCGAAACCGGCACCGAGAGCGAGGTCGAAGTCCTCGGCGTCACGGCGAGGACGTTCGAAATCCGAGGCCACCACTACGCCCTGCTCGTGCTGACCGGGCTCGAACCCGGCACCAGCACCGAGTACGAGGTGCGCGTGGACGGCGAAAAGGTGTGGCCGCTGGAGGATTCCGGCTTCCCGCCCAGTCGCATCCGGACACTGCCCGCGCACGAGTCCGGGGTCCGGCTGGTGTTCGGCTCCTGCCGGAAACCGCACGACGGGGACACTTTCGGCCCGGACGCGCTGGCCGCGTACGCCCGCCGGATGGCCGAGAGCGACGAGGCCGGGTGGCCGCAGGCGCTGCTGATGCTCGGCGACCAGGTCTACGCCGACGAAACCACCGACGAGACGCAGGAATGGCTGAAGCGGCGTCGCGACACTTCGAAGCCGCCCGGGACCGAGGTGACGGATTTCGAGGAGTACACCCACCTCTACCTCGAAGCCTGGGGTGAGCCGACGATCCGCTGGCTGCTCTCCACCGTGCCCACGTCGATGATCTTCGACGACCACGACGTCCGCGACGACTGGAACACCTCGCATACGTGGCGGGAGCACATGCGGGCGCAGCCGTGGTGGCAGGAGCGCCTGCGCGGGGCGATCATGTCGTACTGGGTCTACCAGCACCTCGGGAACCTCGGCCCCGCCGAACTCGCCGAGGACTCGACCTACCAGAAGGCCCTCACCTCCGGCAGGGACAACGCCGGCCTGCTCGTCGCCTACGCCGACGAAGCCGACAACGAACGCGACGGCACCAAAGGCGCGCGATGGAGTTACCGGCGCGATTTCGGCAAGGTGCGGCTGCTGGTCATCGACAGCCGGGCGGGGCGGATCCTGGAGCCCGGCCATCGGGCGATGGTCGACGACGACGAGTTCGACTGGGTCGAGGAGAACGCCGCCGACGCCTGCGACCACCTGCTCATCGGGTCCTCGTTGCCGTGGCTGCTGCCGCCGGTGATCTCCCACCTGCAGTCCCTCAACGAACGGGCCTGCGCCCGTCCCGGATGGCGGGGACGGCTCGCGGAGAAGATCCGGCAGGCGGGCGACCTCGAACACTGGGCGGCGTTCCGCGCGTCGTTCGACCGGCTCGCCGCGATGATCGCGCGCGAGGGACGCCGGGAGGAGCCGCCCGCCACCATCGCGGTGCTCTCCGGCGACGTCCATCACGCCTACATCGCCGAGGCGCGGTACCCGGAACCGGTGACGTCGACGGTGTACCAGCTCACCTGTTCGCCGGTGCACAACGCGATGCCGCGGCCGCTCCGGCTGGCTTTCGCCGCGACCTGGTCGGCCGGGGTGGCGTCACTCGCGCGCCGGTGGGCGGAGCGGGGCGGGGTCGAACCCGTACCCCTCGCTTGGCGAAAGACGTCGGGACCGCATTTCGGCAATGTGATCGCCACTGTCGAGACCACCGGCCGCTCCGCCGTCACGACGATCGAACAGGCCACGGGCGACGGGCTGACCGAGGTGGCCAGGCAGAGGCTGGCCTGACCCCGTTCCGCGCTCGGTAATATCGCGGCGTGACCACCTCTGCCGAAACACTCGAGTTCCAGTCGGAGGCACGTCAGCTCCTGCAGCTGATGATCCACTCGATCTACTCGAACAAGGACACCTTCCTCCGGGAACTGGTGTCCAACGCCTCCGACGCACTGGACAAACTCCGCCTCGAAGCGTTCCGCGACAAGGAACTCCAGGCGGATACCGACGATCTCCACATCGAGATCGTCACCGACACCGAAAACCGCACCCTGACCGTGCGGGACAACGGAATCGGGATGAGCCGGGACGACGTCGTGGCGTTGATCGGCACGATCGCGAAATCCGGGACCGCCGAATTCCTGAAGAAGCTGAAAGAGACCAAGGATTCCGCGGCCTCGCAGGATCTGATCGGCCAATTCGGGATCGGTTTCTACGCCAGCTTCATGGTGGCCGACAAGGTCACGCTGCTGACCCGCCGCGCCGGATCGGACGAGGGCGTCCGCTGGGAGTCCGAGGGCGAAGGCACGTACACCATCGAGACGGTCCCGGATCTGCCGCAGGGCACCTCGGTCATCCTGCACCTCAAGCCCGAGGACGCCGAAGACCAGCTCTTCGACTACACCTCGGCCACCAAGATCAAGCAGATCGTCAAGAAGTACTCCGACTTCATCACCTGGCCCATCCGGATGACCGAAGGCGATGAGGTCGTCACGGTCAACTCGATGAAGGCGCTGTGGGCCCGTTCGTCCAGCGACGTCACCGAAGCCGAGTACAACGAGTTCTACAAGCACGTCGCGCACGACTGGAACGACCCGCTGGAGACGATCCGCCTCCAGGCCGAGGGCACCTTCGAGTACCAGGCGCTGCTGTTCCTGCCCGGCCACGCGCCGCTCGACCTGTTCATGCGGGAGCGCAAACGCGGCGTCCAGCTGTACGTGAAGCGCGTCTTCATCATGGACGACTGCGAAGCGCTGATGCCGGAGTACCTGCGCTTCGTGAAGGGCGTCGTCGACGCGCAGGACCTCTCGCTCAACGTCTCGCGCGAGATCCTGCAGCAGGACAGGCAGATCCAGCTGATCCGCCGTCGCCTGGTGAAGAAGGTCCTCTCGACCGTCAAGACCCTGATGGCCGACGAGAACCCCTACAAGTACGAGACGTTCTGGAAGGAGTTCGGCCGCGCCGTCAAGGAAGGGCTGCTGGACGACTTCGAGAACCGCACCGCGATCCTCGACATCTGCTCGTTCGCCTCGACGAACGACCCGGAGAAGCTGACGTCGCTGCGCGAGTACGTCGAGCGGATGAAGGACGGCCAGGAGCACATCTACTACCTGACCGGCGAATCGCGGCAGAGCATCGAGAACTCCCCGCATCTGGAAGCCTTCAAGGCCAAGGGTTACGAGGTCCTCGTGCTCACCGACCCGATCGACGAGATGTGGGTCGACGCGGTGCCCGGCTTCGAGGAGAAGCAGTTCCAGTCGGTGGCGAAGGGCGAGGTCGAACTCGACTCCGACACCACCGACGAGCAGAAGGAGGAGTTCTCCGGGCTCCTGACCTGGCTGACGACGGCGCTCGCCGAGCAGGTCAAGGAGGTCCGGCTCTCGTCGCGGCTGACGACGTCGCCCGCCTGCATCGTCGGCGACACGAACGACGTCACCCCGACGCTGGAGAAGATGTACCGCGCGATGGGCCAGGAAATGCCGCAGATCAAGCGGATCCTGGAACTCAACCCGGGCCACCCGCTGGTCGCCGGGCTGCGGGACGCCTTCGCGAAGCAGGGCGAGAACGAGGGCCTCGCCGAGACCGCCGAACTGCTCTACGGCATGGCTCTGCTGGCCGAGGGCGGCGAACTCGCCGACCCCTCACGCTTCACCAAGCTCCTCGCCACCCACCTCCAGAAGACCCTTTAGCCGAAGTACATGAAGGCCCCCTTCCTTGCGCCTAGCGCAAGGAAGGGGGCCTTCACGCGCTCAAGGCGCCAGTGCCTCGCGCCGTCGAGACGCCTTCCGTCGACCGGCCCCGACCTCCCGAGCGGCTCGGACCGCCGGCCCGGACCACGCCTTCGCCCAAATGGCCACTCGCTGTGACTGGTGGCACGCAAGTGTGACCGCTAGTGAGGGGTGTGTGGATTTAGAGACGTTCAACGTCTCTAAATCCACACACCCCTCAGCAGCCCTGCGACTTTGCCGGGACCCTGGCGCTAGACGCGGTGAAGGCCCCCTTCCCCGCATAAGACGCCACGAAAGGGCCCTTCACCGCATCGCATGCGGTGAAGGGCCCTTTCGGCTCTACGGCCGGGTCCGCCAGAGCACCAGCACGAAGTACGGCGTCCCGACCAACGCGATGACCAGGCCGGCGGGGATCTGGGCCGGGGCGATGACCGTCCGCCCGATCGTGTCCGCGACGCTCACCAGCAGCGCCCCGAGCGCCGCCGCCACCGGGATCACCCGGCCGTGTCGTCCACCGGCCAGCGACCGCGCCAGATGCGGCGCGACGAGCCCGACGAACGCGACGACACCGATCGCGGACACCGCGGTGGCCGCCAGGATCCCGGACGCCGCCAGCACCACCAGCCGCGACCGTTCGATGCGCATCCCGAGCACTCGCGGGGTGTCCTCGTCGAGGGCGTGCAGGTCGAGTTCCCGGTGCTTCAGCCACAACAACGGCGTCAGCGCGATCAGTGACAGCGCCACGGGCGCGACCTGTTCCAGCGTGCGGCCGTAGGTCGACCCCGAGAGCCAGGTCAGCGCCTTCGCCGAATTCCACGGGTCGGAGACCACGATCAGCAGCGTGATCAGCGCCATCCCGGCCGACCAGACCGCGATACCGATGATCACCAGCCGGTCCGAATCCAGCCCCGAGCGCCACGCCAGCCCGTAGACCAGCGCGAACACGACGGCCGCGCCGATTCCGGCGGCGCCCGCGATCTCCCACGCGCCGACCGCCGGGACCACGGTGATCAGCGTGATCGCGCCGAGCCCGGCGCCCGAGGTGATCCCGAGCAGACCGGGTTCGGCGAGCGGGTTGCGGCTGACCGACTGGATCCCGCAGCCGGACACCGCCAGCGCGGCACCGGCGAGCAGCGCGGCGAGAACCCGCGGAAGCCGTTGGTCCAGCACGAAGGTCAGCGCCGTGCCGGTGTTGCCGGTGATCCAGTTCGCGAGGTCGCCGAGCAGCACCACGCGGTCGCCCAGCATCAGGCCCACGACGGGCACCACGGCCAGCAGCACCACCAGCGCGACGGCGACGGCCACGAGCCGCCGCTTCGACCCGGCGACGCCGACCCGCCCCGCCGGTGCCGGACGACGTGAGCCACCGCCCCGGCCGCGCCGCGCCAGCCACACCATCACGACGGCGCCGACGATCGTGGTGACGACCCCGGTCGGCACCCGCACGGCGGCGGCCGACCCCATGATGGCCCGCAGGACGACGTCGGCGCCGAGTACCGTCACCACCCCGACCAGCCCGGACACCGGCAGCAGCACCCGGTGCTTGGCGATCGGCAGCAGCAGCCGCGTGATCACCGGCGCGCTCAGCCCGACGAAACCGACCGGCCCGGCGACGGTCACCGCCGCCGCGGTCAGCGCGACGGTCAGCAGGATCGCGCCGACCCGCGTCCGCCGGACCCGCAGGCCGAGCACGGTCGCGTTGTCGTCGCCGAGGGCGAGGACGTCGAGTTTGCGGCCCATCGCGATGAGCACCACGACGGCGAGCACCACGATCGGCGTCATCTGCCCGGTCGCCCGCAGATCGGACACCGTCAGCGAACCGCTGCCCCAGGCGAACAGCCCGGACGTCTCCTGCTCGAACATGAGCAGCAGCAGGATGGTCACCGACTGGAGCGCCAGCATCACCGCCGAACCGACGAGCACCAGCCGCGGACTCGCCGAACCTCCGCCCGCCAGCCCCAGCACGATCACGGCCGCGGCGAGCCCGCCCGCGAACGCCGCCCCGCCCACCGGCACGAGCGGCAGGGAAAGCCCGAACGCGGAAATGGCGACGACGGCGAAATGCGCGCCCGCGTTGACCGCGAGCGTGTCGGGTGAGGCGAGCGGATTCCGCGCCACGGACTGCATTCCCGCCCCCGCGACCCCCAGTGCGACGCCCAGCAGCAACGCGGCGAGCAGCCGGGGGACGCGCGAACCCTCCAGTACCGCGAGGGTCTGCGCGTCCCCGTCGCCGAAGATCGCCTTCACCACGTCCAGCGGACCGGACGTGGAAGTGCCCTGGGTCAGATGGAGGCCGGCGAGGACGGCGATCAGTGCCACCAGTGCCGCCGACACCACCGCGGTGCGCACGGCTTGCGGCGCACGCAGGTCCTCGATCATCAGGCGGTGATGGCCTTCACGATCTGGTCGGCCGTGAAGGCGATCGACTTCGGGCCGCCGAAGGTCCATGTCCCGGCCTCCAGCTTGTGGATCTTCTTCGACACCACGAACGGGAGCCGCTGGTACACCGCGTTCTGCGCGAGCCCGGTGGTGAAGACGTCCTCTTCGGACGCGCTGTAGAACAGCACGGTCTTCGGGTCGGTGATCGCGGTCAGGCCCTCGACGTCGGTCTGGCCGAGGCCCCACTGCGGATCGACCTGGCCGGTCCACACGTTCTTCAGCCCGACGGCCTCGGCGGTGTCGGAGACCAGCGAACCCTTGCCGAACGGGCGGATGCTGACGGTGCTGCCTTCGAGGTAGCCGTCGGCCATCAGGAACGGCGTGCCCGTGGCGCCCTTGGCCTCGACGGCCTTCCTGCCCTCGGCGAGTTTGGCGTCCATTTCGGACAGTTGCTTGTCCGCTTCGGACTCCTTGCCGACCGTTTTCGCGATCAGCTTGAAGTCCTCGCGCAGCCGGTCGAAGTTCCGGCTCGCGTCACTGGATTTGGTGACCACGACCGGGACGTACTTCTCGATCTGCGGCACCAGGGTCGAGTCGCGTTCCTCGGCCATGATGACGACCTCGGGGTTCAGCCCGACGATCGCGTCGACGCTGGGTTCGTTGCGCTTGCCGACGTCCTTGACCTCGGCGGTCAGCGGGACGGCCTTGTCCCAGACGTTGTAGCCCGTGACGTCCGCGGCGCCGACCGGCATGACCCCGAGCGAGGCGACCATCTCGGCCTCGCCCCATTCCAGCGCGACGACCCGCTTCGCCGGGGCCTTCAGGGTGACGGCCTTGCCGCGTGCGTCGGTCACCGTCACCGGACCGCTCGCGGCGGCGGGCTCACCCGGCGCGGCGGCGGGGTTCTCGGTGGTGCCGCAGGCGGACAGCAGCAACGCCGCCGTCACGAGGAGGGCGGGGGGCAGCACTCGCATGGTTCTTTCCTGGATCTCTCAGGCGGGCCGGGGCGAATGCCGCCCGAGTGGCCTGCAGTGGACAGCACCCGTGACCGGGTCGTTCGCGACGTGGACGGTGACGCCGTAGGCCTGGGAAAGGTGCTCGGTGGTGAGCACCCGCCCGATGTCACCCGTGGCCACGATCGTGCCCTCGCTCAGCAGCACGACCTCGTCGGCGATGATCGCCGCGTGGTCGAGGTCGTGCAGCACCACGCCGACCGCGACACCCTCGTTGGCGAGATCGCGGACGACGTCGAGGATCTCGACCTGGTAGCGCAGGTCGAGATGGTTGGTCGGCTCGTCGAGCAGCAGCACCGACGTCTGCTGCGCGAGGCAGGACGCGAGCCAGACCCGCTGGAGCTCGCCGCCGGACAGTTCGTCGACGCCGCGTTCGGCCATCGGCGTCACGCCGGTCAGTTCCATCGCGCGGCGGATCGCGGCGGCGCCGTCGGTGTCCACCCCGCGCCAGCCCGAGCGGTACGGGTAGCGGCCGTAGGAGACGACGTCGCGGACCGACACCCCGCTCGGCGTGGGCCGGTGCTGGGTCAGCAACGTGACCTGACGCGCGAACTCCTTGCCGGACAACGCGTTGCCGCCCCAGACAGACCGCTCGCCGAGCCGGACGTTGCCCTCGCGGGGCTTGTGCAGCCGCGCCAGCGAACGCAGCAGGGTCGACTTGCCGGAGCCGTTCGGCCCGACCAGGGCGGTCACCGCACCGGCGCGCAGCGACAGGGACACGCCGTCCACCACGGCTCGCTCTTGGTGCGCGAGCACCAGGTCCTGGCCGGTGAGCAGCGCGTCTTCCGTAGACATGAGGGGAGCCTAACCTAAGCATGCGCTCCGGCCGGTGTCGTGAGTGACACAGCGCGCGGCGTGTTTGTCCGGTTACCGGGAGCGCGCGATCCAGAAAACGTCCAGTCGTCGTCCGTAGCCTTCCGGGCGACGAGGGCAGGGGGAGACGCATGGAAGGCCTGTACAAACTGCTGTGGGACCGCGTGGACACCAACGCCCGGCGCGCGGTCGACGTCTATCTCGGGGAGCTGCCGGATTTCCGGGTGGTGGCCGAGAACGCGGCCGCCCGGACGGCGATGCTGGACTTCGCGGTCCTGCTCAGACGCCGGGAGGCCGAACTCGCCGCCGATGGCGCCGCCTTCGCCGGTGAGGATCTGGCGATGCTGACGGCTTTCGGTGAGCAACGCGGCGCGCAGGGCATCTCGCTGGCTTCCGGGCGGCGCGTCCTCGATCTGCACGACGTGCTCACGCTGCGGGAGATCCACGAAGCGGCCGGGCTGCACGAGGTCACCCACGTGACCGAGATGATCGGCTGGCTTCCCGCCGCCGGCCTCGCCGGGAAGAACGCGTACCTCCAAGGGTTCCTGACCGGGCAACAGCGGGGCTTGTCGTTCGTCGAACGGGCTTCGGAACTCGCCGTGACGCTGCTCGACGACGGAGCCGCGCCTCCCGGGCTTCCGGAAAGCCTCGACATGGTTTCCACCGACAGGTACCTGATCACGGTCGTGCGGTTCTCCGGTGGCCCCCTGCCGTCGGGGGAACGGCGTGACGAGATCGCCGGCACGTTGCTGAAACGCCATCGGGTGCCGATGCTCTGGCGTGAGCCCGGGGAGCTGATCGCGCTTTTCCCTTGTGGGGAACCCGAAACGGCGCGGGAACGCGCGTTGGGTCTGGTCCGCGATTGCGCGGAGGCGACCGGACGGCAGTGCGCCGCCGGCGCGGCCACCGGACGCGTTCACGCGCTCCGGGACACCGCCAGTCTGGCCCGGCGGATCAGCCGGGTCGCCCCCGTGGAGACCAGGCCCGCCCGGCTGCCGGTGATGACCGACGTCTTCGTCGAACTCGGTGTCGCCCGGCTGCCCCCGATCGACGACTGGCTGCGCGGGATCGCGCGGCGGCTGGAGACCGGGCCCGATCTGGTGGCCACGCTCGACGCCTACTACCGGCACGACATGAACCGGCTGCACACCGCCGCGGCGTTGCACATCCACCCGAGGACCCTGGACTACCGGTTCCGGCGGGTCCGCGAGCTCACCGGGCTGGAGCCGGGTTCGTTCCAGGGTGTACGGGTGCTCGGCGCCGTCATCGCCAGGGTGCTCGCCCGCCGCTGGAGCTGACCTTCGCGACGACGGCCCGCGGTTTCCCCGAATCCGCGGGCGGGCGAGTCCGGGATCCGGTATCAAGGTGCCGGTCGCGTGAGGACGCGACAGAAACTGGGGATGTAACAAATGAAGAGATTCCGTCACGCGCTGGTCGTTCCGGCCATCGCGGGCCTCATGCTGAGCGGGTTCACGCCCGCCTTCGCGACCATCGATCCGGTCGACGAAACCCTGCCGATCAACTCGACGGGAATTCCCGCGAAGTACGCCGAGCAGCCGATCAACTGGCATCCGTGCGCGGACGACGAATTGCCGTCCAAACCGCCTGCCGGTGCGGAGAACATCCAGTGCGCGACTTACCTGACGCCGCGCGACTGGACGAACCTCGCCGACACCCGCGATCTCACCATCGCGATCAGCAGGCTGCCCGCCACCGGTACGGCGACACAATCACTGTTCATCAACCCGGGTGGCCCCGGTGCGGCCGGGCGGATCTGGCCGGTGAAACTGCGCAACCAGTCGCGGGTGCGGGCGAATCAGGAGGTGATCGGCTTCGATCCGCGCGGCACCGGGATGAGCACGACGATCACCTGCGGTGGCGCTCTGGACAACCCCGAGTACCTCGACCCGCGTGACCGGGACCCGGCGAACCTGAGCCGCATTCTCGATGTCACGAAGGAGGCTGTCGGGCTGTGCAAAGAGCGGTCCGGCGACCTCGGGCCGTTGATCACCACCGACCAGACGATCCACGACATCGATCTGCTGCGGGTCCTGCTGAATCGGCCGAAGATCAACTGGGTCGGCTACTCGGCGGGCACCTGGATGGGCGCGTACTACGCCCAGCGCTTTCCGGAGCGGGCCGGGCGGTTCCTGCTCGACTCGCCGGTCGAGTTCACCACCACCTGGCAGAAGGCGTTCGACTGGCAGCCGATGAGCTTCGAGCGGCGCTGGCGTCAGGATTTCCTGCCGTGGATGGCGAAGTACGACAAGCTGTATCACTTCGGCACCACCGCCGACGCGGTCCGGGAGACGTTCGAACAGGTCCGTGCGAAGCTGCGAGCGCGTCCGGTGGACTACGGCGGCTTGAAGGTCGGGCCGAACATCCTCGACTCGTTCGCGGCCGAAGGCATTTACGCCAAGAGCCAGTTCCACGGAACGGCGACCATGCTGGTCGACGTCCGCACCCTGACCGAGCAGACCGCGTCCGCCGACGAACGGGCCGCGGCGGCGAACCGGATCTCCTCGGCGCGCCAGCAGGAAGACGTGCTGATCCCGAGGCTCGGCGCGGCCGCCGCCGACTCGTATCCCACCGCGTTCTGGACGATCCGGTGCAACGAGGGCCCGTGGACCGGTGACCGCGACAGCGTCGTCGTGCAGTCACAGCAGTACCTCGACAAGCAGCAGACGTTGGTCGGCGGCAAGTGGATGGTCCAGCCGTGCATCTACTGGAACAAGCCGCGACCGCCGCTGCCGGTCATCGACGGCAAGGGTGTGCCGCCGGTGCTGATGCTGCATTCGGAACATGACCCGGCCACCGCGATCGAAGGAGGCAGGCGCGCGCACGCGGCCTTCGCGGGTTCCCGGATGGTCACCGTCACCGGTGAAGGCGACCATGGCCTGTACGCCACCAGCGGCGCCAACAACAACAAGACGCTGGACAGTGTCGTCCAGGACTTCCTGGCAGACGGTGTGCTGCCACCCGCGGACATGACCGTTCCGGGGATGCCGCTTCCGGTGCCTCCCGGCGCCTGATCGTTCCGTGGCACGTGAGGGCCACCCTCAGGACAGTGGGACGTCCTGAGGGTGGCCCGCCCGCGCGGCTTCCCGCCTGCGCTTGGCCAGCCGCTTCCCGACGATCCCGTGCCGCGGCCCGAACAGGTACACGAGCGTGAACCCGGCACCCTGCACCAGCACGATCATCCCGCCGGACGCGGTGTCGAGGTGGTAGCTCAGGTACAGCCCGGTCACCGCCGCGAGCACCGAGAACGACGGCGCGATCACGAGCATGCGGCCGAACCGGTCGGTCAGCAGGTACGCCGTCGCACCCGGGATGATCAGCATCGCCACCACCAGGATCACGCCGACCACCTGCAGCGCGACCACCGAGGTCAGCGCGAGCAGCCCCAGCAGCGCCGCGCCGAGCAGCCGCGGGTTGAGGCCGATGGCGTGCGCGTGCGTGGGATCGAAGGCGTACAAGGTGAAATCGCGGCGTTTGAGCACCAGCAGGGCGAGGGTGAGCGCGCCGAGGACGCCGATCTGGATCAGGTCCGAGGTGTCGACGCCGAGCAGGTTGCCGAAGATGATGTGGTTCAGGTCGGTCTGGCTCGGTGTCACCGAGATCAGCACGAGCCCGAGCGCGAACAGCGTGGTGAACACGATGCCGATCGCGGCGTCCTCCTTGACCCGGCTGGTGTCGCGGACCACCCCGATCAGGGCCACGGCGAGGAAACCGAAGACGACGGCGCCCAACGCGAAGGGCGCGCCGAGGATGTACGCGAGGACGACGCCGGGCAGCACCGCGTGGGAGACCGCGTCGCCCATCAGTGACCAGCCGATCAGCACCAGCCAGCAGGAGAGCACCGCGCAGACCAGGGAAGCGACGACCGTGGAGGCCAGCGCCCGGACCATGAAGCCGTAGTTCAGTGGTTCGAGGAGGAGGTCGTAGAGGCTCACGCGGGTTCTTCTTCCCGTTGCAGGACATCGAGTCCGAAGGCCAGCGCGAGGTTCTCGGGCCGGAGCACCTCGCCGGGGGAGCCGTGCGCGAGCACCTTGCGCATGAGCAGGATCGCTTCGTCGGCGAGGCCGGGCAGCGCGTGCAGGTCGTGGGTGGAGATCAGGACGGCGGCGCCGTCGGCCGCGAGTTCCTTGAGCAGGCGCGTGATCGTGGCCTCGGACCGTTTGTCCACGCCGGCGAACGGCTCGTCGAGCAGCAGGACCCGGGCGCCCTGCGCGATCCCGCGCGCGACGAACGCGCGTTTGCGCTGACCGCCGGACAGCTGCCCGATCTGGCGGCCGGCGAGTTCGGTCAGTTCCACCCGCTCGAGTGCCTGCTCGACGGCTTCGTGGTCGGCCCGGCGAGGCCGCCGGGTGAAGCCGAGATGCCCGTAACGGCCGGTCATCACCACGTCGCGGACCGAAAGCGGGAACGACCAGTCGACGTCCTCGCTTTGCGGCACGTAGCCGATCGCGCCGGTTTTGCGGGCCCGGGCGGGCGGGCCGCCGTCGACCGACACCGTGCCGGTGTCCGGCCGGACCATCCCCATGATCGTCTTGAACAGCGTCGACTTCCCGGAGCCGTTCATCCCGACCAGCCCGCACACGCGGCCGTGTTCGAGGCTGACGTCGACACCGTCGAGCGCGAGGACCTCGCCGTAGTGGACGGTGACGTCTTCGACGCGGATCGCGGCGGTCACGGCTTCGCCCCGGTGAGCGCGGCCACGATCGTCTTCGAGTCGTGGCGGATGAGGTCGAGGTAGGTCGGCACCGGGCCTTCGGGGCCGGACAGGGAGTCGACGTAGAGGACGCCGCCGAACGCGGCACCGGTCGCGGAGACGACCTGGCGCATCGGGGCGTCGGAGACGGTCGATTCGCAGAAGACCGCGGGGACCTTGTTCTGCTTGACGAATTCGATGGCGCGGGTGATCTGCTGCGGAGTGGCCTGCTGTTCGGCGTTGACCGCCCAGATGTACCGCTCGGTGAGGCCGGTGTCGCGCGCCAGGTAGGAGAAGGCGCCCTCGCAGGTGACAAGCGCGCGCTCGTTTCGCGGCAGGCCGCTCAGCGCGCCGGTCATCTCGTCCTGCACCTGCTGCAGTTTCGCCTTGTAGGCGTCACCGTTGGCCTTGAACACGGCGGCGTCGCCCGAGGAGACCTCGCTGAACGCCTTAACCATGTTGTCGACGTAGATCCCGACGTTCTTCGGCGACATCCACGCGTGCGGGTTCGGCTTGCCCTGATAGGCGTCTTCGCCGATGGCGATCGGCTGGACGCCTTCGCTGACCACCTTGTGCGGCGCGTCGCTCTCGGAGACGAAGCGAGCGAACCAGGCCTCCAGGTTCAGCCCGTTGTCGAGGATCAGATCGGCCTTCGCGGCCTTCTTGATGTCGTCCGGGGTGGGCTCGTAACCGTGGATCTCCGCACCGGGCTTGGTGATCGACTCGACCCGGAGCTTGTCGCCCGCGATGTTCGAGGCGATGTCGGCGAGGACCGTGAACGTGGTCAGCACGACGGGCCTGCTGTCGCTTTGACCGGCGCTGGGGCCGCCGCACGCGGACAGCACGAGTGCCGCGGCCGCGAGCGCGCACACGGTCTTGCCGAGATTCGCCATCCCGTGAGTCTAGAGTTCGGTGTGCCGAACTTCCAACTCTCGTGTGCCTTAAATCTCCGTGGTCGTCCGGTCGCGTTCCTTCACCGTTTCCAGCAGGAGCTGGGAGACGTCGCGCACGGTGACGTTCTGGCCACGCTGCTCGCTCTGGCGCTGGACGAGGCCGTCGTTCAGCATCACGCGGCAGAACGGGCAGCCGGTGACGATGGTCTCGGCGTCCGTGCCGAGCGCCTCGTCGACGCGTTCGAGGTTGATGCGCTTGCCGATCTGCTCCTCCATCCACATCCGCGCGCCGCCGGCGCCGCAGCACAGTGAGCGGTCGGCGTGCCGGGGCATCTCGCTCAGTGTCGCGCCGGTCGCGCCGACGAGTTCGCGCGGCGGTTCGTAGACCTTGTTGTGGCGGCCGAGGTAGCAGGGGTCGTGGTAGGTCACCGGTCCGGCGTCGACCGGTTTGACCGGGGTCAGCTTGCCCGCGCGGACGAGCCGGTTCAGCAGTTGCGTGTGGTGGAGGACCTCGTAGTGCCCGTCCAGTTGCGGGTACTCGCGGCCGAGGGTGTTGAGACAGTGCGGGCAGGTGGTGACGATCTTGCGCGTGCCCGGCTCGCGGCCTTCGAACACCGCGTTCAGCGTCTCGACGGTCTGCTGCGCGAGCATCTGGAACAGGAACTCGTTGCCGGAGCGGCGGGCCGGGTCGCCGGTGCAGGACTCGTCGGTACCGAGGATCGTGTACTTGACCCCGGCCAGATGCAGTAGTTCCGCGGTGGCGCGGACGGTCTTGCGGGCGTTGTCGTCGAAGGCGCCCGCGCAGCCGACCCAATAGACGTACTCGACGTCGTCGGCGAGTTCGCCGTCGAAGATCGGGACCTCGAAACCGAGGTCCTTCGTCCAGGCGAGGCGGTCGGCATTGTTCTGGCCCCAAGGGTTTCCCTTGGTCTCCAGGTTCTTGAACAGAACGCCGAGTTCGCTCGGGAACGCGGATTCGATCATCACCTGGTAGCGGCGCATGTCGACGACGTGGTCGACATGCTCGATGTCGACCGGGCACTGTTCGACGCACGCGCCGCAGGTGGTGCAGGACCAGAGGACGTCCGGGTCGATCACGCCGAAGTCCTCTTTGGTGCCGACGAGAGGACGCTCTTCGGGAGCTTCCTTGCCGTCCAGGATGTAGGGCGCCTTCTCGAAGAGGTGGTCGCGCAGGTCCATGATCAACAGCTTGGGGGACAACGGTTTCCCGGTGTTCCACGCCGGGCACTGCGACTGGCAGCGGCCGCATTCCGTGCAGGTGGCGAAGTCGAGCATGCCCTTCCAGGTGAAGTCCTCGATCTTGCCGCGGCCGAAGGTGTCGTCTTCGCCGGGATCCTCGAAGTCGATCGGCTTGCCGTCCGATTCCATCGGCAGCAGCGGGCCGAGGGCGTCCGGGAGCCGTTTGGCGGTGACGTTGACCGGTGCCAGGAAGATGTGCAGGTGCTTGGAGTAGAGCACGATGGACAGGAACGCCAGCATCACGCCGATGTGCAGCAGCAGCCCCACGGTCTCCAGTGGTTCGTTGAACGCGGGCCCCAGCGGCTCCAGGAGTTCCCCGACGCCGAGGGAGACCCACGCGCCCGACTCGTACGGGAAGACGCCGACCGCCGCCGACGCGCCGCGGAAGAGGAACATCGTCCAGATCACGTTGAAGATCATGAACAGGATCAGCCAGGCGCCACCGGTGTGCGAGCCGAAGAACCGGGACGCGCGGTCCTTGCGCTCCGGGGCCTGCCGGATCCGGATGACCGCGAAGACCGCGAGCGAGACGAGTACGGCGACCGCGATGAAATCCTGCAGGAAGCCCAGTACCGCCCAGTGACCGATGAGCGGGATGTGGAAGTCGTGGTCGAACAGGGCGCCGTACGCCTCGACGTAGACCGACCCGAGGATCACGAAACCCCAGAACGTGAACAGATGCGCGAGCCCGGGAACCGACCACTTCAGCAGTTTGCGCTGCCCGAAGACCTCGGCCAGATGCGTTTTCGCGCGGACGGCCATGACGTCCGAGCGTTTCTCGTCCGGCTGGCCGGACCGGATCAGCCGGTAGAGCCAGGCGGCGCGGCGGGCGGCGAAGGCGAGACCGACGACGGTGATGAGCAGACCGAGGATGAGACGAACGAGCACGAGCCCTCCGGGGGAGAATCGGCTCAGTGAGAGCCGGTGTAGTACCGGCACGCCTTGCAGGCGTACCGCATTTTGGCCACTCGCCACCGTTTCCGGTAGACCTCGAGATGTCCCGGCCGTGGCGGGTGCACGCCGAGTCTTTGGTGACTTCGCCTTTGGTGGCAGCGGATCCGCCGCCCCGTTTCGAAGAGCTCGGTCGCCAGTCCGAGGTAGGCGCGCCTGAGGGCGACCCCGGTTCCCGTCGTGAGGTTGTCCCGGCAGAACCGGTGCAGGAGGGCGAGGTCCGGCAGGCCGGGCGTGGTCACGCCGGGCAGGTGCTCGACGACGCCGAGGCCGGGATGCCCTGGGGGAAGGGAAAAACGCGTCGGGAGTCCACAATGGACGCAGGTGAGCGTGCAACTCAGGCATCGGGTGACATGGCGGATCCGCCGTTCGCGCTGATCCTCGTCGATCACTTCGCGAACGTGCCACCCCATGGAGCCTCCCAAGACCGTGGTGTGTCCTGTGTCACTCTCAATACTGGAGAGTAGGGCTCGCTCCCGGGGCCGCGACAGGTCCAACCGGATGGCATCACCGCCTCCGGTCGGCGTAACCCCCTCTCGCTCCGCATCCAGAGGACTAAACGCAACCCCGGGCACCCGAGACACGCATCCAGAGGACTAAACGCAGCAGTCAGGGTTGGCGGGGGAGCGCATCCAGAGGACGAAATGCGGTGGATCGGGGCGAGCTGCCCTGCCGTCGCTCGCCGGGGCGGGTGTCCCAAAGGCCCCCTTCAGGACGATGAGCGTCTCAAGGGGAGCCTTCGCGACACCCACCCGGCAGAGACGGCGGGGAAGGGCACGCATCCAGAGGACTAAACGCAGCAGTCAGGGTTGGCGGGGGAGCGCATCCAGAGGACGAAATGCAACGCCGGGCACCCGGGGGAGTGCATTCAGAGGACGAAATGCGGGCGCAAGGCGGTACCGCACGGTTGCGCACACCGTGACCCACTCGTAGCCGAAAACCGCCCGCCGGGCGTCACGCGCTGGTTATAGTCCTGACCCGGGGTAATGGGGGAGGGAACGACGGCGATGGGCGGGTTCGTCACCGCGGCTCTGGGGTTCCCGGCCGTGCTTTTCAGCTTCCTGCTGATCGTGGTGATCGGCTACTGGCTGCTGGCACTGCTCGGCGCCGTCGACACCGACGACTTCGACGGCGGCGACGGCCTCCTGGCGGGCTTCGGTGGGGTCCCGCTGTCGCTTTCGCTCTCTTTGCTGATCGCATTCACCTGGTTCGCCAGCCTGGCAGGGACGGTTCTTCTCGATGATCTGGAGCTTTCGACACCTTCGAGGATCGGCCTCGGGACGGGCGTGCTCGTCGTCGCGCTCGTGCTCGGCACGCTCGGGACGAGGGCGGTCGTAGTGCCGCTACGCCGCGTCTTCGGTTCCGCGAAGGAGCCGAGCAGGATGGACTTCGTCGGCCGCGCCGCGGTCATCCGGACCTCGTCGGTGACCCACGACTTCGGCCAGGCCGAGGTCGCCGCCGCCGACGGGTCGACGGCCATTGTGGACGTTCGCCAGGCGGGCGAAGGCAACCTCACGGCGGGCAGCCGCGTAGTTCTCTATGACTACGACTCCGAAGGCGAGTTCTTCTGGGTCGAGTCCTTGGACATCTGAAGCAGAAAAGGAACACTATGGGTGCCATCAGCGTGGGGGCCGGCGTTCTGATCGCCGTGATAGTTGTCATCCTCCTGGTCTTGCTCTTCACCATCACCAGGTTGTTCAAAAAGGTGCCGCAGGGGAAGGCGCTGATCATCTCGAAGGTCCGCCGGGTCGACGTCACGTTCACCGGCGCGATCGTCCTTCCGGTGCTGCACAAGGCCGAGATCATGGACACCTCGGTCAAGGCGATGGAGATCACCCGCACCGGCCGCGAAGGCCTGATCTGCCGGGACAACATCCGCGCCGACATCCGGATCTCGTTCTTCGTGCGGGTCAACAAGACCGTCGAAGACGTGATCAAGGTGGCGCAGGCGATCGGCACCGAACGGGCCAGCCACGAGGCGACCCTGCAGGAGCTGTTCAACGCCAAGTTCTCCGAGGCGTTGAAGACCGTCGGCAAGCAGCTCGACTTCGTGGACCTCTACACCAAACGCCACGAGTTCCGCGACCAGATCATCCGCGTCATCGGCACCGACCTCAACGGGTACAGCCTCGAAGACGCGGCCATCGACTACCTCGAGCAGACGCCGATGGCGCAGCTCGATTCCGCGAACATCCTCGACGCGCAGGGTATCCGCAAGATCACCGAGCTGACCGCGATCGAGCACGTGCGCACCAACGAATTCCGCCGCGGTGAGGAAAAGGAGATCACCCGGCAGAACGTGGACGCCAGGGAGGCGATCCTCGAACTGGAGCGGCGGCAGGCCGACGCCGAGATCAAGCAGCGCCGCGAGGTCGAGACCATGCGGGCGCGCGAAGAGGCGGAGATCGCCAAGGTCCAGGCCGAGGAGCGGCTCAAGTCGCAGGCCGCCGGGCTGCGCACGGACGAACAGCTGGGGATCCAGCACCAGAACCAGCAGCGCGAGATCGAGGTCGCGGGCAAGAACCGCGAGCGCGTCATCGCCATCGAGAGCGAGCGCATCGAGAAGGATCGCCTGCTGGAGGTCATCGGCCGCGAACGCGAGACCGAATTGTCCCGGATCGCCAAGGACAAGGAAGTCGAGACCGAGAAGCGCTCGATCGCCGAGGTGATCCGCGAGCGGATCGCGGTCGAGAAGACGGTGGCGGAGCAGGAAGAGATCATCAAGAAGCTCCGTGTCGTCGAGGAGGCGGAGCGCCAGCGCGAGGCCATCATCATCAGGGCCGAGGCGGAGGCGCAGGAGAGCCTGGTCAAGGACATCAAGGCCGCGGAAGCCGCCGAGGCGGCCTCGAAACACAAGGCCCGCGAGGAACTGACGCTGGCCGAGGCACGTCAGCAGACCGCCGAACTGGAGACCCGCGCGAAGATCCGCCTGGCCGAGGGGATCCAGGCCGAGGAGGCCGCCGTCGGGCTGGCCGCGGCGCAGGTCAAGGAACGCGACGCCGACGCGCTGGAGAAGGTTGGCCGGGCCGAGGCGATCGTCGCGCGCGAGAAGGCGATCGTGCTCGCCGACGGCATGCGCGACAAGCTCAAGGGCGAGGCCGAAGGTCTCACCGAGAAGGCCGCCGCGATGGCCGCGCTCGACAGCGCCAGCCGCGAGCACGAGGAATACCGCCTGCGCCTGGAAGCCGAGAAGGAGATCCGGCTCGCCGCGCTCAACGTGCAGCGTGAGGTCGCCGAGGCGCAGGCCACGGTCCTCGGGATCGGGCTGGAGAAGGCCGACATCGACATCGTCGGCGGCGAGACGATGTTCTTCGAGAAGGTGATCGGCTCGATCGGGCTCGCCAGGAGCGTGGACGGGTTCGTCGAGCATTCCGACGTCGTCCAGACGCTCGGGAAGTCGTGGCTCGACGGTTCGGGCAGCTTCACCGACGACCTGACGAAGCTGGTCGGTTCGGTGAGCACGGAGGACGTGAAGAACCTGACGCTGTCGGCGTTCCTGGCCAAGCAGCTGCAGGCGGGCGGCCCGGACAGCGACAAGCTGCGTGAGCTGCTGTCGATGGCGCAGCGGCTCGGCCTCGCCGACACGTCCGTGGCCGCCCTCGCCCCCGCGAAGCAGTGACGACGACCGAACCGGCGGCACGAACGGAGCAGCTGGACGCGGGCACCTATGAGGTGCTCCGCGCCCGGCTCGCCGCACAGGCCGCCGAACTGGCCAAACGCGCGGACGAACTCAACACGGCACGGCTGGGTGTGTTCGGCAGCGCGCAGCTCGCGCTGATCGGCACCGAGCGGATCCGGACCGCGAACAACTGCGTGCCGAGGGACGTCGTCTCGGTCGGCGGGCGGATGTTGTTCGGCTACAACGTCTTCATCGGGCTCAAACCCGAGACGACGGTCGACGACGTCTTCTCGCTGCACGGCTTCAGCCACGACGAAGAGGCCTTCCGCTTCGACGACGTGCCGTCCGAAGAACTGCCGGGGCTGTTGCGCGACGGGCAGTTCGTCCGTGACTTCGCCGAGCTGTACCGGTACTACCGGCAGGCGAAGCTGCTGCAGCTGCGGCGGGTCGAGGGCAAGCTGCTCGCGGTGTTCCAGATCGGTCCGCGGACCGAGGACATCCGCGTGCTGCGCTGGGGGATCGCCGCCGACGGCACGGTGTCCTATGTGGACAGCAGAGGGGAACGCGACCACGTCTTCCCGCCGTCGCACGACTTCGAATGGATCGAGACCAGCCGCGAGCAGCACGTCCTCGGGCGGCATCCGCATATCTCGATCGAGGACGAGGTGTTCGTCGAGACCGTCGGCGGCAACCTGACGATCAAGGTCGAGAACAACACCGAAACCGGCGAGGGCGTCTACTCCGAACCGGTCGACGAGCCACTGCAGAGCCTGGCCGACGCCGAGGTCTCCTACGCCAGGATCGGCCCGCTGATCCTGCTGCGGATGTTGCCGTACAAGGAGACCGAATACCGGTACCTGGTGTTCAACACCCGCACGCGCGACGTCGTGCGCCTCGACGGGATCGGACAGGCGTGCCAACGGCTGCCCGAGGACCACGGGATCATCTTCCCCGGCGGCTACTACCTCGACACCGGTGTCAGCAAGACGTTCGACACCACTGTGGACGGTCTCGAATTCGAGCGCGTGATCCGCTCGCCCAACGGGGAGGACGTGCTCTACGTCTTCCACGCGCGGGCCGAGGGGCGCACGCTTCTCCTGCCGTACAACGTGATCCGCAAAGAGGTCTCGAACCCGATCCCGTGTCACGGGTACTCGCTGTTCGACGACGGCACGATGGTGCTGTTCCGGGCGCTGTCCGACGAGCCGAGCCGTGTGCACCCGATGCAGGTGTGGCGGACGCCGTTCCAGTCCGACACCTACGCCGCGTCGCAGCCGGCCGGTACAGGGCCGCTGGAGCGGGTCGGCAACGCGGATCTGGTCCGCGGGATCTCCGACTGCCTCTCGATCGGCCGGATGGTCGACGAGATGGCGCCGTCGGCGGCGGTGTTCGAGGCCCTGATCGCCGCGTGCTCCCGCGTCTTCGATCACTACCACTGGCTCGGCGAGACCGAACTCGGCGATCTGCGGGCGCCGCTGTCGGAGGTCCGGGTCACCGCGGAACAGGTGCTCGACGAGTTCGAGACGGTCACCTCGCTCACCGCGCAGGCGGCCGAAGCCGTCGACGAGGCGGCAGCGGAAACCGCGTCGCTGGTGCGCAGGGTCCGCGGCGAGGCACTGAACGCGGCCGACGCGTGGGTGCGGCGCCTCGCCGAAATGCACCGCGCGCGGGGACATCTCGTCACCGTGCGGGAACTGCGGTATGTCGACACCGGCCGCGTGGACAAGCTGATCGCCGACCTCGACACGGAATTCGGCGAGGCCGCGCAGCGCGCCGTGCGGTTCCTGCAGGGCGAGGACGCGTTCACGAGCTATCACGCCGAGGTCGACGGGCTGATCGCCGCCGCGGGCGCGATCGCCACCGTCGCCGAAGCGCTTCCCGTCGCCGAACGGCTGGACGAGCAATCCGGCGGGCTCGAAGTCCTCACCGACGTCGTCGGCGGGCTGGAGATCGCGGACGCCGTGGTGCGGACCCGGATCCTGGAACGCGTCGGCGAGGTCATCGGCGGGGTCAACCGCGCGAGGGCCACCCTCGAAGCGCGGCGCAAGGAACTGCTGGAGACCGAGGGCCGGGCCGAGTTCGCCGCCGAGTTCGCGCTGCTCGCCCAGGCGATCACCGGTGGGGTCGCAGTGGCGGACACCCCGGACCGCTGCGACGAACAGCTCGGCAGATTGCTGCTGCAGCTGGAAAACCTCGAATCGCGGTTCGGCGAGTTCGACGACTTCCTGGTGTCGCTGGGGGAGAAGCGCACCGACGTCTACGAGGCGTTCTCCTCGCGAAAACAGGCGCTGCTCGACGAGCGGGCGCGCCGCGCGGACCGGCTGGTCGATTCGGCGGAGCGGATCCTCGCGAGTGTGACCCGGCGGGTCGGCACGCTCGGTTCGGTCGACGAGATCAACACCTATTTCGCCTCTGACCCGATGGTCGCGAAACTGCGCAGCGTCGTCACCGAACTGCGTGGCCTCGGCGACCAGGTGCGTGCCGAAGAACTCGAAGGCCGGGTCAAGGCCGCCCGCCAGGAAGCGGGCCGCGCGCTGCGCGACCGGCTCGACCTCTACGGCGAGGGCGGCGAGACGATCCGCCTCGGCCGCAACACCTTCGCGGTCAACACCCAGGACATCGATCTCACACTGGTCCCGCACGAGGGCGGGATGAAGTTCGCGATCACCGGGACCGACTACCGGTCTCCCGTACGGGACGAGTCGTTCGAGGCGACGAGGCCGTACTGGGACCAGTTGCTGGTCTCGGAATCGCCCGAGGTCTACCGCGCCGAGTACCTCGCGACGTCGATCCTGTCCGAAGAGCCGGACCTGCTCGACGCCGACCTGCTCGGCGTCGTCCGGCGGGTGGCAGGGGACCGCTACGACGAGGGATACGCGCGCGGAGTGCACGACCACGACGCCGCCGCGATCCTTTCGGCGTTGCTGCGCCTGCGTTCCGCCGCCGGTTTGCTGCGTTATCCGCCCGCCGCGAGGGCGGCCGCACAACTGTTCTGGGCATTCGGCGCGGAAGAAGCGGCGAAGGGCGCCTGGACGACGCGGGCAGCCTCGCTCGCGCGGGTGCGTGAAGCGTTCGGGCACACCACGGCGATCGACGCGCTGGCCAAGGAATTCACCGACGCGATGGCCGCGTTCGCCGAGAACTCGGGTCTGTCACTCGACTTCGAATTCGCCGGCGAGTACCTGTTCGAGGAATTGGCCGACGCGTCACCGGGTTTCGTCACCAGCGGCGGCGCGCGGACACTGCTTGACAAGTTCCGGCTCGACAGGCGCAGTTTCGCCGAAGACCTGCGCGCGCTCGACGATCTCGCCGACCGCCATCAGCTCGCCGAAGCGTGGCTTTCGTCCTTTGTGGACTCCGCTGGGTTGCCCGCTGACGAACTGGCGGAGGCTGTCGCGATCGAATTGGCCGACCTGCCGCGCTACGACTCGTCGGCGGAACTTGCGGCCACTGTGGACGGTCTGCTCGGTTCGCATCCGCGGATCGTCAACCGGTCACTGACCCTGCGGCTCGACGAGACGCTGGCCAGGACGCAGCGCTTTCGGCGGGATCGGGTGCCGGGTTTCCGCGCGTATCAGCGACAGCGCAACGAACTGGTGGCGGCCGAGCGGGACAGGCTGCGGCTGACGGAGTACAAGCCGAAGGTGATGAGCGCCTTCGTGCGCAACCGGCTGCTTGACGAGGTCTACCTGCCGTTGATCGGCGACAACCTCGCCAAGCAACTCGGCGCAACCGGCGATGCCCGCCGCACCGACCAGTCCGGCTTGCTGCTCCTCATCTCGCCACCGGGGTACGGCAAAACGACGCTGATGGAGTACGTGGCGAGCCGTCTCGGGCTGGTCTTCGTCAAGGTCAACGGACCCGCGCTCGGGCACGACGTCACGTCGGTGGATCCGGCGGACGCGCCCAACGCGACCGCGCGGCAAGAGGTCGAGAAGATCTCGTTCGCGCTTGAGCAGGGCAACAACGTCTTGCTGTACCTGGACGACATCCAGCACACCTCGCCGGAACTGCTGCAGAAGTTCATCTCGCTGTGCGACGCGCAGCGGCGGATGGAAGGTGTCTGGGAAGGTCGCACGCGGACCTACGACCTGCGCGGCAAGCGCTTCGCGGTCTGCATGGCCGGTAACCCGTACACCGAACAGGGCAAGCGGTTCCGGATCCCGGACATGCTCGCCAACCGCGCGGACGTGTGGAACCTCGGCGATGTACTGTCGGGCAAGGAAGAGCTGTTCGCACTGAGCTACATCGAGAACTCGCTCACCGCGAACACCGTGCTGGCACCACTCGTCTCGCGCGAACGGTCCGATGTGGACACTCTGGTGCGACTGGCCCGCGGCGACGGCGCCGTCCGTGCGGATCAGCTGAAGCACGCGTATTCGGCGACGGAACTCGAACAGATCCTCGCCGTACTGCGGAAACTGATCAAGGTGCAGCAGATCGTGCTGAAGAACAATCAGGCCTACATCGCTTCGGCGGCGCAGGCGGACGCGTCCCGCGTCGAACCCCCGTTCCAGCTACAGGGTTCGTATCGGAACATGAACAAGCTGGCCGGCCGGATCGTGCCCGCGATGAACGACGCCGAACTCGAAGCGCTGATCGACGACCACTACGCCGGCGAGGCGCAGACGCTGACCTCGGGCGCCGAGGCCAACCTCCTCAAATTGGCCGAACTGCGCGGACGGCTGGGCCCCTCGGAGGCGCAGCGGTGGGCGGACGTGAAGGCGGCATACCTGCGCGCACAGGCACTCGGCGGGGACGACGAGGACCCGATGAGCCGCGCGGTCGGCGCGGTCGGCCTGCTGGCGGACCGGGTCGGCGCGGTGGAAGCGGCTATCGAGCGGGCTTCGGAGCGGATGGTTGTGCGGGATGTGATGTGAAGGGTTTTCGCGAGAGAACTCCCCATTGCCGGAAAACGGTAACGGCTGTGGTGTGCGTGTGATCGGGAATTGTCGGTGGCCGGTCGTATGTTCGTGGGGTGGATACTTTCAAGGCGCCGGTGGCGCTTCTCGAAGAGCTTACTGATCCTTCCGTTTTGGGGTTGGTCAATGGTTCGGTAGTTTCGTTGGATGGCAGGGATTCCGTGGCTGTGGCGCGGGCGGCGTCGGCGGGGATCGCGCGGTTGGAGGCGGTGCGGTTCCGGGCGTTGGCGCAGTTGAGCCGGCATCGTGGGGGTGCGCGGAGTGTGGTGCAGGAGGTGGCGTTCGAGTTGTCTCTTGTGGACAGTCACGCGGGTGCGATGGTCGCGGCCGCTGAGGCGTTGACGACACGTTTGCCGCGCACTCTGGGGTTGATGGATCAGGGGAAGTTGTGTGGTTTCGGTGCGATGAAGGTCGCCACCGCGACGGCGTGGCTGTCGGATGAGGACGCGCGTGCGGCGGACGCGTTGCTGGAGGGTCGGTTGCCGGGCAGGAATGCCGGTCAGGTCCGGAAGGCGGCGAATCACGCGGCGATCAGTGTCGACCGGGAGGGTGCGGACAGGCGTGCCGCGCAGCATCGGGAGGGGCGTCGTCTGAGTCTGCGGCAGGGGGAGGCGGGGGTGGCGTCGATCGAGGTGGAGGACGGCCCGGTGGAGAAGGTCACCGCGGCGTATCGGCGGATCGATCGTGAGGCTCGTGCGTTGCGGGCGGGTGGGGAGTCCCGGACGTTGGATCAGTTGCGGGCGGATGTGGCGCTTGATCTGTTGCTGGGTGGGCGGGGTGGTGCGGGTGAGCGGGCGGAGGTGTTTCTGTATGTGGATTTGTTCACCTATCTCGGGTTGAGGGATGATCCGGCGGAGTTGGCGGGGCATGGCCGGATCCCGGCTGGGCTGNNGCGGCGGATTGTCACGGATCCGTTGTCGGGGCAGGTGCTGGATGTGGGGCGGGATCGGTATCGGCCGTCGGCGGGTCTGGGGGAGTTCGTGCGGGTGCGGGATCGTGAGTGTCGAAGACCGGGGTGCGGGCGTCCCGCGCAGGCGTGCGATCTGGATCATGTGGTGCCGTGGCAATTCGGTGGTCATACCGCTGCTGGTGAGTTGGTCGATCTTTGTCGTCGTGATCATCGGCTTAAGGATGAGCCTGGTTGGGGTTATCGGCTTGCGCCGGATGGGACGTTGACGGTCATTACGCCGACGGGGCGCAGGTATGACAGCAGTCCGCCGCCGCTTCATGAGCCGCGGCCGGAAGGTCTTTGGGGCGAGGAACCGCCGCCGTTCTGAGCCTCTGTTGCCGGGAAACGGTGACGGCCTTCGCCTGGTCTCCGGCCTGGTGTCCTGACCGGTAGATGCCTTCTGTAGTGCTTCATTGAGCGGTGGACACGTCTTGGGCGTTCTCGGCTGGCTGGGGTGGCTTGGCTGGCTGCTGGAGAGGTGTTGGTTCGCGGTCGGGTAGGCCTCTTCTGGGGCGCAGGGGCTGGTTCCCGTCGCCGGATAGTGGCGACAGCAAACACAGGGCGGGACTCCCGTCGCCGGAAAACGGCGACAGTCTAGGCGCGCCTTTCGCGCTCTTGAGTCAAAGTGGATATCTGTAGCCCTGTTAGTGGCAGCGCCGGTACGGCCGACTTGGTCCTGACGACCGAAGTCGCGCCGATTGCTGACCCACAGACGTACTCCATTGCCGAAAAACGGCAACAGCTCGAGCTGGCTCCTGTCAGGGTGCCTATCCGGCGATGTGGCGGTGATGGGTGTGGCTTGGTCGGTGGGAGCGGGACCGGTTCCCTGCCGGACGGGTCTATTTTGCGCCGCCGGGCTGGACCCGTCGCCGGAAAACGGCGACATCTAGGCGCGCCTTTCGCGCTCTTGAGTCAAAGTGGATATCTGTAGCCCTGTTAGTGGCAGCGCCGGTACGGCCGACTTGGTCCTGACGACCGAAGTCGCGCCGATTGCTGACCAACAGGCGCGCTCGATTGCCGAAAAACGGCGACTGCTCGAGCTGGCTCCTTCCGGGAGCGTCTTCCCGGCGGTGGCAGCGGTGATGTGTGCGGCTTGGGTAACTGGAGCAGCGCCGCTTCCCTGCCGGACAGGTCTTCCGTGCCGTCAAGACAGGACTCCATCGCCGCATAGTGGCGACCGCAACTCCGGCTGGGACTCCCGTCGCCGGAAAACGGCGACATCTAGGCGCGCCTTTCGCGCTCTTGACTCGAAGTGGGTATCTGTAGCCCTGTTAGTGGCAGCGCCACTACAGCCGACTTGGTCCTGACGACCGAAGTCGCACCGATTGCTGACCCACAGACGCACTCCATTGCCGAAAAACGGCAACAGCTCGAGCTGGCTCCTTCCGGGAGCGTCTTCCCCGCGGTGGCAGCGGTGATGGGTGTGGTTTGGGTAATCGGAGCAGTGCCGCTTCCCTACCGGACAGGTCTCTTTCGCGCCGGTTCCTGATCAGGAGACGTACTCCATTGCCGAGAAATGGCGACAGCACAAGCTGGCCTCTGCCATAGGCATCTTCCCAGCGTTGCCAGTGGCGACGGGCTTGTCATGGGCGACTGAAGCAGTACCGGTTCCCCTGCCGAATAGCGGCGACAGCACCACCGCCCCGGAAACCCATCGCCGAAAAACGACGACACTCCCAGAACCCCTACCTACCCCACCCCCAAAGCCGCCACCTGCTCCTCAGTAAGCCGTTCCACCAAAGCAACCGCCCGATACCCACCATCACAAGAAACCACCCGCACCGGACCGGCGACATGCGGATGCTCCTCCGCCACCCGCAAAGCAGCCGAAACCCGCTCAGCGGGCCACCCCAGCGCCGCCGCGAGAGCCGGAACCGACAGCGCGCGTCGAGCGTGCAGTAGGGCGGCCAGCGCGGTCAGGGCGTCGCCGACGTAGACCGCGACGCGGTCATCCAGCATGACTTCGTTGATGCGCGCGTGGAATCGGGAGAGATCGTCCATACGCGCACCTGCCGGGGTCGAGGTGCCGAGGACTTCGGCGCCCTGGCGGGCGATCTTGATCCATTCCTGGTTCGCGCGGACGCTTTCGGCCCAGACCCGCTGGGGCATCTCCTCGTCGATGACGTACTGCTCGCGCCGTCCGGTGCGTTCCCGTTTGAGCAGGGCCTGCGTTTCGAGGTAGCGGACGGCGTTCGAGATCGACGCCGGACTCACCTGGAGCCGCTGGGCGAGTTCGGCCGCGGTGTGGACGCCGTCGTCGCTGACGGACAGGCACGCGAGCACTCGCGACATCATCCGGGGCAGTCCGGTGGCCACCATCATCTCGGTGAAGTCCGCCTCGAAGCGGCGCACGGCTTCCGGGTCGCGCCCGTAGTCGTTCGTGACGACGGGGGCGGCGCGGGGGTGGGGCTTGCGGCGCCGCGCCCGTTCGCCGGTGACCCGGCTCGCTTCGTCGGCGCGGTAGCCGGAATGGCCGCTGTTGCGCGCGACCTCGCGGCTGATCGTCGATGTCGGGCGGCCGAGGCGCCGGGCGATCTCGGCGTATCCGAGGCCGTCCTTGAGCCAGGTCGCGATCAGCCGACGGTCCTCCAGGGTCAGCCTGCCGCCCGGCATGGGCGCCTCCTGTGCGTTCACTCGCAGGTCAATGCAATGAACCGTTGCATTCATTGGCAGCATCGTTGCAACGATTTTCGGAAATCTACCAGCAATTACTCCGCAAGGCACCATCTACAACTTTGAGCGATAAGTGAATGCAACGTAGCCTTTGGTCATAGCTGAAGATCTGGGAGGAACAGCTGTGACCACGTCAGTACCCCATCTCGCGGAACTGCCCCTCGAACGCCCGAAGGGCTGTCCGTTCGACCCGCCCGCGGAACTCGCTTCGCTGCGGGACGAGCATCCACTCGTCCGCCTGACCTTCCCCGACGGGCACGAAGGCTGGCTCGCGACGGGTCATGCGATCACCCGCGCCGTCCTCTCGGATCCGCGGTTCAGTGCCCGGCAGGAGCTGATGCACACGCCGCTGCCGGGTGCGGCCGCGATGGCGGAGATGCCGCCCGCGCAGCCGGGGATGTTCATCAAGATGGACGGTGCGGAGCACGCGCGGTATCGCAAGCTGCTCACCGGCAAGTTCACCGTCCGCCGGATGCGGCAGCTCACCGACCGGGTCGAGCAGGTGACCGTCGAACACCTGGACGCGATGGAGCGACAAGGAACGACGGCCGATCTGGTGACCGCGTTCGCGCAGCCCATTCCGGCACTGATGATCTGTGAGCTGCTCGGGGTCCCGTACGCCGACCACGAGTTCTTCCGGCGCAACGTCGCGCCGTTGAACCGGCCGGACGCGCCGTTGGAGGAACAGGAAGCCGCCATCAACGCACTGGGCGGCTACCTCTACGAACTCGTCGTGGCGAAACGGGCCGAACCGACCGACGACATCCTCGGTGAACTGGCCGCCACCGACCTCACCGACGAGGAACTCACCAGCATCGCGTTCCTTTTGCTGGGTGCGGGCCTGGACACCACGGCGAACATGCTGGCGCTGGGTACTTTCGCGTTGCTGAGCAACCTGGACCAGCTCGCCGTCCTGCGCGAGGACCCGGAGAGCATCGACAATGCGATCGAGGAACTCCTTCGTTACTTGACGATCGCGCACACGGGCGTCCGCACCGCGCTCGAAGACGTCGAGATCGGCGGCCAGGTCGTCAAGGCGGGGGAAGTGGTGGCCCTCTCGGCGGGGGCGGCCAACCGCGATCCGCTGAAGTTCCCGGAACCCGACCGGCTCGATCTCCGCCGGAACGCCGCCGGGCACGCCGCTTTCGGGCACGGGGTGCACCAGTGTCTCGGTCAGCAGCTCGCGCGAGTCCAGATGAAGGTCGCCTTCGCCGGGCTGCTCGGCAGGTTCCCGGCGCTGCGCCTGGCCGTTCCGGCCGAAGAGATCCCGCTGCGGACGGATTCCGACATCTACGGGGTGTACGCGCTCCCGGTGGCCTGGGGCTGATCGCGATGAGGATCCAAGTGGACCGGGAACGGTGTGTGGGCGCGGGAATGTGCGTGCTGACCGCGCCGGAGGTGTTCGGACAGGACGAAGAAGACGGCCGGGTCCGGTTGCTGGACCCGGAACCGGCGGAGATCGGCGACGCCGCGCAGGTGTGCCCGGCGGCGGCGATCACGGCGGACGGCTAGCGAACCACCCAGGCCAGGGGGTGCCGGGCGGGCACCCCCTGGCACGGGATCAGCCGACTTCCGCGAGAACCTTGCCGCTGTCGGCGTTCCGCACGGCGGTGCCGGCGTAGTTCTGCTGGACCCTCGCCTTCTCCTGGGTGTTGGGGTTCACGTTGGCGCAGCTGACCCCACCGGTCGAGCCGGACATCAGCGACGAGCACGGCCCGGGCTTCACGTCGGGCAGGCCGAGGCTGTGGCCGAGTTCGTGGGACGCGATCCGGACCTTGTTGTAGCCCTGCTGGACGGCCTGCCTGCCGTACCAGACGGTGACCGTCCCGCCCGGGCGGACCGGGCCCAGGGTGGCGCGCGGCCAGCCGTCGTCGGCGACGATCCGGATGTTGACCCGCTGCCCCGGCGTCGCCTTCACGATGCGGACGTTGGTGACGTTGGTGTTCCAGACGTTGACGCCTGCCGCCACCACGTCCTTGAACTCCGCGGCCTGGCTGTCGTCGTAGGTCAGGGTGGTCGCCATGATCTCGGCCGCCCCGGCGGAGGGCGCCGAGAGCAGCGAAAGGGAGAGCGCGGCGCCGGTGAGCACCGCGGCGAAGGTACGTCGAAGCACGTTTTACTCCTCGCGTTAAGGCGTGCTGGAATTGCGGAGCAGTGTCGACACTTTGTTCCGGCGGGAGGGACCTCTGAGTAGTCCTCCGTTGCCTCCGCGTGATGTTAGGACCTGACAATGCGGTCACGGAACCCGCCGATAGTCGCCTGTCGTTAACCAAGATCTTGACGCGACCGGAAGACTGTGCGGCTATGACGACGGCACGTTTCACTGGACACGAAGAACCCATCCTGGCCGTCGCCGTGCACGGAAACCGGCTGGTCACCGGCGGTACGGACAAGACGGTGCGGGTATGGGACCTGGAGACCGGTGTGCAGCGGTTCGCGTTGCGCGGCCACGATCGGCCGGTGCTCGCGGTGGGCATCTCCGGTCAGTACGTGGTCGGCTGCGATGGGGCGACGGTGCGGCGCTGGCGGCTCACCGGACGCGAGGCGGCCCCCGCAGAGGTCCAGACCACCAAGCGGACGCTGACGGTCGCGGTGGCGAAGGACTTCGCCGTGTCGGGTGCGGGGAGCACGGTGGAGGTCCAGCGGCTGGACGGCGTGACGGTGCGCGGCCTCCGCACCGGTGGCCCGGAGGTCGAATCCGTCGCGGTGACCCCGGACGGCCGGGTCGTGGTCGCCGGCGACGACACCGGCGGCGTGCGGCTGTGGGACGAGGAAGTCGTTACCCACTACCGGTTCGGTGGCGCGGGCTCGGTACATGTGGTCGCGGTTTCGGCCGACGGCGCGCGGATGCTCTCCGGGGAGGGTGAGACGGTCCGGCTGTGGGGTCGACAGAGCGATCCCGCCCTCGTCTTCCGCGGGCACGGTGGGGTGGTCCGGGCGCTGGCCTTCAGTCCGGACGGGAAGCTGGTGCTCTCCGGCGGTTCCGGCGGCGAGGTCTACGTCCGCGACATCGAGAATCCCGCCGAATACACCGTCCTCAAGGGACACGAGGGGAACGTCCGCGCGATCGCCTGCACCGCGGGCAACGAGAAGATCATCTCGGTCGGGGACGACCGCACGATCCGGGTGTGGGACCGCTTCGGCAACCAGATCGACGGCACCGGTTTCGTCGAGCCCAAACCGGGCCGGGCACGGCCGCGGATCACGCCCGACGTCGAAAGCGCGGTCGATCTGATCGGCTTCCAGGACGACGTGCGCACGCTCGCCGCGGTCATCGCCGACCGCGAGACCAGCCCGCCCCTGTGCGTCGCGTTGCTGGGACCTTGGGGCTCCGGTAAGTCGAGTTTCGTGCGGCAGGTGGCGGACCGGGTGGCCGAACTGGCCCGCCGGTCCCGGGGCGACGCCGCGAACAGCGTGTTCGCCGGCGAGATCCGGCAGATCCGGTTCAACGCCTGGCAGTACCACGACGACCATCTGTGGGTCGGTCTCGTGGACCATCTGTTCCGCAACCTCGGCGCGCCCGAGGCGCACGCGGACGCCGACGAGGTCCGTGCCGAACGTGAACAGCTGCGGACCCGGCTCGCGAGCCTGCGGGCCGTGAAGGCGGATTCCCCGCTCACCTGGCGCTGGCGGCTCCTGGTGTCCGGAGTGGACCGGGCCGAACGCCGACGGCGGAGGTTCACCGTCGCCGGATACGCTGTGCTCGGCGTGCTCGGCCTCGCCGCCGCGATCACCGGCTGGGCCTTGTGGCACAACGCGATCCTCGCCGCGGCGGGGGCCATCGTCGCGCTCGGCGCCGTGCTGACCCCGGCGCTCACTACCGCCAGGGCCGCGCTCGCTCCGGTGAAGTCCACATTGGACAAACTGCGGTACGACGTCGACAAGCGGGCGGAACGGTTCGAGACCGAAGTCCGGGAGACCGAGGAACGGCTCCGGCGGCTGGACGCGGCAACGCGCCTGGGTGAGCTGATCGAAGAGGCGAAGACCGGGAGATACGTTGACTACCAAGGGGTTTTCGCCCGCGTCCGGGACGATCTCACGCGGCTGAGCGCGGATCTGGTGGACGCGCGGAAGGAATGGCGGCTGGCAGGCGCCAAGGGGGACCCGCCGCTGGAGCGGATCGTGCTCTACATCGACGATCTCGACCGCTGCCCGCCGTCGAAGGTGATCGAAGTGCTCGCCGCGGTGCACCTGCTGCTGGCACTGCCCGCATTCGTCGTGGTGGTGGCCGTCGATCCGCGCTGGTTGTCGCGCTGCCTCGACCAGCACCATGAGGAGCTGTTCGGGGCCGGGGAGGCGCGACGGGCGGAATACCTCGACAAGATCTTCCAGATCGTGTTCGCCCTGCGCCCCCTGGGTGCCGCGGCCGACGAGCTGATCGACGCCCTCATGCCGATCGAGGGCCGTGAACCGGAATCGCACGGGCACGAGGAATGGCCGGAGGACGGGGAAACCGTCCATCGTGGGGAAAGCGGCGAACCGGTCGAGGTCATCGTCAAGGAGACGGCCCCGCCCACGTTCTACAACATGCGGCCGGACCGGCTGCGGCTCACCGAGGTCGAACGCGATTTCGTCCACGTGCTGCGGAAACGGCTGAACACACCCCGGGAGATCCGGAAACTGGTCAATCTCTACCGGCTGGTGCGCATCGGCATTCCCGACGCGGAACTTTCGCGGTTCGTCGACGGTCCCTACCGGGCGGTGCTGATCCTGCTGACCCTGCTGGTCGCGGATCCGAACGCCGCGCGCTCGACCTTCATCGCGCTTTCCGAAGGGGAATCGCTGTCCGACGCCTTTCCACCTGAATGGCGGCTAGACGTCGAATCCTTCGATGATCTACAGGTCTATCGGAATTGGGTGGGTACCCTCGCCCGCTTCAGTTTCGAAACCTACGATCTGGTGACCGAGGAAACAGAACCGGGAACCACGTTGTAGCTACACTTGCCCGCTACGACGGCGAGGGGGCGCGCATGCGGAGATCAGGCTGGCTTTCGCTCGCCTTCGGCACGCTGGTCGGGACGCTCGTGATCGTCCTGCTGGCGACGGTCGTCACCGCGCCCTCGAACGCGAACAGGGGCGACTGCATCCGGCTGGTCGCCAGTTCCTCCACGGAGAAGGGCGACCTGATCCACGAGCTGGCCGAGCGGTACAACAACACCGGCCGGACGTTCGACGGCGGCCGGTGCGCGAAGGTCGAGGCGTTCAAGAAGACCTCGGGTGCCGCGCTCGACCTCCTCGCCGAGGGCTGGAACGACATCGATGCGCAGCAGCCCGAGCCGCAGGTCTGGCTGCCGAGTTCGTCGCTCTGGCTCGATCTGCTGCGCCAGCGCGGTAAAGGCGGCCTGATCGAGGACGGCCCGAAGACCTCGCTCGCGACGAGTCCGATGGTGATCGCGATGCCGGAGCCGATGGCCAGGCAACTGGGCTGGCCCGACAAGGGCGTCGGCTGGCGGGACGTGCTCGAACTGAACCGCAACGGCGGCTGGGCGGCCAAGGGCCTTCAGTACGCGCAATGGGGCAACTTCACGCTGGGCAAGGACAATCCGCGCCGGTCGACCTCGGGACTCGCCGCGACCATCGCGACCTACTTCGCGGCGACGGGCGGGGATTACGGCAAGATCGGCACGGCGGACGCCGTCCAGTTCGTCCGCGGGATCGAGGCGTCGGTCGCCTACTACAGCGACGATTCGGTGGCGTTCCTGAAGACACTGTACGAAGAGGACCAGAAGCCCACGCCCTACATCAGCGCGATGGCGATGCAGGAACAGATGGTCTATCTCTACAACCACGGCGCGCCGACCGGGGATCCGAAGCAGCTGCGGGACAAGCCCGTCTCCTTGAACCGGCCGCTCGTGGCCGTGCACCCGAGCGAAGGCACGATGCTGATCGACCATCCCTTCCTGACCACGGCCAAGGCCACGCCGGACCAGCGGGCGGCGGCGAAGGACTTCTCCGCCTTCCTGCGGGAAACCGAACAGCAGGACCGCTTCCGTGATCTCGGCTTCCGTGATCCGGAAGGCCGGAGCAACCCGCAGCTGGCGCAGGGCGCGCACACCGCGGAAACCGGGGAGTCGCGGCGCATCGAGATCCCCACCGGCGAGCAGATCCAGAAGATGCTGGACGGCTGGGAGTACACGCAGCGGCGCGGCCGGATCCTGCTGGTACTGGACCTTTCCGGATCGATGAACGAACCGTTCGACAAGACCCGCAAGGACAAGCCGTACTCCGAGCGCCGGATCGACCTGCTGAAACCCGCGATCAAGAAGCAACTGGACTACCTGCATCCCGAAGACCAGGTCGGGCTGTGGACGTTTTCGACGAACGGGTACGAGGAAAAGGTGCCGATCGGCAAGGTGAAGGACGTCCGCCGCTCGATGACCACCCTGGTCGAGAATCTGAAACCGGACGGGGACACGGCACTCTACAAGTCCGTGGTGGACGCCAACGCCAAGATGCGGCGGGAGTTCGACCCGAACGTCATCAACGCCGTCGTGGTGCTGACCGACGGCGTGAACACCGAGGAGGGGACCACCAAGGAGCAGATGCTGCAGGCGATCGATGCCGAGCGGCTGGACAACTCCGTCCGCGTCTTCACCATGGCCTACGGCGCGCAGGCGGACAGCCGCGTTCTCGACGAGATCGCGCAGAAGTCCAAGGCGCGCGGCTACAAGGCCGTCGATCCGCAGGGCATCGACAAGATGTTCGTCAACGTCTTCAGTAACTTCTGACATGGCCGGTCCCGACAACCGCCCCTTCCACGCCGTCACCGGAGTGCTCACGGTGATCGCCGGGCTGCTCGGTCACGCGGTGACCCTGCCGCATCCGCTGGCCTGGCTCTTCGGCGCCGTCGCGGCGCTCGCCGTGCTGATCCCCGCCGAGGTCGCGTTCTTCGTGTTGAACGCCGAGCGGCCGGTGAAGAAGCGGAAGTTCCGCGCGCCGGAACCCGCCGCCGGCTACGACCACTACAGCCTGCTCGGGCGCGCGCTGACGGCCATCGAAAAGGTGCAGCCGGGCGAGACCGATCTCGCGAGCGCCTTCCGGCGGGCGGTGGCGGAACTCGAAGACCGGGCCGGTGACCACGTGGCGGCCGTCGTCGAGCTGCGGGTGACGGTGAAGCAGACCACCGAGAAGCTGGAGCGGCACGCCCGTGACGAGAACCCGGATCCGGTGATGCTCGTCCAGCGGATGATGCTGTACCGGGAACAACTCGAAGACGCGATCGCGGCTGCTGAAGCGGGCTGAGGGCCACGCGACGGTGGCCCGGTCAGGTGCCCCTGTCGGCACGCACGCTAGGTAGCAACTGTGTGGTGATGGGCACGTGGGTCGTGAGTGGTAAGTCGCGTTAGAACGACACTTACCACTCACGACCCACGTGCCCCGCTCCTCAGGTGCCCCGTGTCGGCATGCTGGCGCGGGTAGCAGCTGTGTGGTGAGGGGCGCTTTCCCCGCATCGGATGCGGGGAAGGTCCCCCTCGGTACGCAGCCGTGGGTAGGCGGTGGGCGGGGGCGGTCGTGAGTGGTGAGTCGCGTTAGAACGACACTTGCCACTCACGACCCACGTGCCCCGCTCCTCAGGCGCGCCGTGTCGGCACGCCGGTCCTCAGGTGCCCCGTGTCGGCATGCTGGCGTGGGTAGCAGCTGTGTGGTGAGGGGCGCTTTCCCCGCATCGGATGCGGGGAAGGTCCCCTTCGGTACGCAGTCCGGATTCCCGCATCGTCGCGCGGATCGTGCCCGTCGTGCCCGAATTCCTCGTCAACGAGACCGAGCGTGGAGGATTCAGGACGTTCACCGTCCCAAATCCTCCACACACGACGTCAGCCGCACCAATGGGTAGGTGGATACGAGTCCGTCAGAACGACACTTGCCACTCACGACCCACGTGCCCGGCTCCTCGGGTGCCCCGTGTCGGCATGCTGGCGTGGGTAGCAGCTGTGTGGTGTAGGTCCCGGGGCGGAGACACCGCGGCTGTCGAGCGCCGCCAACCAGGCTGAGTCGCGCTGAGTGTTCGGTGCCGAACAGACTACGGCCGTGCGTCATGCTGATCTGACAGTATGCCGTTGATCGGGCGCCGGGTTGTCGAGGGCGTGGAACATGTGGTCGTACCGGTGGAGCACCGGTTCAGCCTGGAGGAGGCCGTGCTGGCGGTGATGGCCGCCAAGAGCACCGTGCGGCCCGCCCCCGGGATCAAGGTCGCTCCGCTGAAGGTGTCAGAGGTACGGTCAGCGTTGCTCTACGCGGCGAAACACGCCGATAGGCGACACCAGATCGTGGACAGCTATTTCGTCGAGGCCGAAGACGGGCCGTTGCACCGGCTTGCCGAGTGGATCAGATCGGAGCTGGTCCGGCTGGGCATCTTCACCGCGTACGACGGTTCCGCCGCCGGATCGGGTGGCCGATTCGGTTACTCTCCGCGATAGGTGTTCACGACTGCCTGGGAGGGTGTTTCGTGGGTTTGGGCCCGGAGGCCGCCGAAGAAAGAGAACGTCCGTTCCTGGAGCGGCTGGACGAACCCGTCCGTGCCCGGCTGCTGGAGATGGGCACCCCGCAGACCTACGAGAGCAGACAGGCGCTGATGCGCGCGGGCGAGCCCGGCGACTTCGTCATGCTGCTGCGGCACGGCTACGTGAAGGTGACCAGCGCCGACCGGATGGGGGCGACGGTCATCCTCGACGTCGGGGTGCCCGGTGATCTGCACGGCGAGATCGCGGTGATCGCCGGCGGTATCCGGATGGCCGACGTCGTCGCCATCGAGGAGGTCCACGTCCGGCGGATCGCGGCGAGCGAGTTCAACCGGTTCCTGCTGGACCATCCGTCGGCGATGCGGGAGGTGCTCGTCAGTGTCGCCCGCCGGTTCGTCCTCGCCCAGCGGCAGCGGACGCAGTCGTGGAAACCGCAGGCGGTGGCGCGGGTCGCGACACGGCTGGACTACCTGGTCGACGTCTGCGGGATCCGGACGCCGGCGGGCTGGCGGATCGGGATCCCGCTGAGCCAGGACGAACTCGCGCAGTTCATCCCGATGGGCCGGACCATGGTCGCGCAGGCACTGGACAAGCTCCGGAAGGCGGGAGTGGTGGCCAGTTCGCGCCGTGCGATCACCGTCGTCGACCGCGAGGCATTGCGGGTGATCACGGAAAAAGGTGTGACTTAGCTCACTGGCGTTGACCATGGTGAGGTCAGGTTCTGTTCGGTTCCGAACAGAACTTCCGGTGAGGAGTGGGAACACTGCTTCCTGCCGCCAGTTTTCACCGATCAGGGGAGGGGTCGCAGAGATGCAGGTGCTGACCTCAGGCCGATACAACGCGAACACCCATGCCGTGCTCGCCGTCGACATCGTCGGTTCGTCCAAGGCCAGCGATGACCTGCTGGACCCGATGAAGACCGAGATGGAGACGCTGGTCTCCCGCTCCTTCACCGCGGTCGGGCTCGCGCCGGGGGAAGCCCGTCACTTCCGGGAGACCGGGGACGGGCTGATGGTCGCGTATCCGGATCAGGCCGTCGGGCAGCTCTGCGAGGTCGTGTTCCATTTGGACCACTTGCTCCGCTCCCGCAACCGCTACGCCCGCGTCCCGATGCGGGCGCGGGTGGCCGTCCATATGGGACCGATGGCGGACAATCACCGCTACCACCGCACGTACATCACGCTGACCCGGCTGTTGTGCGCTTCGACCTTCAACGACGCCGTCGGTTACTGGTGCCGTCTCGATCCGACCGGTGACAAGTTCGGCGCCGGGATGATCGTCTCGCAATCGGTGTGGCGCAACGTGGTCGAGCCCTTCGGGGTCGCGTTGATCCCGCCAGCGCGCTGCGGCCGGATCAGCGTCACCACCCCGGATTTCGCCGACAGCGCGTGGATCCATCTGCCGGGCCTGGACGCCGACGCCGTACTGGCCGAGGTGAACCCGGCGATGCCGGCGCCGCTCGTGTTCGACCGGGTGAGCCGGTTGTCGACGACGGCTTAGCCCCAGACCGGGCGGCCCGGCTTCCAGGGAGGGAAGGCCGTGTCGTTCGCCGGTTTCTGGCCCGGTACCCCTACGCCGGGCCAGGAACCGGACCCAGCCCCGCAAACCTCAAGCCCCAAGCCTCGTGAGTGGTAATGACGGTTAGAACCGTCATTACCACTCACGAGAGGTGAGCACCGCTACTGCTTGCAGCGTTTGCCGCTGTTGATGCACTTCACCAGCTGGTTCATCAGGCACTGCGACATGACGTTCGCGAAGTCGTCGTGGTCGGAGCGCGGGTTGTGTTTCTCCTGGTCGAAAGCGTCGACCGCGTACTGCCCGGCGGCCTGGATGTTCGGCGGGATGTTGTACACCAGTGTGATCCGCAGCTGCGGCACGTTCTTGAAACCGCGCGGGCATCGCCCGTCGCGGTCGGAGAACACGATATGCGTGCGGTGGTTGGCGCTGTCGGTGTTCTTCCCGTCCCAGCAGTTCGGGAACGCGTGGACACGCGCGATCTTGCTGCCCTGCGGGCAGATCGGGTACAGCTCGGTGAGCCGGTCCTCGAAGCCGGTGCAGGTCCAGCTGGGCCGGGCGTTGGCCGGGCCGTTGGTGCTCTGCTTGGCGTCGCCGTAGAGCACGCGCAGGAACTTCGGCATCGCGACGACGCGGCGGGCGCCGCCGCTGGTGAAGGTCAGGTCCACCTTTTCGGGGCGCTGGATCTCGCCTTCGTTGTCGCCGACCTCGTTGTTGTCGTTGGCGGGGGGCAGGTCGGCGGCCTTGCCGTCGGACTTCTTCTTCTCGACGTCGCCGCCCGCGTTGACGTTGCTGTTCTCGCCGCCGTTGTCGAGGCCGCCCTTGCCGTTCTGCTTCACGGCGCATCCGGCGAGCTGGTCGTCGTTCTTCGCGACCGGCTTGCCCGCCTGCTTCATGCTGTCGGTGATCTTCTTGATCGACGACTTGCGCTTGTTCTTCAGCTCGTCGAGCACCTGGCCGGCCTGTTTTCCTTGCGCCAGCTGGTTGTTCGCGTTGTCGACGTCCTCGTCGATCTTGGTCAGGCCCTCGTTGACCGCGTTCATGGCCTGGTCGGGGACGTCTTCGAGTTCGCTGACCACGTCGGGACAGTCGGCCTGCGGGGAGGCCTCGTCCTTGGCCGCGTTCTTGCGGTCGGCGGCGAGTTTCTCCTCGTTCGCCTTCTCGTTTTCCTCCTCTTCCTCGGTGTTGATCCGGACGACCGGCCAGAAGTAGGCGGACTTGTCGCCGTTCTTGCAGGTGGTGCCCGCGCGCAGCAGGCTCTTGTTGTTGGAATCCGCGTTGGTCGAAAGGTTTCCGACGTAGTCGTGGAGGTGCGCGGCTCCATTGCGGACACCGGGCTGCGCGATGAAGTTGTCGCTGTTGAAGTGGCCGTTCTCGTTGCGGCCACAGTCGACCGTGAACGTCCCCCGGGCGCCTCGTTTCGCGAGGTCGAGGTTGACGTTGGTGCCGCGGGGGACCTTGGTGATGTCGATGAAGAAAGACTTGTCGGCGCTGTCGGCGCTGGCCGCGTCGGGGGTTCCGGTCGTGTTCACCACGACGATCCCGCCGACGGCGAGGGAGAGCGCGATGGCGCCCGTGGCGACCTTGGTGCGGCGCGCCATGCGGTGGCGGCCGGCGGATCTTTGGTTACGGGGCATGGAATTGTTCACCTCGTTCGGTGTCGTTTCGCGGAGCACGGGGGATGCGCCACCGACGTCGCCGGCGCCACTTACTCCGCGTTGGCTGAAACGGCCCCAGTCCGCACGCGGTTCAAAACGCGATCTCGCCGTTATCCTTTCGTTATCTTCCGTGGAGGTGATGCAAGGCACACGAAGGGCGGCCCCGGCCGGTTCACCGGGACGAAAAAGAAGACCCGGCCTCGGGGCAGTCGAGGCCGGGTCCGGTTCGGATCGCCGCAGGTCAGACGTCCACCTTGTCCTTGGGTTCGGCTTCGGTGGCCGCCGGACGGGCGGGCAGGAAACGCTTGAGCAGCGGGAAGAACACGATCAGCAGGATGATCACGTAGACCACGATCGAGAACGGGGTGTTGAAGAGCCCGCCCAGATCGCCGTCGCTCAGTTGCAGCGCGCGCCGCATCTGCTGTTCGGCGGCCGGGCCGAGGATGACGCCGATGATCGCCGGCAGCACCGGCAGGCCGTAGCGGCGCATCGCGAAGCCCAGCAGACCGATCACGAACATCACCAGCAGGTCGAAGATGTCCGCGTTGACCGCGTACGCGCCGACGCTGGCGAAGAACAGGATGCCCGCGTAGAGGTACGGCCGCGGGATCCGCAGCAGCTTCGCCCACAGCGGCGCCAGCGGCAGGTTCAGCACCAGCAGCAGCGTCAGGCCGACGAACAGCGAGGCGATCAGGCCCCACACCAGCGACGACTCCCGCTCGAACAGCAGCGGTCCCGGCTGGATGCCGTACTGCTGGAACGCCGCCAGCATGACGGCCGCGACCGCGGTGGTCGGCAGGCCGAGCGTCAGCATCGAGACCAGCGTCCCGGCGGCGGAGGCCGACGCCGTCGCTTCCGGGCCCGCGACGCCTTCGATGGCGCCCTTGCCGAACTCGTCCTTGTGCTTCGAGAGCCGCTTCTCCGTGACGTAGGAAAGGAATGTCGGGATCTCGGCACCACCGGCGGGCACCGCGCCGAACGGGAACCCGATCAGCGGACCGCGCAGCCACGGCTTCCAGGTCCGTTTCAGGTCGGCGCGCGAGAGCCATGGCCTGCCCACCGGGATGGGCTTGAACGCGTTGCGCCGCAGGTGCGCGGCGACCCAGAGTGACTCGCCGACCGCGAACAGGGCGACCGCGACGATCACGACGTCGATGCCGTCGGCCAGATGCAGCGAGCCGAAGGTCAGCCGCTGCTGTCCGGTCATCTCGTCCAGGCCGACCAGGCCGATGGTGAGCCCGATCAGCAGCGACGCGACGCCGCGGATCCGGGAGCCGCCGAGCACCGAGGTGACCGCGATGAACGCCAGCACCATGATCGCGAACAGGTCCGGCGCGCCGATGTCGACGGCGTGCTTCGCGATCACCGGCGCCAGCACGACCAGCGCGATCGTGCCGAGGATGCCGCCGACGAAGTGCCCGATGGCCGCGGCCGCAAGCGCTTGCGCCCCACGTCCCTTGCGCGCCATCGGGTTTCCGTCGATGGCCGCGACGACCGCCGCGCTCTCACCCGGGGTGTTCAGCAGGATCGACGTCGTCGAGCCGCCGAACATCCCGCCGTAGTAGATCCCGGCGAACATGATGAACGCGCCGGTGGGCTCCAGCCCGTAGGTGACCGGGAGCAGCAGCGCCACCGCCATCGCCGGGCCGATCCCCGGCAGCACGCCGATCGCGGTGCCCAGCAGCACCCCGATCGCCGCCATCGCGATATGGGTCGGCGTCAGCGCGGTGCCGAAGCCGTCGATGAGTTGCTGAAGCATCAGAACACCTCCATCAACGGGCCACCGGGGAGCGGGACACCGAGCAGATTGTTGAAGATCAGGAAGGTCGCGACGGACATGCCCGCCGCGATCAGCGGGTCACGCACCAGGTTGCGGCTGCCGAGGGCGTAGGCCGCGCCCCAGAACAGGATCGCGCCCGAGATCGGGAAGCCGACCAGCCCGATCAGTGCCGCGTTGGCAAGGAAAGCACCGCACAGCAACAGAACCGTGCGGAGGTCGGCGGGTGCGGTGAGGTCGATGTCCTCGCCGCCCTCGGCCTCGCCCTTGCCGCCGCGCAGCACGTCGCGGGCCAGCAGGACGGCGACGATCAGCAGCAGCGAGCCGACGAGGATCGGCACCGCCTTCGGCCCGACCGGTCCGCGCTGGGCGAAGTCGGTGGGAATGCTCAGCGCGTCGGTGAGCACCAGCGCCCCGAGCACCAGAAGTACCACGCTCACGCCGAGTTCGGAGCGCCCTTTCAGCCACGTGGTCATGCCAGACCCAGCTCTTTCAGCACCGTTGCCACTCGCGTGTTCTCCTCTTTGAGAAACGAACCGAACTGTTCCCCTGGCGCGAACGCGCCGGTCCAACCGTTGCGCTGCAAGGCTTCCTGCCACTGCGGCGTTTTCTGCAACCGCTCGAACAGGCCGACCAGCTTCGCGCGGTCCGAGTCGGTGATGCCCGGCGGCGCGACGATGCCGCGCCAGTTGGTGAACTTCACGTCCACACCGGACTCCGACAGCGTCGGCGCGTCGATGCCCGGGATCCGGTTCGCGCTGGTCACCGCCAGCACCCGGAGCGTGCCCGCCTGGATCTGGTCGCGGTACTCGCCGACGCCGGAGACCCCGAACGCGACCTTGCCGCCGAGGACCGACGCGAGCAGTTCACCGCCGCCGTCGAACTGGACGTAGTTGACCGCCTTGGGTGCGAGCCCGACCGCCTTCGCCATCAGCATCGGCGCCAGGTGGTCCGGCCCGCCCGGGGACGAACCACCGCCGACCTGGACCGCGCCGGGGTCCTTCTTCCACGCCTCGATCAGCTGGCCGATGGTCCGGTACGGCGAGTCCTTGCCGACCACGACGATGTCCGACTCTTCGATCAGCTTCGCCACCGGTGTGGTGTCGAGCAGCGAAGACGGCGACTTGTTCGTGAACACGCTGCCGACGACGCCGAGGCCCATGGACATGACGAGTTTGCCGTTGCCGCGTTCGGCCACCGTGCGGCCGAGGCCGACCGTGCCGCCGGCACCGGGGAGGTTGAACACCTCCGCGTTGCCGAGCAGGTCGGCGTCCTCCATCGCCTTGGTCGCCGTCCGGGCCGTGATGTCGTAACCGCCGCCGGGCGCGTTGGGCACGAGTACCCGCAACGACCGGATCTGCGAGCCCTCGTCGGCCTCGCTGCCCGGGGTGAGCAACGGTGGCACCAGCAAGACGGCGACGAGCGCCGCCGCGATGGCCAACCAGTTACTGGGCTTCACTGTGATCCCCGCCTCTCTGCCGCGTGGTTGGACATGTTGCACTCGTGTAAACAGAGATGTCCCGCTTGCGGGCCCAATGGTTGTTGTGTTCGTTTTGGTCACACGGAGGTGGCGATGGGTGTCCGGGGTTCCTTGGCCCGCCAGCTCCTCGTGTGGCAACTCGTAGTCGTCACCTGCCTACTGTGCGCGGTAGGCGTCCTGGCCGTCACCCAGGCGGGGAGCAATTTCCGCACCACCGAGGGACGCCGGGTGCTCTCGGTCGCGGAATCCGTCGCCGCACAGGAGGTCGTGGGCGATCTCGAAAACGGCCCGTTCGAACTCGCCGCGCCCGCGGAGACCGCGCGGAGTCTGTCCGGAGTGGACTTCGTCGTGATCGCCGACGCCGATCGGTACGTGCTCGCCTCGCCCTACCCGGATCAGCTGCGGACGCGGCTCGGGATCGGCGAGAGCACCGTCCTTTCCGGACGATCCTGGGTCGGCGAACTCGACGGCTCGATCGTGGCGCACGTCCCGGTGCTCGACGAAAAGGGCGGCAAGGTGGTCCGGATGGTCGCGGCGGGTTCGAAGTCGCCCGGGTTCTTCGCGGGCGTGCTCGACTCGCCGGACAACGCCTTGCGGGTGCTGGGGGTCGCGCTGGTGATCGGGGTGAGCGGTTCGCTGCTGCTGGCGCGGCGGGTGAAGAACCAGACGCTCGGCCTGGAACCGCACGAGATCACCGCGCTGGTCGAGAACCGGGAAGCGCTCCTGCACGGCATCAAGGAGGGCGTCGTCGGCCTGGATCCGCAGCACCGGATCACCCTGGTGAACGATCACGCCCGCGATCTGCTGGGCCTGCCGGAAGACGCGCTCGGGCGGCCGGTCGACGAACTCCTCGACCTCAACGAGCGGATCCGCGACGTGCTCACCGGCCGGGCGACCGGCGCCGACCAGATCGTGTTGCGGCAGGGGAAGGTGCTGACGCTGAACCGGATGCCGATCGACGTGCGCGGCGCCGTCGTCACCCTGCGGGACCGCACCGACCTGATGACGCTGCGGGACGAACTCGACGCCAGCAGACACGCCACGGACACCCTGCGGGCGCAGGCGCACGAGTTCAGCAATCGGCTGCACACCATCTCCGGGCTGCTGGAACTCGGGGAATACGACGAGGTCCGCGGGTACGTCAGCCGGATCAGCTCGGCGCAGGGGGAGTGGCGGGCGGAGGTCGGCTCGCGGATCGGCGACCCGGCGGTGGCGGCCCTGCTGATCGCGAAGGCGTCGCTCGCGGCGGAACGCGGGGTCGGGCTGCGCATGGCCCCGGACAGCGAACTGGACCGCGTCGAGGACGGGCTGTCCACGGATCTGGTGACGGTACTGGGAAATCTCGTGGACAACGCGCTGGACGCGTTGGGCGGCGAACAGGGCTGGATCGAAGTCGGCGTATGGCAGGAGGAGGACGAAGTGCGTGTGGAGGTCCGAGATTCCGGGCCCGGTGTCGCCCCGGAGATCGCCGAAGAAGTGTTCGAACACGGCTTCACCACGAAGGCCGCGGCGCACGGCCAGCGAGGTCTCGGGCTGGCGCTGATCCGGCAGGCGTGCGTCCGGCGGGGTGGTTCGGTCGAGGTGCACAACTCCGGCGGCGCGGTGTTCACGGCAAGGCTGCCGCGATGATCCGGGTACTCGTCGTCGACGACGATTTCATGGTCGCGAAGGTCCACAGTGGATACGTCGCGCGCACGGAGGGGTTCGCCGTCGTCGGGGTCGCGCACACCGGCGCCGACGCGATCCGGCTGGCACGGGAACTGAAGCCGGATCTGGTGCTGCTGGACGTCTATCTTCCCGATCTCGACGGGCTTTCCGTGCTGCGGGAACTCCGCGCCACCGAGGACGTCGACGTCATCCTGATCACCGCCGCGACCGACGTGGAGACCGTGCGGCAGGCGATGCGGGGCGGGGTCCTGCACTATCTGATCAAACCGTTCGAGTACGCGTCCCTGCGTGATCAGCTGACCCATTTCGCCACGCTGCACCGGCGGCTGGACCGGCTGGCCGAGGCCGGGCAGGCCGACGTCGATCAGGTCTTCGGTGCCCGGCCGAACGCGAAACCCGTGCTGCCCAAGGGACTCACCGTGCAGACCGCGCGGCTGGTGGAGACCGCGCTGCGCGGCGCGCCGGGCGGGATGTCCGCGAGCGAATGCGCCGAGGCGACCGGCGTCGCGCGGGTGAGCGCGCGCCGGTACCTCGAACACTTCGTGGCGACCGGGCGGGCCGAGGTGAACCTCAAGTACGGCGGGACGGGACGGCCCGAGCGGCGCTACGTGTGGAGCTGACGGGCGGTGGAACGCCGGGCAGCAGGTCCTCGTCCGCGGCGCGGAGGCGGGCCAGCGGACCGGTGATCGCGGTGGTGACGACGGCGATCAGCACGATCACCGTGTAGCCGAGCGGGGTGATCAGGCCGTGTTGCAGGCCGACGTTGGCGATGACCAGTTCGGTGATCCCGCGGCAGTTCATCAGCGCGCCCAGCCGCAGCGACTGGCGCCTGCCCTTGCCCGCCAGGGTCGCGGCCCCGGCGGTGCCCGCGAACTTCGAAAGCATGGCGACGGCCAGCCCGGCCCCCAGCAACAGCCAGCCCTCGCGGCCCCCGAAGGCGGCGAAGTTCGCTTTCTGGCCCACGCTGGCGAAGAAGAGCGGGAGCAGGACCACCACCGCGAAGTCGTTCAGCTTTGAGCCGGCGCGGGTGACGACGTCCTGGCCGCGGGGGAGGAGCACCCCGAACAGGAACGCGCCGATGACGGGGTGCAGGCCGATGGCGTCGGTGGCGGCGGCGAACGCCACGGCGCCGGTGACCAGGAACGCCGCGATCGCCCGCTCTCCGGTGCCGCGCCGCCCGGCCCGACGCAGCACGGCCGCCAATGCGGGCCGGACGAGGGTGAACGAGACGATCAGCAACACGACCGCGATCAGGCCGCGGACGACGACCGTGCCCGGGTCGCCCGTCCCCTTGGCGGCGAGTACGACGGCCAGGATCGCCCAGGCCAGCCCGTCCCCGATCGACGCGACGGCGAGCGCGAGGGTGCCGGTCGGCGATCCCTCGACGCGGTGGTCGGTCAGGATCCGCGCGAGGACCGGCATCGCGGTGATCGAGATCGCGAGTCCGAAGAACACCAGGTACGCCGCGAACGGGACGCCTCGCGGGGCGAACCATTCGCCGACCGAGGCGGCGAAACCGAAGCCCGCCGCGAACGGCACGGTGATCGTGCCCGCCACGACCAGGCCGACGGTCCGCCGGTCGCCGTCGAGCAGGTCGGTCCGGAGCTCACTGCCGAGCAGCAGCATGAACACGACCAGCCCGAGCTGCCCGGCGAGATCGATCGTGGTGAGCAGGGCGGGGGTGAACAGCGCGTGATGCGCACCGGGGGCGAGCGCGCCCAGCAGTGACGGGCCGAGGAGCAGGGCCCCGGCCAGTTCCCCGACCACCGGCGGCTGGCGCAGCCTGACGCACAGCGCGCCCGCCAGATGACAGACACCGAGGATGAGGGCCACCACGAGGAGGAACCGGGTGAGCTGCTCGAAGGCGGGCATGACTCTTCTTTCCGTGCGAAGACCTGTTGGGACCTAAGAAAAGTTGGCGAGTTAGTGGCCGGGGCGGTGTCCCCAATGTGGCATTGGGGGCGCTCAAGGTCTCCAATGTGGCATTGGGGACATCACCCGCTCTCGAAGCGCCACTCGCCGACACCATTGAGGCCGTTCCGGGTCACGGAACACCCGCAGTTGGTCGACTACTTGCGGACGTTGGCCGACCGGTATCGCGACGCGACTCGCGTTTAGTGGGCTAAATGCGAGACGTCAGCGCGCGAAGGTGGCCGACCGCGCCAGAGGGGCGACAAGTCAGGCGGTGACGACCAGTGCGCTGTTGAAGCCGCCGTGCCCGCGGGCGAGGACCAGCGCGGTCCGCAACGGGACTTCCCGCGGCTGGTCCAGCACCAGGTCCAGGTCCGCGGCGAACGGCGACTGTCCGATGTGGATGGTCGGCGGGATCGCCGAATCGCGCAGGGACAGCAACGCCGCAGCGACGTCGAGTGGCGCGCCGCCCGCCGAAAGCCGTCCGGTCATCGTCTTCGGCGCGGTCACCGGGACACCGCGGGGGCCGAAGACGGCGGCGAGCACGCCTGCCTCCTCGGCGTCCTGCGCGGGCACCCCGCTCGCGTCCGCGAACACGACGTCGATGTCCGACGCGTCGAGCCGGGCGTCGTCGAGGGCGAGTTCGATCGCGCGCCGCAGTCCCGGTGGGCGCCCCGAGCCGGGGCGCGGATCGAACGTCGAGGCGTGGCCCGCGATGGCGCCGTACCGGTGCCCGGCCCCGCGTTCGGCCGCGGCCGCCGGGTCTTCCAGCACCAGCAGCGCGCCACCCTCACCGGGGACACCGCCGGAAGCGGCCGCGTCGAACGGCAGGAACGCCCGCGCCGGATCCGCTTCCGGGCTCATCGTCCCGCTGCGGGTCAGGCACAGCCACGACCACGGGCACAGTGACCCGTCCACCCCGCCGGACAGCATCACCGTGGTGCCGGACCGGACGGCGCGCCGGGCCTTCGCCAGCGCGTCCAGACCACCCGCCTGCTCGGCGACCAGCGCGGAACCCGGTCCGCGCATGCCGTGCCGGATGGAGATCTGCCCGGTGTTCACCGGATAGAACCACGCGAACGACTGGTACGCGCTGACGTACGCGCCGCCCTTGCTCCACAACGCTTCCAGCTCACGCTGGCCGAATTCGAAGCCGCCTGCCGAGGCCGCGGTGACCACACCGCAGGCGAAGTCCGGCATCCCCGCCGGGCTCACCCCGGCGTCGGACAGTGCCTCCTCGGCGGCCACCAGCGCGAGCCGGGTCATATGGTCGGTCTGCGGCAGGAGACGGCTCGGCAGATGGTCCTTGGGTTCGAAGTTCACCTCGCCCGCCACATGTGCCCGATAGCCCGACGTGTCGAATCGGCTCACCGGGGCGAGCCCGCTGCGGCCCGCCAGCGTCGCCGCCCAGAACTCCTTCACCCCCCAGCCGTTCGGCGCCACCACGCCGAGCCCGGTCACCGCCACGGGGTCGCGTTCGTCCTCACCCGGCACCTGAGCGTCCTTTCTCTCGTGCAGCACGGAAGTTCAGTGGTTCTTGACGAAGTCCCACAGGGACTCGGCGAGGTAGGCGACCATCTCCGGGGTGAGCAGCGGGTGCACGCCCACCCAGAAGGTCCGCTCGGCGATGACGTCCGAAGTGGACAGATCGCCGGAGACCCGGTACGACCGGCCCTCGTAGGCCGGGTGGCGGGTCAGGTTCCCGGCGAAGAACTGGCGGATGCCGATCTTCCGCGCATCGAGGAACCGCACCAGTTCGAGCCTGCTGAAGGGCGCGTCGGCCCCGACGGTGATCGCGAACCCGAACCAGCTCGGATCGCTGCCCGGCGTCGGACGCGGCAGCACCAGGTTCGGGATGTCTTCGAGCGCGTCGCGCAGCAGACGCCAGTTGCGCCGCCGGGCGTCGGCGAACGAGGGCAGTTTCGGCAGCTGGGTCAGCCCCAGCGCGGCCTGGATGTCGGTCGACTTGAGGTTGTACCCCACATGCGAGTAGGTGTACTTGTGGTCGTAGCCCAGCGGCAGGGTGCCGAGCTGGTAGGTGAACCGCTTGTGGCAGGTGTCGTCCTCACCGGGCAGGCACCAGCAATCCCTTCCCCAGTCCCGCATCGACTCCACCACGCGGCCCAGCACCAGGTTGTCGGTCGACACACAGCCGCCTTCGCCGGTGGTGATGTGGTGCGCGGGATAGAAGCTGACCGTGGAGAGATCGCCGAAGGTGCCGGTGGCCTTGCCGCGGTAGGTCGAACCGAGCGCGTCGCAGTTGTCCTCGATGAGGAAGAGCTCGTTCTCGTCCGCGATCTGGGCAATTTCGTGGGCGGCGAAAGGGTTTCCGAGGGCGTGCGCGAGCATGATCGCCTTCGTGCGCGGGCCGATGGCCGCCCGGATCTGGTCCGGGGTCGGGTTGTACGTGCCCAGTTCGGAGTCGACGAACACCGGGACGAGCCCGTTCTGCAGGATCGGGTTCACCGTGGTGGGGAATCCCGCCGCCGTGGTGATCACCTCGTCGCCGGGCCGCAGCGCGCGGTCCTCCAGCCGGGGCGAGGTCAGCGCCGCCAGCGCGAGCAGGTTCGCCGAGGAGCCGGAGTTCGTCAGGTAAGCCTTGCGCCGTCCCAAAGACTGCGCGAACCGCCGCTCGAACTTCGTGGCGATGGCCCCGGAGGTGATCCGCAGATCCAGCGCGGCGGCCACCAGTGCGACGCGGTCTTCCTCGTCCAGCACCGAACCCGCCGGATTGATCGGGGTCACCCCCGGCACGAACTTCACCGCCGGGCGCTGCTCTTCGTGGTAACTGCGGACCTGATCGAGGATCCGACGGCCTAGCTCGCTCATGCCATGCCCTTTCTCGCTCCGGGTGCGGGCTTCCCGGCAGACGATGAGGCGCCCGGTTCGAGCGCGGGTCCAGCCGTCGCGCTCCATCCGCGCTCGACGCGGCGGACCGAGCATTCGTCGCGTACTGAGCCGAAATCTGAGGAGTGGCGCCATGAAAGCACTCGTGCTGGCAGGCGGAACCGGAAGCCGCCTGCACCCGCTGACCTTCTCCCTGCCCAAACAGCTGATCCCGGTGGCGGGGCGGCCGGTGCTCGAACTCTGCCTGGAGAACATCCGCGCGCTGGGCGTGCGCGAGGTCGGAATGATCGTCGGCGACCACGCGGACCAGATCGCCGAGGTGATCGGGGACGGATCGCGGTTCGGCCTGCGCGTCACCTATCTTCGGCAGGATCGCCCCGCCGGACTCGCGCACTGTGTGCTGCTGGCACAGGATTTCCTCGGGGACGACGACTTCGTGATGTACCTCGGCGACAACGTGCTCGTCGGCGACCTGGCCGCCGCCGCGGAGCGGTTCCGGGCCGAACGCCCGGCGGCCCGGCTGATGGTGGCGAAGGTGAGCCAGCCCAGCTGTTACGGCGTGGCCGAACTGGACGCCGCCGACGCGGTGCTGTCGGTGGCGGAGAAGGCCGAGAAGCCGCCGAGTGATCTGGCGATCATCGGCGTCTACTTCTTCACCGGCGCGATCATCGAGGCGGCGCGGAGAATCCAGCCCAGCGCACGGGGGGAACTCGAGATCACCGACGCGATCGCGGCGTTGATCGACGAGGGACTGCCGGTGGTGGCGAGCCGGTTCTCCGGGATGTGGAAGGACACCGGCACCGTCGAGGAACTGCTGGAGTGCAACCGGTCCCTGCTCTCGGAGCTGCCGGGCCGGATCGACGGCGACGTCGACGCCGAAAGCGTGTTGCGCGGCACGGTGGTCGTCGAAGCGGGCGCCAGCGTGGTGCGGTCCACGATCCAGGGGCCGGCCCTCATCGGGGCGGGCAGCCGGGTCACCGGCAGCCGGATCGGCCCGTCGGTGTCGATCGGCGAGGACTGTGTCGTGACCGGCGCGGGGGTGACCGATTCGATCCTCATGGCGGGCGCGAGCGTCCGCGGACTCGCCGAGGTGACCGGTTCGCTGATCGGCCGGGAGTCCGAATTGGACAGTACGTCGGCACCGTCGACGCACCGGCTGCTGCTCGGAGACCGGTCCCGGCTGGGCCTGACCGCGGGACCGGCGCGATGACCGCGCCCAGTCTGCTCTCCTCGACCGCCGAGCGGTTCACGCGGTCGGCCGAGGCCACCGACAGCCCGATCTCGCCGAACGCCGGGTTCGCGGCATGGTTCGCGGCCCGGTCGGCCGCGCATTCCTACACCGTCGAGCGGGTGCCGCTGACGGAACTGCCGGGCTGGGGGTTCGAGCCGGGGACCGGCGACCTGCGGCACACCAGCGGCCGGTTCTTCGGCTTCACCGGCGTGCGGGTGCGGACCGGTCGCGGTGACTGGGAACAGCCCATCATCGACCAGCCGGAGATCGGCATCCTCGGCCTGGTGACGCGGGACTTCGGTGGCGTGCCGCATTTCCTCGTCCAGGCCAAGATGGAACCGGGGAACACCAACCTCGTCCAGCTCTCGACGACGGTGCAGGCGACCCGCGGCAACTACCTGCGCGCCCACCAGGGGCTGCCCACCCCGCATCTGGAGCACTTCCTGCCGCCGCGGCCGGGCCGGGTGCTGGTGGACCGGATCCAGGCCGAGCATTCCCAGTGGTTCCTCGGCACGCACAACCGGAACATGGTGGTCGAAACCGACCAGACCGTGCCGATCGGGCCCGACCACCGGTGGCTCACCCTCGGCCAGCTCTGGGGCCTGCTCGGCCACGACAATCTGCTCAACTCCGAAACCCGCACGGTGCTTTCGTGTGTTCCGGTCGCCTCCCCGCCCGCGAACACCGGCGACCCGTACCGGGACGCCCTGCGGCGTTCGCTGGCCGGTCCCGGCGTCGACGACGACCTGCTCACCTGGTTCAACGACGGCAAGGGGGCGATGGAGCCGGTCGCCAGGACGTGCGGGCTCGCCGAGGTCGATGGCTGGCGGCTCGCGGACGGCGGCATCGAGCACGAGAGCGGCCGCCACTTCCGTGTCGTGGGAGTGCGGGTCGAAGCGCCGACGCGCGAGGTGACCCGGTGGAGCCAGCCGCTGATCGAGCCGGCCACGCCCGGGCTGTACGGGTTGCTGGTCCAGCGGTTCGACGGCGTGCTCCGGATCCTGATGCACGCCCGGGCCGACGCCGGCTCGTCCCGGTTCACCGAATTCGGGCCCACCGTCCAGTGCTGCGACCTCGGTGACCGGCCGGTGCCCTTCCGCGCCGAGGTCGTCGCAGAACCGGGACCGGGCGTCGTGCGGCACGACTCACTGCAGTCCGAGAAGGGCGGCCGCTTCCTGAACGCGGTCAACCGCTACCGCGTCGTCGAACTGCCCGCGGACCGGCCGGTGCCCGTCCCCGACGGCTATCGCTGGCTGAGCCTGCGCCAGGCACTCGACCTGATGGCCCAGCCCGATCAGGTCAACATCCAGGCCCGAACCCTGCTCACCGCGCTGCTGAGCACCTGGTGAAAGGAGAAACGATGTCGTTCACCCCGGCCGAATCGGCCTATCTCGACGGCCAGACCTTCGCCCGGCTGGCGACCGTCGGCCCGGACGGCCCGCACGTCGTCCCCGTCGGTTTCCGGCACAACACCGAACTCGGCACCATCGACATCACCGGCCGGGATCTCGCGGCCAGCCGCAAGTTCCGGGACGTGCTGCGCGAACCGAGGGTCGCGCTGATCGTCGACGACGTCCCGCCGGGTTCGCCGCCGTCGCCTCGCGGTCTGGAGATCCGGGGCACGGCGGAGGCGCTGGGTACCGGGGACGCGGCGCTGATCCGCGTCCGGCCCCGCCGGGTCGCGGTCTGGGGGATCGACGCCCACTGGAGCGAGGGCGTCCGTAGCAGGGACCTCATCGTGAAGGAGCACAGCGCGTGATCGGCGAACTTCCCGCATTCCCCTGGTCGGCACTGATGCCCCTGCGCGCGTTGGCGGCGGAGCATCCCGACGGCATCGTCAACCTCGCCCTCGGCACCCCGGTCGATCCGTCGCCCGCGGTGGCGCGGGCCGCGCTGGCGGCGGCGGCCGACGCGCCGGGACATCCGGCGACCGAGGGCACACCCGAATTCCGGGAGGCGGCCACCCGCTACCTCAAACGGCGGCTCGGCGCGGAGGTCGCCGAAACGGCCGTGCTGCCCGCCGTCGGCACCAAGGAGCTGATCGCCTGGCTGCCCGCCGCGCTCGGTCTCGGCCCCGGCGACACGGTGGCCTACCCGCGGTTGTCGTTCCCCACCTACGACGTCAGCGCCCGGCTCGCCGGGGCGACCCCACTGGCGGTGGACCTGACCGCGGGGCCGCCCGCGTCCGCACCGAAGCTGCTCTGGCTGAATTCGCCGTCGAATCCGGACGGCCGGATCCTCACGGCGGCGGAATTGCGCGAATACGTCGAATGGGGCAGAAAGCACGGCGTGCTCGTGGTCAACGACGAGTGCTACATCGAACACGGCTGGACCGCCGAGCCGGTTTCGATCCTGCACCCCGACGTCAGCGGCCCCGGCCACGAGGGGGTGCTCGCGGTGCATTCGCTGTCCAAGCGGTCGAATATGGCCGGGTACCGCGCCGGATTCGTGGCGGGTGACGAACGGCTGGTGCGCACGCTGCTCGAGGTGCGACGGCACGCGGGGCTGATCGTGCCCGCCCCGATCGCGGCCGCGATGACCGCCGCGCTGAACGACGACGACCACGTGCACGAACAACGTCTCCGGTACGCCAAACGCCGGAAACTGCTGCTGGACGCCTTGCTCGGCCGCGGTTTCCGCGTCGACGGCTCGGCGGGGTCGCTGTTCCTGTGGGCGACCGAGGGCAGGCCGTGCTGGGACACCACGCGGAACCTGGCCGGACTGGGCATCCTGGTGGCACCGGGGGAGATCTACGGCCCGGCGGGGGAGAACCACGTCCGGCTCGCCCTCACCGCCACCGACGAGCGGATCGCGACGGCGGTGACCCGGTTGCGCCGGTGATCTCCCGTGTATCCCGATGATGTTACGATTTTGGCTTCACTGAGCCGAAATCCGGAGGCACCGAATGCTGCGAGGGCTGCTGCCGGGCACGACACCGCTGCGCACCTCAAGGGATTTCCGGCTGCTCTGGCTGTCCGGTTTCGTGACGTCGTTCGGGACCGTGCTCACCCTGCTGGCCATTCCGGTGCAGATCAAGGAGCTCACCGGCTCCCCGCTCGCCGTCGGCCTGATGGGCACGGTCGAGCTGGTGCCGATGGTCGTCTTCGGTCTCTACGGCGGTGCGCTCGCCGACGCGATCGACCGCCGCCTGATGGTGCTGTTCACCGAAATCGCGCTCGGCCTGCTCTCGGTGGGCCTGCTGCTGAACGTGCTGCTGGACCGGCCGCTGCTCTGGCCGCTCTACGTCGCCGTCGGCGCCGCGGCCGCCGTGGGCGGACTGCAGGGTCCGGCGATGACCGCGATCATCCCCCGGCTGGTGCCGCCCGAGCAGATGACCGAGGCGCTGGCGCTCAACTCGTTGCGCGCCAACACCTCGGCGATCGGCGGTACCGCGGTGGCCGGTGTGCTGATCTCCGTGCTCGGCCTGCGGGCGGCCTACCTGATCGACGTCGTCACCTTCGCGGTGTCGGCGCTGCTCATCTTCTGGGTCCGGCCGCAGCCGGTGGGCGAGCACGCGTCGCCGCCCTCGCTGCGTGCGATGTCCGAAGGTGTCCGTTATGCCCTCAGTCGTCCCCTGCTGGTGGGCAGTTACCTGGTGGACCTGGTGGCCACGGCGCTCGCGCTGCCGTTCGCGTTGTTCGCGTTCCTGGCGTCGGACATCGGCGCGCCGTGGGTCCTGGGCCTGATGTTCTCCGCGACCGCGGCCGGCGGCCTGATCGCGGCGGCGACCAGCGGCTGGTCGTCGCGGATCCGGCGGCACGGCGTCGCGATGCTCGTCGCGGCGGCGCTCTGGGGGGTGGCGATGATCGGGGTCGGGCTGAGCCCGTGGTGGTGGCTGACGCTGGTGATGCTCGCCTTCGGCGGCGCGGCCAACTTCGTCGCCGACCTTTTCCGCGGCACGCTGTGGAACCACGTGGTCCCGGACAGGCTGCGCGGCCGCCTCGCCGGGATCGAGATGCTGGTCGGCTCGGCCGGGCCGCAACTGGGTGACCTGCGGGCGGGCCTGTTCGGCGGGCTGCTCGGGATCCGGCGCGCGGTCTGGACCGGTGGGCTGGCGAGCGTGGCGGGCATCGGCCTGGTCGCGGCGGGCGCGCGTTCGCTCGTCCGGTACGAGTACCGGCGGGAAGAGTCGCCGACGCCGGCGACCTGACGCCGGTGGTGACGCCCGAGGGGCGGGGCGGCGGATCCACCCCCCGGGCGGGTTTCAGGCCGGGACGGGCAGCATGCCGGCGGCCCGCGCCTTGTTCACCGCGTCGATCCGGGAGACCGCGCTCAGTTTCACGAAGATGTTGCGGAGGTGGCGTTTGACCGTGCCGATGGTGATCCGGAGCCGGCTCGCGATCTCGGCGTTGCTCAGCGCCTCGGCGACCAGCAGGATGATCTCCCGCTCGCGGCTCGACAGTCCCAGCTCACGGGGACGCACGATCGACGCGATCCCGAGTCGTGAGGTCACGATGAACACCAGTTCGTGGTCTCCGCTCACCCCGCGGACCACGGAGACCAGGTGCTCCCCCGAAACGTCTTTCGGGAGGTACGCGCTGACGCCGGAGCCGAGGAAGGCTTCCGCGGCCCCGGGCTGCTCACTCTGGCTGAGCACCACCACGCGGTAGCCGTGCCGCTGGCGGAACAGCCGCGCGAGTCCCGCCGCCGTGGTCCGGTTCGGGGCCGCTTCCTCCATGCCGTACAGCACGACGTCGACGGGCTGGCGATGCAGGACTTCGATCGCCTGGTCCACGCTGCCCACGGCGGCGCACACGGCGAAGTTCTCCTCGGCGGCGAGGAAGGATTGCAGACCCATACGGAAGACCGGGTTCGGTTCGACGACCAGGATCCTCGTGGCGTTGTTTGCGTACGGCAAAACATCTCCTTCCGGTCAGGAACGAACACGCGGAGTCACTTTCGTGCCTGTCGGAAGGAATCATTCGGGGCGGAGCCTCCTGTGCCGCGCACCGTTTCTTTGTGGTTGCTCGAAACCGGATCAACCATTCTCGGAAAATGGTTGGATCGCAATTTTACCCCCAAGCAATGCCTTCAACCCCAGGAACGCAACTCCCCGTGTGCGCTTTTCTATCGGACGCCTCGGGGGGCTCGTAGCCGAGGTTAACGATTCGGCGAAGGCTTGGAATCGGCCATTGAGGTGACCCGGCCGCGCGCCGCGAGTAGTTGTCCTCAAGTGGACAAAGAGGACGAGTTTCGCTATTTGGCCCTGGCATTCTGGGCGATAAAGGAATAGGTAATGTATCCTTTACTCTGCCGCCTGCCTGCTGGGATTCATCCTCTTGCCCGACGATTAATCGCGAATCGAAGCCGGAGTCGCACGAGTGCCGAGAGTGATATTCGAATGCTGTTTCGGACGGTTTCCGTCATGATACGACGAATGGTCCACAGTGCGGGAAGATTATAGCACGCGAAGTATCCTTGTCGATCGCGGCGAATTCAGGTAATGCGACCCGGAGTGGTGAAAATTAATCTCGTGAATTAACGGCAAGCGGGTTGATGGTGGCGGGATCGTGTCGCTTTTCGTGCGTTTGCTCCCTTTGAGTGCCTTTCGTCCCGCTTCGGGCTTCCGGTCCGGCAAGTACGTGAAGGCCCCCTTCGCAGCGCTAGACGCAGTGAAGGGGGCCTTCACGTCGTGGTTCCTGGTTCGAGGGGGCCCGCAGGACCGTGGGCGCTTGAGCCCTGACGGAGGGGCCGCAGGGCAGCGCAGGTAGTCGACTAAATGCGCCCGGGCCTCAAGGCCGGTCCGGCGGCAGGGTCAGTGCCGAACGGTGGACGGCGTCCTGCCGCGAGGCCGCGCCCAGCTTCGCGACGATGTTGTGCACGTGCCGTTTGACGGTGCCGTCGCTCAGCTGCAGTGTCCTGGCGATCTGCCGGTTGGTCATCGACCGGGCCATGAGCCGGACGATCTCGCGCTCCCGCGGCGAGAGCACGGTGTGCTCACTGGTGAGCAACGAAGGCAGCGCGGCCTGAGGTGCGGAAACGAAGATCCATTCGTCGTTGTGCCCGATTTCCCTGATCACCGAGACCAGGTGGTCGTCGGTGACCTCTCTCGGCAGCCTGCCGCGGACCCCCGGCCGCAACAGCAGATGCGCCGCGGACGCGCGGGAGTGCCTGCCGACCAGCAGCAGCACCTGCTGGTCGGCGCGCGCGGCCAGGATCCGGTCCAGTTCGGCTTCGACGTCCGCGTCCGGGTCGTCGCTGCCCAGCAGCACGAGATCCGGCAGTTCCCGCATGATCGACGGGGCCGCGGCGGTCGCGTCGGCGGCCGTGCCGACCACCCGCAGCCCCGCGGAGTCGAGCAAGGACTTCAGGCCGCCGCGGAAGACGGGATTACCTTCGACGATCAGGACGCGCGTACCGGTTCTCATCGGCCCTCCCCGGGCAGCACACCTAGAGATCGAGCCGGATCCGGTACCGGTCCAGCCAGGAATTGAGCCACAGCGCCATCTCCAGTCCGCCGCGGTCGTAGGACCGGCTCTGCTCCCGCAGGGGACGGGCCAGCAGCGCGCGCACCCGTTCCCGGTCCAGCAGCGGCCGCACCGGCGCGTCCGGATCGGCGTCCACCCGCGCCAGCTCCTCCCGGAGCGCCTTCTCGTAGCCGACGTCCAGCGTGGCCGGGTACGGCGTCTTGGGCCGCTCCAGCACCGAACGGGGCAGGAGATCGGCGACGGCGGCGCGCAGCAGGCTCTTTTCCCTGCCGTCGAACGACTTCCACGCCCAGGGCACGGAGAACACATACTGCACCAGCCGGTGATCACAGAACGGGACGCGCACCTCCAGGCCCGCCGCCATGCTCATCCGGTCCTTGCGGTCCAGCAGGGTCTGCACGAAACGGGTCAGGTTGAGGTAGGACAGCTCGCGCATCCGCCGCGCCGTCCCGCTTTCCCCCGCCAGGCGCGGAACCTCGGCGAGCGCGTCGCGGTAGGCACCCTCGCGCCGGGACGGCAGGTCGAGTTTGGCGACCAGGCCGCGGTCCAGCAGCGACGTCCCGCCGAAGTAGCGCGCCGAACCCGAGGTGAGCCAAGGGAAGGTGTCGGCGCCGATCGCGTTCGGGTTGTGGAACCACCGGTAGCCGCCGAAGAGTTCGTCGGCGGATTCCCCGGAGAGGGCCACCGTCGCGTGCTTCCGGATCGCGCGGGAGAGCAGGTACAGCGAGGGCCACATGTCACCCCAGTACGCCGGCGGGAGGTCGACGGCCCCCAGGACTGCGTGCCGGACGGCCGGATCGGTCAGCCCGGCGCTGTCGAGGAGCACCTCGTGGTGTTCCGCGCCGACATGCGCGGCGACCTCCCTGGCGAACGGCGCGTCGGCGCCGCCCCGGACCGCGTCCGGGGTGAACACCGCGGCGGCGTCGGCGAAATCGACCGAGAACGAGCGGATCCTCCCGGTGCTGTGCCGCGCGGCGAGCGCGGTGATCGCCGACGAATCCAGCCCGCCCGACAGGAGTGTGCACAGCGGCACGTCGGACACCAGCTGGGATTCGACCGCGGCCGAAAGCAGTTCGCGCACCGTGGCGATCGTGGTGTCGAGGTCGTCCATGTGCTCCTCCGCCTGGAGCGCCCAGTAACGCCGTTGGACGGCTCCGGCGGTGTTGATCCGGAGCGTGTGGCCCGGCCGCAGTTCCGCGAGCGCCGAGAACACGGCGTGCCCGGGTGTCTTGACCATGTCCAGCGCTTCCGACAGCCCGTCGGCGTCGACGGTGCGCCGCACCGCCGGATGGGCGAGGACCGCCTTGGGCTCCGAACCGAACAGCACTCCGTCGGAGGTCCGGTGGTAGTACAGCGGTTTGACGCCCATCCGGTCGCGGACCAGCAGCAGTTCCCGGCGGCGGTGGTCCCACACCGCGAACGCGAACATCCCGTCGAGCCGCTCCGCGACGTCCTCGCCCCACCGGAGGTAGGCCTGCAGGACGACTTCGGTGTCGCCGCGGGTGCGGAACCGGTGGCCGTGGCCCTCCAGTTCCGTGCGGAGCGCGGCGAAGTTGTACACCTCGCCGCAAAAGGTGATGGTCGCCAGCGGCCGTCCGTCGGCGTGGGCCGTCATCGGCTGGGTGCTGCCCGCCGGGTCGAGCACCGCCAGCCGCCGGTGGCCCAGCGCCACCGGACCGTCGACGAACAGGCCCTCGTCGTCGGGGCCACGGCACGCCATGGTGGCGGTCATGGCCGCCAGCACGTCCCGGTGGCCCGCGAGATCCCGGTCGAAGCTCGCCCAGCCGGCGATTCCGCACATGTCGTTCCTTTCGGTGGCGCGAACAGGGTCAGCCGACCGCGCGGAGGCGTTCGTTGATCTCCGCGAGCAGCAGTCGCGGCGTCTTCGCGTTGGCGACGATGTCGTCCCCGACGGAGATGCCGTAGTCGCGTTCGACGCGGTTCACCGTGTTGAACATGGCGAGGGAGTCGTAGCCGAGTGCTTCGAACTCCATGTCCAGGATGTCGCCGGTGTAGTCGATCGATTCGTCTTCGCCCGCGCTCTCGCTCAGCAGGGCGAGCAGCTTGTCGAGGCTCAGGATGGTGGCCATGGGTACTCCTTGGGAAAAGGTTGTCCGGCCTGGACAGACAACCCTTTTCCCTTTGAGGGCCCTTAGAGCAGCTTCAGAGCGCCGCCGGGGCGGGCACCCGCCGCGGCGGCGGGCCCTGCACCGGCCGGTAGCCGGTGATCTCCGTCGACAGCAGGCCTTCGCCGTGGGACAGCCCCGGCAACTGCTGGTCGAACCGGTGTACCTCACCGGTCGGCAGGGTGCCGCCGAGTTCGGCCCTGGCGCCGCGGATGCTGGATTCCGTCACCAGGCCGCCGAATTCGACCAGCCGGGAGAGTGTCGCGCTCACCGCGTCGGCGGGCAGTTCGATCTCGAACCGGCTGACCGGCTCCAGTACCTCGGTCCCGGCCCGCCGCAGCGCTTCGGCGAAGGCCAGCGGGGCGACCTTGCGGAAGTCACCCGCGGCGCTGATCGGGCTGAAGTACCCGGTGCGGGTCACCGTCACCGCGCAGTCGACGACCTCCCAGCCGTGCAAGCCCTTCGACAGCGCCATCGCCACGGATTCCTCGATCCCCTTGTGGAACGCCAGCGGCAGGGAGCCGAGTTCGACGTCCAGCCCGAAGGTCAGGCCCGAACCCGGCGCACCCGGCCCGACCCGCAGCCCGAGTGTGGCGAAGAACGGGTTGCGGCCGTCACCGATCTCCCACACCGATTCGCCGACGCCGGTCGGCCGCTCGACACAGACGGTCTGCGTCCCGGTGAACTCGACGGCGAGCCCGCGTTGCTCGGCGAGGGTCTCCCGGATGACCTCCTTCTGCACCTCGCCGTAGAGCCGCACGGTGATCCGCCGCGTCTCGTCGTCCTGCGCGACGGTGATCAGCGGATCCAGTTCGGCGAGGTCCCGCAGGCCGGCGAACAGGGCCGGGGTGTCCGCCGGGTTCACCGGCCGCACCACGGTTTCCAGGCTGGGCGGGGGGAAATGCGCGGCTTCCGCCCTGCCGTCCTCGACGCCGATCCGGTCGCCGATCCGGATCTCCTTGAGCCCGCTGACCTTCGCGATCCGCCCTGGTCCGGCGGCGGATTCGACGGTGTCCAAACCCCGCTCGAAGACTCTCACCGCGGTGATCTTCCCGTCGAAAACGCGTAATCCGCCGGGGCCGGGCCGATGAAACCGGACGGTTTCCCGTGCGCGTAATTCGCCGGAGAAAACCCGGACATAAGCGATCTTTTCCCCGGCGTTACCCCGTTCGATCTTGAACACGCTCGCGCGTAATTCGCCGTCGGACGCCGTTTCGGTCGCGCCGCCGAGGAAGTCGCGGATTCCCGCGGTCACCTCGGCGACTCCGTCCCCGGTGCGGGCCGAACCGAAGAACACCGGGGAGACGAGGCCGCGCCGGGTCTGGCGGATCACTTCCGCCCGGTAGTCCTCCGCGGTCAGCGAGTTCTCGTTCTCGAGGTAGGCGGAGAGGAACGTGTCGCTGTGCTCGGCGAGTAATTCGGCGAGGGCAGGCGACGGTGTGAGCGGTTTCGGCACGCTACGCGCGTCGAGAGTGCCCAAACCGTCCACTTCGGACATCACGGCACAACTCAGGCCGAGACGTTCGGTCAGATCCGCGATCAGGCTCTCGTACCGGGCGCCGCCCCGGTCGATCTTGTTCACGAACACCAGGACGGGAATGCGCAGGCGCGCCACGGCGCGCATCAGCACCCTGGTCTGCGCCTGTACCCCTTCCACCGCGGAGACGACCAGGACCACGCCGTCGAGGACCCGCAGGGCGCGCTCGACTTCGGCGATGAAATCCGGGTGACCGGGGGTGTCGATCAGGTTGACGTGGACGTCGTCGAGCGCGAACGACACGACGGCCGAACGGATGGTGATACCGCGACGGCGTTCCATCTCCATCGAATCGGTCTGCGTGTCTCCGCTGTCGACACGGCCGATCCGGTCGATGACGCCGGCGTGATGGAGCAACCGCTCCGTGAGGCTGGTCTTACCGGCGTCGACGTGGGCGAGGATCCCGATGTTGACGTGCTGCATGGATGAATGGCTCCAGTGCTGTCGAAAGGTCCATACGACTGGGGGACTCGACAGCGCACCTCACACCATTCTCCTTTCAGCGGAACGTCATTCGATTCGCGATCTTACCAGCAGAACACCCCCGCCGGTGGTGCGTTCACTCGCCGCGCGCTCGAAGTCCTGTCGAAGGCGGGTTCCTAGCGTCCGAGGTCGAACCGACTCCGGAAGGTAGGCGCGATGCGAATTCTCTTTGTTGCCGCGGCAGGGGCGCACGTCCCGTGGATCGTCCCGCTGAGCTGGGCCTGCCAGCTGGCGGGGCACGAGGTGCGGGTCGCCGTCCGCCCGCTCGGCGTCCAGGCGCTGTCGAACGCCGGGCTGGCGGTGGTCCCGCTCGGTGACGAGAAGGCCATCCAAGAGGCCCAGAACCGGCACGCGGGTCTCGCGTACAAGGGCAGCCCGCGCACCCTCAAGGGCAACTGGGTCACCCAGCCGGATCTGCTCGACCCCGAACTGCGGGTCGACATGGCCAGCCGCATCCTCGCCGCGGCGGAAGGGCAGGCGGCCGACGCCGTCGAGTTCGCGCGGTCGTGGAAGCCGGATCTGGTGGTGCACGATTCGGCGGCGACCGTCGGCCTGGTGGCCGCGGCGGCGGCCGGGGTGCCCGCGATCGGCCACACCTTCGGCTTCGCGTTCGGGTTCGACTACCGTGCGCCGGAACTGACCGCGGTCTACGAACGCCTGTTCACCCCGCACGGTCTCCAGCCGGTCTTCGACGAGGCATACATCGACCCGTGCCTGCCGAGCCTCCGCGACCCGCACCGCATCCCGTGGGCGCCGATGCGCCTGGTGTCCTACAACGGGCCGCTGATCGAGCCGGACTGGCTCGTGCGGCGGGACGACCGCCCGCGCGTCGTCGTCACCCCCGGCCTCACCACCACGTTGCTGGACAAGCTGATCGGCCGGATCGTCGACGGCGTCGGCGGTCTCGGCGCGGAAGTGATCGTGGCGGTCGACCGTGCCTCGCGTGCGGGGATCGCCGCCCGCGACAACGTGCGGATCGTCGAGAACTTCCCGTTCAGCCTGCTGCTGCCGACCGCCGACGCGGTCGTCCATCACAGCGGCGTCGGCACCGGGATGAACACCGCGTCGAACGGGGTGCCGCAGGTCGTCATGCCGCAGAGCGCGGTGCAGGACTTCTGGGCCGAGAAGATCGTCGGCACCGGCGCGGGGATCTCCGTGCCGGACCCGGACACCGCCCCCGCCGACGCGATCGCCGACGCGGTCGGCGCGGTGCTCACCAAACCCGAGTACCGCGAGAGCGCGCAGGCCCTGAAGCGGGAGAACGAGGCCCAGCCGACGCCCGGCGCGCTGGTCGGACTGCTCGAAGAGTTCGCGCGGGGAGCCGACGCCTGCAACAGCCCGCTGGTCGTCACGGCGTGAGCGAAGGGAACGAGATGACCGAGTCCACCGAACGCCACGACGTCATCGTCATCGGCACGGGGCTGTCCGGGACGATGCTGTCGTCGATCCTGGCGCGCAAGGGTTTCTCGGTGCTGATGCTGGACGGCGCCCACCATCCGCGGTTCGCCGTCGGCGAGTCGACGATCGGGCAGACCCTGAGCGTGCTGAAGCTGATCGCGGCCCGCTACGACGTGCCGGAGATCGCCGATCTGGCGAGTTTCCAGACCGTGCAGTCCAAAATCAGCAGTTCGCACGGGGTGAAGAGCAACTTCGGGTTCGCGCTGCACCGGGACGGCGAGGAGCCGGATCCGCGCGAGACCAACATGTTCCGCATCCCGTCGGCGATGGGGCAGGCGGCGCACTTCTTCCGCCAGGACACCGACGCGTACATGCTGCACACCGCGATCCGCTACGGCTGCCGTGCCCGGCAGAACTACCGGGTGGACCGCATCGACCTCGGCGAGGACGAGGTCGTCGTGCACGGCGTCGACGGCAGCAGCCATCGCGGCCGCTACCTGGTCGACGCCAGCGGGTTCCGGTCGCCGCTCGCCGCGCAACTGAACCTGCGGGAGCGGCCCAGCAGGCTCAAGCACCACGCCCGCTCGCTCTTCACCCACATGATCGGCGTCCAGCCCGCCGACGACCACCTCGGCTTCGGCCCGGCGGATCAGCCGCCGGTCCCGTTCAACGAGGGCACCATGCACCACATGTTCGAACGGGGCTGGATGTGGATCATCCCGTTCGACAATCATCCCGGCGCGACGAATCCGTTGTGCAGCGTGGGTATCCAGCTCGACCCGCGCCGCTACCCCGCCCGCCCCGACCTGACCGCGGAGGAGGAGTTCTGGGCGCACGCCAACCGGTTCCCCGCGGTCGCCCGGCAGCTGGCCGGGGCGCGGACGGTCCGGGAATGGGTGCGCACCGACCGGATGCAGTACTCGTCGACGAAGACCGTCGGGCACCGCTGGTGCCTGATGTCGCACGCCGCGGGGTTCATCGACCCGCTCTTCTCCCGCGGCCTTTCCAACACCAGCGAGGTCATCAACGCGCTGGCGTGGCGGCTGATCGAGGCGCTGACCGAGGACGACTTCTCGGCCGACAGGTTCGAGTACGTCGAGACGCTCGAACAGGGCCTTCTCGACTACAACGACCGTCTCGTCAACGGTGCCTTCGTCGCCTTCGAGCACTACGACCTGTGGAACTCCCTGTTCCGTGTCTGGGCGGCGGGCAGTGTGCTCGGTGGCAAGTATGTGCTGAACGCGTTGCGTGCGGCACGGAGCGCCGGGTCCGACGCGCCGCTGCGCGCGCTGGACGACACGAAGTACCCCGGCCTGTGGTGCCCGACGGACTTCTACGCCGAATTGTTCGAGGACGTCGTCTCCGCGTGCGAACGGGTGGACGCCGGTTCGCTCGCCGCGGAGGAGGCAGCGGCGACGCTCGCCGCGAAGGTCCGCGCCGCGGACTGGATGCTGCCGCCGCTCGACTTCAACCGTCCCGAGGTCCGGTTCATCGACCCGACCGAGGAACGGATGGCGTTGATCGGTGACTGGGCGGCCGCGCATCCGCGGCCGGAGATCCGCGAGTTGCTCGCGGCAGCCGTCCCGACGCACTGAAGTGCTCACCCGGCCGGCCGCCGGTCCTGCCAGGGACCGGCGGCCGGCCTTTCGTTTCCCTTTGACACGTAAGGAGAACTCGGATGACCGACTATCAGGTGGTGGTCGCGGGCTGCGGCCCCGTCGGCGCCTTCCTCGCCGCCGAACTCCGGCTGGCCGGGGCTTCGGTGGTGGTACTCGAACGGCTCGCCGAACCGGATCCGCACTCGCGGGCGTTCCGGCTGCAGACCCGGACTCTGGAGCTGCTCGACCACCGCGGTCTCCTCGGCCGCTTCGAGGCCACGGCGATCAAGATCCCGAAAACGCATTTCGCCGCCATCCGCCCGCCGCTGCTGGACCTCGACCGGCTCGACAGCGAGCATCCGTTCACCCTCGGCATCCCGCAGGCCCGGACCGAGGCCTACCTCGAGGAACACGCCCGCGGCCTCGGCGCGGAGATCCGGCGCGGGCACGAGATCACCGGGCTCGACCAGGACGACGCGGGCGTCCGGATCGCGGTGAGCGGCCCGGACGGCGACTACGAGCTCACCGCCGGATACCTGGTCGGCTGCGACGGCGGGCGCAGCACCGTGCGCAAACTCGCCGGTATCGGATTCCCCGGCCGCGCGGGTCAGGTTTCCGCGTTGCTCGGTGATGTCACGCTCGACGCGCCGGACGAGTTCCCGTCCGGGATCCCCGGCACGGTACGCACGCCGGACGGGCTGGTCATGGCCGTCGGCATGCCCGGCGAGGGCATCCGGGTCTTCACCTGCGAATTCGGCCGTGAGGTGCCCGGCAGGGACGTCCCGGTGACCTTGGAGGAACTGCGTGCCGCGGTGCGCCGCGTGACCGGCCGCGACATCGGGATGAGCGAGCCGACGTGGCTGGCCCGGTTCACCGACGCTTCGCGGCTGGCGGACTCCTACCGGAAGGGACGGGTGTTCCTCGCCGGCGACGCGGCGCACGTCCACTTCCCGATCGGCGCGCAGGGACTCAACCTCGGCCTGCAGGACGCGATGAACCTCGGCTGGAAGCTGGGCGCGCGGCTGACCGGCACGGCGGGGGAGGAGCTGCTGGACACCTACGACCGGGAACGCCGTCCCGCGGCGGAGCGCGTCATCCTGGAGACCCGGGCACAGCTGGCGCTGATGGATCCGGCCGAGACCATCGACCCGGTGCGGGAACTGTTCCGCGAACTGCTCGCGATCGAGGAGGTGAACCTGCACCTTTCGCGGCTGCTCACCGGCCTCGACGCGCGGTATCCGGCGCCGGAGGGCGCGCATCGGCTGGTGGGCGGGCTCGTCCCGCCGGTGGCGCTGGACGGCGGGGTGCGGGTGGCCGAACTGCTGCGTTCGGCGCGGCCGGTGCTGCTCGATCTGACCGGGCGGTTCCCGGTGCCGGAAGGCTGGGCGGACCGGGTCGAGCGGGTCGAGCACAAGGCGGCGGAGGGTGCCGGCCCCGCCGCGATCCTGATCCGCCCGGACGGGTACGTGGCGTGGGCGGCGGAGGAGGGTGACGGCGACCAGGGCCTCGCCGAGGCACTGACGACCTGGTTCGGAACTCGGTGAGCTGACTTTCCCCACGCGCTCGGCCGCACTGCCAGGAACTTGAGGTCGGAAGCTTGGTCTTGTCAAGGTGTTTGCCCAGCTTGAGAGCTTTCCCCGGTGGCGACGGCCCGATGCGGATGGCGGTCGGCCGACGGCGAAGTGTCGTCAGTCCGTGAAGGCCTCCTTCCCTACTCTGAAGGTCAAGGTTCCGGCAAAGTCGCAGAGCGCTGCTGGTCAGTGCTGCTCTTGTCGCTGCCGGCAGGGTCCGGTCTGGCGATCCGAGTTACTCGGGAGGTCTGGGCCCGGTCGGCAGGAGGCGTCTCGTAGGGACCCTTTGAGACGTTCAGCGTCTCAAAGGGGGCCTTTGGGACGCTGCCGTTGCCGTGCTTCTCAAGTACGTCGGCGAAATGTCTCCAATGTGGCATTGGGGACACTCAGCGTCCCCAATGCCACATTGGAGACACGGGCAGGCGCCTACCTTCGCCTCGTCGCCCGACAAAAGGAAGGCCGCCTCACCGGTGGGGGATCCGGCGAGGCGGCCTTCTTCATGGGTGTCCTCTGTGGACAGTACACACAGGAGGGACACGGGTCCGGGCTCAGACGTCGATCTCGACGTCCTCGTCGACCTTGATGTTCTTCAGCAGCAAGCTGATCAGGAGACCGGCGGCGACCACCGGGACGGTCCAGAGGAAGACCTCGGAGATCGCGTCCGCGTACGCCTGGTGCACTAGCGCCTGGGTCTGCGGCGAGAGCGAGCCGAGCGAATCCGCCGACGCGGTCTTCTCGGTCAGCCCCACCGTGGCCAGCCGCGAGCCGAGCCAGCCCGAGAACAGCGCGGCCATCACGGCGAACCCGACCGCGCCGCCGATCCGCTGGGAGAACGTCCCCGCCGCGACCGCGGCGCCCATGTCGGCCTCGGGCGCGGTCACCTGGATCGCCACCAGCAGCGGCTGCATGCACAGCCCGATCGCGATCCCGAACAGCGCCATGTACGCCATCAGCAGGAACTGGCTGGTGTCCGGGGTCATGCTCGCGAACAGCAGGAGCGAAACGACGCCGAGTGCGGTGCCGAGCACCGGGGCCCATTTGTACCGCCGCCACTTGGTGATCAGGTTGCCGCTGACCGTCGAGACCACCATCAGGGCGAGGATGTTCGGCAGCTGCAGCAACGCGGTGTTCGTCGCGGTGCGCCCCATGGCCAGCTGGACGAACAGCGGCACGAAGGCCGGGACGACGGTGGCCCAGGTGTGCACGAAGACGTTGGCCAGGCAGGCGAGCGTGACCGACGAGACCTTGAACATCCGCGGCGGCATGATCGGTTCCGGCGCCGTCAGCTGCCTCGCCACGAACAGCACCAGCAGGACCGCGGACGCGCCGATGAGCAGCAGAATCGTGGAGGAGCCCCAGTCGTACTCGCCGCCGCCCCACGAGGTGACCAGCGTGATCGCCACGACCAGACCGGCCAGCAGGGCGAAGCCGAGGAAGTCGATCGGCCGGTCGGACCGCTTGGGCGGCAGCTTGAGCGCGCGGAAGATCGCCACCAGTGCGATCAGGCCGAGCGGCAGGTTGATGTAGAAGATCCAGCGCCAGGACAGCGCGTCGGTGAGCAGGCCGCCCAGCAGTGGTCCGGCGATCGCGCCGACACCGAGCACGCTGCCGAACATGCCCATGTACTTGCCGCGGTCGGCGGGCGGGACGACCTCCGCGATCACCGTGATCGTCAGCACCGTCAACCCGCCGGCACCGATCCCTTGCACGGCACGGAAAGCCACGAGCTGGAACATGGTCTGGGCCAGTCCGCTGAGCGCGGAACCGAGGAGGAAGGTGCTCAGCGCGAACAGGTACAGCCGTCGCGTGCCGAACATGTCGGAAAGCTTGCCGTACAACGGCGTGGTGACGCCCGCGACGATCACATAGGTGTTGAAGAGCCAGGAAAGGTAGGGAAGGCCGTCGAGTTCGCCGACGATCTTCGGCGCCGCCGTCGACACGATCGTCAGGTCCAGCGCGCTGAGGACCATGCACACCATGATCGAGACGACGATGACGCGGAGCTGACCTCCCTGGAGTCTGCCCGGCTGCGCTTCTTGCTCTGTGGCCATTGCGGTGCCTTCCGGTGGATGAGGGCATGGTCGGGCGCCGGCCCTCCGTGCGAAGGGCCGGGAAGTGCGGTGGAGCTCAGAGACCGCGCTCGAGCAGGTCCAGTGCTTCGTCGACGAGGTCTTCGACGGTCTTGCCCGGAACCGACCACGAAGCCCGTGCCGCGCAGTGCATCGCGCCGAACACCGACGTCACGAGCAGGCTCGGGTAGATCGGATGCGGGGAGTCGTCGCCGAGTCGCGCGGTGACGGCGTCGATCAAGGCCGGGAAGATCTCTTCTTCGTCTTCGGGTTGAGCCAGGGTGAGCAGTTCCGGATGCCGTTGCCAGAGTTCGAGTTCCTCCGGCGACGGCGCGTACGAATCGGCGATCTGCCTCGCCACGCCCCGCAACGACCGCAACGGCGACTCGTCCGCGGGCTGGGCGTTGAACAGGTCCAGCAGTTCCTGTGCCGTCCAGTTGCTGTCCGGCGTCAACGCTTCTTCCTTGCTGGAGAAGTAGTTGAAGAACGTCCGCGGGGCGATGTCGGCCGCCGTGCTGATGGCGTCGACCGTCACCTCGCCGGGACCGCTCGCCAGTGCGAGCCGGACGGCGGCCATCTTGATCTCGTGCCGTTTCCGGGCACGATGACGTTCCCTGCGGGACATGGATTGCACAGTATGCCAACTTTGCACGGTCTGCAAGTTAGGATTCGGGGAGTACGTCAGCTTCCCGTACCGCCAGTGCTCAGCCTTCGGTGGCATGGGTGAGCGCCACCGCCATCGTGTCCTCCTCGGCGGGCCACGTGCCGTAGCGGCGTCGCCAGTACAAGAGCGGGCCCCGCGCCTCGTGCGCCGCGCCCTGCGTGATCGCGCCGAGCACCACGACGTGATCGCCCGCCTCCACCGTCCGGACGACCTGGCATTCGGCGTGCGCGACGGTGTCCCACGGCAACCAGGGGAGTCCCGAGCGCGGCTGGGCCTCCCAGGGCACGGAGGCGAACCGGTCGCCGGTGCGGGAGGCGAACAACGCGGAGGTCTCCGCACTGTTGTCGCGGAGGAAGTTGACCACGAACCCGCCGCGTTCGACCAGGGCGGCGAGTACGGAACTGGCGCGGTGCAGGCAGACCAGCAACAGCGGCGGCTCCTGCGAAACACTGCAGGCGGCACTGCACGTGACGCCGACGGGCGCGCCCGCACTGTCCAAAGTGGTCACCACGGTGACGCCGGAGGGGAACGCGCTCATGATCGACCGGAAGGTCTCCGGATCGACGACCTGTGTGGGAAAAGGGGTTTCCGTCATACCGCCCACGGTGCCCATCCGGTTTCGAGGGTGGGTGGTGCGGGTCTCGTGAGTGGTAATGACGGTTATATTGTGAGGTAAGGCAAACGTGGCGTGATCGACTCGATGCCGTGAAGGTCCCCTTGCCTACCCTCAAGGTAGTAAAGGAGGCCTTCACTACTTGGCGACCTACGTGGGACTCTCTCACGAGACCGGGGCCGGTCCACAAAGGACGGTTTGCGGCGACTCGGTGTCCGGTTGATGCCTAAAGGCACGTTCCTGAACGGGGTCGTGAGTGGCAAAGAGCGTTCTAACGCTCCTTGCCACTCACGACCACCTCGCGAAACCGCACAAACGACCCAAGTCGGACACTTGTCTTCAGAAAAGTGTCTCTCGGGGCCGTGGCCCGGCTTCTGCCAGCCAGTCCGGACGCTCGCCGGGGCACGACATCTTTGCCTTACCCCTCAAATAGCCGTCATTACCACTCACGAGAACCAGCGCGGTCCGGTCCTACAACGGCGGCCCGAACCAGGTCCGGAGAGCCGCGTCGAGGCCCGCTCCGTCCTCGGCCGGATCGCCTGCCCAGCAGACGTATCCGTCCGGCCGGACGAGCATCGCCGGCCCCTCGACCTCTCCTTCGACGACCGCCACCCGGTCCTTCCACTTCTCCGCGGAAGCCCCGGTCAGCACGCCGAGGCCGTCGTGGAAGTACTCGCTGAGCCGCCGGACGCCGTCCGGGGTCCGCACGTCCAGATCGGGCATGCGCGCCCCGGTGAGGGGATGCTCGCCGGGCAGGTCGTACCGCACGTCGAGCGCCGAGCCGAGGCCGGTGAAGTAGCGGTTGACCTGGTCGATGCGCAGCAGATCGGTGAAGGTCTCCCGGACGGCGTCGAGGCGGGGATCGGGGTCGAACAGCGCGCACTGGGTCCGGGTGTTGCGCAACACCGTGCGCCCCACCGGATGCCGCTCGGTGTGGTAACTGTCGAGCAGCGCGCCGTCGCCCCAGCCGTTCACCACCGCCGCGAGTTTCCAGCCGAGGTTCATCGCGTCCTGCAGGCCCATGTTGAGCCCCGGCCCGCCCGACGGGAAGTGCACGTGGGCGGCGTCGCCCGCGAGCAGGACCCGGCCTTCCCGGTATCGCTCGGCCTGGCGGGAGACGTCGGTCAGGCGCGTGAGCCACTGGATCCCGGTCAGACCGCAGTCGTGGCCGACGAGTTCGGTGATCGCCGCGCGCATCTCCTCCTCGGTCACCGGCCGGTCGCGATCCGGCCAGACGTGGTCGTAGCGGAACACCATGGCGCGGTAGACGCCGGGTTCGAACAGCGGCACCGCCGAGAACCACGCCCGCAGATCGCGCCGGATGACGCCGTACGGGCGCAACGGGCCCATGCCCTCACCCTCGGGCAGCTCGCCCGAGAACTCGGCGTCGGCCATGAGTACGGCCAGCCCCGGTTCCTGTCCGGGGAAAGGGATCCCGGCCAGTTTGCGGGTCCGGCTGCGGCCACCGTCGCAGCCGACGACGTAGCCCGCCCGCACCCGGTATTCGCCATCGGGCCCGGTGATGGTGGCCGTGACGCCGTCCTCGTCCTGCGCCAGCGCGGTGAGTTCGTGCCCGCGGCGGATCTCGGTGCCCAGTTCCTCGGCGCGTGCGGTGAGGAGGCGTTCCGTGTCGACCTGTTTCTGGTACAGGCCATAGGGATGCCGGGTTTCCAGCGATTTGTAGTTCAGTCCGACCGGCAGGCTGGCGAAGTGCCCGCCCGAAAGCAGCGGGGCGCCCTCCAGGAACCGGTCGTGGATGCCGCGCAGTTCGAGGAGTTCGATGCTGCGGGCGTGGATGCCCAGCGCCTTCGAGAACGGGTAGGGCCGTGCCAGTCGTTCGACGACCAGCGGGCGGACCCCGGCCAGCCGCAGTTCGGCGGCGAGCATCATTCCGGTCGGCCCGCCGCCGACCACCAGGACGTCGTAGTCCACTTCGCTCCCTCAGTTCGGTTTGACCGCGATCACGAAGTGGTCGCGCGTGATGGTGTCGGTCCGGAAGGCGCGTTCGTTCCGGAAACCGGCCGCCGCCAGCCATTCCCGGCAGTCCTCGACGCTGTACTGCGAGTTGTCGTCGCGGATGATCGCGCTGTTGATGCGCTGCAGCAACGTGTCGAGCCGTTCGTCGGCGCGGTCGATCATCGCGTCGTAGACGACGATCGTCCCGCCGGGCGGAAGTGCCGCGTACGCGCGGTCGATCAGGTCGAGCCGCGATTCGGTGGGCCAGTCGGCGAGGACGTGACCCAGGATCAGGACGTCCACCGCGGGCATCAGCTGGGTGAAGAAGTCGCCGCCGGTGAACTTCACCCGGTCGGCGACGCCGAGATCCTTGAGCAGTTCGTCCGCCAGCGGCGCCAGTCCCGGCAGGTCGAAGACCTCGCCGGTCAGATGCGGGTGGGCGAGCGCGATCCGCGCCGCGACGTTGCCCCGTGCGCCGCCGATGTCGGCGAAGCTGCGATAGCGGCTCCAGTCGATCTCACGGGCGAGCTCGTCGCCGGTGAACCCGTTGTGCGCGTCCATATGCGCCATCACGTGCCGGGCCTTGTCGAGATCCTGGTACACCGTCGGGTAGGCGGCGGGGCCGAGACCCGCCACCGGGGACGTCGCCTTGCCCTCCCGCAGCGCTTCGGTGAGTTTGCCCCACGCGTGGTAGTGCATGTTCGCGTGCTGTTTGGCGGTGCCGCCCAGATACGTCGGGGCGCCGGGGACGAGGAACTCCGAGGCCAGGTCACTGTTGCGGTAGCCGGTACCGTCCCTTTCGAGCAGGCCGAGTTCGCACAGGACGTCCAGGAATTCCGGGAACAGCCGGTGTTTCACGCCGAGCGCGAGACGGACGGATTCGGCGGTGGCCGGGGCTTCGGCGAGCAGTTCGAACACGCCGAGTTCCACCGCGCTCTGCATCGCCTTCGCCCGGAAATAGGCGGTGTTCAGCTCGATCACCGCTCGGGCACGAGCCACGGCGGTCGTGGTTTCTTCGGGCATGGAAGCACCTTTCCGCTGGCCGGCGCGGCGGGAACCACGCCGTGGACGGCGTTCACCGTGACAGCGCCGGTTCGTGCGGCCGTCGAGCGCGCCGCGTCCAAGGCGAGTCGAAGCCCGTACGAGCGCGGGCGCGCATCCTCGGCCGGTACCAGCGGCAGAGAGAGGTGGCGGATGCGGCGAGCGCGACGAGTGGTGGTGACCGGGATCGGGGTGGTGGCCCCGGGCGGGATCGGCACCCGGAACTACTGGGATCTCCTGACCGCCGGAAGAACGGCCACCAGGACCATTTCCCTGTTCGACGCCGGCCCTTTCCGGTCGAGGGTGGCCGCGGAATGCGACTTCGACCCGGTGGCGGCCGGACTGAGCCGTCGTCAGATCCGGGCGTGGGACCGGACGACGCAGTTCGCCGTCGTCGCCGCGCGTGAGGCGCTGGCCGACAGCGGGCTCGACGGCGCGGTGACGCCCGAACGCACCGGCGTGATGGTCGGTACCGCGTGCGGGATGACGATCAGCCTCGACCGGGAGTACGCGATCGTCAGCGACGAGGGGAGCGGCTGGCTGGTCGACGACCGGCACGGCGCGCCCTATCTGTACGACTACTTCGTGCCGTCTTCGATGGCGAAGGAGATCGCTTGGGAGACCGACGCGCAGGGCCCGGTCGGCATCGTCTCCACCGGCTGCACCTCGGGGATCGACGTCCTGATCCACGCGAGTGACCTGATCGCCGACGGCGCGGCCGACGTCATGGTCGCCGGCGCCTCCGACGCGGCGATCTCCCCGATCACCGTGGCCTGTTTCGACGCGATCAAGGCCACCACGCCGCGCAACGACGATCCGGCGACCGCGTCCCGGCCGTTCGACCGCACCCGCAACGGGTTCGCCCTCGCCGAGGGGGCGGCACTGCTCGTACTGGAGGAGTACGAACACGCCCGGCGCCGCGGTGCGCACATCTACGCCGAGATCGCGGGGCACGCGTCCCGCAGCAACGCCTATTCGATGACCGGCCTCCGGCCCGACGGCGTGGAACTCGCCGACGCGATCACTTCGGCCATGGACATGGCGCGGCTCGACCCGGCCGCCCTCGACTACGTCAACGCGCACGGTTCCGCGACCAAACAGAACGATCTGCACGAAACGGCGGCGTACAAACGGAGTCTCGGCCGGCACGCGTACCGCGTGCCGGTCAGTTCGATCAAGTCCATGATCGGGCATTCGCTCGGCGCCGTCTGCGCGCTGGAGGTGGTCGCCTGCGCGCTCGCCATCGAGCATTCGGTGATCCCGCCGACGGCCAACCTGACCGAGCCCGACCCCGAACTCGATCTCGACTACGTGCCGGTGACCGCTCGCGAGCAGCGGACTAACGCGGTGTTGAGCGTGTCGAGCGGCTTCGGCGGCTTCCAGAGCGCGATGGTCCTCACCCGCCCCTGAGCTGAAGGGAACTTTCCCCGCATGCGACGCGGTGAAGGGCGCTTTCCCCGCATCAGATGCGGGGAAAGCGCCCTTCAGCTCCAGGGGTCACGGAAGGGACTGGAGCAGGTGCTCGGCCGAACGCGGGCGCGCGACGCCGACCAGCACGTCGTGATGCAGCTGGTGCAGGGGCTGTGAGGGCTCGATGCCCAGCTCGCGGTCGAGAGTGCGCTGCAGGCGCTGGTAGGTCTCGAGCGCGTCCGCCCGCCGCCCGACGGCGTGCAGCGCCACGATGAGCTGTTCGTGCAGCCATTCGTCGTACGGATGCGCGTGGGTCAGGAAGCGCAGCTCCGGGATCAGTTCGCGATAACGCCCCAGATGCGCGTCGGCAAGTGTCCGCATGCGCAGCGCGCGCATCCTGATCTCGTCGAGATGCGTGATGTAGGGCGTGAGCACCGGGCCCGCCGGGATGTCCGAAAGCACCGGTCCGCGCCACAAGGCCAGAGCCGCGCGGAGCCGGTCGGCCGCCCGCACCGCGTCACCGGCGACCAGCGCGGCCCCGCCTTCCTCGGTCAGCCGCTCGAAGACGAACGTGTCGATCTCCGACGGGTCGGCGTGCAGGACGTAGCCGGGAGCGCGGGTGGTGATGAACGGACCGGAAAACCTTGACCGGTACCGTTTTCGGAGCTGGTAGATGTAGGTCTGCGCGGTGGTGAGCGCGCTGCGCGGCGGCTGTTCACCCCACAGTTCGTCGATGATGGCGGACCGGTCGACGACCTGGTTCGCCCGCAGCAGCAATTGGGCCAGTGTCCACCGGATCTTGGTGGCCGAAGGCAGGTCGAGTTCTCCGTCGAAGTGGACCTCGAGCGGTCCCAGCAAGGTGAAGATCATGGCTCCTTGCTACCCGCCCCGACCGCGCTTCCGGAAGCGAAATCGCCTTAAGTGGCAGGGAAAACGGGCTCGCCGACGAGTCCGCATCCGTCCGGGGGAACAGTCCGCCTCAACCCCGGGGTACCCCTCGCGCGGCCCGGCGGCGGGGCATCCGGGAATGCCCCGCCGCCCGCTCAGTCCGCGTCGACGAGCGCGACCGCGCGTGCCCAGCCCGCACCCGCGCCCGCGAGCTTCACCGGCAGGCAGCTGACGGTGAACCCGGTCGGCGCGGGCAGCGCGGCGAGATTGGCCAGCCGCTCGATCTGGCAGTACTCGCGTTCCCTGCCGAGGAAATGTGACGGCCACAGCACACCGTCGTCCCCGGTCCGCTGGTACTCGCGGATCATGTGACCGAACGGCGCGTCGAGACTGAACGCGTCGGTGCCGATCACCCGCACGCCCAGGTCGAGCAGGAACGCCGTGGCCGACCGGTCGAGCCCGGTGAAATCGGTGAAATAGGCCGGGGTACCGGACCGGACGTCCGCACCGGTGCGCAGCAGCACGATCTCGCCGGGACCCGGGGTGTGCCCGATGTCCGCACAGGCGCGGCGCAGGCGGGCGGCGTCGACCGTGCCGGTGCCCGCGTCGCTGATGTCGAGCAGCACCCCCGGCCCGATGAACCATTCGAGCGGTAGTTCGTCGATGTGGCGCGGAGTCCCGTACGACGTCTTCGTGCCGTAGTGCGACGGTGCGTCCACGTGGGTGCCGGTGTGCGTGGTCAGCGTCATCGTGTCGAGGCTGAGCAACTCGCCGTCGGGCAGCACGGCCGGATCGAAGTCGAGTCCGTGGTTGTCCCGCATGCCTTCGGCCATGTGCGCGGCGCCTTCGGCCGGGGAAAGCACCTCGTGCACGACGGGGTTCGGTTCCCAGACCTTCGCGTCGACGGGCGTCGAGAGATCGATGATCCGCACGTCAGACCTCCTCGGTCCGGATGGCTTTCGCCTGCCGCAGGCCGACGTCGCGCAGGACGGTGGTCAGCTCCGCGGTCACCGAACCCTTCGCCGCCAGATGGCCGTCCGGCCTGATCAGCGCGAACCCGCCGGCCGGGATCCCGACCGTGGTCCGCACCGCGCGGCCGGGGTCGGTGAGCGGTTTCGCCCGGCAGACCGGGACCGGCGCCGCCGACAGCGTGCGGACCGAGACGCCCGCCCCGTGCCCGTCGATGACGTCGTCGAGCACGGCGGCCACGGCCGCGTCCTGCCCGGCGTCGGCCAGCAGCGTCCACCGGGGGTCGGTGAGTTCCGCGCCGAGCGCCCGCCAGCCGGGATGCGCGGCGGCCTCCCGCTCCGACCAGGCGACGCGGTGGCCCGGCCGCAGCCCGGTCCCGTCCCCGGCGGCCAGGCTGAGCGGGCTGCCGGCGTAGTCCAGCGCCAGTCCGGACATGGTGGTCATGATCTTGCGTTCGACCCGCCTTTTCAGCGGCTTCACCAGGTTCAGGAACCCCAAGCCGAGCGGCAGGGCGACCGGCGCGACGGCGTTGCGCAGGGCGATCAGCGCGGTCGCGGTGCGCGTGGTGCGCAACAGCGTCTCGCCGACCGGCGCCCGCTCGTGCTGGTAGCTGTCCAGCAGTTCCTCGCTCGCGTGCCCGCGGATGACGTCGGCGAGCTTCCACGCGAGGTTGTACGCGTCCTGGACGCCGGTGTTCATACCCTGTCCCGACGCCGGGCTGTGCACGTGCGCCGCGTCGCCCGCGACGAAGCACCGGCCCTCGCGCATCCGGTCGATCATGCGCTGCTGGATGGTGAACACCGAAACCCACGTCGGCAGCTCCACGCGGACCTCGCGGCCGAGCGCCCGGGTGATCTTGGCCCGGAACCGTTCGGCGACCTGGCGGGGGTCGGCGGACTGGGCGGTGTCGGCGGTGTCGACCAGCCGCCACTTGCCGGGAGCGGGGAACGGCACCATCAGCACCGTGCCGTCGTCGCCGTGGATCCAGTGCAGGCTGTCGCGCGGCAGGTCGGCGTCGAGGACGGCGTCGGCGATCAGCCACGTCTCCGTCGACTCGCCCGCCAGCTTCAGCCCGAGGGCACGGCGGACCGTGCTGTGCCCGCCGTCGGCCCCGATCAGCCACGGGACGACGCACCGCTCTTCCCGGCCGGAGGCGTGCCGCAGCCAACCGGTCACCTCGTTCGCGTCCTGTTCGAGGCGGGTCAGTTCGACCCCCCATTCGACTTCGACGCCGTGCCCGGCCAGCGCGGTCCGGAGCACCTCCTCGGTGAGGACCTGGTCGATCTGCAGGGTGAAGGGGTACCGGGTGGGCAGGTGGTCGTACCCGCTGCCGAACCGGATCATCGCGCGGCCGTTGCGGTGCATGGTGAAACCGTCGACACGCTGTCCTCGGCCGAGGATCTCCCCGGCCAGGCCCATCTGTTCGTAGATCTCGAGGGTGCGGGCGTGGGTGGCGGTCGCGCGGCTGGTCACCGCGGGGCCGTCGGCGCGGTCGACCACGCGGACCCGCACCCCGCGCCGGGTGAGTTCGAGCGCGGCGGTGAGGCCGACCGGTCCCGCACCGGCCACGAGGACGTCTGGGATCTGCTCCATCAGCGGTTCACTCCTTCTCCGGGCAACCACGGGAGAGTCCAAGGCCGGCTTCGATTCCCGGACGCCGCTCGTTCGAGCAGCGGCTCGGCGGTCACTCGAACCGCGGCCGAACGCCTTGCCGCACCGTCGATCCGACCAAGTCCGGAAAGGAGCCGACTCGATGCCGGAAGAGGAGCACGGGGTGGTGGCGGGTCCGCCGCTCGCGGTACTGGGCGCGCTGCCCGGCGGGCCGCGGGTCGAGCAGCTGCTCGAACGGGCGGTGGGCGCCGCGCCCGGCAGGCTCGCGGTCGCCTCGCTCACCTACGCCGAACTCGACCGGGCCTCGACCCGGTTCGCGCTGGCACTGCGGGCGATGGGGATCGGGCCGGGTGACGTCGTGGCCCTGCCGATGGCACTCGACCGGCGGTTCGCCATCGGGTTCTTCGGGATCGCGAAGGCGGGTGCGGTGAGCGCGCTCGTCAATCCGCTGCTGCGGGAAGAGGCGCTCGCGCACGTGCTGGCGCTCTGCGGGGCGAGGACGGCGTTCGTCACCGAAGGCCAGCACCGGGTGCTCGCGGCGGTCCGCGATCGGTTGCCCGCACTGGAGAACGTCTTCCTGCTCGGCGACGGCGCGGTGACCGGTCTGTCCTCAATGGACGATCTGATCGCCGCGGCCCCCGAGGCGGTGCTGCCGGAACCCTCCGCCGGGCCGGACGATCTCGCCTGCCTGCAGTTCACCAGCGGCACCACCGGACCGGCCAAGGCGGTGCGGCTCAGCCACCGGAACCTCACCGTCAACGCGGCGCAGACCGCGTGGTGCCACCGGTTGTCGGCGGATTCGGTACTGGTGAACCACTTGCCGACCTTTCACCTGATGCACCTGACGATCGGCGTCACCGTCGCGGCCCGGCACGTGCTGTGTCCCGGAGACGACCTCCTCGGGGCGATCGCGACGGCGCGGGCCGAAGGCGGGACGCATTTCTACAGCCTGCCGGTGCGGCTGGCCAGGCTGGCCGCCCGGCCGGAGCTGCCCACGCTGCGGGTGCCGTCGCTCCAGGCGATCCTCTCCGGCGGTTCGGCGATGCCGCCGTCCGCGACGGACACCCTGTCCGCCGCGTTCGGCGTGCCGGTCGTCCAGGGTTTCGGGCTGGCCGAGACGGCGCCGTCGACCCACCTCGGCAGTCTCGACCGGCCCAAGACGGGCTCGTCCGGACCGCCCGTCCCCGGCACGTTCGCCCGCGTCGTCGACCTCGACACCGGGGTGCCGCTCGAACCGGGCTCGAACGGGGAGATCCAGGTCCGCGGCCCGCAGCTGATGCTCGGCTACCTCGGCCGGGACGCGGCCGAGGATCTGCCCGGCGGCTGGCTCGCCACCGGCGACGTCGGCCATCACGACGAGGACGGCTACCTGTTCGTCGTGGACCGGATCAAGGACGTCTTCAAATGCGACAACTGGCTGGTGACCCCCAGCGAGATCGAGAAGGTACTGCTCCGGCATCCCGGGGTCGCCGACTGCGTCGTCCTCGACCTGCCCCACGAATTCAGCGGGGCGGTCGCGCACGCCGTCGTCGTCCCCTCGGCCGAACCGGCCACGGCCGGGGAACTGGCGACCTTCGTCAACACCCGGCTGCCCTACTACGAACACCTGCACGGAGTCCATTTCGCCGACTCGGTCCACCGGTCGCCGACGGGCAAGGTGCAGCGGCGTGATCTGCGAGAACAGTTGATGGCGAAGACAAGGAGCTAGCGTGTTCATCTTCATCGACCGGATGACCGTGACCGGTGACCTGGCGGACTACCAGCGGATCATCGGCCGGATCTCCGAGCATATGGCGGCCCAGCCCGGTTTCCGGACCCACCGGCTGTACCGGAACTCGAAGAACCCCCTCGAATACGTGGAAATCGCCGAATGGGAGAACGCGGACCTGCACAAGCGGGCCACCGGGCAGCCGGGATTCCGCGAGCCGCTCGGTGAGCTGCTGAAGCACGCCACCGTCGAATTCGCCACCTACGAACAGGTTTCCGGGCACGACGCCGCCGAGGTGACCCGGTGAGCGCGACGGCCCTGCCGCGTTCGGTGCGGCGCTTCCGGGAGCTGTTCCTGAGCGCCGCCTGCGCGGCCGCCGTCCGTGCGGCGGCCCGGCTCGGGCTCGCGGACGCCATCGGCGACGAAGCCGAGCCGGTGTCCACAGTGGCCGATCGGCTGGGCGTGGACACCGGGGCGCTGCGACGGCTGCTGCGAGCGCTGGCCAGCAACGGCATCTTCGCCGAGGCGCCGGACGACGGCTTCGTGCATACGGACATGTCGAAGCTGCTTCGCGAAGACGCGCCCCGCAGCCTGAAGTACAGCGCCCTCTGGGCGACCGAGCCGTGGACGTGGACGCTGTGGCCGCACCTCGACGAGGCCGTCCGCACCGGTGAACCGGTCTTCGAAGACTTGCACGGCAAGGACTTCTTCGGCTACCTCCACGCCGAAGCCCCGGAGTCGGCGGAGATCTTCGACCGCGCGATGACGCAGTCGAGCAGGCTTTCCGCGATCGCCATCGCGGACGAGCTGGACCTCTCCGGCGCCGAAGTGGTCGCCGACATCGCCGGTGGCCAGGGGCATGTCCTGGCGACGTTGCTCGAACGCCACCCCGGTCTCCGCGGTGTGCTGTTCGACCTGCCGGAGGTCGTCGCCAACGCCGATCCCCGCCTCGTCGGTGAGGGGCCGCTGGCGTCCCGGACCGCGCTCGTGCCCGGTGACTGCCGCCACGGCGTCGCCGCGGACGCGGATGTGTACGTGCTGAAGAACATCCTCGAATGGGATGACGAAAGCACCATCGCCACGCTGCGCGGGATCGCCGAGGGCCGTCCGGGAGCACGGGTGTTCGTCCTGGAGAACCTGCTCGACGGCAGCCCGGAACTGAAGTTCACCACGGCGATGGATCTGTTGCTGCTGCTGAACGTCGGCGGCCGCAAGCACACCAGGGACGGGCTCGCGGACCTCGTCCGGCGGTCGGGGCTGCGCCTCGACGAGGTGCGCCCGGTGAACTCCTATCTCCATCTGTTCACCTGCACCGTTCCGGAATAGCGGGCCGTGCCCGCCGGTCCCGAGGGGCCGGCGGGCACCTTGCCGAGAGGACGTCGTGTCCGACATCGCCTTCCTGTTGCCCGGCCAGGGCGCTCAGCACCAGGGCATGGCCGTGGAGCTGTACGGCGAGGAGCCCGTGTTCACCGCCGTGCTGGACGAACTGTTCGGCTTGCTCGGCGCCGAGGGCGCGGCCCTGCGCCGGGATTGGCTCAGCGCGGAACCGTCGGTACCGCTGGAAGACGCGTCGAGGGCGCAGCCGTTGTTGTTCGCCGTCGGATACGCGCTCGGCCGGACGCTGATCGCGCGCGGCGTCGTGCCGTCCGCGTTGCTGGGACACAGCATCGGCGAGTTGGCCGCGGCCGCGCTCGCGGGGGTCTTCGACCTGCCGCACGCGGCGCGGATCCTGTCCTGCCGGAGCCGCGTGCTGGGCGAGGTGCCCGCCGGAGGACTCCTCGCCGTCGCGGCCCGCCCCGAAGTCCTCACCCCGTACCTGACCGGTGAGGTCGTGATCGGCGCGTACAACGCTCCCGCGCAGACAGTGCTGGCCGGTCCGGCGGGGCCGCTCGCGGAGGTGGCCGTCCGGCTCGCCGGGGCGGGCCTGGTCCACCAGCGCGTCGCGGCCCGGCAACCGTTCCATTCCCCGGCCGTGGCCGAGGCGGCGACCCGGTTCGAAGCCGGGTTCACCGCCGCGGACCTGCGTCCGCCGTCGATCCCGGTGTATTCCACCAGAACGGCTTCGCCGGTGACCGCCGACGAGGCGGTGAGCCCGGAGTTCTGGGCCGGGCAGCTGGCCGCCCCGGTCCGCTTCCGGTCCGCTTTGGACAGTCTGCTCGACGGCGGCGCGCGGATCCTGCTGGACCTCGGTCCACGTGGGCTTTCCCTGCTGGCCCTGCGGCATCCGCGGGTCCGCGGCGGTGGTCACCGGGTGCTCGGCGCCCTGCCGACCACCGCCACCGGAACGCGCACCACCTGGACCGCACTCCTGGACTCCCTGGACTCGCTTGCCTCCCTGGACTGACCGCCTGGTACCGATCGTTTTGCGCGTGAAGGCCCCCTTCCCTCTTCTCAGCCGAGGGAAGGGGGCCTTCACGCGCAACAGGAGACGGTCAGGGCAGGTCGTCGCGCGTCACGAAGCGGGCCTTCACGCGCAGTTCGCCGTTCTCTCGCACCAGGATGTCCCGGCAGACGCAGGTCCGGCGCAACTGGGGATCCTTGCCCTGGAACGTCGAGAACACCAGCGCGTAGCACGTCGCCTGGAGGTTCCCGTCGGGCAGTTCCTCGACGTCCACCATCCCGTGCCAGTGCCGCCGCTGCTCGCCGGCGGCCTTCTGCTCGGCCGCGGCCTTGCTCATGGTCGCGATCAGTTCGGCACGGCCGCGCAGCGGTTCCGGCTCGCCGGGGCCGGTGAAGGTGCCGTCCTCGGTGAAGGTGGCCGCCCACTCCTCGGCGGCACCGGCGTCGAGCAGGTGCATGTGCCGCGCGTAGAACTGCTGGACCTCGACATACGGGCTCACGGTGTCTCCTCATCCTCGGTGTCCACCGAGGATCACCCGGCGGCTTCGATTCCCGTTCGCGCGCGAGGCGTCCATCCCTGCTGGACGTCTGCTCGAAGCCGGGCCGCGATCGTGGGCGTACCCAGCCGACGAGGAATGGAGACAGCAGTGCGGAAATCGATCGTCGAAGACCAGGTGATGGTGGCGGCTCCCGCCGAACTGGTCCGCCAGCTGATCTGTGACGTGACTTCCTGGCCACAGTGGTACCGACCGGCCGTGCACGCCGAATTCCTCGAACCCGACCTGATCCAGCACTGGATGCTCGTCGACGACCACAGCGTGCAGACCTGGCGTGAGCGGCGCCGTCTGTCCGACGACGGCACGCAGGTCATCGCGGTCCGCGAGGTCGGCGGCGCGCCGGACGTCACCACCTGGACCGTCGAGGAACAGCCGTACGGCAAGACGGCGCTGCGGGTCCGGGCGGAGGTCTCCGCCGGCAGCAGGGAAGCCGACGAGGCTCTCGCGGACGGGTGCCGCGAATTCCTGGACGCCGTCCGCGACCGGGCCGAGCGGGCGGAGGAACTGGACCGCCTGGTCATCTCCTTCGAGGACCCGCTTTTCGTCTCCGGTGGACTGGAGGACTGCTACGACTACCTGTTCGAGGCGGACAAGTGGCCGGAGCGCGTTCCGCACGTGCTCGCCCTCGATCTGGAGCAGCCCTCGCCGACGGTCCAGTTCTTCGACATGGACACGCGCTCCGCGGACGGTTCGGAGCACACCACCCGTTCGGTCCGGATCTGCCTGAGCGGCAACAAGATCGTCTACAAGCAGATCAAGCCGCCCGCCACGATGGACGCGCACACCGGCCACTGGACGTTCACCGAGACGCCGGAAGGGATCCTGCTCGGCGCGCGGCACACCTGCACCATCAGGCCGGAGGGCCTGCATCTCCTGGGGGAGGGCACCACCGTCGAAGGCGCCCGCCGGTACCTGCGGAAGGTGCTGAGCGCCAATAGCATGGGCAACCTCCGCCTGACCAAGGAGTACGCCGAGGAGCGCGCCAAATGACCGGGGGAACGCTCGAACCCCGCACGGACGAGGTGCTCGCCGGCGCGGCCGTCTACAGCCGGAAGCCCATCCTCGCCGCGTATGACCTGTGGGTGCTCGGATTCGTGTGCTCGCGGGTGTGGCGCTGCCCGAGTACCCAGATGAAACGGCTGTACGACCGCAACGTCGACGGGCGGCACCTCGACCTCGGTCCCGGCACCGGGTACTTCCTCGACAAGGCTCGGTTCCCGGTCCCGGATCCGTCGATCGTGTTGCTGGACCTCAACGAAGACGCCCTGCGCCGCACCGGTGCGCGGCTGGCGCGGTACCGCCCCGAGGCCTACCGGCGTGACGTGTTCGAACCGCTCGACCTCGGCGAGGCGCGCTTCGGTTCGGTGGGCCTGAACTTCCTGCTGCACTGCCTGCCCGGTTCGATGGCGCACAAGGCGACGGTGTTCGACCAGGTGCTGCCCTACGTCGAACCCGGCGGCCGGATCTTCGGCAGCACCGTGCTCGCGCGCGGCGTCGAGCACGGCAAGCTGGCGCCGAAGGCGCTGGAATCGCTCAACGGCGACGGCGTGATGAACAACCTCGAAGACTCCTTCGAGGAACTGGACGCTCAGCTGGCCGCGCGGTTCTCGCGCTATCGCTTGTGGGCACAGGGTTCGGTGGGGTTGTTCGAGGTGACGGTGCTCTGACCGAGGTCAGGGTTCGAGTGTGGAGGATTTGGGACGTTCAACGTCCCAAATCCTCCACACTCGGGGTGTGCAACGACGAAGAGGTGCCCGACCTGCAAAATGCCGACTTCGCCGGGACCCGACCTTGGAAGTCCGTGAAGGACTCCTTCCCCACTCGGGTTGTGCCAGGTTCTGGGGTGCATGTCCCCGATCCTCTGTTGATCAAGCTTCACAAACCGGCGTGCCCCGCGCCCATGAAGGAATTGGGACACTCAACGTCCCAATTCCTTCACCGACGGCTGGACCATGACGAAGAGGTGCCCGACCTGCAAAATGCCGACTTCGCCGGGACCCGACCTTCACGGACCGGCTTCGCGAGCCCCGTCAGGCAACGTCCTGGTCCGGCGGCTTCGCGACGGCGACGTCGGCGCGGAGCCCGGCGATCAAGCGGGAGAGCCCGTATTCGAACGAGGCGGCCGGATCCTCGTCGTGGTCGTCCTCGGCGCGCTGCTGTTCGTCGATCGCGCAGCCGAGGGTGTACCGGCTGATGGCGAGAATCGCGTGCGTCGCGTCTTCTTCGGTGAAACCGGCTGCCAGCAACGGTTCGATCAGCGGCGTCATCGCCGAACGCTCGGTGGGGCGGGAGCCGGCGTGCAGGCGCGCGCCGTCCCGGTAGGACAGCAGGGTGCGGCGGATGGTGCGGGCGCGCCGGGTCAGCCACGCGGCCCAGTCGCCCGCCGCGGGATCGCCCAGCGGCGCGAGTTCGTCGTCCAGCATGGTTTCGGCCATCTGGTCGAGCAGTGCCTGCTTGCTCTTGAAGTGCGTGTAGAGCGCGGGGCCACGCACGCCGAGCTTTTCCCCGAGCTTGCGCAGGCTCAAGCCGTCGAGCCCGACCTCGTCGAGGAGTTCGAGCGCGGCTCGAACGTAGCCATCCCGTCTCACGACCATGCGCACACTTTCGCCCGTCCGCTGTGGACTTGACAACTCGACCGAATCTTATCACTGTTAAGATCTTAACGCCGATAAGATTGGCTGGTGGGATGATCGGGTGTCCCGGGGACGAGCGCATCACTCCCGCCCTGTGGGGGATGGCGGCGATCCTGACCCTCGGCGGATTCCTGTCGATGTTCACGTCGACGGTCGTCAACGTCGCGCTCGGCACGATCGCGGCGGAGTTCCACGCACCGCTCGGGACAGCTCAGTGGATCGCCACCGGTTACCTGCTCGCGCTCGCCGCGATGGTGCCGGTCAGCGGCTGGGCGAGTCGCCGGTTCGGGGCGACCAGGCTCTGGCTGGGCTGCGTCGGCCTGTTCGCGCTGTTCTCGGGGCTCTGCGCGGCGGCGACGTCGATCGAGGCGCTCATCGTTTTCCGTGTCCTGCAAGGCGCCGCGGGCGGGCTGCTGGTCCCGGCGGGGCAGATCCTGTTCGCGGTGGCGGCGGGGCCGAAGCGGCTCGGCCGGATGATGACCGTGCTGAGCATCCCGATCTATCTCGCGCCGGTGCTCGGCACGCTGTCCGGCAGCCTGCTCGCCGAAGGACTCGGCGTGCCGGCGCTGTTCCTGGTGAACGTGCCGATCTCGGTGCTCAGCCTGCTGCTGGGCCGGAAATGGCTGCCGAGGGAAAGCCCGGAAGCGGCGCGGTCGCTGGACCTGCGCGGTCTGCTCCTCACCGTGTCCGGCCTGCCGTTACTCGTCTACGGCGTCGCCGAACCCGCCCCGCTCCCGGCGATCGCCGGTGCGATCCTGCTCGCCGTCTTCGCCGTCACCGCGCTGCGCTCGCGGGCCCCGTTGCTCGATCTGGGCCTGTTCCGCGACGGCGCCTTCGCCGCGGCCGCCGCCGTGATCTTCTGCATGGGGATCGCGGTGTTCGGCGCGATGATCGTCCTGCCGCTCTACTACCTCGACGTCCGGCACGAAAGCCTCGTCGCCACCGGCCTCCTGACCGCGCCGCTGGCACTCGGAACCGTGGTGGCGCTGCCCCTCGCGGGCAGGCTGACCGACCGGATCGGTGGCGCGCGGGTGATCTTCGCCGGGCTGATCGTCACGATCGCAGGCACGGTGCCGTTGGCGCTGCTCACCGGGTCCGATGGCTACGGATGGCTCTCGGCCGTGCAGATCGTCCGGGGCTGCGGCATCGGGCTGACCACGACCCCGGCCCTCGCCGCCGGGCTGATCCTGGTGGCCAAGGAACGGATTTCGCACGCCATGCCGATCTTCGCCATGCTGCAACGGATCGGTGCGTCCTTCGGGACGTCCATCCTGACCGCGGTCGTCTCCGCGCGGCTCGCCGCCGCCCCGGGCAGCGCGGAGGCCATCGCGGACACCCACTGGTGGATCGTCGGGGTGACCGCGATCGTGCTGATCCCGTCGTGGATCCTCGTCCGCGCGGAGTCCCGGCGCCGGATGTCCAAAATGGACTGAAGGTGGGCCGGTGGGTTTGTTCCCGTCCGGACGCCGACGGCGGTCCCGGATGTCCGGTGCGCGTCCCGGCCGTGGCCTTCGGGACACCGCGTGCGGAACGCCGTAGGCTCAGCTGAATGAGCACGGCATCCACCACGGAGCATCCGATGGTCGAAACCCGGCACCAGACCCAGTTGCTCACCTTGCTGCGGGACGAGGGCCCGATGTCCCGGGTCGAACTGGGGGAGCGGCTGGAGCTGCCGCGTGCCCGGGTGGGTGCGGAGGTCACGCGCCTCGCCGAGGTCGGCCTCGTCGAGACGGCGGGTCCGTCGGCGAGCCGGGGCGGCAGGCGTTCGACGCTGGTGCGGCTGGCGGGAGACCTGCGCGTGCTCTCCGTCGACGTCGGCGCGACGTCGGTCGGGGTCGCCCTCACCGACGCTTCGTGCGAGGTGCTGGTGCACACCGTCGAGGACTGCGACGTCCGGAAAGGGCCGCACGCCGTCCTCAAACGGGTCGTGGAGCTGGCGGAGAAGATCCGCGAAGAGGTGCCGGGCAGGCTGATCGCCGCCGGGATCGGCCTGCCTGGACCGGTGAGCTTCGCCGAAGGTATGGCGGTCGCCCCGCCGATAATGCCCGGCTGGGACCGGTTCTCCGTGCGCGACCATCTCGGCGGGCTGCTGCGCTGCCCGGTCACCGTCGACAACGACGTGAACTCGATGGCCCTCGGGGAACGGCACGCCGGGGTCGCCCGCTCCATCGACGACCTGGTGTTCGTCAAGATCGGGACCGGTATCGGCTGCGGGATCGTGCTCGGCGGCAAGGTGTACCGCGGGGTCGCGGGTACCGCGGGCGACATCGGGCACATCCGCCTCGACGACTACGGCCCGACCTGCGCCTGCGGCGAGACGGGCTGTCTCGAGGCGTACTTCGGCGGCGCCGCGCTGGCCCGCGACGGGCTGACGCTGGCGCGCAGCGGCCGGTCGGCGTACCTCGCCGACGTCGTCGCGGACCGCGGCGCGATCACCGCCCAGGACGTCGGCCGCGCGGCGGCGTCGGGCGACTTCGGCGCGGTGAACCTGATCCGCGACGGCGGACGGCGGCTCGGTCAGGTGGTCGCCTCGCTGGTGAGTTTCGTGAACCCGGGCATGGTCGTGATCGGCGGTGGCGTGGCGCAGCTCGGCCATCAGCTGCTCGCCGAGATCCGCAGCTCGGTCTACCGGCGGTCGCTGCCGCTGGCGACCGGGAACCTGCCGATCGTGCTGTCCGAACTCGGCGACACCGCCGGTGTCATCGGCGCGGCCTGGTCGGCCACGGACCGCGCGTTCACGTTGAGTAGCTGAGGCGGTGGAACTTCGTTGCGCCGCATCGGAATCACCGGGCACTCGAATCTGTCCACGACCACCGTGCCGTTGATCGCCGATGCTCTTCACCGGACAACGCGGCCGACTTCGACGAGCTGCTCGCTCGGGCGGTGGTCGTCGACACCCTGCCGTTCCCGGAGTCCGGCCGCGAGGCCTGCATGGCGGCCAGCGAACGGGTGCTGGACGGGATCGAGGCCCTGATCGCGGTCTGGGACCGGGGGTCCCTCCGGCGGTCATGGCGGGACCGCCGACGTCGTCGAGGCGGCGCGTGCGCGTGGTCTGCCGGTGACGATCGTGTGGCCCGACGGCGCCTTTCGCGAGTGACACCGCGAGACCATCGGGGCGGCTGGTCGACTACGGACCGGGTTTCACCCTGTGTAGCTGTTGCCCCGGTTCGCGGGCGGCAGGTGCCTCCCGGCCGCACTGTGTGACGGACCCGAGGGCGCCCTTCACCGCACGTTGGGCACTCAACTGATTCCGATTAGTAACGTCAAGATCGTACAGACTTTTGCTCGAAAAGTACGAAAGTCTGTACCGATCCGAACGGCTATTCGGGTGACGGCGGGCATTTCTGTCTTATTGTCACCTTGACGAGTGACAGCAGTCACCCTACTTTCGCTGGCTAAGTAACAAAGTTTGTTACGGCCGATTCGTAAGTGAGGGCAGTGTGGCCGCGACGGAATCCGGGCAGCTCGACCCGGTCAGCCCACGCACGGCGAACCTCGCCGCGCTCCTGCGGGCGCTGCGCGCGGGGCCGCTGTCGCGTACCCAGCTCGCCGCGCGGTGCGGGCTCACCAAGGGGGCCGTCTCCGGGCTGATCGCCGAGCTGTCCGAGCGCGGTCTCGTCCGCTCCGCCGGACTCAAGGCAGGCGCCAACGGCAGGCCGAGCCAGCTGGTCGAGCTGAACGGCGCGAGCGCGTACGGGCTCGCGTTGAGCGTCGAGGCCGACCGCTTCGCCGCCGTCGTCACGAACCTCGACGGCCGTGTCGTCGCCGAACGGTCGGAGGCCGCGGACGTCGCCGCGCTCGGCCTCCACCGCAGCATGGACGAACTCGCCTTCCTCGCCGGTCAGGTGCTGCGCGACGACCAGCCGGTCGGGGTCACGGTCTCCGTGCCGGGCCTGGTCGACTCGGCCGCCGCCGTGTTGCGGTTCGCCCCGACGCTGCGCTGGCGCGACGCCGAGATCGCCGACCTGCTGGCCGCCCGGCTCGGCCTCGCGGCCGACGCCATCGGGGTCGACAACGAGGCCAACCTCGGCGCGGTCGGCGAGTCGGTCGCGGGCGCCGGGCGCGGGGTCCGGGAACTCTTCTACCTCAGCGGCGGGATGGGCGTCGGGGGCGGGCTCGTCTCCGGTGGCGCGATCCTGCGCGGTGCCAGGGGTTTCGCCGGCGAGGTCGGGCATATCACCGTCGACCAGTCCGGCGAGCAGTGCCAGTGCGGCCGGATCGGCTGCCTGGAGACCAAGGCCGGGCTCAACGCCGTGGTGCGGGGCGCCGCCTCGCCGGGAGACCCGCTGCACGACCCCGCGCTCGGCGTCGACGGCCGGGTCGGGCTGCTCAAACATCGCGTGCAGCGCGGTGACCAGCGCGCGGTCGCGGCGGTCGCGGAACTCGGGGTCGCGCTCGGCATCGCGGTGTCCACTGTGGTCGATGTCCTCGACCCGGACGTCGTCGTGCTCGGCGGGTACTTCGCCGAGCTGGGCGAGTGGCTGGTCGAGCCGGTGCGCCGCGAACTGTCCGCGCGGCCGCTCGGCCACGAGCCCTCCTGCCGCGTCGAGCCGTCCCCGCTGGGCACCACCGCGGCGCTGCGCGGAGCCGCGCACCTTGCCACCGAACGGCTTTTCGCCGATCCGACCCTCGTCCCATTCGTCGATTCTTCGGAGAACACAGCGGAGGCGCCGGCATGACCTTGCTCTCGGTCCGGGGGATCGTGAAGACCTTCCCGGGGGTCCGCGCGCTCGACGGGGTCGACTTCGACGTCGAACCCGGTGAGGTGCACTGCCTGCTCGGCCAGAACGGCGCGGGCAAGTCCACGCTGATCAAGACGCTCGCCGGGGCGCACCGTCCCGACGGCGGCGAGATCTTCTGGCAGGGCGAGCCGGTCACGCTGCCCTCGCCGGTCGCCGCGCTGAAGCTCGGCATCGCCACCATGTATCAGGAACTCGACCTGGTGCCGGGACTTTCCGTGGCGGACAACATCTTCCTCGGCCGCGAACGCGCGTCGTTCGGCTTCACGCGGATCAGTGAATCCCGCGCCATGGCCGCGAAACTGATGGCCCGGCTCGGGCATCCCGAGATCGCGCCGTCGACCGAGGTCGGCAAGCTCTCCGCCGCCGGGCAGCAGCTGGTCTCGATGGCGCGGGCGCTCGCCTACGACGCCAAGCTGCTGGTGATGGACGAGCCCACCGCGGCGCTGGCCGGGGAAGAGGTCGACAACCTGTTCCGCATCGTCGGCGAACTGACCGCCGAGGGGGTCGCGATCGTCTACATCTCCCACCGGCTCGAAGAACTGCGCCGGATCGGCCACCGCGTCACCGTGCTCAAGGACGGCAAGACCGTCTCCACCGGCCTCGACGCCAAGGAGACGCCGACCTCGGACCTCGTCACGCTGATGGCGGGCCGCAAGGTCGAGACCGTGTTCGGCCCGCGTCACCAGGAACACGTGGACCCGGACACCGAGGTGCTCAAGGTGGAGAACCTGACCACCGCCGGTGAATTCGAGAACGTGAGTTTCACCGTGCACGCCGGTGAGGTCGTCGGCATCGCGGGCCTGGTCGGTTCGGGCCGCAGCGAACTGCTGGAGACGATCTTCGGCGCGCGCAAACAGGACGCGGGCTCGGTCTCGGTCGACGGGAAGACCGTCCGGGCGGGCAGTGTGTCCGCGGCGGTCAAGGCCGGAATCGGGCTGGCCCCGGAGGAACGCAAGAGCCAGGGCCTGCTGCTGGACCTTCCCGTGGTGCACAACGTGACCCTGGCCAGCCTCACCAGATACGCGACGTTCGGCTTCACCGAGCGGTCGAGGGAACTGGAAGACGCCGGGGAAAGCCTGCGGCGTCTCGATCTCCGGCCCGCCGATCCGCGGCGGATCATCCGCACGCTGTCCGGCGGCAACCAGCAGAAGGCGGTGCTCGCGCGCTGGCTGGTCCGCGGCTGCCGGGTGCTGCTGCTGGACGAGCCGACCCGCGGGGTCGACGTCGGCGCGCGGGCGGAGCTGTACCGGCTCATCGCCGAACTGGCCGCGACCGGGGTCGCGATCGTGCTGGTCAGCAGCGAGATCCCCGAAGTACTCGGACTGTCCGACCGGGTGCTGGTGCTGCGTGAAGGACATGTCCTGGCTGAAAAGCCGTCCGCGGAGCTGACAGAGGCGGAAGTGCTCGACGTGATTCTCGAGGGGAGTGCGGCGTGACTGACCAAGCCGAGTCGGTGCGTACGGGAAACGCCGTGGAACCCGTGCCACCCAAGGAAAAACGGAAGACCCTGGCGCTCGACACCCGGCTGCTGGGACTGACCGGTGTGCTGGTGATCCTGTGCGTCATCGGCCAGGTGACCCGGCCGGACCAGTTCTTCACCGACGGCAACATCTCGACGATCCTCCGGCTGGCCGCGGCCATCGGCGTGGTCAGCGTCGGGATGACGTTCGTGATCATCGCCGGCGGCATCGACCTCTCGGTCGGGTCGATCGTGGCGCTCTCCAGCGTCTGGCTGACCACACTGGCCACGCAGTCCTACGGCCCGTTCGTGATGATCCTTTGTGGACTCCTGGTCGGCCTCGGCTGCGGTCTGGTCAACGGCATCCTGGTGTCCTACGGGAAGATCGTGCCGTTCATCGCGACACTGGCGATGTACGTCTCGGCCCGCGGGCTCGCGGAACGCATCAGCGGCCGCCGTACGCAGGTGGTGGCGGAGGCGGGCTTCCTCGACTTCTTCCGCGGTGACCTGCTCGGCATCCCGGTGCTGATCTGGATGTTCGCGCTGGTGTTCGCCATCGGCTGGGTGCTGCTGAACCGCACCACGTTCGGCCGCCGCACCTTCGCGGTCGGCGGCAACGCCGAGGCGTCGAGGCTGGCGGGGATCAACGTCAAGCGGCACACCGCACTCGTCTACGGCGTCGCCGGACTGTGCTGCGGTATCGCCGCGCTGATGGTCGTCGCCCGCACCACCGCGGGCGCCTCGACCAACGGCATGCTCTACGAACTCGACGCCATCGCGGCGGTCGTCATCGGCGGCACCCTGCTCACCGGTGGCCGCGGCTCGCTCATCGGCACCCTGATCGGCGTGCTGATCTTCACCGTGCTGTCCAACATCTTCACGCTCAACAACCTGGACACCGACATCCAGAACATCGCCAAGGGCGTGATCATCGTGCTGGCCGCGCTACTGCAGTTCCGCTCCGTCAAGAAGACAAAGACGAGTACTTGATCACCGTGGATGGAGAATCGTCATGACCGAACAATCCCTGCATCGCCGCCGCTTCCTGCTGGGAGGCGCGGCCGTCGGAGCGGGTGCGCTGCTGACCGCGTGCACCTCGAACGAGGCGCCGGCGCAGAACAACGCGGCCAACGTCGCCAACGCCGGGGCGAACTCGCAGCCCGGGAACCCCGTCACCATCGGGTTCTCGGCGCCCGCGGCCGACCACGGCTGGATGGCGGCCATCACCAAGAACGCCCGCGCTCAGGCGCAGAAGTTCAGTGAGGTCACGCTCAACGCGACCGAGGGCACCAACGACGTCAACCAGCAGATCTCCCAGGTGGAGACGCTGATCAACGCCAAGGTCAACGTGCTGGTGATCCTGCCGTTCGACGGCAAGGCGCTCACCGCCGTCGGCCAGCAGGCGATGGACGCCGGGATCCAGGTGATCAACCTCGACCGCGTCTTCGACACCCCGCTCGCGTACCGCACCTGGATCGGCGGCGACAACTACCGGATGGGCGTCAACGCCGGGAACTACATCGCCAAGCAGATGAAGGCGAAGAACATCGCGAGCCCGGTCATCGGCGAGGTCGCGGGCATCGACTCGCTGCCGCTGACCCAGGAACGCAGCAAGGGGTTCAAGGACGCCTTGGCACGGCAGGGTTTCGCGGTCGGCCCTCGGGTTTCGGCGCAGTTCACGCCGGAGTCGGGTGAGCAGCAGACCTCGAACCTGCTGCAGTCCGCGCCCAAACTGGACGCGCTCTGGAACCACGACGACGACCAGGGTGTCGGCGTGATCGCGGCGATCAACAACGCCAACCGCAAGAACTTCCTGATGGTCGGCGGCGCGGGTTCGAAGAACGCGATGAACCTGATCAAGTCCGACGCCGAGCCGCTGAAGGCGACGGTGCTCTACAGCCCGTCGATGGCGTCGAGCGCGATCTCGCTCGCCCGGCTGCTCGGCCAGAACAAGGGCGCGGGCGATTTCGCCGAGCACGAGATCCCGTCCGAGATCACCACGTACTCCGCGGTGGTCACCAAGGAGAACGTCGACCAGTACATGGACGTCGGCTTCGACTCCTGATCCAGCAATCCCGACACACGCAGGCGGACCTAGGAGGGGCATGAGCACGGCAAAGGAAACCATCGGGATCGGCATGGTGGGTCACTCGTTCATGGGTGCGGTGCATTCGCAGGCATGGCGCAGTGTGCACCGGTTCTTCAGCCCACCGCTGATCCCGAGACTCGCCGTGCTCGGCGGCCGTGACGAAGGACGGGCCAAGGCGGCGGCGGAGCGGTTCGGCTGGGAGGACGTCGAGACGGACTGGCGCGCGCTGATCGCCCGCGACGACGTCGACCTGGTCGACATCTGCACGCCGGGTGACAGCCACGCCGAGATCGCGATCGCCGCGCTCGAAGCCGGAAAGCATGTGCTGTGCGAGAAACCGCTGGCCAACAGCCTCGCCGAAGCCGAGGCGATGGCGGAGGCGGCGGCGAAGGCACGCGCCAACGGCGTCCGGTCGATGGTGGCGTTCAACTACCGCCGGGTGCCCGCGCTCGCGCACGCCAGGACGCTGGTCGCGAGCGGGGCGCTCGGCGAGATCCGCCACGTGCGGTCGATGTACCTGCAGGACTGGCTGTCGGATCCGGAGTCGCCGATGACTTGGCGGCTGAACAAGGACAAGGCGGGTTCCGGCGCGCTGGGCGATCTCGGCGCGCACATCGTCGACGCCGCCCAGTTCGTCACCGGCGAGACCATCACCGGGGTCTCCGCCTTGACCAACACCTTCGTCTCCGAACGGCCCGACGGCCAGGGCGGTACGGGACAGGTCACGGTCGACGACGCCGCGCTGTTCCTCGGCCGGTTCTCCGGCGGGGCGGTGGCGAGTTTCGAGGCGACCCGGTACGCGCTGGGCCGCAAGAACTCGATGCGGCTGGAGATCAACGGATCGAAGGCGAGCCTCGCGTTCGACTTCGAGTCGATGAACGAACTGTCCTTTTTCGACGGTGGCGGTCCCGTCACCGAGGCTGGGTTCCGCCGGATCCTGGTCACCGAACCCGAGCACCCCTACGTCGGGGTGTGGTGGCCGCCGGGACACCTGCTCGGCTACGAACACACCTTCACCCACGAGGTCGCCGACCTGCTGGCCGCGATCGGTGAGGGCGCGGATCCCGAACCGTCCTTCGAGGACGGGTTGAGGGTTCAGATGGTCCTCGACGCGGTCGAGCGCAGTGCCGCGGAAGAGGCCCGATGGACCACTGTGCCCGGCGTCACCACGAGGGGAAGTAACTGAGTAGTAGATCCCGCCGAAAGTCGCATGGACATACCTCACTGCGACTAGGTTCGATCCGAAACGTCCGACCATCCGAGGAAGTAAATCGTGGACGTTCCGGATCTTGGAAAGGTGGAGAAATGCCTGCTCACGAGCGCACAGGCATCTGGCTGATCGGTGCGAGGGGGTCGGTCGCCACGACCGCCGCGGTAGGGCTGCTCGCCCTGCGCGCGGGAGTCACGGACGGTGGTGGCTGCGTCACCGAACTGCCCGCGTTCGCCGGGGTTCCGTTGCCGGGCTGGGACGAACTGGTCCTTGGCGGGCACGACATCGCGCACACCCCGCTGGAGAAGCGCGCCGAACAGCTGGCGCACGCCGGCGTGTTCGGGCACTCGGTGTTCTCGGCGGTCCGGTCCGGACTGGCCGAAGTGGACGCCGAGATCCGCGACGGTTACCACCCGGCGACGCATACCGGTGCCCAGGCCGACGCCGCCGCCCGGCTCGGCGCGGACATCCGAGCTTTCGCGGACCGGCACGACCTCGCGCGGGTCGTGGTGGTCAACGTGTCCTCCACCGAGGCCCCGTGTCCCCACCTTCCCGAACACGACGACCTCGACGCTCTCGAAGCCGCGCTCGCGGATCCGGCGAGGGCGGTCCTGCCGTCCAGCTCGCTGGCGGCCTACGCGGCGCTGAAGGCGGGAAGCCCGTACGTCGAGTTCACGCCGTCCGCCGGGGTCACCCTGCCCGCGTTGCGGCAGCTCGCCGAGCGGGAAGGCCTGCCGTACGCGGGATGCGACGGCAAGACCGGGGAAACGCTGCTCCGCACCGTCCTCGCGCCGATGTTCAGCGCGCGGGCGCTGAAGGTCCGCTCCTGGGCGGGCACCAACCTGCTCGGCGGCGGCGACGGCGAGACCCTCGCCGACCCGGTGACCGCGAACAGCAAACTGGAATCGAAGGCGCGCGGGCTCGCGGCACTCCTCGGCGAGGAGGTCACCGCGCCGCTGCACATCGACAACGTGCCCGACCTCGGCGAGATCAAGACCGCGTGGGATCACGTGTCGTTCGAGGGTTTCCTCGGCGCGCGCATGAGCCTGCAGTTCACCTGGACCGGCTACGACTCCGCGCTCGCGGCGCCGCTGATCCTCGACCTCGCGAGGCTCGTCACCGCCGCGCACGCCGCCGGGCAGAGCGGCGCGCTGACCGAACTCGGCTTCTTCTTCAAGGATCCGCTGGGCAGCGACGAACACCGCTTCGCCGAGCAGACCGCCCGCCTGATCGCGTGGGCGGAGGCTCTGTGAAGGCCGCCGCTGTGAATTCATACGTGGAACTCGTCCGCGCCCCCGCCGCGCTGACGGTGCTCGGTGACACGGTCGCCGGGTCCGCCGCCGCGGGGCTCAAGATGACCGGGCGACGGCTGCTGCTGCCGCTGTCCTCGGTCGCCTTCTACTGGGCCGGGATGGCCCTCAACGACTGGGCGGACCGGAAGCTCGACGCCGTGGAGCGTCCCGAGCGGCCGATCCCGTCCGGGCGGGTGAGTGCCGGCGCGGCGCTCACCACCGGCGCCGCGCTGACCGCGACCGGGCTCGGCCTGGCCGCGCTCGGCGGCGGCCGTCAGGCGATGCGCATCGCGGTCCCGCTGGCGGCCGCGGTGTGGGCCTACGACACCGTGCTCAAACCGACCCCGGCCGGACCGGTGGCGATGGCGGCCTGCCGCACGCTCGACGTCCTGCTGGGCGCGGGCCTTGAAACTCGCCGTGCTCTTACTGCCGCGGCCGCCGTCGGCGTGCACACGCTCGGCGTCACGGCGCTCTCCACCGGCGAAGTGCACGGCGCGAATCCGGCGACGGCCCGTGCCGCGCTGGCCACCAGCTGCGCGGCGACAACGTTGGCATTGACCGGACCCGCACGTGGGGGCTGGTATCGCGCGGCCTCGATGGCGGCCGGTTCGGGCTACGCGGGCCTGGTCGGCCGGGCGCAGGCGGACGCCGTCCGCGACCCGTCGGCGAAGTCCGTGCGGTCGGCGACCAAGAACGGCATCCACGGCATGGTCCCGCTCCAGGCGGCGGTCACGGCCAAGGGCTCGGTACTGGGGGCCGCGCTGATCGCGGCCGCGCTGCCGATCGCCCGCAAGCTGTCGAGGAAGGTGAGCCCCACATGACGTTCTCCTTGGGATACGGCACCAACGGCTTCTCCAACCACCGTCTCGACGACGCGCTCGCGGTGATCGCCGACCTCGGCTACACCGGGGTGGCGCTGACCCTGGACCATGACCATCTCGATCCGTTCGCCGACGATCTGGCGCGGCAGGTCGACCACGTGGCGTCCCGGCTTTCGGCGCTCGGCCTGAACTGGGTCGTCGTCGAGACCGGCGCGCGCTACCTGCTCGACCCGTGGCGCAAGCACTCGCCGACCCTGCTGTCGGACGACCCCGCACTCCGGATCGACTTCCTCGCGCGGGCCCTGCGGATCGCCGGGGACCTCGGCGCGGACTGTGTCTCGTTCTGGTCCGGTGTGTCTACTGTGGACACAGAGGTCGCTTGGTCGCGGTTGCGTGAAGGGGTCGCGGCGGTCCTGGAGCACGCCGCACGGCTGAACGTGCGGCTGGCCATGGAACCCGAGCCCGGGCACCTCGTGCAGCATCTGAGCCAGGTCCTGGACCTGCGCAAGGAACTGGGCGACCCGGAGCTGTTCGGGGTCACGCTCGACGTCGGGCACTGCGTCGCCGTCGAGCCGGTCAACGCGGCCGAATGCGTCCGCCTCGCCGGTCCGCTGCTGTGGAACGTGCAGTTGGACGACATGCTGCCGAGGGTCCACGAGCATCTGGAGTTCGGCGACGGGCACCTGGATCTGCCCGGCACGCTCGCCGCGCTGGCGGAGATCGGCTACACCGGGCTGGCCGCGGTCGAACTGCCGCGGCACAGCCACGCCGCGCCGGACACCGCGCGCCGGGCTTTCGAAGCGCTCACCGCGGCGATGCCGCAGACGTGGTCGGCCAAGGCGGAACGCCGGATCCGGGAGAAGCCGTCGGCGATCGGCTCGCTCTTCCCGGCCGTCGGCCGCGAGGTCGGCCGTGAAGCGCTGAAGCCGGAGAGCGATCCGCAGGGGCTGGTCCACGGCACCGTGGACGACCGGGCGCGCGTCCGGCTCGTGGCGGTGCTGGCCGAAGTCCTCGACGACGCGGCGCTGGCCGCCGAGCTGCGGGATCTCTACCGCTACGGCGACGACGCCGAGCGGCGAGGAGTGCTCCGCGCGCTCAACGAGCTGGACTCCCCGGACGCCGAAGTCACCGATACCGGGATCCTGCTGGTCGAAGACGCCTTGCGCGCCAACGACATCCGCCTGGTCGCCGCCGCGATGGGCGGCTTCGCCGCGCGGTTCCTCGACGACCACACCTGGCGGCACGGTGTCCTGAAATGCGTTTTCGTCGGCGTCCCGCTCGCCGCCGTCGCGGATCTCGAAACCCGCGCGGACGACGAGCTGAGGCGCATGCTCGCCGACTTCGCCGACGAACGCAGGGCGGCCGGACGTGACGTTCCCGCCGACGCCCTCGAACTCCTCAAGGAGAACTAGCAGTGCGTATCTTCGATCCCCACATCCACATGTCCTCCCGGACCACCGACGACTACGAAGCCATGTACGCGGCCGGTGTCCGCGCGCTCGTCGAACCGGCGTTCTGGCTGGGCCAGCCGCGCACCAGCGTCGGCTCGTACACCGACTACTTCGACGCCCTCATCGGCTGGGAACGGTTCCGCGCCGCGCAGTTCGGCATCCGCCACCACTGCACGATCGCGCTGAACCCCAAGGAGGCCAACGACCCCCGCTGCCGCGAAGTGCTCGACGTCCTGCCGAGGTACCTCGCCAAGGACGGCGTCGTCGCGGTCGGCGAGGTCGGCTACGACTCGATGACCAAGGAAGAGGACGAGGTCTTCTCGCGGCAGCTGGCGCTGGCGCTGGAGCACGACCTCCCGGTCCTGGTGCACACGCCGCACCGCGACAAACTGGAGGGCACCAAGCGCACGCTCGACGTCGTCCGTGAGGCCGGGATCGCGCCGGAGCGCGTGGTCGTCGACCACCTCAACGAGGTCACCGTCAAGCTGGTCAAGGATTCCGGCGCCTGGATGGGGTTCTCCATCTACCCGGACACCAAGATGGACGAGCACCGGATGGTCGAGATCCTGCGCCAGTACGGGCTGGACAACATGATCGTCAACTCGGCCGCCGACTGGGGTCGCTCGGATCCGTTGAAGACCGCCAAAACCGGGCAGGCGATGCTCGACGGCGGCTTCACCGAGGCAGACGTCGACAAGGTGCTGTGGCAGAACCCTGTCGAGTTCTACGGGCAGAGCGGGCGGCTCACCCTCGACCCGCTGCCCGGGTTCACCGGCGAGGCGGCGACCTTCGAGGGCAACTCGGTTCTGCGAGGTGCCCGCAAATGATCTCCTACTGCACGAACGTCCATCCCGCCGAGGACGTCGACGGCATCGTCGCGCAGCTGGAGCGGTACGCGCTCCCGGTGCGTGAGCGGCTGGGCGTCGACCGGCTCGGCGTCGGGCTGTGGCTCTCCGCGCCGGTCGCGCGCGGGCTCGCCGAAGACGCCGGGGCGCGCAAGCGGTTCCGTGCCGAACTCGACGCCCGCGGGCTGTCGGTGTACACGCTGAACGCGTTCCCGTACGGCGGATTCCACGACGACGTCGTCAAGCACGCGGTTTACCGTCCTGAGTGGACTCATCCGGACCGCGTCGCCTACACGATCGACTGCGTGAACGTGCTCGCCGACCTGCTCGTCGAGGACGCTTCGTACGGCAGCATCTCCACACTGCCGCTCGCCTGGCGTGAACCGTGGGCCGAGCAGGACGACCGACGCGCCACCGAGGCCTTCGCCGAGGTCGTCCGCGCGATCGGTGACCGGCCGATCAAGCTGGCCGTCGAGCCGGAACCCGGTTGTGTGCTCGACACCGTCGCCGACGCGCTCGCCTGGTTGTCCGGCCGCGTCGACCCGGAGTACGTCGGACTGTGCCTGGACACCTGCCACCTCGCGGTGTCGTTCGCCGACCCGGCGGAGACCCTCAAGGCGATCGTCGAGTCCGATGTGGACATCGTCAAGGTGCAGGCTTCCGCCGCGCTGCACGTGGAAAACCCCGCCGAAGCCCGTGAGGTGTTGGCCGCGTTCGCCGAACCGCGGTACCTGCACCAGGTCCGGGAGCTTTCGGGCGGCGTCGTGCACAAGGCCGACGACCTGCCCGAGGTGTGGACGGAGTTGCCGGGGGAGGGGCCGTGGCGCGTGCACTTCCACATGCCGCTGCACCAGGCCCCGGCCGCGCCGCTGTCCACCACGACCGACGTCCTGCGCACCGTCGCCGCCGGGTTGCCCGGCGAACCGCATATCGAGGTCGAGACCTACACCTGGAGTGTCCTGCCGGACGCCGGTGACCTGGTCGGCGGGATCGCCGCCGAACTCGAGTGGGCACAGGCGAACCTCGTCAAGGAAGGGGTGTCCGCGTGAAACCCTTGGTCGTCATCGACGTCGTCGGGTTGACCCCGAAGGCGTTGCGGGACATGCCGAACCTGTCCGCCGTCGGCCGCGACGGCTGGCAGGCCGAACTGGGCACGGTGCTGCCCGCCGTCACCTGCAGCGCGCAGTCGACCTTCCTCACCGGGCTCATGCCCGCGCAGCACGGGATCGTCGGCAACGGCTGGTACTTCCGCGATCTCGGCGAGATCTTCCTGTGGCGCCAGCACAACCGGCTCGTCGGCGGGGAGAAGCTGTGGGAGACCGCGCGGGCGGCGCACCCCGGCTACACGTCGGCGAACGTGTGCTGGTGGTACGCGATGGGGATGAGCACCGACGTCACGGTGACCCCGCGGCCGATCTACCACGCCGACGGCCGCAAGTCGCCGGACGCCTACGTGCGGCCGCCGGAACTGCACGATCAGCTGACCGGCGCGCTGGGGGAGTTCCCGCTCTTCCAGTACTGGGGCCCGACGGCGTCGCTCAAATCGAGCAAGTGGGTCATCGGCGCGTCGCGGCAGATCCTGCGCGAGAAGCGTCCCGACCTGTTGCTGACCTACGTCCCGCACCTCGACTACGACCTGCAGCGCTTCGGCCCCGACGCGCCTCAGGCGGCATTGGCGGCGCGGGAGCTGGACAACGCGCTGGCGCCGCTGCTCGACGACGCCCGCAACGCCGGGGCGACCGTGGTCGCGCTCAGCGAGTACGGGATCACCAACGTGCACCGGCCGGTCGACATCAACCGGGCACTGCGGCGCGAGGGTCTGCTGGAGGTCTACACGCAGGCGGGTATGGAGTACCTCGACCCGTGGGCGTCGCGGGCGTTCGCCGTCGCCGACCACCAGGTCGCGCACGTCTACGTCCGTGACGAGTCCGATGTGGAGCGAGTGCGCTCCATCGTCGGCGAACTGACCGGCGTCGACGAGGTCCTCGACCGCGAGGCGCAGGCCCGCTACGGGCTTGACCACGAACGCGCCGGCGAACTCGTCGCGGTCGCCGAGCCGGACTCGTGGTTCACGTACTACTACTGGCTCGACGACGCGCGGAAGCCCGACTTCGCGCGCGGCGTGGAGATCCACCGCAAGCCGGGCTACGACCCCGCCGAGCTGTTCTTCGACCCGGAGGACAAGTTCGCCAAGGCACGGGCCGGGCTCAACCTGGCGAAGAAGTTCGCCGGACTGCGCTACGCGATGGACGTCGTCCCGACCGATCCGCGCTGGGTGCGTGGTTCCCACGGACGGCTCCCGGATTCCACAGAGGACGGTCCGGTGCTGCTGTGCAGTGACCCGGCCTTCCAGCCCTCCGGTCGTATGGGGGCGACCGACGTCCACCCGTTGCTGTTGGCACTGCAGGGATTGAAGTGACAGTGGGGCGTCGGTGAAGGTGGTCGTGAGTGGTAAGTGACGTTCTAACGACACTTACCACTCACGACCACCCCGACCCACTCCCACCCGCCACCTCCCCTACCCGCCCT
>NZ_ASJB01000047.1 GCF_000478275.1 Amycolatopsis orientalis DSM 40040 = KCTC 9412
TGGTGTTCCCGAGTAGCAGCGAGCTCGTGGAATTTGCTGTGAATCTGCCGGGACCACCCGGTAAGCCTAAATACTTCCTGAAGACCGATAGCGGACTAGTACCGTGAGGGAAAGATGAAAAGTACCCCGGGAGGGGAGTGAAAGAGTACCTGAAACCGTGTGCCTACAAGCCGTCAGAGCCCGAGCACATCCTTTGGATGTTACGGTGATGGCGTGCCTTTTGAAGAATGAGCCTGCGAGTTAGTGCTGCGTGGCGAGGTTAACCCGTGTGGGGTAGCCGTAGCGAAAGCGAGTCTGAATAGGGCGATTGAGTCGCGTGGTCTAGACCCGAAGCGGAGTGATCTACCCATGGCCAGGCTGAAGCGTCGGTAAGACGACGTGGAGGGCCGAACCCACTTAGGTTGAAAACTGAGGGGATGAGCTGTGGGTAGGGGTGAAAGGCCAATCAAACTCCGTGATAGCTGGTTCTCCCCGAAATGCATTTAGGTGCAGCGTCACATGTTTCACCACGGGGGTAGAGCTACTGGATGGTCTAGGGGCCTTACCGGGTTACCGAAATCAACCAAACTCCGAATACCGTGGTGTGAGAGTGTGGCAGTGAGACGGCGGGGGATAAGCTTCGTCGTCGAGAGGGAAACAGCCCAGAACACCAGCTAAGGCCCCTAAGTGTGTGCTCAGTGGGAAAGGATGTGGGATTGCCCAGACAACCAGGAGGTTGGCTTAGAAGCAGCCACCCTTGAAAGAGTGCGTAATAGCTCACTGGTCAAGTGGTCCTGCGCCGACAATGTAGCGGGGCTTAAGCACACCGCCGAAGCTGTGTCATTCATACAATACATCGGTTGTTCTCCTTGCGGGAACGATCTAGTGGTGTGGATGGGTAGGGGAGCGTCCTGCATCCAGGGAAGCGGCGGCGGAAGCCAGTCGTGGAGGGTGTGGGAGTGAGAATGCAGGCATGAGTAGCGAATGCAGAGTGAGAAACTCTGCCGCCGGATGACCAAGGGTTCCTGGGCCAGGCTAATCCGCCCAGGGTAAGTCGGGACCTAAGGCGAGGCCGACAGGCGTAGTCGATGGATAACGGGTTGATATTCCCGTACCCGAGCACGTGCGCCCAGGATGAGGCGGTTGATACTAACCACCCAAAGCCAGTTACCAATGTCTTCGGACGGAGGTTTCTGTGTGGAGCGTGGGATCTGATTCCGTAGTAGTCGAGTGATGGGGTGACGCAGGAAGGTAGCTCCGCCAGTGAGTGGTAGTACTGGTGTAAGCGTGTAGGCCGAGACATAGGTAAATCCGTGTTTCATCAAGGCTGAGACGTGATGCGTAGCCGATTGAGGTGAAGTAGAGTGATCCTATGCTGCCGAGAAAAGCCTCTAGCGAGTGCGTGCACGGCCCGTACCCCAAACCAACACAGGTGGTCAGGTAGAGAATACTAAGGCGATCGGGTGAACTGTGGTTAAGGAACTCGGCAAAATGCCCCCGTAACTTCGGGAGAAGGGGGGCCAGGGTTCTTGAAGTCCCTTGCGGACTAGGGAATCGTGGCCGCAGAGACCAGCGGAAAGCGACTGTTTACTAAAAACACAGGTCCATGCGAAGTCGCAAGACGATGTATATGGACTGACGCCTGCCCGGTGCTGGAACGTTAAGAGGACCGGTTAACCCTTCGGGGTGAAGCTGAGAATTTAAGCGCCAGTAAACGGCGGTGGTAACTATAACCATCCTAAGGTAGCGAAATTCCTTGTCGGGTAAGTTCCGACCTGCACGAATGGCGTAACGACTTTCCGGCTGTCTCAACCACAGGCCCGGCGAAATTGCACTACGAGTAAAGATGCTCGTTACGCGCGGCAGGACGGAAAGACCCCGGGACCTTTACTATAGTTTGGTATTGGTTTTCGGTTCGGCTTGTGTAGGATAGGTGGGAGACTGTGAAGCTGGCACGCTAGTGTTGGTGGAGTCGTTGTTGAAATACCACTCTGGTCGGATTGGGAATCTGAACCTCGGACCATGATCTGGTTCAGGGACAGTGCCTGATGGGTAGTTTAACTGGGGCGGTTGCCTCCTAAAGAGTAACGGAGGCGCCCAAAGGTTCCCTCAGCCTGGTTGGCAATCAGGTGTTGAGTGCAAGTGCACAAGGGAGCTTGACTGTGAGACAGACATGTCGAGCAGGGACGAAAGTCGGGACTAGTGATCCGGCACCACCTGGTGGAAGGGGTGTCGCTCAACGGATAAAAGGTACCCCGGGGATAACAGGCTGATCTTGCCCAAGAGTCCATATCGACGGCATGGTTTGGCACCTCGATGTCGGCTCGTCGCATCCTGGGGCCGGAGTAGGTCCCAAGGGTTGGGCTGTTCGCCCATTAAAGCGGCACGCGAGCTGGGTTTAGAACGTCGTGAGACAGTTCGGTCCCTATCCGCCGCGCGCGTAGGATACTTGAGGAAGGCTGTCCCTAGTACGAGAGGACCGGGACGGACGAACCTCTGGTATGCCAGTTGTCACGCCAGTGGCATGGCTGGTTGGCCACGTTCGGAAGGGATAACCGCTGAAGGCATCTAAGCGGGAAGCCTGTTCCAAGATGAGGTATCCCACCCCTTGTGGGTTAAGGCCCCCAACAGACCATTGGGTTGATAGGCCAGAAATGGAAGCACAGTAATGTGTTGTCGAGTTGACTGGTACTAATAGGCCGAGGACTTGCCCACAAAGATGTTACGCATCCACTCTACAGCTCTGAAACACCACACCGTTTGTGTGAAACGAACAGTGTGTGTTGTTTCGTAGTGTTTCGGTGGTCATAGCGTCAGGGAAACGCCCGGTCCCATTCCGAACCCGGAAGCTAAGCCTGACAGCGCCGATGGTACTGCAACCGAAGGGTTGTGGGAGAGTAGGACACCGCCGGACTAACATTAAGGAAAGGCCCAGATCGGTCGAGAACCCCCGGTTCTCCCGATCTGGGCCTTTTCC
>NZ_ASJB01000048.1 GCF_000478275.1 Amycolatopsis orientalis DSM 40040 = KCTC 9412
AGTCCGAGGACACCGAGATCGGCGGGATCCCGCCGGTGCCGCCTCCGCCGCCCGCCGTGCCGGTCGAGCCGGAGACGGATCCCGAACCGGATCCGTTCGACGGCGGGCCGCCCACCATGGCCTCGCACCCCCCGCCGATGCCGTTCGTGCCGCCGCATTCGCTCGACGACCGCGACCGGCCGCAGGACGACCTCGACGAGTACGAGCGCGACTTCGCCGACCCGGCCTACCCCGAGGAGGGCCCGGACTTCGGCCGCGAGGAGTACGGCTTCGGCCGGACAGCGGCGGGTTACCGGGCCGACGACTACGAGGACGACTACGAGGACGAGCAGGACTCGGACGTCGTCGCGGAGGAGGAGCCCGAGGAGTACGCCGAGAACGCGTCACCGGGGAAGCAGTGGCTGGCCTTGGCCGGTCAGCTGGCGGCCGGCGTGGTCGGCGGCGCCGCGGTCTGGCTGGGCTTCAACTGGCTGTGGGTGAACATCCCCGCCGCCGCGCTGGTCGCCGCGCTGCTGGTGATCGTCGCGCTGGTGTGGATCGTCCGGAAGATCCGCAAGGCGGAGGATCTGCAGACCCTGGTGCTCGCGGTACTGGTCGGCCTGGTGGTGACGGTCTCACCGGCCGCACTCCTCCTGGTCGCGCGTTAGCGGCCTCGGGAAGGATGCCGGAATGGCAGTTCCTGTTCCGGTGGGGATCTCGACCGCGTCCGTCTGGCCGTTGCGGGCGGGTGCGGCCTTCGAGATGGCCGCGGACCTGGGGTACGACGGCGTCGAGGTGATGGTCTGGGCCGACCCGGTCAGCCAGGACGTCTCCGCGCTGCGCCGGTGGTCGCGCCGCACCGGCGTGCCGGTGCTGTCGATCCACTCGCCGTCGCTGCTGATCACCCAGCGCGTGTGGTCGCCGGATCCCGAGGTGCGCCTGCGGATGTCCGTGGACGCGGCCCTGGAACTGGGCGCGCGCACGGTCGTGGTGCATCCGCCGTTCCGGTGGCAGCGCCGCTACGGTGACGCGTTCGGTGACCTCGTCGACGAACTCGAAGAGGAAAGCGGCATTCAGATCGCGGTCGAGAACATGTTCAAGGTGCGCCCGCCCGGCGGCTCGCGGACGTCGCGCGTGTCGGCCTTCCGGCCCTCGATCGACCCTACGGACGTAGGGTTTCGCCACTACACGCTCGACCTGTCCCATACGGCGGCGGCGGGGATGGACGCCCTCGCGCTCGCCGAACGGATGGGTTCCGGGCTCGCGCACGTCCATCTGGCGGACGGCACGGGCCTCCCGAAGGACGAGCACCTGGTGCCCGGACGCGGGATCGAACCCTGCGCCGAACTCCTCGAAAAGCTCGTGAACAGCGATTTCTCCGGGCAGGTCGTGCTGGAGATCAACACCCGCCGCTCGCCGAGCCCGGCGCGGCGATCGAAGGACCTCGCGGAGTCACTCCTGTTCGCGAGGTTTCACCTCGGTCAGTGACAAAGATCGTCTCCAGGTGCGGAGATTCATTCCTGTCTGCACTCGAGGCGCTGGTACACGTAAAGTTCCGACCGTGAACCAGCTGCGTTTGTTGATCTCCCGCACCCCGATGGATCGGCTCGTGGCCTGGGTCAGTGCTCGGTGAGCGCGGCCGACGACACGGTCACCTCCTTCGACGCGGCATGCGCGACGCGATCACTGGGTGACGGCACGTTCACAGCGGTACTGCGCGCGGAATGGTCGATCGGCGGACATCCGCACGGCGGCTTCCTGATGGCCCTGATGGCGCGGACCGCGCTCTCCCTCCTCCATGAACGCGGTGAGCCACCGTCCGAGCCGCTGTCGATCAGCGCGGAGTTCCTGCACCCGCCCGCCGTGGGCCCGGTGTTGCTGCGCACCGACGTCCGGAAGGTCGGAAGGCGCGCCTCGGTCGTCGCGGTCCTGCTGGAGCAGCGGGGCCGCAGCTGTGTCGAGGCCAGGGTGACCACCGGGCGGCTGCCGATGCGGCGTCCGGAGTGGACCGACGTCCCGGCCATGCCCGCGGAGCCGCCGCCCGGCGCGGTACCCGTCACCGGCGAGACGTCCGAAGGCATGTTCAACCTGGCGAAGGGCTGCGACGTCCGGCTGGATCCGGCGAGCGTCGGCTATCTGCACGGCCGGATCGGCGACCCGCCGAAGATGCGGCTGTGGGTCCGGCCGCGGCACGGCCTCCCCGACCCGTTCTTCGCCCTGCTCGCGGGCGACGTGAACCCGCCGGTGGTCTACAACCTCGGCCGGATCGGCTGGGCGCCGACCGTGCAGCTGACCGCGTTGCTGCGCACCCGTCCGGCGCCGGGCTGGCTGCGGGTGATCGTGCAGGCCCAGTCGGTGCACGAGGCCTGGTTCGACTCGGACGCCCTCGTGGTGGACTCGCAGGGCAGGGTGGTCTGTCAGGCGCGTCAGCTGGCGCTCGCCCCGGCGCCCGGGGGCTGACGGCGGTTTGGCACGCTGAAAGGCATGAGCGTGATCGCGGTCCTTGGTGCCGGAAAGATCGGGGAGGCCCTGCTCTCGGGCCTGTTGCACGGCGGGCACAGCCCCGGTGACCTGCTGTTCACCGAGCGCTACCCGGCGCGCGCCGCCGAGCTGACCGAGCGCTACGGCGTGCACGGGGTCACCGTCGCCGACGCGGCGCGCCGGGCCGACGTGCTGGTCGTCGCGGTCAAACCGCAGGACATCGACCCGGTGCTGGACGAACTCGCGCCGTTGCTCGGCAAGGAGTCGCTGGTGGTCTCGCTGTGCGCGGGCCTGCCGACCGCCCTGTACGAGCGCAGGCTGGCCGAGGGCGTCCCCGTGGTCCGCGTCATGCCGAACACCCCGATGCTCGTCGGAGAGGCGATGAGCGCGGTTTCCGCGGGCGCGCACGCGACCGCCGAGCACGTCGCGCTGGTGAAGGACCTGCTTTCGCACGTCGGCCAGGTCGTCGAGGTGCCGGAGTCGCAGCAGGACGCCGTCACGGCGCTGTCCGGATCCGGGCCGGCGTATTTCTTCTACCTGGTCGAGGCCATGATCGACGCCGGGATCCTGCTCGGCCTGCCGCGGGCGCTCGCCGGGCAGCTGATCATCCAGTCGGCGGTCGGGGCGGCGAAGATGCTCGCGGAGTCCGACGAGCACCCGGTGCTGCTGCGTGAAGCCGTCACCTCACCCGCCGGGACGACCATCAACGCTATCCGCGAACTCGAGAAGCACGGTGTCCGCGCGGCGCTCCTGGCCGCCATCGAGGCCGCGAAGGACCGGTCGACCGAACTGGGCGCCGCTCACGAACCTCGCACTTAGTCCTCTGGATGCGGTCCTTGCACGCGCAAGTACCGCATCCAGAGGGCGAAATGCGTAGTCGGACGGGCCCATCTCGGTGACTCGCGTCGCTTTAGCCACACGTGTCCCGCTACTCTCAAGAGAGCACGTGCGTGTCGATACCACAGGTGGGGAAGCCTCGTGGCGCGACACGTGTCGAAGGACACGGTGAATCATGCCGCCGAACAAGAAGGATGATCTGCCCTCAGTGGGCCAGGTCCAGTTTCTGACGGTCGCCGAGGTGGCCACGCTGATGCGGGTCTCCAAGATGACCGTCTACCGACTGGTTCACTCGGGCGAGTTGCCCGCGGTGCGCGTCGGGAAGTCGTTCAGAGTGCCCGAAAAGGCCGTTCACGAATATCTGCAGGGCGCGTACTTCGACGTGGGCTGAGGCTCGCTTCGCGGAGCACAGTGTGCCCGCCGAAGAGCGTCTTCCGGGGCGCGGGTACCCTGGAAGACCGCTCGTGCCTGTGCGCTCCACCCGTTGGACGCTGCGCCGGGCAGCGTGACCGACGACGAAGGAAGGAGCGCTCACGATGGGCTCTGTGATCAAGAAGCGCCGTAAGCGCATGTCGAAGAAGAAGCACCGCAAGTTGCTGCGCCGGACGCGCGTTCAGCGTAGGAAGGCCGGCAAGTAAGACACAGCCGGTGAGTGGCCCGTCCAGTTTCTGGACGGGCCATTCCCATTTAGTGGGCTTGGTCCAGCCATTCGAGTGAGACGTGCATCCCCTCTGCGAGCGGCTGGTTAATAGCATGTAAGCGCTGACTCGACTACCCCTAATGAGCGGTAACATCTCAAGGGCAGCCGCGCGATGCTTCCAGTGAGTGCAGGTTCGCGCACACTCGGTAGATCAAGAACGCGCTCAAGGTCATCAGGACCCCGTGATCGAAGTCCGAGAACCGCCCAAACCGCAGGGAGTCCTATGCCGTCGAACATCGTGCTCGTGACCGGGGTCGGGGGAGACCTTGGCGGGAAGCTGCTCGCCAGACTCGGCAACAATCCGGAGTTCGAGCGGGTGATCGGCGTGGACACCACGCCTCCGCAGAAGTCGGTCCTGCAGCGCATGGGTCGCGCTGAGTACGTCCGCGCCGACATTCGCAATCCGCTGATCGCCAAGGTGATCAGCACGGCCAAGGTCGACACCGTCGTGCACGCCTCGTGCACCGCCCATCCGGCGGGCCCGGCCCGCCGCACGGCCATCAAAGAGGTCAACGTCATCGGCACGATGCGGCTGCTGGCGGCCTGCCAGCGTTCGCCGCTCGTGCGCAAGCTCGTGGTGAAGTCGACGGCTGCGGTCTACGGCGCGGGAGCGCGTTCGCAGGCCGTCTTCACCGAAGACTCCGAGCTCATCCCCACCTCGACCAGCGGCTACGCCAAGGACGCCGTCGAGATGGAGGGCTACGTGCGCGGGCTCATGCGCCGCCGTCCCGACATCACGACGACGCTGCTCCGGTTCGCCAACATCATCAGCCCCGAGATCGACACCGTGCTCTCGCGCTATTTCGCGCTGCCGGTGGTCCCGACGGTCTTCGGCTACGACGCCCGGATCCAGCTGCTTCACGCCTCGGACGCGCTGTCGGTCTTCGAACAGGCGACGCTGGAGGACAAACCCGGCGTGTTCAATGTCGGCTCGGAAGGGGTACTCACCCTGTCTCAGGCGATCCGGCGAGCGGGCCGGGTCGAGCTGCCGATGCCCAGCGGTGTCGTGCCGTCGGTCGGGAAGGTTCTGCGCGGTGCCCGCGTGGTCGACTTCTCCGAGGACCAGGTCCGGCTGCTGAACTTCGGCCGGGTCGTGGACATCACGAAGCTCAAGAAGGACTTCGGCTACACCCCGCGCTGGACGACGCGTGAGGCGTTCGACGACTACATCACCGGCCGCGGGCTCAGGCCCGTGGTGGACGGTGGCAGGCTGGCCGGACTCGCCGGCAAGGTCCTGGTGGCCGCGGCCACCGGACAGGCGGCGCACCGGTGAGCAGGCCCTACGAGAACGACCCCGATAACTCTCACGAAGGCGAGGCGGAAAACGTGAGCGGCGCTGAAGCGCAGGTCATCCCGTTGCACGGCCCCGGCAGAGAGAAGCCGGACCCGGCCGCTCAGGCGGATCGGGATCTTCGCGAGTCCGAAGACGCGCAAGAGCATCTGAAGCAGCAGGAACGCCGGGCGGACGCGCCCGTCGTCGAGTTCCCCGGCTCGGTGCGGGTCTCACCCGCGAAGACCCGGCCAGCCGATGCGGACCTGCTCCCGGAGTCGCTCAAGACGGCACTGGGGTTCCTGCGGAGCAGGCTGACCGGTGACTACACCGTGGACGAGTTCGGCTTCGACGCCGAGCTCACCGAGACCCTGCTGCTGCCGCCGCTGCGCGCGCTGTACGAGAAGTGGTTCCGCGTCGACACCTTCGGCGTCGAGAACCTGCCCGCCGACGGCGGCGCGCTCCTGGTGTCGAACCACTCCGGCACGTTGCCGCTCGACGCGCTGATGACCGCCGTCGCCGTGCACGACCACGTTCCCGGCGGCAGGCATCTGCGCGGCCTCGGCGCGGATCTGGTGTTCCAGGTGCCGCTGGTGGGCTCCTTCGCCCGCAAGTCCGGGCAGACGCTCGCCTGCAACGCCGACGCGGAACGCCTGCTGCGCAAGGGAGAACTCGTCGGTGTCTGGCCGGAAGGCTTCAAGGGCATCGGAAAGCCGTTCTCGTCGCGGTACAAACTGCAGCGGTTCGGCCGCGGCGGCTTCGTTTCCGCGGCCCTGCGGACCGGGGTGCCGATCATTCCCGTGTCGGTCATCGGCGCGGAGGAGATCTACCCGAAGGTGGGCGACATCAAGCTGCTCGCGCGGCTCCTCGGCCTGCCGTACTTCCCGGTGACCCCGTTCTTCCCGCTGCTCGGCCCGCTCGGCGCGATCCCGCTGCCGACGAAGTGGAGCATCGAGTTCGGCGAGCCCATCCGCACGGACACCTACGACGTGGACGCCGTGGACGACCCGATGCTGGTGTTCACGCTGACCGACCAGGTGCGGGAGTCGATCCAGCAGTCGCTGTACAAACGCCTTTCGCAGCGTAAGAGCGTCTTCAAGGGCTGACCACTTTCCGACGCCATGAAAGGTCCTTTCCTTGCAAAATTTGCAAGGAAAGGACCTTTCATGGCATCGGAGAGGGGGGCTCAGCGGCGCCGGTAGGCCATGCCGGCGGCCACGGCACCGGCCACCGCGCCGACGCCGAGCACGGACGGGACGCCGATCTTCGCGGCCTTCCGCCCGGTCCGGAAGTCTCGGATCTCCCAGCCGCGCGCGCGGGCGACGTCGCGAAGGCCGCCGTCGGGGTTCACCGCGACAGCGGTTCCCACGACCGACAACATCGGGACGTCGTTCTGCGAGTCCGAATACGCCGTGCAGCGCTTGAGATTCAGCCCTTCGCGTGACGCCAGTGCCCGGACGGCGTGGGCTTTCGCGCGTCCGTGCAGGAGATCGCCGACGAGACGGCCGGTGTAGACGCCGTCCTTCGTCTCGGCGACGGTGCCCAGCGCGCCGGTGAGCCCGAGGCGCCGCGAGATGATGGCCGCGAGTTCGATCGGGGTCGCGGTGACGAGCCAGACGCGCTGGCCGGCGTCGAGGTGCATCTGCGCGAGTGCCCGGGTGCCGGACCAGATCTTGTCCGCCATCAGCTCGTCGTAGATCTCTTCGCTGATGTCGGTCAGTTCCTGCACCGTGCGACCGGCCACAAAGGACAGTGCGCGCTCGCGGTGGGTCTTGATGTCCTCCTTGTTCTCCCGGCCGCCGAGCCGGAATTTCACCTGCTGCCAGACGAATCCGGCCAGATCGGCGGACGTGAAGAACTTGCGCGCGGCCAGACCGCGGGCGAAGTAGAAGATCGACGCGCCCATCATCATGGTGTTGTCGACGTCGAAGAACGCGGCCGCGGTCAGATCCGGCGGTGCGGGCGGGGCCGGCGGTTCGAGGGCTTCGGCGGACGCGGTCGCCATGGCGGCCTCGGCCGACGCCTCGCCCGCGAGCTCGGCCAGCCGTTCGAGCTCTTGACTCTTATCCCTGCCCCGCCAAACTGACACGCACACCGCCTCCGGAATCCCAGGTGCCTACGCACAGCGTAGCGAGAGCTCAACAGGGCTGTCCCAGGTGTGGCGCCTGCCTCATCACGTGTCTCGTCAGCCGATGGTGATCGGCGGTAATCCCGGGATGAGCGGCGGAATCGAAATCAACGGCGGCTGGGGCGTGATGGTCGTCGGAACCGGCAGCGGCGGGTTCTGCGTCCGCGGCGGAGTCGCCACCACGGGCGGCGGTGTCCCGCCCGTCGGCGGCGTGAGCGGTCCGGTCGGGTTCGCGGTGTCCACACCGGACGACGGCGGCACCGAGGTCGGTGACGGCGCCCCGGTCGGCGACGAGGACGGCGTGGGCACCGTCACCGGCGGCACGACGGCGTCCGGGGCGCCGGGGTCGCGGACGCAGTCGCCGGCGGCGGGGACGGCGCCCAGCTCGTCGGAGGAGCCCGTGGTGATCGTGTAGCAGACCAGCCGCGAGCCGAGATCCGTCGTGCGCGCCTGGACCCGGTCGAGCAGGACACGGGCCGCGGCGAACTTGTCGCGCGCTTCGGCGGGGGCCCGTTCGACCTGAAGACCGAGCCGGTCGGACTGCTGCCGTGCCCAGGTGCGGAGTTCCGTCAGCCGGGACTGACCGCCTTGGTCCGTGACGACGGCGGTCAGCTGCGAGACACCGGCGCGCAGATCGGATTCGAAATCGGCCAGCCCGGTGAAGTACGCCTCGGTGGACGCCTCCTGCCGGGTCAGCTCGTCGAGTTCGCCGACGCGGTTCGTGGCGAACTCCAGATGCTTCTTCGCCTTCTCCTGCTCGTCGAAGGTGAGCCCGAGCGCGGCCGATTCACCCGCTCGTTTGATGCCGTACAGCGGATCGCCCGGCAAGGCGTCCTTGGACAGCAGCAAAGTGAAGCCGCCCAGCGCCAGGATGAGCGCGACGGCGGCCGCGGCGAGGTTGGCGAGGGTGTGACCGCGACGCTTCGACGGCGCTTCGGCCTCGGCGAGGCGCCCGGCGATCTCGGCATGGATCCGCTGTCGGGTCTCGGCGTCGGGAGCGCCACTGGCGCCCAGCTCGCGCAGGCCGCCGACGAGGGCGAGTTCGTGCGCGAATTCGTCGCCGTCCGGAGCCGCGTCGCCGTCGACGAGGTCCGCGAAGCGGTCACCGTCCGCTCGCTCCCGTGCGAACCATCCCGGCACGCCCACGGTCCTGCTCCGTCTCTTGCGCTCAGCCCGGTCCTGACACCGGTCTGGCTTGGGAAACGAGTGGGGGCGCCCCAGGGTTACGGCAAGGTCCGGTGAGGAAGAAAGATGGAACTTTAACGCAATCCGGTCGGGAGAAGTTGTGCCAAACGGCGTACCGCGCGGTGCTGGAGGGCCTTGATGGCGCCTTCGTTGCGCCGCATGATCGCCGCGGTCTCGGCGACCGAGAGTCCCTGCATGAACCGCAGCACGATGCATTCGCGCTGGTCCTCGCCGAGTTCGGCGACGCAACGCAGCAGCTCGGCGCGGGTCGCGCGGCTGATGGCCTGCTGTTCGGGCCCCGCGACGGCCTGGACGCCGACGTTCCCGATCGGTGCCCCGCTCGGCTCGGCGACCTCGTCGGTCACCACCTCCAGGCGGAATCGGCTCGACTTCACGTGGTCGAGGATGATGTTGCGCGCGATGGTGACGAACCAGGCGCCGACGTCACGCCCCTGGTAGCTCACCGAGGTGATGCGGCGCAGCGCGCGCAGGAACGTCTCGCTGGTGACGTCCTCGGCGAGGTCCCGGTCGCCGAGGCGGAACAGGACGTAGCGGTAGACGACGTCGACGTAGCGGTCGTAGAGGCGGCCGAAGGCGGACGTGTCGCCGCCCTGTGCGGCGCTGACCAGCTCCCAGGCTTCGGCCTTCGCGGCTTCGGCGGCGGCTGAGGCCGCTGTGGAGTCTTCGGTGGTCCCGTCCTGGCTCGGCGCCTTGGCCTGCCGGGGCGACGGCGCCGGGGAGAGTCCGCTCCGGCGGAGGATGTGGCCCGCCAGCATGGAGACGGGATTCGGCGCGGGAAGGGTCACGGTGCACCTCCCGTTCCGGACAGGGAAGACCGGCCCGCATGTCCCACCGCCGCGTGGGCCTGCAAGATCTGCACGTCCGGACTTCCTTTCTCACCATCGAGTGATCAACACCACTCGACGACGCCCAGCAGCATACGTGTAGTTACCGCGAAGTAGGTAGCGGTGCCGGGGTTACGGAACTGCGACGAAACCGAGTGACGCCCATGACGGTGGCCGAGATGACAAACTGGCAACGCCGTTCACCGAGGGAAGAGGTTCGCAGTTGAGCGCGGAGCAGGTTGCCGAAGGAAGCGTGCCCACTTTGCTCGCCGAGGCCGCCCGGCAGTGGCCCGGCAAGACGGCCGTGCAGGAGACCGGCGGCGGGGTCACGCTGACCTGGGCGGAACTCGACAACGCCGCCCATTCGCTGGCCCACGCCCTGCTCGACGCGGGAATCCACCGCGGCGACAGGGTGGCGTTGCGGTTACCGACGTCGGCCGCGTTCGCCGTCTCGCTGTTCGGTGCGCTGCGGGCCGGCGCGGTGGTCGTCCCCATCTCGCCACAGGCCCCGGTGGCGGAGCTGACCGGACTGCTGGAGCACAGCGGCGCGCGGCTCGTCCTCGAACGGGAAGCGACCGAGGAGCTTCCCGAGGGCGTGACGAGCCTCTCACCACCTGTTACCTCGGATGGAGCAGTCGAACCGGTCGAGGGGGCCGGGGCCGGTGAGGACATAGCCGTCATTTCGTACACCTCCGGGACGACCGGCCCGCCGCGCGGCGTGATGCTGTCGCACCGGGCGCTGCTGGCGAACCTCGACCAGCTGAGCCGGATCGTCCCGACGCCGCTCGTGCACGGCGACCGCGTGCTCATCACCATCCCGCTGTTCCACGTCTACGGCCTCGGCCCCGGGCTGCTGCAGACCACGTCGGTCGGCGCGACGGCGATCCTCTCCGAGCGCTTCCTCGCCGAGCGGACCCTGGCCGACTGCACCGAGTACCGGGTGACCTCGATCGCCGGCGTACCCGCGATGTACGCCGAGTTCGCCGCGATGGACGCCGACGAACTCGGGCAGGGCCTCTCCACCGTCCGGCGGATGACGTCCGGCGCGGCGCCGCTGCATCCCAAGATCCTCACCGCGATCCGCGGCGCCACCGGACTGGACGTCTACGAGGGCTACGGCCTCACCGAATGCGCGCCGGTGGTCACCACGACGCTGGTCACCGGCTACCCGAAGCCGGGTTCGGTCGGGCGGCCGCTGCCCGGGATCGAGATCCGGCTGGTCGACAGCGACGGCGACGCGGCGCCCGTCCCGCTGGACCCCGACGATCTCGGCGACGCCTTCGACGAGGACGGCGGCACCGGGCTCGTGTCGATCCGCGGCGCGAACCTCTTCTCCGGCTACTGGCCCGACGGCGCCCACGGACCCGACGAAGAGGGCTGGTTCCGCACCGGCGATGTCGGCTACCTCGACACCGACGGCGACCTGCACCTGGTGGACCGGGCCAACGACCTGATCATCGTCAACGGCTTCAACGTCTACCCGCACGAGGTCGAGAACGTCATCTCGATGCTGGACGAGGTCGTCGAGGCGGGTGTCGTCGGCGTCGTCGACGAGCGCACCGGCGAGGCGGTGAAGGCCGTCGTGGTCCCCGCGCCGGGCGCGTCGCTTTCGGAACAACAGGTCGTCGAGCACTGCGCGGAGCATCTGGCCGGGTACAAGGTGCCCCACACCGTCGAGTTCGCCGAGTCGCTGCCGCATTCGGCGACGGGCAAGCTCCGGCGTCTCCGCCTCAGGTGACTCAGGTAAGGATTGACGTATGGCCCACCACGTCACCGTCATGACCCGCACGGGTTGCCACCTGTGCGAGGTCGCGGAACAGGACATCGAGCGGATCTGCGGCGAACTCGGCGTCGCCTGGTCGGCACAGGACGTCGACAGCGACCCGGAATGGCGGGCCGAATACGGCGACCGCGTGCCGGTGATCCTGATCGACGACGCCGAGCACGGCTACTGGCGGGTCGAAGAGGACAGGCTCCGCAAGGCCCTGGTGTAAGACACCCGTAAGGGCGAACGGCCGACCTCGGGCACCGCGCCTGACGAAGATGGAGTCGTGGACGACGAACGCAGGCTCACCTTCCCGCAAGCCGCTCTGACCGGCCTGCTCGCGCTCGCCGCCGCGCTCGGCGTCGGACATCTTGTCGCGGGCTTCGTCGGGTACACGGCGTCGCCGTTCGTCGCGGTGGCGAACTTCGTCATCGACCACAGCCCGCACGCCGTCGTGGCCTGGGCCGAGCAGACGCTGGGGACCTGGGACAAGGCCGTCCTCAAGTTCGGCCTCGCCGTGGTGCTGGTGCTCTTCGCGTTCCTGGCCGGACAGCTTTCGCGGCGCAGGCCGTTGCCGGGGCAGGTCGTCATCGGCGTGCTCGGCGCGGCCGGGGTCGCCGCCGTCTTCGTGCGCACCGACCTCGGGCAGATCGCGCTGCTGGCGCCCGTGATCGCGGCGGTCGCCGGGCTCGTCGTGTTCACCTGGCTGCACCGGTTCTTCCGGCCGCCCGTGTTCTTCGACGACCGCGAGGGGGAGGGGCCGGACAGGCGGAAGGTGCTGATCACCGGTGCTTCCGTCGCCGCAGGGGCCGGTGTCGCCGCGCTGACCGGCCAGATCGTCGGGACCCGGAAGAACGCCGACGAGTCCCGCGCCGCCGTCGGCAGGCTCGTCGCGACCCGGACCGCCCCGCCGATCCCGCCCGACGCGGACTTCGTGAAGTTCGGCACCCCGCCGTATCTCACTCCTTCGAAGGATTTCTACCGGATCGACACGGCACTGGTCGTTCCGCAGGTCCGCACGGAGGACTGGAGCCTGCGGATCCACGGGATGGTCGACCGCGAAATCACCTATACGTATGACGACATCCGCTCGCGGCCGCTGCTCGAACGCGACGTCACGCTGTGCTGTGTCTCCAACGAGGTCGGCGGCCCGTACATCTCCAACGCGCGCTGGATCGGCATCGACCTGCGCGACCTGCTGAACGAAGCGGGCGTGAAGCCCGGCGCCGAGCAGATGTTCGCGACCAGCGTCGACGGCTGGACCTGCGGATCCCCGGTCGAAGCCGCCCTGGATCCGCGGCGTGGCGCGATGCTCGCCATCGGCATGGACGGCGAGCCGCTGCCGATCGAACACGGCTTCCCCGCGCGCATCGTGATCCCGGGGCTGTACGGCTACGTGTCCGCCACGAAATGGGTCACCGACCTGGAGATCACCACCTGGAAGGAACGCGAGGCGTACTGGCTCGGCCGCGGCTGGGGACGGGAAGGGCCGGTGAAGACGCAGTCGCGGATCGACGCGCCCGGTTCGGCCGTGACCGCGGGCAAGGTCGTGGTGTCCGGGATCGCGTGGGCGCAGCACACCGGCGTCGCGAAGGTCGAGATCCGGGTCGACCAGGGGCCGTGGCGGGAGACCGTCCTGTCGGCCGAGACGTCGAAGGACACCTGGCGCATGTGGTGGACCGAAGTCGACGTCACGCCTGGTCAGCACCAGGTCGCCGTGCGGGCGACGGACCAGTCGGGCTACACGCAGACCGAGGTGCGTGCCGGAACGGTGCCCGACGGCGCGACCGGATGGCACACGGTGTCGGTGAACGCGCGCTGACGTCGCGTGAAGGCCCCCTTCCCTCGGCTGAGCCGCGTGAAGGGGGCCTTCACGCGGGAGCAGCGCGTGTGGGGTGCGTCATCCTCCCTACCAGTGACTTTGTGCCTGCGTTCACAAGTGGCTACCGTAGATACGTCGCCTCCGCGAGCGCCCGGCATCGAACCGGACTCAGCGCCACGGGTCAAGAGCCGATTTCCTGGTTCGGGTGACTCATGTCGTCAGCAGGACCAGAGGAGCGGACAAGCGTGGTGTCGCAACGAGGCCGGCGCACCCGGGTGACACCGGACGCCGACAACGCGCCCACCGCGGAGATGCCCGCCGTCGAGGCCACCGCCGAGCCGGAAGCGGTCCGCGCGAAGTCGATCCCCGAAGCCGCGGTCGCCCGCCTCGCCGTCTACCTGCGCGTGCTCTCCGGCCTGGCCGAACAGGGCGCGACCACGATCTCCAGCGAAGAACTCTCGCAGGCCGCGGGCGTCAACTCCGCGAAACTGCGCAAGGACCTGTCCTACCTCGGCTCCTACGGCACCCGCGGCGTCGGTTACGAGGTCGCGGTCCTGGTCAGCCAGATCGAGCGGATCCTCGGCCTGACCCGCAAGCACAAGGTCGCCGTGGTCGGTATCGGTAACCTCGGGCACGCGCTGGCCAACTACGGCGGGTTCCCCGGCCGCGGTTTCCCGGTCGAGGCGCTGTTCGACCTCGACCCGGATCTGGTCGGCGTACCGGTCGGCGGTCTCCCGGTGTCGCATCTCGACGAAATCCCCAAAGTCTGCGCCGAACGGCAGATCTCCATCGGCGTCATCGCCACTCCGCCCACCGCCGCGCAGTCGGTCTGCGACCGGCTCGTCGCAGGTGGCGTGCAGTGCATCCTGAATTTCGCCCCGGTGGTGCTGCAGGTACCGCCACATATCGAGGTCCGCAAGGTCGATCTCGCGGTCGAGCTGCAGATCCTGTCGTTCCACGTCGCTCGCCGCGCGGATCTGGCCGCTCACGGCAACGGCGGAGAGGACGCCGCCACCGCGGCGGCCGAGAATGGCAGCGTGAACGGCCACGGCAACGGAATGGTGGTGCGCTGAAATGAGCGTGTTGGCGGTCGGGCTCTCGCACCGCAGTGCCGAGCTGAACACCCTGGAGCGGGTCGCGGTCCCCGCGACCGAAGTGACCAAGGTGCTCCACGAGCTGCAGCAGGCCGAGCACGTCAGTGAGGCGATCCTCGTCTCCACCTGCAACCGCATCGAGGTCTACGCCGTCGTCGAGACCTTCCACGGCGGCCTGAACGACGTCTCCGAGGTGCTCGCCCGGCAGGCCGGGATGGAGCCCGCGGATCTCTACGACTCGCTGTACGTGCACTACGCGGGCGCGGCGATCGAGCACCTGTTCTCGGTCACCTCCGGCCTGGACTCGATGGTCGTCGGCGAGACGCAGATCCTCGGCCAGATCCGGTCCTCCTACGCCACCGCGCGTGATGCCGGCACCGTCGGCCGCACGCTGCACGAGCTGATCCAGACCACGCTGCGCGTCGGCAAACGTGTTCACACCGAGACCGGTCTCGACCAGCTCGGTGCTTCGGTCGTTTCCGAGTCGCTGGCCGCGGCCGGGGACATCGCGGGCAAGCACGCGCTGATCGTCGGCGCCGGTTCGATGGGCGCGCTGACCGCGTCCCAGCTGCGCAAGGCCGGGATCGGCGAGATCACCATCGCCAACCGCACCGAGGCCAGGGCCGCCCGTCTCGCCGCCGCGAGCGCCGAGCAGGGCGTCCCCGCGAAGGCCGTCCAGATGAGCGGGGTCGCGGACGCGGTCGCCGAGGCGGACATCGTCGTCTGCTGCACCGGCGCGCAGGCCGCGGTGTTCACCATCGAGCACGTCCCGGCCCGCGACGGCCGCCCGCTGGTGGTGTGCGACCTCGGGCTCCCGCGCGACGTCGAGCACGACGTCGCCGAACTGGCCGACGTCACCGTGGTCGACCTCGAGACCATCCAGCGCCGCATGCGCGAGGCGGGCGCCCCGACCACCGACCGCCAGACCGCGAAGGCCACCGGCATCGTGCTCGACGAGGTGCGCGAGTACCTCGCGGGCCAGCGCAGCGCCGAAGTCACCCCGACGGTGACGGCGCTGCGGCGCCGGGCCGCCGAGGTCGTCGACGCCGAACTGCTGCGGCTGGACAACCGCCTGCCGGAACTCGAAGCCGGGGTCCGCGAGGAGGTCGGCCGCACGGTCCGCCGGGTGGTCGACAAACTGCTGCACGCGCCGACGGTGCGGGTCAAGCAGCTGGCCGCCGAGACGGCCGACACCGACTACGCCAACGCGCTGCGTGAGCTGTTCTGCCTCGACCCGCAGGCGCCCGCCGCCGTGGCCAGTCCCACCGCTATGCCGAAAGACGAGTGATCATCAGTGAGCAGAGTCATCCGGATCGGGACGCGCGGCAGCAAACTCGCCCTCGCGCAGACCGGCACCATCGCCGACGCCCTGCGTGCCACGGGGGCCGAGGTCGAACTCGTCACCGTGACGACCCCCGGCGACAAGTCGTCCGCGCCGATCCCCACGATCGGCGTCGGTGTCTTCACTTCCGCGCTGCGCGAAGCCTTGCTGCGCGAGGAAGTCGACGTCATCGTGCATTCGTACAAGGATCTGCCGACGAAACCCGAACCCGGCATCACGCTCGCCGCCGTGCCGCCCCGCGAGGATCCGCGTGACGCGCTGATCGCCCGTGACGGGCTGACTCTCGGTGAGCTTCCGCCCGGTTCGACCGTCGGCACCGGCTCGCCGCGGCGCACCGCGCAACTGCGCGCGCTCGGGCTCGGTTTGGAAATCGTGCCGATCCGAGGCAATATCGACACCCGCATGCGCAAGGTGACCGACGGCGAGCTGGATGCCGTGGTGCTCGCGCGTGCCGGACTGGCCAGGATCGGGCGGGCCGAGGAGATCACCGAGACCCTCGACCCGATCCAGATGCTGCCCGCCCCCGCGCAGGGTGCGCTGGCGGTGGAGTGCCGGACCGGGGACGTGGACATCGAGCACCTGCTCGGATCCACAGTGGACGATGAAGGCACCCGTGCCGTGGCGACCGCCGAACGGGCGTTGCTCGCGGCGCTGGAAGCCGGGTGCAGCGCACCGGTCGGAGCGCTGGCGGAGATCGTCGAGGACCTGGACGCCGAAGGGCGGGTCGTCGAGCGGATCTCGTTGCGGGGCACCGCCGCCGTCGAAGCCGACGGGGAAGCGGTCGACATGGTGCGCGCTTCGGCGCTCGCCGACAAGCACGAAGCCGAACAGCTCGGCCGGACATTGGCCGCCGAGCTGCTCGACCTGGGGGCCGGCGCGCTGTCCGGCCCCGCCCAGTGAGCTGAGAGAGACAGTTACGGCCGCGATCGACCGCGGCCGCCTAAGAGGAGAACGCACAGATGACCCCCGCGCGTAAGACCACCGGGCGTGTCGCCTTCGTGGGCTCGGGCCCCGGTGACGCCGGTCTGCTGACCGTCCGCGCTCAGGAGCTGCTCGCCAAGGCCGAGGTCGTGGTGACCGACCCGGACGTCCCTTCGGGCGTCCTGGCCCTCACCGCGGAGGGCGCCGAAGTGCGCCCCGCCGTCGGTGAGGCCACCGAGGTCGCCAAGGACCTGGTGAACGAGGCCAAGGCCGGACGGCTGGTGCTCCGGCTGATCGCCGGTGACCCGCTGACCCAGCCCGCCGTGGTCGCCGAGGTGCAGGCCGTTTCCCGGACCAGCGCCGTGTTCGACATCGTCCCGGGCGTCTCGCCCGGCGCCGCCGTCCCGGCGTACGCCGGTGTCGCGCTCGGCGGCACGCACACCGAGGTCGACGTCCGCGGTGACGTCGACTGGGCCGCGCTGGCCGCCACCCCCGGCCCGATCGTGCTGCACGCGACGTCGGCGCATCTGGCCGAGGCCGCGTCCGCGCTGACCGAGCACGGACTGCCGTCGACCACGCCGGTAGCGGTGACCTCCAACGGCACCATCAACACCCAGCGCACCCTGGACACCACGCTGGCCACCGTCGCGAACGAGGCCGGCGAGCTCGTCGGCCCGCTGATCGTGACCATCGGACAGGCCGTCGGCCAGCGCTCGAAGCTGTCGTGGTGGGAGTCGCGCGCGCTGTACGGCTGGAAGGTCCTGGTGCCGCGCACCAAGGAGCAGGCCGGTGAGATGGCGGAGCGGCTTCGCGGCCACGGCGCCACCTCGCACGAGGTCCCGACCATCTCGGTCGAGCCGCCGCGCAGCCCCGCGCAGATGGAGCGTTCGGTCAAGGGCCTCGTCGACGGCCGCTACCAGTGGATCGTCTTCACCTCGACCAACGCCGTCCGCGCGGTGTGGGAGAAGTTCGAGGAGTTCGGCCTCGACGCCCGCGCCTTCTCCGGCGTGAAGATCGCCTGCGTCGGCGAATCGACCGCCGCGAAGGTGCGTTCCTTCGGCATCATCCCCGAGCTGGTCCCGGAGGGCGAGCAGTCCTCGGAGGGCCTGCTGGCCGAGTTCCCGCCGTACGACGACGTCCTCGACCCGGTCGACCGCGTGCTGCTGCCGCGGGCGGACATCGCCACCGAGACCCTGTCGGCCGGTCTGCGTGAACGCGGCTGGGAGATCGACGACGTGACCGCGTACCGGACCGTGCGGGCGGCCCCGCCGCCGGCCGAGACCCGCGAGATGATCAAGACCGGTGGTTTCGACGCGGTCTGCTTCACCTCGTCCTCGACCGTGCGGAACCTCGTCGGCATCGCCGGCAAGCCGCACACCCGCACGCTGGTCGCGTGCATCGGCCCGAAGACCGCGGAAACCGCCGTGGAGTTCGGGCTGCGGGTGGACGTCCAGCCCGAGAAGGCCGACGTCCCGCACCTGGTCGACGCGCTCGCCGAGCACGCCGCCCGGCTCCGCGCCGAAGGTGCGCTTCCGCCGCCGCGTAAGGCGAAGCGGGCCCGTCGCTCCTGATCCCGTAACGGAAAACCCCCTTCTCCGCATCTTGCGGGAAGGGGGTTTTCGTTATGCACCAAGCACTTAGCGAAAACTTGGCGCACGGCAAGCGGTCAGGTCTAGCCTCGGTGGTCCGACAATCGCTGGGGAGTGACCATGAAATCTTCCGCTGTCAGGATCGCCGCCGCCGTGAGTGCGCTGGGGCTGGGAATGGCCGGGTTCGCGGGCACCGCCTCCGCCGCGATGCCCACGCCGTTCGAGGTCTGCAGTCCGCTCGGTTGTGCGGCGCAGAGCGTGCGGGGCACCGTCGAGACCGTCGGCGGCCAGGTACGGGTGGTGGCCACGGTTTCCGACAGCGCGCCTTCCTCGAGTCTCACCGCTCAGTTCGTCCTGTCCGGCAAGACGACCGAAGCGCGGCGGATCGTCGTGAACGACGAGATCCGGCAGCTGCTCTTCACTTCCTTGGCGAATCCGGTGACGCTGACCGTGACGGCCTGCGGTGGCGGGGGCTGCAACACCAAGTCCTTCACGGCTCGGACCATCGCCACCAGGCTCAGTGGCGCCATCAGTCACAGCGGTAGCGCGTGAAGGGGCCCTTCCCTCGGCTGAGCCGAGGAAACTCGAC
>NZ_ASJB01000049.1 GCF_000478275.1 Amycolatopsis orientalis DSM 40040 = KCTC 9412
GTGTCTCTCGGAGCCGCGGCCCGGCTTCCGCCAGCCAGTCCGGACGCTCGCCGGGGCACGACATCTTTGCCTTACCCCTCAATAGCCCTCATCGCCACTCACGACCGTTCACCCTCGTTTGAAGCTTTGGGATCGATCCCCGACGTCCAGTCGAGAAAAGTTTCAACCGGCGTATCAACGATACGCTTGAACCTCATGAGTCAAGACCTCCGAGACTTCGTGACCCCCTCCTGCGACCTGCTCGCCCTGGGCGAGCCGACGCACGCGATCCCGCTCTTCGCCGAGATCCGCAATGAGCTGTTCGCCCAGCTCGTCGACCGTGGTTTCCGTTCGATCGCCCTGGAGACCGATCGCGTGGCCGCGCATGTCGCGAACGACTTCGTCCAGCATGGCAAGGGATCCCTCGACCTCGCGATGAGCGAGGGCTTCACGCACGTCTTCGGCACCGTGGAGGCGAATCGGCGGCTGATCGAGTGGATGCGCGAGTACAACGAGAACCGCCCGCCCGAAGAACAACTCACCTTCCACGGCTTCGACACCCAGACCGAGAACACCTCCGCGCCCAGCCCGCGACGCTATCTCGAGTACGCCCGCGACTTCCTCGGACTGGACGTGGACATCGCCGGTCCGGCCGGCGACGACGAACGCTGGAGCCGGACGGAGGCGGTGCTGGACGCGGCCTCGTCGGTCGGTGCCACGGCCGACGCGTACCGGCTGCGCGCGATCGCGGCCGATCTGCTCACCGCGCTCCGCGCCCGCGAACCGCGACCGGTCACGGCCGACTGGGTGCGGGCGGAGAACCACCTCATGGCGGGTATCGATCTGCTGCGCTACCACCGGCAATGCGCCGAACCGCTCGAACCGCGGGATCGGTACCTGCCCCTGGTCGCCATCAGGGACGCGATCATGGCGCGGAATCTGCTCGACATCCGCGCCGCCGAAGCCGGTCGCGGCGCGACACTGGTCTTCGCGCACAACCTCCATCTGCGGCGCCAGGCGAGCACGATGACCGTGGCCGGGACGGAGACCACCTGGTTCCCGGCCGGCGCGCTGGTGGGGCCGCTGCTCGGCGATCGGTACACCTTCGTCGTGACCAGTCTCGGCCGAAGTGGGGCCATCGCGCTGCGGGAGCCCGAAACCGATACCTACGAAGGCTTCCTGCAGAAGCACGTCACCACCGAGTGGGGTCTGCTCCAGCCCGGGGAGGTCCCGGCGGCGCGCGTCCGGACCGACCCCACCCCGCGGCAGGGTTACTTCCCGCTCGACCAAGGGATCCTCGACGACGCGGACGTGCTCCTGCACGTCGGCGGCTGACCGGCGAACCGGGTGACGCCTCCTGCCCTCGGAAGGCGTCACCCGGCCACGAGCACGCGCCGTCACCCCCAGTCCCACGATTCCGGGACGGCGCGAAGTCCCGGGACCGAGTCAACACACCGGCCCCATAACTTCGCCAAACGCGGCGGGCCGTGATCCCGTGCCGGGCTATCCGGGCATCGCTCCGAAGCGGATCTTCGTCAAGGCTTCACGAGCCCGTTCCCGCTGCCGCCCATCCCTGTCGACGGCGGAGAGGCCCTGGAGCGCGCGCAGTTCCCACACCGGGAAACCCAGTTCCCGGAACAGCCCGGCCGCCGTACGGAGTCCTTCGGCGGCTTCGGTGACGACGCCTTCGTCGGCCCGCAAACGACCCAAACTGAGCAGGGCGTATCCGCCGCCCCGGCGGTCACCGAGCGCGCGGAACGTGCTCATCGCGAGGCCCAGGTGCTCCGCCGCTCGATCCGGTTCACCCGCCAGCCGCAGCGACTCGCCGAAACTCCGGTGCGTGTAGGCGGCCGCGTGCCGGTGGCCGACGTGCTCGAACAGCTCCAGCGACCGCGAAAGACATCGTTCGCTCTCCCCCGCTTCGCCCGCCTCAGCGTGAAGATCGCCGAGGCTGCGCAGGACATGCGCCTCCCAGTGGCGTTCGCGCGAGCTGCGGGTGCCGGTCAGCGCGCTCGCCAGCAGGTCACCGGCCTCGTCCAGCCTGCCGTTGCGGCGCAGGACGTCGGCGTACCGTTTGGCGGACCGGTCGTGCTGCCGCCCGTCCTCGCAATGGAGTGAGAGCAGCAGGCTCGCCTCGAAACACTCCTTCGCCCGCCGGAAGTCGCCGAGATCGTCCCAGAGAGAGCCGAACTGGGCCGACGCCATCGCCTGCCCGGCGAGATCACCGGAGTCCCGGAACAGGTCCAGCGCCTCCCGCAACGCGCCGACGGCCGACCGGGGCCTGCCGGAGTCCGCGTCGACGTCGGCGAGCGCGACGAGCGCGGATCCGGTACCGCGCGGATCGCCTGAAGTGCGGAATCTGGCTTCGGCCAACGCGAAACAGGTCCTCGCCCGCGCCAAGTCGCCCGCGTCGGCGTGTGAGTGACCGAGCTTCAGCAGTTTCCCCGCCTCCGCGGGCAGGTCGAGCCGTTCACGGACGACGTCGAACCCGATCAGCGCGAGCGGACCACCGTGCCGGGGGCCGACGAGGTCGCCGTGTGCTTCGGCCAGCCGCGCGGTCAGCTCGGTCCAGCCGTGGCCGCGCGCGGTCCGGACGGCGAGCGCGAGGTTCGCGAGTTCCGTGTCGCGCCAGCCGATCGGGTCGGCCGTGACGCGGTCCGTCGCCGCCGCGGGCGCGTCCGTCCGGCGAGCGGGCGGGTACTCGGCGCCGAGCGCGGCGCTCGCGTGTTCGGCCAACGCCGCCATGACCGTCAGCGCACGTTCGAGGGCGGCGGGATCCGGCGGTTCCCGGAGCGCGAGGCGGGTCAGGCCGGGCAGCCGGTACCTCGGGAAACCGGCCTGATCCCGTGTGACGTGGAGCAGGTGGTCGTCCACCAGTTCGTCGAGCAGCTCGGCCGCCTGACGGGACGAACAGCCCAGCAGGGCGGCCGCGAACCAGTCGGCGACCTCGGTGGCGCCGGGGAAACCGAGCAAGCGCAAGGAGTTCCGCTGCCGCGGCGACACTTCGGCGATGGCTTCGGCGAGCACCGGGCGGACGGCGAGGTCGCCCGCCGCGAGTTCGTCGAGACGCAGACGCTCGTTCTCCAGGCGCGCCGCGAATTCTGCGATGCCCAGTCTCGGCCGTTGCCGCAGCTTCGTTCCCGCCGCGCGCACCGCCAGCGCGAGCCCGTCACAGCAGGCCAGCACCCGGCGGACGGCGTCGGGTTCGGCCGCCGCCCGATCCTCGCCGATGATCGCCCCGAGCAGCACCCGCGATTCCGCGTAGGACAGGTCGCCGACCTCGATCGGCCTGGCCCCGGCGAGTCCCGCCAGCTGCCGTCGTGTGGTGACGATCGTCGCGCAGCCCGGACCGCTCGGCAGCAACGGCCGGACCTCGGCCTCGGTGCGCGCGTTCTCGACGAGGACCAGCACCCGCCGGTCCGCGGTATGGCTCCGCCACAAGGAGATCAGCCCGTCCCGGTCGGACGGGAGTTCCGTTTCCGCGAGGCCCAGCGCGCGGAGGAATCCGGCGAGCACGTCGCCGGTCTCACTCAGATCGGCGACGAACTGACCGTCCGGGAACCGTTTGCGCGCCCGCCACGCGGCCTGGACGGCCAGCGCGCTCTTCCCCGCTCCCGCCGCGCCGTGCAGGACGACCGGCGCGGGACCGCGCAGCGCACGGCCCAGTTCCGCCAGTTCGCCCGCCCGGCCGGTGAAATCCGGGGTCGCGGGCGGAAGGCGGCAGGGCGGGCCGCCCGCCGACCAGCCGGTTCCGGCGATCCGGCGGTGGACCGCGAGCAGGTCCTCACCCGGTGAAACACCCGCGTGCTCCCAGAGCGCGTGACGGCACCGGTCGAGGACGGCGAGCGCGGCGTCCCGGCGGCCGAGGCCGTGCAGCGCCTCGGCGAGCCATCCCGCGAGGCGCTCGTCGCCCGGCCTGGCGGCCAGCTCCGGGCCCAGCCGGTCGGCGACCGCCTTGTGGTCACCGGCCGCCAGGTCCAGCTCCACGAGTTTGCCCAGAACCGAGCACCGCCGGTCTTCCAGCCACAGCTTGTACGCCTCCAGCAGCGGCCCGGCCGGGACGTCGGCGAACGCCCGGCCGCGCCACAACCCGAGTGCCCGTTCGAGCAGCGCCCTGCGCTCGTCGCCGGTCGCCGTCGCCGCGGCCGCGGTCAGGCCGGTGAAACCGGAGACGTCCAGCTCCCCTTCCGACACGATCAGCCGGTAGCCGTCCCGACCGGACCGCAGCCGCTGCCGGGCGTCGTCCACCGGCACCCCGGGCGACAACGCCTTGCGCAGCTTGGAAACCGCCATCTGCACGACGGCGGCGGCACTCGACGGCGGCCCCTGCGGCCAGAGTTCGTCCACGAGGGTGTTCCGGTGGACGAACTCGTTCGGCCTGGCCAGGAGCAGCCCGAGCACCCGACGGGGCTGAGCCGCCGACGGCAGCGGGACCGAGGCCCTGAGCGGGCCGAGCACCTTGAACTCCACGAAGCACCTATCACCTGGACGGGTGGGCAGAATCTAACCCGGCGGAGTCCCCGAATCGTCGCTTCTCACCCGGATGGCCGCCGCCCTACCGTCCAGTGTGCGCGAGCAACCTGTCCCGCAGGGCGGGCTCGTCCGCGAGCGCGTCCTTCAAGGTGTGCTCCAGCAACGGTTTGAGGTCCCCGTACGGCCGCTTCGACCAGTCGAGCGCGCCGAGCGGCGGCTCCGGGTCGTACTCGATGACGAACTGGATCGTCCGCGCGATCTCGGCGCCGACGAGCCGCTCGACCAGGTGCAGCGCGAGATCGATCCCCGCCGACACCCCGGCGGCGGTGATCACGTTCCCGTCCTCGACCCAGCGTTCGGCGACCGGTTCCGCGCCGAACGCGCGCAGCAGCTCCCGGAACATCCAGTGCGTCGCCGCGCGGCGGCCTTCCAGCAGCCCCGCCTGCCCCAGCACCAGCGATCCCGTGCACACCGAGGTCACCAGCTCCGCGCTCGCCGCGGCCGTCCGCACGTAGTCGATCAGCTTCTCGTCGGCGAGCGCCTTCAGCGTCGGCGCGGCGCCGCCCGGGACGAGGAGCGCGTACGGCGAAGGAACCTCGTCGTAGGTGTGGCTCGCCGACAGCTTCAGGGGATTGTCGGTACCGATCGGCTCCTTCGACTCGCCGACCACGACGGTCCGGAACTCCGGGACCGTGCTCGCCATGCCGTCCAGCACGGTCAGCGGCCCGACCATGTCGAGCGGGGTCATCCCCGGGTACACCACGAACGCGATGGTCTTCTTGTCGTCAGTCATGAGGGCAACGGTGGCGCAGGCGGGAGGAGCCGGAGAGCCGGATGTCCGGATTCCTGCGAACCATGTCCAACGGCCGGGCGCTACTGCTAGCGTTCGATCATGCCGGGTTCACCCAGACGAGTGTTGATCGTGGGGTACACCCATGCCGAGCTGCTCGACATCGCCGGCCCGTCGGACGTCTTGGACGCCGCGACGAAACTCGGCGGGCGGCCGGGGTACGAGATCATGCTCGCCAGCGTCGACGGCCGCGGCATCCGCTGCGACTCCGGGCTGACCCTGCAGGCACAGCACCGGCTCGACCAGGTGACCGGCGACCTCGACACGCTGATCGTCGCGGGCGGGAGCGGGCACGAGACCGCGGCGGCCGACCCGCGGATCGTCTCCCACATCCGCAGGCTCGCGCAGAACAGCCGTCGCGTCGCCTCGGTGTGCACCGGCGCCACCGTGCTGGCGGCGTGCGGGCTGCTCAACGGGCGCCGCGCCACCACGCACTGGCGGTTCGCGAACCGGCTCGCGACGAACTACCCGCAGGTGAACGTCGATCCGGTGCCGTTGTACGTACGCGACGGCAATGTCTACACGGCGGCGGGCGTCACCAGCGGGATCGACCTCACCCTCGCCTTCGTCGAGGAGGACCACGGCCCCAGCCTCGCCAGGGAAGCCGCCCGCATGCTGGTCACCTACCTGCAGCGGCCGGGGAACCAGGCGCAGGTGAGCATGTTCCTCTCCGGCCCGCCGCCGGAGAACCGGCTGGTCCGCGACATCACCGCGTACGTCTCCGAGCACCTCGCGGGCGATCTCAGCACCACCGTGCTCGCCGACCGCGCGGGTATCAGCACCCGGCAGCTGACGAGGCTGTTCGACGCGCATCTGAGCACCACGCCCAGCCGGTACGTCCGGGCGGCCAGGACCGAGAACGCGGCGAAGCTGTTGTGCGGCACCGAACTGCCCTTGACGTCGATCGCGAGACGGTGCGGTTTCGGCTCGACCGAGACGCTTCGCCAGGCCTTCCTGGACCACTTCGACACGCCGCCGTCCGCCTACCGCCGGGTTCACCTGCGTCAGGCCTTCGGCTGACCGCACCGGGCCCCGCGAGCGGCGGGCGGCGCGGGCTGTGCAGGATGTGCGGGTGAACCGCCGCGACCTCTCCGACGACGACACCGGCCCGATTCGCCGGGTAACGGACACCCCGTCCGATCGTTCGCCCGGAACGTCCCGTTCGCCGCGCCGGACCCCGCCCGAAGGCGTCCGGCGCCCGCGTCCCCCGGCCGAACGGCCGCGGCAGGCCACCCCGGGCAGACGCCGCGCGGCGGAACCGGCATCAGCACCGGCGCCGGAACGGGCACCGGCACCCAAGCCCCGGCCCGAACCCGCCGGTCACGGTCACGGGCACTCGCACGGCCACGGACCGGCGGCGCCCGCGTCGCGCCGGGTCCGGCAGCTGCTGATGTGGCTGCTGATCCCGCTCGCCGTCGCGACCGTTGCCGGGATGGTCCTGCTCTATCCGTGGGGCAAGGATCCGGCGAAAAGCGCCTTCCCCCAAGGGACTCCGGTCAACGCCACGATCACCGCGACGATCACCGGGCCGTGTCTCGCCGAGGGGCAGGTCCAGGTCGGCGATCCGCCGCCGGACGCGAAACCGTGCCTTACCAGCGAACTGACCATGACCGACGGCCCGGGGACGGGAAAGCCGCTGAAGCTGACCCTCCCGATCGAGCCGAGCACGCCGCGGTTCACCGCGGGCGACAAGGTGGTGCTGTCCTACAACGGCGGCGACGTCGCGAATCCGGCGTCGTTCCAGATCGTCGACTTCCAGCGCGGGACGCCGTTGCTGCTGCTCGCCGGGCTGTTCGCGCTCGCGGTGATCGTGCTGGGGCGCTGGCAGGGAATCGCCGCGCTGATCGCGCTGGGGCTGAGTTTCCTGGTGCTGGCCCTGTTCGTGCTGCCGTCGATCCTCGCCGGGGAAAGTCCGCTGCTGGTGGCGATCGCGGGCGCGGGCGCGATCATGTTCGTCGCGCTGTACCTGACCCACGGGCTGTCCGCGAGAACCTCGGTGGCGGTACTGGGGACCTTGGTGAGCCTGGTCCTGATCGGCGTCCTCTCGGCGATCTTCTCGGCGGCGTCGTCGCTCACCGGGCTGGACGACAGCACCTCGCAGCTGATCGGCTCGCTCGGGCACGGGATCGACGCGCGGGGGCTGCTGCTGGCCGGGGTCGTGATCGGCGCGCTCGGGGTGCTGGACGACGTCACGGTGACGCAGACGAGCGCGGTGTGGGAGCTGCGGCGGGCGAATCCGGCGCTCGGCTGGCGTGAGCTTTACGGCGCGGGCCTGCGGATCGGGCGGGACCACGTCGGTTCGGCGGTCAACACGCTCGTGATGGCGTACGCGGGCGCGGCGTTGCCGGTGCTGCTGTACACGTCGCTTTCGGGCGTCGGCCTCGGCTCGATCCTCGGCGCGGAGAACATCGCGCAGGAGATCGTGCGGACACTGGCCGGGAGCGTCGGCATCGTCGCCGCCGTGCCGGTCACCACCGTGCTGGCCGCGCTGATCGCCTCGCGGGAGCCTCAAGTCTCGTGAGTGGTAATGACGGTTCTAACCGTCATTACCACTCACGAGACGCGCCCCACCATGCCACTGCGGTTGCTCGCCCCTGTAGTACATGAAGGCCCCCTTCTTGTACCTAGGCGCAAGTATGGGGGCCTTCATGTACTGGGCAAGGTGTGAAGGTCGAGTTTCCTCGGCTGAGCCGAGGGAAGGGGGCCTTCACGGAGAACGCGCTCCGCCGCCTTCACTCCAAGGTCGCCACGAACCGGCTGACGGCCTCCATCGTGAACCGCTGGATGTACTTCCCGGCGGGCGCCGCCGAAGCCAGCCGGTAGAGCGGCCGCTCCGCCGCCGCGTCCCCGCGCGCCTCCGATTTCAGCTGAGCCACCAGCAGTTCCGAGAACACCAGGCCGTTCGCCTCGGTGTTGTTCAGCAGCGCGTTCGCCAGCTTGCGCAGTTGCAGGATGCCGAGTTCCCGCCCACCCGCACCGGAGTAGACGGCCAGGTCGACCTTCGCCACCTTGCGCCGTTTGCCCGCGTTGACCAGCAGGCTGACCGTCCGGGTGCCGCGCACGTCGCTGATCACCAGGTCGATGCGTTCGGCCGAGGTCAGGGCGATCCGCCGCACTCCCCACGTCCGCACGATGAGCGTTTCGCCTTCGAGCCAGACACGACGGCGCAGGTTGTAGAACATGATGTAGAGCAGCGGCAGCGCGATCACCCCGGCCACGACGAGCCCGGCGATCTCACCGCCGATCAGCCCGGCGATCCCGCCGAACGCGGCCGCGAAGATCACGACGCCCGCGATACCGGAGCAACCACGCTTACGGCGGAGCTTGGGGTCGTCGTGGAACAGGGGAAGGCGCTCGGGGGTCTCCGCCATCTCGCTCACGATCCCGTCCCGGCCAGGAACGGGTTGCCCGCGCGCTCCTGCCCGATCGTGGTCGCCGGGCCGTGGCCCGGCAGGACGACGGTGTCGTCGGGCAGCGTCATCACCTTGGCGCCGAGGGAGCGCACGAGTTCCCCGCCCGACCCGGAGGACCGGCCGATCGAACCGGCGAACAGGCTGTCCCCGGTGAGCACGATCCGGCCGCCCTCGGCGGAGGTCAGCCCGAAGGTCACCGAACCGGCGGTGTGGCCCGGCGTGCGGGACACCGTGATCTCCAGTCCGGCCAGCCTGAGCGGGCCCTCGACGAGTGGCACGATCCCGTCCTTCCATTCCCCGGCGTCCGCGGCCAGGAGTGGCCGGTCCGCCTCATGCAGGTGAAGAGGTATCCCGTGGCGTGCGCCGACCTCGACCGCCGAAGCGACGTGGTCGGGGTGGCCGTGGGTGGCGAGCATCGCGACCGGCGTCAGGCCGTGCGCGGCCAGCGCGGCATCGAGGGGTTCGCCGATGTCCTCGCCGGGATCGACGAGCACGCAGTCCCCGCCGCGTTCCGGAGCGAGCAGATAGCAGTTGGCTTCGAGGGGGCCTGCCGGAAATCCGACAACCAGCACGAAACGCCTCCTCGTATCTTCCGCCGAACAGGTGACAGGATGGCCCTGATCACGATCAAGTAAGCGTAGCGGCCCCTGTACGGGGGCCTCACAGGCTGTGCCCATAGACTTCCCCCACCTCAGACGTGTGAACATCGAGTGGAAACGGGGAGGGCGGGTGCCGACCAACCAGCAGCGCCGCGAAGCCGCGAAGCGCAAGCTCGAGCGACAGATCGTGCGACGGGCCGAAAAGGCCAAGCGGCGCAAGATCGTCGGCTCGGTGGCGGTCGTCGGTGTCGTCGCCATCGTGGCGGGCGCGGTGTGGTGGATCGTCAGCAGTAACAGTGGTGACGACGCCGCCTCCGACGCTTCCCCGAGCTCGGCTCCCCCGACCCCAGAGGTCACCATCCCCACGGAGCGCACTCCGATGCCGAAGCGGCCGACGCCGCTGGCGAACCCGGTGTCCTGCGACTACAAGGACGACACCACCAAGCCGGCGTCGAAGAAGGTGAACAAGCCGGAAGGCAAGGACGTCTCTTCGAACGGCACGGTGAACGTCGTGCTCAAGAGCACCGCGGGCGACATCCCGCTGACGCTGGACCGGGCGCTCGCGCCGTGCGCCGTCCAGAGCTTCGTCAGCCTCTCCCAGCAGGGCTACTTCAACGACACCAAATGCCACCGGCTCGGCACCACCGGCCTGCAGATGCTGCAGTGCGGTGATCCCGAAGCCAGCGGCATGGGCGGCCCGGGCTACACGATGCCGGACGAGGCCTTCAAGGAGATCAAGTACGGCCGCGGCATCCTCGCGATGGCGAAGACGCAGCAGCCGAACTCCGGTGGCAGCCAGTTCTTCATGGTCTACGGCGAGGCCGAGCTGCCCGCCGAGTACTCGGTCTTCGGCAGCATCTCCGACGACGGCCTGAAGGTGCTCGACAAGGTCGCCAAGGCAGGCGCCAACGCCCAGGCGGGCAACGGCGACGGGACCGGCCCGCCCAACACCGAGGTCAAGTTCACCGGCGTCACGGTCAGCCCCTGACGTGAAGCTGGAGCTCAACGGCGCGCCCGCCCGGTCGGAAGATCTGGCGGGCGCGTTCGGTTACGGTCATTTCACCGCGATGCAGGTCCGCGACGGCAAGGTCCGCGGTCTGGACGTCCATCTGAACCGGCTGGTGACGAGTACGCGGCGGATGTTCGCCGACGAACTCGACACCGAAGCCGTGCGCGGGTACGTCCGGCAGGCCGTCCGGGGCGCGGGCGCGTTGTCCGTGCGGGTGGTGATCTTCTCCCGCGCGATGGACTGGTCCGATCCCGGCGCGCCCGCGGCGCCGGACGTGCTGGTCCGGACCGGGCCGCCGCAGGAGCACGAACTGACGCCGCTGCGCCTGCGGTCCGTGCGCTACGAACGGGTGCTGCCCGAGGTCAAGCACGTCGGCACGTTCGGACTGGTCCATCACCGGCGCGAGGCGAAGATGGCGGGCTACGACGACGCGCTGTTCATCGACTACCAGGGCCGGGTCAGCGAGGCGTCGATCTGGAACGTCGGCTTCCTCGACGGCGGCACGGTGGTCTGGCCTCAGGCGCCGGTGCTGGACGGGATCTCGCAGCAACTCGTGCGGCGCGGCCTGGAGCGCGGCGGGATCCCGCAGGAGACCCGGGAAGTCCGTCCGGCCGAGCTGCCGGGATTCGACGCGATGTTCCTGACCAACTCGGAGTCGATCGGCTGGCCGGTGGCGTCGGTGGACGACGTCGTCCTGCCGTTCGCGCCGGAGACCGGCCGGATCCTGACCGAGGCGTACGAGAGCAACCCCTGGGACGAGATCTGACCGCTCCGGCATCGTCCGGACTCGCCGTCCGCGTCACGCGCGGGCGGCGACCAGCAGGGCGAAGGCGGCGATGATGACGGCGACGCGGCCGTAGTGGAACCGGTCCCAGCGGTTCATCTGCTGCTTCCAGTCGGCGGGCCGGTTCTCCGGCGTCCACGTCTTGCCCCGGTTGTTGATCGGGACGAGCAGCAGGATCGACATGATCACACTGACGATCAGCAGCGCCCCGGCGGTGACGACGAGGCCGCTGCCCTGGTCCTGCCGGCCGGTGATGGCCCACACCGCGACGAGGACGAGCGAGCCGATGTACCAGAACGGCATCACGGCGCCGAGCATCCGGCCGCCGTGGGCGCGACCGCGCAGGGCGCTGTCGTCCGGGAGGCCGTTCAGGATCCGGTTGATGACGAAGGCGACGGAGAACTCCACCCCGACCATCACACCGACGATCACGGTGGTGAGCACCTCTAAAGCGTTGAGCATGGCGACGTCTCCCGGAAACTAGCGCTGATAGCTGACATGGCAACGCTAGTACTTCTACCGCTCGCTTGTCTAGCAATGCTAGGATCTGTTCATGTCGGTACAAGAACGCAAGGAGCGCGAACGGGCGGACCGCGAACGCCTCATCGTGGCGACGGCCCGCGAACTCGCCGAGCAGCAGGGCTGGGACGCGGTCACCACCCGACGGCTGGCCGAGCGCATCGAATACAGCCAGCCCGTCCTCTACAGCCATTTCCGCGGCAAACGCGAGATCATCGGCGCCGTCGCCCTCCAGGGCGCCACCGAGATGGCCGTGGCGATGCGGGCGGCGACCGCCGCCGCGGACGGCCCGCGCGCCCGGGTGTCCGCCCTCGCCCGCGCCTATCTCGACTTCGCCGCCCGCAACCCAGCGGTCTACGACGCCCTTTTCCAGCTCGACGGTGGCCTCGCGTACGCGCAGGAAGAGACCCCGGAACCCCTCAAGGACGCCTTCGCCGCGCTACTGGAGAGCCTCGGCGAGGTCGCGGGCGACGGCGTCGAACCGGGACTGTTCACCGAGGTGTTCTGGGCGTCCCTGCACGGCGTGGCGACCCTGACCCGGTCGGGACGGCTGCCGCCGGAGTACACCGAGCAGCGGGTGGAGCTGCTGGTGGACCGGCTCGCCGTGCTCTGATCGAGCCGGTCAGCGATAGGTGAACTTCGGCGGCCGCCGCGCGAGGAAGGCGGCCACGCCCTCGGCGTAGTCCTCACCGTGCAGGGCGCCGAGCCGGATCTCGTCCACCTCGGCGTCGGATTCCTCTTGTCCCGAGACGATCTTCTCGATGATCCGGTTCATCCCGCGCACCGACGTCTGCGAACGCGAAGCCAGCGTCTCGGCGAACTTCCTCGTCGACGCCTCCAGCTCGTCCACCGGGAACACGTCGTTGAGCAGCCCGATCTCCCGTGCCCGCCGCGCGTCGACGAGTTCGCCCGAGAGCAGGAAGTACTTGGCGTTCGCCGGGCCGACCAGCGAAACCAGCTGCCGAGTCGAGCCGAAGTGGTAGACGATGCCGAGCTTCGCCGGCGTGATGCCGAACCGCGAGCCCTCCGCGGCGAACCGGAAGTCGCACGCGACCGAGAGCTGGCAGCCGCCGCCGATGCAGTTCCCCTGGATCATCGCCACCGTCGGCTTCCGCGAAGCCGTCAGCGCCGCCACGGCCCCGTCGACGGCCTTGTCGTAGGTCTCGGCGGCATCGGCGGTGGACCGCAGCTCGCGGAACTCGCTGATATCCGCACCCGCCGAGAAATGCGCGCCCGCACCGGTCAGCACGAGCACCTTGATCCCCGGATCCGCCTCCACCCGCGCGACCACGTCCGGGATCGCCGACCACATCCCATAGGTGATCGCGTTCATCTTCTCCGGCCTGGTGAACGTCAGCCGCGCGACCTCGCCGTCGCGAGTGAACTCGAACCCTTCAGTCATGTTCCGCACCCTAGTGCGCGTTTCCACCGGAGCCCGCCGAATGTGGGCAAGATGGTCGGATGCGCTCGCGGCCCCCTCGCCGACTCCGGCTCGTCGTCGCCTTCTCCGCGACGGCCGGATTGTTCTGGCTCACGTCGTGGCTGCTCGGCAAGGGCGACGACGGCGCGGGAATCGCCAACGTGCTGGCTCTCCCCGTCGCGATCCTCGGCAGCGTCGCGGCGTTCTACAGCCTGCGTTCCCGGCGTGGGGCCCCTGACCAGGCCGCGCTGCGGACCCACGCTTCGACGCTGCTCGACCAGGTCATCACGGCCGAGGCCAGGGCCCTGCAGCAACTACTCGGTGACACCGGCCGCCCCGAACCGGCCGACATCGGCTTCGCCTCTACCCATCCGGACGCCGCGGGAGTGCGCTGGCGGGTCGACGGCGGCCCGGAAAGCGGATCGCTGAACACGGTCGCGGAGTTCTACGAGAGCCTGGGGCTCGGCAGGCTGCTCGTGCTCGGCGAGCCCGGATCGGGTAAGACCGTCCTCACGATCCGGCTGCTGCTGGATCTCGCGGAGAAGGCCCGTACGGAGACCGGCGAACGGATCCGTGTCCCGGTCCGGCTGAGTCTCCCCTCGTTCTCCGAGACCCACTCGCGGTCGGCCACGGTTCGCGAACGCCTGGACACCTGGATCGCCGAGCAGCTCACGGTCGTCTACGGCGTTCCGCGGTCCGCCGCGAAGGCCCTCCTCGCCGACGGCTGGATCTTGCCGATCCTCGACGGCTTGGACGAGATGGACGGCGACACGGCCGCCCCTCGCCGGGCCAACGAGGTCATCGACGGCTTGAACACCGCCGCCGGACCGCACCGGTGGCCGGTCGTGGTCGCCTGCCGGATGGGGAACTACCGGCTGATGGCCGGCACGGCACCGCTGCAGGACACCACCGCCGTGACCATGGAAGCGCTCGAATCCCGGCAGATCATCGGCTGGCTCGCACACCGCTTCCCCGATCCGTCGCAGCCGGACGGAATCCAGGCCCGCTGGCGGCCGGTGCTGAACCTCGTCAGGACCCATCCCGCGGGCAGGCTCGCCAAATTCCTCTCCTCCCCCTTGAGCCTCTACCTGGCGGTGAACGTCTACCGGGATCCCGTCACCGGTCCGGATCCCCGTGAACTCCGCAAGCTCTCCGAAGCGGAACTCGACGACTTCCTCCAAGACCGGCTCATCCCCGCCGTGGTCGAGCACTATCCGGGCCCGGACGGCACGCGGTACCGGGCCGACGATGTCCGCACCTGGCTCAGCACCCTCGCGAACCACCTCGCGTGGATGGGCGCCTACGGATACTCGAGGACCGACATCCAGCTGCACGAACTCTGGCGGACGAGCGGGGATCCGGCGAGCCGAGGCAGGCGTGTCCGGTTGCTCGCCGCGGCGATCATCTCGGGCTTGACCACGCTTCTCGTCTCCCTGCTGTTTCTGCGCGCGTGGTTCGGCAACGGGAGCAGCGATTTACGGGCTCATCCGGAGCGATGGTTCTACATCATCCCCTCGCTGCTCGGCGTCGGCGTGTTCGTGTTCCGGTTCGCCGCGGAGACCTCGACGCGGACCATGGAACGCATGGAACCCCGGCTGCTTCTCACTGGCATGGGGCTCCGCAAGGTTCTGCGCGCCGCCTCAGCCTGGCTGCTGCTGGGTGTCTCGGCCGGGATTCCGGCGGGAATCGCCATCAGCTTGCTCTCCGGTATCGGTGAGCCGGTCAAAATCGTGCTCGGCACCATGATCGGATTCGGAGCGATCGGGTTCGTGATCGGACTCATCGCCGAGGCGGGCGACACGACGACCCTGCTCAAGACCGCGAACCGGCCGAGCGAACCACAGCGCCAGGTGCGCGGGACGATCGCGGCCCAAAGCCTCATTCTGGCGCTGGTGCTCCTGGTGCTGGGCAGCCTTCCCGCCGGGATCATCGACGGTGTCTTCCTGGGATCCGCGGCGGGCCTGGGGCTCTACCTCGGCGGAGGCCCCACTCCCCGGCTGCGCCAGGAGCTCGCGATACGCGCGATGGTGCGCGAGCACCGGCTTCCGGGCAAACCGGAGGCCTTCCTCGACTGGGCCTACGGTGCGGGCCTGCTGCGCCTGGCCGGTACCGCGACCCAGTTCCGGCACCGCGAAGTCCAGGAACGGCTCACGACGGAAGACCCGTGAGCCTTCGACTGCGGAACCGGCTAGGCCGTGTCCTGTAAGTCTGTTCGATGGGCTTCGTGATCCAGGTGGTTCCTGGCGGTGCNNCGTGCCGTCAGGGACCGCCTGGGCGCGAAGACCGCGAACAAGACTTGCAGGACACGGCCTAGGACGCCGAAGTCACCCGGTAGACGTCGTAGACGCCTTCGACGCCCCGGACCACCTTCAGCACGTGGCCCAGATGCTTCGGGTCGCCCATCTCGAACGAGAACCGGCTGACCGCGACGCGATCGCGCGAGGTCGTCACCGACGCGGACAGGATGTTGACCTTCTCGTCCGCGAGGACCTTGGTGACGTCCGAGAGCAGGCGATGCCGGTCCAGCGCCTCGACCTGGATCGCGACGAGGAACACCGAGGACGCCGACGGCGCCCACTCGACCTCGACCAGCCGCTCGGGCTGCGCGGTCAGGTCGTCGGCGTTGGTGCAGTCCGTGCGGTGCACGCTGACCCCGCCGCCGCGGGTGACGAACCCGAGGATCTCGTCGCCGGGCACCGGCGTGCAGCAGCGCGCGAGCTTGGCCCAGACGTCGCTGGCGCCCTTCACCACGACGCCGACGTCGTTCGAGCCGCGGCGGCGGGTGACCGTGGACGGGGTCGCGCGTTCGGCGAGCTCCTCCTCCGCCTCGTCGACCCCGCCGATGAGCGCGACCAGCCGCTGGACGACGTGCTTCGCACTGGTGTGGCCCTCGCCGACGGCGGCGTACAGCGAGCTGATGTCGGGGTGCCGGAGTTCGGTGGCGACCGCGCCCATCGACTCGGCGGAGACCAGCCGCTGGATCGGGAGACCGACCTTGCGGACCTCCTTGGTGATGGCCTCCTTGCCGCCTTCGATCGCCTCGTCGCGGCGTTCCTTGGCGAACCACTGCCGGATCTTCGCGCGCGCCTTGGGTGAACCGGCGAACTGCAGCCAATCGCGGCTCGGTCCCGCCGTCTCGGCCTTCGAGGTGAAGATCTCGATGACCTCGCCGTTCTCCAGCTTGCGCTCGAGCGCGACGAGCCTGCCGTTGACGCGGGCGCCGATGCAGCGGTGCCCGACCTCCGTGTGCACGGCGTAGGCGAAGTCGACCGGGGTCGAATCGACCGGCAGCGTGATCACGTCGCCCTTGGGCGTGAACACGAAGATCTCGCGCGACGCGAGTTCGTAGCGCAGCGATTCGAGGAAGTCGCCCGGGTCCGCGGCTTCCCGCTGCCAGTCGAGGAGCTGGCGCATCCACGCCATCTCGTCGACGTCGACGGCGTTCCCGTTGTGGGTGCCCTTGGTCTCCTTGTACCGCCAGTGCGCGGCGATGCCGTACTCGGCGGTGCGGTGCATCTCGTAGGTGCGGATCTGGACTTCCAGCGGCTTGCCGTCCGGTCCGATCACCGTGGTGTGCAGCGACTGGTACACGCCGAACCGCGGCTGCGCGATGTAGTCCTTGAACCGGCCGGGGACCGGCTGCCACAGCGCGTGGACGACACCCATCGCCGCGTAGCAGTCGCGGACGTCCTCGACCAGGATCCGCACGCCCACCAGGTCGTGGATGTCGTCGAGGTCGCGCCCGCGGACGATCATCTTCTGGTGGATCGAGTAGTAGTGCTTCGGCCGTCCCTCGACCTTCGCGGTGATCCGCGAGCCCTCCAGGTTGCTGGTCAGCTCGGTGATCACCGACCGCAGGTACGTGTCCCGCGAGGGCGCGCGATCGGCGACCAGGCGGACGATCTCGTCGTACTTCTTCGGCTGCAGGATGGCGAAGGCCAGGTCCTCCAGCTCCCATTTGACCGTCGCCATGCCGAGCCGGTGCGCCAGCGGGGCGAGGACCTCCAGGGTCTCGCGGGCCTTGCGCGCCTGCTTCTCCGGCGGCAGGAAGCGCATCGTGCGCATGTTGTGCAGCCGGTCGGACAGCTTGATGACCAGCACACGCGGGTCGCGCGCCATCGCGATGACCATCTTGCGGATGGTCTCGGCCTCGGCGGCCGTGCCGAGCTTGACCTTGTCCAGTTTGGTGACGCCGTCGACCAGTTCGCCGACCTTCTCGCCGAAGTCGGCCTTCAGGCTCTCCAGCGAGTATCCGGTGTCCTCGACGGTGTCGTGCAGCAGCGCCGCGACCAGCGTCGTGGTGTCCATGCCGAGTTCGGCGAGAATCGTCGCGACGGCGAGCGGATGCGTGATGTAGGGGTCGCCGGACTTCCGCCGCTGATCGCGGTGGAGCTCTTCGGCGACGTCGTAGGCGCGCTGCAGCAGGGCCAGGTCGGCGTTGGGGTGCAGCTCGCGGTGGATGACGGCCAGCGGTTCGAGGACCTGCTTGACCGGAGCGGCACGCTGTGCGGTGATCCGGCGGGCGAGCCGGGCGCGGACCCGGCGCGTCGCGGACGGCGTCGGCGCGGCCCCCTGCCGCGCAACGCCGTTCTGCTCGGTGCCGTCCTTCGAGGACACCGCGGCATCGAGCTCTTGGCTCACCCGCACCTCCTGCGCTTCGTGCGGCCTTCGGACATCAAGAGTAACCGCTCCCCCTCGCGGCCTACTTGGTACGCCCGGTCAACACACCCGGAGGGCCTCCACGCGACGCCCTCCCAGCACGGAACGACCACCGAGCGCGGCGAGTTCCATGACCACCGAAACCCCGGTGACCTGGGCCTTCGCGTCTTCCAGCAGCTTGCAGGTGGCCGCGACGGTGCCGCCGGTGGCGAGTACGTCGTCGAGGATCGCGACACGCTGGCCCGGCTGGACGACGCCGTCGGGCAACTCGACGGTCGCCGTGCCGTATTCCAGCGCGTAGCCGACCCGGCCGGCGACCCGGGGAAGCTTGCCGGGCTTGCGGATCAGCGCGACGCCGAGACCCCGGGCGTAGCCGACGGCGGCGGCCAGCAGGAAGCCGCGTGCCTCGACACCCGCCAGCAGGTCGACCTCGGGGCCGAGGGTGGCCGCCAGCGCGTCGGTGACGGCCTTGAAGCCCGCGGCGTCGGCGAACATCGGGCTCAGGTCCCGGAACAGCACGCCGGGTTCCGGGAAGTCCGGCACCTCGGCGATCAGGTCGAGGGCCTTGTCCAGCTCCATGTACTTCCCTGCTCTCGTGTCGTGCGCCCGGGCTCTGAACGCTAGGAAAGGTCCTTTCATTGCAAATTCTGCAATGAAAGGACCTTTCCTAGCAGCGGAGACCCGGGTCTACCTCTTGCGCTTACCCGACGGACGGCCCTTGGTGGCCTTCTGGTTCCGGGCCGGCACGCTCGCCGCGGCCGCGTACGCCTTCTCCTTGCGGAGTTCGGCTTCCAGCGCGTCTTCGTCGGTCGGGTCGAAGTCGTCGTCCGCGCGCTCGGCGGCCTTGCGGGCCTGATTCGCACGACGCGAAGCGACCCTGTCGGCCTGCTGCCGGTACTTCGGGTCACGCATCTTGAAGTCGACCAGCAGCGGGGTGGCCAGCGCGACCGAGGACAGCACGCCGACCAGGGTGCCGGTGAGCTGCACCAGCGCGAGGTCCTGCAGAGTGCCCGAGCCCAGCAGGACGTACCCGACCACGAGCAGCCCGAGGATCGGCAGCATCGCGATCAGCGCCGTGTTGAACGAGCGCATCAGGGTCTGGTTCAGCGCCAGGTTGGCCGCCTCGCCGTAGGTACGGCGGGTGAGGCCGAGCAGGCCGCGCGTGTTCTCGCGGACCTTGTCGAACACCACCACCGTGTCGTACAGCGAGAAACCGAGGATCGTCAGCAGACCGATCACCGTCGCCGGCGTGACCTCGAAGCCGATCAGCGAGTACACACCCGCGGTGACCACGATGTCGTGCAGCAGCGACACCAGTGCCGCGGCCGCCATCCTGACGTCGAAGTACAACGCCAGGAACAACGTGACCGCGAGGAGGAAGACCCCGAGCGCGATCAGCGCCTGCCGGGAGATCTCCCCGCCCCACGACGCGCTCACCGCGCTGTCACTGATGGCCTGGACGCTCGGCTGCCCGCTGGTCCCGATCGGGCCCAGCTCCTCGAACAGCGCCTGCTTCACCCTGGCGACCTCGGCGGCGTCCAGCGTGTCCGAACGCAGCTGGATGGTCGACGAGACGCCGCTGCCGACCTTCTGCGCCTCGTCGGCCGGCTTGCCCAGCGCGTCGGCGAAGGACTTCTTGGCCTGCTCTTCGGTGATCTGCCCGTTCTTGCCGTTCGCGGGCAGCTGGATCTGGGTGCCGCCCTCGAAGTCGATGCCGAAGTTGAAGCCCTTGATGCCCATCGAGGCGATGCACACCAGGACCAGCGCACCGAAGAAGATGTACCAGCGCTTGCGCGCGCCGACCACGTCGAACGCGCCGGTGCCCACATAGAGGCGGCGGAAGACGCTCTCGCGCTTGCCCGCGGTGGTGTTCTTGTCGTCGACCACGGTCACGCCTCCTTGACGTTCGGGCGCCCGGCGGCGGTACGGGCCGCGGACTTACGTTCCGAACCCAGCTGCTGCACGGCACCGAGGCCGAGGTTCTTGGGGTTGGACAGGAACTTCGACTTGGACCGGGACACCATCGCGACCAGCGGGTGCGTCACGAGATAGACCACGACGAGGTCGAGGACCGTCGACATGCCGAGTGTGAACGCGAAGCCCTTCACGTCACCGACGGCCAGCCAGTAGAGGATCGCCGCGGCGAGGAAGCTCACCGCGTCCGAGGCCAGGATCGTGCGCTGGGCACGGGACCAGCCACGCGGGACCGCGGACCGGAAGGTCCTGCCTTCCCGGATCTCGTCCTTCAAACGTTCGAAGTAGATGACGAAGGAGTCCGCGGTGATACCGATCGAGATGATCAGACCGGCCACGCCGGCGAGGTCGAGGGTGTACCCGATCCACCGCCCCAGCAACACCAACACCGCGTACACGAGCATGAAGGACAAGCCGAGCGAAAGGATCGTCAGCACGCCCAGGAGCCGGTAGTAGAACAAGCAGTAGATGAACACGATCAGCAGGCCGATGCCACCGGCGATGAGGCCTGCCTGCAGCGACGCGAGTCCCAGCGTCGCCGACACCGTGGTCGCGTCCGAGGATTCGAACGACAGCGGCAGCGAACCGTACTTCAGCACGTCCGCCAGATCCTTCGCCTCGGCCTGGCCGAACCGGCCGGTGATCTGCGTCTGGCCGCCGAGGATCGCGGACTGGATGGTCGGCGCGGAGACGACCTGTGTGTCGAGGACGAACGCCGCCTGCTTCTGGATGTTCTTCGAGGTGAAGTCGCCCCAGATCCGGGAACCGTCGCTCTTGAAGTTCAGGTTGACGACCCACTGGGAGTTCTGCGTGTCGTAACCCGAGGAGGCGTCGGAGATCTCCGTTCCGGGAAGGAACTCCGGCTCCAGCAGGTACTTCATCGTGTTCTTGTCACCGCAGGCGACCAGCGGCTTGTCGGTGAGGTCGTTGCCGACCAGCGGGTCCGACACGTTGGGCGCGCAGTTCAGCGACGCGAAGGCCTTCTCGGCGGCCGCGGCCTGCTTCGCCTGGTCCGTCGACGTCAGATCGGGGTTCTGCCGGATGTTCCGGGCTTCCTCGATCTCTTTCTTCGTCTTCTCGTCGGCGTTGTCGTTCGGCTGCTGCTGCGGCGCACCGGCGGCGCCACCGCCACCGTTGGCCGGGCTGCTCGGCGGAGCGCTCGACGCGCCCGGGGCACCCGACGACGGCGGGGCCGACGAGGGCGCACCCGAAGCGGGCGGGGTCGACGGCTGCGGGACCGGGGTCACCGGCTGCGACGTCACGACCTTCCGGAAGCCCAGCTTCGCGGTCTTGCCCAGGGTCTTGGCCTGGTCGCCCTGCTCACCGGGAACGGTGATCACGACGTTGCTGCCGTCGAGGACGACCTCGGTGCCGCCGACGCCGATACCGTTGACCCGGCGCTCGATGATCGAGCGGGCCTGTTCGAGGGACTCTCGCGGAGGGTCGCCGCCGTCGGGATTACGGGCGGTCAGGGTGACCCTCGTGCCGCCTTGCAGATCGATGCCGAGCTTCGGCGTCGGCTTGCCGCTACCGGTGAAGAACACCAGGGCGTACAGCGCCACCACGATCAGGGCGAAGAAGGCGAGATAGCGTCCCGGGCGGAGATGCCCGGCCGGTGCGGCCACTGTGCTTCGGTCTCCTCGGACGGACTGGGTGTTCCCCAATGGACTTGGCTGTTCACTCACCGGGCGGGAGCCCGGCGGTACCGCGAACCTGCCTCGATGACGATGCCCGGTGAACGGGCACGACTATGACGACGGACACGCACGCAGCACCGAGACACTACTCGGTGCTGCGTGAGCCCGGCGTTGGCCCCGCACCTACGAAAGTCTGGTGTCGGGGATGGCCTTACCGGCTTTACTTCTTGCCGTGCTCCAGCGGAGGAGCGATCTGCGCGCCGGACTTCTCCTCGACGCGCTCGTCGTCCTTCGACTCGACGACCGGGGCCTCGACGACCTCGTCGGCGTCCACGACGTCGGTGCTGTCCTCGTCGGTCTCGACGACCGGCTCGACCTTCTCGCGGACGGCCTGGCGCAGCCAGGTGGTCACGACGCCGGGGGCGATCTCGAGGTCGATCGTGGTGTCGGCGGTGGCGTCGGCGACAGACGCGTAGAGACCGGAGGTGGTCATCACCCGGTCACCGGGAGCGAGGCTCGCGAGCAGCTCCTGCTGCGCTGCCGCCGCCTTCTTCTGCTTACGGGTGCCCATGACGAGCGGAATCGCCACAACGAGCATCAGGAGCAGCGGCAGCAATAACTGGTTCATGGTTCTCCATTTCGAGCGGACGCCGCGCGGTGCGCTGTTTTGTCCGATTTGGCGGGGTGTGCTCTACCCGAGTGTGCCAGGTGCCAGCGGAAACTCCACAGCCACCCGTCGTCACCACGGGCCCCGAACCGCGTGAACGGTCCGGTCAGTCCTGGTCGAACAGGGTCGGGCCACCCTGGTCGCCGCGCGTGGCACCGGCCGGGGCCGGCAGTCCGAGGTGCTCCCACGCGGCCGCTGTGGCGACCCGGCCACGAGGAGTGCGGGCGAGCATACCGGCGCGGACCAGGTAAGGCTCACACACCTCCTCGACGGTGGTCGGTTCCTCCCCCACCGCGACCGCCAGCGTGGACACGCCGACCGGGCCGCCGCCGAAGGAGCGCACCAGCGCCGTCAGCACCGCGCGGTCGAGCCGGTCGAGACCGAGTTCGTCGACGTCGTAGACCTCGAGGGCGGCGCGCGCGATCTTGCGCGTGACCTTGCCGTCGGCCCGGACCTCGGCGTAGTCGCGCACCCGGCGCAGCAGCCGGTTCGCGATCCGTGGTGTGCCGCGGGAGCGGCGGGCGATCTCCGCGCAGCCGTCCCGGTCGATGTCGACGTCGAGGATCGTGGCGGCGCGGCGCGCGACCAGTTCGAGTTCGCTGTCGGTGTAGAACTCCATCTGGCCGGTGAAACCGAACCGGTCGCGGAGCGGACCGGTCAGCGAGCCGGACCGCGTGGTGGCCCCGACCAGCGTGAACGGCGCGATCTCCAGCGGGATGCTGGTGGCGCCGGGCCCCTTGCCGACGACGACGTCGACGCGGAAGTCCTCCATCGCGAGGTACAGCATCTCCTCGGCGGGGCGGGCGATGCGGTGGATCTCGTCGATGAACAGGACGTCGCCGGGCGCCAGGTTGGACAGCATCGCGGCGAGGTCGCCCGCCCGTTCCAGCGCGGGCCCCGAGGTGATCCGGATGGCGGCGTTCAGTTCGGCGGCGACGATCATCGCCATACTCGTCTTGCCCAGTCCGGGCGGCCCGGAGAGCAGGACGTGGTCCGGCGGGACACCCCGGCGACGCGCGCTTTCCAGTACGAGTTCCAGCTGTTCGCGGACCCGCGGCTGGCCGACGAACTCGTCGAGTTTGCGCGGGCGCAGCGTCGTCTCGACCTCGCGTTCGCCGGTCTGCGGCAGCGCCGAAAGCGTCTCGTCGGCGTCGAATTCCGTCACAGCCTCATAGTCCATGTGGCGGTTTACCGCTTACGCCCGAGGGTGGCCAACGCGGCGCGCAGCACGGAGGACGTCGTATGCCCGTCACCCTCACTGAGCACCTTGTCGACGGCCTGCTCGGCCTGTTTGGCCGGGAATCCGAGGCCCGCGAGCGCTTCGACGACCTCGGCCCGGAGCACGCCGGGTGCCGCGACCACCGGGGAACCGTCGGTCGGGCCGGCGAGCGCGGTGACCTTGTCACGCAGCTCGAGGGTCAGCCGCTCGGCGCCCTTGCGGCCGATGCCGGGAACCTGGGTCAGCACGGTGATGTTGCCTTCGACCAGCGCGGACCGCAGTTTGTCGGGATCGAGCACGGCCAGCGTCGCCAGCGCGAGCCGCGGGCCGATGCCGGAGACCGTCTGCAGCAGCCCGAACAGTTCGCGGGCGTCGGCGTCGGCGAAACCGAACAGTGTCAACGAATCCTCGCGCACCACGAGGGCGGTGTGCAGCATCGCCTGCTCTCCGCGGCGCAGCGTCGCGAGGGTGGCGGGCGTGGCCTGCACGGCGAAGCCGACTCCCCCGACCTCGATCACCACATGGTCGAGGCCGATGGAGAGGATTTCCCCGCGTACCGACGAGATCATCGAGCCACTCCCTGCGTCTTCGCTTCGTGTACTTTGGCGCGCTGTGCCGCGGCGGCGAGCCTGGCCTTGTGGTTCTTGGCGATCTCGGCCGCCCTGGCCTCGGCTTCGGCGAGCCGGACCCGCATCGGCTCGCGCCAGAGGTGGCAGATCGCGAGCGCGAGCGCGTCCGCGGCGTCCGCCGGATGCGGTTTGACCTCGAGGCCGAGCAGCCGCATGACCATACCGGTGACCTGCGCCTTGTCCGCACGGCCGGAGCCGGTGACGGCCGCCTTGACCTCACTCGGCGTGTGGAACACGACCGGCAGCCCGCGCCGGGCCGCCGCGAGCGCGACGACCCCGCCCGCCTGCGCGGTGCCCATCGCGGTGCGCACGTTGTGCTGCGCGAAAACCCGTTCCACGGCGACGGCTTCGGGCTTGTAGCGGTCCATCCACCGCTCGACGGCGTCGGAGATCCCCAGCAGGCGCACGGAAAGGTCGGCGTCCGGCGAGGTCCGCACGACGTCGACCGCGACGGCCCGGACGGTGCGGCCCGTGCCGCCGTCGACCACGCCGAGCCCGCACCTGGTCAGACCGGGGTCGACCCCGAGTACCCGCACGTGTTTCCCTCCGCCGTTTCACGAACATCCGTTCGAGCCTGAGGCTACCCGGAGCGATCGACGGCAGGATGGAGACATGCCGAGCCCTGCCGACTTCACCGCTCATCTGGGTCTCCAGCCGCTGCCCGTGGAAGGTGGCCGCTGGGCGCAGAGCTGGCGCGACGAAACCGCGTCGGCGATCTACTACCTGCTGGTACCGCCGGAAACCTCGGCGCCGCACCGGCTCGACCGGCTGGAGATCTACGCCCATCACGCCGGGGCGCCGGTCCGGATGCTGTTGTTGTTCCCGGACGGCCGGATCTCGCGGCCGGTGCTGGGACCGGACGTCGCGGCCGGTCAGCGTCCGCAGGTGGTGGTGCCCGCCGGGGTCTGGCAGGCGTCGGTGAGTACCGGTGAGTGGAGCCTGGCCGGGACCGTGGTGGTGCCGCCCTACACCGACGACAGCGTGGAGTTCCGTCCCGCCGCGGCGCTGGCCGCGGAATGGCCGGGTGCGGCGGACGACCTGGCGCCCTGGCTCCCCTGAGCCCGCGTTTAGTCCTCTGGATGCGCCGCGAACCAGGGCGACGGATGCCAGGAAAGGTCCTTTCCTCGCAAAATTTGCAAGGAAAGGACCTTTCATAGCACGCTCAGCAGCGACCTCAGGGACCGTCGACGCCCGGCGTCCAGCTCTCCGGGTCGCCGGATTCGGTCAGCACCGGCTGGTACCTCGCGAAGCCCTCGGGCGCGTCCGGATGCCACGGGAAATGCCCGTCCGGTGTGGCGACGATCAGCTGCAGCGCCGGGAAGTCCCCGTCCGGGTAGATCAGGAACGCGCTCCCGAAGTACTCGGGATAGTGCCCCTTCGCGACCCGCTCGAAGACCACCGGCGCGCCCTCGAAGAAATCGTCGTAGCGCTTGCCGACCTCGAAGATCTCGCCGTTGGCCGCACGGTCGACGTAGGCGTCGAGCAGCACCGGGCCCATCTGCTCGGGCAGCCCGATCACGACCGCCTCCGCGACACTGTGCAGTGCCCAGGCGCACGCGGTGAAGCAGAAGCCCGCTTCCTCGTCGTCCCCCGCGACCGCGATGACCGCGTTGCCTCTCGCCTTCGCCTGCGACTCGATCCACTGGATCAGTTCGGTTTCTTCGGCGGTGAGGGCATCGGCTTCGGAGGTCGTCACGCGCGACATTCTGCCCCACGTCCGTGCCCGCACCTAGCCCCGGCACGGATTTTCCACGGCATGGCGGGAAAAACGATCAGCCGACCTCGGCCATGACCTCGTCGGAGACGTCGAAGTTCGCGTACACGTTCTGCACGTCGTCGCAATCCTCGAGCGCGTCGATGAGCTTGAAGACCTTCTTCGCGCCTTCGACGTCCAGCGGGACACTGACCGACGGCAGGAAGGTGAGATCCGCGGACTCGTACTCGAAACCGGCTTCCTGCAAGGCTTTCCGGACCGGGACGAGGTCGGTGGCCTCGGCGACGATCTCGAAGTTCTCGTCGAGGTCGTTGACCTCTTCGGCGCCTGCGTCGAGTACGGCCATGAGGACGTCGTCCTCGGCCGCGTCACCCTTGGGCATGATCACGACGCCCTTGCGGTTGAACATGTAGGCGACCGAACCCGGGTCGGCGAGCGAGCCGTTGTTCCGGGTGAGCGCGGTCCGCACCTCCATGGCGGCGCGGTTCTTGTTGTCGGTGAGGCATTCGATCAGCACGGCCACACCGTTCGGGCCGTAGCCTTCGTAGGTGATGGTCTGCCAGTCGGCGCCGCCCGCTTCCTCACCGGCGCCGCGTTTGCGGGCGCGCTCGATGTTGTCCTGCGGGACCGAGTTCTTCTTCGCCTTCTGGATGGCGTCGTAGAGCGTCGGATTGCCATCCGGGTCGCCACCGCCGGTCCGTGCCGCCACCTCGATGTTCTTGATCAACCGGGCGAAGAGCTTGCCGCGCTTCGCGTCCAGGTTGGCCTTCTTGTGCTTCGTGGTGGCCCACTTGGAGTGGCCGCTCATCTCTCCTCCATCTACTCCTGTGCCCGCCGCTGAGCACAGTGTCGGTTTTGCTTAAGCCTGCCGCACGAGGTCGACGAACAGCCTGTGCACGCGCTCGTCCCCGGTGAGTTCGGGGTGGAACGACGTGGCGAGTACCGCCCCCTGCCGGACCGCGACGATCCTAGCGTCCGCGCCGTCCGGCCCCGGTATTTCGGGGACACTGGCGAGTACCTCCACCCCGTCGCCCGCCTTTTCGACCCACGGGGCGCGGATGAACACAGCGTGCACCGGGCCGCCTTCGATACCGGTGAAGTCGAGGTCGGCCTCGAAGGAGTCCACCTGCCGTCCGAAGGCGTTGCGCCGGACGACGACGTCGAGGCCGCCGAGTTGCCGCTGGTCAGGCCGTCCGTCGAGGGCCTGGCGGGCGAGCAGGATCATCCCGGCGCAGGAGCCGAACGCGGGCAGTCCGTCCGCGATGCGCTCGCGCAGGGGTTCGAGCAGTTCGAAGGTCTCGAGCAGCCTCGACATGGTCGTCGACTCACCGCCCGGCAGCACCAGACCGTCCACTTCGGACAGTTCACCGGGGCGGCGGACCGGCAGCGCACGGGCACCGGCGCGCTCCACCATCGCGGCGTGCTCCCGCACGTCACCCTGCAGTGCGAGCACGCCGACCACCGGCCGTGCCCCCGTCGCGATCGCCACTCGACCTCCCGAAAGACCTTCCCCCCAGCTTAGGCGTCCCGGGGAACGGGCAGGTCAGGGGACCCCGGCGAGCCGCAGCAGCGCGGCGGTCGCGGCGGCGGCCACGACGACCAGGGCGAACGGCGCCTTCCGCCAGGCGAGCACGCCGCCGACCAGGACACCGGCGGGCCGGGCGTACCCGGCGAACTCGTGCCCCTCGGTCAGCGCGGCGACCGCGACCAGGGCGGCGAGCAGGACGACGGCCGAGCGCGCCATCAGCTTCTCGGCCTTGGGCGACACGGTGAACCGCGCCTTCAGCACCGGCCCGGCGAACCGGAAGGCGAAGGTACCGGCGGCGAGCACGCCGCCCGCGATGATCAAGTCCAGCGGGTCCATCAGTGCACTCCCTCGGGTTCACGGTCGGCCGGTTCCTTCGCCGCGACACCGGCCAGTACGCCGACCAGCGCGAGCAGCACCGGCAGCCCGGCTGGCAGAAACGGCGTGGTCGCCAGCGCGACGGCCACCCCGAGGAACACCGGCAGCCGGGCGGCGCGGTCACGCAGCGACGGCAGGACCAGGGCCAGCAGGACCGCCGGGAAGGCCGCGTCGAGGCCGAAGGCGTCGGTGTCGCTGATCGCGGTCCCGGCGTACGCGCCGGCGAGAACGCCGACGTTCCAGCAGACGAACAGCCCGATCCCGCAGACCCAGTAAGCGGCCCGGCGCCGCTGCTCGTCGCGCTGGGCCAGGGCGAACGCGACCGATTCGTCGATCATGAGGTGGCTGCCGATCACCCTCGACGACCACCGTTTCCCCAGGACGTCACCGATCGCGAAGCCGAACGGCAGATGCCGCGCGTTGGCCAGCAGACCGGCGGCGACGGCCGCGACCGGGCTGCCGCCGGCGGCGATGATGCCGACGAACATGAACTGCGAGGCGCCGGCGAAAACCAGCACCGAAAGCAGCATCGGTGCCCAGATCGGGAAGCCGGAGCCCACCGCGATCGCACCGTAGGAGATCCCGACAATGGTGTCGGCGAGGCAGACCAGGCCGATGTCACGGAGGAGATCGCGCCCCAGGACACGGACGGTTGTTCGCCAAATCGAACGCATAGCGTCATACAATGAACGAACGCCACCGTGTTCGTCAAGGCGAACGCAACGACCGATGGAGCGAACGCATGTCCCCGACCGCGTCCGACGGCGCACCACTGGACGTCATCGCCACGTCCCTGCGCCGGGAGCGTGCCCGCACCGGGCTGTCCCTCACCGAGGTCGCCAAACGCGCCGGGATCGCGAAGTCGACGCTCTCCCAGCTGGAGTCCGGGTCCGGGAACCCGAGCGTCGAGACGATCTGGGCGTTGTGCGTCGCGCTCGACGTCCCGTTCTCCCGGGTGGTCGAGCCGGAACGCCCCCGCGTGCAGGTGATCCGCTCGGGCAGCGGGCCGACCGTGTTCGCCGAACACGCCGACTACGCCTGCACACTGCTCAGCTCCTGCCCGCCCGGTGCCCGGCGCGACGTCTACCTGATCCGCGCCGAGCCCGGGAAGCCGCGGCTTTCGGATCCGCATATGAGCGGCATCGTCGAGCACATGATCCTCAGCGCCGGGAGGGCCAGGGTCGGACCGCAGGACGATCCGGTCGAACTGCTGCCCGGTGACTACATCTGTTACCCCGGCGACATCCCGCACATCTTCGAGGCGCTCGAACCGGGCACCTACGGCGTGGAGATCGCGGAGTACACCTGATTCAGGCAGGCTCCTCGGCCTTCTCTTCCTCGACCTCGGCGAGCTTCCAGCCGCCCCGCCGCCGCAGCACGAAGACGTAGTACCCGATCGACAGCAGGGCGACGCAGGCCGTGACGATCAGGCTCGGCCGTCCCACGGCCGGATCGAGCAGGTTCTGGTAGACGACGAACACCAGCACGGCCAGCGCCAGCACCGGCGCGACCGGGAACCACGGCATCCGGTAGCGGGCGTGCGCGGTGGCGCCGGTGCGGCGGCCGACGATCGCGCCGAGGCACAGCGCCGCGTACACCGCCACGATCGACGTACTCGTGACCACCAGCAGCAGCTTCGGATCGACGAAGCAGAGCAGCGCGGCCACCAGGCCGGTGCCGACGGTGGCCACCCACGGAGTGCCGAACTTCGGATGCACCGCGGCCAGCGCCCGGTTGACCGGCGATGGCCACGCGCGGTCGCGGCCGCTGCTGAACAGCATCCGCGAGCTGATCAGGACGATCGCCAGCACCGCGTTGATGATCGCGAGCGCGACGGTCAGGCCGATCACCGTGCCGAGCGTGCCGCCGCCCCGCGTGTCGATGAAGTGGGACAACATGTTCTCCGAGGCGAACAGCGCGTTCAGATCGGGCGCCCCGAGGAGTACGGCGGTCACCGGGATCAGTTCGGCGAGCACCGTGATGCCGAGTGCGAACAGGATCGCGCGGGCGATCCCGCGGGAGGCGTCCTGCGTCTCCTCGCCGAAGTACACCGCCGAGCCGTAACCGTTGTAGGCGAAGATCGCGACCGAGGTGGCGATCGCGATCGCGCCGACCGTCGCCGGGCCGCCGTCCGGAGCGACCGGATGCGTGAGCAGCTCGCCGAACGAGCGGGCCGGGTTCAGCAACCCGAGCGCGCTGACCACGATCAGCGCGAGGATCTCGATCGCCAGGAAGATCCCGGTGACCCAGGCGTTGAGCTTGATGTCGAACACCCCGACGACGGCCGCGACCACGCAGCTCACCGCGGCGATCACCGGACCGGGCACGCCGGGCAGCAGCACTCCGAGGTAGGTGCCGACGCCGAGCGCGATCACCGCGACGATGAGCACCTGCGTGATGATCATCAGGCCCAGTACGGCGAAGCCCGGCAACTTGCCGAGAGTGCGGGTGACGATCGCGTACTCGCCGCCCGCCAGCGGGAAGGCCGACGCGAGTTCGGCGTAGACGAAGGCCATGAAGACGCCGACGACCGCGGCGGCCACGAAGCTGTAGAAGGCGCCCGTACCGGCCCCGGAGAGGACGCCCGGCGCGATGATGAAGACCGACGAGGCCGGGCTGATCGCGGACAACGTGATGAGCAGCGTGCCGAGGGTGCGCAGACCGCGGCGAAGTGCGGGAGTGGACACGGCCGACCTCCTGTGAGCTGGCGGAATCGGTTCTTTGACTCTCCTTCGAAGAACTGTTGAGCACGCATCAAAGGCTTTTCTCGGTGTGACGTCAAGACCTGTCCGCGATCAGCTCTTGCGTTTTTCGAACAAGATTCGAAGAATGAGCGGCATGGCAAGACCGAGCAAGGCACCGGAACGGCGAGCGGAACTGATCGAGGTGGCGCGGCGCGCCGTCGTCGAACGCGGGGTCCTGAACCTGCGGCTACGGGACATCGCCGAGGGCGCGGGACTGTCGTCGGGCTCGGTCCTGTACTACTTCCCCACCCTCGCCGACCTGCTCCAGGAGGTGCAGCGGGAGGCGGTGGCGCGCTTCTGCTCGGCGAGGGAACAGGCGGCCGCCGCGAAAACGGATCCGGGACAGCGACTGCGCTCGATGATCCGCAGCGGCCTGCCGACCGGGCCGGACGACGAACTCTGCGTGCTGCTCTACGAACTCGGCACGATCGCCCGCCGGGATCCCGTGTACGCGGCACGCCACATCGCGCTCTTCGAGCAGCAGGTGCGGATCTACACCGGCATCCTCGAAGCCGGCGCCGCCACCGGCGAGTTCACCCTGACCGCGGACGCGGTGTCGATCGCGCGGAACCTCGTCGCGCTGGAGGACGGCTACGGCCTGCACCTCACCCAGGCCGTGCCGACGCTGGAGACCGCCACCGCCGAAGCGATGTTGCTCTCCTACGCCCGCACCGCCACCACGAACCCCTTGGAGGAACGGTCATGACCCGCGCCCGCGACCTGGGTGTCCCCCTGCCCGGCCGGACCGGTGAGCACAACGCGCTCACCGACGTCCCCGGCGTCGAGATCGGCTACACGACGCTCGTCGAGGGCGAGTCCGTGCGTACCGGGGTCACCGCCGTCCTGCCGCGCGGACGTGCGGACTTCGCCGTGCCGTGCGCCGCCGGGACGTACGCGCTCAACGGCAACGGCGAGATGACCGGCACCGCCTGGCTGGCCGAGACCGGGTCGCTGACCCTGCCGGTGCTGATCACCTCGACGCACGCTGTCGGCGCGTGCCACCGTGGCGTGATCGACTGGGTGGTCCGCGAGCGACCCGACGTGGCGGCCGAATGGCTGCTGCCGGTGGTCGCCGAGACCTGGGACGGCTATCTCAACGACAGCACCGCGCCGACCATCCACAGTGGACACGCCATCGCCGCGATCGACGCCGCGCGCGGCGGGGTTCCCGAGGAGGGTTCCGTCGGGGGCGGAACCGGGATGACCTGTTACGGCTTCAAGGGCGGCACCGGTACCGCATCACGACTGGTGTCCTATGGGGACGACGAGTACACCGTGGGAGTGTTGGTACAGGCCAACTTCGGCTCGCGCCACGAACTCACCGTGGCCGGTGCGCGGGTCGGCCTCGAATTGGGCGACGACAATCCGATGGAGGAGGGCTGGTCGGCACCGTCGGGCGCGGGGTCGGTGATCGTGCTCGTCGGCACCGACGCTCCCCTGCTCCCCGGGCAGTGCACGTCGCTCGCGCGCCGTGTCCCGCTCGGCCTCGCCCGTACCGGCACCACCGGGTCGCATTTCTCCGGCGACCTCTTCCTCGCGTTCAGCACGGCGAACCCCGGCGCGCTGACCAGCCGGTTCCCGCGGACGGCGGAGGCAGAGTACGAGAACCTCCGGTTCGTTCCGTGGGGCAGGCTCGACCCGTTCTTCGAAGCCGTGGTGCAGGCGACCGAAGAGGCGGTACTCAACGCGCTGTTCGCGAACGAGGAGATGACCGGCCACCGAGGTCACCGGGTCCCCGCCCTCCCCCGTCCCCCCTGGCACCTCTGACCCCTCCCCCCGACT
>NZ_ASJB01000050.1 GCF_000478275.1 Amycolatopsis orientalis DSM 40040 = KCTC 9412
GGTCGCGTGGGTCGTGAGTGGTAAGTGTCGTTAGAACGACACTTACCACTCACGACCCACGCGACCCACTTATCCACAGCCACCCCACCTCGCACCCTGCTTATCCACAGATCCGCTCGGCGCTCTCCAAATGCCCGGCTCGGCGGTGATCGTCGAAGGGTGCCCACTCACAAACGCTGGTCGGAGGAGTCGATCCCGGCCGAACAACGCCCCAGCTGGCCGGTCCTCCTGGGCGAGCAGCATGGAATCGTCTCGAGGCGGCAATTACGCGCCTACGGCCACACCATGTCGGACATCAGGGCGAATCTCGACAGCGGACGCTGGCGACGGGTCCTCCCCCGCGTTTACTCGACGTTCACCGGCGAGTTGTCCCGCCCGGCCAAGATCCGTGCCGCGTTGCTCTATGGCGACGGCTACGCGATCTTGAGTCATCGGACGGCCGCCGAGGAATGGAAAATCCTCCCGGTGATCGAAGGACCTGTCGAAATCACGGTTCCGTACACCTTCTCCGCGGTCTCGCAGGCTCCCCTGGTCATAGTGCATCGATCCCGCGCGTTGCCGCACATCGCCGCCGGAACGAACCCTCCACGGACCAGGGTCATGGACACGATCCTCGATCTGGCCACCGCGCAGCGAACACCACAGCGGGCGACGAACACCATTGTCGACCTGCTCGGCCGGACCAGGATTTCGGTGACCGCCATGCAGGCGTGCGTACTCGCCCGGCCACCGTTCCGCTATCGGCCCGCCATCCGGTACGGCATCGCACTCGTCGGCGGCGGGCTCATGTCGGCACTCGAAGTGGCGTACCAGGAGAAAGTCGAGGACGACCACGGATTACCACGGGGGAATCGGCAAACTCCTGTCGAGGTGGACGGCAAAACGCTCTGGGAGGACGTCACTTACGATCCTCATGGGGCCGCGGTGACCGTCAGGCTCGATGGCCGGGCCACGCACTCCACGCCCGGCGTCGCCTTCCGGGACCGCCGTCGCGACAACGCCGCCGAACTGGCCGGACGGGCAAGACTCGTCTACGGCTGGCAAGACGTCCAGGACTCGCCGTGCGCGGTGGCCGCCGAGGTCCGCACGATCCTGATCCGGGAGGGTTGGGATCCCACCGGTGCACGAGAAGTGACTTGTACGAAGTGCGGGCGGCGGGACCGAGTGGGTCGTGAGTGGTAAGTGACGTTCTAACGTCACTTACCACTCACGACCCACGCTCGCTTCTAGCCAGCCGACCGGTTCAGACTCTAAGTTGACTTTCCTCGACGATGAACGCCTGGGGGCGTCCGTGAAGACGGGTGCGCTTCGGAGAGACTGGGGAAATCAATGCGAAGAACATCGGTTCGCGCACTCGGCGCCCTGACGGCGGCCTTCACGCTGGCCGGACTGGCGACCGCGATGCCCGCGAGCGCTGAGACAGGACCCGATCTGCGAGTGACGGCGACGGTTCAGGGCGGGCACTGGCTGCCGAATGACCAGATTCCCATCGACGTGACCATCACCAACGTCGGTGACGTCAAGGCCGAGGGAGTCAAGGGCCAGGTCTGGATGTACGCCGGACCCTACTTCTCCATTTGGCCGAACGCCTGGGGTGACCTTTACGACCGGGGAGCCGGGGCCTCTTTCGCTCCAGGAGAAACCCGGACCTACCGGGTACACGGGACGGTCGGCACGCTCGACCAAGGCGATCCCGTGTTCCGTGTCCGGGTGATCGGCACAGCCGATGCCGACGAGTCGGACAACGCTCCCGAGGTCACAGCGGGTCTGGTCCCCGCGGGTACCACCGACCGCGTCGCGGGGCATCTCTACGGCGACGCCGATCACGACGGACGTCCTTCCCACGGCGAAGACCTGGCCGGGGTAGAGATCCGGCTGCGCAGCGGGGGGCCTGGAGTGACCGAGCGGGTCACGACCACCGATGACACCGGCCGGTTCACCTTCGACGGGGTCCCCGTCGACCGCTACTACTCCGTGTACTTCGAGAGCTTCCCCAGTGGCTGGGTGAACCCGAGTTTCGGGCCTCTGCGGGTCGACGGAACAGGGCAGCACACCGCGCTCGAAATCCGTGCCGGGCGGCCGTTGACCGACTCGCTTCAGGCGAGCGCACGCCTCGATAAGGCGAGCTACGCCGTCGGCGAGACCGCCACCGGGACGGTCACCATCACCAACGTTAGCGACCGTCGGCTCACGAACCTTTGGGTCGGCTGCGATCCCGTCGGCGCGGGCACCCATCTCGTGATGCCACCGGGACAGTGGGGCGACTTTGATCCCGCGAAGCAGGCAGGAGTGCTCACTCCGGGCCAACGGGTCGAACTCACAGCGTCGGGCAAGGTCACGGACAAGTCGAGCTATACCGGCCAAGCCCATCTCACCTGCTACATCGCAGCGGGGAACGACACCTCCGGCCCTGTTGCGGAGACCGCGAGCAAGGTGCCCGGCAAGCGCGTGGACGACCGCGGGCAGGTCTGGACGGACAAGAACGGCAACGCTCGGGTGGACACCGGAGAAGGGGTCCCGAACTTGACGGTCGCTCTCGTCACGAAGGACAACAGGCTGGTGTCGCTGGCCCGGACCGATACCAACGGCTTCGCGACCTTCCCCCAGGTTGGTGTCGGCACCTACCGTCTACGTGTGGCAGGGGCGTGGAAGAGCATCGGCGACACGGAAACCTACGTCATCGCTCCGCCCTATCGTCTTGGCGATTGGTCCCACCAAGTGGCGCCCCGCTGAACAAACGGCCCCGGAGTGGCGATTTCCCTCCGGGGCCGTTACCACTCACGAGACTTTCGTCAGCCCTGGACGAACTTCGTCGCCAGGCCCTCCCCCACGGACGTCGCCTTGTCGTGGTTCTCGATGGGCGACACCTTCGAGTTCTTGAAGCAGATGTAGGTGACCCCCGAGTCGACGCCGCCGTTCGCCGGGTCCGGGTTGATGCCCAGCGCCTTCGCGGTCGCGTAGGACGCTTCGCCGATGATGTCCTTCGGGCCGGTGTCACCGATGACGGTGTACAGCACCTTGTTGTTGTAGATCACCGCGCACGAGCCGGCGCCCTTGAGCCCGGCCTTCTCGAAGTTCCACGTGCTGCTGATACTCGGCACGACGATGTAGGGCGTCTGGTCGGCGATCAGGGCCTTGCCGTCGGATCGCGGGTACGCGGTGTCGGGCTGGAACCACGGGTCGGTGTTCTTGTTGCACCGCGCCGTCGGCTGCCCGTCGCAGTCGATGTCCATGTCGGCCTTCCAGAACACGGCGCTTCCCGCGTCGCAGACCGCGATGGTCCGGCCGGTTTCGTCGTCGGTCTTGTACTTGCCGTTCGAGACCTGCTTGCAGCTCGCGGTCTTCGCCAGCAGCTGCTGCGCGGTCGGGCCCGCCTGGATGGCGACGTCGCCCGCGGAGGCCGGCGCGGCCGCGGCCACCGCCGCCGGGGCCAGTCCCGCGGCCATCACCATCGCCGAGAACAGGAGCAGTTTCCGCATCGCGAGTACCCCTTAGTTAATAAAGCTTCTTTATCGAGGGTGCTCAGGATGCCGTCGCGCAGGAGCGGACTCAAGGGCTGTCAGGGTGTTGTTTTCCCACTACGCAACGAAAACCAGTCAAAAGTGGGCAAGCTTGGCGACCCGCGTCACGAACCTTCCCGCTCGGCGGTACAGGCTTTCCCGGTCACCGAGCACGCCGTCGATCCACTGCTGGTCAACATCGTGCCGGACCTTGATCCGCGGCCGCAGCAGGCCGTCGCGCGACGCCGTACCGCCTTCGGTCGTGTAGATCCTCGTCGCACCGGAATGCCGGAGCCTGCTGAGCACCCGCCGGTCGTAGGCACCGAACGGCGGCGCGTACGACCGCACCGGCGCCCCGCTCAGATCGGCGAGCAGCTTCGGCGCCGTTTCGAGTTCGCGTCGCGCGTGCCTGCCGTCGAGCCGCCGCCAGTCACGGTGCTCCCAGCCGTGCGAGCCGATCGACATCCCGGCGTCGGCCAGCTCGCGGAGGCCGTCCGCGTCGACGAAGCCCCGCTGGCCGATGCGGCCCGCCAGCGGGAAGAACTCCGCCGTGAGCTCGCGTTCGACCAGCCGCGGCAACGCGATCTCGACGTCGGAGGAGTTTCCGTCGTCGAAGGTGAGCCCGACGTCTTCCCGTCCGGCCACCGTGTCGAGTACCCGCTCGAACTGCTCGACCGTCACCCATGTGTCGTCTTCGCCTGGACCGAGCGTGCGCACGGGCTTGCCCACGCCGCCAATCGCCAGGATCACCATCCGCGCCTCATTCGGGACCGAGTGTGTTTCCCGATTAATCGTGTTGGCGAATGGAGTAGTTACATCATCCAGCGAAGTGTCCACGAACGGGTTACTTGCGGATCTCCAGGGTGCAGCACTTCGGGCCGCCGCCCGCCTTCCTGAGCTCGGAGATGTCCACGAAGACGGGTTCGTAGCCGCGTTCGGTCAGCCGGGCGGCCAAGCCGGTCGCTTCGACCGGCAGGACGACGTTGCGGCCGTCGGAGACCCCGTTCAGCCCAAAGCATTCGGCGTCGGCGCGGTCCGCGATTACCGCGTCCGGGAACATCCGCGCCAGCACCTTCCGCGACCCGGCGGAGAACGCCTCCGGGTAGTAGGCGATCTGGGCGGAGGTGGTGTCGGTGGCCTCGGCGAGCACGAACAGCGCGGTGTCGAGGTGGTAGTAGCTCGGGTCGATCAGCCGCAGCGAGACGACCGGGACGCCGAGGACCTCCTGCGCTTCGGCGTGCGCGGCCGGGTCGGTCCGGAAGCCGGTGCCGGCGAGCAGGACCTTGCCGGTCCAGGCGAAGTCGCCTTCGGCCTCGTTGATCTTCTCCGGCATGGTGATGTCGCGGTAGCCGTGCTCGACGAACCAGCGGCGGAAGTGCTCGGCCTCGGCGGCGCGCTGCGGGGCGCGGAACCGGGAGCCGAGGACGCGGCCGTCGACGACGGTGCCGGAGTTCGCGGCGAACACCATGTCGGGCAGGCCGGGCTGGGCGTCGATCTCCTCGACCGTGTGGCCGAGGCGGCGGTACGTGTCACGGAGTTCGGACCACTGCGCCATCGCGGTGTCCGCGCTGACCGGGACGGTGGGGTCCATCCACGGGTTGATGACGTAATCCACCGCGAAGTACCGCGGCGGGCACATGAGGTAGCGGCGCGTCGTGGGCACACGGGGCTGCTCTAGTACCGGCATACACGAAGGGTAAGGCTCACCTAATTCCGCAATCAATCGCTGTTCGCTGCGCGTATACCTGCTAAACATTGCGTGTGAACACCATCGACCAGCGAATCGTTTCATGTCTGATGGCCAACGCGAGGTCCAGCTACGCCGACATCGGGAAAGTCGTCGGTCTTTCCGCGCCCGCGGTGAAGCGGCGGGTGGACAGACTGCTCGAAACGGGCGTCCTGCGCGGCTTCACCGCCGTCGTCGACCCCGAGGCGCTGGGCTGGGGAACCGAGGCGTTCGTCGAGGTCACCTGCAACGGCAACATCACCCCGGCCCGCATCCGCGCCCGGCTGGAGCCGCTGCCCGAGGTCGTCGCCGCCTACACCGTGTCCGGCGCTGCCGACGCGATCGTCCACCTGCGCGCCTCGGACATCCACCATCTGGAGACCGCGCTGGAACGGCTGCGCGGACTGGAGATCGTCGACCGGACGGTCTCCACCGTCGTCCTTTCCCGGTTGCTGGAACGCCCGCCGACCCCCGAGGCGTGAAACCCTCGACCCCGTGACCGATCAAATCCGCTCCAGCCATGACGGCGGCGTCGCCGTGCTCACCATCGACGCGCCCGCGACCCGCAACGCCCTGACCCTCGACCTCTCCGCGCAACTGGCCGACGCCGTCGGGCGGGCCGAAGCCGACGAGAGCGTCCACGCGGTGGTCATCACCGGTGCGCCACCGGCCTTTTGCGCGGGCGCGGACCTCGACACCCTCGCCGGCGCGCGGGAGGACGGGCTCCGCGCGATCTACGACGGCTTCCTCTCCGTCGCCCGCTGTTCCCTGCCGACGATCGCGGCGGTCGGCGGCGCCGCGGTGGGCGCCGGACTGAACCTCGCGCTCGCCGCGGACGTCCGCATCGTGGGACCGAAGGCGAAATTCGTGGCCAGATTTCTCGACTTGGGCATCCATCCCGGCGGCGGGATGACGTGGATGATCCAGCGGCTCGTCGGCCCGCAGAAGGCCGCCGCGATGACCCTCTTCGGCGAGGTCGTCGGTGCCGAAGCCGCTGTCGAAGCCGGGCTAGCGCTCCGGCTCGTCGAAGGGGATCTGGTCGACGCCGCTCGTGAGCTGGCGAAACCCGCCGTCGACGCCCCGCGCGACGTGCTACTCGCGACGAAGCGCACGCTTCGGCACACCGCCGGCCTGACCGACCATTCGGCCGCCGTCGACGCCGAGATCGCGCCGCAGCTGGCGTCGCTCACCGCGCCGGCGTTCACCGAACGACTGGCCGGGTTGCGGGCTTCGCTGTCCAAGCGCTTGTCCAACCGCTGATCGCTTCTCGATCGGACTTCACTACGCTGGAAGGAGATACGGCTCACAATCGGGCCGCATTGTTAACCGTTACCATCGGTAACACATAAACCGGATAATCCCCGCTCAGCGACGAGCTCAGGACACTCGAGGAGTAGGTCCAGGCCGTTCTTTACGGCAACCTGGGAAGTGTGCCGAGGGCTAACCTCGGGATATGACACCTGTGACCTGGCCGACATCGCCGGGCGAGGCACGCCGATCTCCGGCTTGGCCGGGGACGACCGCACGTCGGGAGAGAGGGAATCCCTGACCTATGAGCACGAGTGCGAACGGCAACGGCTCCTTGTCGGCCGTCAGGCCCACCGAGGTCGCCAAGCTGGACCGGGTGGTCATCCGGTTCGCCGGTGACTCCGGTGACGGCATGCAGCTGACGGGTGACAGGTTCACCTCGGAGGCGGCCGCCTTCGGCAACGACCTGTCCACCATGCCGAACTTCCCCGCGGAGATCCGCGCGCCACAGGGCACCATTCCCGGCGTCTCGAGCTTCCAGGTGCACTTCGCCGACTACGACATCCTGACGCCGGGCGACCGGCCGGACGTCCTGGTCGCGATGAACCCCGCCGCGCTCAAGGCGAACCTCGCCGACGTCCCGTCAGGTGGGACGATCATCCTCAACACCGACGAGTTCACGAAGCGGAACCTGGTCAAGGTCGGCTTCGAGAACGACCCTCTCGACGACGACACCCTTTCGGCCTATCAAGTCCACCGGGTCGCGATGTCGACGTTGACCAGAGGCGCGCTCGAAGAGACCGGACTGTCCAAAAAGGACGCCGAACGCGCGAAGAACATGTTCGCGCTCGGGCTGCTCTCCTGGATGTACCACCGGCCGACCGAGGGCACCGAACGCTTCCTGCGCGAGAAGTTCGCGAAGAAGTCCGACATCGCCGAGGCCAACATCCTGGCCTTCCGCGCGGGCTGGAACTACGGCGAGACCACGGAGTCCTTCGCGACGACGTACGAGGTCGCGCCCGCGAAGCTGAACCAGGGCACGTACCGCCAGATCACCGGGAACACCGCGCTGGCCTACGGGCTGGTCGCCGCCGGACAGCAGTCCGGGCTGCAGATCCTGCTCGGCACCTACCCGATCACCCCGGCGTCGGACATCCTCCACGAGCTGTCCAAGCACAAGAACTACGGCATCCTCACCTTCCAGGCCGAGGACGAGATCGCCGGCATCGGCGCCGCGCTCGGCGCCTCCTACGGCGGAGCGCTGGGCGTCACCTCGACCTCCGGTCCCGGTGTCGCGCTGAAGTCCGAGGCCATCGGTCTCGCCGTGATGACGGAACTGCCGCTGGTCGTGATCGACGTCCAGCGTGGCGGCCCGTCCACCGGGCTGCCGACCAAGACCGAGCAGGCCGACCTGCTGCAGGCGATGTTCGGCCGCAACGGGGAATCGCCGGTCCCGATCGTCGCGCCGCTGTCCCCCGCGGACTGCTTCGACGCGGCCCTGGAGGCCACCCGGATCGCGCTGAAGTACCGCACGCCGGTGTTCCTGCTGTCGGACGGCGCGATCGCGAACGGCTCGGAGCCGTGGCTGATCCCGGACGTCGAGAACCTGCCGGACCTGCGGGTGGAATTCGCCACCGAGCCGAATGCGGAGGACGGTTCCGGGGAATTCTGGCCGTATGTACGCGATCCCGAGACCCTCGCCCGCGCGTGGGCGGTGCCGGGTACGGCCGGGCTGCAGCACCGCATCGGCGGGCTCGAAAAGGCCGACAAGACCGGCCACATCTCCTACGACCCGGACAACCACGACAAGATGGTCCGGCTGCGCCAGGCCAAGATCGACGGCATCGACGTGCCGGACCTCGTCGTCGACGACCCGAGCGGCGGCAAGGCACGGGTGCTCGCGCTCGGCTGGGGCTCCTCCTACGGGCCGATCGGCGCCGCGTGCCGCCGGGTCCGCAAGGAGGGCATGCCGATCGCGCAGGCGCATCTGCGGCACCTCAACCCGTTCCCGGGCAACCTCGGCGACGTACTCCGTTCGTACGACACCGTGGTCGTCCCCGAAATGAACCTCGGCCAGTTGTCGATGCTCTTGAGGGCGAAGTACCTCGTGGACGTGAAGTCGTACACGAAGGTCGCGGGGCTGCCGTTCAAGGCCGAGGAGCTGCAAGGCGTGTTCACGGAGATCATCACCAGTACGGAGGCGGCGAAGTGACCGCGATTGATCTGGGGATTCCCACCCTCGGCGGTTTGGACCTCGTGCCGACCGAGACCGAGCCGCAGAAGGCCAAGGACTACAAGTCGGACCAGGAGGTCCGCTGGTGTCCCGGCTGCGGCGACTACGTCGTGCTCAACGCCGTGCAGTCGTTCCTGCCGACACTCGGCCTCAAACGCGAGAACATCGTGTTCGTCTCGGGCATCGGATGCTCGTCCCGGTTCCCGTACTACCTGAACACCTACGGCATGCACTCGATCCACGGCCGCGCGCCGTCGATCGCGACCGGGCTCGCGACCGCCCGGCCGGATCTGTCGGTGTGGGTCGTCACCGGTGACGGCGACGCGCTGTCCATCGGCGGCAACCACCTGATCCACGCGTTGCGCCGCAACGTGAACATCAAGATCTTGCTGTTCAACAACCGGATCTACGGCCTCACCAAGGGCCAGTACTCGCCGACGTCCGGGCAGGGCATGGTCACCAAGTCCACCCCGATGGGCTCGGTCGACACCCCGTTCAACCCGCTCTCGCTGGCGATCGGCGCCGAGGCGTCGTTCGTGGGCCGCGCGCTCGACTCGGACCGCAAGGGCCTGACCGAGGTGCTGGAGGCCGCCGCGAAGCACCGCGGGTCGGCGCTGGTGGAGATCTACCAGAACTGCCCGATCTTCAACGACGGCGCGTTCGACGTCCTCAAGGACAAGGACGAGGCCGCCTCCCGGCTCATCCCGCTGCGCGGCGGCGAGCCGATCAGGTTCGGGCCGCAGGGCGAATACGGCGTCACGCGTGGCGGCTGGGGCGGACTCGAGGTCGGGAAGGTCGCGAACATCGGCGAGGAGAACCTCGTCGTGCACGATCCCACGATCGAGGACACCGCGTACGCGTTCGCGCTGTCGCGGATCGGCGACCAGAACCTGAACCACGTGCCGACCGGCATCCTGCGGCAGGTCGAGCGGCCCACCTACGACGACCAGGCGCGTGCCCAGGTCGAGGAGGCCCGCGCGGCGCGCAAGCCCGATCTGCAGGGGCTGCTGCGTGGCAAGGACACCTGGACCGTCGTCAGCTAGCCGGCGGTTCCGGCCCCGAACGCCATGAAAGGTCCTTTCCTTGCGAAATTTGCAAGGAAAGGACCTTTCATGGCGTTTGTCAGGCGAGCGGGCGGAAGCCGACCCGCTCCGCGTCGGTGGCGGAACGGAACCACACCTCGGCGACCATCTTCGGGAACTGCGGCGAGTCTTCGGTGCAGTACCGCAGCGCCGTCACGCTGGCCTTGACCGCGAAGTCGTCGGCGGGACGTCCGCCGCCCGGACGCGGCATCGCCGAACCGGGGCCGAACGGGCCCGGCGGGACGGACTCCGCCACCGGCGCGACCTGCCGCGCGGGCGGGGGCTCCGGCGCGGGCATCGCGTCACCCGGCTGGACGGCGGGCTCGAACAGCGAGCCGCTCTGCCCGCCGGACAGATCCGGCTCACGGCGTTCGATCGCCCGCATCGACGGCTGGATCGGCTGGGGCGGCTCGAAACCGCCGCGGACCGTGCCTCGCGGCGTGCGCTTGGGCAGCACCTGGGTGGCTTCGGCGGGCGTCTCGGGCTCCGAGTCGAGGAGACCGGCCTGCGCCTCTTCGTCGGAACCGAACGCGTACGCGGGCGGATCCTGCAGCTCCTCTTCCCGCTCGAACCAGTTGGTCTCGACGGGCGGCTGCTCCGTCTCCACGCGCGAAGCGGGGCTGAACAGCGAGACCGGCTCAGGCTGCGTCTCCGCGCCCTCGGGGTCCAGCTGGATCTCCAGCCGGGACCGGTACGGCCCCTCGCCCGGCAGCATCGGCTGAGGCTCGGGTTCCGGCTCGGGCCGGGGCTCCGGCTCGACGTCCAGCTGCGACGCCGGCTGCAGATACTCGGTCGCCGCTGCGGCGTACGGGTTCACCGGCTCCGGCTCGGGCTCCGGCTGGGTCGCCGGGATGTACTGGGTCCGCTCGGCGGGCTCCGCCTCGGGCTCGGGGTCGAGCCGGTCCGACGGGATGTACTGCGTCTGCGAGGCCGCGGGCTGTTCGGGCTCCGGCTCCACGTCGGACGTGGTGCGGTACTCGGCCTCGTAGTCCTCTTCGGGCTCGAAGGTCCGCGTCGCGAGCGGGGTGTGCACCGGCTCGGGTTCGGGCGCCGTCTCCTCGGCGAAGTCCTCCCGGACCTCCTGGGCGGGCTCCGGAGCCTGCTCCTCGGCCGGTTCGGACCAGCGCTGCGCGGGCTCGTGCTCGGTGAGCGTCTCGGGGTAAGCGGGCTTCGGCTCCTCGGCGGCCGCGAACTCCTCGTCCAGCTCGTCGTCCGACGGCTTCGTGAAGTACGCGGTCCCGCCCGCGGCGGCCGCGGCCCCCGCGCCGAGGGACACCCCGGCGGGCAGCCGCGACGTCTCGGCGTGCGCGGTGGCCAGCGAGCTTTCCAGCTCACGGATGCGCTTGCGCGCCGGAAGCACCAGTACCAGCCAGGTGAGCAGCGCCCCGACGACGAACGCCAGCAGACTCCACAGCCAAACCTGTCCGAAAATGGACATCTATCTTGCCCCTTGTTAATGCGTTCGCGCGACGAGGTAGTCGGCGACCGATTCGCAGGCGTCCCGGGCGGGCGACGCGGGCAGCGCCGCGAGCTCGGCACGCGCCCGCCGAGCGTAGTCGGAAAGGGTTTCGCGTGCGCGTTCGAGTCCGGACGAGGCCCGCAGCAGGTCCAGGGCCTCGGCGACGAGCTTGTCGTCGGAGATCGGGCCCGAGAGCAGCTCGACCAGGCGCGGGTCGGTCGCCGGGTCGGCCAGCGCGTACAGCATCGGCAGCGTGCTGACGCCTTCGCGCAGGTCCGTGCCCTGCGCCTTGCCCAGCTCGTCCGAGGGCGACGCGATGTCGATGACGTCGTCGGAGATCTGGAACGCCGTCCCGATGATGTCGCCGAAGCGGCGAAGCGCGTCGATGTGCTCGTCGGCGGCGCCGGACATCATCCCGCCGAAGCGGCCGGAGGTGGCGATCAGCGAACCGGTCTTCTGCGCGATGACCGTGAGGTAGTGCTCGACCGCGTCGTCGCCCTCGGCCGGGCCGACCGTCTCGCGCATCTGGCCGGTGACCAGTTCGCCGAAGGTCTCGGCGATGATCCGGGCGGCGTCCGTGCCGAGGTCCGCGACCAGCCGCGAGGCGTGCGCGAACAGGAAGTCGCCGGTCAGGATCGCGATGGTGTTGTCCCAGCGGGCGTTGACGCTCTCCGCGCCGCGCCGCATGGTCGCCTCGTCCATCACGTCGTCGTGGTACAGCGTCGCGAGGTGCACCAGCTCGACCGCCGCCGCGGCGATGACGACCTGGTCGCCCTGCTTCGGCCCGAACTGCGAGGCCAGCAGCGTGAACAGCGGGCGGAAACGTTTGCCACCCGCCTCGACCAGGTGCGAAGCGGCGTCCTCGACGGCCTTGACGTCACTGCGGACGACCTCGCGGAGGAGGGTCTCGACGTCGGCGAGCCCGGTCGCCAGGGTGCGCAGAAGCTGTTCGTCGGCGATCTGGAGCCCCACGGACGCGCGCAGGTCCTCGATGGCACCACCTGGGGCAGGTGAAGACACAGACACGTCGGCTCCGCTCTCTTTGACACCGGTTCGGGATTGCTTCCAGCGTAGTGGCTACCCGCTCGGGCCTGTTGACGTGCTGTCCAGGGGAAACGGTGACGAATATGACACCCCCGCCGAGTATCCTGCCGACCTTGGCTCGAACTGGGGGAAGTAGATGACCGCACCGGACGATTCCGGCGAAAGACCGCCGTGGGCACCTCCCGCCGAAGACCACCGGGAGCAGCGTTCGACGGTGTGGATCACCGTCGTCCTCTTCGCCGTCTTCATGGCGGTGATGCTGGTCGTGGCCGTGCTGGTGGTGGGCGGCGTGAAGGATTCGAAGGCGGGCGCCGTCCAGACCCGTCAGCAGACCGTCCCGCCGACCTCGGCGGCCACGTCGTCCGCGTCCTCCGCTCCGCCCGCCACGAGGCAGGAGGTGCCGGTCCGCAAACTCGAGACGGCGGCCAATCCCCTCGTCGCTCCCGGGGTGGCGATGCCGAAGGTGACCTGCGAACTGCCCAGGCTCCGCGGCACGCAGGAGCAGCTGGACGCGTTCTACCTGGCACTGATCCCTTGCCTGGAGCGGGCGTGGCATCCGGTCCTGACCCAGGTCGGCGAACCGCGGATCCCGGTGGCGGTGAACCTCCACGACGTCTCGAACACCGCCTGCGGCCCACCTCCGCCCGCCTCGGAGGCCATGGGCTTCTACTGCTCGGACGACAAGACGATCTTCGTCCCGTTGCCGAGGCAGCTCGCCGACGGCGGCCCCGATCTCCTGAACCAGCTGTTCCTGCTCGCCCACGAGTACGGACATCACGTCCAGGAGCAGTCGGGCATCCTCCGGAAACACGACATGCTCTACCGCGAGGCCGATGGCGACCAGTCGAAGATCCTCGACCTGAGCAGGCGGCTGGAACTGCAGGCCGACTGCTTCAGCAGCCTGTTCCTGGCCAACGCCGCGGGCAGCGGCTCGATCAGCGCCGGACTGATCAAGCCGGTCGGGCAGGCTGATTTCCAGGTCCCGGACAGCAAGACCCACGGCTCGGCGAAGAACGCCGCGCTGTGGCAGAAACGCGGCCTGAAGGCCAAGGACACCTCGGCGTGCAACACCTTCGCGGCCCCGGCCGCCGAGGTTTCCTGAACGACTAGCGGCGGCGGATCTTGATGTCGTCCATGCAGGTCGCCTTCCCCGCGACGTCGCGGTACGGATAACCCTTCGCGTCCAGCAGCTCCATGACCTTCAGTTCGGCCTCGTCGAGCACCTCGCGCTCTTCCTCGCCGCGCAAGGTGACGCGGTAGGTGAACGCGCCGAGATGCGCGCTGTAGGTGAGCAGGCCGTCCTCGGTGAACCCGATCGCCTGATGGTCGCCAAGCTCGGCGAGCAGCCGGGCGCGGGTCTCGGCGTCGGGGTGGTCGAACTTGCCGTTGACGAGGACGCGGTAGGTCGGCATGCGTTCGAATATACAGATCTGTATCCGGATACGAACCTGAATATCCAACGGGTGCCCATGATCCACGTCCGAGTGAAACGACCGTCACGCGCGCAACGGGCGAATCCGACACGCAGATAGTGATGACAAAGGAAGAACGGCCGATCCGGCTCGCTCTCCATCACGTGAGGAGGACGTGCAATGCGCATCACCATCGCAAGTCGGGCCGGCCTGGTCGGCGCGCTGTTGCTGGCGGGTCTCGGCGCCGGTGTGGCACCGGCGGCCGCGGCGAACCCGGCGGGAGCGGCCTCGCTCGGCTCCGCCGCCTTCACCAAGGGCACCTCGACGCCGATCTCGATCTCGTCGCTCGCCGGCTGCGCGGTCGAGGGACCGACGACCAACTCGTCCGGGGTCGTGACCAGGACCGGGATCACGTTCGGTGGCGGCACCTCGACCTGCACGACCACCGTGGTCGACCCGGAAAACGACGTCACCACCACGAAGTCGGAGGCCAAGGGCCAGAACTTCGAGCTGTCGGCACTGGTCTCGTCGAGCGGGCCGCGGATCAAGATCCGGAGCTACTCGGTCAGCTGCACGGCGACGCAGAACAACACGAACGCGACCTGGTCGTACGGCGGCGCCACCGGACTCGGCACACTGCCGTCGCCGGTCCCGGTCGGCTACGTCAAGCCGATCACCAAATCCGACGGCACCCTGCTCGCCGAGGCGATCTTCAACGAGCAGGCCTTGCCGGGCGACGGCAGCATCGGGCTGACCATGCTGCGGATCAAGTTCGCCCCGGCCTCGAACATCACCGGCGAAGTGATCGTCGGTCGCGCGGCCTGCTCCCCCACACCCTGACCACATGCCGGGAGAGGGGCGTCCGGGTTTATCCCGGGCGCCCTTTTCTGTAGTGGCTTATATAAGTCTACGCTGATATCTTGGCGGCACCCGAGCCGAGGAGGACTCCCGTGGTCGACGTGACCAGCCAGATCAACTCCGTCCAGCGCAAGGTGGGCAACCGTGTGGTCGAAGCGGGCGAGGCGTCGACGGTCACCGTGAGCCAGGTCTACGCCACCGATCTGGACGACCTCTGGGACGCCTGCACCAACCCCGAACGCATCCCACGCTGGTTCCTGCCGGTCACCGGCGAGCTGCGGGTCGGCGGCAAGTACCAGCTGGAAGGCAACGCCGGCGGGGTCGTCGAACGCTGCGATCCGCCGAAGAGTTTCGCCGCGACCTGGGAGTACGGCGGCGATGTCAGCTGGATCGAGGTCCGGCTGAGCCCCGAACCCGACGGGCGCACGCGGTTCGAACTCGACCACACCGCGGTACCCAACGAGCACTGGAACCGGTTTGGGCCGGGCGCGGTCGGTATCGGCTGGGACATGATGCTGAACGGGCTCGCGCTGCACCTGGAATCCGGCGAGGCCAACGATCCCGAGGCGGCCATGGCCTGGATGGTCAGCGAAGAGGGCAAGCTGTTCATGACCCTGAGCAGCGAGGCCTGGTACGAGGCGGATGTCGCGGGCGGGACCGACGCGGACAGCGCCCGCACCCGGGCCGACGCCACCCTGGCCGCCTACACCGCGCCGCCGGAGAGCTGAAGATCCTCGGCGAGTTCGGGGGCGCGAAGCAGGTCGATGAGTTCGTCGTCCGAGCGGAAGACGGCACGCGCCCCCGGCATCTTCGCCTGCCGGAGCATCGCGTGGAGCACGTCGGCGTGCGGCTGGTCGAGCAGGGTCCAGGCCATCGCACGCCGCTTCACGTCGTCCCCGAGCGCGCGGGCCGTCCACCAGCCCACGACGAGCGCGCTCACCTGGTTGACCGCCGTTTCCCTGCCCCGCGCCAATTGCGCGCGGTTCAGCCCGCACACCTTGATCGTCTGTTCACCTTTTTCGGTGAGCGCGCGGTAAGTCCCGATCGACAGCACGAGGAACAGGTGTTCCAGCGGATCTTCGGCGGTGGGATCGATCAGCAGGCTGTGGCCGTCGTCGTCCACCGGGAACAGGTCGCGTTTGTGGTGGCTGTTGCAGTATTCACAGGCGAGCAGGTGGTTGAGCCAATCGAAGGCGCGCGCCGGGTTCCGCGCGATCGGCTCGAAATGGTCCACAGTGGACCCCAGCCCGTCGCCGCAGTACATGCAATAACCACGGCCGGCGGCCATCACGTCCAGCCCTGCCCGCAAAGACCGCCGCACGGCACGGGAAACCCGCCACAGCCGTCGCGCTTCCTTGCTGTCACCGGGCGGGATCCGCGCGGTCAGGTCTTCGAGATCGGCGACCACCCGCCCCGGCAGCGCGATCCGGCGGATCCCGATCACCGATCGTCGGCCTCGAACCGCCTGGCCACCTCGTCCACCCGGCTCGGCGGCGAGCTGCTCAGCATGCCCCGCAGACGTTCCCATTCCCGGACGCCGTTCGCGTCCGCCCGCCCGGACGCCACCTGGAACTCCAGCTCGGCGAGATGCTCCCGCAGTTCTACCGCCTGCGGCGAATAAGGCGTGTCGAGGCCGAAGAGATCGGAAAGCACGGCGTCGTCGCCCGTGCCGAACACGACTCGTTCGTACAGCTCCTCGGAGACCACGCGTGGCGGGACTTCTTCGTCCGGCCCGGAAAGCCGGATGAGCCCGCCGGGATCGGCGGCCTGGCACACATAGGGACTGTGCGTGGTGACGATGAACTGGATCCGCGGGAAATGCGCCTTGAACCACGAGCCCATGCGTTTCTGCCACGACACGTGGAGATGCGCGTCCACCTCGTCGATGATCACGACTCCGGGACTCTCGTGGTCGAGGCCCGCGCTGTCGAGTTGCTTGAGCAGATCGACGACGAGCGCGGTCACCGTGCGGTAGCCGTCGCTCATCTCGCGCAAGGGGAACCTGTCGCCCCGGTATTCGACCCAGAGCCCGTCCGAATCGACGTCCCGGATCCGGTAGCCACCGGGCAGGAGGCCGTCCCCAAGGATCTCGAGCGCCGCGTCCTTGAGTTCGCGGGCGCCCGCTTTTCCTTCCAGGGCACGGAGATGCTGGTTGATCAGCCAGGTGACGCCCTCGGCGAGCGAGGCGTCTTCGTGGAACAGGCTCGCCATCCGCGCCAGCGACCCGGCGCCGCGCATCCACGACTCGGCCTCGCCGCTACCGCCCGCGAGCCGCCGGAACGGCCCGTACGCCGCGCAGAACGGCTGTCCCGGCGGGAGACCGGAGATCGGCAGCAGCCCGGAATCGAGCCACCGGACCTCGACCGGCGCGGGCCCTTCCTCGCGCATCACCGACAGCTCGATGGACCCGTTCGTCGCCCCCGTCGAGATCCAGCTCCCGGCGTCCGACAGCAGCCCCCAGGCCACGTCCGGCGCCGCCGCGACCGCGATGGCCCGCAGCAGCGACGTCTTGCCGGAGCCGTTGCGCCCGGCGAGCACCACCCAGCCAGGGCCCGGCAGCCGAAGGTCGACGGTGCGGGCACCACTGAAGCCGCGGATGTTCTCCAGCCGGACCCGCTCGATGTACATGGAGGCAGCTTACGACGGCGCGGACCTCACCTGGTCACCCGAAAGTGGGTGACCATCACCAGTTCCATCACCGCGTGTGCCTTGGCGACGTCCACCATCGGGATCGCGCGCGACCGCGGCCACTCGTCGACCCCTCGCTCCCGCTCGGTCACGAGCAGCAGCCGGACATGCCCACGCGAGTCGAGATCGCCGAAAGGCGAGACATAGATGAGCAGTTCGCTCTCGTCCTTGTCGCGAAGGGTGACTCCCGGATTTCCGCTGAACGAGACCTGACGGTGGTCCTTGAAAGTGCGGTGCGGATCCGCGAGCCACTCCCCCGGCGCACCGCCGTTCGCGGTGGCCCCGGCCTCGATCTGGAGCCGATGCCGCGGTTCGACGAAGTAGCAGGAACCCGGCGTCGCGATCGGCTCGAACTCCGGCCCGTAGACCTTCTTGACCGCGTCGCGGAACACCGCGCATTCGACGTTCGGATCGGCCGCCCCCGCGGCGAGGATCCGCTCGGCGCCCGTGGGCACCGGCGCGTCGACGGCCGGATCGCAGTTCTCGCCCTTGCTGTTCGAAACCCAGTTCGCGCAGGCCCCGACGCGGGCGCTGTCCTGGCCGTCGGGCGGGTAGACGAGATCGCGAGGGAGCTTGGCGGCACCGGCGGTGGCGAAGTCGCGGAGGAGTCCGCAGTCCTTGCCGCGACTGGCGCTGCCGATCTCGAATCTGACGGCTCGCAGGAAGCTGACCGGAACCGTGATCGCGCATCCACTGATCCCGCCCTCACGATGGGACTCGATCTGGTAGGCCTTCACGCCGCCCAGGTCGACCACGGCCCCGTCGTTCCGGAGTGCCGTGTGACCGGGGTCCACGTCGCGGACGTAGACGATGTCGTAGCCCCCACGGAGCAACGTGCACTGTTTCCTGCCGTCCTTCACCTCCGCCTTCCGCTCGACGGGCCGGGTATTGCCTGCCTTCCTGCGGTCGTAGGCGGCCATATCGATCAGCTCGCAGAAATCGAGTGCGGCCAGCGCGGCGTCCACGGCTCGTTCGTCACGATCGGCGGGTCGAGGTTGTTTCGGCTGCCATTTCGGAAACTGCGGTGGCGGCGGGGTGGTGACCACGGAATCCGTACAAGCCGCCAATAGCCCGGCGAGCAGTGCAACAAGAATCACTCTTCGAAACTTCATTACGCGGAGTATGCGAACTCGTAGTGGCATCCACCAGCAGAAAGACCTTCCATCGACGCGCAACCACCCGAATGGTTTTCACTGATAGTCACCAGGAACGCGAGCGCTATTCAGTGGGGAACGGAACTTTATGCAGACGTGCTCGCCCACTGGGGAACCCTGGTAATCTTCCCGGCGTCGGATTACGCAGGGTGCATCGGGGTGGAGCGCCTTGTAGCCACGGGAGGGGCATATGACGACGGTGACTTCGGGGCGGGTTCGCCCGGTCAGCGGGGATCGGTTCGGCGCGGCAGGGGTGCATGGCCATGCCTGAGGGAACGCCCGTCTACCAACCCGGCTTCAACCCGGGCTCGATCTGCAAAGCCCCACCAACCGGTGGTTCTTACGGGACGCCGGTCGCGGAGGGCGCGGGGTTCAAGTACGACGAGGCGACCCTTCACGAACTGGTGAAAGAGTGGCGCGAGCTGGCCCAGGAGTACACAGACGACCTCGACCAGGCCGAGTACATCGCAAAGGTCAAGCCTCCAGGGCGGGAGTATGCGAGCGGAGACAACGCGACGATCACCCGCCTGTCCGGGCAAGCGCTCGTGGAGGCCCTTGGCCAGCGCGTCGCCTACTGCAAGAGCATGGCTGATAAATATGTGGCAGCTCTCGGCAAGTACGCCACTGCGGAAGATCACACCACCTCAGTCATCAACCAGCAGCCGAAGGGCATCTTCTGATGCGACGCACCACCCTAATTCTCAGCGCGGCAGCCTTCGCCCTCGCTGCCTGTTCCACTCCCACCAACGGCACGCCCACGCCCACCAACGGCGGATCAAGCCCGAGCTCCTCGACCTCGCCCAGCCTGCCGCCTGGTGTCCCCAAGGTCAATCACCCGATCGACGTGACACGGTTTAAACAAGACCCCTGCAAAGCGCTCACCAAAGCGCAGGTCGAAGAACTCCTCGGGTCTTCCGACACCGAAACTGTGCCTCGTCCAGACGGCGAAGCGGGTCCGGCATGCAGGTGGTCCATCCCCTCCACTGCCGAGCCCCGCATCAACGTGATCTTCGGCAACTCTCCAGATGGTGGTACCGCTAGCGTCTATGCGGCCAAGGGGAATGCTTACAAGCTCGTTGAGCCGCTCGCGCCGATTGACGGGTATCCAGTGACTGCCTACGGCGTCATTGACCGCCGCGCCGAAGGCGCTTGCTCGGTGTCGCTGGGCATCAGCGATACCGAAACCGTCGGCATAGCCGCAACACAGTCTGCAGCGAACGTTGGCAAAAAGGACCCCTGCAACGCTGCTCGTGAAGGCGCGATCCGGGTACTGGCCACCATCCGAGGGGGCAACTGATGACGGCAGGACCGCTCACAGCCGCCCAGATCTACGAGCAGGTCACCGGCGGCGAAGGCACCGGCTCGCTCTCCGAAGCACAGGTACGTGCCTACAACCTGACCAAACGACACCACGAGCGTGCGCAGAGGCTCACCGCGCTCACCCAGAAGACCATGGCCGGCTGGCAAGGTGAGTCCAGCAGGGCGGCCGCCGACGCGACGAAGCCCGTCGTAGAGGCAGCGCTCGACGACGCGATGCATCTGGCCGTCGCTCAGGCGGCCATCACTTCGCAGATGGACGCGTTCGGTACCGCGAAGAACTCCGTCAAGCCCGTGCCCCCGCAACAACCCGCGCCCACGGCCGAGGATGTCGTGGGGATCCTCGAAGGCAACGGCGGCTACTGGGACAAGGTCAAGAGCTACCAGGCCGACAGCCAGCACAACATCGACACCTTCTCCGTCTATCACTCCGCCAGCACCTCCAACGGCGACGAACTGCCCGCCCAGTACGCGCAGCTGACCGACCCCGGCGGCACCGTCACTCTGGACGACGGCAGCTCCGGGAAACCGGCGGCCAAGGGGTTCGGCGACGGTTCCGACGGGCGGGACCGCGGGATCGGCGAGCCCTACCGCGGGCCGGGCACCGGCGAGCCGGTGCCGGGTGGGCCGGGCACCGGCGGCCCGAACGTGGGCGGCCCGCAACCCGAACAGGGTGGCCCCCGGCCCGGGCAGAGCGGCCCGCAGCCGGTCCAGCCGGGCACACACCTTCCGCAGCCCGACGACGGAACCCGCGCGAACTCGTACACGCCGCCTCAGGTCAACCCGGTCGTGCCGCCCGCGGCGAACGCCGACTTCGGGCCGACCGGCAAGCCGATCAACACCTTCAACCAGCCAGGCACCCTCCCGCCCGGGTACACGCCGTTCGGGCCGGGAACCGGTGGCACGCCGGGGTCGCCCGGTGGACGAACGGCAGGTGGCCCCGGATCGCCCGGCGGGTACCGGAGTGGAGTCCCCGGCGGACCGGGCGGCACAGGGCAGCCCGGTCCGGGTGGTCGTAGCGGCACCGGAGCGCCGGGTCAGCCCATGGGCGGCCGTGGCACGGCGGGATCCGCCGGCGCCGCCGGTCGCGGCGGGGCGAACGGGATGCCGATGGCGCCGGGCGCGGCCCGCGGCAAGGGCGAGGAGGACAAGGAGAAGAAGGCTCCTGCGTACCTTCAGAACCCGGACCCGGACGAGACCTTCGGCGGCTACATCGAGAAGCCGATGCCGCCGGTGATCGGCGAAAAGAAGGCGCAGCAGTAGCACCACAGTCCCAGGGGAGGGAGAAACGTGGTGCTCTCGCGCCCGGTCGAGATCACGCTCGACACCTTGTTGACCGCGTTCCGTCACGCCCGCTGCGGGGATCCGCATCTGATCTTCGCGGGCGGCCTGCGGTACGTGCCGCCGTCGTCGCGGAACGGCGAAGACAGGGCGGCGTTCGAAGAACTCGGCGGGCTTGGCTTCACCGAGGGCAAAAGGCTGACCAGCGATTTCGAGGACGTCCTGCACATCCTCGACCGGCCGCACACCGAGTACTACGCGACCGTCCGGACCGAGGCGGAGCAGTACAGCGTGCTCGTCGCCGTGCGCGGACGGGCGGCGGTCACCGCGATCTGCGAGGACCACCGGGTATGGCTGAAGGGTGTGCGGACCGACGACCGCGCGGCCGCGCTCGTGATGAACCTGCCCGAGTATCCGCCCGCCCACTTCGCGCCGTTTTCGTTGCCACAGGACGACTTCAAGCCCGGTGCCGGAAGCGGCCTCTACGACGACGAGGCCGAGGCACGAAGCCGTGACGCGCGACGGCTGGACGAGGTCTTCGAGCAGCCGTACTTCGGCGTCGGGTTCTTCGCCGCGGCGAAGCATCCCGATGGCGGCAAACGTGTCGAAGCCACCGACGGCCTGACGTATCTGGACATCGACGCCGGACGGGTGGCCATGCACGTGACCGGCTCGGCCACGAACCGGTACATCACCGTCCTGCCCGGCGAACCCACGCTGCTGGCCCAGAAGGTCGCCGCGTTGCGGGCCAGCCTCGACCACTGACGCTCGTGAGTGGTAATGACGGTTCTAACCCTCATTACCACTCACAAGCCGCTACGGAACCGGCGGTATCAGGCTTTCGATCAGGCGCACGGACCGTGCCGGGTCCAGCGCTTTGGCGTCCACAGTGGACTGGAGGTAGGGATCGACGTCCCCTGGCCGATGCAGGAACACCCCGCAGCGCCGCTGGTCCAGATACACCACCGGCCGGTCGTCGCCGAACTCCAGCAGGACGTGGGTGCTGGGATGGCCACCGGCGGTGAAGGGAACGACCCGCAGGTCGACGGCCGGGCGCCGCGCCAGCGCGACGAGATGCCGGAGCTGGTTCGCCATCACGTGCGAGCCGCCGACCTGACGATGCAGAGCCCCTTCATCGAGGTAGGCGACGAATTTCGGCGGATTCTTTCGGTCCAGCACCTTCTGTCGCTCGCGGCGCGATTCGAGCCGCGCTTCGATTTCCCCTGCTGGAACGTCCGCCGCGACCAACGATGCCCTGGCGTACGAAGGAGTCTGCAGCAGCACCGGCAGCGACGCGACGCAGGACGCGACGATTCTGGTGGCGTCGAGTTCATACAGGGCAAGGGTTTTCCGCTGACACGCCAGACCGGCGTCGCCGGTTTCCAGCCAGCTCGGCCGATCGGCGTCACGAGCCAGCCCGATCAGCGCGTCGCGCCGCGCTCCGGTGACCTGGTAGACGGCGAGCAGTGCCGATACCTCTTCGGCCGATGCCGGGCGTAAGCCGGTTTCGATCCGGCTGATCGTCGACTGGGACCAGGCCAGTTTGTCGGCCACCTCGGTCATGGCGAGTCTGCTGCTCTTCCGCGCGAGTCGAAGTCCCTCGGCGAGTGCCCGTGCTCGGGGGCTGGGCTTCGGCTTCGGCATGGCGAGCAACCTGCCAGGTGCGGCCCGGCAATTCAGTGCCCGATACGCGTGAAGGCCCCCTTCCCACGGCTGAGCCGAGGGAAGGAGGCCTTCACGCGCGAACGACTACTTCAGGGCGAAACCGCCGGAGCCCGCCCAGTCGAGGGCGAACGCCGGGATCAGGCCGAGCACCAGCGTGACGATGACGCCGAGCGTGATCGCCGTCGTGGTGAACGCGCCGGGCACGGTGACGGTCGGACCGTCGGGCGCCGGCTCGGAGAAGTACATCAGCACGATCACCCGCAGGTAGAAGAACGCGGCGACGGCGCTGAAGACCAGGGCGACGACGACCAGCGGCGCCATCCCGTCGGACAGGGCGGCCGAGAACACCACGAACTTGCCGACGAACCCACTGGTCAGCGGGATACCCGCCAGCGCGAGCAGCAGGAAGGTGAACACCCCCGCCAGCACCGGCGACCGTTTCGCAAGGCCAGCCCACGCGGACAGGTGCGTCGCCTCGCCGTTCGAATCCCGCACCAGCGAGACGACACCGAACGCGGCGAGCGTGGTGAAACCGTAGGCCAGCAGGTAGAACAGCGTGCTCGACAGGCCTTCCTCGGTCATCGCGATCGCACCCACGAGCAGGAACCCGGCGTGCGCGATGGACGAGTAGGCGATCATGCGCTTCACGTCGGTCTGGGTCAGGCCCAGCACCGCGCCGATCAGCATCGAGATGATCGCGACGCCCCAGAGCACGCCGCGCCATTCCCAGCTGGTCGACTCGAACGCCACCGAGAACACCCGCAGGATCCCGCCGAACGCGGCGACCTTGGTGCAGGCGCCCATGAACGCGGTGACCGGGGTCGGCGCGCCCTGGTAGACGTCCGGGGTCCAGGTGTGGAACGGGCCGACCGACCCCTTGAACAGCAGGCCGACCGCGAGCAGCCCGAGCCCGGCGAACAGCAGCGTGTCCGACCGGTCCGAACCGGCGGCCGCGTTGGCGATGTCCGACAGCTTCACGGAGTTCGCGTAGCCGTAGAGCAGCGCGAGACCGTAGAGGAAGAACGCCGACGAGAACGCGCCGAGCAGGAAGTACTTGACCGCGGATTCCTGCGAGAGCAGGCGGCGGCGCCGCGCGAGCCCGCACATCAGGTACAGCGGCAGGCTCAGTACTTCGAGCGCGATGAACATGGTCAGCAGGTCGTTGGCCGCGACGAACGACATCATGCCGCCGAGCGCGAACAGCGTCAGCGGGAAGACCTCGGTCTGCATACCGGTGGTGCCGACCTGCGCGCGGTCCTGGACCGTGCCGGGGCGGATACCGGCCTGTGCGACGAACGCGCCGCCGGGTTCGACCGAGCGGTCCGCGATCAGCAGCAGCGCGCCCAGTGCCAGCGCCAGCAGTGTGCCCCACAGGAACAGCGAGGGCCGGTCAACGGCGATCGCACCGCTGAAGGTGGTCACGCCGCCCTTCGGCGCGGACGAACTGACGTACCAGGCGAGGAAGACGCCCGCGGCCCCGATCCCCAGCAGGGACAGGAAGACCTGCGACGGCCACCGCATGTGCTTGGGCAGGAAGGCTTCGAACAGCACGCTGACGCATGCCGCCGCGAAGATGATCAACACCGGTGTGACGGCGAAGTAATCGATCGACGGCACCTGCACCGGTGGCGCCTGAGTCAAGAAGAGCACTGTTACTTGCCTCCCTGTACGGACGACATCGTCGCCTGCACCGACGGGGTGATCGTGTCGAGCACCGGCTTGGGATAGAACCCGAGCGCGATGATCAGCACGACCATCGGCGCCAGGATCGCGATCTCCCTGCCGCCGAGGTCCTTGATGGCCTTGGTCGCCCCGAGTTCCGGAGCCATCGCCGTGCCCGGTCCGCCGCCGGCGCCGATCAGGGCGTCACCGCGGACGGGGCCCTGCATGACGCGCTGGTAGAGCCAAAGCACGTACGCCGCGGCCAGCACCATGCCGACCGTCGCGATGATCGTGTACACCGGGTAGTCCACAAAGGACCCCAGCAGCACCAGGAACTCGCTGATGAACGAGTTCGTGCCGGGCAGGGACAAGGTGGACAGACCGGCGATGAGCAGCATCCCGCCGAGCAGCGGGGTCACCTTCGCCATGCCGCCGTAGTCGGAGATCCGGGTGGATCCGCCGCGCATCACGATGAGGCCGACCACCACGATCAGCATGCCGGTGGCGAGGCTGTGGTTGAGCATGTACGACACCGAGCCGACCATCGCCTGCTCGTTGAAGGTGAAGATGCCCAGCGCGATGAAGCCGAAGTGGGCGATCGACACGTAGGCGATGAACCGCTTCATGTCGCGCTGCCCCGCGGCGAGGATGGAGCCGTAAAGGACACCCGCGACGGCGAGCACCAGCACCCACGGCGCGAGTTCCTTGCTGGCCTCCGGGAACATCGGGAGGCAGTAGCGCAGGAACCCGAACGTGCCGACCTTGTCCAGCACACCGACCAGCAGCACCGCGACGCCGATGGGCGCCTGGCCCGCGGCGTCCGGCAGCCAGGTGTGGAACGGCACCAAAGGGGCCTTGATCGCGAACGCGAGGAAGAACCCGAGGAACAGCCAGATCTGGGTGCCCGTCGGGGCGTCGCGGACGACGGTGACGAGCGTTTCCCAGTCGAAGGTGCCCTTGCCGAGCTTGTCCGACGCCAGCGAGTACGCCCCGATCGCCGAGGCCAGCATGATCAGGCCGCCGAGGAACGAGTACAGGAAGAACTTGACCGCCGCGTACTGCCGGTTCGCGCCGCCGTAGCCGCCGATCAGGAAGTACATCGGGATCAGCATGATCTCGAACAGCACGTAGAACAGGAAGACGTCGGTCGCGGCGAACACCGCGATGGTCAGCGCCTCCTGCACCAGGATCAGCGACAGGAACCCGCCCGCCGAGCGCCCGGCCGGGAGCTTGTCGGTCAGGCCCAGCGCGCCGACCACGATCGGCACCAGCAGCCCGATGACCGCGATCATCACCAGCGCGATGCCGTCGATGCCGAACGAGATGTGGATGCCGAAGTTCGGGATCCAGTCCATCGAGGACTTCTGCTGGATCCGGTCCCCGGTCGGCGAGTAGCTCGCCCACATCGGGATCACCAGCAGGAACGTCAGGAGCGACACCACGAGCGCGGTGAGCGTCGCGAGCCTGTCGTTCTTCTTCATCCCCGCGACGACCGCGGCGCCGACCAGCGGCAGCAGGATGGTTGCGAGTACCCAGGTCATGCGAACCTCACCAGCAGAAGTGCCGCCAGAAGCAGGAATGTGCCGCCCAGCATGGACAGTGCGTACGAGCGGACGAAGCCGGTCTGCAGGCGGCGCAGGCGCCCGGACCCGCCGCCGAGCGCGGCGGCGAGGCCGTTGACCGCGCCGTCGACGCCGCGGTTGTCCACGTAGACCAGCGCGCGGGCGAGCCAGGTGCCCGGACGGGCGACCAGCGTCTCGTTCAGGGTGTTGCCGTAGAGGTCGTTGCGCGCGGCCTTGACCACGGCCGAGACCCGCTCGGGCCGTTCCACCGGAACGTCCTTACGACCGACGAAGAGCCACGCGGCCACCGCACCGAGAACGGAGAGCGCCACGGTGAGGATCGGGACCAGCGCGTGCGGGATGACGCTGTGGCCACCCTCTTCGAGCGGGCCGACCACCGGGGAGAGCCATTCGGCGAACCGGTCGCCGAGGGCGAAGAACGCGCCGGCGCCGATCGAACCGACCGCCAGGATGATCATCGGCCACTTCATCACCGCGGGCGATTCGTGCGGGTGGAAGTCGCGGCCGTCGCTGCTCTTGATCTCCTTCCAGCGTTCCTTGCCGAAGAAGGTCATCACCATCAGGCGGGTCATGTAGAACGCGGTGAGCCCGGCGCCGAGCAGTGCCGCGCCGCCCATCACCCAGCCACGCCAGCCGCCCTGGCTCAGCGCCGCTTCGATGATCGCGTCCTTGGTGAAGAAGCCGGACAGCGGCGGGATGCCGATCAGCGCCAGGTAGCCGAGCGCGAAGGTCCAGAAGGTGACCGGCAGGTGCTTGCGCAGCCCGCCGTACTTCCGCATGTCGACCTCGTCGTTCATGGCGTGCATGACCGAACCGGCCCCGAGGAACAGCCCTGCCTTGAAGAAACCGTGGGCCACCAGGTGCATGATGCCGAGCGCGTAGGCGATCGGCCCGAGGCCGACGGCGAGCATCATGTAGCCGATCTGGCTGACCGTGGAGTACGCCAGGACCTTCTTGATGTCGTCGTAGGCGCAACCGATGATGCACCCGATCAAGAGCGTGACCGTACCGACGAGGGTGACGATCAGCCTGCCGTCCGCGGTGGCGTTGAAGATCTCGTGCGCGCGGGCGACCAGGTAGACGCCGGCGGTGACCATCGTCGCCGCGTGGATCAGGGCCGAGACCGGGGTCGGGCCCTCCATCGCGTCGGGAAGCCATGCCTGCAACGGGAACTGACCGGACTTACCGCAGGCGCCCAGCAGCAGCAGGATCGCGATGGCGGTGATGGCGCCGGTGGGGATCTTGTCGATCGCGCCGAAGACCTCGGCGTAGCCGGTGCTGCCGACGTACTTGAACATCAGGAAGATCGCCAGCGCGAGCCCGACGTCACCGACGCGGTTCATCAGGAACGCCTTCTTCGCCGCGGTGGCCGCGGACGGGCGGTCCTGGTACCAGCCGATGAGCAGGTACGACGCGAGGCCGACCCCCTCCCAGCCGAGGTACAGCGTCACGAAGCTGTTGCCCAGCACCAGGATCAGCATCGAGGCGACGAACAGGTTGAGGTACGCGAAGAACCTCGACCGGTCGCGGTCCTCGGCCATGTAGCCGATCGAGTAGAAGTGGATCAGCATGCCGACGCCGGTGATCAGCAGCACGAACGTCAGCGAAAGCGCGTCGATCCGAAGCCCGAAGTCGACCTGCAGCGCCGAAACCGGGATCCACGAGAACAGTTTGACGTCCGCGACGTTCTTCGTGTCGGCCGTGAAGAAGAGGATCAGGCCGTACACAAAGGACAGTGAGACGGTCGCACTGCCGAGGAGGTGTCCCCAGCCCCTGGCTCGCTTACCGGCCAGCAGAAGAATAAGGGCGCCGAGGGCGGGGAAAGCCACCAGCAGCCACGATGATGCGGTCAACTCGGTGCTCCTAGTACTTCAGCAGGTTGGTGTCGTCGACCGAAGCCGAGCGCCGGGTGCGGAAGATCGCCATGATGATCGCCAGCCCCACCACGACCTCCGCGGCGGCGACGACCATCACGAAGAACGCCATCACCTGACCGTCGAGCGACCCGTTGATCCGGGCGAACGTGACCAGGGACAGGTTCGCCGCGTTCAGCATCAGCTCGATGCACATGAACACGACGATCGCGTTGCGGCGTACCAGCACCCCGACCGCGCCGATGGCGAACAGCAGCGCGGACAGGAGCAGGTAGTACGTCGGGGTCATTCCTTCTCCCCTTCAGACTTGCCGACGAGAGCGTGGGCGTCGGGGCCTTCACCGGTACCCGCGACCTGCTTGCGCTCATCTTCCAGCCGCGAAGCCGACGTCGACTCGATGATCTCCGAGAGCGACTCCGGGGCGATCGAACCGTCCGGCAGCAGCGCCGGGGTGGCGACCGAGTTGGCGGTCGCGAAGACGCCGGGGCCGGGCAGCGGCGAAGGCCGGTCGTGCTTGCCGGTGAACCGGTCGACGACGAGTTCCTTCTGGTTCTTCTTGCCGCCCTTGGCATGGCGGTCGGTGAACGCGAGCACCATCGCGCCGAGCGCGGCGGTGATCAGCAGCGCCGAAGTCAGCTCGAACGGGAACAGGTACTTGGTGAAGATGAGCCGTCCCAGCCCGCCGGGGCCGCCGCCGTCGAGGTTCGCCGGGTCGAGCGGCATCGCCGGGGTGACGTTGGCCAGCGCGCGGGCCAGTCCCGCCGCGAGCAGCCCGCCGACGCCGATGCCGAGCAGCGTCGCCATGACCCGCTGTCCCCGCAGTACTTCGACGACCGAGTCCGAACTCTCCCGGCCGACCAGCATCAGCACGAACAGGAACAGCATCATGATCGCGCCGGTGTAGACGATGATCTGCGTGAAGCCGAGGAACGGCGCCTGCTGGATCATGTACAGCGCGCCGAGGCACAGCATGGTCAGCACCAGCCACAGCGCCGAGTGCACGGCGTTGCGGGAGAAGATCATGCCGAGGCCGCCGAGCAGCGCGAGCGGGCCGAGCACCCAGAAGGCGATGGTCTCGCCCGTGGTGATCCCGGCCGAGACGTCCGTCTGCGCGAGGAAAGCCGTGATCACTTGACGGCCTCCGCTTCGGTGGCCCCGGTGGGCTGCTTGCGCGCGAGTTCGGGACCGTTGACGTAGTAGTCCTGCTCGTTGTCGCCCAGCCGCATCGGGTGCGGCGGCTGCTCCATCCCGGGCAGCAGCGGCGCGAGGAGGTCTTCCTTGGTGTAGATCAACCGCTGCCGGTCGTCGTCGGCCAGCTCGTAGAAGTTGATCATCGTCAGGGACCGGGTCGGACAGGCCTCGACGCACAACCCGCAGCCGATGCAGCGCAGGTAGTTGATCTGGTAGTCGGCGCCGTACCGCTCACCGGGCGAGTAACGCGCCTCTTCGGTGTTGTCGCCGCCTTCGACGAAGATCGCGTCCGCCGGGCAGGCCCACGCGCACAGCTCGCAGCCGACGCATTTCTCCAGCCCGTCCGGATGCCGGTTGAGCTGGTGCCTGCCGTGGTAGCGCGGAGCCGCGGGGGCGCCCGCCTCCGGGTACTCCTCGGTGGCGACCTTCTTGAACATCATCCCGAAGGTGACACCGAAACCCTTGATGGGATCAAACATCCCCATCGCCGGCCTCCCTTCCACTGGAAACCGCCGCGGGCTTGCGTTTGGCAGCCCGGGCTTCGGCCTTCGCGAGGGCCTTCTGACGCGGGCTTTTATCCGGGACCACCAAATCAAGTGGCGGTACCGGGAACCCGCCGCCGGTCACCGGGACGTAGTCGTCGTCCGGGACCTTCTTGTCCGGCAGCAGCAGGCTCAGGATGACGACGACGAGGATGAGCGCGCCGCCGCCGATGAGGATCTGCGGGGTGGACAGCCCGCCCGAGTTCTTGATCGCGCGGACCGTGACGATCACGACGATCCAGACCAGGTTGACCGGCACCAGGACCTTCCAGCCCAGCCGCATGAACTGGTCGTACCGCAGCCGCGGCAGTGTGCCGCGCAGCCAGATGAAGCCGAACAGCAGGATGAACAGCTTCGCGGCGAACCAGATCAGCGGGAGCCAGCCCTGGTTGAGGGCGTGGTCGGCGCCGACGAACGGGAACTTCCAGCCACCGAGGAACAACGTGGTCGCGAACGCCGAGACGATCACCATGTTGACGTACTCGGCGAGGAAGAACATCGCGAACTTCATCGAGCTGTACTCGGTGTGGAAACCGCCGACCAGCTCGGATTCGGCCTCGGGGAGGTCGAACGGCGCGCGGTTGGTCTCACCGACCATGGAGATCAGGTAGATCACGAAACTCGGCAGCAGCAGGTAGAAGTACCAGCCGGTCTGCTGCGAGTCGACGATCGCCGACGTCGACATCGACCCCGAGTAGAGGATGACGCCCACAATGGACAGACCCATGGCGATCTCGTAGGAGATCACCTGAGCCGCGCTTCGCAGGCCACCGAGCAGCGGATACGGCGAGCCGGACGACCAGCCCGCCAGCACCAGGCCGTAGACGCCGATCGAGGAGCAGGCCAGGATCACCAGCACGCCGACCGGCAGGTCGACCAGCTGGAGCACGGTCCGCTCGCCGAAGATCGAGACGACCGGCCCGAACGGGATCGCGGCCAGCGCGATCAGCGCCGGCACCGCGGAGATCACCGGCGCGAGGAAGTACACCTTGCGGTCGGCGGTGTCCGGGATGATCTGTTCCTTGAACGGCAGCTTGATCGCGTCCGCGAGGGACTGCAGGTAGCCGCCGGGGCCGACGCGGTTGGGGCCGGGACGGTTCTGCATCCGGCCGACCGCCTTGCGCTCCCAGACGATCAGGAAGATCGTCAGGATCGGGCCGATCAGCAGGATGACGACCGTCTTGATCAGGATCAGCCACAACGGGTCGTCCGCCAGCAGCGCCGCCCGCTCGGCGGCGTCCGGCATCTGGCTGAGCAACGGAGTCACTTCTCACCTCGGCATTCTTCAAAGCCGCGCGACCGCGATCGCGTCGCCAGGGCGCACTCTGGCGATCCCGGCACAGCTGACGAGTCGGGGCGCCCTGCCGCCGCGATAGCGGGGCCTTCGGCCAGCGCGCGGCGTCGTGCTCGGTCACCTGGGCAGAGCAACATCGAACTCACGCCTCCACCCTGGTGAGGGTGACGGCCGAACCGTGTCCAGCGCCGAGAGAGGCGCGGACGGCCGAGCCGTCGGAGTTGCCCGGGAGCCACACGACGCCGTCCGGCAGGTCCGCGATCTCGACCGGCAGCGTGATGGAACCGCGTTCGGTGGAGACCTTGACGGTCTTGCCCAGGCCTTCGGCGGTCTTCGCCGAGAGCTTGGCGACGACCTCGCGTTGCGTGCCCTTGAGGTGCGGCTCGTCGTCCTGCAGCGAACCGTTGTCGATCAGCTGGCGCCAGGTGGCGAGGAGAACCTTGCCGTCGCTCGCGATCGCGGCGGCGGAGGCTGCCACCGGCTCGAAGGTCGACGGCTCGGTCGTGCCAGGGAGCTTCGCCAGATCGGCGGCGGCAGCAGCCGGGGTCTGGGTGAACAGGTCCGCGTCCATCTCGACGGCGAGGGTGTCGAGCACCCGGCAGTCCGGCAGCGCGCCGGTGCCTTCGAGGGTGACGGCGAACTCGCGGCGGCGGCCTTCCCAGTTCAGGTAGCTGCCCGCCTTCTCGACCGCCGGGGCGATCGGGAGGACGACGTTCGCGTGCTCGGTGACCGCGCTGTGCCGCAGTTCCAGGCTCACCACGAACGCCGCGTTGCGCAGCGCGCTCAGGGCGAGTTCCGGGTCGGGCAGGTCGTACGGATCGACCCCGCCGACGACCAGACCGACCAGGTCACCGCGGTCCAGCGACTTGAGGATGCCGGTGGTGTCCAGCCCGGCCTCGGCGGGAAGCGTGACGCCCCAAGCCTTTTCGATCTCGGCGCGAGCCGCGGCGTCGGTGACCGGACGGCCGCCGGGCAGCAGCGTCGGCGCCGCGCCCGCCGCCAGTGCACCGCGTTCACCCGCGCGACGCGGGATCCACGCGAGCCGGGCGCCGGTGCGCTCCACCAGCCGGTGCAGGGCCGAGAACAGACCCGGGACCTCGGCGGCGCGCTCGCCGACGAGGATCACCGCTCCTTCGGCCGAAAGCGCCTGGTCGACGTCCTGCGCGTGCTGCGCGATGCCGTCGATCGCGGCGGCTTCGGCGCCCGGCGCGCAGGCCAGCAGTTCACCGAAGGTCTTGCGGACCGACGAGGTGGTCCACTGTCCCAAGTGGACGACGCGCGTGCGGTTCTTCCGAGCCGCCTTGCGCAGCCGCAGGAACACGATCGGCGCTTCGTCCTCCGGCTCGAAAGCGACGCACAGCACCGTGCGCGCCCGCTCGATCTCGCCGAAGGTGACGCCGCTTTCCGGCGTCGTCCCGACCACGTGCGTCGCGAGGAAGTCCAGTTCCTCGGCCGAGTGCGGGCGGGCGCGGAAGTCGATGTCGTTGGTGCCCAAGGCGATCCGCGCGAATTTCGAGTACGCGTACGCGTCCTCGACGGTCAAGCGGCCACCGGGCAGGACACCGACACCGCCCTTGTTCTTGCTTTCAGCCAGCCCCGCCGCGGCGATCCGCAGCGCGTCGGTCCACGACGCCTCTTCGAGTTCGTCGGTGTCCGGGTTGCGGACCAGCGGGCGGCGGATGCGGTCGTCGGCGGTCGCGTAGCGGAACGCGAAACGGCCCTTGTCGCAGATCCACTCTTCGTTGACCTCGGGGTCGTCGCCCGCGAGCTTCCGCATGACCTTGCCGCGGCGGAAGTCGGTCCGCTCGGCGCAGCCGGACGAGCAGTGCTCGCACACGCTCGGCGAGGACACCAGGTCGAACGGCCGCGAACGGAACCGGTACGCGGCCGACGTCAGCGCGCCGACCGGGCAGATCTGGATGACGTTGCCGGAGAAGTACGACTGGAACGGCTGGCCCGACGTGGTCCGGGAAGCCAGGTCCAGCACGTCCGCGGTCTCCGCCGTGCCGATCTGCTGGTGGGCGCCGCGTTCGAGCAGCTCGATGAACGGGTCGCCGGCGATCTCGCGGGAGAACCGGGTGCAGCGCTGGCAGAGCACGCAGCGCTCGCGGTCCAGCAGCACCTGCGAGGAGATCGGCAGCGGCTTCGGGAACGTCCGCTTCGTGTCGACGAACCGGGAGTCCGCGCGGCCGTGCGCGAGCGCCTGGTTCTGCAGCGGGCATTCGCCGCCCTTGTCGCAGATCGGGCAGTCCAGCGGGTGGTTGATGAGCAGCAGCTCCATCACACCCTGCTGGGCCTTGTCCGCGACGGCAGAGGTCAGCTGGGTCTTCACGACCATGCCGTCGGCGACCGTCACGGTGCACGAGGCCTGCGGCTTCGGCATCGGGCGACCGCCCATTTCGACCTCGACCAGGCACTGGCGGCAGGCGCCCGCCGGGTCGAGCAGCGGGTGGTCGCAGAAGCGCGGGATGACCGTGCCGAGCCGTTCGGCGGTACGGATCAGCAGCTCGCCCTTGGGCGCGATGACCGTTTCACCGTCGATGACCAGCTTGACGTGGCCCTCGGGGACCGGGGTCTCTTCGACCTCGGTCCCGGGCTTGTCGGGTGCGATCGTCATGCCTGCGCCCCCACCAGTTCCTGCTCCTGCTTCGGAGCCTTGTTCTTTTCACACAGCGCGAGGAATTCCTCGCGGAAGTACTTGATCCCGCTCTGGATCGGCGAAACGGCGCCGTCGCCGAGGGCGCAGAACGAGCGGCCGAGGATGTTGTCGCAGACGTCGAGCAGGGTGTCGATGTCCTCCTCGGTGCCGTTGCCCTCGACCATGCGCTCCAGGATCTGCGCCAGCCAGTAGGTGCCCTCACGGCACGGCGTGCACTTGCCGCAGGACTCGTGCTCGTAGAACTGCGTCCACTTCATCACGGCCCACGGCACGGAAACGGTCTCGTTGAAGACCTGCACGGCCGTCGTCCCCAGCATCGACCCGGCTTCCGCCGCCCCTTCGAAGTCCAGCGGAACATCGAGGTGCTCGGCGGTGAACATCGGCGTGGAGGACCCACCCGGCGTCCAGAACTTCAGCGGGATGCCGTCCTTCATGCCGCCGGCCATGTCCAGCAGCTCGCGCAGCGTGGTGCCGAGCGGGCATTCGTACTGGCCGGGCTTCTCGACGTGGCCGGAGATCGAGTAGATCTTCGGACCGGGCGACTTCTCGCGGCCCATCTGGCGGAACCAGTCCGAACCGCCGTTGACGATGTACGGCGCGCTGGCGATGGTCTCGACGTTGTTCACCGTGGTCGGCGCGGCGTAGAGACCCGCGGCGGCCGGAAACGGCGGCTTGAGCCGCGGCTGGCCGCGGCGGCCCTCCAGCGAGTCCAGCAGCGCCGTCTCCTCGCCGCAGATGTAGGCCCCGGCGCCCGCGTGCACGGTGATGTCGAGGTCGAATCCGGAGTCGAGGATGTTCTTGCCGAGGTAACCCGCTTCGTACGCCTCGCGCACGGCCGCGTTGAGACGGCGGATGCAGTGCAGCGCCTCTCCGCGGACGTAGATGAAGCAGTGGTGCGAGCGCATCGCGTACGAGGCGATGATGCAGCCCTCGATCAGCGAGTGCGGGTCCGCCATCATCAGCGGGATGTCCTTGCAGGTACCCGGCTCGCCCTCGTCGGCGTTGATGACGAGGTAGTGCGGCTTGTCCTCGTTCGGCGGCATGAAGGACCACTTGATGCCCGCCGGGAAGCCCGCGCCGCCGCGACCCCGGAGGCCGGAGTCCTTGACCAGCTGGACGATCTGCTCGGGAGTGGCCTTGAGCGCCTTGCGGATCGCGGTGTAGCCCTCAAGGGCTTCATAGGACTGGATCGTCCAGGAGTTGGGCGAAAGCCAGCGCTTCGTGAGGACCGGAGTGATGGGATCGGCCATTACTTCTTCTCCACTTCAGGCAGTGGGACGTCCTTCATCGCGGGCGCGGTCCAGCCGCGGTCCTGCGCGACCTGAGCTCCCCGCAGGGTCTCGACGGCCTGCGAAGGACCGTCGACGTCCGTGCGGTACTGCTGCGCGTCCTCCGGGAAGAACCCGGCGAGCTGCAGTTCGGCGCCCTTGAAGTTCGTCAGCGGCGCGCCGCGCGTCGGCGCGGGCTTCTTGCCCGCCTGCAACGCGTCGACCAGCGCGACGGCCTTGTCCTCGGTCTGGTTGTCGAAGTACTCGTAGTTGACCTGGATGACCGGGGCGAGGTCACAGGCCGCGAGACATTCGGCGTGCTCCAGCGTGATCGAGCCGGGCTCGTTCGGCGTGCCCGCGGTCTCGTTGTGCCCCAACGGCTTCTCTTCGGAGCCGAGATGCGTCTGGAGCTTCTTGTAGATCGCGTCGCCGCCCATGGCCGCGCAGAGCGTATTCGTACACACACTGACCAAATGCTCGCCGCAGGGACGGCGCTTGTACATGGTGTAGAACGTCGCGACCGCGCTGACCTCCGCGTCGGACAGGTCCAGCTGCGAAGCGCAGAAGGCGATGCCCTCCTGGCTCACGTACCCCTGCACCGACTGCACGAGGTGCAGCATCGGCAGCAGCGCCGACCGCGACTGCGGGTACCGCGAGATCAGGTTCTGCGCCTTGGCGTAGGTGTCGGCGTCGAAGATGTCTTCGAGCTTCGCGTTCTCCAGGATCCCTTCCGCCTCGGCGGGATCCGGCGCGATCGCGATCACGTCGACGTCACCGCCGGCGGCGATATGGGTCTGCTCGGCCAGGCTGGTGCCGGGCTCGGGCGTCGGTGTCGTTCCGGGCTGGGTGCTCAACGGTCCACTCCCCCCATGACGGGGTCGATCGAGGCGATGGCGGCGATGACGTCCGCCACCAGGCCGCCTTCGGCCATCGCGGGCATCGACTGCAGGTTCACGAAACTCGGTTCGCGCACGTGGACCCGCAGCGGCCTGGTGCCGCCGTCGGACACGAGATGCGCCCCGAGTTCGCCACGCGGCGATTCCACCGTCGTGTACACCTGGCCCGGCGGGACCTTGAAGCCCTCGGTGACCAGCTTGAAGTGGTGGATCAGCGATTCCATCGACTGGCCCATGATCTTGCGGACGTGCTCGAGCGAGTTGCCCATGCCGTCGCTGCCGATCGAGAGCTGCGCCGGCCAGGCGACCTTCTTGTCCTCGACCATGACCGGGCCCGGCTCGAGCTTCTTCAGGCACTGCTTGATGATCCGCAGGCTCTGGTGCATCTCCTCGACGCGGATCAGGTAGCGCGCCCAGCAGTCCGCGTCGGTCGAGGTCGGGATGTCGAACTCGAACTCGTCGTAGCGGGAGTACGGCTCGGTCTTGCGCAGGTCCCACGGGAGGCCGGCGCTGCGCAGCACCGGACCGGTGACGCCGAGCGCGAGGCAGGCGTCCACCGGCAGATAGCCGACGCCCTTGAGCCGGTTGCGCCAGATCGGCTGACCGGTGAAGAGCTTGTCGTACAAGGGAAGCCGCTCGTCCATCGTCTTGACGAACGCGCTGACCACCTCTTGGTAGTCGTCCGGCATGTCCTGCGCGAGGCCACCGGGCCGGATGAACGCGTGGTTCATCCGCAGGCCGGTGAGGTGCTCCAGCAGGTGCAGGACCTCTTCACGCTCACGGAAACCGAGCGTCATCGCCGTGGTGGCACCGAGTTCCATCCCGCCGGTGGCGATGTAGACCAGGTGCGAACCGATGCGGTTGATCTCCAGCAGCATCACGCGCAGCAGTTCGGCGCGGCGCGGGGCTTGGATGCCGAGCAGCTTTTCGACGCCGAGGCAGTACGCGAGTTCGGTGGAGAGCGGCGCGAGGTAGTCCATGCGCGTCACGAAGGTGACGCCCTGGGTCCACGTGCGGTACTCGCAGTTCTTCTCGATCCCGGTGTGCAGGTAGCCGATGACCGAACGGAGCTGGGTGACGGTCTCGCCCTCCATCTCCAGCACGAGCCGGAGCACGCCGTGCGTCGACGGGTGCTGCGGGCCCATGTTGATGACCATGCGCTCGTCGTGGCGGGAGTCCTCGATGAGGTCTTCCCAGTCACCGCCGGAGACGGTGTAGACACGGCCTTCGGTGGTCTCGCGGGAGTCGGCTTCGGGGACGCTGTTGCTGCCTTCGGGCGAAGTGTCCGTGCCGGTGGTGACGTCGGAGAGGTTTTCGGTGCTCACGAGTAAGACCTCCGCTGGTCCGGCGGCGGGATCTCCGCGCCCTTGTATTCGACGGGGATCCCGCCGAGCGGGTAGTCCTTGCGCTGGGGGTGACCGTCCCAGTCGTCCGGCATGAGGATGCGGGTCAGTGCCGGGTGGCCGTCGTAGACGATGCCGAACATGTCGTAGGCCTCCCGCTCCTGCCAGTCGGCGGTCGGGTAGACCCCGACCAGCGACGGGACGTGCGGGTCCTCGATGTCGAGGGTGACCTCGAGCCGGATGCGGCGGCGGTAGGTCATCGACGTGAAGTGGTAGACCGAGTGCAACCGCTGCGGGACGTCGACGCCGTAGTCCACGCCGGAGACCGAGCTGAGCAGTTCGAAGCGGAGACCGGTGTCGTCACGGAGGACCTTGGCGATCTCGACGAGGTGCTCGCGGGCGACGTAGAAGGTGATCTCGCCGCGGTCGACCGTGGTCTGCAGGACCGCGCTCGCCGGAACCTTGTTGTCCGCCAAGGCCGCGTAGAACTCGTCGGCGAATTCGTCGAACCAGCCGCCGTACGGGCGCTCGGCCGGGGGCGGGCTGTACGCGGGGAGGCGGACGCCGCCGTAGCCGGAGGTGTCACCGGTGCCGTGGACGCCGAACATGCCCTGGCGCTCTTTACCGGTGACGACCGGTTCGGCCGGGCGGGTGCCGCGCGGTTCGAGGCCGCCTTCGGGCCGTTCGGCGCTGGACTGCTCGCCGCCGGTCTCCGGGGTTTCGGGGGAGTTTTCTTCGGGCACGTCGCTCACTTCTTCGCGTACTTGATCGAGGAGGCGATCAGCTCGGTGCGCTCACCACTGGCGGCGCGGATCGCGGCCCGGCGGGCGTTGATCGGCTCGTCCTGGATCTTGGCGTGCAGCTTCAGGATCGCGTCGAGCAGCATCTCGGGGCGCGGCGGGCAGCCGGGGAGGTACATGTCGACCGGGACGATGTGGTCGACGCCCTGCACCACGGCGTAGTTGTTGAACATCCCGCCGGACGAGGCACAGACGCCCATCGCCAGCACCCACTTGGGTTCGGCCATCTGGTCGTAGATCTGGCGGAGCACCGGCGCCATCTTCTGCGTGACGCGGCCGGCGACGATCATCAGATCCGCCTGACGCGGCGTCGCGCTGAAGCGCTCCATGCCGAACCGGGCGATGTCGTAGCGGGAACCGCCGACGGTCATCATCTCGATCGCGCAGCAGGCGAGACCGAAGGTGGCGGGCCACATCGAGTTCTTGCGCGCCCAGTTGACCAGGCCTTCGAGGCTGGCGAGCAGGATGCCGTTGGGGAGTTTTTCTTCGAGGCCCATGCTTCTCTAGTTCCAATCCAGGCCGCCGCGACGCCATACGTAGGCGTACGCGAAACCGACCGTCGCGATGAACAGCACGATCTCCACCAGGCCGAACATGCCCAGCGCGTCCGCGGAGACCGCGAACGGGTAGAGGAAGACCATCTCGATGTCGAACAGGATGAACAGCATCGCGGTGATGTAGTACGCGACCGGCATCCGGCCGCCGCCGACGACCGGCTGCGGCGACGGTTCGATACCGCATTCGTAGGCCGCGAGCTTCGCCTTGTTGGCCCGGCTCGGGCCGACGAGCGGGCCGAGCAGCACCGAGAGCACCGCGAAGCCGAGAGCGAGGACGAACAGGAGCACCAGGGGGAGGTACATGTCGAGATTGGGGACCGTCGGGGTACCGGCCTGGGCCAGCACGGGCAACATCAGCACGGGGTTTTCGCCATCCTTTCCGCGCCGCTGCGGTTTTCGAGTCGGGGTTCACCGCTTCCCTCGTCGGCACCCTAAGGGACCTGGGTCACACCGCCGAGGGTTAGGCAACCCTTACGGGCCGTGCATGACGGCCCCCTTGCTTGTGAAATAGTTCACAAGCCTCCGGTCGAGGATGTGAAGCGATTCACAAAGCATGGCCCGAGTGTAGGACGCGACTCACATTCTTGTCCCTAGGCCCCGTGCTATAAGGCTGCCCTAACTTGACCGCACGGCCAGTACGGTTACTTCCGGCGTGCGGTATCGATGACCTGCGACGTCGTCCCCAAGATCGAGTCCGGGAGTCCGTTTGACCACATTTGTCCTGTGACCGATACCACTGTGCGGCGTACCCGTGACTGGTCCAGACGTGTGGCGCCACCTGCGCGTGAAGGCCCCCTTCCCTCGGCTGAGCCGAGGGAAGGGGGCCTTCACGCGAGGTACGAAAGGGTCAGCGCGGGGAGGGGGTGGCTCGCGCCAAGGCGGCGATGAGGCGGTCCACGCCGTCCCCGCCCTTCGCGTCGTAGCAGCCCGAAAGTCCCTTGTAGACCAGCGGAAGGATCGAGTTGATCCGCAGCCCGTACTTCGTCGCGGCGTGCATGACCTTCGGCTTCCCGATCAGCTTCGCGAACACGTTGCCGAGCCGGTAGTAGCCGCCCATCAGCTCGCCGACGGCGCGCGGGTAGCCCTCCAGGGCCCGCTCACGCGACGGTCCCTCACGCCGCGCCAAGGCCTGCACGACGAACTCCGACGCCAGCTGCGCGGACTCCATCGCGGCCGAGATGCCCTCGCCGTTGAACGGGCTGACCATGCCGCCGGCGTCGCCGAGCAGCAGCAGGCCGTCGCGGTAGTGCGGGGTGCGGTTGAAGCCCATCGGGAGACCGGCGCCGCCGACCTTGCCGATGGCGTTCTCCTCGCGGTAGCCCCATTCCTCGGGCGTCCCGTCGAGCCACTGGCGCAGCAGCGCGCGGTAGTCGGTGCTGCGGAACGCGGCCGACGTCGACAGCATGCCGAGGCCGACGTTCACCGTGCCGTCGCCCAGCGGGAACGCCCAGCCGTAACCGGGGAGCAGCTTCGGGTCGCGCGGATCGCTGCGGTCCCACAGCTCCAGGTGGCCCTCGATGAACGGGTCGTCGTGGCGCGGGCTCTTGTAGTACTGCCGGACCGCGACACCCATCGGGCGCTTCTCGTTCTTCTGGATGCCGACGCTCAGCGCCAGCCGCGCCGAGACGCCGTCGCAGGCCAGTACCAGCGGAGCGCGGTAGCTCACCGGGGTCTTCTCGGGGCCGACCTTCGCCTCGACGCCGATCACGCGACCGGCCGGGCTGGTGATCGCGCCGGTGACGGTCGTGCGCTCGTACAGCCGCGCGCCCGCCTTGACCGCGGTCTTCGCGAGCAGGTCGTCGAAGTCCTGACGGGTCCGTGAAACGCCGTACGGCGGGTAGCTCGTCAGGTCGGGCCAGTCGAGTTCCAGCGTCAGCTCGCCGGTGAGGATCCGCAGGCCGCGGCTGTGCACCCAGCCCGCGTCCTCGCTGGTGTCGATGCCCAGGTCGATGAGCTGCTTGACACCGCGCGGGGTCAGCCCGTCGCCGCACACCTTCTCGCGCGGGAACTCGGTCTTCTCCAGCAGCAGCACGTCGACGCCCGCGCGGGCGAGGTACGTGGCGGCGGTGGAGCCGGCCGGTCCGGCACCGACGACGATGACTTCGGCGTCGTGGTCTGCGTTGCGACGGGTCATGCTTACGAATCTACAGTCGAGCGAAGCTCGTCCGTTGAGGGTGGCGGTGGGGAGGAAGGCGGAGCTACAGAGGGCTTCTTCGCACGGTGGATGGCGACGACGCCGAACGTGAGGTTCAGCCATTCCACCTCGGTCCACCCGGCGCTCGCGATGATCTCGCCCAGCGTCCGCTGGTCCGGCCACGCCAGCATGGATTCGGCCAGGTAGGAGTAGGCCTCGGGGTTCGTCGAGGTCCGGCTGCCGACCCAGGTGAGCAGCCGCAGGATGAACTTGCGGTGCAGGAACCGGATCGGCGGGAATGTGGGCGTCGACACTTCGCAGATCACCAGTCGCCCACCCGGTTTGACCACGCGCGCGATCTCGGTGAGCGCCGCCTTGGTGTCGACGAAGTTCCGCAGCGCGAGCGAGATGGTCACCGCGTCGAAGCTCTCGTCCGCGAACGGCAGCTTCAACGCGTCGGCGGCCACCATCGGGACGCCGCGGTGCTTGCCCGCCTTGAGCATGCCGACCGAGAAGTCCGCGGCCAGGCACCAGGCCCCGTTGCGCGCGTACTCGACGGTGGACACGCCGGTGCCCGCCGCGAGGTCCAGCACCTTCTCGCCGCGTTTGGCGTCCAGCACCCGGGCGGTGGTGGTGCGCCAGCGGCGGTCGAAGCCGAAGGTCATGAACGAATTCGCGCGGTCGTAGCCATCCGCGACGTCGTCGAACATGGCGGCGACTTCGTGCGGATCCTTGTCAAGACTCGCTCGGGACATACCCGAACACTACTTCGCGAACCCTGAGGGGCGCCGTCGGCCAAGCAGGAGCAAAGCGGCGCCCCGTAGGTTCACCTGGTCCGGTTCAGCAAGGCCGGGGCACGGTGCGCACCGGCCCTCGCCGCTTCACCGGCGAGGATCCGCCGCTCCAGCAACCGCAGTTCCGGCCCCGGTTCGAGGCCGAGCTGATCGATCGAGACCCGGCGCGCCCGCCGGTACGCCGCCAGCGCGTCGGACGTGCGCCCGGCCCGCCACAGAGCGTCCATCAGGAGGTACTGGGCACGCTGCCGCAGCGGATGCCGCCGCACCAGACCGGCCAGCTCGACGGCCGCGCTCGCGTGCCGTCCGAGATCGAGTTCGGCCTGGTAGAGCTCTTCGAGCAGGACAAGGCGGTACTCCGAAAGGCGCATCGTCTCGTCCGAAAGCAGGGGGACGTCCAGGCCCTCGTAGGGCGCGCCGTGCCAATGCGTGAGCGCCTGCCGGATCAGCGAAGCCCGCTGGGCGGGGTCGGTGGACTTCAGTGCCTGACCCGCCAGCGTCTCGAAGGTCTCGACGTCGAGTTCGCCGGGGTGGACCTCCAGCCGGTAGCCGCCGTTGTCGAAGCCGATCCGTTCGGCCTCGGGCAAGGCCTGCCGCAGCTTGTGGACGTGCCAGTGCAGCTTCGGCACCGCCCGCGGCTCCCACCGGCTCTCCCACAGTGCCTCGGTGAGCACGTCCACCGGGACGAAGGTGTTCGCCCTCACCAGCAGCACGCCGAGCAGCGTTCTCCTCATCCGGCCGCCCAGCGGTACCGACCGCGGACCGGAAGAGATGGTGAACGTTCCCAGTACTTCGAACCTCACGTGCCGTCCTCTCGCTCGATGGCGTGAGGGGACGATGAATGCCGGTTGTACAAATTGGATACAAATGATCTTGGTGTGATCAGGCGAGCGCGGAGAGCATCCCCTGGACCGACCGCGGCCAGGCGAATTCCTCCGCGCGCGCCCGCGCCGCCGCGCGCCGCGCGTCTTCGGGACTCTCCAGTAAGCCGGTGACGGCGCCCGCGAACGCCGGGGCGTGATCGTCGACGGCCTCGCCGCAGCCGGGGCGCACGATCTCCCGCAGCGCCGACGACGCCGAGACCACCACCGGCGTCCCCGAGGCGAGCGCCTCCAGCGCCGCCAGCCCGAACGTCTCGTGGGGACCGGGCGCAAGGGAGACGTCCGCGCTGGCCAGCAGCCGGGCGACGTCGCCGCGGCCGGAGAGGAAGCCGAGGAAGGTCACCGGAAGCCCGCGCGCCCGCCGTTCCAGCGCCCGCCGCCGGGGCCCGTCGCCCGCGATCACGAGCCGCACCCGGTGTCCTGCGTCGGTCAGCTCGGCGACGGTGTCCACGCTGCGTTCGACGTGCTTCTCCGGCGACAGACGTCCACAGTGGACGAGCAGGGCGTCCGCGTTCCCGGACAGCGTGTGCCGCCAACCGTCGTCACGCCGGGCGGGGGCGAACGTCGCCAGATCGACGCCGAGCGGGACGCGGCGCACGTTCGGCGCGGCGATCCGGTCGAATTCCGCGCGGGCGAACGCCGTCGTGCAGACGACCGTGTCGTAGCGCCGCGCCATCCGCCGGTTCGCGACGTCCGCGACGCGCCGCGCGACGGGCTCGGGCATGAGGAACTGCTCCAGCAGCCTGTCGAGCCGCTCGTGGGAGATGACCATGCTGGGCACGCCGTTGCGCCGTGCCCAGACGCCCATACCGCGCAGCGTGAGCCTGTCGGACACTTCGAGCCTGTCCGGCTCCAGGCGTTCCAGCACCGCGCGCACCCGGTGCGGATCGACCGCGCGATAGCCACCGGTGCCCGGGATCTGCGGCGCCAGAAGGGAAAATCGGCGTACTCCCGAGGGCAGCATCTCGTCCGCGTAGCGCCGCCCGGGCACCACGAGGGTCACCTGATGCCCACTGGCCACGTAGCCCGCGCCGAGGTGGTGCAACGCCGTCCGCAGCCCACCCGAACGCGGCCCGTAGAAATTGGCCAGCTGGATGATGTGCATTTCAGGCCGCGCGCGCGACTTTGCCCTGGACGGCCTCGTAGTGGCCGACCAGTTCCCGGCAGACGGCGGGCCAGGTCCGGCCGAGCACCACCTTGCGCGCCTTCTCCCCCAGCCTGGCGCGCAGCGCGTCGTCGCGCAGGTCGTCGACCTTCTCCACCAGCGCTTTCGCGAAGCCGTCCCGATCGGCGGGCAGCAGATAGCCGGTGCGGCCCGGGAGGACCAGGTCCTTCGGGCCGCCCGCGTCCGGCGCGAGCACCGGCAGTCCGGACGCCATCGCCTCCTGGACGGCCTGGCAGAACGTCTCGTGCGGTCCTGTGTGGACGAAGACGTCGAGGCTCGCGTACGCGGCGGAAAGCTCTTCGCCGTATCGGGCGCCGAGGAAGGCGGCGCCCGGAATCCGCTCGCGCAGCATCGGCAGCTCCGGCCCGTCCCCGACGACGACCACGCGGACCCCGTCGACCCCGGCGAGCGCGGTCAGCCGCTCGACCTCCTTCTCGGGCGCGAGCCTGCCGACGAAACCGACCAGCAGTTCCCCGTTCGGCGCCAGTTCGGCACGCAGCGCGGGGTCGGCGTGCACCGGCGAGAACCGCTCGATGTCGACGCCACGGGCCCAGCGGTGCACCCGCGGGATCCCGTGCAGCCTCAGCTGTTCCACCGAATCCGACGACGGCGCGAGCGTGCGGTCGGCCCGCGAGTGCAGGCGGCGCACCCAGCGCCAGGCCGCGCGGGCGGCGATGCCGAAGCCGTACGCGGCGGCGAAACCGGCGATGTCGGTCTGATACACCGCGATGCACGGCACCCGCAGCCGTCTGGCCGCGGCGAGCCCTCGGGCGCCGACCACGAACGGCGAGGCCAGATGCACCACGTCCGGCCCGAAATCGGCCAGCGCGGTCAGCACCGTCCGGGTCGGCACGCCGACCGGGAGGGAGTTCACGCCGGGGAAGTCGAGGGCGGGGATGCGCACGACCGGGGCGCCGAGGTACTCCCCGGGGCCCGGCCCGGGGGCGATGATCAGCACGTCGTGCGCGCGGTCGCGGAGGTGTTCCACGACGCGGAGCACGGAGTTGGTCACGCCGTTCACCTGGGGCAGGAAACTTTCGGTGACTATCGCGACTCGCACGGGGTCACTGTCGCATCCGGTTGTGACACCCACCCCAACAGAAACGGAACAGACGACATGTCATCTCAAGGTCGTGTTCCGTAAACCAGCCTCGGCCACACTAGTCAGGCATGACCCTCCTGTCGTCAAGGCCGCCGCAGCCCGTCGAGCCCGGATTGGTGTCGAAGGCACTGGAAGTGGCCGGGCGGCTGGCCAACGACGCGACCGACGTGATCACCGCGACCGCCGGCCGGGGCGCCCATCCCGATCTGACGGACTCCCCGTTCGACTGGGTCACCGACACGGACCGGATCCTCGAACGCCACACCCGCCGCGTGCTGACCGCGGAATTCCCCGGTGTCCCCGTCGTCGGCGGCGAATTCGGCGCCGACCACGGTGCCGACGTCGCCGAATACCGCTGGGTGGTCGACCCGGTCGACGGCACCGCGAACTACGTCGCCGGTGTCCCGTGGTGCGCCTACAGCCTCGCCCTGATCGACGCTTCGGGGCCGGTGGTGGGCGTGGTCGCCGACCCGTACCGCGCCCAGATCTACGCCGCCGCCCGTGGCCGCGGCGCCCGCGCGAACGGCAAGCCGATCAGGCTGACCGACCGCAGCGGCACCGCCGGGGCGATCGTCTGCACGGAACTCACGCGCAAGGGCGTCTGGCCGGGGATGGGCCAGTTCATCGAACGCGCCGCCGCCGCGCACGCCGGGGTCCGGGTGCTCGGCTCGGCGGCGCTGGCGATCGCGCAGGTCGCGCTGGGGCACGCGGCCGCCGCAGTCCTGCACAGCTACCGGGAATGGGACGTCGCCGGTTCGGTCGCGCTGGCCATCGAGGCGGGGGCCGTGGTGCTGGACCGGCACGGGGAGGACTCCGCGCTGCCCGTGGACGCACTGCTGGTGGCGGCGCCGGGGGTGGCCGACGAGGTGCTGGGGTGGTGGCGGGACTCCGTCGGTTGAGCCTCTTTGGGAGCCGGGTGGCTGAAGGGAACTTTCCCCGCGTCTTACGCGGCGAAGGGCGCTTTCGCCGCGTTTCATGCGGGGAAAGCGCCCTTCAGCTCTCAGACGGTGGCGAGCTCAGGCGGTGCGTTCGGGCTCCGGGGCCGGAACGGCCTCCACCACCGAAGCCTCCGCGAGAGAGCGCCGGTACGCCAGCCGCTGCCGCCGGATCCACCACAGCAGCGGCCCCGCGATCAGCCACGTGAAGAAGACAGTGCTGCCCAGCGGCAGCAGCGTGTTGACCACCGACCGCCCGGCCACCCGCGCGAGTTCCGGGTCGCCGAGGTCGTACTCGATGTTCACCAGCTGCCCGGCGGCCAGCCCGGCCGGGTAGAGGACGCCGTTGGCCGGGCTGTGCACGACGCCGTCCGGAGTGGCGTAGTTGATGATCGTGCGGTCGAACGTCACCGACTCGACCTGCGCGGTCGCCTGGCCGGGTTGCGCTTCGATCGCGTTGTCGTTGCGGATGGCGGCGAACAGCAGCGAGACGCAGAGCACGGTGACGAGTGAGGCGACAACGAGGGCGGCATACCACCCGATGCGCCTCACCCGCTCCGTTTTGGCCGTCACGCCGCGAGCGTAGCGCTACCCGTCAGTGGGCGTGTCGCTCGGCGAGGAATTCATGCGTCGCCCTGATCTGCGGGTAGGACTTCGGCACGGAAGGCGCCGAAGCGGCCCGAAGCGCCGAAGGGGCGACCCCGTTCGGCCCCACCGCGGGCTTGCCCTTGGTGTACAGCCAGGTCTGGAACAGGTCGTACAGCGGCTTGCCCGAGATCTTCTCGGCGAGCGCGATGAATTCCGGGATCACCGCGGACTTGTGCTTCTTCACCTGCTGCCAGGTCTGCAGGATGCGGAAGAACGTGTCGTCGCCCACAGCCTTGCGCAAGGCGTGCACCGCGAGCGCGCCCCGGTCGTAGACGGCCGCGTCGAACTGGTTCTCCACCCCCGGGTCGGCGGGCAGGACCTGCCAGAACGGGTCGTCGGCCGGGGCCGAGTCGTAGATGTACTGGGCGAGTTCGTCGGCCGTGCCCTCGCCGGTCTCCTCCGACCACAGGAACTCCGCGTAGGAGGCGAAGCCCTCGTTCAGCCAGATGTCGCTCCACTTGCCGAGCGTCACGCTGTCACCGAACCACTGGTGCGCCTGCTCGTGGGCGACGACCGAGGTGTTCGAGCCGGACCGGAACGCGCGGGCGCCGTACACCGGCCGCGTCTGGTTTTCCAGCGCGAAGGTGATGCCGGTGGTGGCGACGCCGCCTTGCGCTTCGAACGGGTAAGGGCCGAACTTCGACGCCAGGAACCCGGTGATCTCCGGCGTCCGCTCGATGCTGGCCTTGGCCGCGCCGAGCGAGTCGCCGAGGTCGGCGCCATAGGCGGTGACGAACGGCTGCCCCTCCGGCGTGGTCTGCTCGTTCACCTCGAACTTGCCGACCTCCAGCGACGTGAGATACGTCGCCTGCGGTTTGGTGCTGCGCCAGTTCCAGCGGGTCCAGCCCGGCCGCTGCGCCGTCTTGCGCACGAGCGTGCCGTTCGACAGCGCCGCGACGTCGTTCGGGACCTCGACCGAGACGTCGTAGGTGGCCAGGTCGGTCGGGTGGTCGTTGGACGGGAACCACCAGGCCGCGCTCTGCGGTTCGTCGACGGCCAGCGCGCCGTCCGGGGTCTTCTTCCAGCCGGTGATGCCGTCGATCTTCACCTTCGACGGCGTGTCCGCGTAGGCCACGACGACGGTCGCCGTCTGGCCCTTCTTGAGCGGCGTCACGGGTGTGACGGTCAGCTCGCCGGTGCCGTCGGCCGACGTCACGAACCGGGCGGGCCGGTTGTTCACCCGGACGCTCGACACCTTCAGCCCGAAGTCGAGGTTGAACGCCGAGAGGTCCTGTGTGGCGGTGAGCAGGATCGTCGTGGCCCCGGACAGCAGGTCGGTCGACGGCTGATAGGTCAGCCGGAGGTCGTAGTGCGCGACGTCGTAGCCGCCGTTGCCCGCGTGCGGGTAGTACGGGTCGCCGACGCCGATCGAACCGGGCGCGGGTGCGGCGGCCGCGGTGCCCGCGAGCAGCACCGAGACGACGCCCGCGGTCAGTCCGGCGAAGCCGGCGCGAGTGTTCAAGCGCATTGCGAATCCCTCCCAGGATTGGTCAGCGCGCTCGAACGTAGCCAGACGATCATGGCGAAGACACGTCCGAAGGAGGGGTTCCTAGCCCTTGAACCGAGACGAAAAATACCTAGACAGCGCGCACCGCGGACGACACCGCCGTACGGAGGCGCGCGTGCAGTTCACGATGGCGCGTTCGGTCCACGCGGACCTCCACCACACGCAGACCGGGCGCGGGCTTCAGCGCGGCGCGGAACTCGGTGAGCGTCTCCGCGACGACGTGCGGGACGCGGTAGCCCGCGCACAGCGCGCCCAGATCGGCGCCGTGCGGCGTCCCGAAGACGCGCTCGAAGCTGGCGTTGTGCTCGGGCGCGCCCTGCTCCAGCAGGGAGAAGATGCCGCCGCCGTCGTCGTTGAGCACCACGATCGTCAGGTCGGGGCGCTGCTCGGCGGGTCCGGTCAGCAAGCCGCTGGCATCGTGCAGGAAGGTCAGGTCCCCGAGCAGGGCGTACGAATGTCCCCTGTGGACGGTCGCGGCGCCGATCGCGGTCGAGACCATGCCGTCGATCCCGGCGACCCCGCGGTTGCGGTGCACGAGGACGTCGGGCCGCAGCCGTCCGGCGAGCGCGACGTCACGGGTCGGGTTGGAGGAGCCGACGACCAGCAGCGACCCCTCCGGGACGGCGTCGATGAGCTCGGAGGCCAGGCGCAGCCCGCTCGGCCACGGTTCGGCGGACAGCGCTTCGGCCACCGCCGTCGACGCCGCCTTGTCCGCGCGTTGCCAGCTGGCGAGCCATTCCGGATCGGCGGGTTTGGTCGGCTCGTCGAACCACTGGCCGACCTGACGGACGTTGTGCGCGGGCGCGGGCCAGTCGGAATCGGGCCGGACCAGCAGCACCTCGACGTCGGGATCGGACAGGACCCGCTGGACCTGCCGGAACACCGTCGGACGGCCGATGCACAGCACCTGCTCGGGCTTGTGCCGCGAAATGAACTCCTCGACGCCCAGCAGCCACGCGCCGGACGAGATCGCCGTCGCGCCCGCCAGCCCGATACCGCCGGTTTCGGAGACGACCGGCCAGCCGTGCAGCTCGGCCCATTCGCTGGCGGCCTGCACCCCGGTGTCGCAGGCGATGACCAGGCCGGAGCGGGCCGAGGGCACCACGAACGAGGGAAGCGCGCCGAAGTCGGGGAGTTCGGTCCAGCGGGCCCCGTCCGGCCGCCCTTCGAGTGATTCGAACCACTCGCCGTCGTCGTCGAGATCGGGGACGAGCGGCTCGCGGAACGGGATGTTCAGGTGCACCGGCCCGCAGCGCCATTCTCCGTACGCGGCGTTCCAGGCGCGGCAGATCTGGCTGCGCCAGTACGAGTTCTGCCCGGCGCGGCGTTCGCCGACGGCGAGCTCGTCGAAGTAGCGGATGGCGTTGCCGTAGAGCTGGTGCTGGTCGATGACCTGGCTCGCACCCGCGGCCCGCAGTTCGGGCGGGCGATCGGCGGTCAGCACGATCAGCGGGACACCGGCGCGATCGGCCTCCAGCACGGCGGGGTGGAAGTTCGCGGCCGCGGTGCCGGAGGTGCACAGCACGGCGACGGGGCGGCCGGTGCGCGCGGCGATGCCGAGGGCGAGGAAGGCGGCGCCGCGTTCGTCGATGCGGACGTGCAGCTGGAGACGTCCGGCGGCCGCCGCGTCATAGAGCGCGATCGACAGCGGGGCGTTGCGTGAGCCCGGGCAGAGGACGACGTGCGAGACGGTGTTGCGGACGAGTTCGTCGACGATGACCCTGGCCTGCGCGGTGGAGGGATTCACCGGCAGACCTCGGGTTTGACACTACGACTCACGGCCACACGTCCTATTCTCCCAAACGTGGATGACGCCCAGGTTTCCGAGCTGTTCGACCCGGCCTTGTGGACCGAGGTCGAAGGTTTCGACTTCACCGACATCACCTATCACCGCTCCTCTGAGAGCCGATCAGGCAAACGCGTCGTGCGTGTCGCGTTCGACCGTCCCGAGGTCCGCAACGCCTTCCGTCCGCACACCGTCGACGAGCTGTACCGCGCGCTCGACCACGCGCGGATGAGCTCGGACGTCGGCTGCGTCCTGCTCACCGGTAACGGCCCGTCGCCGAAGGACGGTGGCTGGGCGTTTTGTTCCGGTGGTGACCAGCGTATTCGCGGACGCTCCGGGTATCAGTACGCGGATGGGGAGACCTCCGACACGATCGATCCGGCGCGGGCCGGCAGGCTGCACATCCTCGAGGTCCAGCGGCTGATCAGGTTCATGCCGAAGGTGGTCATCGCGGTGGTCCCGGGATGGGCCGCCGGCGGTGGGCACTCGCTGCACGTGGTGTGCGACCTCACGCTCGCCTCGGCCGAGCACGCGCGGTTCAAGCAGACCGACGCCGACGTCGGCTCGTTCGACGGCGGCTACGGCTCGGCGTACCTCGCCAAGCAGGTCGGGCAGAAGTTCGCGCGGGAGATCTTCTTCCTCGGGCGGGAGTACACGGCCGAGCAGATGCAGGCGATGGGCGCGGTCAACTCCGCCGTCCCGCACGCGAAGCTGGAGACCGAGGCGCTGGACTGGGCGTGGACGATCAACGGCAAGTCGCCGACCGCGCAGCGGATGCTCAAGTACGCGTTCAACCTCACCGACGACGGCCTGGTCGGCCAGCAGCTCTTCGCCGGCGAAACCACCCGGCTGGCGTACATGCAGGACGAAGCCGTCGAAGGCCGCGACGCGTTCCTGGAGAAACGCTCCCCCGACTGGTCGGCCTCCCCCTACTACTACTGACCCCCGATCGCGTTTAGCCCGCTAACTGCGCTCCGCTCGCGGGTCGCCTTTAGCGGGCTAATCGCGACCCGTCCGCGCACCCACCCCACGTCGCGTTTAGCGGGCTAAACGCGCTCCGCGCATGCCCCCACCCTTGGGTCGCGTTTCGCGGACTAAACGCGCTCCGTCCCTGCGTCGCGTTTAGTCGGCTAAACGCGACATGCGCGCCCCCGGCCACTCGACCTGCGTTTAGCGGGCTAAACGCGACCCGCGCGCCCGGCCGACCCACCCCACGTCGCGTTTAGCGGGCTAAACGCGACCCCGTCCGCGTCCCGTCCCCGGGTCGCGTTAAGCGGGCTAAACGCGACCCGGGGGCGGTCGTAGGGTGGGGGGATGCGTGCGGTGGAGGTGGACGGGAGTCCGGAGTCGATCGCCGAGCTGACCGCGGCACTGGCCGAGGCGCTCGGCGGCGGCCCCACCGTCCTCCCCTACGCCTCGGCGGCCCTCCGCGACGCGATGGAGCCGACGCGCCCGGCCGAGCCGGGGACCGCGGTGATCATCGCCACCTCCGGCTCCACCGGTGAACCCAAGGGCGTCCTCCTGTCGGCCGCCGCACTCACCGCCTCGGCGAACGCGACCCACGCGCGGCTCGGCGGGCCTGGGCACTGGCTGCTCGCGACCCCGGCGCAGTACATCGGCGGGCTGCAGGTGCTGGTCCGCTCGCTGCTCGCCGGGACGACGCCCGCCGCGCTCCACACCTCCGGTTTCCGGCCCGACGACTTCGCCGAGGCCGCCGCGCCGCTCCTCGCGCAGGACGGCCCCCGCTACACCGCGCTCGTGCCGACCCAGCTCGGGCGGCTGCTCGACGACGGCGGACCGGGGCTGGCGGCCGCCCGCGCCTTCGACGCGATCGTGATCGGCGCCGCGGCGACCACCGCCGGACTGCGGGAGCGCGCGGCCGACGCGGGCGTGACGATCGTGCCCGCGTACGGCATGAGCGAGACCGCGAGCGGCTGCGTGTACGACGGCGTGCCGCTCGACGGCGTCCGGATCGAACTCGAGGACGACCGGGTCTGCGTCGCCGGGGACGTCCTCGCGCACGGCTACCGGCTCCAGCCGGAGCTGACCGCGGAGGCGTTCGACGGCGGCCGGTTCCGCACCTCCGACCGCGGGCGGCTGGGCCCCGGCGGACGGCTGGAGATCCTCGGCCGCGTCGACGACATGATCAACACCGGCGGGGTGAAGGTCGCCGCCGCCGCGGTCGAACGGGTGCTGACCGCTCAGCCCGGAGTCCGCGACGCGTGCGTGGTCGGCGTACCCGATCCCGAGTGGGGCGAAGCGGTCGTCGCGCTCGTCGTCGGTGCCGGATGCGACGTCGATTCCCTGCGTGCCGCGTGCCGCGCGGAAGCCGGTGCCGCGGCCGCGCCGAAACGGGTCGAATTCGTCGAAGAACTACCGTTGCGGGGTCCCGGGAAGATCGATAGGGCGGCTGTCCGGAACCTCCTACTAAGGTCGTGAATTTCCCACCGATTACTGGGACTTTGTTGACATGATCATTACCCGCGGGTTTACGTCTTAAGCATGACGCGCTGGACACGCACAGTATTGGCCTGCACCGCCGTCACGATGGGCCTGGTCGCTTTGGCCGGACCCGCGCTGGCGGACGAACCGGAAACCGCCGTTCCGAACAGCGGCACGCTCACCTGGACGCTCGAAGACGTCGTCGACGTGAAGTGAAGTGAACGCGTTCCGTCCTCTGCTTGCGGTGGTTCGACGCCGCAAGCAGAGGACGAAATGCGAGCAGCCCCACGTACCGGCCGGTAGTGGCCAAGGCCAGAATGACGGCATGGCGACTGCTGGTGAATGGATCGAAGGGGCGCGCCCGCGGACGCTGCCCAACGCGGTGGCGCCGGTGGTCGCCGGGGTCGGCGCGGCGGTCGCGCTCGACGGCTTCTCGTGGACCCGCTCGGTGCTCGCGCTCCTGGTCTCACTGGCCCTGATCGTCGGCGTCAACTACGCCAACGACTACTCCGACGGCATCCGCGGCACCGACGAGAACCGCGTCGGCCCGCTGAGGCTCGTCGGCTCCGGAGTCGCGAAGCCGAAGGCCGTCCTGACAGCCGCTTTGGTGGCTCTCGGCCTCGCTGGGGTCCTCGGCCTCGTGCTCGTCGCGATCAGCGGGCTGTGGTGGCTGCTGGCGATGGGCGCGGTCTGCATCCTCGGCGCCTGGTTCTACACCGGCGGCAAAAAGCCCTACGGCTACTACGGTTTCGGCGAGATCGCGGTCTTCGTCTTCTTCGGACTGGCCGGCGTCCTCGGCACGGTCTACGTCCAAGCCGGACAGCTCAGCTGGACGGCGTTCGGTTGCGCTGTCGCCGTCGGCTCGTTCTCGACCGGCGTGCTGACCGCCAACAACCTCCGCGACATCCCGACCGACATCGAGGCAGGCAAGCGCACGCTCGCCACCCGGCTCGGCGACCGGGGCACGCGGCGGCTCTATCTGGTGCTGGTCGCGGTGCCGTACGTCGTCAGCGCGCTGCTCGCCTTCGTGACGCCGTGGACGCTGCTGGGCCTGGTGACCGCGCCGCTGCTGCTGAAGTCGGTCAAGGCCGTCGGTGGCGGCGCCCAGGGACGCGCGCTGATCCCGGCGCTGCGGGACACCGGGTTCGCCATGCTGGGCTGGGCGATCCTGACGACGGTCGCACTGGCGCTGCAGAACGCCTCGTGAGTGGTAATGACGGTTAGAACCGTCATTACCACTCACGAGACCCTCAGATCTCCGGCGAGAACTTCCCGCTCACCAGGAACTTCCGGCACTTCTCCAGGTACGGAGTGATGTCGATGTCCTTCTGCGCCAGCCAGCCGTCGTCGTAGTACGTGTTGGCGTACCGCTCGCCGCCGTCGCACAACAGCGTGACGACGCTGCCCGCCTGGCCTTCCGAGATCATCCGCGAGATCAGGGTGAACGCGCCGAAGAGGTTCGTCCCGGTCGAGCCGCCCGCCCAGTGCCCGGTCCGCTCGCGCAGCACCCGGATGGCCGCCAGCGAACCGGCGTCCGGCACCTGCAGCATCTCGTCGATCACGCCGGGCACGAACGACGGCTCCACCCGCGGCCGCCCGATCCCTTCGATCCGCGACGGCATCCCGGTCGCGTAGTCGAGCGCCCCGGTCTCCCAGGCGCCGTAGAACGACGAGTTCTCCGGGTCGACGACGGCGATCTTCGTGGTGTGGCGCTTGTAGCGCACGTAGCGGCCGAAGGTCGCGCTCGTACCGCCGGTCCCGGCGCCGACCACTATCCACGTCGGCACGGGGTGCCGCTCGGACTGCATCTGCGCGTAGACCGACTCGGCGATGTTGTTGTTCCCGCGCCAGTCCGTCGCGCGCTCGGCGTAGGTGAACTGGTCGAGGTAGTGGCCGTTGCACTCGGAGGCGAGCCGCTCGGCCTCCGGATACATGTCCGGCGCCCGGTCGACGTAGTGACACTCGCCGCCGTAGAACTCGATGAGCGCGATCTTCTCCGGCGAGGTGCTGCGCGGCACCACGGTGATGAACCGCAGGCCGAGCATCCGCGCGAAGTACGCCTCCGAAACCGCGGTCGAGCCGCTGGATGCCTCGACGAGCACGGTGTCCTGCCCGATCTGGCCGTTCACCAGGCCGTACAGGAACAGCGAGCGCGCCAGCCGGTGCTTGAGCGAGCCTGTCGGATGGACCGACTCGTCCTTCAGGTAAAGGTCGATCCCCCACTCCGGCGGCAGTGGGAAGACGTGCAGGTGCGTGTCCGCGCTGCGGTTCGCGTCGGCCTCGATGATGCGGACGGCTTCGCGGACCCAGCTACGGCTGTGCAGGCGGCTCACGCTGCCCCGTCCACCCGGTCGCCGCGCAGCTGGGAGCGCAGTTCGGCACGCGCGCGAGCGCGGTCGGCGTTGCGGCGGGCGAGCCCGGCGGTCACCCGCGCGTTCAGCGGGCGGAACAGCAGCAGGCCCAGCGGCAGCCCGACGACCAGCCCGATCAGCAACGCGACCAGCAGCGGGACGTTGACCAGCAGCAACCCGCCACCGATGACACCGACCAGGAGGAACCTGGCCAGCACGTACAGCGTCAGGTCACGGGCGAGGTGATCGGCGGTTTCCGGAGTGTCGCTCACATCAACGCAGGCTACGCGCTGCCGTTGCGGCCGTCGTCCAGACCCGCGTTGTTGGGCCGTCCCTCGAAGCGGGTGGAGAGCACGACGGTGGTGTTGGTCCGGCCGACGCCGGGGATCCGCCGCAGCCTGCCCAGCGTCCGCTCCAGGTCGTCGACGGTCGCCACCCGCACCTTGACGACGAACGCCTCGTCACCCGCGACGGCGTAGCAGCTTTCGACCTCGTCCAGCGCCCCGAGCGCCTCCGCGACGTCGTCCTCGGTCGCGGTGTCGGTGGGGTGGATGCCGACCAGCGCCGTCACGCCGAGTCCGACCGTGCTGGGGTCGACCATGGCGTGGTACCCGGTGATCACGCCGGCGGCTTCGAGTTTGCCGACCCGCTCGTGCACCGATGACGCCGAGAGTCCGACCGATCGGCCGAGGTCGGCGTAGGTAGCCCGCCCGTTCTCCCGCAATGCCGCGATGATCTTCCGATCCACCTGGTCCACCGCTACACCTTAGGTGCCATGCGGCGATTCGCATGACCAGGGCGCGTTTTCGTACATCTGTGACAAGACCACGGCACGCACCGGCGCATGTCGCGGTTGTCGGTTTTGACCTTTAAGGGCTCTTTACTGTTGGACAACCGTTCGAGTACCTGACGGGTGAGATGCAACGATTGCCGTGTTGGCTACCCGGCACGACGGGCATCGGGCCCGCCTCCGGTTTAGCACTGGAACCGTGAAGGAGGCGGAAAATGACCGCGACGATGGGCGGAAGGTTGCTCACCCCCGGTGAAGTGGCGGCACTGTTCCGGGTCGACCCCAAGACCGTGACCCGGTGGGCGACCGCGGGCCGGATCGGCTCGATCCGCACTCCCGGTGGGCACCGCCGATTCCGCGAGGCCGAGGTGAACGAGCTCCTCGCCGAGCTGACCACTGACGCCAGCGAGCCCGCCCGCAAGGTCTGACCTCGCATTTCGCTCATAAAGGACTCCGGTGACGAAGGGCTCGTAAAGGCCCTTCGTCACATTGGGGTATCCGTAGGTCCCCCCGCGCGCGGCAAAGAGGCTAGCCTCGTGGGACTGAGCAACGTCCTCCACGCGGAAAGGGACCGAGCATGATCTATCTGCTCGCGGCCATCGGAGCGCTCACCGTCGCCGTTGTCTTGTGGCGCGCGTTCGGGATCGAGCGCGTCGGGGTGCCCTCGTCGCGCCCGACACTGGCCCCGGACGACGACCCCGACTTCCTGCGCAAGCTCGGTGAGCAACAGCGCAAGAGTAAAGACGAGGACAAAGACTAAGAGCAGGACTAGGGCTGGATCTGGCGGTACTGCTGGCCCCCGAAACCGTCGGCGACGGTGGCGGCCAGTTCCAGCAGCGCCAGCCGGGTGTCGGCGTGAAGCCGGTCCAGTTCGATCTCGGCGCCTTCTTCCAGGTGCGGGTCGAACGGGATCCGGCAGACCGACCGGACGCGTGCGCCGAAGTGCGCGGAAAGCTTGTCGAGGTCGACGGAGCCGCCCTTCGGACGCACCGAGTTGATCACCGCGACCGACCGTTTGACCAGGTCGCCGTAGCCGTGCGCCTCAAGCCAGTCGAGGGTGGCCGACGCACTGCGCGCGCCGTCCACGGAGCCTGACGAGACCACCACCAGCGCGTCCGCGACGTCCAGGACGCCCTTCATCGCCGAGTGCATCAAACCGGTCCCGCAGTCGGTGAGCACGATGTTGTAGAAGTGCTCCAGCAGGTTGACCGTGCGCCGGTAGTCGTCCTCGGAGAACGCCTCGGAAACCGCCGGGTCCTGCTCGCTGGCGAGGATCTCCAGCCGGCTTCCGCCCTGCGAGGTATACGAGCGGACGTCGCTGTACCTGGTGATCTTGTCCGCGTCCCGCAGCAGGTGCCGCACGGTCGCGGTGGTCTCGATCGGGATCTTCTGCGACAGCGTCCCGCGGTCCGGGTTCGCGTCGACGGCGACGACCCGGTCACCGCGCAGCGACGCGAACGTCGAGCCCAGCGTGGTGGTCGTGGTGGTCTTGCCGACGCCGCCCTTGAGGCTCAGCATCGCGATCTTGTAGCACCCGCGCAGCGGCTGGTTGATCTGTGCGATCAGCTCGCGCTTCCGGGTGTCGGCCGGGCTCTCCCCCGGGTTGACGAGCTTGCCGGTGCCCAGGTAGAGCGCCTTGCGCCAGCCCGATTCCGGCTTGCGCTTCTGCGGTTTGACCAGGCTCGCCGTCGCGAGTTCGTCCGGCAGCGCGTGCCTGCCCTGCGGCTGCGGGAGCCCCGGCACCCCGGGCTGCTGGACAGGCTGCTGGGGCACGTACTGCTGCTGCGGCGGGTACTGCGCCTGCTGGGGCTGCTGAGGTGCCTGTTGGGGATGCAGCGGGGGCAGGTTCTGGTCGTAGGGCTGCTGGTACTGCCCGTGCGACGGCTGCGGCAGCGGCGGCTGCTGAGGCTGCTGCTGAGCCGCCGGCTGCTGCGGGTACTGGGCCTGCTGCGGGTACTGCGGCTGGACGACCTGCGTCGGCTCGGCCTCGAAACCGCTCGCGTTCGGATGCGGCGCCGAGTCCGTCCTGTCCTCGGAGAACAACTCCGAGGGCTGGGCGCTCTCGGTGGGTTCGGGGTGGCCAGGAGCCGATTCTTCGCTGGGTCCGGTCACCGCTGAATTCCTCCTCCGCGCACGTCTTCCCCCACTACCTCAGTATTGACGGTAGTCGTCGCGCGTGCAGCGGTGACGGTCAGCCCCCGGCGTAGGAATGCAGCCCCGAAGTCACCAGATTCACGAAGAACAGGTTGAACACCGTCGCCGAGAATCCGACGATGTTGATGATCGCCGCGCGCTTCCCGCGCCAGCCCGCGGTGGCACGGGAGTGCAGGTACGCCGCGTAGACGACCCACGCGACGAACGCGACGGTCTCCTTCGGGTCCCAGCCCCAGAACCGGCCCCAGGCCGCCTCGGCCCACACGGCACCGCACAGGACGCCGAAGGTGAAGACCGGGAAGGCGAAGATGGTCGTGCGGTAGGCGATCCGGTCGAGCACGTCCGCGGTGGGCAGCTTCGGGCCGAACTTGGCGAACTTGGCCGGGTTGTCGTCGTGGGCGGAGCGGAAGAGGTAGAGCACGCTCGCGACGCCGGGCACCAGGAAGACGCCCGAGCCGATGATGGCCGCGGAGACGTGGATGATCAGCCAGTAGGACTGCAGCGCGGGCTGCACCGGCGCCGCGGTCGTGTACAGCATGGTGCCGTTGATGAACATCAGGATCACGACCGGCGTGAGCAGGAAGCCGGTGAGGTGCCGCACCGGGAACTTCCGCAGGATGACGATCCAGGTCAGGACCGCGATGAAGGTCGTGGCCATGCCGTACTCGTACATGTTGCCCCACGGCGCGCGGTGCACGGCGAGCCCGCGCAGCACGATCGCGGTCAGGTGCAGCAACGCGGCGAGGACCAGCAGTGCGGCGCCCATGCGGCCGATGCGCTCGGGGCGGCCGATCTCGCGCGGGGGTTCGCCGGGCGTCACGGTGGCCGACGGCGGACCGCCCGCGCCGACCAGTTCGCGGACGCGCTGCTTGCTGCGCTCCGCCGCCAGACGGCCCCTGGCGCCGAAACCCTGCTCGAACAGGGTGAACATCAGCGCGAGGACGTAGATCGCCGTCGCGGTGGTGTAGGAGTAGTCGCTGTACTGGGACAGCGTCTCGTTGATCGGCATGACTTCTAGTTGCCTCTCCGCCCCTGGACCAGCTTGCCGCTGATCCGCTGGAACTCTTCTCCGTAGCCCGCCTGATCGGTGCGCGCCAGCCCGGCGACCTCGATCACGGTACCCGTCTCACCTTCGCGGGCCGGGGTCACCCGGACCCACACCCGCCGCCGTTTGACCAGCAACGATCCCGCCAGCCCGATCAGCATCGCGACCGCGCAGACCAGCACCCAGCCCTGCACGGGATCGTGCGAGACCTGGATGGCCACCCATTTCTGGACGCCGTCGAAGCGGACCTTCGTGCCGTCGTCCAGCACGGTCTCCTCGCCCTGGTCCAGGTTCTGCCGGGTGAGCTTCTTGAGCCTGCCGTCCTCGACGAGCGACTGGTCGATCTGGAAGATCGACTGCCCGCGGCCCGCGTCGAGGCCGAGGTCGCCGCGGTAGATGTCGACGGCCACCGCCGGTTTGTTCGCCTCGGGCCGCGACGACGTCAGCACGTTGCCGTGCAGGAACGCGGTCGGCGCGAGCAGGCCGGTGATCGCGAGCTGGCGGGTACGGCGTTCGACCGGGTCGGTGATGCCCGGCTGATCGATCTTCGTCGCGCCTTCGGAGAGCTTCGTGGGCTCGTCGGCGGGACGCCACGGCGTGATGTTGGTGCGCACGGTGCCGTCGGGGAAGGTCACCGTGAACTTCGGGGAGTAGCCGAAGTTCAGCAGGTAGACGCGATCACCGGCGGTGCGCAGCGGCGAGTTGACCTCGAGCCCGTACGGCTTCCAGGCGCCGGTCTTCAGGTCTTCGCCGGACTGGTACTCCATGTTGGAGTGGTAGTAGTTCGCCTGCCCGGCCTCGGTGTAGCGCGCCTCGAAGTCCTTGAGCCGGATGCAGAAGGCGTTGAGGTCGGTGCCGTCGACGCGCAGCCCGGCGTTGAAGGTGTCGTAGCCGAGGATGCCGGAGTTGCACCACGGGCTGTTGTCGGCCTGGACGATCACCTGGCCTTCGTAGCTGAAGAGCTTGCCGAGGGCGAAGAAGATGATCAGGCCGAGCATGCCGAAGTGGAAGACGAGGTTGCCGGTCTCGCGAAGGTATCCGCGCTCGGCGGAGATGCTTCGCGTGCCGTCGGCCTCTTCACGCTCGACACGGCGCCAGCCCTTGAGCAGCGCGTGAGTGTCCTTCATGACCGTCTCGGGGGTCCGATCGGTCGTGGTGGACAGGTGGTGCGGCATCCGCGAGAGCTTGCGCGGCGTGAGCACGGGCTGCGCGCGCATCGCCTTCGCGTATTCGAGGCTGCGCGGCGCGAGGCAGCCGATGAGCGAGACCATCAGCAGGATGTAGATCGCCGAGAACCAGACGCTGCCGTAGACCTCGAAGAACTGCGTCTTGTCGAGCAGTTCGCCCCACCAGCCGTGCGCGGCGATGTACTCGTCGGTCTTGGCGGCGTTGAGGTTTCGCTGCGGCAGCAGGGCACCGGGCATCGCGGCGAGCGCGAGCAGGAACAGCAGCACCAGCGCGGTGCGCATCGACGTCAGCCCGCGCCAGGTGTTGCGCAGCAAGGCGAGGGCACGCTTCAGCGGCGTCGGGCGGTATTCCTTCTTGGGCGGGGCGTCGGTGGTGGTCACAAGGGCAGCCTGAGTTCGGTCACGAGGGTGTTCCGGATCCAGCCGGTCATGTCGGCCCACAGCCCGGTCACCAGCAGGACGCCGACGACCAGCAGCAGGACGCCGCCGAAGACCTGCACCTGACGGCCGTGGCGGCGCAGCCAGTCGGTCGCGCGGACGGCCCAGCGGGCGCCGAAGGCGATGAGGAGGAACGGGACGCCGAGCCCGAGGCAGTAGACGAGGATCAGCACGTACCCGCGTACCGCCGCCCCGCCGGTGGCGCTGGCCATGGACATGACCGCGGACAGCGTCGGCCCGATGCACGGCGTCCAGCCGAGCCCGAACACCGCGCCGAGCACCGGCGCGCCCCACAGACCGCCGCGCGGCACGTGGTGCGAACGGAACTCGCGCTGCAGGCCGGGGATCCAGCCGAGGAAGACCAGCGCCATCGCGATCGTCAGCACGCCGCCGAGACGCTGGAGGAGGTCCATGTTGACCTGGACGGCGGCGGCGATCCACACCAGCGTCCCCAGCGTCACCACGAAGACCACGGTGAACCCGAGCACGAACAGAGCCGCCGCGCCGACGACGGCGTAACGGCCCTTCTTGCGCTCTTCGTCGGCGCTGACCGCGGGGGCGTCGGCGCCGACCAGCGCCGCCAGGTACGCGAGATACCCCGGCACGAGCGGGACGACGCACGGTGACGCGAAGGAGATCGCCCCGGCCAGCAGCGCGACACCCGCCGCGAGCAGCAGTGGCCCGGAGAGCGCCAGCTCGGTCACACCGTTCACGCAAAGGAGCGTAGGCAGTGTGGTCGAGGTGAAAACGCCGGGGCGTCCTCAACGGGACCTACGTCGCACCCGGTCAGGACCTTGGTCCCGGCCCACCGCGTCGCGTTTAGCCCGCTAAAGGCGATCGTCGCGGTGGGCACCTGCCGCATTCAGAGGACGAAACGCAGGGGTTACTTGAGGGTGTCGGGCGGGGTGAGGGGGATGGTCGGGAACGCGGGTGCGGCGGGTTCCGGCTTGGGGCGGCGGTCCCGGAAGACCCAGCCGCCGATCAGGCCGCCGAGGAAGCCGAACAGGTGCGCCTGCCAGCTGATCCCCGCGTCCTGCGGGAACAGGCCGGCGAACTGGTAGGCGAAGCACAACGCCATCACCAGCCCGATGACGATGTCGATCTTGTGCCGGTCGAAGATCCCGCGCACCAGGACGTACCCGAAGTACCCCATGACCAGGCCGCTCGCGCCGACCCCGACCGTGCCGGACTCGTGGAGGGTCCAGGCTCCGAGCCCGCTCAGCACCGCGATCAGCACCGTGACGCTGAGGAACTTCTTCACCCCGCGATACGCCGCGAGGAACCCGAAGATGAACAGCGGCCCCGAGTTGAACTCGATGTGTCCCCAGCCGGCGTGCAAGAGCGGCGCGGTGAGGACGGTCGGCAGCGAGCTGACTTCGCGCGGCCGCGTCCCGTATTCGTACATGAGGCTGTAGCCGTCGACGGCGTTGTAGATCTGGATCAGCCAGAGGACCGCGAGCAGGCCGACCATGACCCAGAAGGCCTTCTTGGCCTCGGCGATCATCGCCTCGGCGTCCTGCTGCCCGGATCTGGGCACGTCTGAAGCAGTCGTCATTTCCTTCTCCCCAGTTCAGAGCCGCCGCGCGGCCCGGGATGAGGAGGATAGCCAGTCCACCCGACAGAGGAGCGCGTTTAGCCCGCTAAACGCGCTCCGTCGGGGGTCAGGCGGGTTCGGCGACCAAGCGCTGGACGACGGGCAGCAGGTCCGAGGCCAGCAGGTCGCGCAGGAACACCGCCGCGACGCGGTGCTGTTTGTCCAGCACGATCGTCGACGGGATGATGTTGCGCGGATAGCCCGACAGCTGCAGCAGCGTCCGCCCCGACGGGTCGTAGATCGACGGGTACGTCAGCTTCCGGTCCCGCATGAAGTCCTGCGCCGGGGCCCGGTCGTTGTCCCGCAGGTCGATCCCGACCACCTGGACGCCGGACGCCTTGGTCTGGTCGTACACCTTCTGCATCTCCGGTGCCTCGACGCGGCACGGCCCGCACCACTGGCCCCACAGGTTCAGCACGATGACCTTGCCGGGGAAGTCGGCGATCGAGAGCTGCTTGCCCTCGTTCATCAGGTCGTCGCCGGACAGTGTCGGCGACTGCTGGCGGTCCGCGACGTCGTAGGTGATGTCGACCTTCCCGCCCGGCGAAACGAAGTTGAAGCTGCCGCCGGTGACGACGGCGTCCTTGCCGGTGGTGCAGCCCGAAACGACGAGGACCGCCAGGAGCACCGACGCCAGTACCCGCTTCATGCCCCGGTCACCTTCGGGTCGGTCGTGCCGGCGGGCTCGCTGTAAACGATCCGCACGAGCTCTTCGCCCTCGAAGACCAGGCTGGTCAGCGAAGCGAGCGAGCACTGCCGGACGCGCGGATCGTGCCAGAGCCGCTTCGCCTCCAGGAACCGGCGCACGGTCCAGATCGGCAGCTGGTGCGAGACGCACAACGCCTCGTGTCCCTCGGCCGCCTGCCGCGCGCGGTGGACCGCGCCGAGCATGCGGTGCGCGATCTCCACGTACGGCTCGCCCCACGACGGCCGGAACGGGTTGACCAGCTTCGGCCAGTGCTTCGGCTGGCGCAGGGCGCCGTCGCCGACGGCGACCCGCTCGCCCTCGAACTGGTTGTCCGCCTCGATGAGCCGCTCGTCGGTGTCGACGTCGAGCCGGTGCGCCGCCGCGATCGGCGCCGCGGTCTCCTGCGCGCGCTGAAGAGGCGAAGCGACGACGTACGTGATGTCGTGCGTCGCGACGGCTTCGGCGACCGTCAGCGCCTGGCGCTGGCCGCGGTCGGAGAGCTTGAAGCCTGGCAGACGGCCGTACAGGATCCCGTCCGGGTTGTGCACCTCGCCGTGGCGGAGCAGGTGCACGATCGTCGTCTCGCTCACGCCTGGACCGCCTCGGCGGCGGCGCGGGCGGCGACGCGCAACGCGGACTCGATGATCTCGAACTCGGTGTCGCCCATGGCCGCGTTGACGAACCACGCCTCGTACGCGCTCGGCGGCGCGTACACGCCGTTGTCCAGCAGCGCGTGGAAGAACGCCGGGAAACGCCAGGTCTGGGAGGCCTGCGCGCCCGGGTAGTTCGTCACCGGGCTTTCGCTGAAGAACACGCTGACCAGGTTGCCCGCGTACTGCACGGTGTGCGTGACACCGGCCTCGGTCAGCGACCGGTCGAACAGGTCGCCGAGCCGCTTCGCGTTGGCGTCGAGGGCCGCGTACACGGCGTCGTCGGCCGCGCGCAGCGTCGCGAGTCCGGCGGCGACGGCCACGGGGTTCCCCGAAAGCGTCCCGGCCTGGTAGACGGGACCGCCCGGGGCCAGCTTCGCCATCACGTCGGCGCGGCCGCCGAAGGCCGCGGCCGGCAGTCCGCCGGACATGACCTTGCCGAAGGTGTACAGGTCACCGGCGACGCCTTCGAGACCGAACCAGCCCGCCTTCGAGACGCGGAACCCGGTCATCACCTCGTCCATGATCAGCAGCGCGCCGTGCTCGTGCGCGATCTCCTTGAGCCCGGCGTTGAAGCCCTCGGCCGGGGCGACGGCGCCCATGTTGCCCGCGGCGGCTTCGGTGATGATCGCCGCGATCGACTCCGGGTTGTCCACAAAGGACTTCCGGACCGCGTCGAGGTCGTTGTAGGGCAGGACGATCGTGTCGGCCGCCTGCGCGCCGGTGACACCGGGCGAGGTCGGGAGGCCGAGCGTCGCGACGCCGGAGCCCGCTTCGGCGAGGAGCGCGTCGACGTGGCCGTGGTAGCAGCCCGCGAACTTGATGATCTTCGCCCGGCCGGTGAACCCCCTGGCCAGCCGGATCGCGCTCATCGTCGCCTCGGTGCCGGAGTTGACCAGGCGGACCTGCTCGACCGGCTCGACCCGGCCGATGATCTCCTCGGCCAGCTCGACCTCGCCGAGGGTCGGCGTGCCGAACGACAGTCCGTTGACGGCGGCTTCGCGCGCGGCGGAGACGACGGCCGGATGCGCGTGCCCGAGGATCATCGGCCCCCACGAGGAGACCAGGTCGACATAGCGGTTGTCATCGGCGTCCCACAGATACGGCCCCTCGCCGCGCACCATGAACCGCGGGGTGCCGCCGACGGAGTTGAAGGCCCGCACCGGGGAGTTCACCCCGCCCGGGACCACGGCCTTCGCTCGTTCGAACCATGCCTTGGACTGATCGACTCCGGTAGCCACCTCCCCAGTCTCGCAAATCCGCCGGGGACACCCGCCGCCGCGTCCTCACGGTTCCGGGCATGGCGTGACCGGCCCCACTAGGGTGGGAACCACTCCCGCCGAAACCCTCGCGGAGGAATCCACGTGTCCACGGTGCCGTCACCACCGACCCATCACCGTCGCCTGCGCTGGCAGGCGCTGGCCGGATTCATCGCCATGTCGGCGGTCGTCGGCGTGGTGGCGGCGCTGGCCGTGGCGACCCGCTCCGAGACGCACGACGCGCTGGTCCGCCCGTCGTGGGCGCCGCCGGGCTGGCTCTACGGTCCGACGTGGTCGGTCCTGCTCCTCATGGTCGCCATCGCGGGCTGGTGCTACTGGCGGACCGACGGCGAAACGCGCGGCTTCGCCTTCTACGGCCTCTGCCTGTTGCTGACCCTGCTGTGGACGCCGTTGTTCTTCGCCGGCGGCGCGCACGTCCTCGCCCTCGCCGACGTGGTCGTCCTGGATTTCGTCGTGCCCGTCACGATGATGGAGTTCGCGCGCCGGTCGAAGCTCGCGGCGTGGCTGCTCGTGCCGTATCTGCTGTGGCTGCTGTTCTCGACCGCGGTCAACGCCGCCGTCGTCTGGCTCACCTGAGCCGGGTTGCTCAGTTCCGGGGGTCCTTGGGTTTGCGCCGCCTGGTCCGCACGGCGAGCAGGAACTGGCGGATCGCGTCCACCACCAGGATCGCGGCCAGCGTGCCCAGCCCGATGGCGCCGGCGAGCGGGCCGCCGAAATACCGCTGCGATTCGAGCGTCGTGTCGCCGTAGGTGATCCGCACCGGGACCACACCGGCCTTCCAGCACGCGAAAACACCCCAGACCGCGAGCGCGGCGAGGATCAGTTCGGCGGCCCCCACCAGAGCGCGCAGGGGTTTGTGCAGCCGGGCCGCGGGCCGGTCGTCCTCCGGCGGCCACAGGTCGGCCCCGGTCGGCTGGGGAAGGTCGATCACAGTGAGCAGCTTCTCATGACTCTGTGGTGCGAGCACGCACCAAACCCTCGAGAGCCGCACGGAGGGCGTCCGGATCCTTGGCCCAGGCGCGGACGAAGACGCCGTCATCGAGCTTCAACGGGACCTCGCCGTGCTTCTTGGGGATCGTCCAGCCGCCACCGAGGACCCGCGAACCGACCGGCGCCTCCTCGTCGTCGAGTACCTCGGCGATCCGGGCCGCCTCCAGGGTTTCCCGGCCCTGCCGGTAGCCGTCGGCGGTGACTTCGAGCGAGAGGTACCGGCGGCGCGCGTACACCCACGGCACGGTGATCAGCACCAGCCCGGCCCCGACCAGGATCCAGGAAAGCCAGTGCACCGGACCGCCGGTCGCCCATTCGGCGAGCAGCCCGGCGAGGGCGAACAACGGTGCCCAGAGCAACGCCGTCCAGCCGACGCCGGGTTCGCCGTAGAGGGGCGGCTCGGGCGTCATGGCAGCTTGCGCCCGACCTTGGGGAAGTAGTCGGCGACGCTGGGCAGGTACATCAGGACCAGCGCGATCACCGCGATCAGCGTGGCGATGACGACGAAGAGCGCGCCACCGACGACGAAGAGCCCGACGAGCGCGAGGAAGAACGCGAGGCCGGTCAGCACGGCCCTGGCCGAACGCGTTCCTTCGCGGGCCTTGTAGGCGAAAATCGCGAAGAGCAAGGCGAAGGTGACCGCGCCGACGAACAGGTTCAGGATCAGCCCGTCGACGCCCTCGACGATCCGCGACGGGTCGACCTTCAGCGCCGGATCGCGCTGTTCGGCGTTCTGCTTGAGGTAGGTGTCGATCACCGTCTGCCTGCCGATCAGCAGATAGGCGGGTCCGGCGATCAGGGTGAGACCGGTCGCGATCCAGAGCCAGAAGGAGATGGCGACGGGCTTCGGCACGGTGTGCTTCGGCGCCTCCTGGCCGGGCAGGATCGGGTCGGGTGCCCGTCCCCTCTTACGACGCTCGTCGTCCGTTTCGTCGGCTGTGCTGTCGCTCACGCCGGGCAGCCTACGTGGTTCCGCAGGCCAGAGGCTTTCCGCCCGGGTAGCTTGTGCGCGAATTGACACGAACACTGGGGATTTCACGATGACCACACCCAACCCGCCCGGCGGGCCTTGGCAAGGGCGGCAACAACCCTGGCCACAGCCGGGATACGGCTACCCGAGACACCAACAGCAGTACCCGGACGGCAGGCAGCAGATGCCACCACCTCCTCCACCGGAGAAGTCCAAGAAGTTCCTCTTCTGGCTGATCCCGCTCGTCGTGGTGGTCGTCGCCGCGGCCGTGGTGATCCCGATCGCGCTGACCGGTGGGGACCCGGCCCCGGGGCCAGCCGCCCAGCAACCGCCGAGCAGTTCGGCCCCGGTCGCCCAGAAGGTGAAATGGCGGCTGTCCGGACTGGAGGGAGACGTTCCCGAGTACAAGCAGGGCGTCACGACCTGGCTGTACGAGGACACCCTCGTCGTCGTCCGCGACAAGTACGTCGCCGCGTTCACCAGGGCGGACGGCAAGCAGCGCTGGCTCACCGAGGTACCGGACGGGAAGCGGGCGTGCGGCGCCTCCGTGGAACCGGTCGACGGGAAGATCGCCTTCGCCTACGGCGAGGAGAAGACCTGCGACAACGCGGCCGTCCTCGACCTGAAGGACGGGAAACTCGGCTGGCGGCAGCCGCTCGAGGTGCCGCAGAAGCTTCAAGGCGACCGCCCTCCCAAGTCCGCGATCCTGCAGATCGCCGGTGACGCCGTCTTCGTCACGCAGGGCGAGGGAATGGCCGCGCTCGACCTCGCCACCGGCACGAAGAAGTGGGCGAAGACCCACATGCGCGCACCGGACCGAGCCGACGACCCGACGTGCGCCGGGGAGGACGCCGTACCGAAGGACGGCAAGATCGTCGTCGTGATGACCTGCCTCACCGGGGACTACGGCCTCAGCATGCTGCGGGTCGACGCGTCGACCGGGAACATCGAGGTGGCGGAAGACCTGCCGAAGGAGAGCTCTTCGCTCGGCGATGTCGGCGTCATCTCGGTGAAACCCCTGCTGGTCTACGGCAAGACCACCGATACGGGCACGTACTTCCTCTTCGGAGACGACCTGAAGCTCCAGTCGAAGATCGACGGTGGCGACCCCTTCACACCGGACGGTCTCACCGGCGCCGACGGCCAGGGTTTCGACCATGACGCGTCCGGCACCGAGCACCTGGTCAGCCCGGCCCTGGTCACCGAAGAGGTGCTCTACACCATCACGATGCCCCAGGCGGGCACGGTGAACGCCCTGGTCGCGGTGGATCTGAAGACCGGGCAGCGCAAGTGGTCGGCGAAGGTCCCCGAGGGCACCGTGATGGCCCCGCTCGCGATCGAGGACGGTCAGGTGATCACCGAGGTCGCGCCCGTCGAGCGGACCGGGCCGCAGCGAGTGGTCAAGGTCGCCGTCGCGGACGGAGCGGTGACGCCGATGGTCGAGGCGCAGATCGAGAACGCCGACAACGACAAGAACGGGCCGATCTCGGGCCTCTACCGCTACCTCTGGGCAGACAGCCGCGTCTACGCCGTTTCCGGCCGGTTCCCGAAGTTCAGCCTGGACATCTACACCGTCGAACCGTGACCCGGACAGCTTTTCCGCCATCGCATCGAACAACTGGGGAAACCGAATGACCAGACCCACTCCGCCCGGCGGCGCGCCATGGCCGCCACAACAACCCTGGCAACCGCACCAGCAGCACCACCAGCCTCAGGGCTGGCAGCAGCAGCCGCCGCCCTACCCGCAGCAGCAGTACGGCCCCCCGCGGCAGGGACCGCCTCCACCGCCGCCCAAGGGCAAGAAGTTCCTCTTCTGGCTCGTTCCGCTGGTCGTCGCCGTGGTCACCGCGGCGGTGGTCGTGCCGATCGCGCTGAGCGGCGGGGATTCGCCGCAGGATCAGGCCGCCCCGCCCTCCGCCACTCCCGGGGCCGCCGGGGGTTCGCCGAAGGTCAAATGGGAACTGTCAGGAGCGAAGCAGGACGTCCCGGAGTACAAGAACGGCATCACGACCTGGCTGCACGGAGATGACCTCGTCGTCGTCCGCGACAAGTACGTGGCCGCGTTCACCAGGGCGGACGGCAAGCGGCGCTGGCTGGCGGAGGCGCCGGGCGGCAAGGTCTTCTGCGGCACCGGGGTCGAGCCCGCCGACGGCAAGATCGTCCTCGCCTTCGGCAAGGCGAAGGCCGACAAGGAGGATGGGAGCTGCGACAACGCCACCATCCTCGACCTGAAGGACGGGAAGCTCGGCTGGCAGGTGCCGATGGTGGTCCCGCAGAAGATGCAGGACCGGGTGGTCTCGGTGGAGGCCGTCGTCACGCAGATCATGGGTGACGTCGTGTTCGTCACCGCGGACCAGGGCTACGCGGCGCTCGATCTGGCCACCGGCGCGATCAAGTGGACGAAGACCTTCTCCCGCAAGGCCGACGGCGAGGACACCTGCGCCAGCCACGACATGATGCCGAGGGACGGCAAGGCCATCGTCGTGGCGAGCTGCCTCACCGGCGACTTCTCGGTCACCGCGCTCCAGATCGACCCGGCGACCGGGAACGTCGAACTGGAGGACAGCGTCCCCCACTCCGGCTACTCGATCTCGGGGATCGGTCTCCTGTCGGTGAAGCCCGTGCTGGCATACGGTTCGAACACCGAGGAGGGCACGTACTTCCTCTTCGACGACAACCTGAAGCTCAAGTCGAAGATCGACGGCGGCAAGCCCAATACCGAGGAGGAGCTCGACGGCGCCACGTCGCAGGGCTTCGGGCACAGCACCTCGGGTACCGAACACCATCCGAGCGCCATCATCGTGGAAGGCGACACGTTCTATACGCCGACCAGGACGATCGGCGGGCAGGTGAACAAGCTCGTCGCGGTGGACCTGAACACCGGGCAGCGCAAGTGGACGGCCTCGGTTCCGGAGGGCACGATCCAGGCGCCGATCAAGATCGTGGACGGCCAGATCCTCGCCCAGGTCGGGCCGGTCTACAACACCGGACCGCAGCGGACGGTCAAGATCGCGGTCGCGGACGGGAAGGTGACGCCGTTCCTGGAGGCACAGATCAGGAATTCCGAGCAGGACGACACGGGGCCGATCCCGGGGTTCTACCGGTACCTCTGGGCCGACGACCGGGTCTACGCCGTGGCGGGCCGGTGGTCGAACCTCACCGCGGACGTCTTCCTGCTTCAGGCTGAGTAGCGACACGAAAGGGCCCCTTCGCCGCGATTTCCGTGGCGAAGGGGCCCTTTTCGTCTGCGCGAAACTCAGTCCAGCCAGGCGGCGGCTTCGGCGGCCCAGTAGGTGAGGATCATGTCCGCGCCGGCGCGGCGGAACGACGTCAGCATCTCGAGGACCGTGCGCTCGCGCTCGATCCAGCCGTTCGCGGCGGCGGCCTCGACCATCGCGTATTCGCCCGAGATGTTGTAGGCCGCGACGGGGACCGGCGACGCCTCGGCGGCCGCCCTGATGACGTCCATATAGGACAGTGCGGGCTTGATGATGATCATGTCCGCGCCCTCGGCGATGTCCAGCTCGATCTCGCGCAGCGCCTCGCGCACGTTGCCCGGATCCTGCTGGTACGTCTTCCTGTCGCCCTTCAGCTGCGAATCGATGGCTTCCCGGAAGGGGCCGTAGAACGAGCTGGCGAACTTCGCGGAGTAGGCGAGGATGCCGGTGTCGGTGCGCCCGGCCCGGTCGAGGGCGGCGCGGATGACGCCGACCTGGCCGTCCATCATCCCGCTGGGCCCGAGCAGATGCGCACCCGCTTCCGCCTGCGCCAGGGCCATCTCCGCGTACACCCGCAGGGTCGCGTCGTTGTCGACCCGGCCGTCGGCGTCGAGGACGCCGCAGTGGCCGTGGTCGGTGAACTCGTCGAGACAGGTGTCGGCCATCAGGACCGTCGCGTCGCCGAGTTCGGACCGCAGATCGCGCAGGGCGACGTTGAGGATGCCGTCCGGATCGATCGCGCCGGAGCCCTCGGCGTCACGGGTCTTCGGGACGCCGAACAGCATCAGACCGCCGACACCGGCGTTGACCGCGTCGACGGCGGCCTTGCGCAGCGTGTCGCGGGTGTGCTGGACGACCCCGGGCATGCTCGAGATCGGGCGGGGCGTGTCGAGGCCCTCGGCCACGAACATCGGGAGGATCAGCTGACGTGGGCGCAGCGTCGTCTCACTGACCAGCCTGCGCATGGCCGGAGTGGTACGGAGCCTGCGGGGACGATGTTCGGGAAACACCCCATAGACGGTACTCCCGCCCGCTCGAGAAGCGGTCCGCAGGCGCGGTGAAGGGCGCGCTGGGCCGGCGGCGCGGACTTCCCTAAGGAACGGTAAAGAGTCACCTTTGCCCGATTCGTCCGCGGTGTGACCTGGGTTACCTTCGCATCCATGTCGAGTTCAACGGTGACCGACCAACTGGAAGAACCGCCCGTCGGCTGGCGCGCACGGCTGCGCCAGGTCGGGCCAGGGATCATGGCCGCGGCGACCGGGGTCGGCGCGGGCGACCTCGTCGCGACGATGGTGGCCGGATCGCGCTTCGGGTACACGCTGCTGTGGGCGGTGCTCGTCGGGACGATCTTCAAACTCGCGCTGGCCGAAGCCGTCGGCCGCTGGCATCTGACCTCGGGCCGGACGATCCTGTCCGGCTGGCGGACGCTGGGGATCTGGGCGCTGATCTATTTCGGGATCTACGCGGTGATCTGGGGGTTCGTCTACGGCGCGACCGCGATGTCGGCGTCGGGGCTGCCGCTGAACGCGCTCTTCCCCGCACTTTCGGTGCGGTACTGGGCGATGATCTGCGGCCTGCTCGGCTTCGCGCTGGTGTGGTTCGGCCGGTACGCGATCATCGAGAAGCTGATGACGGTGCTCACCGGCGTCATGTTCGTGACCGTGGTCGGGACCGCGGTGCTCGTCGTGCCGAACTTCACCGCGCTGTTCGAGGGCGCCGTTCCCACGCTGCCCGACGGTTCGCTCGTGTACGTCCTCGGTCTGGTCGGCGGTGTCGGCGGCACGATCACCATGGCGGCCTACGGTTACTGGACGCTGGCGAAAGGCTGGCGTTCGTCGAAGTGGCTGCCGATGATGCGTACCGACAACGCCGTCGGCTACCTCATGACCGGGATCTTCGTGATCGCGATGCTGATCGTCGGCGCGGAACTCCTGCTGGGCCAGAAGATCATCTCGGGCGACAAGGGCCTCCTGTTCCTCGGCGACACGCTCGCCGCGGATTACGGGCAATGGGCGCGGATCCCTTTCCTCATCGGGTTCTTCGCGGTTTCGTTCACGTCGGTGATCGGCGTCTGGCACGGCGTGAGCCTGCTTTTCGCGGACTGGTGGCGCATTCTGCGACTGCCCACGGACACCACGGAAAGCATTGAGGCGTATGAAAAGAAGGCCGGAGAACGGAGCGTCGCCTACCGGGGTTACGTGCTGTGGCTGACTTTCCCGCCGATGGCGTTGCTGTTCCTGGACCAGCCCTTCCAGCTCACGGTGATCTACGGCGTGCTGGGCGCGTTGTTCATGCCGTTCCTGGCGGCGACCCTGCTGGTGCTGCTGAATACCTCACGGGTGCCCCGCGAAGGGCGCTCCGGCTGGTTTTCCAACGCCCTGCTGGGCATCTGTCTCGCGATGTTCGCGTACCTCGCCTACACCGAAGTCGTGAAGTTCTTCAACTGACCCGGTCTCGTGAGTGGTAATGACGGTTCTATTGAGGGTTAAGGCGATCTTGGCGTGATCGACTCAATGCCGTGGCCTGTCCACAAAGGACAGTTTTCGGCGACTCGGCGTCCGGTTGATGCCTAAATGCACGTTCCTGAACGGGGTCGTGAGTGGCAAAGAGCGTTCTAACGCTCCTTGCCACTCACGACCACCCCGCAAAACCGCACAAACAACCCGAACCGGACACTTATCTTCAGGAGAGTGTCTCTCGGAGCCGCGGCCCTGCTTCTGCCAGCCAGTCCGGACGCTCGCCGGGGCACGACATCTTTGCTTTACCCCGCAATAACCAACCCTCACTTGGGTACCTGCTCGTAGCCTGCGGCTTTGCTCGCGGTGAAGTACATGATGGCCCCCTTCCTTGCGCCTAGCGCAAGGAAGGGGGCCATCATGTACTGGGGAAGGTGTGAAGGTCGAGTTTCCTCGGCTCAGC
>NZ_ASJB01000051.1 GCF_000478275.1 Amycolatopsis orientalis DSM 40040 = KCTC 9412
CGTGCCGTCAGGGACCGCCTGGGCGCGAAGACCGCGAACAAGACTTGCAGGACACGGCCTAGCGGCGTGTCCACCAGCGCGGGCTGAAGGACCCTTCAGTCCGGCTGGAAGAACGCGAGCATCTTCCGGGCGGCGTCCGGCGCCATCAGGAGATCGTGGACCCGCTCGGACATCCGGGCGGCGGCACCGGCGCGTTCGAACATCTCGTGTTCGTACGCCTTGACGGCGGCGGGGAAGTCGTCCGGCCGTGCGGCCAGCGCGAGCCCGAGCAGGGCGCCGTCGAGCAGGGCCATGTTGGCGCCCTCGCCGACCGCCGGCATCAGGTGCGCGGCGTCGCCGATCAAGGTGACGTCCGGTGCCGAGGGCCAGGTCAGACCGACCGGCAGGGCGGTGATCGACCGCGGCACGACCACGTCGTCGCAGGCCTCGATCAGCGCGGTGAACCGGGCGTCCCAGCCGCTGAGCCGCTCGATCAGCCACGCCCGGGCGGCCGCCGGATCGCCGAGCGGGATCCCGCTGGTGGCGAACCATTCCTCGTCGGTGCCGTAGAAGCTGAGGCTCACGCGCACGGTGCCGTCGCCGTTGCGCTGCGCCGCGAGGGATTTCCCGTCGCCGAGCGCCCAGTAGGTGCCGCGCCCGACCATCGCCGCGAGGTCGGGATGGGTCCGGTCGATGCCGGGAATGCGAAGCTCGACGAGGTTGTGCCCGAGATGCGCCGGACGGGCGTCGGTGAGCAGCGCGCGGACCCGGGAGTTCGCCCCGTCGGCGCCGACCAGCAGGTCGTACGTCGCGCTGCGGCCATCGCCGAAGCGCAGCACGCCGTCTCCGGCGGATTCGTAAGCGTGCCCCCAGCGCACCGTGTGCTCGGGGAGCGAGTCCAGCAGCAGGTCACGCAGGTCGCTCCGGTCGATCTCGGGCCGCGCGAACGGCGCGTCGTCGGGCGTGTCCTCCTGCAGCAGCAGAGTGCCGTCCGGCTCGAGAAGCCGCATGTCCTGGCCTTCGTTGCGGGCGATCGCGGAGAACCGGTCGAAGAGACCGGCGTCGCGCAGCGCCCGCTGCCCGGTGTCGGCGTGGATGTCGAGCATGCCGCCCTGGCCTCGGGCGTCGCGCGACGCTTCCCGCTCGTACACGACGGCATCGATGCCGTTGACGTGCAGAACGCGGGCGAGAGCCAGGCCGCCGGGCCCCGCTCCGACGATGGCGATGGTCATGTCGCACTCCTTCGATACAGTGTATTGATCAATACACTGTATCGAACGATGCGGTGTATTGTCGCCGCATGGTGGTGTGGGAGCGGCCGGAGCCGCCGAGTCGACCCGCTCTGGCCCCGCTGAGCCGGGAGCGGATCGTGCGGGCGGCGATCGAGCTGGCTGACGCGGACGGCCTGGACGCGGTGTCCCTGCGCAAGATCGCCACCGCGCTGGACGTCGGCCCGATGCGGCTGTACGGCTACATCGAGAGCAAGGAGGAGCTGCTCGACCTGATGGTCGACGCCGCCCACGCCGAGATCCGGCCCACCGGAGACGGCTGGCGAGAGGTGCTGGGCTCGCTCGCCCACGCCATGCGGCACGTCGTTCACCGGCACGAATGGCTCGCCGACCTCCTGGGCGGCCGCCCTCAACTCGGGCCCAACGCGCTGGCCACCGCGGAGTCCGTGATGGCGGCGCTGGGCGACATCGGCGTGGACTCCGCGATGCCGGTGGTCTCGGCGGTCAACGCGTACACCATCGGCGCGGTACGCCGGGAGATCGCCGAGCGGCGCGCGGAGCGGGCCACCGGGCTGGACGAGAAGCGCTGGCACGCCACCCTCGGGCCTTACCTACAGCGGTCCTTCGCCACCGGGAAGCTCCCCGCACTGGCCACGGTGGTGCACGACGCCGTCCACCTGACCGCCGACGAGACCTTCCGGATCGGCCTCGATTTCCTGCTCGACGGCATCGGAGCCCGCGTGTCAGCGCCGTGACCGTCCCGTGTCAGCGCGGCCCGCGAACGTGGTCACCATGACCAAGACACCGAAGACCTTCCGCCGGATCGGCCTCGTCGCGCTGGCCGCCGCGCTGCTGACAGGTGTGACCGTGCCCTCGGCCTCCGCCGGGCAGGATCGCCCGGAACTGCGGCAAGTCCTCCAGGAGTTCGTCGACGCCGGGTTCGGCGCGATGCAGCTCCGCGTCCGTGACGAACGGGGCGAATGGACCGGCAGCGCCGGGGTCCGCGAGCTGGGCGGGACCGCGAAACCGCCGACGAACGGCCACTTCCGCGTCGGCAGCACTTCGAAGAACTTCACCGCGACCCTCGTGCTGCAGCTGGTGGCCGAGGGCAGGATCGGCCTGGACACCCCGGTGGCGGGGTTCCTTCCCGAGTTCGGGCTGGACTCGCGGATCACCGTGCGGATGCTGCTGCAGCACACCAGCGGACTGTTCAACCACACCGGCCAGTACCACCCGGACGGGACGGTCACACCCGGAATCCCTTGGGCGGGCAAGGAATGGGTGGACAAGCGCTTCCACACCTACCGGCCGGAGGAGCTGGTCCGGCTGGCGGTCTCCAAGCCACTGGTCTTCGAGCCGGGCGCGCGCTGGGACTACTCCAACACCAACTACGTGGTGGCCAGGCTGCTGGTCGAGAAGCTCACCGGCCGTCCCTTCGCCGAGGAGCTGGACCGGCGGATCCTGCGGCCGCTCAAGCTGCGTGACACCTTGTCGCCGGGCGCGTGGCCGGGGATGCCCCAGCCGTATGCCCACGCGTACTACCAGTACGACGACGCGGGCCAACGGAAGACGATCGACGTCACGCACCAGAACCCGTCCTGGATCTCCAGCGCCGGCGACATGATCTCGACGACCAAGGATCTCCAGACGTACTTTTCCGCGCTGCAGAGCGGAAAGCTCCTCCCGGCCTGGCTGATGACCGAGATGCGCAAGACGCACCCCGGCAGCGAAAGCCTTTACGGCTTCTACGGTCTCGGGCAGTTCTCGCAGGACCTGGGCGCCGGCTGCGTCGGCACCGTCCTCAACCACAACGGCAGCAACAACGGCTACGCGGCGCTGATGTACAGCACGCCCGACGGCGGCAAGACGCTGACGGCGTCGATCACCGCGGGCGATCCCGAGAAGGACCCGCTCCCGTCGTATCCGGCGGCGCTGACCAAGCTCGTCCGGACGGTGTTCTGCGGCAAGTGAACCGGGTTACTCGTCGTCCAGGCGCGCCAACCGCGCGGTGAGGTCGTCGACGAAGCGGCCGAGGAGGACCGAAGATCTTTCGGTCCTCCTCGGTCCATTCCCCTCGGGCGCCGCTCGCTAGCGCCCGAGCGCGCCATAGTTCCGGACGAAGGCGGTCAGCAGCCGGGCGAACTCGCGCCGATCTTCTTCCGGCCAGTCCGCCATCGCCTCGGCGAACACCGAGCGACGGAACTCGTGCATCCGCGTCACCTCGGCGCGGCCGGTTTCGGTAAGCACCAAGACGGCGCGGCGGCCGTCCCGTTGATCGGCCTCACGCCGGAGGAAACCGCCGTCGACGGCCCGCGCGACCAGGCGGCTGGCGCGCGGCTGGTCGATGGTCAAGGCCGCCGCGAGGCTGGTGACGGTGCCGGGCTCGCCACTCTCTTCGGCCGCTTCGACGGCGTCGAGCAGCCCTTGCACCGCCTGGTCCGGCATCGATTCGGCGCGGTCGCGGGCGAGCTTCGACAGCGAGCGCCTCGCCTGGCTCCGCCGGATGGCGATCATCGCGCGTTCCACGTCGGCCACGGCGTCCGTCATCGTCCCATCCTCAATTGAATGTACTTTTACATGTAGTTGCCGTCTACATGGAGGAGTATCCATGAAGCCCATCGGATTCTGGTTCGCCCACCTTCACCAGGCTCTCGAATCTTCCTTTGATCGGGTCCTCGCCACCGAGGGGCTGACGCGCCGCCATTGGCAGATCCTGAACACGATCGACAGCGGAGCCTCGCCCGACGAGGCGCTGTCCCCCTTCGGGGAAGTGCGGGAGACCAGCAGCGACCTGCGCACTCGCGGTTGGATCGACAATGACGGCGCCCTGACCGCTTCCGGCCAGGAGATGTTTCTCCGACTGAAGACCAAGGTCGGCGAGTTCCGCTCGCGCGCGACCGAAGGCATCAGCGACGACGAGTACCGAATGACGGTCGGCGTGCTGGAACGGATGGCGGCGAACCTCGCACGGGAATAAGCGCGAACGCGGCGGCGTCGTCTATCGTAGTAGTTGAAAGTTCAAACACCTGGAGCTGACATGACCCCGGTGCTCTACCTCAGCCACGGCGCGCCGCCGCTCGCCGACGACGCCACCTGGACCCGCCAGCTCGCCGGCTGGTCGGCGGACCTCGAAAAGCCGAAGGCGATCCTCGTCGTTTCCGCGCACTGGGAAGAGGCGCCGCTGACCCTCGGTGCCACCACCACGGTGCCGCTGGTCTACGACTTCTGGGGCTTCCCGGATCGCTACTACCAGGTGGAATACGCCGCGCCCGGCGCTCCCGAACTCGCGGAGAAGGTGCGGAAACTCCTGCGCTCGACGCAGACGCCGGTCCACGACGCGCCCGAACGCGGTCTCGACCACGGCGCGTACGTCCCGCTCGTGGAGATGTACCCGGACGCCGACATCCCCGTGCTCCAGGTGTCCATGCCGTCGCTGGACCCGCGCGAGCTGTTCGACCTCGGCCGGAAGCTCGCGCCCCTGCGCGACGAGGGCGTGCTGATCATCGGCAGCGGCTTCTTCACCCACAACCTGAGCGCGCTGCGCCAGACCGACGGCACCGACGGCGCGCCGCCGTCGTGGTCGAGCGAATTCGACCACTGGGGTGCGGAAACCCTGCGTGCGGGCGACCTCGACGCGTTGCTGGACTTCCAGCACAAGGCGCCGGCCGCGGCCATCGCCCACCCCAGGATCGAGCACTTCGCGCCGCTGTTCGTCTCGCTCGGCGCGAGTTCTTCGGAGGGGAAAGGCGAGACCGTCATCGACGGCTACTGGTACGGCCTCGCCAAGCGCTCCCTCCAGTTCGGCTAGCGGGAGCGGAGCACCCCGGCGCCCGCCACGAGGCCGATCGCGAGCAGCGTGACCAGCCCGAAGGACACCGTCAGCGACGTCAGGTCGGCGATCCCGCCGATCAGCGACGGGGCGACGAGCCCGGAGGAGTAGGTGATGGTCGCGACGCCCGCGATCGACTGGCTCGGCGTCGGCCCGCTGCGTCCGGCCGCCGCGAAGGCGAGCGGCACGACGACGGAGACGCCGAGCCCGATCAACGCGAAACCGGCCATCGCCATCACCGGATGCGCGGCCAGGACCACCAGCAGGCCGCCCGCCGTCGCGAAGGCACCGCCCGCGCGGACCGTCTTGACCGAGCCGAAGCGCCTCACCAGCGCGTCGCCGCAAAGCCGGGCCACCGCCATCGTGCAGGTGAACGCGGTGGTCGACGCGGCGGCGATACCGGGCGAGGTGCCGAGTACGTCACGCAGGTAGACGGCCGACCAGTCGAGGCTCGCCCCCTCGGCGAAGACCGCGCAGAACGCCACGGCACCGATGATCACGGCGGACTTCGGCGGCAGCGCGAACCGCGGTGGCGGGTGCTCGTCGGGTGCGCTGCGGACGTCGAGGACACCCTGGCAGAGCAGTGCTCCGGTGACGGTGAGCACGGCGGACGCGATCGCCAGATGCACCCGGGCGTCCAGCGCGGCGTGCGCGGCGAGCGCTCCGGCGGCTGAACCGACGAGCGCGCCCGTGGTCCACAGGCCGTGCAGTCCCGACATCACCGACTTGCCCATCTTCTCCTCGACGTCGACGCCGAGCGCGTTCATCAGGACGTCCGAGGTGCCCGCCGCGGTACCGAAGAAGAACAGCGCCACGCACAGGGTGAAGAGGTTTCCCGCCAGTGAAGGCAGGATGAGGGCGAGCGTCCAGTACGCGAGCAGCAGCCGCATGCCCTGCCTGCCGCCGAGCCGGTGCCCGATCCGCGCGGCGAGCGGCATGGTGAGCGAGGCGCCGATGGCGGGGAAGGCGAGCGCGAGGCCGAGCTGGCCCGCGCTGATCCCCGCGTGGTCCTGGATCCACGGGATCCGGGTGGCGAAACTGCCGGTCACCGCGCCGTGCACGGCGAAGATGGCGGCGATGGCGACCCGGGCCTGCCGCACCCGGCGAGTCGGCCTGCCGACGGTTTCCACTGCATTACTCACTGGGCCCCCAAGGTCCACGAGACAACCGATGAGGGCCAGCGTAAACTATCAGGAAGGGAACCTGATAATTAATTCTGGGAGGATCTGCCGGTGAGTGTCATTCGGATGCCGTCCGCCTCCCCGAGCACCGCGCGGGCCATCAACGACCGGCTGGCCCTGGACCTGCTCCAGCGCGAGGGTCCGCTGACGGCCGCGCAGCTCAAGACGTCGACCGGGCTTTCCCGGCCGACCGTCGCCGACCTCGTCGACCGCCTGCGGGACGCCGGGCTGATCGCGATCGTCGGTGAAGCGGGCGCCGAACGCCGCGGGCCGAACGCGAAGCTGTATGGCATCGTCGCCGAACGCGCGTACCTCGCCGGCCTCGACATCCGCACGCACGGCATGGCCGTTTCGGTCGCGGACCTGCTGGGGCGCACGCGCGCGGAGGCCTCCCTGCCGTTCGACCTGGACGTCGACACCGATCTGGCCGTCGAGCGCGCGATCGCCCTGCTCGAAACCACCACCGCCGAAGCGGGCGCGACCGAGCTGCACACGATCGCCGTCGGCGCCCCCGGTCTGGTCGATCCGGCGACCGGCGGACTGCGGCCCGCCGGGGGATTGCCCGCGTGGCACGGGAAACTCGTCGTCGAACTCCGACGGCGGCTCGGCATCCCGGTGCTGCTGGAGAACGAGGTCAACCTCGCCGCCGCGGCCGAACAACGCCTGGGCGCCGCCCGCGACCGGGACACGTTCGTCCTGCTGTGGCTCGGCTACGGCGTCGGCGCGGCCGTCGTCCTCGACGGCTCGCTGCGCCGGGGCGCTTCGGGCGGCGCGGGGGAGATCGGGTTCCTGCCGATGCTCGGACCCGGCAGGCTCCCGACGGCGACGGACTGCGACGGCGGCTTCCACACCCTCGCGGGCAGCGCCGCGCTCTGCGAATTGGCCCGAGCGCACGGCATCCCGGCTTCGCCCGCCGACGACGCCGAAGCGGCCGCGGCGGCTGTCGGGTACGCGATCGACGCGGGTGCCGGGGAGTTCCTGGACATCGTCGCCGAGCGGATCGCGATCGGTTCGGCCGCGGTCACGGCGGTGCTGGACCCGGGCTGTGTCGTACTCGGCGGCGAAGTCGGCCGGGCCGGCCGCGACGCGCTCGCGGACCGGGTGAGCCGTCGGCTCGCGGAGATCTCGCCGCTGCGGACCGAGGTCCGGGCGGGGACCGTCGGCGGGAGCGCGGTACTGGAAGGCGCGGTGCTGACCGCGATGGGCGCCGCTCAGGACGCGCTGTTCACCCCGGGGGGCTGAAGGGAACTTTCCCCGCATGCGATGCGACGAAAGCGCCCTTCACCGCATGACATGCGGTGAAAGCGTCCTTCAGCTCCTGGAGACAAAAAGGAAGCGGGCCCGGGAGAGTCTCCCGGGCCCGCTTCGTGTCAAACAGTGGCGTCAGCCGACTGGCAGGTTCACATGGTGTGGAACTTCTTGCCGGTCAGGGTGCCCACGAAACGCTGGAACATGCTCAGCGGCGACGAGTCGACGTTCGCCAGAGCCGGAACCTGCGCGGTCGGCATCGCCGGGGTGCCGCTCACCGCGGGCAGCGTGCCCGAGGTGGGGAGCTGCACCGGCAGCTTGCCGACCGGGAGGTTGCCCGCGGTGGGCAGGTTGCCGAGGCCGGGCAGCTGGCCGACCGGCAGGGCGCCGGCGGTGGGCAGCGCCGGAAGCTGCGCGAGCTTCGGAGCGTCCGCACGAGCGGTGTCACCGGGCAGCGACGGAGCCTTCGGCAGCGCCGGGATACCGGGCAGAGCCGGGGTTCCGGGCAGCTCGGGCAGGTCGGACTTCGGCAGCTGAGCCGGGATGGTCCCCAGCTGCTTCAGCGCGGTCAGTCCGGCCAGCTGCACCGGCAGGGTGCCGACCTGGGGGCCGTCGGCGCGAGCGCCACCGATCGCCGGGGTGGTCGGCAGGGCGCCGGCACCGTTCAGCGACGGCACCGCGGGAGCCGCGGGCAGGGCGGCCGCACCGAACGGCAGCGCGGGCAGCGCGTCGATCGGCATTTCCGAACCGACCGAGTCGGTGAAGGCGCGGGTGAACTCCTCGCCGTTGATCTCGGTGGAGTCTTCCGAGTTCTCTTCCGCGATGGCCAGCACCGGGATTTCGAGCTCGTTCAGCGGGATCACGAAGACGAACGGGTGGTGGAAGTTGAACCCGGAAAGGGCTTCTCCGCTGCCGTCCGTGATGCTGTCGCCACCGGCCTGACCGGTGATCATGCTTTCCGCGTTCGTCTTGGAGACGCCGCCGGCCGCCGCGATGGCGTCGCCGAACACCTCCGGGTCGGCCGCGATCGGGAGGTCGAGGATGTCGCCCGAGAGCGATCCGTCGAGGCCCGAGGTCTCGACGGTCCCACCCGAAGTGGCGTCGATGGTGTCGGAGCCCTCGGCGGTCGCGATACCGGCGGCCGAGATCGCGTCGTGCGTGACCGGCACCAGCGGCAGCGCCTGCACGCCGATGATGTTGCCCGCGACCGATCCGCCGTCACCGTTGGTGGTGGCGTCGCCGCCGGCCGCCGACATGACGTCGTTCAGGCTGTTGCCCTTGGCGATACCCGCACCGGCGATGCCGTGCCCGGTCACCGGGACCGCGCCACCGATCGGCGTCTGGACGATGTTCCCGGCGAGCGCGCCTTCCTCACCGTTGGCGGTGGCGTCGCCACCGGCCGACGAGTCGGTCAGGTTCGAGCCCTCGCCCGACGCGATTCCGCCCAGCACCGCGGCGAAGTTGTGCGCCTGCACCGGCAGGGAGACCGGGCCGTAGACCAGGTTGCCCGCGCCCGCGCCACCGTCACCGGTCGCGTGGACGTCGCCGCCCGCGTTGGACGTGGTGTCGCCGTCGGCGCCACCGTGGCCCTGACCGATGAACGCGCCACCGATCCCGAACGCCTGCACCGGCAGCGAAACCGGCACGGTGCCCAGGTTGGAGCTCAGGAAGCCGTTGTCGTCGTTGGTGTTCCCACCGCCGCCACCGGAGATGACCTTGGTCTCGTCGGCCGAGCCGGAGCCCTGGCCGATGAAGGAGCCACCGACGCCGAAGATCTCGACCGGGCCCGCGACCGGGACCTGGACGACGTTGCCGGAACCGGACGAGTCGTCGCCCGTGGTGCCGTCGTACCCGCCGGCGGTCACGGTCTTCGTCTCGGTCGCCTCGGCGACGGCCTGGCCGATGTGCGAGCCACCGACGCCGTAGACCTCGGGGGCCAGCGCGGCCTGGGTGTTGACGATGTTCCCGGCGAGGGTGGAGTCCTCACCGGTGGTGTGGCTGCCGTTGCCCGCGTTGGCGTCGACGGTGTTCTCGCACGACGTGGCGGAGACGTTGCCGATGTAGGTGCCCGCGATGCAGGTCACCTCGACCGGGGCGGCCACGGCCGGGTCGACGATGTTGCCGCCACCCGCGGAGCCCTCGCCCTCGGAGCTGACGAAGCCACCGGCGTCGACGACGCTGGACTGGCTGGTGCCGCCGTCCTTGCCGGTGTTCGCGAGGCCGATCCAGCTGGCGGCCACGCCGCCGACGTTCGCCACGTCCGCGGTCTGCGGCACGATCGCGTTACCCGCGACGGCCGAGTCCTCGCCGGAGGTCTGGACGTAGCTGGGGACGTTGCTCCAGCCGGGCGTGGTGTCGCCGGCCTGCGCGTCCGCGGACGAGCTGCTGTTGGAGTTCGCGAGCGAACCCCACGCGGCCGCCGCGTTGTCGTTGAACTTCACCGGGAGGGCGATCGGCACCGCGCCGACGTTGCCGCCGAGGGCGCTGTCGTCACCGTCGGTCTCGACCCAGCCGCCGGAGGTGGCGTCGGTCTCGGCCTCGTAGCCGGAGCTGTTGGCGTTGCCGATGATCCAGGAGGCGGCGTTGCCGGTGACCTGGACCGGGGTGGCGAACTGACCGGCCAGCACGTTGCCGGAAAGGGCGGAGCCCTCGCCGTCGGTGGTGATGTTGCCGGTCTCGGTGGTGCTCTGGCTGGCGGAACCGCCGACCACGCGGCCGGTGCCACCGGCGAGCCCGCCGCCGTTGCCGGCGATCTGGATGGGCAGCGCCCAGTCGAGGGACACGACGTTCCCGGCGAGGCTGGAGTCCTCACCGGTGGTCTCGACGTCCTGGTTGTGCGACCAGGTCTGGTCGTGCGTCCCACCCTCGACCTCGGCGTCGCCGATCACGCCGATGGCGTTGTCGACGATCTGGATCGGGACGACGACGTCGCCCACGACCTTGTTGCCCTTGAGGATGTCGTCCGTGGTGGTGAACCCACCACCGGTCAGCCCACCGCTGACCTGACGGGCCGAGTCCTTGGCGGCCAGCGGCGCGGGGACGGCGCCCTTGCTGGAGAGCTGGGGCAGCCCCCCGCCGATGCCGTCGGTGCTGCCACCGGGCGACGAAGCCGAGTCCAGCGCGTCCGAGACGGGCTTGGTGACGGCCTTGGTGCTGACTTCACCCTTGTAGCCGGGGAGGTCGGCCTGGCCGAGGGGCGTGCCAACGGCGTTGTTGTCGATCTCGATGGGAACGGTGACGTTCGCGTCGAGCGGGGAGGCCGGGGTGTCGGGGTTGACCTGTTCGTCAGCCGAGGCGATGCCGGTGCCCAGCATCAACAACCCACCCGTGACCAACGCGGTCTGGAGTCCGCGCTTTGCCCAGGATTGCATGGGGTTTTTCTCCTTCATTTCGGGTTCCCTTTCGGGTTCAAGGAGGTGCCCTCGATCCATGTCGAGTGAGTGGCACCAGAGGGGGGTGGAGCGACTGCGGGCGCGAAAAAGCGCACCGCCGTTTCGCGGGGATCAGGAGCGGACGCGAAGCCAAGCCCGGAATCGGGAGGCGTAGGGCGCGTCGGCTACCCCGCGGAGGGAGGTGTTCAGTCGGGAGTGACGCCGGGCTGCGAGCCCGGGGTGAGCGGCATGTACCGCGTACCGGCCAGCGTGGTGCCGGCCAGGGAACGCTCGACGGCGGAGGCGACCCAGGCGGGGACGCCATAGGTCAGGCCGTCGAGGTGACCACCGGGGGCGTTGCCGCCGCCGGGGACAGTCGGGATGGACGGCGCGACGGGAAGCGGCGCCGGGGTGAGCGGACGCGGGAAGTCACCGTGGTGACCGTCGCGCGCCGGAGCGTCCTCGACCTGATCGAAGGCACCGTGCTGCTGCACGAAGGCCGGCATCGGGAGGACGGTCTCGGAGGAAGCGGGGAACTGGGTCATGGCCAGCTGGGCGAAGTCGGTGACCTGTTCGCCGGCGCCGCCGGTCTCCAGCGGGGACCTCGGGTCGAGCGGAACGCCACCGACCGGGATCTCCGGGATGAGGTCGCCGTGTCCGTTCGGGTCGAGGAGTTCCCAGACCTTGCGACCGAAGTCGGGCGACGGGGCGAAGGTCTCGTCCAGCACCTGGCGGGTGTCCTGCGGCTTGCGCACGATGTGCTCGACAGCCCCGAGGGTCCGCTCGGTGGGGGTGATCACCACGTTGTCGGCGAAATCGGTGACGGCGTCGCTGACGCGGGTGGAGGTTTCGTGCTCGTCGGCGCGGATGTCGCCGCAGTGGTGCTTCGCGGGAGCGGGCTTGTCGTCGCCCGGCATCGACCACGTGGTGGCTTCCTGGTGACGGTCGCCGCACATCGCGCCCGCCACCTCGCCGGCGAACTTCGAGGTACCGCGGGACACGTCGGTCAGCCCGGCCGTGGTGGCGTCGGTGACCGGGGTGACGCTCGTTCCGGGAGTGGAGATCACCGGAGCGGAGGGGACGACGTCGGCGGAAGCGGAGGCGTCGGAAACGCACCAGGCCGCGGCGGAACCGGCGACGGCGCCGCCGAGGACGAACAGCGCACGCGAAGCGAGACGGCCGAAGCGCGCCGCGCCCCGCCCCTCGTTCTTCGCCGCGTTCGTCACTCGGTCTCCTTCTCGCTTCGGTGTGCCGGTTCGTCGTTGCGGCACCGACATAAGCAAAGTGGGGACGGCCCGCGCATCCTCGGAGCACCTTGATGGCACGATCGTGTGAAGAACACAGGGTGTAGCCCGAGATGACGATAAGTGATCACCGCTGGCGGGACCCGGTTACTTCTGAGTCGACCGAACGGCGGTGTGTCAAGCGTCGCTTCGGGGGAATCCGACCCTGGCGCGTTGCCCTGAATGCTCAAGAACGTCGCCCGGGACCGATACGGTGAGCCGGTGAGCGAGCCCCAGCGCAAGCAGCCGGAATTCGATCCGGCGAACCCGTTCCTCTCCGAGTCCACCGAAGACGTCACCAACCTGGTCCCTCGCGGCCTGCGGATCGGCGCGGCGTTGTCGTGGCGTTTCATCGTGGTGATCGCCGCGCTCTACGTCATCGTGTTCCTGATCGGCTACCTGTCGGTGGTCGTCATCCCGCTGTCGATCGCGCTGCTGCTCGCCGCGCTGCTCGCACCGGCGGTCTCCAAGCTGACGGCGCTGAAGTTCCCGCGCGGGCTGGCGGCCGGGATCGTGCTGATCGCCGGGCTCGCGGTACTCGGCGGGCTGCTGACGTTCGTCGTCGCGCAGTTCTCCTCCGGGCTCCCGGAACTGCAGAAGCAGCTGACGGAGAGCCTCAACCAGATCAAGGTGTGGCTCATCGACGGCCCACTGCACCTGCGCCAGGAGCAGATCCAGGAGTTCATCAACCAGGCGATCGGCTTCCTGCAGAACAACCAGGCGTCGATCACCACCACGGCGCTCACCACGGCCGGCACCGTCGGCGAGATCGTCACCGGCTTCATCCTGACCCTGTTCATCCTCATCTTCTTCCTCTCCGGCGGGGAGCAGATCTGGAAGTTCCTGGTCCTCGGCGTACCCGGCCGCGTGCGGGACCGGGTCGACGTCGCCGGGCGCCGCGGGTTCGCCTCGCTGGTCAGTTACGTGCGCGCGACGGCGGCGGTGGCCGTGGTCGACGCGGTCGGCATCGGCGTCGGGCTGGCGATCGTCGGCGTGCCGCTGGTGATCCCGCTGGCGACGCTGGTCTTCCTCGGCGCCTTCATCCCGATCATCGGCGCCGTGATCGCCGGCGCGGTCGCCGTGCTGATCGCGCTGGTGACGAAGGGCGTCGTCGGCGCGCTGATCGTGCTGGCCATCGTCATCGGCGTCATGCAGCTGGAAAGCCACGTGCTGCAGCCGATCCTGCTCGGCCGCGCGGTCAAGCTGCATCCGCTCGCGGTGGTGCTCGCGATCACCGCCGGTCTCGTGGCCGCCGGGATCGCCGGCGCGCTGCTGTCGGTGCCGCTGCTCGCGGTGCTGAACGCCGGTATCCGGTCGCTGCTGCACGAACGCGATCCCGATCCCGCCGAGGTCGACGTCCTGCGGGATCAGGCGGCGCAACCGAACGATCAGGGCTCACCGGACGAAGAGGCCAAAGCCAAGCCGTGACCGATACCCCGCTCTGGCGCGCCGTTTCGGCACTGGGCACGCGGGACCCGGCCACTCCGCTGTGGCGCGGGGTGATCGTGCTTCGCGTGACGACGCTGCTCTTCGCGCTGGGCTCGTTCATCGTCCACTACGACGGCTACGCGAAGCAGTGGCTCGCGTGGACCGCGTTCGGCGTGATGGCGGCGTGGACGGTGCTCAGCAGCGTGTTCTACGCGCGGCCGTCGAGCCGCTGGCCGTGGCTGGTCTGCGTCGACCTCGCGCTGACCGTCGTCCTCATGTTCACCTCGGCGTGGATCCTGACCACCGCGCAGTTCGACGCCAACACCCCGCTCATCACGACGGTGTGGGCGGCGGTCCCGCCCGCGGCCGCCGGGACGCGGTTCGGCGCGCTCGGCGGGGTACTCGCGGGGCTGGTGGTCTCGGTGGTCACCGGGCTGGTGCGCTGGCGGTTCGACGTCGACGTCGCGCGGGACGGCTTCCTGCTGACCGCGAGCGGGTTCGTGATCGGGCTGGCCGCGACCATGGCCCGCCGCTCGGCCGACGCGCTGACCAGGGCGTTGCGCATGGAAGCCGCGACGGCGGAACGGGAGCGGCTCGCCCGCTCGATCCACGACAGCGTCCTCCAGGTGCTCGCGCGGGTGCGCAAACGCGGCGCCGAATTCGGCGGGGAGGCGGCCGAGCTGGCGAAACTGGCCGGTGAGCAGGAGATCGCGCTGCGGGCGCTGGTCACCACCGAGCCGACGCGCCCCAGCGAGAACGGGACCACCGACCTCCGGGCGGCACTGCAGTTGCTCGCGACGCCGTCGGTGCAGGTCTCGACGCCCGCCGGTGAGGTCCAGCTGCCCGAGCACGTGACCGCGGAACTGGTCGCGGTGGCCCGCGAAGCGCTGTTGAACGTGGAAAAGCATGCCGGTCCCGAAGCACATGCCTGGGTGCTGCTGGAGGACCTCGGCACCGAGGTCGTGGTCAGCGTTCGCGACGACGGTCCCGGAATCGCACCCGGTGTGGTGGAACGCGCGACGGCCGAGGGACATCTAGGTATCGCGGAGTCCATCAAGGGACGCGTGCGGGATCTGGGCGGCAGCGTCGCCCTCGACACCGCACCGGGCCAGGGCACGGAATGGGAAGTCAAGGTGCCAGTCGCGGCGAGGGGAAAGCGATGACCGGTGATCCTCAGGTGTCGGTGATGGTCGTCGACGACCATCCGATGTGGCGGGACGGGGTCGCCCGCGACCTGACCGAGCACGGCTTCGACGTGCGAGCCACCGCGCCGGACGCGCCCGCCGCGGTGCGGATCGCGCGGACGGTCCGGCCGGACGTCGTGCTGATGGACCTGAACCTCGGGGAGACTTCGGGCGTCGACGCGACCCGCGAGATCACCGCGGAGCTGCCGTCGACCAAGGTGCTGGTGCTGTCGGCGAGCGGCGAACACAGCGACGTCCTCGAAGCGGTCAAGGCCGGGGCGTCCGGTTACCTGGTCAAATCGGCGTCGGCGAGCGAACTGGTGGACGCGGTCAAGCGGACCGCCGCCGGGGATCCGGTGTTCACCGCCGGTCTCGCCGGGCTCGTGCTCGGCGAATACCGCCGCATGGCCGACGCACCGGACGACGGGCCCGCCCCGCCGCGGCTGACCGAACGCGAGACCGACGTCCTGCGCCTGGTCGCGAAGGGGATGACGGCGCGGCAGATCGCCGAGAAACTCGTGCTCTCGCATCGGACGGTGGAGAACCACGTCCAGTCGACGCTGCGGAAACTCCAGCTGCACAACCGCGTCGAACTCGCCCGCTACGCCATCGAGCACGGGCTCGACGAGGAGTAGTTCAGCCCTGGGCGACGGTCACCACCGACCGGTTCCGCTCGGCGGGCAAGGGCGTTTTGACGACGGTCCACTGTGGACGATCGAGGCGCCAGCTCGCGACGACGTCGGTGGTGAGCACCAGGGCGTCGTCCTCGGTCCATTCGAGCGCGACCTGCTTGAGCGGGGTCGCGATCGGCATCGCGGGCGCGTGCGTCCAGGTCAGCGTGTCGAGGGCGAGCACCCAGACGTCGGCGGCCTGCGTCGCCGTCCCCGCCCAGGCGGGATCGCCGAACAGCACGGCGACCTTGTAGCCATCGCGGCTCGGCACCACCGGGCCCGGCGTGCCGTTGGCCACCGGCCGTTCGAGCGGCGTGCGCTGATCGTTGCGCAGGTCGAGCACGGAGAACCTGGTCAGCTCGGCGAGCAGCAACCGGTCCTTGGTGATCGCGAGTACCCGGGGGAACTGGTGCACGGCGCGGCCGGTGGCGGGGTCGATCAGCACGTCCTCGGCGCTGGCCGTCCCGCTGTTCACCGTGATCAGCAGACCCTTCGGGACCTCTTGCCGAACAGCCGTCGTGCAGCTCGCCGGACGGCCGCGGTCGCGTTCGGCGCCGAGCAGGGAGACGTACTGGAGGCGGCACAGGTCGTCGCCGTCGTCGCGGATCAGCCAGACACCGGTTTCGTCGGCGGACGGGGCGACGCTGCGCGCTTTCCCCAGCCGCCACGGCTGATTCTTCGGATCCCCGTAGACGAACACCTCGGACGGCTCCAGGCACGAGGGCCCGCAGCGGGCGGCCGACAGCACGACCGGGAACTTGCCGACCCGGAGGACTTCGTTGACCCTGTCCCCGCCGGGAGCGCCCGGGAGCGGAGTGGTGGCGCCGGTGGCGGGATCGAGCACCGAAGCCGGAGAAGTCGACATGACCAGGCGAAAACCTGCGAAGTCCACGGGTTCGCCTTCGACGCGCGACGGAGGCGGGGTCGTCGGCTTGGGAGGAGGCTGCGGAGGCTGGGCGTCCACGGTGCAACCGGCCAGCAGAAGGAACGCCGCCACCAGGACGGCACCGGGGTGAAATGCGGGTCTGTTCAGGGTATTTCCCCGATCTCGCGGGTGAGATCCGGTTCTACCATTCCAGGCATGGGCGAGGAAGAGCAGTCGACGACCGAGACCAAGCCGTTGAGCGGACGGGACATCCGGGTCTCGGACGCGGAACGCGAGCACGTCGTCGAGGTGCTGCAGAAGGCGATCGGCCTCGGGATGCTGAACCTCGACGAGTTCACCGAGCGCACCGACCGCGCCCTCGCGTCCAAGACCCGCGGTGAGCTGAACGCGGTGCTCACGGATCTGCCCGGTCTGACGCATCCCGAAGCGGCGATGATTCCGCGTCAGCAGCAGAATCCGTGGGCCCCGCCGCGACAGCAGTACGCCTATGGGCCGTCCGGGCAGGTCATGGAGCTCAACGGCAAGTACTCGGCGTTGCAGCGCGACGGGAACTGGCTGGTCCCGGAGTCGATGGTGGTCCGGAACAAGTACGGCGCCACGAAACTGGACTTCTCCCAGGCCGAGATCCAGCATCCGGTGGTGTACATCGAACTGCAGGTCAAATGGGGTTCGGTGGAGATCACCATCCCCGAGAGCGGCGCCGTCGACACGAACTCGATCACCGACATCAAGTTCGGCAGCTTCGACGACCGGACCCGCTCGAACGGCCGCCCCGGCACGCCCCGGTTCGTCATCACCGGGCGCGTGCACGGGGGAGCGCTGATCATCAAGTACCCGCGGCGGGGTTTCTTCGGTTAGGCGCCGACAGGGCGCACGTGCCGCAGGTGCCTGAGCACGAAGTACGCGATCGCGGCCAGTACCAGCGCGGCCAGCCCGGACACCGCGTGCATCCCGCTGGCGAAGGCGTCATGTGCGGGGACCGCGTCGGCGAGCTGGGCCTGGGTGACGGCGTTGCCCAGGGTCCCGACGGTCGCGATGCCCAGCGCGTAGCCGAACTCGTTGCCGGTCTGCGACAACGAGGCCGCCGAACCGGCCTTCTCCGGCGGCACGGAACCGACGACCAGATCCGTGCCCAGGGTGATCAGCGGACCGCCGCACAGGCAGGTGATGGCGAAGGCGATCGACGGGATCACCGGACCGGCGCCCGCCTCGACCTGCGTCAGCAACAGGAATCCGGCGATCGCGCCTGCCAGTCCACCCGCGATGAGGGTCGCGGGACGGAAGCGGCGGGCGAGGATCGGCGCGGTCAGGAAGCTGACGGTCGACGCGAGCATGCCCGGCAGCAAGGCCAGCGCGGCGCCGACCGGTGAAAGCTCCAGGACGATCTGGAAGAACTGCGCGACGAACAGCATCGTCGTGCCACCGAGCATGGTGAACGCGCACATCCCGCCCAGCGCCGTCGTGAACGCGCGGCTGCGGAAGAGCTTCAGGTCGATCAGCGGGTCGGCGAGCGTGCGCTGACGGCGCACGAAGACCACGCCGAAACCGAGGCCGATCAAGAGCGAGACCACCGGGACCACGTGCACGCCTTCACGGGCGAGTTCCTTGATGCCGTAGACCGCGGGCAGGATCGTGACCAGCGAAAGCACGACACTCGTCAGATCGATGCGGCCCGCGTTCTCGTTGCGGTACTCGGGCAGGAGCTTCGGTCCCACGATCAGCAGCAGGACCATCGCGGGGACGCCGAGCAGGAACACCGAACCCCACCAGAAGTGCTCCAGCAGCACGCCGCCGACCATCGGGCCCACGATCGCGCCGACGGTGAAGCAGCCCGCCCAGATCCCGATCGCGAGCGAACGCTGGCGGCTGTCGAGGAAGAGGTTGCTGATCAGGGCGAGGGTCGAGGGCGCGAGCGTCGCGCCGGCGATCCCGAGGACCGCGCGGGCGGCGATGAGCATCAGCGCGCTGGTCGAGAACGCCGCCAGCACGGACGCCAGGCCGAACGCCGTGGCGCCGACGAGCAGCAGCCTCCGGCGGCCGATGCGGTCGCCGAGGGTGCCCATGGTGACCATGAAGCCGGCGATCATGAAGCCGTAGACGTCCATGATCCACAACTGCTGGGTGCTGTCGGCGCCGAGGCTCTGGCTGAGCTTCGGCAGCGCGAGGATCAGCACGAAGACGTCGAGGGAGACCAGGAAGGTGGGCAGGGCCAGCACGGCCAGCCCGACCCACTCCCGGCGTCCCGCCCGCATCGGGGTCATGGTGGTCGTCATGGTCCGGTCCTTTCGTCGCAGTGGCTGCCTTCACCACTGCGTCGAACCCGTGGACCGGATTTCGACATGGCCCCGGGATCTTTTTCAGACCCCGGTGAGGATCAGCACGCCGATGCCGACGAGGACGACCGGCAGGAGCAGGTGACCCCAGCGCGCCAGGGCGCGGGCGATCACCGGGCGGGTGGCGAAATACCCGCCGGCCGCGCACCAGACCGCCACGAGCGCGAGGAACACGGCGGCGTACACGATCAACTCGCCGGCGCCGGTGTTGGCGAACACGGGAACGTAGACGCCGATGTTGTCGCCGCCGTTGGCGAAGGTCACCCCCGCCACGGCGAGGACGCCGGGACCGACCTCGGGCTCCTCGTCGTCCGTGCCGCGCTCACGCCAGACGCGCCACGCCGCGCGGAGGCCGAGCAGCAGCGGTACCACCCCGAGCCACGGGAGGACGGCGTCCGGCAGCAGACCGGCCCCGAACGCCCCGGCGAGCGAAACGGCGAGGATCCCGGCGAACCCGAGGTACTGCCCGGCCACCACCTTCGCCGTGCCCCCGCGCCCACCCGCGCGGCCGAAGAAGAGCGCGAGCAGCACGAGGTCGTCGACGTTGGTGACCGCGAACATGCCCACGGCCTGGCCAACCGAATTCAGCACGGCGGGAGCAAGGGACCTTTGCTATCGCTTCCCGGCGGCGGCCGTCCTGGCCTCGACGGGATCCGCCGTGGCCAGGACCGCCTCGGCGAGCGCTTCGCATTCGGCCAGCGTCGTGGCCGCCAGGCTCGCGCCGACCGCGCGGACGGCGGGCGCGTTCATCGACAGGCTGGTCAGGCCGAGCCCGGCCAGTACCAGCGCGAGCCGCGGGTCGGCGGCGGCCTCACCGCAGACACCGGCGGGTTTGCCGGTGTCCTTGGCGGCCTGGCCGATGACCTTGAGCAGGCGCAGCAGGCCGGGCTGCCAGGGATCGTTGAGCTTGGCGACCGCGCCGAGCTGACGATCGGCGGCGAAGGTGTACTGCGCGAGGTCGTTGGTGCCGACGGAGACGAAGTCGACCACGTCGAGGATCTCGCGGGCGGTCAACGCGGCGGCCGGGATCTCGATCATCACGCCGGCGCGGGCGATACCGGCGGCCCGGACGCGCTCGGCGAACCAGGCGGCCTCGGCGGCGGTGGCGACCATCGGCGCCATCACCGACACCTCGGCGCCGGAGTCCTGCGCGGCCCCCGCGATGGCTTCGAGCTGGCGGTCGAGGATCTCGGGCCGGTCGAACGCGACGCGAAGCCCGCGTACGCCGAGAGCCGGGTTCGGCTCGACCTCGGGCTCCAGGAAGGCGAGGGGCTTGTCCGCACCCGCGTCGAGGGTGCGGACGATGACCGGCTTGCCGCGGAACGGCGAGAGCACGGCGGTGTAGGCCTTGCGCTGCTCTTCGACGGTCGGTTCGGCGGAGGCGTCGAGATAGCAGAACTCGGTGCGGAAGAGGCCGACGCCTTCGGCTCCCGCTTCGGCCGCGGCCTGGGCGTCGGTGGCGGACCCGACGTTGCCGAGCACCTTCACGCGGTGGCCGTCGGCGGTCGCGCCGGTGCCGTCCCAGTCGATCGCGCCGGTCTTGGCGGCCGTGACGACGGCGGCGTTCGGGTCCGCGAGTGCGACCACGCCGGTGTCACCGTCCACCGCAAGCGCTTGCGCGTCGAGAGCGAGGATCCCGCGCACGGCGACCACGGCGGGAATGCCGAGCGCGCGGGCGAGGATCGCGGTGTGGCTGGTGGGGCCGCCCTCTTCGGTGACGAGCGCGAGCACCTTGTCCGGGTCGAGGCCGGCGGTGTCGGCGGGAGCGAGGTCCCGCGCCACCAGCACGCTCGGCGACTCCAGATCGGGAACCCCCGGGGGCGCGATCCCGAGCAGTTCGGCGACCAGCCTGTCGCGCACGTCGCGCACGTCGCGGGCCCGCTCGGCCATGTAGCCACCGGCGGCCGCGAGCGCGTCGGCGAACTTCTCCGCCGCCTGGTGCACCGCACGCGGCGCGGGCAGGTTCTGGGTCTTGACCAGCGCCTCCGCCGAGGAGACGAGAGCCGGGTCGGCCGCCATGGCCGCGGTGGTGATGAGAATCGTCGCGGCCTCACCGGTCGCGGTCTCGGCCAGCTTCTCTAGCCGGGCCGCCACGATCTGGGCCGCCGGGGCGATCCGGGCGGCCTCGGCGGCGGGATCGGCCGGTGCCGGCGTGCTCGCGGGTTCGCCGAGGGGTTCGGCGACTCGGACGACGGGACCGCTCGCGCGGCCGGGACTGACGGCGACCCCGCTCAGTGACTCAGACGGCATGGTCTAGACCATATCTCATGGAGGGCGTGACCTGACTCATAGCCGACAGCACAACACAGAAGAAGACATCATTCCAGTTCGGACGCCGTCGGGTAGGAAGGCTGCGCGCCCTGGCGGGTCACGGTGATCGCCGCGACCTTCACCGCCCGGCGCGCCGCGTCGGCCAGCTTCTCGCCTTTCGCGAGCGACGTGGCGAGCGCACCGGCGAAGGCGTCCCCGGCCCCCGTCGTGTCGACCGCCTCGACCTTCGGCGAGGGCACCTCGATCACGCCGTCCGCGGTCACCACCGCCGCCCCCTTCGCCCCGAGCGTCACGACAGCGGCCTTCGGCCCGAGGTCGAGCAACTTCGGGAAATCGGCGTCACCGCCGAGAAGGAAGGCGGCCTCGTGCTCGTTGACCAGCAGGACGTCGAGATTCTGAAGCGTCTTCGCGGAAAGCTCGGCCGCCGGCGACAGGTTCAGCAACGTCCGGACTCCGGCCTCGACCGCCTTCGCCACCGCGCGTTCGACGGTTTCGAGGGGAATCTCCAGCGACAGCACCACGATCTCGGCGCCGTCGAGATCGACGTCCTCGGGCCGCAAAGCGGAGTTGGCGCCGGGCGAGACGAGGATCGAGTTCTCGCCGTCGGGCGTGACCGTGATGTACGCGATCCCGGTTGGACGCTCGCTGGTGCGCAACGGCTTCGTGTCGACACCGGACTCGGCCAGCGACCGCTTGAGCAGCTCGCCGTACGGGTCGTCGCCGACCGCGCCGAGCAACGCGACATCGGCCCCGAGCCGGGCCGCGGCGACCGCCGTATTGGCACCTTTGCCACCCGGCGACAAGATCGTGTCGCCACCGAGTACGGTTTCGCCACCCCCCGGTCGCCGGTCGACCGGGACGACAAGATCGGCGTTGGCGGAACCGATGACCAGTACCTGAGAAGTCATGGAGGAAACCATCCCATGACCAGCTGTTGTCCGGTCATGTCCCGTCCGTTGACGAAGATGTGAAGAACTTTGTAACTTTCCCGGCGCCTGGTGCGACAATCAGGCGAGCAGCGGAACGCCGTCACTCTTTCGGGGGATAACCCTCCCTCGGACGTCACTTCGGCGACAACCCCCGCTCTTCAGATGCGTTGCCGCGTTCACGCGGTGACGTTGCCCCGATCCCGGCGATGGCCGAGATCAGGGCATCGGGTCGCCGGCGTCGATCACGTAGCCCCCCGAGTGATCGGCGCCGGCGGCGCCCCGCTTCGTTCTGGCGGGGCGCCGCACTCAAGACCCAACCGTGTTCTGCGGGATTCCCCGGTACTCGCTCAGCCTGTCCGGCCGGATCATCGTCATCGCGGTCCGGATCTCGGCGAACGCGGCGTCGCTGAACGCCTCAGGAATCCGGTAGCCGTTCACGACCGGCGGAAGTGGACGGCCGTCGAGGTTCGCCCCGATCTCCCATAGCCCTTTCAGCGTTCGATGACGCTTCGCGAAATCCTCGTCGAGAGGGAAGAAGTCGATCATCCGCAAGGTGCGTTTGCCATCGGTGACGGTGGTCAGCCGAAGCTCGCGGAGGTCTTCCCAGCCAATCTCGAAGGTCGCCTTGTCACGGCGGAACCAGCGAATTCCTTCGACCGACACCGTGAACTTGGTGCACCAGGTCGCCTTTTTCCATCGCGCTGGAGTGCAGAACCACAGCCAGGCGGGAGAGAGGAGTCCGATCGCCGCGATCGTGAGAGTCGCTTCGCGGAGCTCCGTTCCGCGTCCCGCGGTGAAACCTACGATCCCGGAGATGACGGCGACAACGAAGATCAACGCGCAAATGCGCCAGAACTTGCCGGATGACCAATCGTTGGGCGTGACCGTCCTCGAAGCCGTCGCAGGAAGGCCAGTAGGAGCCGCCACGCCACCCAGCTGGCGAACTGACGTGAAAGAAAGCGAGGTGGTCAAGGGTGGCTCGGTGACAGGTTTGCGGAAACGCTTGTTCCGTCGCCAGTGGGCGAACAGGCCCAACCCCACGACCCCGACGACCGGAGGTGCGACGCTCCACCACGGAAGGTCGCTCTTGAAATCCCGGGCGTAGTACCTTCCGAGTTCTTTGACGCGGACCGGCTTACCGATATCGGCCGGTGTCAGCTCGTCAGGGAACGAGCGTGCCGCCACCACTTTCTCACTGAACCGGGATGAATACGGGCGAACCTCGATGTCGCAAACCCAGTAGTAGCCGATCCCGGCGCTGCTCAGCGGCCCTATCTCCTCGCAAGTCTTCACCGTCGCCATATCGGCCGACCCGCCCGTTTCCTCTTCACCGTGGGACACCATCCCGCGGCCGATCAGGGTCCAGCAGATCAGCGCGTAGATGAGCACACCGACGGCGACGCCGGCCACCTTCCACGGGGATCTGCGCGTCACAGTGGGAACTGCTTCGTACCCGGTTATCAGAAGGCTGTTACTCACTGGATCGACCCGGATATCCGTTGCGTGCCGGGTTGCTCGAAAATCGGCTCCGGCTCGGCAGTGCGCCTGGAGCCGACTGCTCCGTTTGCCTTCTCTGGCGGCTTCGGTTCACCAGTGGCGTTGATGGTGGTCTCTCGCCGGTCGCGCGCCTTGTCTTCCGACGCGCTCTTGACCACCTCTTTGACGGCCGTCTTCCCCGCTTCTTTCGCCACCTCCCAGAAAGCACCCATGCCCGCGCCTTCGAACACGTCGCCCTTCTTGAGGAGGTCGCCGACGTTCTTGTAGAAGTCCATCAACATGGACTTCGCGCGCATGAGGACGCGCATCAGCTTCTCGGCCCATGTCATGGCTTCGGTGCTTTTTTCGATCGCGAAGGGAACGCCCTCCGCCGCCAAAGCGGCAGGGTAGGCAGGCGGCGGATACCTGGCGATGATCATGACGATCTTCGCCAGGGTGTCGGTGATCAGGTCGCGAATAATCGTTCGCACCACTGAGAGCACTGTCTTGCAGATGTTGATGATGTTCCCGGCGCGCTCGGCAAGCCGTACGATTTCCCGGTACCCGTTGAGCTGCTTTTGCACATAGGCGCGGTACGCGTCGGCTCCGGCGCCCGACCAATCCATGCAGTTCTTTTGCACCTCATCGGTCAGCTCTTCGGCCGTCGTCTTGACGTACTTGCCGACCTCCAGCCATTTCTGCACCTCGAGATCAAGTGCGTCTTGGTCGCCGGAAACCCAGTTCAGAGGTTCCTTCAAGAAGTCGACGTGCTCGATGATCCAACCGAAACCCCAGCTCATCAGGGTTTCCAGAGGGTTCTTGATCACATCGACGATATCCGGGACCGCTCCCGCCAGGCTGAGGAGTCCCTCCGTCCAATCACCGTTCGCGAGCTTTTCGACACCGCCCGCCAGATCTTGGATCGCGCCCGCGCCTTCCAGCGCGTTGTCCACCTTGTACTTCTCGGCGTCCGTTTCGCTCTTGGCACTCTTGAGGACGTCGTTCTCAGCCACGTTCCACCTGCTCTGCCCGCTTCAGAAGATCCACCGCGTCCTGGTCGGTCACCCGGCGTACTTCGGCCCATTTCCGCACCGCGGCGACATGGTGCTCGCCTGCCGAGATCGCGGACTGCAGAGCCTCGCGCACGTTCTCCGAAAGGTTGTTGCAGATCAACGGCATCCCGCACATGTTGCCGATCAGTCCGAAGGCCAACATGTCCACACGATCTCTGTCCGCGTCGAGCGCGGTCCGCAAATGCTCGTGCGTCTGCTCCACTTGTTTGGCGTGTTCGTCGATCTGGTCCGGGTTTACGTCGAAACCCTGACCTGCCTGCGGCTGCCCCATGGTTTCCCTCCCTCGAGTACCCGCTCAGCGCAGGAAGTCGCCGCCGGTGAAGTAGTCGTCCTCGTGGTCCGTCTGCTGCCGACGCGCGGCACGCGGCGGCGCGGGAGGGGCCGGGGGTGCGGGCGGCTTGGGGGCAGGCGGCGGAGGCGTGTCGAGTTCCTCTTCGGCGACGAAGCGGTCGTCCTCGTCCGCCTCCCGGTGGCCGCCCTCGACGAAACCGGTCGGCTCGGGTTCCGGGTATTCGTTGTGCAGCTGGTTGACCAGCTCGTTCATCGTCTCGGTGCCCGCGATGGACGGGACGCCGGTCTGCATCGCGCCTGCCAGTTTGCTCTGGGCGCTTTGGACGACGCGGAGGATCTCCTGCGCGAGCGCCGGGTTGTCCCGTACCGAGGGGCCGATCTCCAGGCCCACCAGGTTCCCCGCGTGGTTGACCCTGACCGAGATCTGGCCGTCCTTGCTGCGTTCGGACACCGAGACGCTTTCGATCTCGGTGCGCATCTGATTCGCCTTCCGCTGCGCGTCGGCCAGCTTGGCCTCGAAATCAGCGAAGAGCTGCTCAGGGTTCGACACGCGAACCTCCCCTGTTCACGTCGTAGCCATTCGGCGACCGAGTGTGGCATACGCGTCTGACATCGGGGAACGTTTCGCGCGCATCCGCACCCCGGTCGTGTGGATCACCACAGCGGACCCCGGTTTTCCCTACCGGACGTGGTGGCCAGCCCGGTGTTCACGCAGGTCAGCGACCCATAGCGTGCTGGGCATGACGATTCAGGACTGGAAACGCGCGATCTACGCGCTTCTCGCACTTCCGGGTTACCTCGGGGGCGCGAAGGTCCAGCGCGGACTCGCGCGGCGCTGGCTCGGACAGGACGGCGGGACCCGACCGCGGTTCGTGGCGGCCTTCGGTCCGAGTGTGGTCGCGTTCCTTCTCGCTTTGCTGCTTTTCTATCTCGTCGGGCGCATCGCGACCTACGGCCTCTTCTGGTCGGGGAGCGACCCGGAGGGTACCTGGGGCGGGCCGACGCTGGCGGGGGCCTGGATCGTGCATTTCTTCATCGCGCTGGGAATGGCCGTTCCGATCTTCCTGGCGCTCCGGCCGCTCACCAGACTCCAGGCTCGCCTGCTGGGTTGATGCCGGGTAATGCCGCACTGACCACCTAGAATGCCCGGATGAGCAACCCCAGCCGCAGGGGCCGCGAGCGGGCTGCGACCGATCAGGACATCCGCCGGACGGCGCGGGCGCTTCTGGTCGAGCAGGGCCCGGAAGCCGTGACCCTGCGGGCGATCGCACGCGAGCTCGGCATCACCGCACCGGCGTTGTACCGCTATTACGGCTCACGTGACGATCTGGTCGAGCATCTCCGCGCGGACGTCGTCGCCGATCTCGCGGCCGAACTCGCCGAGGACATCGCGCAGCTGCCCACCGAGGGCGCGCTTCAGCTTTTCGCCATCTGCAAGGGTTTCCGGCGTTGGGCGCTCACGCATACCAAGGAGTTCACGCTGGTCTTCGCCTCACCTTCGGGCGAGGACACGTCGAGCAGGCTGGACGAGCCGTTCGGGAAGATCTTCCTCGCGGCGGCGGGCCGGGTGCTCGCGATGCACGACCTCGTGACTCCGTCGAGCGACGTGGTCCCCGTCGAGCTGCGCGACGACCTCACGGCGTTCCAGGCGGAATTGCTGGCCGTGCTGGAGGAGTCCGGCGTGACGTTCCCGCTGGAGAAGCTCGACCTCGGCGTGACGTACCTGATGATCCAGTTCTGGGCCCGGCTCTACGGGCACGTCACGCTCGAGGTCTTCGGCAATTATCCGATCCCGTTCTCGAAACCGGACGTCCTCTTCGACGCGATGCTGGCCGATCTCGCGCGTGAGATCGGCCTGTCGATCGACTAGGCCGTGTCCTGCAAGTCTTGTTCGCGGTCTTCGCGCCCAGGCGGCCCATCGAACAGACTTACAGGACGCGGCCTAGGCCGCGTGCCCGCCGTCGACCGAAACGGTCGTCGCGGTCACGTACTTGCTTTCCGGGCGGGCCAGGAACGACACGGTGGCGGCGACCTCCGACGGCGAGCCGTAGCGGTCGAACACCGTCAGGCTCCGCTGGTCGGCGGCGTACGGGCCGTCGGCCGGGTTCATGTCGGTGTCGGTCGGGCCGGGGTGGACCATGTTCACGGTGATCCCGCGCGGGCCGAGTTCCCTGGCCAGGCCCTTGGTCATGCCCAGCAGCGCGGTCTTGCTCACCGCGTACAGCGACATCCCCGGACCCGGCACGCGGTCCGCGATACAGCTGCCGATGGTGATCACGCGCCCGCCGTCGCCGAGGTGCCGGGCCGCGGCCTGGGTCGCGACGTAGACACCGCGGACGTTGACCGTGAGCACGCGGTCGATGTCCTCCAGGCTCGTCTGGTCGAGCGGGCCGACGAAACCGACGCCCGCGTTGTTGACCAGTACGTCGAGCCTGCCGAACTCGGCGACCGTCGTCTCGACCGCGGCCGCCACGGCCGTGGCGTCGGCGGCGTCGGCCTGGATCGCCAGCGCTCGGCGGCCGAGCGCCTTGATCTCGTCCACGACGCCCGCCGCCAGTCCGGCGTTGTTCTGATAGGTGAGCGCGATGTCGGCGCCGTCCTCGGCGAGCCGGAGCGCCGTGGCGGCACCGATCCCGCGGCTGCCGCCGGTCACCAGGGCCACCTTGCCGTCGAGGGTCATGCGGTGTTCTCCTTCGATTTCGTTGTCCTTGAACAACTCCATCGAATCGCCACATGACCCTCGACGCTGGCGTCTTTCGGTCACCTAGCTACAGGACGATGTTGACCAACCGTCCGGGCACGACGATCACCTTGCGCGGCGTGCCGTCGCCGACCAGGGCGGCGACCTTTTCGTCGGCCAGCGCGGCCGCCTGCACGGCGTCCTTGCCGGCGTCGGCGGCCACGGTGACGCGCGAACGCACCTTGCCGTTGACCTGGATCGGGTACTCCACGGTGTCCTCGACCAGGTACTTGTCGTCGACGACCGGGAACGGGCCGTGCACCAGCGAATCCGCGTGGCCCAGGCGCTTCCACAGCTCCTCGGTCAGATGCGGGGCCAGCGGCGCCAGCATCAGCACCAGCGGCTCCACCAGTTCACGCGGCGTCGCTTCGGCCGAACCGTACGTCTTGGTGACGTAGTTGTTCAGCTCGATCAGCTTCGCGCCCGCCGTGTTGAACCGCAGTTCCGCGTAGTCCTCGCGGACCCCGGCGATCGCCTTGTGCAGCTGCTTGCGATCGGCGTCCGTGGCGTCCACAGTGGACACCCGCAGTTCGCCGGTCTCCTCGTTGACGACCAGTCGCCACAGCCGCTGCAGGAAGCGCTGCGCGCCGACGACGTCCTTGGTCGCCCACGGCCGCGAAACGTCCAGCGGGCCCATCGACATCTCGTAGAAGCGGAAGGTGTCGGCACCGTAGTCGGCGGCCATCTGGTCAGGCGTGACGACATTCTTCAGGCTCTTGCCCATCTTGCCGTATTCCTGCTTGACCTCTTCGTCCCCGAAGAAGAACTTGCCGTCGCGTTCCTCGACCTGGTCGGCCTGGACGTAGACGCCGCGGGAGTCGGTGTAGGCGTAAGCCTGGACGTAGCCCTGGTTGAACAGCTTCCGGTACGGCTCCTTGGACGACACGTGGCCCAGGTCGAACAGCACCTTGTGCCAGAACCGCGAGTACAGCAGGTGCAGCACCGCGTGCTCGACACCGCCGACGTACAGATCCGTGCCGCCCGGGTCGTCGACGCCGTGCTCGGCGGGACGCGGGCCGACCCAGTACTCCTCGTTCTCCGGCGCGACGAACGCGTCCGGATTGGTCGGGTCCAGATACCGCAGCTGGTACCAGCAGGAACCCGCCCAGTTCGGCATCGTGTTGATGTCGCGGCGGTAGGTCTTCTTGCCGTCGCCCAGATCCAGTTCGACCTCGACCCAGTCGGTGGCGCGAGCCAGCGGCGAGGACGGCGTGCTGTCCTTGTCCTCCGGGTCGAAGGTCACCGGCGAATAGTCGGCGACCTCGGGCAGCTCGACCGGCAGCATGCTGTCCGGCAGCGCGTGGACCTGGCCGTCCTCGTCGTAGACGACCGGGAACGGCTCGCCCCAGTAGCGCTGGCGCGAGAACAGCCAGTCGCGCAGCTTGTACTGGACGGTGCCGCGGCCGTGGCCGTGCTCCTCCAGCCAGCCGATCATCGTCTTCTTGGCCTCGTCGACGCCCATGCCGTCCAGGAACCCCGAATTGATCGCGGGGCCGTCGCCGGTGAACGCCTTGCCATCGAAGCCTTCCGTCGGCTGGACGGTGCGGATGATCTCCAGGCCGAACTTCTCGGCGAATTCCCAGTCGCGGGTGTCCTGACCGGGGACGGCCATGATCGCGCCGGTGCCGTAGCCCATCAGCACGTAGTCGGCGACGAAGATCGGGATTTCCTTGCCGTCGGCGGGATTCACCGCGTAGGAGCCGGTGAAGACGCCGGTCTTCTCCTTGTTCTCCTGACGGTCCAATTCGGACTTCCGCGATGCGGCGATCCGGTAGGCGGCGATGGCCTCGGCCGGGGTGGCGGCCTCGCCGGTCCAACGAGCGTCGACGCCTTCCGGCCAGGTGGCGGCGGTCAGTTCGTCGACCAGCGAGTGCTCCGGGGCGACCACCAGATACGTGGCGCCGAACAGGGTGTCCGGACGGGTGGTGAAGACCTCGATCTTCCGCTCACCGGAAGCGAACGACACCCGCGCGCCGTGCGAGCGGCCGATCCAGTTGCGCTGCATGGACTTGACCTTTTCCGGCCAGTCCAGCAGGTCCAGATCGTCGACCAGCCGGTCGGCGTAGGCGGTGATGCGCATCATCCACTGCCGCAGACTGCGCCGGAACACCGGGAAATTGCCGCGTTCACTGCGGCCGTCGGCGGTGACCTCTTCGTTGGACAGCACCGTGCCCAGCCCGGGGCACCAGTTCACCGGCGCCTCGGAGATGTAGACCAGGCGATGCGTATCGACGATCGCCAGCTGTTCGGCGCGGGTCAGCTCGCACCAGTTACGACCGTCCGGCGTACGGCGCTTGTCCTGCGCGTACTCGGCTTCCAGCTCGACGATCGGGCGGGCCTTACCCGCCTTCTCGTCGTACCAGGAGTTGAAGATCTGCAGGAAGATCCACTGCGTCCACTTGTAGTAGTCCGGGTCGATCGTGGAGATCCGGCGACGCTCGTCATGCCCCAGGCCCAGCCGGCGGATCTGGCGCAGGTAGGTCTGCATGTTCTCTTCGGTGGTCTTGCGCGGGTGCTGCCCCGTCTGGACCGCGTACTGCTCGGCCGGCAGGCCGAACGCGTCGAAGCCCATCGTGTGCAGCACGTTGCGGCCGATCATGCGGTGGTACCGCGCGAAGACGTCCGTCGCGATGAAGCCCAGCGGGTGCCCGACGTGCAGTCCGGCGCCCGAGGGGTACGGGAACATGTCCTGGACGAACAGCTTGTCCGAGGGGACCTCACCGCTCTCGTCGGCGAGCGGGCCCACCGGGTTCGGCGCGTGGTAGGTGCCGTGGTCGGACCAGTAGTCCTGCCAGCGCTGCTCGATCTGGCCCGCCAGCTCCGCGGTGTAGCGGTGCTGAGGGGCCGCGTCGGCGCCGCTGGGCGCTTCGCTCGCCTGGTTCATCGATCCTCCGTGCTCATCCACGTCAAGCCACTCCAGAAACAACTCGACCCCTCAGCCCGGAGGGCATGAGGGGTCGCCGCGCTGGTCCCGGCCGGTCGGCCGAGTTCAGCGCGGCAGGCTAAGGAGCAGCCGAGCCGTGTTCATGGAGTCCAGTTTAACGCGCTGGTCAAAGCCGTTCCGAGGGGACCGCCAGAGCGATGAACTGGGTCACTTGCGTCGCCGAGAAGTTGTTGTCGCTGACGAGCACCAGGCTGCGCTCACCGCCGGGCAGGCGCGGACCCCAGGTCATCCCCTCGACGTTGTCCACAGTGGACAACTTGAAGTCGGCGAGGTCGGCGAGCAGGCGCTTCTTGACCGGTTTGACCTTCTTGGCGTCGGCCAGCGACGGCGTTCCCGCGACGTTCGTGGCGCCCTTGGTGTCGATCTCGTAGATGCGGATCTTGTTACCGACACCGGTGACGAAGGCGCGCTCCATGACGAGGTAGCGCGTCGGGTCGGCCTGGTCGACGGCCAGCAGCGAGGAGACACCGGTGGTCGCGAAGGCGCCGGGCGGGTTCGGCGACGCGAAGACCTTGTCCTGCGGGTACGCGTACTGCGCGAGCACCGGGCCGAAACGCGACTGCAGAGTGATGCGCGAAAGGGCACCTGACGTGGTGGTCGGCTCGGGACCGTCCTGCAGCAGCGGTCCCTCGACCGAGCTGGCCACGAGCGAGCCGAAGCCGGCGAAGGTAAGGCCTTCGAGGACGAGGTTCTGCCGCGGCCCGGCGGTCGCGGTCATCTTCTCGTTGTCGGGAATCGGCAGGTCACGGACATAGGAGCCGTCACGCTTCGCCTCGCGGATCGACGGGTCGATCAGGGCGGCGGCGGAGCGCTCGCCCTCCTGCGACCAGAGGTAGTGGCCGGTCCACGGGTCGACACGGAGTTCTTCGGGGTCGATCGTCCGCATGTTCTGCGGCTGCGTCTGGTCGTTCTTCGCCAGCGGCGGGTACGTCGTGCCGTCGGGGCGCAGGAGCGGCTTGGTGCCGGTGAAGGTGACCGGCCCGAGTCCCTTCGCGTCCACCGAGAACTTCGCGGTGTAGAACCGGGCCGGGTTGATCGCCGACCGGTCGTCGCAGATCAGCGCGTATTCGCCGGTGCGGGGGTCGTAGTCGATGCTGGACAGGCCGCCGACGACGGTGCCCTGGTAGAGCAGCGCGTTCGGGACGGTCTGTTCACCGAGCAACCGCAACGGACGGTGCTCGGCTTCGGCGGCGGGGGCCGCCATCAGGGTGAAGGGAATGGCCCCGATCAGGGCGGCTGCTAGGACTCGGCGTGACATGGCCTGTAGCACAGTCGATCAGGGTATCCGGCAGGTTGCCGGGACGTCACGCTTATCCTCGTGGAGTGTTCGTCATAGCGCTGGTCCCGATCGTGCTGGGTGTCCTCGTCGGCTGGGGTGGTTTCCTCGGCCTGCGCGAGAAGCTGCCGCGTGACCGCGGCGCAGGCGTGCGCACCGCCGCCACGATGCGCGGTGAAGACGCCTTCCGTCTCGGCAACAAGGTCGCCGGGCTCCCGACGCTGGCCGGTGGCGTGGTCGCCGTGCTCGCGGGTGCCGCCGCGCTGGTCATGCCGACGACGTCCGGGCTCGTGCTGGCTTCGGTCCTCGGGGTGGTCGGGATGATCGCGCTGGTCGCCGCCGGGGGAGTACTCGGCAACCGCGCGGCCGCGGCCGTCCCGGCGCCCGAACCCGCGGCACCGGAAGCGCCCGCCGGATGCAGTGGCTGCGCCTGCGGGACCTGCGGCGTCTTCAAGAAGGCCGACACGGCCACCGCCTAGAACACCGCCTAATTGCGCTGCAGGTCTCCTGGATGGGTGGCCAGCAGCGCCAGCGGAATGCCCTGACGGCGCAGCACCTGGCCCCACAGATCGTGGTCCGGCGAGGCGAGGACGTCGCTGGGCAGCGCCGGGACGATCACCCAGTCGTCGCGTTCGATCTCGTTCGCCAGCTGGCCGGAGTCCCAGCCCGCGTACCCGGCGAAGACCCGCACGCCGCGGACCTTCGGGACCAGGATCTCCGGATCGGTGTCGAGATCGACCAGGGCGACCGGGCCGCGGACGGCGATCACGCCGGGCACGCTGGACGCCGTTTCGCCGGTCCGCAACGCGGCGAGGCACAGGGCGGTCTTCTTCTCGACCGGCCCGCCGACGAACACCGACTGCGGTTCGGCGACGTGCCCGCCCCAGTTGGGGAGCACGTCGTACACCGGAACGTCGCTCGGCCGGTTGAGCACGACGCCGAGCGTTCCCTCGTCCCGGTGATCGATGACGAACACGACGGTCCGCCGGAAGTTGGGATCGAACATCGTGGGGGCGGCGACCAGGAGCGTTCCCGGTTCGACCTCGGCGTCCGCTGGCACGTCCGCCATGATCCCACTTCGAGTGGAGACAAATCGTCCGGCCAGGGAACAACAGCATCACGAGCATCGTTGGACACACAGGTCGGTGCGCTTTCCGTGTCCCCCGGGCTCACTGAAGAACCGCCTTTGTGGAATACCGTCCGGCTGGAGCCACACTGCGCATAGCCGCCGAGAGGCGACCTTTAAGCGCACCGGCCGCCTTCTTTAGGCTTCCGCCGTGACAACCAGGGCCTTCGTCCGCGATCGCGACTTCCGCCGTCTGCTGTTCACGCGGTTCTCGGCGCACTGGGGCAACGGGATGTACCAGGCCGGGTTGACCGGTGCCGTGCTCTTCAACCCCGAACGCGCCGCCGACGCGCTGGCCATGGCGGGCGGGTTCGCGGCGCTGTTGCTGCCGTACTCGATCGTCGGACCGTTCGCGGGTGCCCTGCTCGACCGCTGGGACCGCCGCAAGGTGCTGATCTTCGCGAACCTCCTGCGGTCGTTGACGGTCCTCGCCACCGCCGTCGCCGTGGGCACCGGAGCGGCCGGTTTCGGGCTGTTCTCCCTGGCACTGGTGTCTGAAGGGATCTCCCGGTTCATCGGCTCGGGCCTGTCCGCGTCGCTGCCGCACGTCGTCGAGGAGAAGTCCGTACTCGCCGCGAACGCCTTCGCGGCGACGTGGGGTTCGGTGCTCGCGGTCGTCGGCGCCGGCTGCGCGATCGGGCTCCGGGCACTGACCGGCGCCGACGACGCGGGGTCCGCGTGGGTCACCGCCGTCGCCGCACTGGGCGGGCTCGGCGCCGCGATCATCGCCTCGGGATTCGCGCGCGGACTGCTCGGGCCGTCGACGGTCGACGAGCCGTCGAACCCGGTCCTCGCGGTCGCCCGGGGCCTGTCCGACGGCGCGAAGGCGGCTTGGCGCACTCCCAGCGTCACGGCGGGGTTCATCGCGCTGTTCGCGCATCGCGCGTCGTTCGGGATCTCGCTGCTGGTGACCGTGCTGCTGATGCGCGGCCACTTCGCAGGCGGCGGGATGACGGGACTCGGGCAGATGGCGGCGTTCGGCGGGGCCGGGATCCTGGTCGCCGGGCTGCTGACGGCCCGGCTGATCCGCCGGTTCGGCCGGGTCCGGGTCGTGGTGGGGGCGCTGGTGCTGGCGGCGGCCGCGCAAGCCGGGCTGGGACTGCCGATGCTGGTCCCGACGGCGTTGCTCGCGGCGTTCCTGGTGACCGGCGCGGGGCAGGTGCTGAAACTCTGTGTCGATTCGTCGGTCCAGCTCGACGTCGCCGATGAGGCGCGGGGGCGGGTCTTCTCGCTCTACGACACCCTGTTCAACATCACTCAGGTCGCCGCGGTCTCCCTGGCCGCGACGGTGGTCCCGGGCGACGGCCGCTCACCTGGGCTCCTGCTCACGGCGACCGTGTTCTACCTGGTCGGCGCCGTCGGCTACCTTCTCGCGGTACGAAAACGGAGAAGAAGCGATACGGCTACTCCGTTGGCATTAGGGTGACGCTTACCGGCACCGGGTGGCGTATGCCCGGGCTCAAGTACTTCCGGGGGCTGAAGTGACGACGGCAGGCGACGACAGCGCGCGCCTCGAAGCGCGCAATGCCGCCATGAAGGATCAGGTCGACACGCTGCTCGAGAATTTCGAGCGCCAGACGGCCCAGCTCCGGGAAGCGCAGGAAGCCGCTTCGCAGATGTCCGCGACGGTGGTCTCGCAGGACGGTCTCGTCCGCGCCACCATCGACGCGACCGGCACCCTCGCCAAACTGGAGATCCAGCCGAACGCCTTCGAGCGCACCAATCCCGCGCAGCTGGCCAATACAGTGCTGACCCTGGTGCGCCAGGGATCGCTGCAGGTCAAGCAGCAGGTCGCGGATCTGATGGCGCCGATCACCGAAGGGCTGCCGGACCTCTCGGACCTCATCGAAGGCGCGCCGTCGCTGCAGGGGCTGATGCCGGCGATCCCGGACTTCCTCGCCGAAGAGGAGCAGCCGACCGCGCCGACGAAGTCCGACGACGACTTCGAAGATCCGCTGCTGCGCAAGGACGACGCCCCGCCGCCGCCTCCGGTCGCCCCGCCCGCGCCGCCGACGCCGAAACCGATTCCGAAGCGCGTGCGTCCAACGCGGGACGATGACGAGGAAGAGCCGCCTTCGAGCTGGCTGACCAGGGGAGTCTGATGCCGAACGGTGGGGGCGGAGCCGGATTCACCGCGGATCCGGACGCGGTCAAGACGGCCGCGGCCAAGCTGGGGCTCGCCGCGGATCAGCTGGACGACGCCGGCAAGGAACTGATGGCCGCGATCACCTCGCTCGGCCAGTGCTGGGGCAACGACGACGCCGGCAAGGAGTTCGCGAAGGACTACGAGCCGGGCGCGCAGGGCTCGTCCGAAGGGTTCGCGAACATCGTCGAAGCCCTGCGGGGTATGCAGCACAACGTCGAACGGTCGATGACCGCGTTCACGAACGCCGAGGAAGAGATCAAGACGACGTTGGACAAGAAGGTCTAGCGCCGTGGGTATGGAGATGCCCGACGCGGTCAAGTGGCTCTTGCCGATCGTGGTCGGGGAAAGCTGGCCCGAAGGCGACGAGGACAAGCTCCGCGAACTGCGCGACGCCTGGCACAACGCCTCGAAAGCCGTCCAGCCGATCGCCGACACCGCGACCAAGGGCGCCACCGAGGTCCTCGGCGGCTGGACCGGCGAAGGTGCGGAGAAGTTCGCCGAGGCATGGAAGAAGTTCGTCGAGGGCGACGACGCGTACTTCAAGTCGCTGGCCGATTCCTCGAAGGCGCTCGGCGACTCGTGCAACGCGACCGCGCTGGACGTCGAGTACACGAAGTACATGATCATCATCTCGCTGGTGATCCTGGCCGCGCAGATCGTCGCGATGATCGCGGCCGCGGCGGTGACGTTCGGTGGTTCGACGGCCGGGATCGCGCCGGCGCAGATCGCCACCCGCATGACCGTCCAGATGATCTTCCGGCAGCTGATGCAGAAGCTCGCGCAGGAAGGCTTCAAGAAGGTCGCGAAGGAACTCCTGGAGAAACTTCTCAAGGAGGGCCTGAAGAAGATCGGCAAGGAGGTCCTGCAGAACACGGCGATGAACCTCGCCATGGACGCGGGCATCCAGGGCCTGCAGATGGCCAAGGGCGACCGCGACAGCTGGGATTTCAGCAAGACCAAGGATTCCGCGATCAGCGGCGCCGTCGACGGTGTCGTCGGCGCGGGCAGCAGCAGTATCGGCAAGGGCGCCACCAAGGGACTTTCCGACAGCGTGGGCGGCCAGATCGTCGACAGCGCCGCGCGGGGTGCCGTGCGGGGCGCGGCCGAAGGTGTCGCCAGCACCGTCGGACAGGCCGCCGTCACCGGTGACCTGGACAAGCTTTCGGCCAAGGACGTCCTGATGGGCGCGTCCGGCGGGGCCGTCGGCGGCGGTGTCGACGGGGCGAAGAGCCAGATCGGCGACATCCGCGCCGCGAACACCCCCGGTGGCACGGGCAACGGTCCTTCGACGCCGGACATCGACACGGGGGACGGGGATTCCGGGACGCCTTCGCGTACTCCGGATACTTCGTCGAGTCGCAATTCGTCCTCTGATGGCGATTCGAGTCGCGATTCGAGTCGCGATTCGTCCTCTGATGGCGGTTCTTCGTCGGAGCCGCAGGCACGCTCGGAGGGCGGAAGCCAGTCTTCGCAGCGCGCGCCGAGTTCCGAGAGCGGTCCGCAGCGCACGGCGGACAGCTCGCCGGACGGTGACCGGGTCAGCCAGTCTTCGACGCAGGCCCCGGAACGTCCGGCGGACGCCCCGGCGAACACCGGCGAGCGCGCGGCTCCGGCCGCGCAGACCCAGCACGCTCCGGCGGCGGCCGACAACAACGCCGGCTCCGGGCAGCAGCAGGCCGCGGCGGCCAACCAGCAGCAGGCACCGGCGGCGGCCCAGACCCCGGCCCAAACTCCGGCACAGACTTCCGCCCAGGCCCCGGCCGCGAGTCCCTCGCAGGGACCGGCCGCGAGTTCCGCTCAGGGACCGGCTTCGAGTCCGGCCGCGAGTGCCGCGCAGTCGGGTGGATCGCCTTCGAGCGCTTCGTCCGGCACACCCACTTCGACCGGCACCCCCGCTTCGGCCGGTGCGGCTTCTTCCAGCGCCGGACCGGCTTCGTCGGGCTCGCCGACGGGCTCCGGTGGTTCGTCGTCCGGCGGGTACGGCATGGCGCCCGGCTCGGGTTCGAGTACGCCCGGCTCGTCGGGTGGATACGGCATGGCGTCCGGCGGCAACCCACCGGGCACTGGACCCGCACCCGGCGGTTTCCCGCCCGGTGGCCACGATCCGGCCCGGCCCAACCGGCCGCACGACGGCGTCCAGGCCGCCGGATTCGCCGGTGGCGGCGGTCCGCAGCAGCCGCGGTTCGACCAGCCGCCCGGACAGGCACCCTTCCAGGGCCAGCCCATGCAGCCGCCTCCCGGCGGTTTCGCCCCTCCGCCGCCGCCTCCCGGCGGTGGCAATGGCCCCATGCCCCCTCGCGGGCAGCAGGGGCCGATGGGTCCGCGTCCCACCGGACCGCAGCCGCCGCCCCCGCCGCCGGGCGGACATCCGCAGGATCGCCGTCCGGACCGCGGGCCGCAGGAACGGCCGCAGCAGCGTCCTCAGCAACCGCCGCCGCCCCAGGGTCCGCAGGGGCTTCACGGCCAGCAGCCGCCTCGGCCGCAGCAGCCGCCGCACGGGTATCAGGGCAGGCCGGGACCGGCTCCCGGTCCGCACGGCGGTGTCCCGCCGCGTCCGCAGACGCCTCCGCCGGGGCAGCACCCCGGCAACCGCGGTCCCGCCGGCTACCCGCCGCCTCCGCCGCGGCCACCGCAGCCGGGCAACGGCCCGTTCCCCGGCAACCGCGGTCCCGTGCCGCCGCCCCCGCCCGGTCACCAGCCGGGGCAGCGTCCCGGGCAGCACCCGGGACAGCACCCCGGGCAACGTCCGATGCCGCCGGGTGGCGAGCCGCCGCGGTTCGGTGGCCAGCAGCCGCAACGTCCGCCGCAGGTCCCGGCACCGCGCCCGGGTCAGGACGGGAACGCGGGCCCCGGCCCGCAGGACCGGACACCCCAGGACCGGACACAGCAGCCGCAGCGTCCGCCGCAGCAGACCGGACCCGTCCGGCCGGTCGAGCGCGCGCCCGAACAGGCCGCGCCGCAAGACCGCGCCCCCCAGCAGGACCATGCGCCCCAGCAGGACCGCGCTCCTCAGCAGGACCGTCCCGAGCAGGCACCCACCCCGGAGGAGGCGCCCGCCTACCGCGGCAACCTCGACGACGGTGCCGACCTGCCCAAGGACAAGGACGCCGACACCGACGCCCCGCACGACACCGAGTCGCCCACGGACGGCACGCCCGAGGACAAGTCCTCCGACGACGGCGCTTCCTCGATCGACGAGCCGTACCTGACGGATCCGAAGTTCCACACGGACGATCCCGCGGCCTACCGCGCGCTCGCCGAAACGCAGATCGACAAACGCGGCTTCGACGAGAACACCGGGGAAGCGCGGAGCGAACAGGTCCGCCGCGAAGGTCTCGCCAAACGCGACGCCCACGAAGACCCGCGCGTCAAGGCGATGTCGGATCAGGGCGCGTACGCGGTGCACAGCTACACGCGTACCGACATGGCCGAGAGGATCACTCACGCCCAGCGTCACGGTGGGCCCGAGCTGGACGCGCTCCGCCCGCATATCGAGGCGATCACCTCCGGCCTCAACGAGATGCCCGTCTACGAGGGTGTCGTCTCACGGCGGGTGAACTTCCACGGCAACGAAAGCGCCATCCAGGGCTTCCTGGCCGCGCACGCCGAGGGCAAGGTCATCGTCGACCCGCAGATGCTGAGCACGTCGCGGGTCACCCCGGACCATCCGCACAGCACCTTCCCCGGCGAAGTCGAGATGCGCATCCAGTCGAAGACCGGACGCCACATCGAGGATCTCGCTTCCAAGAAGGAAGAGCGCGAAGTCCTGATGAAGTCGGCGACGCAGCTGCGCGTCACCGAAATCAAGATGGGCCCGGGGCATCCCGAGCACCCCGACTACAAGGCGCGGCTGGACGACGGCTCGGTCAACGACCTGCCGAAGTGGATCGTCGAATGCGAAGAGGTCGTCCCCGGTGACGACGGCCACCTGACGCCGGAGCAGGTCCACGAGAAGGTCGCGGAACGCCGCGAGTACAACAACGCCGAGCAGGAGCGGCTGGCCAAGGAAGAGGCCGACCGCGATGCCCAGCTGCGCCGCGATCACCCCGAACTGTTCAACAACCAGGGTTTCGCGGGTCTCGAGACCAAGATCGCCGACGGCAAGGGCGGCTGGATCGACGCCTCCGACGCCCCGGTCCACGACGTCCCGAAGCCGAGGGAACACGTTCCCGACGGCGGCTGGTCCGAGCTGGCGAAGCCGCTCGACGAGGGCGGGACGCCGGTCATCCACGCCGGTTCGACCGAGACACCGCATCAGCAGGTCCGGCTGGTCATGGACGAGCTTCCCGCGATCGGGCAGGTCAACACCCGCAACTACTACGCGCCCGAATCGTGGAAGGACGGCTTCCAGACCAACTCGGCCGAGTCGCTGGTCGCGTTCGAAAACCGGATGACCGGGGGCGACGCCGTCGCCGGGCCGTCGACCGGCGGTTCGCCGCTGCAGCACGTCAGCGATCAGCTCGGCGGGCAGTGGTCTGATCGGAACGGTTTCGCCGATGTCGCCCGTGACCTGGGCGAACGTCCGGTCGGCGCGCGGACGGCGGTGGCGTTCGAGCATCACGCCGCCGGTGATCCGAACGCGCCGGAAGGCTCGCCGCGGTCCAAGGACCGGATCGAGACCCGGATCGTCGCCGCGGTGAACACGCCGCACGGCGTGGTCTTCGCCGACCCGATGACCGGGCGGCTCGCGACGCTGCCGGACAACCCGACGTCGATCAAGGCGATGCCGCTGGGCGGCGGCGACGCTCCGCACACTCACACGCCGGAAGCGCCGACGCAGTCCCACGCGCCCGAGACGGCGAAGGCGCCGGAGCAGACGCATACCGACAAGACCGACGAAGCCGGTCAGGAGCAGGCGAAGTCGCCTGCCGAACGGCTACGCGGCGACGACGAGCCGCCGCCGGTGGACCGGCCCGAGGACCAGCCGGCGCCCAAGACCGAACTCGACATCTCCGAGCGGCTCAAGGGCACCGAAGAGGCACCTGCGCGGCTGGACGAGAGCTACGCGAGCGACCCCGATTTCCGGGGCTCGCCCGAGGATCACAAGAGCCTGCGCGACCGCTACGACAACGCGGAACTTGCCGAGCAGGCCAGGGAAAAGGCACTCAGGCGGCTCGAAGCCAGCCCGCTCAAGGACCGTGTCTCGCCCGAAGCCGCGGAAGCGATCTACTCGTACTCGCGCGAACACGCCTACGCGATCAACGAAGCGAACCGCCTGGGTGAGTCGCACCCCGGCTTCGAGAACGCCCAGCGGAGCACCCGGGCGATCGTCGGCGCACTGAACGAGCTGCCGGACTTCCACGGCGAGTCCATCCGCGGCATCGACACCAAGGGCGACATGCGTGCCGCCGGGATCATCGCCGCGCATTACGAGGTCGGCCAAACCGTCCCCGAGCCGACGATGACCAGCGCCACCATCAAGACGTCGCCGGACACGAAGTCGAAGTTCGGCGAAGACGTCGAGATCCACATCGTCTCGAAGACGGGCAAGGACGTTTCGTCGCTCGCCGAGAACCCCGGCGAGAACGAATCGATCAACAAGCCGGCGACGCAGCTTTACGTGCACAGCAAGCAGTTCATGACTCCTCCGGCGGTCGACCGGCCGAAGTGGGTCATCCACGCCGAAGAGGTCACTCCCGGCGACCCGCGCTACCTCACCGGCGAGACCGGCAAGCAGGCGATGGAGGAGCGGCGGGCCCGGCACGCCGCGGAGGCACCCGAACTCGCGCGCCTCGCTCAGGAACGGTCGATGGCGCGCCTCGGCGGTTTCGACGAGCCGCAGACGCCGCACATCACCACCGAGAACCCGGCCGAGCACGGGGTCGCGGACGCCGACAAGGGTCCGGAGTACGGCGAACAGTCCACTCAGGACCACGACGCCACCGACCAGACCATGGAACTGCCGGTCCCCGAGCGGGACTACTCGTCGATGGCGGTGGCGACGAACCCGCCGAGCGAACCGGCGATCCACGCCGGTTCGGCTAGTCCTGCGCAGCAGGCCGCCTACCTCGCCGACCGGCACCCGCGGCTGGGCGAGGTCAACCCGCACTTCAACGACCCCGACGCGCTGGCGAACGGCTTCCGGTCCAACTGCACCCGCACGCCGGGCGCGTACTGGGACCAGCTGCACGGCATCGACTCGACCGCCGATCCGCTGCTCGTGCACGAGATGGACAGCCGGGGCACGCTGGAGCACGTCGAGGAACGCTTCGGTGGCCAGTTCTCCGACAGGGCCGACTACGACACCGTCATCCGCGAGATGCGGGGCATGCCGACCGACCACCACGCCGTCGTCGCGGTGAAGTACCTCGACGAGAACGGCGTCGAGCGCGGCCACGTCGCCATGGTGGCGAACACCCGGGACGGCGTCGCGTTCATCGACCCGCAGTCGGGTGCGCTGATGAACCTGCCGCATCCGGCGCTGAGCGTGAAACTGATGCACGTCGGCGTCCCGGAGGCCCCGGCCGCGCACGCCGGACAGCACGCCGACGGGCACACCACGCGGACCGAAACCGCCTCGACCAGGCCGGTCGACCCGCGGATCGCGTTCGCGCGGCCGGATCAGCCGGTGGACCCGCGGATCGCGTTCGCCAGGGAAGACACCCCCGACGTGCAGCCGTCGCGGATCGGCCCGGACGGCCGTCCGATCGTGACGCCGCCGCGCGACGCGGGCTACGGCATGGCGCACGACGAGCCCGCTCACGGTGACCGGGCCGAAGGCGAACGGTTCCTGAACGATCCCGAGGTCGCGGCCGCGGTGGACGGCTTGGACCCGGACAAGAAGCGCGCCGTCCACGAGGACGAGAACGGCGTCAAGCACGACGTCGGGCCGATGCGGGACTTCATCCGCGAGCACCTGCCCGCGCATCCGGAACTCGTCCGGCTGATGGAGCATCCGGACAACGCGTACCTGCGGGCTTCGCTGCTGAACAACCCGATGACCATCGGCAGCCTGTTGCTGCACCCGGAAGCCATCCCGCTCCTCGAAGACGCCCTGCGCGACGTCGAGGAACGCGGCCTCCAGATGATCGACGACGTCCAGCAGGAAGGTCCCGGCGCCACGCCGCTGACGCAGGACCAGCGCGACCTCGCGAACGCGGCGGCGGACATCGCCGCCGACGTGGACCCCGGCGATCAGTACCACGCCGGCTTCGATCGCGCGGACAAGGGCGATGCCGGGAAGATCCAGGAGTTCCTGGACGCCGAACGGGAGGCGTGGCCGCGGAACCAGGGCGACCTCAACCGGATCGCCGAACGGATCGCGACGGAGAACAACGGCGACGCGTCGGGCCGTCCCGGTCCGAAGGACGACGACCGCGCGAAGGCGAAGATCGAGGGCTACGACGGAGACGCGTCGAAACTGACCGACCTGGTGGGCGTGAAGATCCAGTTCGACACGCTGGCCGACGTCTACAACGCGCTGAACGCGGTGATGAACGACCCGGATCTCCGCATCGTCAGCTTCGACGACCGGTTCGCGAATCCACAGGACAGCGGGTACCGCGATCTGCAGATGAACGTCCGGCTGCCGAACGGGCACGTCGCCGAACTTCGGCTGCACCTGAAGCACATCGACACCGTGTCGGCCTACGAGCACGCCTTGTACGAGGTCCGCCGCGACTTCCCGACGTACAACCGGACACTGGACGAGAACAACAAGAAGAGGCTGTCCCCGGAACAGGCCCTGCTCGAAGCGGCGCTGATGGACCGGGTCCGGGAGAAGTTCATGGCCGGTCTCCGCAAGGGACTGCCGCCTGAGGAGAGCACGTGATCCAGACGCCGTCCTTCTACACGTACTTCGGAAAGACCTACCGCGTCGAGTCGACCCCCGACGGGGGCCTGACCGGTTTCCTCCTCAACCTGAGCACCGGCGAGTTCGACGAAAAGCCGGAGCACGTGCGCGAGGTCATGTGGGCGATGGCGAGTTCGGACATCAGCAAGGTGTCCGAGGAGAAGTTCGTCCAGGAGACCGAACGCGCCCGTGCGTACGAGCTCAAGGGCGGCGGACCGATCTTCGCGCTTTACGAGACCATCGACGGTCTGTACGCGCAGGCCAAGCGCGAAAATCGCCGCGTCGAACCGCAGGAGTCGGCGCTGATCCAGTCGCTGCGCAAGCGCACCTTCCAGATGTGGGAGGACGAGCTGGCCCGCCGCGCCGCCGGGGAGCCGCCGTCGTTCCGGGCGGAGCCACGTTTCCCGAACCGGGCGCGATGATTCACGTGGAACAACTCACTCCGGAACAACAGCGCGGGCTCCTGGTCCAGATCGGCAGGCTCGTCCTGGCGGGGATCACCGACACCGCCCACGCCGCGGTCGCCGATTTCCGGCAAGCCGGGGAGCACACCGAAATCGAGGGCCACAACTGCGTGCCCGCACCCGAGCTGAACGACCTCTTCGGCAAACTGCGCACGGGGATGTACGGCACCGGGCGGGGGACCTGGCTCCAGTCGCGGTTCACGCTCAAACCCGACGGCACCTTCGACTTCGACTTCACCCTCGACGACGAACCGGCGTGGACCAAGGCACCGGCGGCGTCGGCGTACCCGGACGAACTGGCCGCGTTCCCGCGCGAGGACGAGCACATCCCGGACTGGTGGCGGCTGCGCGCGCAGCTGCCGTTGCGCGTCGAGTTCCGGCACGCCCGGATCGTCGACGCCTACACCGAGGGCAAGCCGCCGGTGGTGGACAGACCGGAACTCGACGAGTCCGAAGCACCACTGATCGCGCAGTACCTCGAACGGGAACCGGCGATCCTTTCCGGCAGCGGCCTCGGCAAGGACATCTTCGAGCCCGAAGCCGACGGCGACGTCCCGGAGAGCTACCACACCGACGGCACCTGGATCTGGCACGCGTCCGTGCCGCACTACCTGCGGAAGTACGGGATCCCGCCGGAGCCGGACCTGGTCGAGCACATCCGCGGCCAGCGGTTCCAGCCACCGTACGTCGAGCACCTCGTGCGGCGGACCGCGGAGGCGGATCTGCTGGGCAAGCCGCGGCCGAAGCCGGGCCGCTCCGACGTCAAGAAGACCGAAGGCGACATCGCCGCGGAGCTGGAGACGTCCCCGAATCCGACGCTGACCGACGAGGAACTGCTCGTCGTCCTGGTCAGCAGGCTCGGCGAGCACGCCGTGTGGCCGGAGGCGTATCGCATCGGCGACCGCGCGGACGGCGCCTGGTGCCTCAACTTCACCGAAAAGGGCTGGGAGGTCGCCGCCTATTCGGGCGGTGCCCCGGTGTCGCCGAAGTACTTCGACCGGCTCGAAGACGCGGCTCACCAGCTCCTCGGCGCCGTCCTGCTCCATCCGGCGCGGATGACCGCCGGACATGAGACCCCGTTGGAGACCGCGAAGGAACTCGCCGACTGGCCGGTACAGGCGGCACCGGGTGAGCCGCCCCTCACACTGCTCCGCAACAAGCGCGTCAGCCGGATGGTCGCCGGTACGGTCGTACTGCGGTTCGGCGAGGAAACCGGCAATCTGGTTCACCACGGAGGGGTACGGTTCGCCACGACGTCCCTGCCGCTGGAACGGGAGCGCGTCGGTGGGACCTACCGGCTGCGCCGCCCGCTCCACGTGATCACCGGTGTCACCGTCCCCTGGGCGAACATGCCCGGTGGGGCGGTGGCCTACGTGCTCCCGAGGACCATCGCCGAGCACGTGTCCGACGGCAGCCTGGAGAGGATCGAGTAGGTGGAATCGGCGGAAGCGGTAGCCAAGGTCGAAGAGTGGCTGCGCGCGGTCCACGGTCCGGACGTGTCCGCACCGGGCGGCGCCGGCCTGCGCGTGAACCACGAAAAGGTCCTGCGCATCCCCGAGGGCTGGTCGGTCCCCTACAACACGATCGCCTTCCTCGACGAGGGTCACGCCGAGAAGGAGATCTTCCCGCCGCCGTCGGTGATCGTCCGCGAACCGGACGGCGAGCTGCGCCAGGCGCATCCGCAGCCGGGCGGGCTCAGCGTCCCGGTCGCGTTCCCCGGCCAGGAGGCGTGGCGCGAGGTCGTCGACCCCGAATACGCCAAGGCCGGGCTCGGTGACCTCGGCGTCCCGCCGGCGGTCGTCGCGGGCTGGGTCAAGGTCAGCCCGGACGGCGTCCAGACCGGTGAGGAACGGGAGAACCCCGAGTACAAGGCCGGTCCGGTCCGCCGCGGCTATCCGAAGCCGGAGAACAGACTCGAAACGCTGCTGTCGTTCGCCAGCGTCGGCTGGCTGACCAGGGAACAGCTGCTCATCGGGCTGCTCCGCTGCGAGGTCTACGTCCCGCTCGACCTGGCGTCGGGCAAGACGGAGCGGTTCTACTTCAACGAGGAACGCGCCGAACTGCGGGTGTTCAGCTCGACCAGGAACCTCCCGTCGCGCGAGCACGGGTACTGGAAGGTCGACATCGCCACGCTGGCCGGTTACGAAAGCCCGCCGAACCTGGTGATCAACGGCGGGCCCGCGACGTTCGAGGACGTCAGCGGCGCCGAACTCGCCGAGACGGCCCTGCGGTTCCCGCGCCGGGACCCCCATGTCGACGTCAACGAGCGCTGCCCGGAAGCGGATCCGGAACTGGAGACGCTGGCCGCCGAAACGGCCGCGAAGATGGGCCTGCCGGAGCCGGTGAAGCCGCCGCTGGCCGCGGCCGAACGGGCCCGCCGCCGCGGTTTCGAACTGACCGCGGAGGAATGCCAGAAGACCGTCCTCGGGCAGTCGTGGCTGGCGCGGCTCAAGCAGCCGGAGCCGCCGCGCGGCCGTCCGAACGACCTCCGGGCGAACGGACTGGCGCCGGGTTACGACAACGAGGGGCAGATCCAGCCGCGCCTGGACACCTTCGGCAAGTACTTCGACCGGGACCGCTCCAGCTCCCGCTATGGCTGGCAGCGCGTCACGGGCGCGTACGTGGGCTTCGCGCTCGGCGAGGCACTCGGGGCGGCCGTCGACCGGATGCGGCTCGACGAGATCCACAGCACCTACGGCCCGGACGGCGTCACCGATCTGCCGGTCGCGTTCGACCTGCCCGGCCGGATCGGGCCGCTCACCCAGCGGCTGCTCTTCTACACCGAGGCCGTGATCCGCAGCCCGCACCGCGAGCAGCCGGAGAACCGCGACGCCGAACGGGCGCTCGGGACGGTGGCCCGCAACTCGCTGATGCGCTGGCTGCACACCCAGGGCGCGCCGCTGGACAACGCCGACGGCTGGCTGGTGAAGGTGCCGGAACTCCGCGTCCGCCGCACCCCCGACGACGCCGAACTGAACGCCTACCACGCGCTCGCGACCATCTCACCGACGGCGAGGCCGCTGAGCGGGCCGGACGCGCTGGTCGCGGCACTGCCGGCGGCGATGACCGCGGCTGGCCCCGGGAGCGCGATGAGCGGCGGCGTCCGCCAGGCGGTGCGCGACCTCGTCTCGGTCACGCACCCCGGCGAGATCGACGTCGAGGCGGCGACCTACCTGACCTGGCTGTTCGAACCCGCGCTGACTTCGGAGGCGTTCAGCTACCCGGTCTGGAACATCTCCCGCGAGATCTTCAGCGACCAGAACCCGCACCAGCGGGGACCGGTCTGGGCGGATCTCAAGGCGATGGTCGCGGAATCGGTGCCGTTCTTCGGCAAGCACGGGCTGCCCGATCTGCGCGTCCCGGAACTGATCGGCGACGGCAAGGGCACGCTTTCGGTGCTGGGCCGCGCGTTCGCGGCGCTGTCCGGTTTCGAGAACTACCCGGAGCAGGCGCTGCTGCGGGCGGTCAACCACTCCGGCCGCAGCGCGATCACCGGCGCGATCGCCGGTGCGCTGCTCGGCGCCCGCACCGGCATTCCCGGCCTGCCGCAGAAGTGGGTCGAACAGCTGGAACTGCGCTACCTGGTGGAGAACATCGCCACGGACGCGTTCTGGCACTTCGACCGCCACTCGGCGCTGCACGAGGTCGACGGCTGGGCCCAGCGGTATCCGCGCTGGTGAATGAAATGGGGACGATGAACGAAGAGGAAGCCGTCAGCCGCGTCGAGGAGTGGCTGGCAGGCCGCGGGGAGGGCACCGGCGCGCTGCGGGTCCGCCGCGAGTACGTCGTGCGCGCGACCGGCGGCTGGAACGTCACGTACAACACCGTCGGCTGGCTCGACGGGACCGACCCGGCCGCCGGCCTGTTCCCGAGTCCGGTCGCCTTCGTCCCGGACGACGGCGGCGAGATCCGGCTCGACCTGGAGTTGATGGCGGTTTCGGCGGCGGGCGGCGACGGGGACGACGACGACGCGTTCACCCGCTGGACCGAGGTCGTCGACCCGGAGTTCGACCCGGCCGCGGTTCCCGGCCTGCCCGTCCCGAAAACGGCGATCGTGCGCTGGGAGCAGCAGACGCTGTACGGCGAGCCGACCGGCGCGGTCCGCGCGAATCCGGAGCACCGGCCGGGACCTCGGTTCTCCGGGCGGCCGAAGCCGGAAAGCGCCGTCGAGACGCTCCTCGGCTACCTCCGCGTCGAGTGGATCACTCCGGAGGAGTTCGTCCACTGGATGCTCGATCTCGACGTACTCGCCCCGGCGAAGGACGGTCACCTGCAGGTCCGCGACTTCGGTGACGCGGGCGCCCGGTTCGTCGTCTACACCTCCGAGGCGCAGATCCCGGCCGAGTACACGGTCTGGCAGCGAGTCCAGCCCCGCGTACTCCTGCGCCGGGCCAAGGACACTCCCGGCGTCGGCCTCCTGGTCAACCCCGGCCGCCCGGAGCCGTTCAACGTCTATCCCGAAACGCTGCGGCAGGTCGCCGACCTCGGACTCCCGGCAAAGGCCGAGCGCCCCGAGTCCGTCGGGCGTCCCGCTTACCTCAGCGAGGAGTACGCGAAGGCGTACGAAGCCCTTCGCGAGGAGTACGGCCAGGATCTCGGCGAGGCCACCTCGAACCTGCGGAATCTCACCGACCAGGCCCGGGACAACGGCCTTCCGCTCAGCACGGACGAGCTCGTCCGCTACGCCCGCGCGGCGACGCTCTCCTACAAGCGGTCGCGGGCGAAGTACGACGGCCGCCCGCTGCCGGAACTGCCTGACGACCTGTTCGCCAACGGCCTGGTGACGCATTTCTACGACGACGGCGAACCGCGTCCGAGCGCCTGGAACTTCGGGAAGTTCTACAACCCCACGATCCCCGTCGGCAGCTTCGCGTACCCGCGGCTTGTCGGCGCGTACGTGGGCTTCGCACTCGGGGACGCTCTCGGTTCGGGTGGGGATCCGGCCGAAGGCCTGCCGCTCGGCGGGCTGACCCGGCAGCTGCTGTTCCACACCGAATCCGTGATCCGCGGCCTGGACGCGACCCCGGATAACACCGAGATCCCGGCGTCGCTGCCCGCGGGCGGACGTCCCGACGGCTGGGTCGCCAAGGCCACCGCGGCCGCCGGACCGGCCCCCGCGGAGTTCTCGGCCATGCTGGCGACCGCGCTCGCCGCGACGGTGACCGGCGGGGTGCCCGGACCCGCCGACGACCCCTTCTACGCGATGAAGGTGGTCCGTGAGCTGGTCGGCTCCGCGGCCGGGCACGAGGTCGTCCACGGTGCCGAGCTGCTGGTGAACCTGTTCCGCGCCCAGCTCGCGGCCCGGAACGGCGAACCGGCCGTGGCGAACTTCCTCGCGGGTTTCGACGAGTACAGCGGCGAGGTCGGCGAGCTGGTCAAGACCGTGCTCGACCTCAGGAACGACGTCGACGGCGGTAGTGCCGATGACGTCGAGCAGTTCGACAGCATCGGCGACGGCCGGACGCCGCTTTCGGTGCTGGGCAGGGCGTTGTTCGCCGCCGCCAAACGGGGACACGACCCTGAAGCGGCACTGACGCTGGCCGCACGCGGCGGCGCGGTGACCGGCGCGCTGACCGGGGCGATGGTGGGTGCGAGGCTCACCGTGCCCGGTCTGCCGGAAACCTGGCTCGCCGCGTTCGGTGACCTCGGCGTCGTCGACAATATGGCGGGCGACGCCTACTACTACTTCAACCGGTTCGGCCTGCCCCGCGAACCCGAAGAGCGGCGCCGCTGGGACGCGAAACGGTACCCGCGAGGAGATCAGTAAAGAGATGCGCGAGTGGCTTCAGGATCCGGCGACCAGGTCGCGGCTGCGCGGCAGCCTGTTCGCCGGGGCGATCGGCGACGCGCTCGGCGCGAAGACCGAATTCGATTCGATCGACCGCATCCGCGAGATCGCCGGGCCGGCCGGGATCACCGACCTCATCCCCGCGTACGGCGGGATCGGGCGGATCACCGACGACACCCAGATGACGCTCTTCACCCTGGAAGGCCTGATCAGGGCCCATGCGGGGACGCGGCGGGAGCAAGGGACCTTTACTACCGCCGCTGTCGCCGTCGAGCAGTCCCTCCAGCTCGCCTACCAGCGCTGGCTGCACACCCAGGGCGTCCCGTGGGAGCGGGCCCGCGGACCGGAGGCGACGAGCGCCGAACCGGACGGCTGGCTGATCACGAACCGCGAGCTGTTCAGCCGTCGCGCGCCTGGCCTGACCTGCTTCAGCGAGCTGGAGGCGTACGGCAAGACGGGCGTGCGCGCGGGCATGGACAAGCCGGTGAACAACTCGAAGGGCTGCGGCGGGGTCATGCGCGCGGCACCGGTCGCGCTGTGGTCGGACGACCTCGCCGAGGTGTTCCGGCTCGGCGCCGAGAGCGCGGCGCTGACCCATGGTCACCCGAGCGGGTATCTCTCGTCGGGTGCCTTCGCGGTGATCGTGCACGAACTGCTGCTCGGGAAACCGCTGCTCGACGCCGTCGCGACGGCCCGTGTCGAGCTGGAGAAGTACCAGGGCCACGAGGAGCAGAGCGTCGCGCTGGACCAGGCGCTCGCCCTGGCCGAGGCAGGGGCGCCGACGCCGGAAAAGCTCGAGACGCTCGGGCAGGGGAACATCGGCGAAACCGCGCTTTCGATGTCGGTGTACGTCGCCCTGACCACCACGGATCCGAACTCAGCACTGCTCGCGTCGGTGAACCACAGCGGCGACAGCGACTCGACGGGCTCGGTCTGCGGGAATCTCGTCGGCGCGATGTACGGCGAGCAGGCCTTGCGGCAGGACTGGCTGGAGAAACTGGAGCTGGCCGAGGTGATCGGACAGCTGGCGGACGACGCGCTCGCGGAGTTCGGCGGGAACGCCCCGGGTGACGACCGGTGGTACGCCCGCTACCCGGCCTACTAGATTTACCTCCGGTTTGGGGAACTTGGGGAGGGGACGACACGTGCGTTACCGGGTTCAAGCGGCGGAGCGGCCGGACGGCCTGTACGCCGTATGGGGGGACACCGTCTTCGGGGCCCAGCGGTCGACCGAAGACGGCACGCTGCTGCTCATCGCGCCGCCGGGGGAAGCGGCGCCCGAGGGGTTCGACCGCGAGTGGGAGGGCCGCGCCGCCCGGGTGGTGCTGAACGGCGAGGTCGGCGCGACCTTCAGCCTGCAGACGTACGGCCGGTTCGACGACGAGCACTTCCAGATCGCGCCGCGGACCGGCGGCGGCGAGCTGACCTTGCGCTGGGCGGGCGAGGACGCGGCCCGCGCCGCCGAACTGGGGCTGACGGACTTCTCGACCACGGCCGCGCCGTCGCGGCTGACGGCGTTGTGGCAGACCAGGCACGATTTCGTCGAGGCGCCCGGTGCCCGGCCGGAGAACGGCACGGGTGACCAGCCCGCGCTGCTGCGCGCCATCGGCCGGACGCTGCTGGGCGTACTGCCACCGGGCTGGCAGCGGGTCGGCGCCCAGTTCCGGCAGGTCGGCGACTACGCCGAACTCGAGGTCCGCTCGGTCGGCGACGAGGGCAACGGCCCGGTGTCGGTGTCTATCCCGGCCCCGCCGCGGCTCGGCTCGCTGTTCGCCCGGCTGCGCGCGGCGATGCACAACCCCGAGACCGGCACCTGGTTCCAGGGCACCTTCACGCTCGACTCGGAATCGCATTTCGACTTCGACTTCGACTCCGAACAGGAACCGACCTGGCGGATCCCGCCGAACGAGGGCGGGAAGCCGTCTCCGCGCGCGTACGCGGCCGAGCTGGCGATCTTCCCGCGCGACAAGGAGCACGTCCCGGCCTGGCTCTCGGCCAAGGCGGGCCTGCCGCTGGACGTCGTGTTCCGGCACGCGAAGGTCGTGGACGCGCACAACGAGGGCGAGCGACCGGTCGTCAACCGGCCGCCGGTGCCGCCGGACCAGGTCCGCGGCGTACTGGACTACCTCTTCCGCTCGCCCGTGGCGCTGACCCGGCCGGGTCCGCAGCCCGACATCTTCACCCCGAACGGCCCGCCGGACGTGCCGAACGCCTTCCACACCGACGGCGTCTGGATCTGGCCCGCGGCCGTCCCGCACTACCTGCGGAAGTACGGGGTGCCGCCGGAGCCGGAGCTGATCGAGCACATCCGGGCCGCCGGGTTCCGGCCGCCGCTGGTCGGCGAACTGGTGCGGGCGACAGCCGAAGCCGACATCGTCGGCAAGCCGCGGCCGCCGCAGACCGACGCGGATCTGCCGGACGAGAGCGTCCGCACCCGCGTCGAACGCGACGGCGAGCCGGGCCGCGACGTCCGGGCCGGTGAAGTGCTGGAGGTGCTGTACCAGCGGCTGGCCGAACACGGGGTCGCGCCGACGGCCTACCGGATCGGCGCGAACGCGGTACCGGAGCCGGGCGTGTGGACGCTGCGCCGCGCGGAGAACGGCTGGGAGGTCTCACGTCCGCCGACGGACGAGCCGGTGGCGTTCGCCAAGCTCGAAGAAGCGGCGCGGTTCTTCCTGGGCACCCTGCTGCTGTACCCGGCACGGGCCGCGGTGGGCGCGAACGAGGAGGCCGACAACCCGGCCGACTGGCCGATCCTGCCGCTGCGGGGCGAGCCGCCGCTGAACTTCTTCCGCCGCAAGCGGATCATCGTGCTGCCCGCGGGCAGCACCGTGCAGCGGTTCGGGAACGAGACGGGGAACCTCGTGCACGCCGAGCCGGCGCGGTTCGTGGAGACGTCGCTGGCCGCCGACCGCGAACGGGATCGCCGCCTCTACCGCGTCCAGCGGCCGCTGCGCGTGGTCACCGGGATCACCGCGCCGTGGAACGGGACGCCGGGCGGGGCCGTGGCCTACGTGCTGCCCCGGCCGATCGCCCAGCACCTCGAAACCGGCGCCCTTTCCCGCATCCAGTAGAACGCGTTCAGTCCTCTGGACGCGGGTGTCAGCGCGCGCACGGATCGCGTTTAGCGGGCTAAACGCGATCAGATCGCCTTGGCGACCAGTTCGTAGGATCTCGCCCGCAGGTCGGCGTCGTACACCGGTGTCGTGAGCATCAGCTCGTCGGCACCGGTGGCCGCGGCGAGGTTCTCCAGCGACCGCACCACCTTCTCCGGACCGCCGTGGGCCTGCGCGGCGGTGAACTCCGCGATCATCCCGGCCGTGTCCGGCGCGATCTCGTGGGCCGCCGCCTGCTCCATGGTCGGGAAGGCGAGGTCGCCGCCCTCGCCTTTGAGCAGGTACGACTTGATCACCGCGCACGGCCCGGCGATGTACGTCGCTTCGGCATCCGTATCCGCGCAGATGGTCTCGACCGCGAGGATCACGTACGGCTTCTCGCGCCACTGCGACGGCTTGAAGCTCTCCCGGTAGGTCTTCAGCACGTCGGCCGTGTTCTGCGGGCGGATGTGGTGCGCGACCGCGATCGGCAGGCCGAGTCCGGCCGCGAGCGACGCGCCGGCCGCGCTGGAACACAGCAGCCACGGTTCCGGTGTCGGCACCTCGCCGGGCAGCACGCGGATGCCGGTCTCCCCGGCCAGATGACGCAGCAGCTCGGCGACGTCGGCGCGGTACTCGTCGTCCGTCGCCGGATCCGCGCCCCGCCGCAGCGCTCGGATGATCTTCTCGTCGAATGTGCCGGGCCCCCGGCCGACGCCGAGGTCGATCCGGCCCGGATGCAGTGCCGAAAGCGTCGCGAACTGCTCGGCGATCGCGAGCGGGGCGTGATTCGGCGCCATCACCCCGCCGGAGCCGACGCGGATCGTCGAGGTCACCGCGGCCAGATGCGCCGCCAGCACCGGCGGCGACGCCGTCGCGATGGCGGGCGAGCCGTGGTGCTCGGCGATCCAGAGCCGGTGATACCCCAGTTCCTCCAGTTTCCCGGCGACGGAGGCCGTCGACGAGAGCACTTCGGTGGCCGCGCGACCGTCCTCGACGACGGCGAGTTCCAGCGCGGAAAGCAGAATCCCCATATCCCCCAAGGTAGCCAACCTCAGGACGCGGTGAGGAGAACGGCGGGAGACCACCAGTAGTCGGCCAGCGGTTCGATCCGGATGCCGGTGAAACCCGCTTCCTTGAGCTGCGAGGCCCAATCAGTGGCGGGCTGCTCCCAGTTCGTCCGGCCCTTCGCGGGATCGATCAGGCCGAGCAGGATCGGCAGCAGGAACCCCTGCGCCACCAGCGACGCGTCCTTGCCGTACTCCGAGATCCCCCGTTCGTAGCGGGTGACCAGCGAAAGCAAGTACTCGGCGGAGTCTTCGTCGTATTCGGGCACGTCGAATTCGGCGAGCACCAGACACGAGGTGCGGGGCCGGAGCGACCGCAGGACCTCGGTGCGTTCCTCGGTCGGGATCGACTGGAGCGCGAAGGTCGACTGCGTCAGCTGCCACGTCCGGTCGTCGTCGCGGGCGAGGAACTCCTGCGCGGTGGCGTCCCAGGTGTGCAGGCCGTGGGTGCCGTCGAGGTGCTTGCGCGTCTCGGCGAGCAGCGCGCTCGACGGCTCGACGAGGTCGATCCGGCCCGGCTGCCGGTCCGCCTGTTCGAGCGCGGGGACGACGGCGAGCCCGTCACCGCAGCCGAGGTCGAGCAGCGAACCGACGGTGCCGTAGCGCCGGGCGAGCATCGCGCTGAGCTTGCGGTAGAGCTGGACGTTGCCGCCACCGCGGATGAACGCGGTGAACGCGGCGGGCTGGTCGTAGACCGGGCCGCCCCCGCCGTCGTTCAGGTACCGGTGCAGTTCGGTGCCGAGCGTGGATCCGGCACGCCCGGCGAGGTCCGCCGCCTTGGCCTCGTCACCGTCGCGATACGCGGTGAGCGCCTCGGCCAGGACATCCGTTTTCTTCATGTTCTCCTGTTTACCGTCAGAACGGCACCCAAAGGGTGACTCTGGTGCCATTGCCCGGAGCCGACTCCACCCTGGCGGTCCCGCCGACCTCGTTCAGCCGGGCGGTGATGGACTCGCTGATGCCGAAACCGGCGGGCCGCGCGTCGAGGCTGAACCCGGCGCCGTGATCGCGGGTGATCACCGCGACGCCGCCTTCCTGTTCCTCGACGCGCACGACGACCTTGTCCGTCCCGGCGTGCTTGAGCGTGTTGCGCAGGGACTCGCGGACGGCGTCGCGGATGGCGATCTGACGGACCTCGGAGAGGGTGTCGTCGTCGAGTTCGGCGATCACGAGCTGGGCGCGCAGACCGTCGCGCGCCATCTCCGCCGCCAGCGACGCGAGCTTCTCGCCCAACGGCCGCGACCCGGCCTCCGACCGCTCCGAGGTCTCGTTCTCGATCGTCCGCCGCAGTTCCATCGACTGCGCCCGTGCCAGCCGCTGGACCTCGGCGAGCCGCTCGGCGGGATCGCCCTTGTCGGCCAGCGCGATCACTTCGAGGGTCTGCAGCACGGAGTCGTGCAGCACCCGGTGCTGCCGGGCGCGTTCGGCGAGCCTGCCGTTGCGGATGCCGTACGCGAGGGCGAGCCGGGTGCCGAGCCCGATCAGGACGAGGGCGCCGCTCGCGGTGAACAGGACGCCGAGGATCGCCGGGAAGGTGGCCATGGCGTCACCGGGCGCGGCGTGACCGGTGCCGAACAGGGACGCGAGCATCCGCACCGGGAAGCTGACGACCGCGAGCGCCGCGGCGGCGGGCATGCCCAGCGCCAGCGCCAGCAGCGCGACCTCGCCGAGCAGATGTTTGCCGGGCACCGCCATCGCCTCGGTGAACACCGAAGACGGCACCAGCGCCCCGACGGCCAGCGGCGCGAGCAGCGTGAACACGAGGTCGAGCGCCAGCAGCCGGGCCGCGTGCTGCGGGCGGAACGGCGCCGAGCGCAGCATCCACCGGATCCCGTACAGCGAAAGCCCGACCGAGCCGAGCGCCACCAGCCCGACCGGGCCGATCCCGATCATGCCGTGCGTGGAGACGTAGACACCGAACGCGCCGGGTACCGCGAAAAGCCGGTAGACCAGCGGGACGAGCGCCACGTAGCGGGCGGCCCTGAGCAGCAGGTTGTCGCGATGGGCGGTGTCGATGGGCCCGGACATCCGCTGGATCCGCCGGAGCGCGCGCATCGGTGTCGGATCGCCGACCTCGTCGGACAGCTCACTCGTCGCCGTCGCCAGCGCGGGCGCGCCACGACGCAGCAACGTCACCAGGAAACTGGGCGGCCGCTTCGCCATGGACTTTCCCCCTGCCCGTAGCACCGGCAGGAGTATCTCCGGTTACGCCACATGGATCCAGAGACCAACGGGGTTTATCTCAGCTGATGACGTGAAAATCCGTGACGAACACCGGTCCGATGGCGGTCTTCACCGTCGGCCCCATGGACCAGAACGTCAGCCGCCGATGCCGTTCTCGGCGGCCCACTTCTTCAGCTCGGCCACGGCGTCGTCGTGCTCCAGCGGACCGCGGTCGAGCCGCAGCTCCTTCAGGTACTTCCACGCCTTGCCGACGTCCGGCCCCGGCTTGAGGTCGAGGATCCGCATGATCTCCTCGCCGTTGAGGTCCGGCCGGACCCGGTCGAGGTCCTCCTGCGCCTGGATCGCCTCGATCCGCCGCTCGAGATCGTCGTAGGTCGCCTGCAGCGCCGCGGCCTTCTTCCGGTTGCGCGTGGTGCAGTCGGCGCGCACCAGTTTGTGCAGCCGGGGCAGCAGGTCACCGGCGTCGGTGACGTAACGCCGCACCGCCGAATCCGTCCATTCGCCCTTGCCGTACCCGTGGAACCGCAGGTGCAGGAACACGAGCTGGCTGACGTCCTGGACGATCTCCTTGGAGAACTTCAGGGCACGCAAACGCTTGCGAGCCATCTTCGCGCTGACGACCTCGTGGTGGTGGAAGCTCACGCCGCCGCCGGGCTGGAACTCGCGCGTCGCGGGTTTGCCGATGTCGTGCAGGAGCGCCGCGAGCCGCAGGATCAGATCCGGCTCCGACGTCGGTTCGTGCGAGGTCTCCAGGTCGATCGCCTGCTCGAGCACGGTGAGCGAGTGCTGGTAGACGTCCTTGTGCTGGTGGTGCTCGTCGATCGCGAGCCGCATCCCGGACACCTCGGGCACCACGCGGTCGGCGAGGCCGGTCTCGACCAGCAGCTCGATCCCGGGGCGCGGGTCGCCGGCGAGCAGCAGCTTCGACAGCTCGGCCTGGACGCGCTCGGCGGTGATCCGGTCGATCTCGTCGGCCATCGAGGTCATCGCGTCGATCACGCGGGGCGCCGCGGTGAACCCGAGCTGCGCGGAGAACCGCGCGGCCCGGAGCATGCGCAGCGGGTCGTCGGCGAAGGACTCCTGCGGGGTCGCGGGCGTGTCGAGCACCCGGTCCTGGAGCGCCTGGAGCCCGTCGTGCGGGTCGACGAAGGTCTGGTTCGCCAGGTCGATCGCCATCGCGTTGACCGTGAAGTCGCGGCGGAGCAGATCTCCCTCGATGCTGTCGCCGAAGGTGACCTCGGGATTGCGGCCGACGCGGTCGTAGCTGTCGGCGCGGAACGTGGTGATCTCCAGGGTCATGCCCTGTTTGGTCACGCCGACCGTGCCGAACGCGATACCGACGTCCCAGACCGCGTCCCCCCAGGCGCTGACGATCTTGAGCACCTGGTCCGGCCGCGCGTCGGTGGTGAAGTCGAGGTCGCTCGACAGCCTGCCGAGCATCATGTCGCGGACGCTCCCGCCGACCAGGTACAGGCGGTAACCCGCCTTGGCGAAGAGCTTCGCGAGTTCGTCCGCCAGCGGGGAGATGCGCATCAGCTCTGTCACGGCGTTCTGCATCGCAGTGCTCTTCCCCGCAATCGCCTGCCCGGCGACCACCTTGTTCACGACAATCCCACCACGATTTGGATGTACTTACCGAGACACTTACTACGACCCGACCCAACACGGGCACGGTGAGCCAGCGTACCCGTACCGCCGTTTGCTCTAGCATCGCAGCATGTCTGGATCAGCCGGCCGCTCCGGCGCTTCGAAGCCGGGCCGCCGGCGGAGGCGCAGGCGGGGCAGGCGGCTGACCACGGTCGACGAAACCTCCGCCGGCGGCCTGGTCGTCGACGCCGAACGGGCCAACGCCGCGCTGATCGGGCGGCTCGACAGGCACGGCAGACTGCTGTGGTCGCTGCCGAAGGGCCACATCGAGGACGGTGAGACGGTGGAGGAGACGGCGGTCCGCGAGGTCAAGGAGGAGACCGGCATCTCCGCGCAGGTCCTCGAACCCCTCGGCACCATCGACTACTGGTTCGTGGCCGAGCGACGCCGCGTGCACAAGACGGTGCACCATTTCATCCTGGAATCCACCGGTGGCGAACTTTCGGACGAGGATGTCGAGGTGACCGAGGTCGCCTGGGTGCCGCTCGCCGACCTGGAGACCACCCTCGCCTACTCCGACGAGCGCAAGCTGGTCCGGAAGGCCAAAGAACTCTTCGCGCAGCAACGCCCAGACCGCCGAGGGAGCACCTGAGTGAAGCGGCTTGCCGCCACTGTCCTGTCGATCCTGTTCCTCGCCCTGCCCGCGTTGTTCGGCGCGGTCGCGCAGGCGCAGGAACAGCCCCGGCTGCGCGTGGACCTCGACCAGCTGAACCCCCGCGTGGTCACCTCGACCTCGACATCGCTCGCCGTCACCGGCCGCGTCACCAACATCGGCGACCGGCGGATCAGCAAGCTGGGGGTCCGGCTCCAGCTGGGCACCCGGCTGCAGACCGAGCAGCAGATCGGCGACGTGCTGGCCGGCGGCAAGTTCAAGGACCTCTCGGCCACGGATTTCGTCGACCTCGGGCCGGACACCCTGGAGCCGGGCCAGAGCGCCGGGCTGAACCTGACCGTCCCGCTCGGCCAGACCGCCAAGCTGCAGTTCCCGCGTCCCGGGGTGTATCCGCTGCTGGTCAACGTCAACGGCACGCCGGACTTCGGCGGTCCGGAACGGCTCGCGGCGGTCAGCCTGCTGATGCCGGTGCTCGGCGTCCCCGGCAAGGCACCCGCGACGCGTCCGCCGTCCGCGCCGTCGACGAGCCTGCTGTGGCCGATCGCGAACAGCACGGTGCACGTCGTCTCGTCCCCGCTCGGCGGCCCGCTGACGCTGGCGGACGAACGACTGTCCGGGGAACTGAGCCCCGGTGGAAGGCTGGACTCGCTGGTCGCGGCGGCGCGGGCGGCCGAGGCCGACACGAAGGTCTCGTCGTCGCTGTGCCTGGCCATCGACCCCGATCTGGTCGCGACCGTGGACGGGATGACCCGCGGCTACCAGGTCGCCACCGGCGGCGGCCCCGTCCCCGGCAAGGGCGTCGACGCCGCGAAGAACTGGCTCGGCCAGCTGAAGGCGCTGGTCGCGGGCCGGTGCGTGGTCACCCTCCCGTTCGCCGACGCCGACCTCACCGCGCTGACGAAGGTCCGCGCCGGTGACGCCACCGACACCGCGCTCCTGACCAGCGCGATCGGCGGCGCGTCGACGATCAAGAACCTGCTCGGCATCCAGCCACAGGACGGCGTGCTCTGGCCCGGCGGCGCCCTCGACTCGCAGACCGTCGAAGCGATCGGCAAGGCGGGCGTCAAGACCTTGCTGACCGATTCGGGCAAGCTCCAGTCCGATGCCCCGCTTTCGGGCGGGGTCTCGATCGAGGGAACGAACCTGCGGGCGCAGCCGATCGACGCGCTGACCGCGTCCGCGCTGAACGGGTCGGGCACCACCCAGAACGGGCTCGGCGCGATCGCGTTCCGGGCCGGGCTCGGCGGGCAGGCCGCGGGCCAGGAGCGCTCGCGACTGCTGATCGCGCCGCCGCGGCACTGGGACCTGACCGGCGCCGAACTCACCACGTTCCTGGAGCGGATGGGTGACTTCTACGCCGCCGGGCTGGTCAAGGCGACGCCGCTGCCCGATCTGCTCGGCGAGAGCCCGTCCGGGACCGCCTCGGTCAACTACGAACCGAAGGATCTGACGGCCGCGACCAGCGGTGACGTCACCGCGAGGATGTCCCAGCTCGACAACGAGACGCTGGGCCTGTCGTCCGCGATGACGATGGATACGACCAAACGAGTGAATCCGGCCGACGTGATCGCCCCCGTCCGGCTCGCCCTCATCCGGGCCGCCTCGACGTCGTGGAGCGGCGCGGACGCCGGGGTCGTCACCGGCAACGCCCGCGGCGACCTCGAGGCGATCCGCAGTCAGGTGACCGTGGAACGGCCGAAGCAGACGATCGCGCTGGCCTCCGGCGCGTCGCCACTGCCGGTGTTCATCACCAACAGCCTGCCGGTGACCGTCAAGGCCCGTATCGCGCTGAAGAACAACGTGGGACTGCGCCCGACGGGCGACGTCCAGGAGCTGACGATCGTCGCCAACGGCGCCGCCAACCAGCTCATGCCGGTCGAGGCGCTGCGAGCGGGCCGGTTCAGCGTCGACGTGGCCTTGACCACCCCTGACGGCACCCGGCTCGGCTCCGACGCGCGGTTCGAGCTGACCTCGACGGAGTACGGCGCGATCACCATCATCATCACGCTGACGGCGGCCGGTGCGTTGCTGCTGCTCTCGTCCCGCCGGATCTACCGGAGGATCAAGGATTCGCGCGCCCATCGGGCGGAGGAAACCACCCCACGTGTGACCGAGGACGCACAGGTTTAAGTGTTTCCGGCCGTTCCCGATTACCCTGGGTCGAACGATGCCGCCGGGCATCACGAGTCGAGCACCGAGGATTGGGCGCACGTTGGAACGAGAGCCGGGTGTACCGCCCGAGCGTGCAGGCCGTCCCCGGCGCGAAGGTACACCGCACCCCGTCGAGCCCCCGCCCCGCCGCACCGAGGGTCCAGTACGCCGTCCGGAGCGTTCAGGACGCCCTGAGCGTCCTGAACGTGGAGAGCGCCGTCAGCCGCCTCCGCAGCAGCTCCCGCCGGAGCGCGCCGAGCGGCCGCGACGGGCGGTACCGCCGCCCTCCGTGCCGCCTCCTCCGCCGCAGCCGGTGGACGGGCGCCGCCCGCGCGTCGTCGGCCGCCCCGACGACGAGACACGGCGGCTGAGGCCACCGCAGAACCCGCCCCAGAAGCCCGCGCCGCCGCGGAAGGTCCCGCCGCCCGGCACGCCGCCGTCCCAGTCGACGCCGCCTCCGCCGACCCGGCGTCAGCAGGTGCCGCCGTCGCAGGGGGCGCCGCTGCCGCAGCCGTCCGCTCCGGTTCCGCCGCCCGGCACGCCCCCGCGCCGCCCGCCGACGGCGCCGCAGGCGCTCAACCAGACGCCGCCACCGCCTCATCGTGGCCGCCGTCAGCCGCCACCGGTCCGCCCGTGGCAGGTGGACCGGCGCGACGAACCCGACGCGACGCGGTTCATCCCGCGCACCCCCGGTGTCCCGATGGGGTCGCGCTGGCCGGTCGCCGACCCCGACGTCCTCCGCCCGTACGACCAGCTCGCCACGCAGGTCATGCCGGCGATCAAGGACGCGCCGCTGGTCAAACCGCGGCCGGGAGAGACCGGCGAGCAGGACGTCGCCGCGCCGCCGAAGGCGCCGTCGCTGGCGAAGTCCAGCGGCCGGATGGCGATCGCCTCGCTGATCAGCCGCATCACCGGCTTCGCGTGGAAGCTGCTGCTGGTCGCGGCCATCGGCGCCCAGGTCGAGAACGACTCGTTCAACGTCGCCAACACGATGCCGAACATCATCTTCGAGCTGCTGATGGGCGGGGTGCTGTCCAGCCTCGTGGTCCCGCTGCTCGTGCGGTCGCAGGACGACAAGGACGGCGGCGAGGCCTATACCCAGCGGCTGGTCACGGTGGCGGGCACGCTGCTCGTCGTCGGGACGACGATCGCGGTGTTCGCGGCGCCACTGATCACCAAGCTCTACGTCGACGACAACGGTGAGGCCAATCCCGAGCTGGTCACCGCGTTCGCCTACCTGCTGCTGCCGCAGATCTTCTTCTACGGCGTGTTCGCGCTGCTCTCGGCCGTGCTGAACGCGAAACACGTCTTCGGCCCGACGGCGTGGGCGCCGGTGATCAACAACCTGGTCGTCATCTTCACGATCCTCGTGGTGTGGGTCATGCCGGGGAACATCTCCACCGACCCGGTGTCGCTCACCGACCCGAAACTGCTGACGCTGGGCCTCGGCGTGACCGCGGGCATCGTGGCGCAGTCGGTGCTGCTGATCCCGCCGCTGCTGCGGTCCGGGTTCAAGTTCAAGTGGCGCTGGGGCATCGACAAGCGGATGAAGGAGTTCGGCGGGCTCGCGCTGTGGACCGTCGGCTACGTCGCCGTCAGCCAGATCGGCTACACGATCACGACCCGCGTCCTGACCAGCGGTTCGCAAGGCGGGGTGACCGCGTACAGCAACGCGTGGCTGCTCTTCCAGCTGCCGTACGGCGTCATCGGGGTCTCGCTGCTGACCGCGATCATGCCGAGGATGAGCCGCGCGGCGGCCGACGGCGACCACAAGAAGCTGATCGGCGACCTCTCCTACGCGTCACGCATCTCGACGGTGACGCTCCTGCCGATCTCCGCGGTGATGACCATCGTCGGCGGCTCGGTCGGCATCGCGCTGTTCACCCTGGGCAAGGGCACGGTCGAGAACGCGTCGCGGATGGGCGAGGCGCTGGCCATCTCCGCGTTCGCGCTGCTGCCGTACGCGCTGGTCATGCTGCAGATGCGGGTGTTCTACTCGATGAAGGACGCGCGGACGCCGGTGCTGATCATGATCGTGATGACCGTGGTCAAGGTGCCGCTGCTCTACCTGTGCCCCGTGCTGCTGTCGAAGGACAACATCGTGCTCGGCGTGATGATGGTCAACGGCCTCACGTTCGTCGTCGGCGCGATCCTCGGCCAGGTTTGGCTGTGGGTGACCCTCGGAAACCTCCGGAGCAAGCGGGTTCTCGGGGTGATCCTCTTCACGGTCGTCGCGAGCGTGCTCGGAGTCGGCGCGGCCTGGCTCGCCGGGCAGGTCGTGCCTGACTCGTTCGGGCCTACTTTCCAGGCCTGGGTGAAACTTGTCCTGCAGACGGTGGTCGGGATCGCGGTCTCGTTCGGCGTGCTCATGGCCCTCAAGGTCGAGGAATTGAAGCCCGCCACGGACAGGATCACCCGGTTGATCAAGCGCGGATAACGATTCACGCACGGATGGCGCGCGTTCACGCGTCGTATTCTGGGTACTCTCGAACAGGGAGCTACGCGGGAGAGTGCGGTGGATACGAGACGGAGCGAACAGGCAGGGGAGGCGAGCCAGGTGGGCATCCGGGCCCAAGGCGGGTCGCTGGCCCCTGGCCGGGTCGTCGGTGACGGCCGGTATCGCCTGCTCGCACAGTTCGGGGTGGACGAACGAGCCGCCGCGCATCTTTGGCGTGCCCGCGATGGGCAGCTGAAGCGGGATGTCGCGCTGACGCTGCTGGTCGGCGACCCGGCGGACGCGGAAGCCGCGAGGCTCGCGCGCCGGACGCTGGAACGCGCCGCGCACGCCTCGAAGTTCGGTCACGGCGGGGTCGCGCGCGTCCTCGACGTACTCAGTCTGGGCAGCGGCGTCACCTCGAGCGAAGGTCTGCTCGGTGTCGTCGTGGCGGAATGGACCAAGGGCAGCGACCTGGTCGATCTCGTGGCGCAGCGCCCGGTGGCGCCCGCGGCGGCGGCGCGGATGGTGCAGGCGCTGGCGGAAGCCGTCGACCACGCCCATCAGAACGGTCTCGTCCTCGGCCTCGATCATCCGCAGCGGCTGCGGCTCACCCCGGACGGCGCGCTGAAGCTCGCCTTCCCCGGTCCGCTGCCCGAAGCGACCCTTCGCGACGACGTCAAGGCGCTCGGCGCCGTCCTGTACCTGCTGCTGACCGGCCGCTGGGCCCTGCCTGGCGGTCCCGCCGCGATCCCGGCGGCGCCGCAAGCGCCGACCGGCCGGATCATCCCGCCGCGTTCGCTGGTCCCGACCGTGCCTGCCGAGCTGTCCTCGCTCGCCGTCCGCACCATCGAAGACGGCGGCCACGGCGGCATCCGGACCAGCGCGGCCATCCTGCGCGTGCTGGACCAGGTCGCCGAAGCCGAGGAACGCACCCAGCTGATCAAGGCCGTCGGCGAGGAATCGGCCGTCGCCGAAGCGGATGGCACGGTCTGGACTACCAAGAAGCCCGTCAAGGACGTCGCGCGGCGCAAGAAGCTCGCCTTCGGTGTGACCGTGCTGGTCGTCGCGACCGTGGTGATCCTGGCCTGGGGCGGGATGATGCTGATCAACCTGTTCCAGGGCGAATCGAAGTCCAGCGGCCCGAAGATCAACGTCGCCGCGTCTTCCTCCCAGGTCGCCCCGCCGCCTGGCGAACAGCCTCCGCCCGCTCAGCAACCGCCGCCTGCGGTTCCCGGTGTGGGTGCCGCGGTGAAGCCCTCCGCGGTCGCCGTGTTCAACCCGGGCAGCAGGGGCGACAGCCCCGGCCGTGCCAAGAACACGACCGACGGCGACCCGGGCACCTCGTGGAAGACCGACGAGTACGACAAGCAGTTCCCGGTGCTCAAGGACGGCGTCGGGCTGATCGTGACCTTCAAGGACCCGGTCAACCTGAGCCAGCTCAAGATCAACGCGGGCAGCCCCGGCTCGAAGGTCGAGATCCGCTCCGCCGACAAGAAGAACCCGAAGCTCGACGAGACCACCGTCGTCGCGACGGGGGAACTGGCGGCGGGTGAATCGACCATCGCGTTGCAGCAGCCGAAACAGGGTCAGTACTTCATCATCTGGATCACTCAGCTGGGTGAAGATGAGGACGGCAAGTTCATCACCGAGATCAAAGACCTGACCTTCCTGCCTGCGGGGTGACCTCGGACACCGGGTCAGTAGGCTCTCCCGGGTGACAGCTGCAGCTCCCACGGACGCGGATCTCATAGCGGCGCATGCCGCCGGTGATCCGCATGCGTTCAGTGAACTGGTCCAGCGACATCGAGACCGCATGTGGGCGGTGGCCCTGCGCACCGTGCGGGATCCGGAAGAAGCCGCGGACGCCCTGCAGGACGCGTTCATCTCCGCGTTCCGCGCAGCGGGCAATTTCCGAGCCGAATCGCAGGTCACGACGTGGTTGCACCGTATCGTCGTGAACGCCTGCCTCGACCGTATCCGGCGGGGGAAGGCCAGGCCGACCGTTCCGCTGCCCGAGACCGGGCAGTTCAACGAGCCCGCGTCGCCGCGTGACTCGATGTCGGAGCGCGAGACCAGCCTCGTGGTCAAGGAAGCCCTCGACCAGCTTCCCGAAGAGCAACGTGCCCCGATCGTGTTGGTGGACGTCGAGGGATACTCCGTCGCTGAGACGGCGAAGATGCTCGGGATCGCCGAGGGCACGGTCAAGAGCAGATGCGCCCGAGGTCGCGGAAAGCTCGCGAAGGTTCTCGGACATCTGCGGAACCCCGATGCGATTGCGAACGTCCCAACTCACGAAAGCAAACGAGAGCGCGCTACCCCGCAACGGGGTGCCAGGCGTCCTCAGGGCACGCCGGGTGACGGGGAGGGACGATGACAGACGAGAGCAGGGGGATCGGTGGGACCGTCGGTCCGCCGTGGTCTGTCGATGTGCTCGCCGACCTGCACGCAGGTGTGCTGGACGAGCGAGAGGCGGCCGAGCTGTGGCCGTTGGTGAACGCCGACCCCGAAGCACTGGCGATCATCGAAGCACTTGAAGCGACCACGGCCGACCTCGCGGACCTCGCGAACGAGCCGGTCGCACCCATGCCCGCGGAGTACGCGGCCCGGCTCGACGCGGCGCTGGCCGCCGAGATGCGGTCGTCGCCTGCGTTTCAAGGCCCACCTCAAGGGCAGCAGGCGCAGGTCGCCCCGGTGGTGGACCTCGCGGCCGCACGGCGGCGGCGGAACAAGCGGATCGGCTGGGGCGCCGGGATAGCGACCGTGGCCGCGGCGGCCATCGCCGCCGTCGCGATCGTCGTCCCCACCACGCAGCAGACGACACCGGGCGGCGTCGCGCAGCCACCGCCCGCACCCACCGGCCCTTCGGTCGGCGGAGACGGCGGCGGCGCCGAAGCCCTCGTCGGCAAGGCGATCGGCGTCCGTGACTTCGGCTCGTTGAAGACCGAGGAACGGCTCGATGCCTGTGTCGCGGCCGCCGGACTGGACCCCGACGTGCGCCCGGAAGGCATCCGGCCGGTGAACGTCGCGGGCAAGGACGGCGTGATGGTGATCTACACCACAGGCAAACTCGCCCAGTTCCGCATCGTCGCGTTCGGCGCCGACTGCGGACCGGGCAACCCGGCGATCCTCTTCGACAAGATCATCGGACAGAAGTAGCGGTTCAAGCGATAGCAAAGGTCCCCTGCTCCCCTGGCGTCCGCCGGAGGGAGCGGGGGACCTTTGCTATCGCCGTCGCAGGGCAGGAGAAGTAGCGCCGGTCACCCCGGGAACACCGGCCCCTACGATCGTGTTGAGCCTGGTGAACAGGTCACTACGAGCGGAGGTCACGGGTGGCTGCCGAGGAGATCAGGAACCTGATCGTCATTGGGTCGGGTCCTGCGGGGTACACCGCCGCTGTCTACGCGGCACGAGCGCAGCTCGAACCGTTGGTGTTCGAGGGCACTCAGTTCGGCGGTGCGTTGATGACGACGACGGAGGTCGAGAACTTTCCCGGCTTCCGCGAAGGCATCCAGGGCCCCGACCTCATGGAAGAAATGCGCGAGCAGGCGAAGCGTTTCGGCGCGGACCTGCGTCAGGAGGACGTCGAGTCCGTCGAGCTGACCGGAGACGTCAAGTACGTCTTCGCGAACGGCCAGCGCTACGCGGCCCGCGCGGTCGTGCTCTCGATGGGTGCCGCGGCCCGCTACCTGAACGTGCCGGGTGAGCAGGAACTGCTCGGCCGCGGTGTGTCGGCCTGTGCCACCTGCGACGGCTTCTTCTTCCGCGACCACGACATCGTGGTCGCCGGCGGCGGCGACTCCGCGATGGAGGAGGCGACCTTCCTGACGAAGTTCGCCAAGTCCGTCACGATCGTCCACCGCCGCGAAGAGTTCCGCGCCTCCAAGATCATGCTGGAGCGGGCCCGCGAGAACGAGAAGATCAAGTGGGCGCTCAACAAGCAGATCACCGCGGTCGAGGGTGAGGGCAAGGTCGAGGGCCTGAAGCTCAAGGACACGGTGACCGGCGAGGAGTCGAAGCTGGACGTGACCGGGTTCTTCGTCGCGATCGGCCACGACCCGCGCAGCGAACTGGTGCGCGGCCAGGTGGAACTCGACGAGGACGGCTACGTGCTCACCAAGGGCCGGACCTCGTACACGAACCTGCCCGGTGTGTTCGCGGCGGGCGACCTGGTCGACCGCACCTACCGGCAGGCGATCACCGCCGCGGGTTCGGGCTGCGCCGCCGCGATCGACGCGGAACGATGGCTGGCGGAACACGCCGGTGTCGAGGCCGCGCAGGAGACCCCCGAGCTGGTCGGCGGCGGCTACGGCGCCACCACCAACTGACTTTTCCAGCACCCGTTCACCACCCAGGAGGAGACACCATGACCAACACCGTGACGGTGACCGACAAAACGTTCGTCGACGACGTGCTGACGAGCGAGAAGCCCGTCCTGGTCGACTTCTGGGCGACCTGGTGCGGTCCGTGCAAGATGGTCGCCCCGGTGCTCGAGGAGATCGCGGCGGAGAACGGCGAAAAGCTGACCATCGCGAAGCTCGACATCGACGCCAACCCGAACACTGCGCGTGACTACCAGGTGATGTCGATCCCGACGCTGATCCTGTTCCAGGGCGGCAAGCCGGTGAAGCAGATCGTCGGCGCCAAGCCGAAGGCCGCGCTGCTGTCGGACCTCGCCGACGTCCTCTGATCTCGCGTTTCACCTGGCGAAACCCGGGGCCTGCCCAGGCTCCGGGTTTCGTCGTTCTCCGGGGCGGGTACTTCAGGTCGTCACGGGAACGTGATCATGCTGCCCGGACGGGTTTCACGAACGGGGACTTGACGCACCGACCGGGCCTCCGCGCTCACCGAGAGTTCACAGGGCACAATAGAGCACCGGGGTTCGCCCCGCAGAGTTTTCACGTCGCGCATCGAGCTCGATTCGGTGCCCCAAGGGAAGAGCGAGGAGTGCATGCGGGTACTCCGCCGCGGTGACGCCGGGCCGGACGTCGCCGAGATCAGGTCCACGCTTGCGGCGATGGAGCTGCTTCCGCCGGTGACCGAATCCGGGGAGTACGAGCTCTTCGACACGGCCATGGAACACGCCGTCCGGGCGTTCCAGCAGCGTCGTGGGCTGATCACCGACGGCCTGGTGGGCCCGGCGACCTATCAAGCGCTCCGTGGCGCCAGCTTCCACCTCGGCAGCAGGCCGCTGGCCTACATGTTCGCGGCCCCGGTGCACGGCGACGACGTCTTCGCCCTCCAGGAGCGGCTGACCGAACTCGGCTTCGACGCCGGCCGCCCGGACGGGCACTTCGGCGCGCAGACCGAACGCGCGCTCAAGACCTTCCAGCGCGACATGCGCCTGGTCGCCGACGGTATCTGCGGTCCGGCCACCATCCGCGAACTGCACCGGCTCTCCTCGCCGCGCGCCCGCGGCGGCCGCCCGGTCTTCCTGCGCGAGCAGGAGCAGGTCCGCCAGGCCGGCCCCCGGCTGCGCGGCAAGCGCATCGTGATCGACCCGGGCCACGGCGGGGAAGACCTCGGCGTCGTCGCCGGCGGCCTGCGTGAAGCGGACATCGCCTGGGACCTGGCGCGACGGCTCGAAGGCCGGATGAAGGCCACGGGCATGGAGGCGCTGATCTCGCGCGGCCCGAACCAGAGCCCCAGCGAGGGTGAGCGCGCGAAGTTCGCCAACGAGGCGGGCGCCGACCTGTTCCTTTCGCTGCACAACGACAGGAACCCCTCGCCCAAGGCGCAGGGGGTCGCGAGCTTCCACTTCGGCACCGGCAACGGCACCACGTCGACCGTCGGTGAGCTGTTGGCGGGCTTCATCCAGCGTGAGCTGGCCGCCCGGACCGGCATGCTCGACTGCCGCACGCACTACAAGACCTGGGAGATCTTCACCCGCACCCGCTGCCCCGCGGTGCGGATCGAGATCGGCTACCTGACCAACCCGGAGGACAGCGCCAAACTCGCCGACCCGGCTTTCCGCGACGTCGTCGCCGAAGGCATCCTGGTCGCCGTGAAGCGCCTGTACCTCCTCGGCGAAGGGGACCAGCCGACCGGCACGTTCACCTTCGCGGACGTCCTGGCCCACGAACTCGCCAAAGCGGAGTAGCCAGTCCTCCACACCCGCACGCGGGCGCACACCCCTCTGCCGACGCTCTCGGCACAACCGGTTGTGTGCCGCCTCCCGCCCTCACGCCACCCCTAGATCCACCAGCGCGCAGCCCCCGCCCTTCCCGGGGGGCGTCCCCAGGTCCAGCCTACCCATCCACAGATTTTCCACCGCTCCTATCAGCGATCTGTGGATAACTCGGCGGGTTACCCACAGCTGTCCCCAAGGCGGGGGATGGCCGCTGCGCGTACCCGCAGAGTCTGATACAGCGACCTCCGAGAGGCCGCGATGAGCCACACATCCAGGTTCGCGGATGGGGGCTTGAAGAAGTTCAGGCGCGACCGAGGCTCGGCTCGGCGGTCGTGATGGAGACCTGGCCGAGCAGCCGTTCGAGGGCCGCCTCCACGTCTTCCTTCCACGAGATCGCCGACCGCAGTTCCAGCCGCAGCCGCGGCCAGCGCGGATGAGGCCGCACGGTCTTGAAGCCGACGCTCTGCAGGAACGCGGCGGGCAGCACGCAGCTGTGCCCACCGTCCGGATCGGTCTCTTCGGGCTTGGCGTCACCGAAGGCTTCGATCGCGCGGACACCGCGTTTGGTCAGATCCTTCGCCACGGCCTGCACCAGCATCCGGCCGAGCCCACCGCCCTGGAATTCGGGTAGGACCTGGAAGGCGGTCAGCAGCACCGCGTCCGGTCCGGGCGGTGAGGTCGGGAAGGCCAGCGAGCGCGGCACGGCGTTCGGCGGCGCGTAGAGCACGAAGCCGACGGGCAGGGTGTCGCTGTAGACGATCCGGCCGCAGGAGCCCCATTCCAGCAGCACGCTGGAGACCCAGGCTTCCTTTTCGACCTCTGTCGCGCCGTATTCCTCGGCCTGCGCCTTCAAATGCGGCGCCAGCTCCCAGTACACGCAGCGGCGGCAGCTCTTGGGCAGATGCTCGAGGTTGTCCAGGGTTACGCCCACGACGCGACGCGACACCGGCAAACCTCCCTGAAACGACAACACCCGACTCAGCCCTGTCCCGAGCAGGGCTCGCCGAAGGGGTCCTGACCGAGGATAGGCCGATGTGATGAACACCGGAAGGCCAGGGCCCCACAAGGGAGGGTGGTTACACTCGATGGAACTACCAGTCGGTAGCGACTATGTCCACTTCGAAGCACGGGTGAAGCGCCTGATGACCGAGAATCGCCCTGTCCGGCCGGAGCCCGGCCGCCACAACCTCGACCCTCATCTCGACCGCTACGCCGCGCGTACGGCAGGGATGACTGCTTCCGAGATCAGGGCGTTGTTCGCGGTGGCCAGTCGCCCCGAAGTGGTATCGCTCGCCGGCGGGATGCCGAACCTCGCCGCGCTCCCGTTGGACACGCTGTCCGCGCAGGTCGGCGAACTCATCACCGAAGAAGGCCTGGTCGCGCTCCAGTACGGCTCCGCGCACGGTGTCCCCGCGCTGCGCGAGCAGATCTGCGAAATCATGGCCCTCGAAGGCATCAAGGCCCACCCGGACGACGTCGTCGTGACGGTCGGCTCCCAGATGGGGCTCGACATGGTCACCCGGCTGTTCTGCGATCCGGGAGACGTCATCATCGCCGAGGGACCGTCGTACGTCGGCGCGCTCGGCTCTTTCGCCGCGTACCAGGCGGACGTCGTCCACGTCGCGATGGACGACCACGGCCTGGTCCCCGAGGGGCTGCGCGCCGCGCTCGCGGAGACCAGGAAAGCCGGCCGCCGCGTCAAATTCCTCTACACGATCCCCAACTTCCACAACCCCGGCGGCGTCACGCTGGCCGTCGAGCGGCGTGCGGAGATCGTGGAGATCTGCCGCGAGAACGACATCCTCATCGTCGAGGACAACCCGTACGGTCTGCTCGGCTTCAGCGGCCAGACGTATCCGGCGCTCCGCTCGATCGACCCCGACAATGTCGTCTACCTGGGCTCTTTTTCCAAGACCTTCGCCTCCGGCCTGCGGGTCGGCTGGGTGCTCGCACCGCACGCCGTCCGGGAGAAGCTCGTGCTCGCGGCCGAGTCCGCGACACTTTGTCCGCCGACGCTTAACCAGTTGATCGTGTCGCGATACCTCTCGACTCATGACTGGATGGGTCAGATCAAGACCTTCCGCGAGAACTACCGGGAACGGCGGGACGCGATCCTGTCCGCGCTCGAGCAGCACATGCCCACCGGATGCAGCTGGACCAAACCCGACGGCGGCTTTTACGTCTGGATGACCGTCCCCGAAGGCGTCGACACGAAGGCGATGCTGCCGCGAGCCGTCACGGCCCGGGTCGCCTACGCGTCCGGAACCGGGTTCTACGCCGACGGTTTCGGCAGCAGACAGCTTCGTCTTTCCTACTGTTACCCGACGCCCGAGCGGATCCGCGAAGGCGTCCGGCGGCTCGCCGCGGTGCTCGAGTCCGAAATGGACCTTGCGCGTACCTTCGGTAACGCGAGCCCACGCTCGATCTCGGGGCCGCAAAACCCCTCTCCGGACACGGTCTGATCGACCGGACGTCCCCAAGCACGAAGGAGTCTCGGTGGTCGACCGCACCGTTGCCGTACTCGCAGGTGGCCTTTCCCACGAACGCGACGTCTCTCTCCGCTCCGGGCGCCGGCTCTCGGTCGCGTTGCGGGCGGAAGGTCTCGTCGTCGAGGAGTGGGACACCGACGCGGGTCTGCTCGAACGTCTTCGCACCCAGCGGCCCGACGCGGCCATCGTCGCCCTTCACGGTGGTGAGGGGGAGAACGGCGCGGTGCAGACGGTGCTGGAGATGCTCGACGTGCCTTACGTCGGCACCAGTTCGCGGGGTTGTCGCCGCGCGTGGGACAAGCCGACGGCCAAGGCGCTCGTCGCCGACGCCGGTTTCACCACGCCGGACTGGGTGGTGCTGCCGCACAGCACCTTCCGCGAACTCGGCGCGCAGGCCGTGCTGGACTCGATGGTCGACACGCTGGGCCTGCCCATGATCCTGAAGCCCGACCAAGGGGGATCGGCGCTGGGCGCCCAGGTCGTCAAGGACGCCGCGGAGATGCCCGGCGCGATGGTCGGCTGCTTCGCATACGGCGACACCGTCCTCGCCGAGAAGTTCGTTTCCGGCGTCGAGGTGGCCGTGACGGTCATCGAAGGCGACGAGGGACCCGAGGCCCTGCCCGCGGTCGAGATCGTGCCGGAGAGCGGCGTGTACGACTACACCGCCCGCTACACCGCCGGGCTGACCGATTTCTTCACTCCCGCGCGAATTCCCGACGAAGCCGCCAAGGCGGTCGGGGAACTCGCCGTCGCTGTGCACCGGCAACTCGGCCTTCGCGACATCTCCCGGACCGACGCCGTGATCACCGAGGACGGCACGGTCCACTTCCTCGCGGTGAACCCCTCGCCGGGTCTCACCGAGACGTCGATCGTCCCGGTGGCGATCGAGGCGGCCGGTGCCACCCTCGGATCAGTCTTCGCCGGGCTGGTGGGACGGGCGATCGCCCGCAAGAGCTGACCCGGACTCGACGAAGGGGACTTGCCCGGCAGGGGCGAGTCCCCTTTTCCGTTTCCCGGCCACGACGACGACCTGATACTCGTCCTCGTAGACGATCACTCCCGGGTCCGCCGACCAGACCGTCTCGCACGGGATCCCATGGGTCTCGAGAATCGACAGATAGCCGTCGACTCGCTCGATGAAGACCTGAGCGGTCGCCTTGAACCACGCCGCGGCGCCGGGGTTCACGTCCACGTCGTAGACGCTTGGATCGGTATGCGCCGGATTGATGAAGTTCGCGTCGTACCAGTCGTTGTTCGCGCGGCGGAAGGCTTCCTGCTCGGCGGTGAGCCGTCCGGCCTTGGCGAGGCCGTTGACGAGACCGAAGACGCCGGTGAAGGTTCCTCGCTCATTCCGAGTCGGGCTCTGAAAGCGGACGAAGGGAAGACCGGTCATCGACGGGGCCATCCGCGCACCCACGACAGCAGCTCTTCGTCTCGCAGCGAGCCGATCACGACATCAGCGGGGAAGTCTTGTTGCTTCAACGTAGGGACACCGACGACGGGAACGCCGGCCGACCGCGCCGACCGGAGACCGGTCATCGAGTCCTCGAACGCCAGCGCGTCGGCAGGCTCAACGTTCAAGAGACCACAAGCGGTCAGGTACATCTCCGGATCCGGCTTCGGCGCGGCCACCTCGTCAGCCGCCAGTTTCACGGGAAACATCGCCGAAAGCCCGCCGCGATCGAGTGCGGCCTCCAGCAGCGCACGGGGCGAGTTGCTCGCGACAGCGACCGGAACGGCGGCGGCGGTCAGCTCGACCAATTCACGCGCGCCGGGCATCGCCTCCGCTTTCGCGGTGACGACCTCGGTCACCAACCTCAGCAACTCGTCCGCGATCTCGGCACCGCCATCCGGTTCTCCGAAGGCTTCCGCCATCGCGTCGGCCGCGGCCGGTAGCGACTTGCCGATCACCGACGCCTTCTCGACCGGACCGAAGGGCAGACCTCGCCGCGCGAACAGCTCGGTCTCGGCGACCGACCAACACGGCTCGGTGTCCATGAGCAATCCGTCGCAGTCGAAGATGACCGCGCGTGGATTTCGACCGCCGAAGAGTCCCTGCATACTTGCCCCCAGTTCAAGCACTCAGCGTCATCCACTGCCAGCAATCAGCTATCGTCACCGTGACAAAACGACCCGGTGTGATCCCTAATCGGTTTTCGGTGTCTGATTTGCCTGATTTTGATCCATCAGCGCGACGATGCGTTCAAGATCGTCCACGGACCCGAATTCGAGGGTGATCCGGCCCTTCCGGCGCCCGAGGTCGACCTTCACCCGGGTGTCGAACCGGTCCGAGAGCCGGTTCGCCAGTTCCTGGAGACCGGGTGCCTGGATCGGCTTGCGGGGAGCGGGCTTCGGCTTGGCCGGCTTCTCGCTCTTCTTGAGCGTGACGGCTTCCTCGGTCGCCCGCACCGACATACCCTCCGCGACGATCCGCGCGGCCAGCTCTTCCTGACTGTCGGCGTCCTCAAGAGAGAGCAGCGCCCGCGCGTGCCCCGCCGAAAGCACCCCGGCGGCGACCCGCCGCTGGACCGCGAGGGGGAGTTTGAGCAAGCGGATCGTGTTCGTGATGACCGGGCGGCTGCGCCCGATCCGGCCGGCCAGCTCCTCGTGGGTGACCGCGAATTCGTCGAGCAGCTGCTGATACGCGGCCGCCTCTTCGAGCGGGTTGAGCTGAACGCGGTGGATGTTCTCGAGCAGCGCGTCGCGCAGCATCGCCTCGTCGGCGGTCTGGCGGACGATCGCCGGGATCGCCTCCAGCTCGGCCAGCTGGGACGCGCGCAGCCGCCGCTCGCCCATGACGAGTTCGTACTCGTCGGGTCCGAGTTCCCGGACCACGATGGGCTGCATGAGCCCGAACTCGCGGATCGAGTGCTCCAGCTCGTTGAGCGCGTCCTCGTCGAAGACCTGCCGCGGCTGCTTCGGGTTCGGCTTGATCTGGCTGACCGGCACCTCGCGGTAGACCGCCCCGGCCACCGCGCCGCCGTGCGAGCCGGCCGCGCCGTTGGCCGCGAACCAGCCCTTGTCATCCGGTCCCGACGGCCCGGACGGAGGAGCGGGGACCGCCGCCGAGCCGTTCTCGGCCGGGGCCGCGGCACCCGGTGGCGGGCCGGTGGGGATCAGGGCGGCGAGCCCGCGCCCGAGCCCCCCTCTGCGCTCGCTCATGCCGTACCGCTCCTTTCCTTCATCTCCGCCCCACGTTGGGCGATCTCCTTCGCGGCGTCCACGTAGCTCATCGCACCCCGCGAACCCGGGTCGTAAGCGAGGACCGTCTGCCCGTATCCGGGCGCCTCGGAGACCTTCACACTGCGCGGGATCACCGTCTTGAGAACAGTGTCCCCGAAGTGGTTCCGGACCTCGTTGGTCACCTGATCGGCCAGCTTCGTCCGGCCGTCGTACATGGTGAGCAGAATCGTGGAGACGCTGAGTTCGCGGTTCAGGTGCTTCTGGACGAGCTCGATGTTGCTCAGCAGCTGCCCCAGACCTTCGAGTGCGTAGTACTCGCACTGGATCGGGATCAGGACCTCCTGCGCGGCGACCATCGCGTTGACGGTGAGCAGGCCGAGCGACGGCGGGCAGTCGATGAAGACGTAGTCGACGCCGATCTCGTCGAGGATCTCGGACGAGAGCGCCTCCTTGAGCCGCATCTCTCGGGACGCCATGGAGACGAGTTCGATCTCGGCACCGGCGAGATCGATGGTCGCGGGCACGCAGTAGAGGTTCGACGACTGCTCGCTCTGCGCCGCCGCTTCGGCCAGCGACACCTCACCGATCAGCACCTCGTAGATCGACGGCGTGCCGGAACGGTGGTCGATGTCGAGCGCGGTGCTCGCGTTGCCCTGAGGGTCGAGGTCGATCACGAGCGTCTTGAGCCCGTGGACGGCCAGGGCGGCGGCGAGGTTCACCGTGCTCGTCGTCTTGCCGACGCCGCCCTTCTGGTTGGCGACGGTCAGCACGCGCCGACGACTCGGTCGCGGGAGGGCACCTTCCTTGGGGTGCAGCACGCTGGCGGCTCGGACGGCTTCCTCGGCGATGGGCGTCCAGCCGAGTTCATGGCCGGCGGTCGCCGGGTCGGACGGTGGGGGAGTCACCGGTCTCGGACCTCCTCTGTAGTGGACGTGGGAGTCGTTCTGCGTTGTTTCACGTGGAACGGACTAGCTGCGCCTGCCGCGCGGCCGAGACGGTTTCGGAGGCAGGCGGTGGATCACGACGACCGTGCTGGGGACCTCAAGTACCTTCGCACCGCACTCGAAGACCTCCGGCTCGCCACCGCCGGCCTTTCGGACGGCGACGCGATCGCGTTCGATTTCTTCTCCAGCGCTCGCTCCTTTGAGGGCGACCAGAGCACCTTGGGCACGTACGAGCGGAAGGCACCAGCCGGCGAGCCGGGCCAAGGGGGCGACCGCCCGGGCGGTGACGACATCCGCGCCACCGAGTTCCTCGCGCACCTGCCGCTCCTCCGCGCGCCCGCGGACAACGGTGATGGGGAGTTCCAGCTTCTCGGCAACCTCGGCCAGCCAGTCGACCCGGCGGGCCATCGGTTCGAGCAGAACGATATCGAGGTCCGGTCGGCTGATCGCGAGCGGCACACCCGGAAGCCCCGCACCCGATCCGACGTCGACCACGCGGGCACCCTCGGGGATCCGTTCGCCGATCACGGCGGAGTTCAAGACGTGCCGTTCCCAAAGCCGGTCGACCTCACGGGGGCCGATGAGTCCACGCTCGACGCCGTGGCGCTCCAGGAGTTCGACGTAGCCGGCGGCTTGCTCGACGCGGTCTCCGAACACCTCTGACGCCGCGGTCCGTACCGATGCGGCGACCCCGTCCAAGCCCACTCTCTCTCCTCAACCTCGACGCCGTTTCACGTGAAACGCGCTCCATTGATTGTCCATGACGCCGACCGCAAAACGGGGAGCCAGACCGAAGTTGTGGACAACTCCACTCGACTCACGCGTTTCACGTGAAACGCCATGCGTGTAATTCGCTCCAGCGACCCCCGTGGAGCGACCCCTATATATAAGGAAGCGGCCCGCCGGATGACCGGCGGGCCGCTTCGGGCAGAGAATCCGTCAGGCGGGGAAGATGACGACCCGGCGCTTCGGGTCCTCTCCTTCGCTCTCGCTCTTGACCCCGTCGACAGCGGCGACCGCGTCGTGCACGACCTTCCGCTCGAACGGGCTCATCGGCTGCAGCCGGACACGCTCACCGGACGAGACCACGGTCTCCGCGGTCGAGCGACCGAGCTCGCGAAGCTCCTCGCGACGGTCCGCACGCCAGCCCGCGATGTCCAGCATCAGACGGCTCCGCGAGCCGGTCTCCTGCTGCACCGCCAGCCGCGTCAGCTCCTGCAGCGCTTCGAGCACCGTGCCGCGCGGGCCGACGAGCTTCTCCAGATCCTCGCCACCGTCGATGCTGACGATCGCCCGGCCCGCCTCGACATCGAGATCGATGTCGCCGTCGTAGTCCAGAAGGTCGAGCAGGCGCTCGAGGTAGTCGCCGGCGATGTCGCCCTCCTTCACGAGGACGTCGTCGTCGACACCTCCCTTGCGACCGGTCTCTTCAGCGGCGTCCTCAACGTCGGCCGCGCTGTTCTCCTCGGCGTCGATCGTGTCGATCGTGTCCGCCATTCTTAGTCTCCTCTCCAGCCCGGATCAGCGTCAGCGACGCTTCCGGCCCGATTTCTTAGTCGAGTCCGAGATGAGACCGGGCACGTCGGCACCGTTCTCCTTCGAGCCGTTCGCCGACGGCTCGGCTGTCGCGTCCTTGTCCTTCTTCTCCGCGGGAGAAGCGGTCTGGGCGAAGCCGTGGGGCGAGCCGGCCTTCTTGACCTGACCACCGCCCGCGACGGGCTTGTTCCGCTTCTGCTGGACCGGCTTCTGGCCGGGGCGGGGCGCGGTCGGCTTCTGGCCGGGCTTCGGGCCGAGGTTCGCGCGCTTCTCCTTCTCGGCTTCCTTGCGGGCCTCTTCTTCCTTGTCGATCTTCGTGTAGACGAGGCGCTGCTGCATCAGGGTCCAGCCGTTGTTGGCGAGCCAGTAGAAGAGCAGACCGATCGGGAACAGCGCACCGAAGACGAGGACACCGAGCGGGAAGATGTACATCGTCAGCTTGTTCATCATCGCGGTCTGCGGCGTGGCCGACTCGGGGTTCTGACGCTGGACCGAGTGACGCGCGGTGAGGTGCGTGGCGATGCTGGCGACGATCATCAGCGGGATCGCGACGGGGGCGACGTGCCAGTGGAAGCCGGCGGCCGTGTTGCCACCGCTGACCATGTCGACACCGGTGTAGATGGCCTCACCGAGGTTGGTGCCGAACAGCTTCGCGTTGACGTACGACTCGACACCGGCCTGGTCGAAGAAGTAGTTCTCGGTCTTCGGTCCGCCGTACGGGTTGATGGTGAACATCCGCAGGACGTGGTTCAGACCGATGAAGACCGGGATCTGAAGCAGCATCGGCAGGCAGCTGCCCAGCGGGTTGACGCCGTGCTCCTTCTGCAGCTTCTGCATCTCCATCGCCTGGCGCTGCCGGTCGTTGGAGTACTTCTTCTGGATCTTCTTCATTTCCGGCGCGAAGTCCTGCATCTTCTTCATCGACCGGACCTGGTTCACGAACGGCTTGAACATGATGCCGCGGACCGTGAACGTCAGGAAGATGATCGCCAGGACCCAGGAGACCGCGTTCGCCTCACCGAACACGAGCCCGAAGACCTTGTGCCAACACCACAAGATGAAGGACACGGGGTAGTAGATGAAGTCGAGCACTGAGCTACTCCTCGATCGGTGTTTCAGGTCGGCGATGGCGCCACGAGAACGTCTCGGGTACCGGGTCGCGGCCGGGCATGGTCCACGGGCCACAGCGCAGCAGACGCCGGACCGCGAGATAAGTGCCGCGGCCGGCGCCGTGCCGGGTCAGTGCCTCGACGGCGTACGCGCTACAGCTCGGGTAGAACCGGCACGCCGGAGGAAGGAAGGGGGAGATCGCCTTGCGGTACAGCTTGATGGGCAGGAGCAGCACCCATGCCACCGGGCCGGGCCGGGCGTCTTCGGTGGTCTCGTTCTCGGTGGCTCGCATGCCGTTACACCGCTGATCCGTTGTCGGGTGGTCGCGTCTGACGGGACTTCCCGAGGACGGCGGATGGCCCGGACAGCCCGAGGCGCCGCAACGACGCGTCGAGGTCCGAACCGAGTTCCGCGCTGGACGCGTCCGCGGCCGGAGGTAGTGCCCGTACCACCAACGAGCTTCCCGGCGGCAGTGTTCCGATCCTGGCGGAAACGAGATGCCTCAACCGGCGGGTGACCCGGTGGCGGACCACCGAGTTGCCCACGGCCTTGCTCACCACAAAACCCGCCCGCGCCGCTTCGGCGGCATCGGGCGGGTCCGTGGTCAACGCATGGACGACGAGGCGGCGCCTGCCTGCCTTGGCCCCACGCCGCATCACGGCACGGAAATCCTCACTGCGCCGCAAACGCGCGGCGGCCGGCAGCACGACGTCCCTCGACGGCGGCCGGATCAGGCGGACAGTGCGCCGCGGCCCTTGCGACGGCGAGCCGCCAGGATCGCCCGGCCGGCGCGGGTCCGCATCCGCAGCCGGAACCCGTGGACCCGGGCGCGTCGGCGGTTGTTCGGCTGGAAGGTGCGCTTACCCTTGCTCACGACTAACTTCTCCTGTTTCTCGGCCGCCGGGAACGGTTCGACCCGTTCCTGGCGTGTCGTGCTGACGCACGGCAGTCTCTGGTGTCTCCTACCAACGTGTGGCCTCGTCACGTCGAGCGACGACAACGTGGGCACGCGAAACGCCCCCGCTGTATACGGGAGACCTTACGAGGGTACGCACCCACCGCCCGGGCCCGGCAAGCACCCCCTCGACCACGGACCGCGACCGGCCGTGGAGAGTGATCGCCGACGACGTGAAGGCACCGAATGGCAACACGCCGTACACCGTGAAATGCTTGCGCGCGAGGATGCCTTGTGGCAACGAGCGGGGCTTGTTAGCGTGCCCCTCCCGGGTTTTCGCCGAGGTGGAACGGTGCAGGCGCCCGGGTGTCCTTGGGATGTGGAGGCGTCCCGCCGACATTACGTCGATCCCCGCAGGTGACGTCGCCGCGGGCCGCCGTACATTAGTGCACAGCTGTGGACAACTATGTGGATATTTGCTGTGCGCATGAGCTGATCGGGCCACGATGACGCTCGATGGAGTGTTTCCGGGCGTTCGCTGAGTGATCTCGCCGCACGCACCGATGAGGGGAGGGGAGTCAGGCAGGTGTCCGATCACCAGCACAATCTTGGCGTCATCTGGGAACAGGTCGTGCGCGAACTGTCCGATGGCACCCTCTCCCCGCAGCAGCGCGCCTGGATGCGGGTGACCCGGCCGATCGGCCTCCTCGACGGCACCGCCTTGCTCGCCGCTCCCAGTGATTTCGCCAAGGAAGCGATCGAACGCGCCCTCCGCGGCGCGATCACCGAAGCCCTTTCGCGACGGCTCGGCCGCGTGGTCTCCCTCGCGGTGAAGGTCGACAGCACCGAGACGCCCCCTCCGGCGGCCGGTCCCCGCTATGACCCGTCACCCGGCCGGGTGGAAAACGGCAACGGGCCGGTACCGGGTCCCCCTCCGCTGCCCGACGGTGACGGCATGCTGTCCCCGAACCGCCCGCGGCCCGAGCCTCCGAAGCCGAGGCCGCCGAGGCAGCAGCCGGTCGACAACAGCCTCAACGATGGCGATGACAGCGATGAAGAAGTCGACGAAGAGGGCGAGGCCCTCGCCGCCGTGACCGAGATCTGGCCGACGTTCTCCGGCCAGCCGATCGCGGGGCAGCCCTACACCGCGCCGGCGCAGCCGCAGACGTCGAAGACGAAGCTGAACGAGAAGTACACGTTCGACACCTTTGTCATCGGTGCGTCGAACCGCTTCGCGCACGCCGCCGCCGTCGCGGTCGCCGAAGCACCGGCGCGCGCGTACAACCCGCTCTTCATCTGGGGAGAGTCCGGACTCGGGAAGACCCACCTGCTGCACGCCGTCGGGCACTACGCCCAGCGGCTGTTCCCCGGCATGCGCGTGCGGTACGTGTCGACCGAAGAGTTCACGAACGACTTCATCAACTCGCTGCGCGACGACCGGAAGGTCGCGTTCCAGCGCCGCTACCGTGACATCGACATCCTGCTCGTCGACGACATCCAGTTCCTGGAGGGCAAGGAAGGTACGCAGGAAGAGTTCTTCCACACCTTCAACACCCTCCACAACGCGAACAAGCAGATCGTCGTCTCCTCCGACCGTCCGCCGAAGCGCCTCGAAACGCTGGAAGACCGGCTGCGCACGCGGTTCGAGTGGGGCCTCATCACCGACATCCAGCCGCCCGAGCTCGAAACGCGTATCGCGATCCTTCGCAAGAAGGCCGCTCAGGACAGGCTCGCGGTTCCCGGCGAGGTCCTGGAGTTCATCGCTTCGCGCGTCGAGGCGAACATCCGGGAACTCGAAGGCGCGCTCATCCGCGTCACCGCCTTCGCCTCGCTGAACCAGCAACCGGTCGACGTCGCCCTCGCCGAGATCGTGCTCCGGGACCTCATCCCGGATTCGCACGCGCCGGAGATCACCGCGCCGACCATCATGGGCGTCACTTCCGAGTTCTTCGACGTGACGCTCGACGACCTCTGCGGCCCGGGCAAGACCAAGGCGCTCGCGACGGCGCGGCAGATCGCGATGTACCTCTGCCGTGAACTGACCGACATGTCGCTGCCGAAGATCGGGCAGACCTTCGGCGGCCGCGACCATACGACGGTCATGCACGCGGACAAGAAGATCCGCAAGGAAATGGCCGAACGACGGCGTATCTACGACCAGGTCCAGGAGCTGACCTCCCGGATCAAACAGCGCGCCCGGCAGTAATCCCTTAGCACACAAGGACTTCAGGGGCTCTCACCGTCCAGGTGGGAGCCCCTTCTTCATGCCCGCTTCCCGCTCATACGGCCGTCCACATAGGCCAGAGACGCGTGTAGAGCCGCGAAGGCTGGGTACCTGAACGGTATGGCGTACGCACGCGAAGGAGGCGAAGCGCACGTACGCGCCCTTCGCGATTTCCCTTGTGCACAAAGGGAATCCACATGCTGTGGGTATCTTGTGCACAACTCCGGCGGCGGGGAGACCAGCGGCGATCGGGTTTCCGTCCACATCGCACTCACAGGCGATCCACAGCATTTCCACACCAAGATCCACACGCTGTCCCCAGGTTGCCCACATCTTGTGCACAAGGGTGAACGGGGTCGTCCGGGTCACTCTCCCGAGCGATTCCGGTCACGAACGGCGCCCACAACCCTGGGTACAAACCGCCCCACAACTGGGGATAACCGTGGGGACAACTGTGGATGACTGTGGACAGATCGAGCGCCGCCCGAAACCATCCACCGACGGCTCGAGCTGTCCACCGTCCGTACACACCCTGGGTCCACACCCTCCGAGCCGCCCGGACCTGCGCGAACGAGCCTTGTCCACACAATCCACAACCCCTATTACTACTGCTGTTCTTAGTTCTTCTTAAGAAGGGAATAAAACAAAAACAGGCGAAGAGCGGATCTGGGGACAGACTCCGAACCGTGTCGTCTTGTCGACAAAAGCAAGGGGAGGCCGAGGTGACGTGGACCCCGGGGACGGCCTAACGTGGGTCCCTGCACCTGGTCTGCGTGTCGACGTGCGTTCGCGTCCTCGCCTGGACCGAACACACCTGCGAGGCACCTGGCCATCGCGCTCTCCGGCCGCGGTGACCCGTTGAGCTTTCGAGCCGTCAGGGGCTCGGTTGTCGAAAGGAAGCGCGCATGAAGATCCGCGTCGAGCGTGACGGGCTGGCCGACGCCGTCGCGTGGGTGGCGAGAAGCCTCCCGTCGCGGCCTCCGGTCCCGGTTCTGGGCGGTGTCCTGCTCGATGCGGGATCCGACGGGACGAGTGACGCCCTCACCGTCTCCGGATTCGACTACGAGGTCTCCGCCACGGTCGGTGTTCCGGCCACGATCGCCGACGGCGGCCGCCTCCTGGTCTCCGGCCGTCTGCTGGCCGACATCACCAAGTCGCTGCCCGCGCAGCCGGTCGAGATCTCCGTCGACGGCGCCCGCGCGACCATCACCTGCGGCTCCGCGCGCTTCTCCCTGCCGACCATGCCGGTCGAGGACTACCCGCAGCTCCCGTCCCAGCCCGCCTTCGCCGGCGAACTCACCGGCGACGCCTTCGGCCAGGCCGTCACCCAGGTCGTCGTCGCCGCGGGCAAGGACGACACGCTCCCGATGCTGACCGGGATGCGGCTGGAGATCTCCGGCTCTTCGCTGACCCTGGTCGCCACCGACCGTTTCCGGCTCGCGATGCGCGAGTTCACCTGGGAGCCCGCCGAGGGCCTGTCCGACGCCGCGGTGCTCGTCCCGGCGCGCACGCTCGCCGAGGCCGCGAAGACGCTCGGTGCCAGCGGCGCGAAGATCCGTCTCGCGCTCGCCAGCGGTGAGGGTCTCCTCGGTCTTTCCGGTTCCGGCCGCTACACCACGACCCGGCTCCTCGACGCGGAGTTCCCGCCGTACCGGCAGCTGCTGCCCGCGCAGCACACCTCGCGCGCGGTCATCGAGGTCTCCGCGCTCGCCGAGTCGATCAAGCGGGTTTCGCTGGTCGCCGAGCGGGGCACCCAGGTGCGGCTGGAGTTCAACGACGGTTCGCTGCGGCTCTCCGCCGGTGGCGACGACGAGGGTTCGGCCGAAGAAGAGCTTCAGGTCGACTACGAGGGTGAGCCGGTGACCATCGCGTTCAACCCGGGTTACCTCGTCGACGGGCTCGGCGCGCTGAACGCGAATCGCGCGGAGCTCACCTTCACCACGCCGAATCGGCCGGCGCTGATCAAGCCCGCCGATGAAGAGGGCAACGTCGTCCCCGGCTACCTGTACCTCCTGATGCCGGTCCGCCTCCCGGGCTGACCGGCCGTCACTTTCTGTCTCGCACCAAAGGGGATCTTCATGGCTCAGCTGGGACTCATCGGCCTCGGCAAGATGGGGTTCAACATGCGTGAGCGGCTGCGCGGCGCCGGTCACGAAGTGGTCGGTTACGACCGCAACCCGGACGTCACCGACTCCTCGTCGCTCGAGGATATGGTGTCCAAACTGGACGGTCCGCGGATCGTCTGGATCATGGTGCCCGCCGGTGAACCCACCCGGCAGACCGTCGCCGAGCTCAGCAACCTGTTGTCCGAGGGCGACCTCGTGATCGACGGCGGCAACTCGAAGTACACCGACGACCGCATCAACGCCGACCTGCTCGCGACGAAGAACATCGGTTACCTCGACTGCGGGGTCTCCGGTGGCGTGTGGGGCAAGGACAACGGCTACGGCCTGATGGTCGGTGGCGCGGCTTCGGACGTCGAGAAGGCCATGCCGATCTTCGACGCGCTTCGCCCCGAGGGTCCGCGCGAAGAGGGCTTCTCGCACGCCGGCGCCGTCGGCTCCGGTCACTACGCGAAGATGATCCACAACGGCATCGAGTACGGCATGATGCAGGCCTTCGCCGAAGGCTTCGAGCTGCTCGAAGCCGCGAAGGTCGTCGAGAACGTGCCCGCGGTGATCAAGGGCTGGCAGCGGGGGACCGTCGTCCGCTCGTGGCTGCTCGACCTGCTCGTCCGCGCGCTCGACGAGGACCCGGAGCTGGACGACCTCGAGGGCTACGTCGAGGATTCCGGTGAAGGCCGGTGGACGCTGGAAGAGGCGATCAACAACGCGGTCCCGGCGCCGGTCATCTCGGCCGCGCTCTTCGCGCGGTTCGCTTCCCGCCAGGAGGACTCCGCCGCGATGCGGGCCGTCGCCGCGCTGCGCAACCAGTTCGGCGGGCACGCCGTGAAAAAGGTCCAGTGACGACGGCCGGCCACTAGGCAGACGGGTTGTACCTAAGACATCTCCAGGTCACCGACTTCCGGTCCTGGCCACAAGCCGATCTCGCGCTCGAACCCGGCCCGACCGTCCTCGTCGGACAGAACGGCCGCGGCAAGACGAACCTCCTCGAGGCGATCGGCTACATCGCGACACTGGGCTCGCATCGCGTCGCGACCGACGCGCCTTTGGTGCGGCACGGGTGCGAACGCGCGCTGATCAGGGTCGCGGTGGTCAACGACGATCGCGAGCTGACGGTCGAACTGGAGATCACCCCCGGCAAGGCGAACCGCGCGCGGATCAACCGCGGCGCGGTCGGCAAGCCGCGTGACGTACTGGGCATCCTGCGTACGGTGCTGTTCTCCCCGGAGGATCTGGCACTCGTACGCGGGGATCCCGGTGAGCGCCGTCGGTTCATGGACGAACTCCTCGTGCTGCGCGCGCCCCGGTACGCCGGGGTCCGCGCCGACTACGAGAAGGTCCTGAAGCAGCGGAACGCCCTGCTCAAGACGGCGGGCAAGCGGCGCACGGGGCGCGAAGACCCGTACGCGTTGTCGACGCTCGACGTCTGGGACGACCACCTGTCGGTGGCGGGGGCCGCGTTGCTGGCCGCCCGGCTGAACCTCATCGCGGACCTCGCGCCGTACGCGGCCGCCGCGTACATGGGGGTCGCTCCCGACTCACGACCGGCGAAGATCGCGTACAGGTCCAGCCTGGGCGAAGCGATGCCGGAGGGCTATGGCGTTCCGGACGGGCCTCGCGCGGACGAAGCGGTCCTCAAGGAAGTGCTGGTCGAAGCGCTGGGCCGGTCCCGGAACCTGGAGCTGGAGCGCGGGGTGAGCATGGTCGGCCCGCACCGGGACGAGCTGGACCTCGTCCTCGGCGAAGCACCGGCCAAGGGGTACGCGAGCCATGGGGAGTCCTGGTCGTTCGCCCTCGCACTGCGTCTGGGAAGCTACGAGCTCCTGCGTGGCGAGGCCGGGGAACCGGTGCTTCTCCTGGATGATGTGTTCGCCGAGCTGGACCGGCGTCGCCGGGCCCGGCTGGCGGAGGTGGCGGCAGGCGCCGAGCAGGTGCTGGTGACCGCCGCCGTGGACGAGGACGTACCCGCCGAACTGGCCGGGCACCGGTTCCTCGTGGCAGATGGTGAGATCAACCGAGGGTGACCGGCGTGAAGCGGACACCCCGGGTGATCGGCGCCACAGCAGTTGCCCACCGATCTGGGGACAAACCTGTGGACAGTGTGGATAACACCGTGAACGCGTTATCGCCCCGCGTGACCAAGGGGCCGGAAAAGCGGCTTGACACCCCCCGCACGGGCGGTAGCCCGAGTGAGGGAGGCCTGTTCGACACGCAGCGTGAACAGCCCCCGGTATCGAACGGCCTAACCGATACCGAAGGCAAGGAGTCGACTACCGGACGTGACCTCGCGCATGCCGCGCTGGAGGCCGCGAAGGCCAAAGCGAAGGCGCGCGGAGTTGAACCAGGCGTGCGCCGCGGCCGTATCACCGGAGGAGGGGCCGGGGCGAACGGGCAGAGCCCGCGACGTCGTCGCTGGTCAGGGCCGGGTGCCGACACACGCGACCCGCAACCGCTCGGCAGGCTCGCCTCCCGGCTCGCGGTCGACCGCGGCTGGAACACGCGGCTGGCCAACGGTCAGGTCTTCGGCCACTGGGCACGACTGGTGGGTGACGAGGTCGCCGAGCACGCCCAGCCGGTGGCGTTGAAGGACGGCGAGCTGACCGTGCGCGCCAGCTCGACGGCGTGGGCGACGCAGCTGCGCCTGCTCCAGGGGCAGCTGCTGACGAAGATCGCGGCCGGCGTCGGGCACGGCGTGGTGAAGAGGATGCGGATCCAGGGACCGACGGCGCCGAGCTGGCGGAAAGGGCCGCGGCACGTCCCGGGACGTGGTCCGCGTGACACGTACGGCTGATCCGAGTTGCGCTTCGCGACAACTGTGCCACCAGCGCGCCGAGAACGCGCTCAGAGTGCTTCGCGAACGTCAAGACTCTTCTTCGAACGAATTAGCGCGCCTGTGAGCGAATCAGGGGTGTCCTTGCCGCATGCCAGCGGACGCGGCCAAGTACACTGGAGATGAGCGAGCGTCTGCTCGAGCGAGACGAGGAGAATCAACGCCTGTGACCGAGAACAAGAGCGAGTACAACGCGTCGTCGATCACGGTGCTCGAGGGGCTCGAAGCTGTCCGCAAGCGTCCCGGTATGTACATCGGTTCCACCGGTGAACGCGGCCTCCACCACCTCGTTCAAGAGGTCGTCGACAACTCCGTCGACGAGGCCATGGCGGGTCACGCCACCAAGGTCGAGGTCACCTTGCTGGCCGACGGCGGCGTCCGGGTCGTCGACGACGGCCGCGGTATCCCGGTCGACATGCACCCCAAGGAGAAGAAGCCGACCCTCGAGGTCGTGCTCACCGTGCTCCACGCGGGCGGCAAGTTCGACAGCGACTCCTACGCGGTGTCGGGCGGTCTGCACGGCGTCGGCGTCTCCGTGGTGAACGCGCTCTCGACCAAGCTCATCGCCGAGGTCAAATACGGCGGGCGCAGCTGGCGCCAGGTCTACACCGACCAGATCCCCGGCGAGCTGGAGGACCTCGGCCCGGCCGAGGACACCGGCACCACGATCACGTTCTGGGCCGACGGCGGCATCTTCGAGACCACGACGTACAACTTCGAGACGATCTCCCGTCGTCTGCAGGAGATGGCCTTCCTCAACAAGGGCCTGACCCTTTCGCTGCGCGACGAGCGCGTCGCCGACGAAGAGACCGAAGAGGACGCCTCCGGCCAGGCGGCGCGGGTCAAGGAGAAGACCTACTGCTACCCCGGCGGTCTCGAGGACTTCGTCAAGCACATCAACGGCAGCAAGGACCCGATCCACTCCTCGGTGATCTCCTTCGAGGCCAAGGGCACCGGCCTCGAGGTCGAGGTCGCCATGCAGTGGAACAACGGCTTCACGCCGTCGGTGTACACCTTCGCCAACACGATCAACACGCATGAGGGCGGCACGCACGAAGAGGGTTTCCGCGCCGCGCTCACCCGCGTCGTCAACGCGTACGCGCGCGAGAAGAAGCTGCTCAAGGAGAAGGACGCCAACCTGACCGGTGACGACGTGCGCGAGGGTCTCGCCGCGATCGTCTCGATCAAGCTGTCCGAACCGCAGTTCGAGGGCCAGACCAAGACCAAGCTGGGCAACAGCGAAGCGAAGACGTTCGTGCAGCAGACGTCGAACGAGTGGCTGGCCGACTGGTTCGAGCGCAACCCCGCCGAGTCGAAGACGATCATCAACAAGTCGATCTCCTCGGCGCACGCGCGGATGGCCGCCCGCAAGGCGCGCGACCTGGTCCGCCGCAAGGGCGCGCTGGAGATCGGCGGGCTGCCGGGCAAGCTCAAGGACTGCCGCTCGACCAACCCGTCGGAATGCGAGCTCTACATCGTCGAGGGTGACTCGGCCGGTGGTTCGGCCAAGGAAGGCCGCGACTCGATGTACCAGGCGATCCTGCCGATCCGGGGCAAGATCATCAACGTCGAGAAGGCCCGTATCGACCGCGTCCTCAAGAACACCGAGGTCCAGTCGCTGATCACCGCGCTCGGCACCGGTATCCACGACGAGTTCGACCTCGAAAAGCTGCGCTACCACAAGATCGTGCTGATGGCCGACGCCGACGTCGACGGCCAGCACATCACCACGCTGCTGCTCACCCTGCTGTTCCGGTTCATGACCCCGCTGATCGAGCACGGGCACGTGTTCCTCTCGCGGCCGCCGCTGTACAAGATCAAGTGGCCGCGGTCGGAGCCGGAGTACGCGTACTCCGACCGTGAGCGCGACGCCGTCATCCAGGCCGGTGTCGAGGCGGGCAAGCGCCTCCCCAAGGACGACGCGATCCAGCGCTACAAGGGTCTCGGCGAGATGAACGCCGAAGAGCTGTGGGAGACCACGATGGACCCGGCGAACCGGCTGCTCGGCCAGGTCACCCTGGACGACGCCGCGCAGGCCGACGACCTGTTCTCCGTACTGATGGGCGAGGACGTCGAAGCGCGCCGCTCCTTCATCACGCGCAACGCCAAGGACGTTCGCTTCCTCGACGTGTAGTCACGTCCCGTTTCTCTGTCCCATCAGGACTGCCCTCACGAGAAGGACCTCATGACGGAAACCTTGCCGCCGGCTCCGGACCACGACCGGATCGAACCGGTCGACATCCAGCAGGAGATGCAGCGCTCCTACATCGACTACGCGATGAGCGTCATCGTGTCGCGGGCGCTGCCGGACGTGCGAGACGGCCTCAAGCCGGTGCACCGCCGCGTGCTGTACTCGATGTTCGACTCCGGCTTCCGCCCCGACCGCGGGTACAACAAGTGCTCCCGCGTCGTCGGCGACGTGATGGGCAACTACCACCCGCACGGTGACTCCGCGATCTACGACGCGCTGGTCCGGCTCGCCCAGCCGTGGTCGCTGCGGTACCCGCTGATCGACGGCCAGGGCAACTTCGGCTCGCCGGGCAACGACCCCGCGGCCGCCATGCGGTACACCGAGTCCCGCCTCGCGCATCTCGCGATGCACATGCTGCAGGACATCGAAGAAGACACCGTCGACTTCTCCGACAACTACGACGGCCGCACCCAGGAACCCGACGTCCTGCCGTCGCGGTTCCCGAACCTGCTGGTCAACGGCGGTTCCGGGATCGCGGTCGGGATGGCGACGAACATCCCGCCGCACAACCTCCGCGAGGTCGCCGACGGCGTCAAATGGGCGCTGGAGAACTACGACGCGACCGACGACGAGCTGCTCGCCGCGCTGCTCGTCCGGATCAAGGGCCCGGACTTCCCGACCAAGGCGATGATCCTCGGCAACTCCGGCATCGAGGACGCCTACCGCACCGGCCGCGGTTCCGTGCGCATGCGCGCGGTCGTCGAGGTCGAGGAAGACGCCAAGGGCCGCACGATCCTGGTCGTCTCCGAACTGCCGTTCCAGGTCAACCCGGACAACCTGGTCGAGAACATCGCGAACCTGGTCCGCGACGGCAAGCTCACCGGCATCTCCGACATCGCCGACGAGTCCAACAGCCGCAGCGGGATGCGGATCGTCGTCACGATCAAACGTGACGCGGTCGCGAAGGTCGTGCTGAACAACCTGTTCAAGCACACCCAGCTCCAGCAGAACTTCGGTGTCAACATGCTGGCCCTGGTCGACGGCGTGCCCCGCACGCTGCGCCTGGACCAGATGATCCGGCACTACGTGAAGCACCAGATCGAGGTCATCGTCCGCCGGACCCGCTTCCGGCTGAAGAAGGCCGAGGAACGCGCCCACATCCTGCGCGGTCTGGTCAAGGCGCTGGACATGCTCGACGAGGTCATCGCCCTGATCCGGCGCTCGCCCTCGGCCGAAGAGGCCCGGCCCGCACTGATGAGCCTGCTCGACGTCGACGAGATCCAGGCGACCGCGATCCTCGACATGCAGCTCCGCCGTCTCGCGGCACTCGAGCGCCAGCGCATCGTCGACACCCTCGCCGAGATCGAACTCGAGATCGCCGACCTCAAGGACATCCTCGAGAAGCCCGAGCGGCAGCGCTCGATCATCGCCGAGGAACTGCAGGAGATCGTCGACAAGTACGGCGACGACCGGCGCACCAAGATCATCCCGTTCGACGGCGAGGTCTCGGTCGAGGACCTCATCGCGGTCGAGGACGTCGTCGTCACGATCACCCGCACGGGTTACGCCAAGCGAACGAAAACCGACCTGTACCGATCGCAGAAGCGTGGTGGCAAGGGCGTCCAGGGCGCGACCCTGAAACAGGACGACATCGTCCAGCACTTCTTCGTCTGCTCGACGCACGACTGGATCCTGTTCTTCACGAACAAGGGCCGTGTCTACCGGGCCAAGGCCTACGACCTGCCCGAGGCCAACCGCAACGCGCGCGGTCAGCACGTCGCGAACCTCCTCGCGTTCCAGCCGGACGAGAAGATCGCCCAGGTCATCGAGATCCCGAACTACGAGGTCGCCCCGTACCTCGTGCTCGCGACCCGGCGCGGCCTGGTGAAGAAGACCAAGCTCACCGACTTCGACTCCAACCGCGCCGGCGGCCTCATCGCGGTCAACCTCCGCGAAGGGGACGAGCTGGTCGGTGCCGTGCTCGCGGCCGCGGAAGACGACCTGCTCCTGGTGTCCGCGGAAGGCCAGTCCATCCGCTTCCACGCCACCGACGAGGCACTGCGCCCGATGGGCCGCGCGACGTCCGGTGTGCTGGGCATGCGGTTCAACGACGGCGACGAACTGCTCGGCATCAACGTCGTCCAGCCGGACAAGTTCCTCCTCGTCGCCACCGACGGCGGTTACGCCAAGCGCACGCCGACCGACGACTACCCGGTCCAAGGCCGCGGCGGCAAGGGTGTGCTCACCATTCAGTACGACCGGAAACGTGGCAGGCTGGTGGGTGCGGTCATCGTCGACGCCGAAGACGAGCTTTACGCGATCACTTCCAGCGGCGGGGTGATCCGGACTTCGGCCGGACAGGTGCGCAAGGCAGGCAGGCAGACGAAGGGAGTGCGACTGATGAATCTCGACGAAGGAACCACTCTTCTCGCGGTCGCACGCAACGCGGACGAGCCCTCAGACGTCGCCACTGCAGGTAGTACTGAAGGAGAAGAAACCCCGGCGTCGGAGCAATAGGCGACGCCCCCACGTACTGGGTAAGGACTGACACCTCGTGACACCATCCGAGAAGCCCGAAGCAGGCGGCGCGCAGGCGGGCTCGTCGAGCCCGCCCTGGCAGCGCGACAGCGGTGCGGGGGAGGCCGAAGGAGCCGGCGAGCAGACGGTCTCGGTGTCTTCGGTCGCCACCGAAGACGTGGCCTACTCGGAACCGAAGCAGGACGCGACCACCGTGACCGACTACCACGGGGTCAGCGGCACCGCCGCGAAGAGGCTCTTCGGCGACAGCGGAGAGGGCGACCAACCCGCCCCCTCCGCCATCCCGTCGGCCTCCCGCACCCGTGCCGCCCCCACCGCGCTCCGCCGCCCCGGCCGCGGACCGCGTCGCGCCAGCCTGCAGATCAAACGCTTCGACCCCTGGTCGGTGCTGAAACTGTCCCTCGTCCTCGGCGTCGCGCTGTTCTTCGTCTGGCTCGTCGCCGTCGGCGTCCTCTACACCGTCCTCGACGGCATGGGCGTCTGGGACAAACTCAACGGGACCTACTCGTCGCTCGTCGGCGGCGAAGGTGCCGACGCACCGGCGGACCCCTTGATCAGCGCGGGCCGCGTCTTCGGGATCGCGGCCATCCTCGGCGCCATCAACATCGTGCTGATCTCGGCACTCGCCACCGTCAGCGCCTTCATCTACAACGTCTCCGCGGACCTCGCCGGAGGCCTGGAAGTGACCCTTTCCGAACGAGAGTGACCCGGTTGCAGGGCGCCGAAAGGCGTCCTGTAATCTTCTCGTCGTTCGGGCCCATAGCTCAGGCGGTTAGAGCGCTTCGCTGATAACGAAGAGGTCCCAGGTTCAAGTCCTGGTGGGCCCACCCGATTGCCCGGTCTGTGTTCGCGGAAAACGCGAACACGGATCGGGTGTTTTTCGTTTTGGGGGTCGAACCCCCAAACCCCCGCCAGGGGAGGGCTTCGCCCCCCCTGGACCCCCCGGTCGGCTCGGGCCCTGGCGGGCCCATTGCCGTGGACCGGCGCCATCAGGGAGAGGTGAGGGGCGGCGCCGTGGGGATTTGGTTCCACGTGGAACGGAGCGGGGTCGTGGGGGTGGGGAAGTGGGGAGTGGCGTGCAGTAGCATCGGTGGGTAGGCGGAGCAACTCGGCGAAGAAGAGGGGGCTTCTGATGAAGAAGCTGTTGGCACTCGCGGTCATCGCGGGCGGCGTGCTGTTCGTGATCAAGCGCAACAAGGCAGCCAAGGCCGAGGCCGACCTGTGGCGGGAGGCCACCGCTCCCACCGAGCGTCCCCTGGGCGCCGTTTCCACGAACGGAAGCGCCCCGGCCAAGGCGGCGGACGCGTCCCGCAACAACTGATTCGGCGCGGGCGGTTATCATGATCGCCTGCGATCCGGGGCTGTAGCTCAATTGGTAGAGCACTGCCTTTGCAAGGCAGGGGTCAGGGGTTCGATTCCCCTCAGCTCCACGTAACCCGGGGCGAGTGTGTCGGCGGAAAACGCCGGCCCACTCGCCCCGTTTTGTTTCGGGGTGACGTTCGTCACCGGACGCGCATCGCGAAGTCGGACTCCCAGCCAAGTCAACGCTGCTTACATGGACTGGAATCCGGACAGCGAGGTGAACATGGTCAGTTTCGAAACCGACCTCGACGATCTCAGGTTGTCGAGCAAGGAACTGCAGAAGGCCGCGGACATAGTCAGTACCGCCCACACCGGTGTGCGAGGGCAGGACGTCCCCGCCCCCGACCCGGTCACCGGTGGCCTTCTCCCCGGGATTTTCGCGCCGGACACCGCGTTCGGGAAAAGCCTGGGCATGCGCGGGGTTTCGGCCGCCTACGAAGAACATCGCGCGGCCGTCGAGAAGATGCTCGCGAAGCTGCACCAAAGCACGCAGGACACTTCCCAGGCCCTGCTGAGGATCGCCGAACTGTACGAATCCGTGGACGAGGACAACAAGCAGCGAGTGAACCGCGCGGCGTACGGGGAACAGGGGTAGCGGCGTGGACGGGTACTTCAACGCACTGGACGCGGAGACCACCTCCGGAGGCCTCGTCAGGGACAACAGCAAGCTCCTCGACGGGATTACCGCCGACCTCACCAAGGGCGCCAACGACGCCTACGCGGCGGTGGATCTCCTTTTCCAGGACTGGCTCATGGGCAGCGACGTCGACCTCAGCGGCGGGCGGAAGGAGCAAGTCCGCGACTTCTTCCTGGAGTTCTCCGAGGCGGAACTCGTCGGCGAGAACAGCCTGCAGACCATGATCGAGGCTTACGAAAAATGCTGGAACTCCTTCCAGGACACGAAAGCTCCGCTCGACAGGTCCCTCGTCCTGCTGCTCAAGTGGCGCGGTGAAGGAGCCGAGACCGCCAAGAGCTACATCCAGGGTCTCGTGAACACCTACTCCCGCGTGGGCACCAAACTCACCGTGCTGGAGGCCGACATCGTGGCCGCGCGGGACGCCATCGCGACCGCGAGGGCCGACCTGAGCGCGCTCGCCTCGTCCTTCCTGACCGCCGCGGAAAAGTACCGGGACGACCAGGAACGGCAAGACGAATCCGCTTTGACGAAGGCGTTGGCGGCGGGTTTCGCCGGCGCTGTCGCGGCCTTGCTCGTGGCGGCCGTCCCGCCTGCCGGTGCCGCCCTCACCGCGGCGACCTTCTTCACCACCGCGAACGGCGTCCAGGTCGCCGGTGCCGCGGCCGGTGCCGGACTCTCCACATTGGTCTCGGAGAACGCGTCGATCATCGGCGACAGCCCGGAAACCATCTACAACAGCTTCCACGACGGCGTGGTCAACATCCGCGAAGGCATGTTCCGCGCCACGGAATCGCTGATCTCGAAGATCAACGTCGAGATCAACAACCTGCCGATCGTCCCCGAACCGCCGGACGTCAGCCCCGGCGAGACCTTCGATCCCGGCAACTTCGAAACCGAGAACACCGACAAGGGCACGGAAAAGCGGGTCCGGGAGAAGAACGTCGACATCTCCAACGACGGTCAGTTCGAGCAACCGCCGATGGAGTTGTCACCACTGCCGACCGATTGACACCCGGTGGGGTCTTCCGGTGCGGAGACCCCACCGTTCCAAGGAGTTTCAGCGTGGCCGAAAAACCGGCGCCCCAGAAGAAGCCGGCCAACGACCGGCAAGCGATGCTCGAAGCGCTGGCCGCTCTTTCGGTGGAAGCGTCCTCACCGGACGGTGCCGTCTCCGTGTCGGTCAACACCGACGGCGTGATGACACGGCTCAGGGTGAGCGACGCCGTTTCGCGGATGTCGCCCGCCGAGATCGCGGACGCCGTCATGCGGACTTATCAGGAAGCGCAGCAAGGATCCGCGAAACGCAGCGCGGAGCTGATGGCGCCGATCGGCAACGCCGGGTACATCACGGACAGGCTCCGCTGGCGGCTCGGGTTCACCCCTTCGTTCCAGCAGACCGGGGAAACCGTCGCGCCCGCTTCCCCGGTCTCGCGACGGCCGGCGGCGGGCGCCGAGAACGTCGTACTGCGGGACCGTTCGGGAGAACCGGCCGGGCCCGCCGAGGACGAGCAGGACGAACCGGCGGAATCCGACGACCAGTACTACGAGCAGGGTCTGCGGTACCGGCCTTCCTGGTAGTCAGCCGCGAAGCAGTCGTTCGTCCAGCTTCGCCAGATAGTCGCGGCCGAACTCGCCGTTTTCCAGATCCCGCCACAGCACCGGCGGCAGATCCGGGGCCACCTCGGGCGACCGCGACGCGGCGGCCAGCGCGATGGTGGCGGCGGTGTCGACGTCGCCGGTGAACGCGACGCAGCGGTGGAGCATCCGGGCGAGCCCTCCGCCGTCGGCGAGGACGGTCAGCGCGGCACGGACGCTCATCCAGCCCTGCGGCCCGATCTTGCCCGACCACGGCCGAGCCCAGCCGCCGTGCCCGACGTCCTCGGGAAGCACTCTGTCGATCCATCGCGCGACCTCGGCCAGCGGTCCGAGCCGGTGGTGGCAGTAGTGCACGGCCAGCGCGGCGGCCTGGGCGGCGGCGATCCCGGCCGGGGTGTCGTGCGTGATCCTGGCCTGCAGTTTCGCGTGATAGAGGACGTCGTCGACGGTCGGCAGGACGCCGATCGGCCCGGCGCGCATGGCCGCCCCGCTCTTGTCGCTCTGCGGCTGGAGCCGTCGTAGCAGTTCCTCGCCGTCCCGGACCTCGCTGAGCAGCTGATGGAAACGCGGTGCGTAGCCGTCGTGCGGATCGCGATGGTAGGCGAGGACGAACTGCTCGGCGAGCAGCAGCGGAGTCCAGCGGCGGCCGGAGACGAGCAATTCGGCGATGGCGATCGTCATCTGCGTGTCGTCGGTGTAGCGGCCTGCCGGGACGCCGAGCTGGCCGGGATGCGGCACGTATCCGGTGAGCGTGTTGTGTTCGGCGACGAAGCTCGGGTACGCGTGCTCGAAGGAGCCTCCGTACGCGTCGCCGATGGCCAGTTCGACCAGCATCGCACTCCTTCAGGCGGTGAGACGTGCCGTTTGCGAAGGGAGTTTGCCGTAGGTCTCGCGGTAAAAACCGGAAAACCGGCCGAGATGCGTGAAGCCCCAGCGCAAGGCGACGTCGGTGACGGTGCCCGCGGCGCGCCCCTGCGCGATCGCGAGCAGGTCCTGGTGGACGTGGTCGAGCCGGACGCGCCGCAGGTACTCCATCGGCGTCAGCCCGAGTTCGGTGCGGAAAGCCAGTTGCAGCGCGCGCACGCTGACCCGCGCGGCCATCGCCAGCTCGCCGATCGACACCGGTTCGGCGGCGTGTTCCTCGCAGTAGGTCATCGCGCGGCGGACCGCCGTCGACTTCGGCCGGGACGGTTCCGCGGCCAGGTCGTCGGACAGCGAATGCGGCTGGGTGTCGAGCAGGCCGTGCAGCAGCAGCTTTTCGAAATGCGCGGCGGCCAGCGGCGATCGGTCGAACAGGCCGGAGGCCGCGGTCTCGCTGAAGGTGTGGAGCAGGGTGATCCACTGGCCCATGCCCGACGCCTCGACGATCGCCGGATCGAAGCGCAGGGTCGACGTCGGCGCCTCGCCGCGCCGTTCCCGCATCGCGTCCGCCACCAGTTGCTTGCCGATCCGGAGCATCAGGATGTCGGGATGCTCGAATCCGGTCCGGAAGCGGGTCTCCGGTCCGGTGACGACGTGGCGTGACTGCACCTCTTCTTTGTTGATGAGGAACTGGCTACGGCCCGTCACGGTCACGACGACTGTGTAGGCGTCGGGGGTCTCTTCGCCGTGCAGGACGACGTCGGAGTCCAGCGTCATCTCGTAGACGGAGAGGCCGTTCGGGTCGATTCCGGGGACGCGCAGGCCGCTGAGCTGGGAGATGTCGAAGAACCCGGTGGGCGCCGGGGTGTGCAGCTTGACCGTGTCCGGGGCGAGGAACGCCTGGAAGGTGTCCTCGAGTTCGTCGAAATCGTCGCCGGTGACCACCGTCGACGCGATCGCTGAGCCTTCCGAGAACCGCTTGCGCACCTGTTGATTATCCAGAATTCAGCCATTCGGGGCACCGAAGAACAAAGTCGATCATGCTATTGGGTTCCCGTCGCCGGACTGCGGTGGGCCACCGGATGCCCAAACCGTGGAGTGATGGCGACCGACAAGCTGCGCGCGTGGTGGGCACATCGGCAGGGACTCGACGGATCGCTGCGCGGGACCGCGGCGGCGGAGGTGCTGGAACGGACCGGCTGGATGCGCTCGGTCGGCGGTTCGGCGCCCTTCCTCGGCCTGTTCGCCAGGGCCCGTCTCGATCGTGCGACGGTCGACGCGGACGTCGCCCGGCTCGCCATCCATGAACTGCGCGGGGTCCGCGGTGCGCGATCTCGGTGAGGCGGGCCGGAAACGCGGCACCACCACGACGTTGCCGCTCGCGCTCGGCCTGCTCCAGGTCTGCGGCGACATCCGCCGCGTGCCGGTCAACGGACGGCTGGACCAGCAGCGCTACGGCTATGTCCGCTGGACGCCGCGGATCCGCCGTGTCACCTCATCGTCGACCGAGGCCGCTTCGCCGGGCTGTGGGAGTTCGACACCGACACGAACAAGATCGTCTACAAGGTCTTCGGGGACGAGGACGCGGCGTTGCGCGAGACGATCGCGGAGACCGAGGAGTTCGTCCGCGACCGGCTGGGCGACGCCCGGAGCTTCAGCTTGGATTCGCCGAGGAGCCGGGCGTCGCGAGTGGCCGCTCTCAGGGCCTGACCGAGGGTCAGGCTCCTGCTTCGCTGATCAGGATGTCGACGGCCTTGTCGTTGCGGGCGGTCTGCTCCGGGATCACCGAAGCGGGTGGGTAGAAGCCGTCGATCCCGCCGTCCTTCGGGTACATCTCGAAGGTGTAGCTGAGGATCTTGTGCTTACCCCACGCCCAGTCGTTGACGTCGCCGTCGGTGACGTACAGGTCGCTGGACTGCTCGGGCGAGTAACCGTTGGTGGCGGCCATCTGCTTGCCGACGTCGGCGAACCTCTTCGCTTCGGCGTCGGTCATGCCCTCGGCGGTGTCGTCCTTCGTGTAGCCGAACGGCCAGAGCACCAGCTCCGAGAAGGTGTGGAAGTCGATGTGCGTCTTGATCTGCTGCGCGCCGCCGACCACGCGGGAGTCCACGAACGCCGCGACGGCCTTGGTCTCGGACTCGGAGAACGCCGACGGACCGTGGTAGTCCTCGGCGGACGGGCTGTTGCTCGATCCGCCGCAGCAGTTCCACTTGTAGTCCCAGTTGCGGTTCGGGTCGGTGCCGATGGCGCTGCTGCCCGGCACCGGCTTCCGCGTCTTGCGCCAGCCCTGGTACTCGCCGCCGGTGATGTCGTACTCGGAACCGTCCGGGTTGACGTTCGGGATCACGTAGATCTCGTGCTCGTCGACCATCTTCTTGATGGCGGGGTCGCTCGCGTACCCGCCGGTGAGGCGCTGCACGATGCGCAGGCACATCTCGGTGGTGAGGTGTTCGCGCGCGTGCTGGTTACAGGTGAAGAGGACTTCGGGCTCGTTCTCGTCCGTGCCCGCGTTGTCGCTGATCTTCACCAGGTTCAGCTCACGGCCTTCGTACGACTTGCCGACGCTGGAAAGCGTCGCGATGTCGCTGTGGTCCTTCGCGGCCTTCTGCAGCTCAGCGGTCGTTTCGGCGTAGGTGTGGTACGCCTCGTCGCCGGGCGGGAAGTCTCCGGCGACGGCGGCCGTGCCCGCCCGGCCGCTGCGTTGTTTCAGCATGCTGTCGAAGTCGCCGAGCGACTTGAGAGTGAACCCGTTCGCGCGCAGGCTCGCGGCCTGTTCGGGGGTGGCGACGACGGTCAGCGCGCCACCGCGCGAACCAGCGACGTCGACACCGGTGCGGGCGACGGCGGTGCGCTTGCCGGTGTCGTTCGCGCCTTCCACCGAATACAGCCCTCTCGCCGGGTCGCCGGTCTGGGCGTTCGCGACAGGCGTCGTGACGGCCAGCAGGGCGAGCCCTGTGGCGGCCAAGGCGCCCCGAATGCGACGGCGTGTGGACATTTCGCCTCCGAACGATCAGGGGACTAGGTGCCGTTCACCGTCGTCTAAGTGAATCGTCCACGACAACCCGACGATCGTCGTTCCCAGTTACCGTTTACGGCCAGAGACGTTCTTTGAGCCAGGTCCCGTTTTCGCGCCGATAGCGCAGCCGACGGTGCCGTCGATCGTGGGAGGCCTGCCAGAACTCCACTTCGGACGGCGTCACCAGGTAGCGGGTCCAGGTCTCCGGTGCCACGCCGGGATTCTCTTCGACCCAGTGGCGCGCTTCTTCGGCGGCGCGGTCGAGATCGGCCGGATCCTCGAGCACCTGCGACTGCCTGCCGACGAACGCCTCCACCCGGGACGCCGGCGGCCGCGCGGTGAAATCGGCCGCGGAGACCTCGGGCGCGGCAGGCGCGACAGGGCCGCGCAACCGGATCTGACGGCCTCGCCCCGGCCAGAAGAACGTCAGCGCGGCGTACGGATTTTTCGCCAGCTGCAGGCCTTTCGGGCTTTCGGAACTCGTCGCGACCGCCCACGTGTCGCCGTCGACGTCCTTGAGGATCACGACCCGCGCGTCCGGCACCCCATCGGCGTCCACTGTGGACAGAGTGACGGCGTGCGGCGCCAGCACGTGTTCCCCGGCTTCGTTAAGCCATTCCAGGAAAAGTTCGCGCGGGGTGCCGAGAGTGCTTTCGGGGTCGAATTCCGGCAGTTCCCGGGGAAACGACGGCCAGCCGCGCAACGCGTCGCCCACCGCTCAGTACCCCGGCGGCCGCTGGCCGTGCGTCGGATAACCCGGCGCGGGCGGCGGATAGTGCGGCGGGTGCTGACCCGGCGGCGGACCCTGCGCGGGCGGCGGCCCGACCGGGTACGGCGGCGGGGGCGGCGGCTGCTGCGGTTGCCAGCCGGGCGGCGGCTGCTGGCCGGGAGGCGGGCCCTGCGGCGGTCCCGGTGGCATGGGTGGCGGCTGGCCTTGCGACTGCGCCCACTGCACCTGCTGGTAGACCTCGGCTGGCTGCGGGAAGCAGAACGTCAGCTTCGCGTTGACCGAGCTGTGCATCGCCGCGCCCCACAGCTTCCCGCCGACGAACGCGTACATCTGCCCCGCCGAAACGTCGACGGCCACCATGCGCGTCTCACCGCCGAACTGGTTGCCGGACTTCGCCGACGCGGCCTGTGCTGCGTCCGGGTAGACCCGGTCGCCGATCAGGCCGGCGATGACCACCGAAGCGGCGGTCCAGCCGACCGTGCCCATCACGTTCGCGCGCGCGTGCTGCGTCGCGAGCATGGTGAAGTCGTACAACGCGGGCGCACTCACCTCCGGGATCGCCGCGGCGACCACGCAGTAGTTCATCGTCGACATCATCACGGATTCGGTGAACAGGCCCACGACGGCCGCGCTCGGGCCGATCTGGACCGTGTTCAGCCTGCCACCGCTGCGCTGGACGCGTTCCGCCACCGCGCCCAGGTACTGCTCCTTGGTGAGCACTGATGCCTCCTGAAGAGTCCACGCACCGCCATCGTCGCATGAACAGCGCGGACGGTTGCGGCGACGCGAGTATCCGATCTGCTTCACTGGACGCCATCATGCGACGTCTTCTGATCTTGCCGCTCGCCGTGCCGCTCCTGGCGGCCTGCGGGCCGACGGAACAGCCGCCGCCCGCGGCGAACCCGCCCGCGCGGTCGAGCAGCGCGGCGCCCCAGCTCCCGCCGGCGCCGGAACCCACCGGCAAGGGCCCGTGCCCGTATCTCGGCGCCGAGTTCGTCTCGGACGCCAACGGGCAGAAGGTCTCCAAGGTCAAAACGTCGGCGGATCAGCCGCATCCGACGTGTTTCTTCTACGCGCTCAGCGGGAAACTGCAGCTCACCGTGCGCGTGTACGTCGGCGAACCCGCCGTCGCCAAGGCGCTGGTGGACCAGGCCGCACCCATCGACACGTCCAACCCGGCCGACGAACCGGCGGGCTGGAAAGGCGGCTACCAGCCGTCCGGCGAAGGCGCCGTTTACGCCGTCGCGAAGGGCGGGAACGCGGTAGTCGTGACCACCAACCAGAAGCAGAGCATCAAGGCACGTACGGTGGCGAAGGAGGCTATCGGTGAGCTGCGTCTCTAGGTAGTGGTATCCACACGTCAGAGTGAAGTTGATCTTGTACTACCCTGTGCCGCACGCGCGACGGTTCGCGGGACCAGCGCAACGCCAGATCCGGCGGAGGCCGCCTTGCGGTGTGGCTCGGCGGCACAAAAGATCATTTCTCCCCATAAGACAAAAGGACAGGTTTCGTGGCTGACACCCTCAAGGAAATCTTGCTCGACTCCAGCCGTCGCCCGGCGGTCGTGAGCGACTTCGAAGGTCTCGTCGACGCCGAGGTTTCGGACAAGGGCGGCGTTTCGGGTGCCGTCGTGAAGACCGGCTTCGCGGCCGTCAAGAAGATCAAGCCGGGCATCATCCCCTCCGCCGTCGACGCCCTGCTCGACGACTTCACCGTCGCCCTCGAGCCGTTCTACGGCGACTACAAGGCCAAGGGTGGCAACGACTTCGGTGCCTACCTGGCCGGTCGCGGCGACGAGGCCGCGGACGCGCTCCTGTCGGTCACCGACGCGCGCGCCGAGAAGAGCAGCCGCGACAGCATCAAGAAGGTCTACGGCAAGCTGCGCCCGAACGGCAAGAAGAACGTCGAGGAGGCCCTTCCCCGCCTCGGCCAGCTGATCGACAAGCACGCTAGCGCTGTTTAATCGAGCGCTGACGAAAAGCGCGCCGAAGGGGCGCGGTGTTGATTTGAACGCGCGCTGACGTAAAGCGCGCCGAAGGGGCGCCGATCCGTTTCCCACTCACGTGGGCGGAGAGGCGCCCCTTCATCGCGTTTACGTGGGCCTTCGGCCCAAAAGAGGGCGCGCGACCGGTGAAGTCTCGCCGTCGCGCTGGCGCGCTTTCGGCGAGACAGTCCGCCGGTGCTGTTGTCGGGTGCGTTGGGCGTGGGGCTTGGTCGGTTGATCTTCGTTGCGGAGACGTGAAAGGGCCGCCCAGTGACCGGGTGGTCGCTGGGCGGCCCTTCGCGACAAGCAGAAGAGGGTGAGGCGTCAGTTCTTCTTGTCGGCGGAGCTGGTGCTCGAAGCCTGGTGCCCGTTCTTCGGGGTACCGGGCTTCGGTGCCGCGGGCTTCGCCGGAGCCGGAGCGGAAGCCGCCGGACCGGAAGCGGCGGGCTTCGCGGGAGCGGGCTTCGGAGCGGCTGCTGCCGGAGCGGCGGGCTTGGCGGGGGGAGCGGGCGGTGCCTTGGGCGGAGCCGGCGCGACCGGCGGCTCCTGCTTGGAGCGCAGCGCGTAAGCGGCACCGGCACCGACGACGGCGATACCGAGGACCCACGGCCAGCGGCGACGCTTACGCGCCCCCTTGGCAGCGGCCTTCGCCTCGACGAGGGCGGCGCGGAAGTCCTTCTTCGCGGCCTTGAAATCCTTCTTGCCGCGACGCTTGGACTCGCCGGCGGCCTTCGCCGCCTGGATGGCCGCCTTGCGTGCCTTGCGGCCCGGCTTCCGCATCTCGGAAAGCCTGGCCAGTGCCTCCTTACGAGCCGCCTTGGAGCTGCGCTTGAGCTCCTTGCGGGTCAGTTCCGTCTTCTTCGCGAGCTTCTTGCGCGCGCGACGGCTGGTCTTAGCGATCTCACCGGCGCTCTCGGAGAGCTTCTGCTCGGCTACCTCGACGGCGTGGGCGGTGGCTTCCTTACCCGCCTCGACGGCACGTTTGCGCAGGCCGAGCGCGCCGGCCTTCGCCGACTCGCTCACCGAATCTGCGGCCCGGGTCATGGCCTTCACCTCATCAATCGTTTTGATTCTGCTTCGTTGCTTGTAACCTATCGTGCCCCTTTTCCGCAGATCTTGCCGCAGATGGCACGATGAAGCCCGTGACTGAAAGCAAGGGATCCCTCATTGGTGGCGCGCTGAAGGCCACTCTGCACACCAACCAGGGTGACATCAACCTGAACCTGTTCCCCGACCACGCGCCGAAGACGGTCGCGAACTTCGTCGGGCTCGCCGAGGGCAGCAAGGAGTACACCCAGCCCAACGCGCAGGGTACGAACTCCGGCCCGTTCTACGACGGGTCGATCTTCCACCGCGTCATCGACGGCTTCATGCTCCAGGGCGGCGACCCGACCGGCACCGGCCGCGGCGGCCCCGGCTACAAGTTCGGCGACGAGTTCCACCCGGAGCTCCAGTTCTCCAAGCCGTACCTGCTGGCCATGGCCAACGCCGGACCCGGCACCAACGGCTCGCAGTTCTTCATCACCGTCGCGCCGACGACGCACCTGAACTTCAAGCACACGATCTTCGGCGAGGTGGCGGACCAGGCCTCCCGCGACGTCGTCGACGCGATCGGCCGTACGGCGACCGGTCCGGCGGACCGTCCGCTGCAGGACGTCGTCATCGAGAAGGTCAGCGTCACCCGCGAAGGCTGACCGCACTGATCAAGGCTGATCACACGGCCTGGTACGGGGGATTTCGGTAGGTTGGTGGCATCGTGAGCCAACCACCGAATCCCCAGTACCAGCAGGCCGCCATGCCCGGCTGCTGGTGGCATCCGAACCGGCCGACCGGGCTGAGCTGTTCACGCTGCGAGCGTCCGGCCTGCCCGGATTGCCTGCGCGAAGCCGCCGTCGGCTTCCAGTGCACCGACTGTGTGCAGGCCGGTCGCCAGCAGGACCGTGTCCAGCAGAAGCAGTACCGCGACGCCGGTTACGGCGCGCGCACCATCGCCGGCGCCCAGCCGCCTTCCACGGCTGTCGCGACGCCGGTCCTCCTGGCGCTCAACGTCGTCATCTTCTTCGTCACGGTCGCCCAGTCCGGCAGCATCGCGAACAACAACTTCTCGGCCCTCTTCCAGCTCGGTGAGCTGGCGAACGTGCCGACGCTCGCGGGCGACGAGTGGTGGCGGATCTTCACCTCGGGGTTCCTGCAGTACGGCCTGCTGCACATCGCGGGCAACGCCTTCTCCCTGTGGTTCGTCGGCCGTCCGCTGGAGACCGCGCTCGGCCGCGTTCCGTTCGTCGCGCTCTACTTCGTCTCGATGCTCGGCGGTTCGGCCGCGAATCTCGTGTTCACCGACCTCGACGCCCTCCCCGTGGTCGGGGCCTCGGGCGCCATCTTCGGGCTCATAGGCGCCTACGCGGTCATCGTCATCAGGCTCAGGCTCAACCCCACCTGGCTGCTCGTCATGCTGGGCCTGAACGTGTTCATCACCTTCCAGGTGCCGGGCATCTCGATCCTCGGGCACGCGGGCGGGTTCGTCGCCGGTCTGCTGGTCACCTTCGCGCTGCTCTACGCGCCGGAGAAGAACCGGCTCAAATGGCAGATCGGCGGGATCGCGATCATCGTGGTCGCGATGGTCGGGCTCATCGTCTGGAAGGACGCGCAGACGATTTCCGCCGCGTACTGCCAGTTCACCTCGTACCAGGGCCAGACGGCGTACCTCTGCTACCGCTAGTAATCCCACTTCCCCCGAGTGGGTTATGCGATTACCCAGTGGGGAAGCAACATCTCTGGGTACCTTCAGGTTGATCGGCAACATCATCAACTTGGGGGTTGAGATGAAGATTCGCAAGGCAGTCCTGTTCACCGCCGTCGCGGTGATGGCTTCGGCGCTGGCGCCTTCGGTCGCACAGGCCGGGCAAGCCGCCGAAACCTGCCAGACCTACACCAAACGCTATTTCCTGGGGTCGGGCAGCGCGATCACGCTCCGTGTCGCCTACGTCGATGCGGCGTTGAAAATCTGCTTCGGCGATCCGGGCGTGACGTCCTCGGTGGCGACGCAGACCGTCGGCACGACGGGTCCGGGCGCGGCCACCGGCTGGGAGATCACCGCGGGCCAGGCGGTGGTGGAGGACCAGCGGCCGCGGCATGTGAAGGCGAAGTTCAGCGGGTCGCTGCGGACCTGCGTGGTCAAGATCAACCCGATCTGCTCGCCGGCCTCGCCGTACGAGATCTTCGGGGAGTACGCGCCGCCCGCTGTCGGACCGGCCGTTCCGGGCTGGTCACACGGTCCGGACGGCAACGTCCACTACTACGACAACGCCTGACCCTTGATGGCGGTGAGGACCTCCAGGACGTCCCTGGGGTCCTCACCGAGGTCGATCCGGCCGAACACCAGCAGGTGGTCGCCGGATTCGACCTCGAGGGTCAAGCTGTCCCGGCCGAGCCGGCGCGTCGTGCGCAGCCGGAGCCGGGCTTCGGTCCAGGGGTAGCGGTGCGCGCCGCCGACGGTCCTGGCCAGGATGCCCTCGGGGCCGGCGGCCAGCCGAGGACGGAGCAAACTGCCGTGAAGCGCGAGAGCGCCCGTGGAGACCGTGGCCAACCCTGTCAGCACGGTGCCGCCGACGTCGCCGGCGATGACCAGCCACACCGTGCCCACCAGCAACAACAGGGTGATCACCCAGGCCACTACCACAACGTTCGAGCGCGGTGCCCACGAGGTGGGGTAGTTATCCACAGGGGTTATCCACACTGGGGATGAGTCACACCGGTGTAATTCGGCGTCAAGCCGCCAACCGGAGTAATGCTCATCGCCACCGCATCGTCATGAGCAACCCGGCGATCATCAGCACGAAGCCGATGGCGAAGTTCGTGTTGCCCAGATCCGCCATGAAGGGGATCTTGTCGCCCGCGATGTAGTTGACGACCAACCACAACAGGCCGACCAGCATGAGGCCGAACATCACGATCTTGTAGAACAGGTTCGACGGGCCCGCGGCCTTGACCTTCACCGGCGTGCGGCGGTCGGTCGGCGGGGTGTACGCCGTCTTCTTACGGACCTTGGACTTCGGCATCGTGTTCCTCGCGTACTGTTCGGCATTCCTGGTGGCGATGACCCGCTCTCGGGTGCGCAACCAGCGCCACGTGCACACGTTAACGTAAACGAGCGCCGCTGGGCACCGTCCGGGACCGGTCGATTTCCCGCACTGTGACAATGCTGTCACACACGGTTCGACACTGTGCTGGTTCGACGACTGTGCTGGTTCGACACTGCGGCTTGGTTCGAGACTGAGGAGCTTGCGTGGCTGAGCGGGAAGAGCCGGGCGGGGACCGTCGGCGGTACTCCGAGCGACCACCCGGCGCGGGCCGTCCGGCCCCCCGACGTGGACCGGAGGACGCGCCGCCGCGCCGCGGCCAGGGTGCGGCGCCGACACCTCGGCGGAGGCCGCAGGACGGCCGGGCGCAGGACGGCCCGCCGCCGCGACGCCGGATGGACGGGCCCCCGCCGCGTCGTCGTCCCGCGCCGCCGCCCGGGTCGACCGAGGAGACCGTCGTCTTCGAGCCGGTCGGCGGTGGTACCGCGACCGAAGAACGCCCGCCGCGGGAACTCGGCAAGGGCGGCGTCGCCATCCGGACCGTCGGTGAACTCCTCATCACCGCGGGACTGGTCGTGCTGCTGTTCATGGTCTACGAGGTCTACGTGACCGACCTGTTCTCCGCCGGCAAGCAGTCCGAGGCGAGTTCGGAACTGGACGGCGAATGGGGCAAGGACCGGCAGCTGCATCCGGAACTGGTCGACGGCAAGGCGTTCGCCAGGATCCACATCCCGGTGTTCGGCGCCGACTTCAACTTCACCATCCAGGAAGGCACGACCGAGGCCGCGCTCGAAGTCGGCCCCGGCCACTACAAGGGCACCGCGCTGCCGGGCGAGCCGGGCAACTTCGCGGTCGCCGGCCACCGGGTCGGCAAGGGCGCGCCGTTCAACGACCTGGACAATCTCAGCTCGTGCGACCAGATCGTCATCGAGACGCAGACCGACTTCTACATCTACAAGGTGCTGCCCTACAAGGACGAGGTCGAGGGCTGGGCCACCGGCAAGGGCGCCGAGCCGAAGTGCAAGAACGTCGGAACGCTGCGCGACCCGAACGCCGTCGACGGCGGTGCCTACGGCGAGACCAACGGCCGCCGCATCGTGTTCCCGACCAAGGGCGACACGGTGAACCCGGTGCCGTACAAGGATCCTGAGATCCTGCCGAAGGCCGAGCAGGTCGCGCTGCTCACGCTGACGACCTGTCACCCGCAGTTCTCCGCGCGCGAGCGGCTCATCATCCACTCGGTGCTGACCCAGCAGGTCCCGAAAAACCAGGTGGGCAGCTACGCCGAACTCCTGCCCAAGATCTCGGAGGCGCGCTGATGTACGGCTGGATCTGGCGTAAGTTGCCGGGCCCCTTCGCGGTGAAGCTGATGACGGCGGTCGTGCTGGCGCTCGGGATCGTCGCCCTGCTGATGTTCGTCGTCTTCCCCTGGCTGGAGCCACGCCTGTGGTTCAACGAGGTTTCGGTCCAGTAAGCGTGCGATTCGGAGTATTCCTCGTCTCCGGGCGGTTTCCCGGCCAGGAGGACGCCGACGTCCTGCGCCGGTCGGTCGACGCCGCCGTCGCCGCCGAGAAGGCCGGATTCGACGACGTCTGGTTCGCGGAGCATCACTTCATGCCGTACGGCGTCTGCCCGTCCGCGATCACCCTCGCCGCGCACGTGCTCGGCCGCACCGAACGGATCGCCGTCGGCACCGCGGTGAGTGTCCTGTCGACTGCACATCCGGTGGCGCTCGCCGAACAGTGGTCGCTGCTGGACGCGGTCTCCGGCGGACGGCTGCGGATCGGCGTCGGCCGCGGTGGGCCGTGGCAGGACCTCGAGGTGTTCGGCACCGGATTGTCCCGCTACGAAACGGGATTCGAGGAGAGCCTCGACCTGCTGCTCGCGGCGATGTCGTCGAAGACCGTCTCCGCCGACGGCGACCACTTCGCGTTCCGTGAGGTGCCGATGGTGCCGCGTCCGCAACGCGCGCCACGGGTGGTCGTGGCCTGTGGTGACGCCGGATCGCGCGCGGTCCGGATCGCCGCCGACCGCGGGCTGCCGATGCTGCTAGGCCTGCACACCGACGACGACGCGAAGATCGAAACCCTTGCCGCGTACGGGGATTCCGCCGCCGGGCATGTCTCGACGGTGATGTGCCAGGTGGGGGACGACGCGGTGGACGTCGTGCGGTCCGCGTTGCCGGGCTCCCTGAAGGAGGGGTTCGCCGGGCACGTGTACCTGAACGGCAAACGGGGACTGGAGAAGGACCCGGTGGCCTACACCGACCGGCTGTGCGAGCTGCACCCGATCGGCGGCGTCGGCTACTGCGTCGACAGGCTGGGAACGAGCATCCGGCGTACCGGGGTCTCCCACGTGATCATGATGGTGGAAGCGTCCGGTACGCCGGAAGGAACGCTCGAAAACATCGCGCGCATCGGGGAAGAGGTACTACCCGCCCTGCGCTGAACGGGTTAGCAGTCGCGGAGTTCCGGGCTCTGGTTCAGCAGCTGGCCGCGGACCGAGACGAACGCGCGGTAGCGGTCACTGTCCACTTGGGACGTTTTGAACACGGCGACCCGGTGGCAGTTCTGGAACGCCAGCTTGACGCCGAAGTGCCGTTCCAGTCCACCGCGGATGGCGTCCGAGGCGAGCGCCCGCAGCAGCTGGCCACGTTCGGCCTCGCTCGGCGGTGGGGTCTCGTTGTCGGCGAATCCGTCGGCCGCGCCTTCGGCCTCGGCGATGACACCGGTGATCACGGTCCAGGCGTAGGGCAGGGATTCCCGGACACACGCGACGAATTCGGCGTCCGAGACTTCCCCGCGTTCGGCCTTCTCCAGCAGCGCGGGCGATACATCCAGTGACATCGAACCTCCGAGAGAGACACGGTGAACGTGGGCCGTCTTCCTGACTACTCACCCGCGGCCCGGGCCACAAGAGAAAACGATCATCATCACCACTTTGGCGGAAGCCCGGTGAAGGTCCCTGGAGTAATACGTGAAGGCCCCCTTGAGGGACTCAGAGTCCCTCAAGGGGGCCTTCACGGCGTTTCGCGAGCTTGGCTCAGGAGCGCGAGATACGGGTCATCTCGTCGCGTTCGACGACCTTCACGCGGTCCCGGCCGTGCGGGGCGCCCAGGGACTTCTCGTGGGCGTCGAGCTTGCCCCACCCTTCCCAGGTGGTGAAGGGAACGCCGCGTTCGGTGAGGAAACCGAGGATCGCGTCGGGATCGTCCACGGCCGGGGCCGTCAGGTTCTCGACGTCGGCCAGCAGGCTCGCGATCGTCTCGGCCGCGTCGCCCTTGGTGTGCCCGATGAGGCCGACCGGGCCGCGCTTGATCCAGCCGGTCACGTAGACGCCCGGCACCTGGTCCTCGTCGATGTCCAGCACCCGGCCCGCCTGGTTCGGCACGGTCCCGGTGGTGTGGTCGAAGGGGATCTCCGGCAGATGCGAGGACAGGTAACCGACCGCGCGGTAGACGGCCTGGACGTCCCAGTCGTGGAACTCGCCGGTGCCGCGCACGTTCCCGTCACCGGTCAGTTCGGTGCGCTCGGTCCGGAGGCCGACGACGCGTCCGTCCTCGCCGACGATCTCGCACGGCGAGTGCAGGAAGTGCAGGTGCAGCCGCTTCGGCCGGTCGCCCTGGTCGCGGATCGCCCACTCCTGCAGCGTCTTCACGACCATGTCGATCTGCTTCGACGCCCGCAGCGCGGCGATGCTGCCTTCGTCGAACTCGATGTCCTCGGGGTAGACGATGACCTCGACGTTCGGCGAGTGGTCCAGCTCCCGGAGTTCGAGCGGCGTGAACTTCGCCTGGGCCGGACCGCGACGGCCGAACACGTGCACGTCGGTGACCGGGCTGGCCTTGAGGCCCTGGTAGACGTTGTCCGGGATGTCGGTGCTGAGCAGCTCGTCCGCGGTCTTCGCGAGGATCCGCGCCACGTCGAGCGCCACGTTCCCGACCCCGAGGACGGCGACCGAGGTCGCGTTCAGCGGCCAGGTGCGCGGGACGTCCGGGTGCCCGTCGTACCAGGAGACGAAGTCGGCGGCGCCGTAGCTGCCGTCGAGGTCGATCCCGGGGATGTCGAGCGCGCGGTCGGCCATGGCGCCGGTCGAGAAGATGACGGCGTCGTAGAACTGGCGCAGGTCGTCGAGCTTCAGGTCGGTCCCGTAGTCGACGTTGCCCAGCAGCCGGATGTTCGGCTTGTCGAGCACCTTGTGCAGGGCGGTGACGATGCCCTTGATCCGGGGGTGGTCGGGTGCGACGCCGTACCGGATCAGCCCGAACGGCGCCGGCATGCGCTCGAACAGGTCGATCGTTACAGATCCAGCGCTGTCGGAGGACTTGTCGAGCAGGTCGGCCGCGTAGATGCCGGCCGGACCGGCACCCACGATGGCTACACGAAGAGAACGGCTCACCCCTACCACGGTAAGTTAGGGCGACCTAACAATCATTGTGATCTGGCGTACGGTCCACCTGGTGGGAGCCGCTAAGCTGGCGGTATGCGCGTGCTCGTCGTCGACAACTACGACAGTTTTGTCTACAACCTGGTCCAGTACCTGGCCCAGCTCGGCGCCGACTGCACCGTCTGGCGCAACGACGTGGTGGAGATCGACAAACTCGGCGAGTTCGACGCGGTCCTCGTCTCTCCCGGCCCCGGAACCCCGGAACGCGCTGGTCAGAGCATGGACGTCGTCCGCAAATGCGCCGAAGAGCGGATCCCGATGCTCGGGGTCTGCCTCGGCCACCAGGCCTTGGGTGTCGTTTTCGGCGCCACCGTCGACCGCGCGCCCGAACTCCTGCACGGCAAGACCAGCCAAGTCCACCATTCGGGAGCCGGGGTCCTCGCCGGGCTCCCCGGTGAGTTCACCGCCACGCGGTACCACTCGCTGACCGTTTTGCCGGAAACCATCGACGACGCCGTGTTCGAGATCACAGGCCGCACCGAATCCGGCATCGTGATGGGCATGCGGCACCGCGAGCTGCCGCTCGAAGGCGTCCAGTTCCACCCCGAATCCGTGCTCACGCAGGGCGGACACCGGATGCTGGCGAACTGGATGGCTTCGGCCGGGCACCCGGTCGCCGACGCCACGGTCAACGAACTCGAAGAGGCCACCCGCGCGCTGCAGAAGGCCGCTGCTGCGTGACCTCGCTGATCCGGCTCGAAGGGGTCGGTAAGCGCTACGGCCGCGGCGAACCCGTACTCACCGGCGTCGACCTCGACGTCCCGGCCGGTCGCGTGATCGGCATCCTCGGCACGAACGGTTCGGGCAAGTCGACGCTGCTCAGGATCCTCGCGGCCCTGTCCCGCGAGACCTCGGGAAGCGTCGTCGGCAGTCCGCGCGTCGGCTACCTGCCGGACCGTTTCCCGGCCGGGCAGCGGATGAGCGCCAGGGCCTACCTCCGGCATATGGCCCGCGTCGACGGCTTTGTCGCTTTGTCGGCCATCGACCCGTTGCTGGACCGGCTCGCGCTGGTGGGCGGACCGGACGCGCCCCTGCGGACGCTGTCGAAGGGCAATGCCCAGAAGGTCGGCCTCGCCCAGGCCGTCTTGGCCGAGCCGGAGCTGCTGATCCTCGACGAGCCCTGGTCCGGCCTCGACGTCGAAGCGCACGCCGTGCTCGGCGAAGTCGTCGCCGAAACCAGGGAACGCGGCGCGAGCGTGGTCTTCACCGACCACCGCGCGGCCGTCGTGCACGCCCACGCCGACGACGTCTACCGGATGGACTCCGGGCGCCTGACCCGCGTCGAGTCGGTCGCGAAGGCCGAAACGGCGACAAGGGTCGTCCTGCGGGGGCCCGGCGGCGACTGGTCTTCGGAACCCGGCGTCCGCCAGGCCGTGGCCGAGGGCGACCAAATCGTCCTGACGGTCGAAGCCGGGCACACGGACGCCGTCCTGCTCCGTGCGCTGAACCGGGGATTCTCGGTCCGGGAGGTGGCGCCGTGCTCGCCATGACCCGCTACTACCTCGCGCTGCTCGGCCATTCCCAGCGCTATCTCCCCGCGGTCCTCGCCTATCTCGCGGTCAACACCGTGCTCTACACGGATCCGAAGTCGCCGCTGCTGCCGCAGTACGGGATCAGCGCGGGCTCGCTCCTGGTGGTTTCGTGCTGGCTGACCATCGCGATGCTCGACATCGAAGATCCGGTCCAGCGGCTGGTCACCTTCAGCCACGCCCGTCGACGGCGTTCGGTCCTCGGCGGGGCCGCGCTGGCCGTTTTCGGGTGCGCCGCCGCGCTGATCGTCGTGACGCTGCTGTGGTCCGGGATCCGATCAGGCGGCTTCCCTGTCGGCACCCTCGCCGTCGGAGCCGCGGCGCACGCGTTGTGCGCGCTGTTCGGGATCGCGATCGGCCTGCCGTGCTCGCGGCTGCTCGTCCCGCGGATCGGCTGGTCCGTGCTGGCGGCGATCTTCGCTCTCGCGGCCGTGCTCCTGGTGAAATGGCTGCCGCTGGCCAACCCGCTGCTGCGCGCCCTGACCTCGCAGCAGCCCGTGGCCGGTCCGCTCATGGTGGCCGTGGTGGCGGCAGTCGCCGCGATCCTCGTGAGCATGACAGCCGTCGGATACCTGTTGCGCCGCAACGCCTGATGCCGCTTCTGATCGTGCTGAACGGCCCGCCCGCCTGCGGGAAGTCGACGCTCGCCCGGTTGTACGCCGACGCCCACCCGCTGACGCTCAACCTCGACATCGACCGGATCCGCGGTCTGCTCGGTGCCTGGCGAGACGACGCCGCGAAAGCGGGCATACTCGCTCGCGACCTGGCCGTGAGCATGGCGCGGACCCACCTGGCGGCCGGATGCGACGTGATCGTGCCGCAGTTCCTCGGCCGCGCCGATCTCCTCGAACGACTCGAAGCGCTCGCCGGCGAGACGGCCGCGGAGTTCCACGAGATCGTCCTGCTCGACACCAAGGAGAACGTGCTCCGGCGGTTCGCCGACCGCACGCGCGCGGCGGCCGAGCCCGAGCACGTCGAAGCACACGAAACGCTGGGCGGGCCCGAACGGCTCGCGGAGATGTACGACCGGCTCGTGGCGCTCGTCGCCACGAGGCCGCGGGCGAAGGTCGTCCAGACCAGCGCGGGGCGGATCGACGCCGCTTACCAGGGACTTCTTCGCAGTCTGGTGCCCTAGTCGGCGGCCGGCAGAGCCGGGAGGGCGATCACCTTGACCAGCGGTGCGAGATCGGTGAAATCCGCGCCGTTGCGGGTGACCAAAGGAATCCGATGGATTGCCGCGACCGCCGCGATGAGGAGGTCCATGCGCCGTCCTCGTGGCTGCCTGCCGCCGTCGAGCACCATGGCGTACAGCTGCCCGTACATGCGGGCGGCCTCCGGCGTGAACGGCAGGCAGACCATCCGCGCTTCCACACGTTGGAGGCGGACCAGCCGGGATGCCCGGTCACGGGGCCGGGCAGCGCCATGCACCCCGGCCGCGAGTTCCGCCAACGTGATCGAGCTGATGGCCGCGGATGCGTCGAGCGAGAGTTCCTCGGGACGAGGAAGGGCGATGACCGCCGAGGTATCGAGCAGAACCGCTTCGGTCACCGCTCCGGCTCTCCCGGGCCGCGGTGCGGGTCAGGGTCCGCCGCGCGATCGACATCCGCGAAGAACCGCTCGGGGTCTTCCGGCGGAAGGTCACCGAGAAGCTCGATCAGCTCGCCGAACGGGACGAAGGTCGGCTTCTGGCTGTGCGGAACGATGTCCGCGACCGGGGTGCCGTTGCGGGTGAGAACGAAGCTGTCCCCTTCTTCGACGGCACGCATGATGCTCGGTGTGTCGTTGCGCAGCTCGCGTTGAGTGATCTGCCGGACCATGATTCGCAGTGTAGCGCTTCGTAGCGACCGGCTTGCCCGGACACGGAAAGGGCCCCGCACGAAACCGTGCGGGGCCCTTTCACTTCGGTCGATCACCCAGGCGGGATGATCCCGCCGCCGGGCCGTGAACTCGACGTCGTCGGCGTCTCGTCGCCTTCGACGATGAACAGCGTGATCGGCGCGTTCTTCGCGACCTTCGCACCGGCTTGCGGGTTGGTCTTGCTGACCTTGCCCGCGTCGTCCCGGTCACCGCTCTTGTCGGCCTGTGTGTCGAGCTTGCCGGACCAGCCCAGCTGCTGCAGCTGCCGGAGCGCCTGGTCTTCGGTCATGCCCTTCAGGTTCGGCATGTCGAAGGTCTCCTGGCTGCCGTTCGACACGGACAGCTTGACCACACTGCCGACGGCGAGCTTCCCGCCGTTCGGGGTCTGGTCGATCACCGTGCCCTTGGGCTGGTCGGAGTCCACGTTGGTGACCTGGGGGGTGAACCCGGCCGCCTTCAGCCCGGCTTCGGCCTCGGCCTGCAGCTTGCCCTTGTAGTTCGGAACGGTCTTCAGTTCCTTGGACTTGCCGACGGTGATGTCGACCTTGGAACCCTGGTCGACATCGGTCTGAGCGGCGGGGTTCTGAGACAGGACCTTGCCGGCCTGGTTCGTGTCCTCGGTCTCTTCCTCGGTGACGGCGCCGAGCTTCAGACCCGCGGCGGTCAGCGCCGACTCGGCGTCCGACTGGTTCTTGCCCTTGAGGTCCGGTGCCTTGACCTTGCCCGGTTTCTGGCCGATGGTCAGCAGGATCTTCTGCGAGGTCGGCGTCATCTGCCCCTCGGGCGGGTTGATCGCGAGGACCTTGCCGATGTCGTTCTCGTCGCAGGCTGTCGCGCCGTTGGCGTCCGGGACGCCGCAGACGACCGGCTTGACCTCCTGGGAGGTGAATCCGGCGGTGCGCAGGGTGTCCCTGGCCGTCGCCTCGTTCTGACCGACGACCTTCGGGATCGCCTTGCTCTCCGCACCGGTGTCCTGGAAGGCGCCCAGAAGCCACAGGATCAGCAGGACCACGGCCGCCAGCGACGCCACGAGACCGGCGATCAGCCACGCGCGGCGCTTCTTCTTCGCCGCCGGGTCTTCGTCTTCTTCCTCGTACTGGTCGTAGCGCTGCGGCACCCGGCGGTCGGAGTCCATGACCTGGGTGCGCTCGTCCTCCGACATCACCATCGGCGCGGACGGCCGCTGGCCGGACAGCGTGCGGACGAGGTCCGAACGCATCTCCGCCGACGACTGGTACCGGTTCGCCGGGCCCTTCGCGAGGGCCTTGAGCACGACGGCGTCGAGTTCGGGCGCCACGGCCGGGTTCACCGACGACGGCGGGTTCGGGTCCTCCCGGACGTGCTGGTACGCCACCGCGACCGGGGAGTCGCCGGTGAAGGGCGGCTCGCCGGTGATGAGTTCGTACAGCACACAGCCGGCGGCGTAGACGTCGGAACGCGCGTCGACGGACTCACCGCGCGCCTGCTCCGGCGAAAGGTACTGCGCCGTGCCGATCACCGCGGCGGTCTGCGTCATCGCGGACTGCCCGTCGTGCATGGCGCGCGCGATGCCGAAGTCCATCACCTTGACGGCGCCGTTCTTCGTGATCATCACGTTCGCCGGTTTGACGTCGCGGTGCACGATGCCGTGCCGGTGCGAGAAGTCCAGCGCCGCGCAGACGTCGGCCATGACCTCCATCGCCCGCTTCTGCGACATCGGTCCTTCGGTCTTCACGATGTCGCGCAGAGTCCGTCCTTCGACGTACTCCATGACGATGTAGGGCAGCGGGCCGAACTCGGTGTTCGTCTCGCCGGTGTCGTAGACGGCGACGATCGCGGGGTGGTTCAGTGCCGCCGCGTTCTGTGCCTCGCGACGGAAACGTTCCTGGAACTGGGGATCCCGCGCCAGGTCGGCACGCAGGATCTTGATCGCCACCTCCCGGCCCAGGCGCACGTCGTGGCCGTGGTGGACCTCGGACATGCCTCCGTAGCCGAGCGTCTCGCCCAGCTCGTAGCGGTTGCTGAGCAGTCTTGGTGTGCTCATCTCTGCGTGCCGTTCCATTCCGTCCAAGGTGTGCTCATCATGCCTGGATTCGCCTGTCCGGCCGACTCCGGCACCGCGGGATACGCGGATGTCGGCGCCTGCCCGTCAGACGTCTTACCCGGTGCCGGGGTCTGTTCACTCGTTCCCACGCCGCCCGACTGCTGTCCGTTGCCCGAACCGACCAGTCTCACGATGAGGAAGACGCCTGCCACCACTACTGCGATCAGGATCACCGCGAGCAGCACCCACCAGCCCCATTGTGGCCGTTTGCCGGGAAGTCTCCGGACCGCCATCGGCGGCGGGCCGGTGACCGGGTGCATCGCCGGATGCGACGCCGGGCCGACCGCCACCATCGGATTCGGCGGCGAGATCGGACCGGGCGGTCCCTGCTGCGGCATCACGGGCGGCTGGCCCGCGGCGTAGGCGACGTTGATCAGCCCCGACGGCGTCGGCAGCGGCAGGCCCGCGCGGACGGCGGCCACCGCGGCCGCGAATTCGCCGCCGCTGTTGTACCGCTGTCTCGGATCCTTGATCAGGGTCGCTTCGATGACCGCGCGGGCACCCGGCGGGACGTCCGGCGGAAGCGGCGGCGGGATGTCGCGGATGTGCATCATCGCGACGGTCACCGCGTTCTCCGAAAGGAACGGCCGGTGTCCGGTGAGGCATTCGTAGCCGCATACGGCCAGCGAGTAGACGTCGCTCGCCGGTTCGGCGTTGTGCCCGAGCGCCTGCTCGGGCGCGATGTAGTGGGCCGTCCCCATGACCATGCCGGACCTGGTCACCGGCGCCGCGTCGGCGGCCTTCGCGACGCCGAAGTCGGTGATCTTCACCTGTCCGGCGAGGGTGACCATGATGTTGCCCGGTTTGACGTCGCGGTGCACCAGACCGGTTTCGTGCGCGGCCTGCAGCGCGTTGCCCGCCTGCTCCAGGATGTCCAGGGTGCGCTCGGCGTTCAGCCGTCCCTCGCGGGTGATGATCGCGGCCAGCGGATCGCCCTCGACCAGCTCCATCACCAGATACGCGATGGACAGCTCGTCGGCGACCGTCTCGCCGTAGTCGTGCACCGCGGCGATGCCGGGGTGGTTCAGCGACGCCGTCATCCGCGCCTCTGTCCGGAACCGGTGCAGGAACTCCGCGTCGCCGGACAGTTCCGCCTTGAGGATCTTGACCGCGACCGTCCGGTCCAGCCGCGTGTCACTGGCCTGCCAGACCTCGCCCATCCCGCCGACGGCGATCCGGTTCGTCAGCTTGTACCGGTCGGCCAGCAGCTGACCCGAGGACAGCATCCGCTATCCACCCCCGAGCATGGCGTTGACGGCGGCGCGGCCGATCTCCGCGGCCACGGTGCCACCGGTCGCCTCGAGCCCGCGGTTACCACCGGACTCGACGACCACCGAGACGGCGATCTTCGGGTCCATCGCCGGCGCGAACCCGGTGTACCAGGCGTGCGGCGGGGTGTTCTTCGGGTCGTTGCCGTGCTCGGCGGTGCCGGTCTTGGAGGCGATCTGGATGTCGGCGCGTTTGCCGGCCCCCTTCGTGTTCTCCTCCGACGCCAGCATCATGTCGCGCAGGATCGCGGCGTTCGCGCTGGACAGCGCGGCGTCGCCGGTCAGCTCGGTCGGCGTGTAGTCCTCGATGGTGGACAGGTTCGGCGCGAGCAGCGACTGCACGAGCTGCGGCTTCATCGCCATCCCGTTGTTCGCGATGGTCGCCGAGAGCAGGCAGTCCTGCAGCGGCGTCAGGCGCACGTCGCGCTGTCCGATGGCGCTCTGGAACAGGGCCGCCTTCGATTCGAGGGGACCGAGCGACGAAGAGGCGACCCGCATCGGCACGGTCAGGTCCTCGCCGACACCGAAGTTCTTCGCCGTCGCGTTGAGCTTGTCCTTGCCGAGTTCACCGGCGAGTTCGGCGAAGGGGACGTTGCAGGAGTACCGCAGCGCCTCCTTCAAGGTGCTGCCCTTGCAGGCCGCGCCGCCGTAGTTCTCCAGCGTCGTCTGCGTACCGGGGAGCTTGACGTTGGGCGCGGTGTTGACCGGCATGTCCGCCGTCTTGCCGTTTTCGAGCGCGGCCGCGGTCACCAGCAGCTTGGCCGTCGAACCCGGCGGGTAGGTCTCCGAAATCGCGCGGTTCAGCATCGGCTTCTTCGGATCGTCGCGCCACTGCCCCCACGCCGCGATCTGTTCCTTGCCGACGTGCGAGGCGAGCTTGTTCGGGTCGTACGACGGCGTCGAGACCATGGCCAGGATGCGCCCGGTCTTGGGCTCCATCGCGACCACCGAGCCGGTGTAGCCCTTCTGCGTCATCAAGTCGTACGCGGCCTTCTGCACGGCCGGGTTGATCGTCAGCCGCACGTTGCCGCCGCGCGGGTCGCGGCCGGTGACCATGTCCGACAGGCGCCGGACGAACAGCCGCGGGTCGGAGCCGTTGAGGACGTCGTCCTCGGAGCGCTCCAGCCCGCCGGAGCCGTAGTTGATCGAGTAGTAGCCGGTGACCGGCGCGTACATCGGGCCGTCGACGTAGGTACGGATGAACTTGTACTTGTCGTTCGACTGGTCGACCTTCGCGAGCGCGGCGCCGTCGGGGGTGACGATGAGCCCGCGCTGGCGGGAGAACTCGTCGTAGAGCACGCGCAGGTTGCGCGAGTCCGTGCGGTAGTCGTCGGCCTTGACCACCTGGATGTAGGTGGCGTTGGCCAGCAGGAGCACCACCATGACGAGCATGGCGACGCCGACCTTGCGGAGCGGGGTGTTCACGAGGGGCTCCCCTCACCGGTCGCGGGCGGCCGCTGGACCATCACCGTGTGGGCTTCCGCGATGGGGGTCTGCGGCTGCTGCGGCTTCGGCCGCACCGCGGGTTTGCGGGCGGCGTCGGAGATTCGGAGCAGGAGGGCCACCAGGATGTAGTTCGCGAGCAGTGAAGAACCACCGCGGGAGAGGAACGGGGCGGTGATCCCGGTGTTCGGGATCAGGTTCGTGACGCCGCCGACGACGACGAAGATCTGCATGACCAGGGCGAACGACAGGCCGCCGCCGAGGAGTTTGCCGAAGGTGTCGCGGACGGCGAGGGCGCTGCGCATGCCGCGCATCGCCAGGATCAGGTACAGCATCAGCATCGCGGCGAGGCCGATGAAACCGAGTTCCTCGCCGATCGCGGTGGTGATGAAGTCCGTCTTGGCCTCGGGGACCATGTCCGGCCGTCCGGCGCCGAGGCCGGTGCCGCCGACCCCGCCGGTCCCGAGTCCGAACAGACCCTGCGCGACCTGGTACCCGCCGCCCGCGTCGTCGTAGGTGGCGAGCGGGTCGATCCAGTTGCGGACGCGCTGCTGGACGTGCGTGAACAGGTTGTAGGCGATGATCGCGCCGACGGCGAAGAACCCGACGCCCAGTACCACCCAGATGACCCGCTCGGTCGCTACGTACAACATCATCAGCGTGACGCCGAAGAACAGCAGCGACGTCCCGAGGTCCTTCTCGAACACCAGCACGCCGAGGCAGGCGGCCGCCGCGATCAGGATCGGGCCGAGGTCACGGGCGCGCGGCAGTTCGACGCCGACGATCTTCTTGCCCGCGACCATGAACAGGTCCCGTTTCGTCACCAGGAACGAAGCGAAGAAGATCATCAGCAGGATCTTCGCGAACTCACCCGGCTGGATCGAGAAGAACGGCAGCTTGATCCAGACCTTCGCGCCGTTGACCTCGGAAAGGCTCGACGGCAGCACCGCGGGCAGCGCGAGCGCCACGATGCCGACCAGGCCGCAGGTGTAGCCGTAGCGGGTCAGCGTGCGGTGGTCGCTGATCACGATCAGCACCACCACGAACAGCACCAGCGAGATCGCGGTGAACAGCACCTGCTTGGAGACGTCCGGCGTGTACTCCTTGCCCTGCTGGACGGCGCGTTCCGCCAGCGCCAGGTCGATCCGGTGGATCATCACCAGGCCGAGCCCGTTCAGCAGCGCGACACACGGCAGGATCACCGGGTCCGCGTACGGCGCCCAGCGACGGACGGCCAGATGCGCCGCCGTCAGCACCGCGAGGTACGAAAGCCCCAGCCAGATGATCGAGCTGGTGAGTTCCTGCTCCTGGTTCGCCTCCACCAGCACGAGCGCGACGGTGACGATGAAGGTCGCGAACGCCAGGAGGATGAGTTCCGTCCCGCGCCGCTTGGGCAGCTCGCGCGGAGGATTCGTGGCGAACTGGGCCGAAGCCGGGTCGGCGAGCGGCGTGCTCATCAGTTACCGCCCCCTGGTGCTGCCGTGGCCGGCGTCGAGCAGTCCCTCCCCGCTGGCTGGTTCGCCGAGCTCGGCGAGGCGGGGGTAGAAGGGGGAGCCGCCGAAGACGACACCGGCGGCGCAGACGACGCGGGAGGCGGCGTGGAAGTCGAACTGGTGGCCGGTTTGCAGTCGGCCAGCTGCTTGTGCGGACGCAGGAAGTCGTCGATGTACTTGCGGGCGTCGTCGAGGTTGTCCTTCTTGACGCCGTTCTTCACCGCGATGCGCGCGTCCTCCTGGAGCGCGGGCACCAGCAGCTTGTCGGTGCACAGGCCGCCGGGCGGGCACGAGCCCTGCTCGTAGGAGTGCAGGTCGATGCCGAGGATGCTGCCGGGGACGCCGCGGTAGATCACGACCTCCTCGCCGGGACCCTCGCCGACGTAGTACTGGCTCAGCACGAAATACCGCGTGGCGATCGCCGCCGCGGCCAGCACGATCAGGACGACCACTGCTCCCGCCAGCCAGCGAAATCGCCTCCGGCGCTTGACCTTCGGGTCCTCCTGTGGTGGCTGGACCTCGGGCCGCGGCTGCGGCGCGGGCTGGGTCAGCGCGCGGGCGCGGGCGGCGGGGGAGTCGCCCTGATGGAACTCGTCACTGCCGTCCCCGGCGGCGCCGCCCACGATGGGGGCGTCCTCACCGAAGTCGACGTCGACGACGTCGGCGATGATCACCGTGACGTTGTCCGTGCCGCCGCCCTTGAGCGCCAGCTCGATCATGCGGTCCGCGCAGGCCTGCGGATCCGGGATCTGGATCGCCTCGGCGAGCGTCTCGTCGCTGACCATGCCGGACAGACCGTCCGAACAGATCAGGTAGCGGTCGCCGGCGCGGGCCTCGCGCACGGTCAGGCTCGGCTCGACCTCGTGGCCGGTGAGCGCCTTCAGCAGCAGCGACCGCTGCGGGTGCACCGCGGCCTCTTCCGGCGTGATCCGGCCCTGTTCGAGAAGTTCGTTGACGAAGCTGTCGTCCCGCGTGATCTGCGAGAACTGCCCGCCGCGCATCAGATACGCCCGCGAGTCGCCGACATGCACGACGCCCATCCGCGAACCGGCGAACAGCACGGCGGTCAGGGTCGTGCCCATCCCGTCGAGATCCGGATCCTGCTGGACCAGTTCGGCGATGGCCGCGTTGCCGTTCTGGACGGCCTCACGCAGCTGGGCGAGGAGATCGTCACCCGGCTCGTCGTCGTCGAGCGGGGCGAGGGAGGCGATGACGACCTTGCTGGCCACTTCACCGGCGGCGTGGCCGCCCATGCCGTCGGCGAGGGCGAGCAGGCGGGGTCCTGCGTACACGGAGTCCTGGTTGCTGGAACGCACCAGGCCCCGGTCGCTGCGAGCCGCGTAGCGGAGGACGAGAGTCATGGGCGAAGCTCGATCACCGTTTTGCCGATCCGGATGGGGACTCCGAGCGGGACCCGGAGGGGTGCCGTGACCTTAGCCCGGTCGAGGTACGTCCCGTTCGTCGAGCCCAGATCTTCCACGTACCAATCCTCCCCGCGCAGGGCGATCCGGGCATGCCGGGTCGACGCGTAGTCGTCGTCCAGCACCAGTGTCGAGTCGTCGGCGCGGCCGATCAGGATCGGCCTGCCGTCCAGGGCGATCCTGGTTCCCGCCAGTGCGCCATGGGTGACGAGCAGCTGCTGCGGCGACTTCCCGCCGCGCGGCTTCTTGTTTTCCTTCTTCTTGCGACCGAACGTCGGGACGGCCACTCGCAGCCCCGAAGCCGCGTACAGATCCGAACGGACGACGCGCAACGCGGCGAACACGAAGAGCCAGAGCAGCACGAGAAAGCCCACTCTGGTGAGTTGAACGACCAGCTCTGGCACTTGTTGTGTCCGCTCCCGTTTCTCCTGTGCGCCGCGGAGAGACCGGGCCGTCCGGGATGGTCGGCTCCGCACAGCCTTGCTCTCCGCATACGACCTGGGGTGCCGATCCACCGCAGGTCCCGCACCGCAATTCTGCGGTACCGCCTCCAGACGCCGCCGGTCAGCCCTGCGTACGGAACACGAGAGACGAGTGGCCCACGCGGATCACGTCGCCGTCGGCGAGCTGCCAGGTCTGCACCGGGGTGCCGTTGACCGTCGTCCCGTTCGTCGAACCGATGTCCGCGAGCGTCGCGCTCTGGCCGTCCCAGGTGATCTCCAGATGACGACGGGAGACCCCGGTGTCCGGCAGCCTGAAGTCGGCGTCCTGACCGCGCCCCACGACGTTCCCGCCCTGCTTCAGCGAGTACGAGCGGTTCGAGCCGTCGTCCAGCTGCAGGCTCGCGGCGAGCTGACGGCCGGCCGCGGGCTGGCCGCCGTAGCCACCACCCTGCGCGTACGGATCCGCCGCGGGCTGGCCGTACGCCTGCTGAGCGCCGCCGTACTGGTCGTACCCAGGCTGCGGTGCGCCGCCGCCGTAACCCTGGTCGTACCCGGGCTGCGGTGCGGCACCGCCGTAACCCTGGTCATAACCGGGCTGCTGCTGACCGCCGTACTGGTCATAGCCGGGCTGCTGTGCGCCGCCGCCGTAACCCTGGTCGTACCCAGGCTGCTGCTGACCGCCGTACTGGTCGTACCCAGGCTGCGGTGCGGCACCGCCATAGCCCTGGTCATAGCCAGGCTGCTGCTGACCGCCGTACTGGTCATAGCCCGGCTGCTGCGCGCCGCCGTAACCCTGGTCGTAGCCGCCCTGCTGCTGGCCGCCATAACCCTGGTCGTACCCGGGCTGCTGCTGGCCAGCCTGCTGTCCGTAGCCGTACTGGCCCTGCTGGCCGTACGGGTCACCCTGGTCGTATTGGCCGTAGCCGGGGGGCTGGCTCATTGCTGGGTCTCCTGCGTTGCTGGGTCGTGCCGACCGTGACGAACCCGCGGCGTCGTGGGGCTTGACATCGGGATCGACGGACGAACGGGTCTTGAACTGTCCAGTATGCAGCGCCTCGTTGCGCTCGAGCGAAACTACGACGTCACCATAGGTGTCCCAACCGTGCTCGGCGAGGTGTTCCTTGACCGCCTCCGCCAACACCGACGTGACCCGACGTTCGTCTCCGGCCATGCGCTCGTGATCAGCCTGCCCCAACGACACGATGTAGTGATTGGGAGCGAGCTGTCGACCACCGGCCAGCTCACGAACGTTCTCCTCGCTCTCGCGCTCAAGCGCCACCGCCACTTCCTGCGTGACGACGTTGCCACCGAACATGCGCGCGAAGGTATTGCCCACGAGGTTCTCGAGCCGCCTATCAAAGCGCTCAACGCGGCCCACCGGGCAACCTCCTCACACGTGTGCTTCCCCGTCGATCCTATCCGGGTACGGCCAGTCGGACACGGCCCCCGGTGAAACCCGTGAAATCAGCCTGCTACGCTTTGCGAGCTGTCAGAGAACGAAGCACTCGGGCGAGTGGCGGAATGGCAGACGCGCACGGTTCAGGTCCGTGTGTCCGAAAGGACGTGAGGGTTCAACTCCCTCCTCGCCCACTTGTAGTCAGAGGCCCCTTCGCTAGCGCGACGGGGCCTCTTTCGCGTTTGTCGTCGCTCGTCGGTTCCCGGGGGGCCGAGCCCCCCGGACCCCCACGGTGCGTGAGGGCGGCGGTTGGCGGGCGGGTGCCTGAAAGAACAAAGAAAAAGACCCGGCCGGGGCCGGGTCTTGGTGGTGCGGGGGTGTGGGTCAGTTCACGCCGACCAGGTCGACCACGAAGATCAAGGTCTCGTTCGGTTTGATGACGCCACCGGCGCCGCGTTCGCCGTAGGCCAGGTGCGGCGGGATCACCAGCTGCCGGCGGCCGCCGACCTTCATCCCGGCAACGCCCTGGTCCCAGCCGGGGATGACCTGGCCCTTGCCGAGGCCGAAGCGAAGCGGTTCACCGCGGTCCCACGACGCGTCGAACTGGTCGCCGGTCGAGTGCGAGACACCGACGTAGTGCACCGTGACGGTGTCGCCGGCCTTGGCCTCCTGGCCTTCGCCGACGGAGATGTCGGTCGTCTTCAGCTCGGAGGGCGCGGGCCCCTCGGGGCGGTCGATCTGGGGCTTTTCCAAAGACATGTCCCCAAACTACCTATGCAGGTCCGGGGTCCGCAGGGCGAGTGTTCCCCCGAACGGTGGCAAGAACGCGAATAGTCTTCACAAATTTGGATACCCGTGGGTAGTGTGCGCCTCGTCACTCTCCGACGACGGAGGTCTTTCATGCGACGAGGCATACGGGTCTTGACGACGCTGGCGGGGCTGACCCTCGTGGCGGGAACGGTTCCGGCACTGCAGGCGAACGCCGCGGAAGCCCCGGCGGAGTCGGTGGTGGCGGCCGCGCTCGACGACTACTGCGGCGGTCAGTGCGGCGACATCCTGCCGCCCGGCACCAAGGGGAACGCCACCCTCGCCGAGATCCTGGCGCACAAGGCCTTCGGTACCCGGCCCGCGCATTCCGCCGACCAGCTCGGCAAGTACGCCTCGCTCGCCGACGGCTACAAGACGCTGACCACGGACAAGATCAACCAGTTCTTCAACGACGCCTCGTACGGCGTCCAGTCCGGGCAGGTCGAGAGCACGATCCAACCGCGCCCGGACGTGACGATCACCCGGGACAAGGCGACCGGCGTCCCCCGGATCGTCGGCACGACGCGACCGGGCACGATGTACGGCGCGGGATACGCCGCCGGGCAGGACCGGCTGTGGCTGATGGACATCATGCGCCGCGTCGGCCGCGGCCAGCTGACCTCGTACGCCGGGGGCGCGCAGGGGAACCGTGAACTCGAGCAGAGCTTCTTCGCTTCGGCGCCTTACACCGAACAGGAACTGCAGAAGCAGATCGACGACGCCGCGGCGAGCGGCCCGCGTGGCGCGCAGGGCAAGGCCGACGCCGAGGCCTACGTCGAAGGCATCAACAAGTACATCTCCGACGCGCACAGCGGCCGCTACTTCCCCGGCGAGTACGTCCTCACCGGACACGTCGACGCGATCACGAACGCCGGGACGATCGAGCCGTTCAAGCTGACCGACCTGGTCGTGCTCGCCGCGGTGGTCGGCGCGCAGTTCGGCGCGGGTGGCGGCGGTGAGGTGCAGAACGCCATCGCGAAGATGGCGATGCAGGAGAAGTACGGTCTCGAACAGGGCGACAAGGTCTGGAAGAGCCTGCGCTCAGAAGACGACCCCGAGACCGTCAAGACTCTCCACAATGGACAGACCTTCGACTACGGCAAGGCGCCGGCGACGCCGCAGGGCGCCGCGATGCCGGACAAGGGAACGGTTTCCGGGCAGCAGCTGGTCTTCGACCCGACCGGTTCCGCCGGGACGGCCACGCCCGCCAAGGTGGAGGTTCCCGCGCCCGAAGACCAGAAGGCCGTCCGCGGCATCTTCGACGACGGCGTACTGCCCGGCAACATGCTGTCGGAGAAGCACGGCATGTCCAACGCGCTGGTGGTCTCCGGCGCCAAGACCGCGAGCGGTCACCCCGTCGCCGTCTTCGGCCCGCAGGCCGGGTACTTCGCCCCGCAACTGCTGATGCTGCAAGAACTCCAGGGGCCGGGCATCAGCGCACGCGGCGCCTCCTTCGCGGGCATCAGCATGTACGTGCTCCTCGGCCGCGGCAAGGACTACTCGTGGAGCGCGACTTCGGCGTCGCAGGACATCATCGACACCTACGCCGTCGAACTGTGCGAGCAGAACGGTTCCGCGCCGACGAAGAACTCGAACTTCTACCGCTTCCGCGGCCAGTGCCTGCCGTTCGAGATCGTCGAGCGCAAGAACGCCTGGAAGCCCACCGTCGCCGACGGGACCGCGGAAGGTTCGTACACACTGCGCAGCTTCCGCACGAAGTACGGTCCGGTGACGAGCCGGGCGCTGGTCGGCGGCAAACCGGTGGCGTACGCGTCGCTGCGGTCGACCTTCCAGCACGAGATCGACACGATCATCGGCTTCCAGAAGTTCAACGACCCGGACGCGATCAAATCGGCGCGGGACTTCCAGCTCGCGGCGGCCGACGTCAACCAGACCTACAACTGGTTCTACGCCGATTCCCGTGACGTCGCCTACTTCAACTCCGGCTCGAACCCGGTCCGCAACCCGAACGTCGACCCGGCCATGCCGGTCAAGGCGGACGCCGGATTCGACTGGCAGGGCTGGAATCCCGACGGCAACATCGCGAACTACACGCCGTCGTCGCAGCATCCGCAGTCGATCAACCAGGACTACTACATCAGCTGGAACAACGCGCAGGCGAACGGGTACGCGGCCAGCGGCGCGGACAAGAGTTCCGTGCACCGCGGTGATCTGATCGACGCGCGGGTCAAGAAGATGATCTCCAACGGCACCAGGGTCACCCGCGTGAACCTCACGCAGGCCATGGAGGAGGCGGCGCTCGCCGACCTCCGCGCGGAGAAGGTGCTGCCGGAACTGTTCAAGGTGATCGACAAGGCGCCGGTGACCGGTCCGGCCGCCGACGCGGTGGCGAAGCTGAAGACCTGGCTCGCGGCGGGCGGCCTGCGCTCGGAGACGTCGCCGGGCAGCAAGGCCTACGCGAACGCCGACGCGATCCGCATCATGGACGCCTGGTGGCCGCTGCTGGTCAACGCCCAGTTCAAACCCGGCATGGGCGACGCCGCCTACGCCGCGATGGTGGGCGTGCTGAAGATCAACGAGTCGCCTTCCGGCTGGCAGAACGAGGTTCCCGGCAAGCACGTCGGCCAGCCGCACGCGGGTTCGTCGTACCAGGCGGGCTGGTGGGGCTACGTGCACAAGGACATCCGCTCCGTACTCGGGCAGAACGTCGCCGGACCGCTGGGCGCGAAGTACTGCGGTGGCGGGAACGTCGACGCCTGCCGTCAGATCCTGCTCGACTCGCTGACTCAGGCGGCCGCGCAGCCCGCCAACACCGTGTACCCCGGCGACGGCGACTGCGCCGCGGGCGACCAGTGGTGCGCCGACACGATCATCCACCGGGCGCTCGGCGGTATCACGCAGGACAAGATGAGCACCCAGAACCGGCCGACCTTCCAGCAGGTCGTGGAGTTCCCGGCGAAGCGCGGCGACAACATCGCCAACCTCAGCACCGGCCGGTCGGTCACCGCGACCAGTCACGAGACCGGCTGGTACAACTCGCCGCCGTCCAACGCGATCGACGGGAACCTCTCGACCCGCTGGGCGAGCGACTGGAGCGACGCCCAGTCGATCACCGTCGATCTCGGCTCGGTGCAGCCCGTTTCCCGGGTGATCCTGCGGTGGGAATCGGCCTACGGCAAGGCGTACAAGGTGCAGGTCTCCCCGGACGGGACGAACTGGCGTGACGCGGCGTCCATAGTGGACGGAGACGGCGGGCAGGACAACGTCGCCTTCGGCACGGTGGACGGCCGGTTCGTCCGGATGGCCGGGGTGCAGCGCGGGACGAAGTACGGCTACTCCCTCTACGAGTTCGAGGTGTACGCCCACTAGTTCGCCCCTTACGGTGGCGGGGTGGACACGAACGACTGGTCACCCCGCACCCTCGCCGTCGCCGCCGGCCGTCCGGAAGGCCCCGGCGAACCGCTGAACGTGCCGATCGTCGCGGCGAGCACCTTCGACGCCGGTGCCGATCGCGCGTATTCGCGGGAAGACGGAACGCCGACCTGGGAAGCCCTCGAAGCGGCCATCGGCGCGCTCGAAGGCGGGCACGCCACCGCGTTCGCTTCGGGGATCGCCACGCTCAGCGCGGTCGTCGACACGCTGCCGGTCGGCGCGAAGGTCTGCGTCCCGACGTTCTCCTACGCCGGGTCTCGCGGACTGCTCGCGCACGCGCACCGCATCGGCCGCCTGGTGGTGACCGAGATCGCGCCGGAGGACACGGACGCGTGGGTCGCCGCCGCGGACGCCGATCTCCTCTGGCTCGAATCGCCGACCAACCCGACGCTCGATGTCATCGACATCGAGACGATCGCCGCCGCCGCGAACGGGCTGGTCGCGGTCGACAACACGTTCGCCACCCCGCTCGGGCAGCGGCCGCTGGACCTCGGCGCCGACATCGTCGTGCACAGCGCGACGAAACTCATCGGCGGCCACAGCGATCTGCTGCTCGGGCTGACGATCGCGGCCGACGAAGCCGTCGCCAAGGATCTGCGCGACGCCCGCACCAGGATGGGGGCGACCCCGGGTGCGCTCGAAGCCTGGCTGGCGCTGCGCGGACTGCGGACGCTGCCGGTCCGCCTGGCCGAGCAGACCCGCACGGCGGCGCTGCTCGCCGCGCGGCTGGTCGACCATCCCGCGATCACCCGGGTGCGGTATCCCGGCTCCGGAACGATGATCGCGTTCGAACTCCCGGACGCCCAGACCGCGGACAAGGTCATCGGCTCGCTGCGGCTGATCCGCGCCGCCACCAGCCTCGGCGGGGTGGAGAGCCTGGTCGAACGGCGGGCTTGGCTGGCGGGGGACGCCCACGTGCCCGCCGGGCTGGTCCGGTTCAGCGTCGGGCTGGAAGATCCGGAAGATCTTTGGACGGATCTGGCGTCGGCGCTCGGTTAGCGTCTTAACGTGGAGCGCGTGGAGGAGACGAAACCGCCCCGGCGGCTCGGTCAGTCCCGCGATCGGGTTCGGTGCCGGGCTGCTGACGGCGGTCGTCGGCGGTGGCCGGGCGCTGCGGAAACGGACGTCGCCCAAGCCCTGGTTGCTCGCCGGAGGGTTCCTCGGCGCGCTCTCGTTCGCCGTGTCCCTGTTCCTGGTGTTCTGATCGTGACCTTCACGTTGGCGGGCACCCGTTTTCGCCACCATCCGGTCAGTAGCTCACCGGTGGGTACTCCGAACGTGTGAACCCGGCGGTAACAAACGCCTGAGTAATCACCATGCGACGCGGGTCCGCCCAGGAAAACGGGCCTTTCCGCGCGCCACCGGGAAAGCGGAAAAAATACTTCCGCAAGGCAACCGTTCCGGCCGTTCGGGTGTTAACATTCCTTCGTCGCCGCGAGGCTTTCCCCTCTGTAGAGCGACATTCGGGTCCTTGTATCGGGTCGAGCCACCTCGGTGTTACCGGTTTTCCCGGTGGTTTTTGTCACTGTCCTTTCGCTACTGTCGTGCGGCGATTTCGGGCAGGATCGCGCTGTCACCCGAACGTGGGATTTACCCCCGGGTGGTCGCATGGTGGGGGTCACCATGCGTTGCGATGCCTCTCACTGGGAGATCACTTTGAAGAAGACGTTGGGCCGCCTCGCGGGCGCGGTGCTGGCCGGCGCCGTCATCTCGCTGGCCGTGACGCCTGCCGCGATGGCGCAGGAAACGACCACCACGCCTCCCGCGCCGTCGACCGAGACCTCGTCGTCGGCCCCGGCGGAGCCGTCCTACTCGGGTGGTCCGGTCACCTCGGGCTCGCCCGAGTCGAGCGCCCCCGCCTCGTCCTCGTCGCAGCAGCCGACGCCGACCAGCGGCAAGCCGACTTCCGGCAAGCCGTCGCCGACCACCACCTCCACCTCGGAGAAGCCGACCACCCCGCCGGAGGAGCCCTACGTCGACAACGTCGGCGCGGGCTACATCGGCGAGAACGGTGTCGGCGCGCTGGTCATCGCCTGCGCGTCGGGCGAGCCCGCCGCCGTTTCGGCGCCGGACTTCGACGTCGTGGACAGCAACCAGGCCGAGGACGACGGCCGCTACTGGGTCTACATCGTGAAGGTCAAGAAGTCCTTTAAGGGCAACTCGAGCACCTTCACCTGGACCTGTGACGGCAAGCCGGGCAAGGGCGACATCGAGTTCGAGGCGCCCATCGGCGGCGGCTCGGCCGGCACCCCCGGCAAGCCGGAGAAGCAGGTCAAGTACGCGCCCAAGGGCGGCATCGAGACCGGTTTCGGCGCCACCGCGGCCTGATCGATGTCGACGAAGTTTCCGAGGCGGGGTGGCCGCGCGGTCGCGGCCACCCTGATCCTTTCCCTCGCGCTGACCGGTTGCGGCACCGACGAGCCCGCGCCCGCCGCACAGCAGGCGCCGCCGGAATCGACCGTCCCGGTCACGAAGCCGTTCAGCGGCACCCGTCCGACGAACGTGAAGATCCCCAAGATCGGCGCCGAGTCGAATCTGATCGCGGTCGCGGTCAACAAGGACGGCAAGATGGCCGTCCCTTCGGCGAAGAAGCCGATGCAGGCCGCCTGGTACCAGCTTTCGCCGGTGCCCGGTGACGTCGGCCCGGCGATCGTGCTCGGCCACGTCGACGGCAACAAGCAGCCGGGCATCTTCTACAAGCTCAAGGACGTCAACCCGGGCGACGAGGTGCTCGTCGACCGTAGCGACGGCAAGAGCCTGAAGTTCGTGGTCGAGAAGAAGGACCAGGTGCCCAAGGACCAGTTCCCCGAGGACGCGGTCTACGGCAACACGGACAAGCCGCAGCTGCGGCTGATCACCTGTGGCGGTGTCTTCGACAAGGAAGAGCACAGCTACAAGGACAACATCATCGTCTACGCGAACCTGGTCGCCTGACCTGGGCTGAAAGCGTCCTTCACCGCATCTGACGCGGTGAAGGACGCTTTCGTCGCATCTGACTCGGTGAAGGACGCTTTCAGCCCAGGCCCGACTCCGGGTACGGGAACCCGGCGGGAGCGGTCGCCTCGGTGTCGACCCACTTCCGCATCCCGGCGTCGCAAGCCGCGTAACCCCAGTTGATCAACCGCTCCTGTGAAACTTCCGGCAGCTTCGTCAGCCGGGTGGGCGTCTCCGCCAGCTTGTGCGTGAGATCGACGGGCGCCGCCAGCGAATCCGCCAGCTCGAAGTTCTCCAGATCGACGTAGGTTCCCCAGTACGAGCCCGCGAAATCCTTCTCCACATAGGACTTCAGCAGCGCGCCGCGCCGCAGCTCGCGGACCTGGTTGTCGATCACGTCGAGGACGCGCAGCAGCTGCCGTCCCCAGTCGCGCTTCACCTTCTGCTTGATCTTCATCCGCTTGCCCGCGTCGCTGACCAGCACCGTCGCGTGCCCCTCGACCGGGTCCAGGCCGAGGTTGTCGTAGACGCCGGCGTCGCTCAGCACGATCTTCTTGCCCGGATCGGCCGAAAGCGGATCGTGGATGACCACCGGCGAGAGCATCGGGGGGAACGCCGACGACGCGGCCACCGCGGTCGCGAGCGGGATGTCGCCGTGCGGTCCGTCCTGCCGGAAGAACCACCACAGCGCGCCGTCCTGGAGGTTGGTCGCGGTGAACACGAACTGCGGGCCCGCCGGGTCGAGGTCCCTGAGGCAGCAGTCGCCGAACAGGTGCTTCGCGTACACCCGCGCGAGTTCCTCACCGGCGCTTCGCCACGGCATGGCCATGGCGAGCAAGGTGACCGGGATGTCGAGCCGGGTGCGCGCGAGATCGCGGACCGGGTCGACTACCCCGTCACGGAAGTTGTTCGCGACGCCGTTCTCGAAGTCGAGATCCGACCAGGCGTGCGCGAGCACCCCGGCCGCGATCGAGCCGCCGGAGACGCTGGAAAAGGTCGAGATCTTCGACAGCCAGCCGAGTTCGTTGAGCCGCCACAGGGCTCCGGTGTGGAACAGCATCGCGCGGTAGCCACCGCCGGACAGGGCGAGGCCGACACCCTGGCGGGTCGTAGAAGGCTCCATGGCATCCCCCACTTGAGCGAGTGTAAGAGGGAGTCGCCCGAACGCAGTGAGCCGTTACGACAACAGAGGCATCAAGAGACGACGTTGTTCTTCAGGGACATATTCGGCGTAGTTGTCGTACAGCGCCTGCTTCGCCAGCCGTGAGGCGCGCTCGCCGTCCGAGTCCCGGATGGCGCCCAGCACCTCTTCGTGATGGGCCAGCCAGTTGCGCATCAACTCCGTCCGGTCGTCGGCGTGCTCCAGTTTGTCCTCGATGAGTTCCAGCACGACGCCGCGGACGACCTCGCCGCTGATCACCAGCAGCGGATTCCCCGTCGCGCGGGCGATGGCCTCGTGGAAGGCGACGTCCGCGTGGCTGAATTCGGCGAAGCCCCGGGAGACCCCGGCGCGCATCGCCGCCAGCGCCGCGTCCAGTTCGGCGAGATGTTCTTCGGTCCTGAGCTGCGCGGCGAGCAGGTGTGCGGAACCGTCGAGGATCATGCGGAACTGCAGCAGCTCCGAAAGCCCGAGGTGGTCGGCCCGCGCCAGCCGGTGCATGGACCGGTGCAGTGCGGCGGGTGAAGCGGCCAGAACCTCGGGGCCGCGGGGATCGCCAGGCCGCGAACGGATCATTTCCGCCGCCTGCAGCACACGCAACGCCTCCCGCACCGTCGAGCGGCCGACGTCGAACTGGACCATCAGCTCGCGTTCGCTCGGCAGCCGGTCACCCGGTTTGATCCGGCCGCTGATCACGGCTTCCTCGATCTGTTCGACGACACGCTGGTACGCGCGGACAGGGGCGACCGGCTCGAATTCCATCTTGACCCTGCCGTCTCGTCTGGTTTACTGGTCAGACCAGTCTACCGGTCAGGGGGCAGGATGAAAGCCCGGATTCACGCGGCGGTGTGGGTGTCGCTGCTGGTGGCGTCCGGCTGCTCCGCCGGTTCGAGTGCCACGGTCGCCAAGGATCCCGGCACCCTCGCCGTCGGGTACACCGCCGAACCCGCGAACTTCGACTTCACCCGCACCGACGGCGCCGCCATCCCGCAGGCCCTGCTCTACAACGTCTACGAGGGCCTGGTGAAACTCGACGCGGACGCGAAGATCGTGCCGCTGCTGGCCGAATCGTGGACGGTCTCGGAAGACCGCAAGACCTACGACTTCAAGCTCCGGAAGGACGCCAAGTTCAGCAACGGCGCCCCGTTCACCGCCGAGGACGTCAAGTTCTCGCTGATGCGGGTGAAGACCGACTGGACCGTGTCGATCAAGTCCACAATGGACGTCGTCGACCGGGTGGACGTGGTGGCGCCGGATCACGCGCGGGTCGTGCTCACGAAACCCAGCAACGGCTGGCTGTTCAGCCTGACCAGCCGTCTCGGGGCGATGTTCAGTCCCACCGGCGTCGCGGATCTGGCGAACAAGCCCGTCGGCACCGGGCCGTACACGGTGTCTTCGCGGCGGCGCGGGGATTCCATCGTGCTCAAGGAGAATCCCGCGTACTGGGGCCGGAAGCCGGCGTACTCCACGGTGGTCCTCAAGTACGTCAAGGATCCGACGGCGCTCAACAACGCCTTGCTCAGCAACGGGATCGACGTCATCTCCGCGATCACCGTGCCGGATTCGATCCCGCAGTTCCAGAGCGACGACCGGTTCACCGTCGTCGAAGGCACGACGAACAGCGAGGTCACGCTCGCGTTCAACAACACCCGCCCGCCGCTGAACGACGTCCGCGTGCGGCGCGCGCTGTCCTACGCCATCGACCGGAAGGCGTTGCTGGACACCGCGTGGGCGGGTCGCGGCACACTCATCGGCAGTATGGTCCCGCCGACCGATCCCTGGTACGAGGACCTTTCCCGGGCTTACCCGTTCGATCCCGCGAAGGCGAAGGCACTCCTGGCCGAAGCCGGACAGCCCCATCCGTCGCTGCGCCTGAGGATCCCCAACCTGCCGTATGCCGTTTCGGCCGCGCAGGTGGTGGCGTCGCAGCTGGCGGACGTCGGGGTCACGGTGACGATCGAGCCGCTGGACTTCCCGGCGGTGTGGCTCAAACAGGTCTTCACCGACCACGACTACGACCTTTCGATCATCCAGCACGTCGAGGCGCGCGACATCGTGACCTTCGGCAGGCCGAAGTACTACTGGGGTTACGACAGCAAACCCGTCCAGCAGAACCTGGCGAAGGCCGACAGCGGGACGCCTCAGGAGCAGATCGACGCGATGCGCCAGGTCGCGCGGAGGCTGTCCGAAGACGCCGCCGCGGATTGGCTCTTCCTGTTCCCCAACGTGATCGTGGCGAAGAACAAGGTGACCGGGTTCGTGCGCAACCAGGTCAGCGAGTCCTTCGATCTCACGGGATTGGCGCCGCGATGACGGTCAAGATCGTGCGCCGGGTGGCGATCCTCGTGGCCAGTGTGCTGGTCGCGTCCATCGTGGTGTTCCTGTTCATGGCCGTGCTGCCGGGCGATCCGGCGCAGGTCGCGCTCGGCGTCAACGCGACCCCGGAACTGGTCGCGAAGACCCGCGCGGAATTCGGCATCGACAGGCCGCTGGTGACGCAGTACTTCGACTGGATCGGCGGTGTCCTGCAAGGCGACTTCGGCCGCTCGTACGTCACCCGCGAGGCGATCGGGCCGGCGCTGGCCGACCGGCTCGGGGTGACGTTGTGGCTGGTCGGCGCCGGAATGCTGGTGGCGCTGCTGATCGCCGTACCGGCGGGCACGTTCGCCGCGGTGCGGCACCGGAAGGCCGACGGCACCGCGGTTTCCGGGCTCTCGCAGATCGGCGTCGCGATCCCCGCGTTCCTCGCCGGCATCATCCTGGTGCAGATCTTCGCGGTCCAGCTGCGCTGGCTGCCTTCCGGCGGCTGGACACCGCCGGTGCAGGACCCCGGCGAATTCCTCCGCGGTCTCGTCCTTCCCGCCTTGTCGCTGGGACTCGTGCAGGGCGCGGTGCTCACCCGTTATGTGCGGTCCGCCGTGCTCGACACGCTCGGGCAGGACTACTTGCGCACCGCGCGTTCCAAGGGACTCAGACCGTTCCAGGCGTTGTTCCGGCACGGGCTGCGCAACGCCGCCGTGCCGGTGGTGACGGTGCTCGGCCTGCAACTGGCGACACTGCTGATCGGCGCCGTCGTCGTCGAGCGCGTATTCGTGCTGCCGGGTCTGGGCAGCATGCTGCTCGACTCGGTGGCGTCGCGGGATCTGTTGTCCGTGCAGGGGATCGTGCTGGTCTTGGTGGTCGGCGTACTGCTGGTGAACTTCGTGGTCGACGTCCTCTACACGGTGCTCGACCCGAGATTGCGAGGTTCCTGATGCGCAGTCGCAGCCTCGTCATCGGCGGTGTCCTGGTCGCGCTGATCGTGCTCGCCGCGCTGCTTTCGTTCGTCTGGACGCCGTTCGACCCGGTGAAGGTCGACGCGGCCAACCGGCTGCACGGCTTCAGCGGCTCGAATCCGTTCGGCACGGACAGCTTCGGCCGCGACGTGCTCAGCCAGCTGATGGTCGGCGCGCGGACGACGTTGTACGTCGGCGTGGTCGCGGTCGGCATCGCCGCGCTGATCGGGACGCCGCTGGGCATCCTCGCCGGGATGTCGTCACGCTGGCTGGGCGAGTTCGTCATGCGGGTCAACGATCTCGTGCTCGCCTTCCCCGCGTTGTTGCTGGCGATCATGTTCGGCGCGGTCTTCGGCGCGAACACGCTGACCGCCATGGTCGCGATCGGGATCGCGACCATCCCGTCGTTCGCGCGGATCGCGCGCTCCGGGACGCTGCAGGTGATGAGCAGTGAGTTCGTCCTGGCCGCCCGATCGGCCGGTCGTTCGCGGCTGAACATCGCCGCGAGGCACGTGCTGCCGAACATCTCGGGACTGCTGATCGTCCAGGCGTCGGTGTCGTTCGCGATCGCCGTGCTCGCGGAAGCGGCGTTGTCTTTCCTCGGCTTCGGCACGCGGCCGCCGACGCCGTCGTGGGGCCGGATGCTGCAGGAATCCCAGATGTTCCTGACCCTGCATCCCCGGCTCGCGCTCGTGCCCGGGATCGCGATCGCCGTCGCCGTCCTCGGCTTCAACCTGCTCGGCGACGGTCTGCGCGATCGTCTCGACCCCCGATTGGCGGCCCGGCTATGACCCTTGAAGTCGAGGGCCTCGGCATCGGCGGACTCGTTCGCGATGTCTCGTTCGGCATCGAGCGCGGTGAACGGGTCGGGCTGATCGGCGAGTCCGGTTCGGGGAAGTCGTTGACGGCGTTGTCGATCATGGGCCTGCTGCCTGAGGAACTCGCCGCGTCCGGTTCGGTGAAGCTCGACGGCCGCGAGCTGCTCGGCGCGTCGGAGAAGGAACTTTCGCGGCTGCGCGGCAACGAGATGTCGATGGTGTTCCAGGAGCCGATGACCGCGCTGAACCCGGCGATGCGGGTCGGCGCGCAGGTGGCCGAGCCACTGCGGATCCACCGCGGCGGCCGGAACCACCGTGCGGCGGCCGAGGCGTTGCTGGATTCCGTGGGTCTGCCAGAGACCTCCCGTGCCTATCCGCACCAACTGTCCGGCGGGCAGCGGCAACGCGTCATCCTCGCGATCGCGCTGGCCAACGACCCGAAACTGCTGATCTGCGACGAGCCGACGACGGCGCTGGACGTCACCGTGCAGGCGCAGATCCTGGACCTGATCCTCGACGGCGTCCGTGAGCGGGAGTGCGCGCTGCTGTTCATCACGCACGATCTCGCCGTGGTGGCGTCGGTCTGCGAACGGGTGCTGGTGATGCTGGACGGCGAGATCGTCGAATCCGGCACCACGCGCGAGGTCCTCACCGCGCCACAGCACGACTACACCAAGAAGCTTTTGGCCGCTTCGGATCTGGAGGCGAGCCGATGATGATCTCGGTGCGGAACCTCGAACGTCGCTACACACGTCGCGATGTGCATGCCTTGCGTGGCGTCTCTTTCGACGTCGAAGCAGGTCAGCGGTTCGGGATCGTCGGCGAGTCGGGTTCGGGAAAGTCCACTTTGGTCAGATTGCTGGCCGCGCTGGACAAGCCCACGGCGGGCAGCGTCTCGTTCCAGGGCAAGCGGATCGACACCCTGCCGGAACGAAAACTCGGCTTCCTGCGGTCGGAACTGCAGATCGTCTTCCAGGATCCGATGGGTTCGCTCGATCCGCGGATGCGGGTGCGCGACATCATCTCCGAACCGTTGGGGCGCCGGGATCCCGCCCGGGTTTCCGAGCTGCTGAAGTCGGTCGGCCTGCCGGAAGACGCCGCCGGGCGGTATCCGCACCAGTTCTCCGGTGGGCAGCGGCAGCGGATCTCGATCGCGCGGGCCCTCGCGCCGAATCCGAGCGTCCTGATCGCGGACGAGCCGGTGAGCGCGCTCGACGTCTCGGTGCGCAAGCAGATCCTCGACCTGCTCGCGTCGCTGGTCGAGCTGTATTCGCTGACGCTGGTCTTCGTGTCGCACGACCTCGGCGTGGTGCGGCACGTCTGCGACCGGGTCGCGGTGATGCGGCGCGGGGAGATCGTCGAGCTGGGTGACGTCGACCAGGTCTACGACGCGCCGGAACACGAGTACACCAGGGAACTGCTGGCGGCCGCGCCGAATCTGCGGGCCGAGCTGGCGCGGTTGCGGGGAGGGGACGATGCTTGAGTATCCGGAAGGGCTGCCGATCGGCGACGGCTGGGTGTCCACTATGGACGCTCCGGTGGTGTTCCCGTACGACGGGAGCGAGATCGGCCGCGCGCCGGTCGGGACGCCGGAGCTGGCGACGCGCGCGATCGACGAGGCCGTCGCGGTGTTCAAGCAGGTCGCGGCCTTGCCGTCGCGAACCCGGCGTTCGCTCCTGAACGACGTCGCCGCCGCTCTGGAAGCGCGGCGCTCCGAATTCGAGCAGCTCCTGGTGCTGGAGACCGGCAAGCCGCTGGTCGACTGCCGGGTCGAGGTCGCCCGCACGATCGTCACCTGGCAGGCCGCCGCCGAAGAGGTCTCGCGGCTCCACGGCGAGACCGTGCCCTTGGATCTGCTGCCGTCCGGCGATGGGCTGGTCGGCTTCTGGAAACGCAAGCCGATCGGCGTCGTGGTCGGCATCGCCGGGTTCAACTATCCGCTGCTGCTGGCGTCGCACAAGATCGCGCCCGCCATCGCGGCCGGTTGCCCGGTGGTGGTGAAACCCGCGCCGCAGACGCCCTTGGCGACCTTGTGGCTCGTCCATCTCGTCCGCTCGCTGACCGATCTGCCCGCGATGGTCCAGCTGGTCACCGGGGACGCCGCGGTCGGATCGGCGCTGGTCACGGACAGGCGCGTCGGCGCGGTGTCGTTCACCGGCTCCGCGCTGGTCGGGCACCGGATCGCGCGCGACGCGGCGCCCACGAAGACATTGCTGGAGCTGGGTTCCAACGCCGCCCTGGTGGTCGCGGACGACGCGGATCTCGACGCGGCCACCGACGCCGTCCTGCGCGGCGGGTTCTACGCGTCCGGCCAGGCCTGCATTTCGGTGCAGCGCGTCCTGGTCGTGGAAGCCGTCGCCCAGGAGTTCACCGAACGGCTGCTGGCGCGGCTCGGCGAGGTCGTCGCCGGTGACCCTCGCGACGACAAGACGCGGGTGTCGGCGCTGATCGACGCGGGTTCCACGCGACGCGTCCAGGAGTGGGTCGACAAAGCGACTTCGGCCGGTGCGCGGCTGGTCGGCGGCGGGGTGGACGGCGCGGTCCTGCGCCCGGCGGTGCTGCTCGACGTGCCCGACGGCCTCGAATGCTGGGACGAAGAGATCTTCGGCCCGGTGGTCTGCATTCGGACTGTGTCCTCTGTGGACGAAGCCTTCGACGCGGTCAACGCGTCGCGCTACGGGCTGCACGCCTCGGTGTTCAGCACGTCGTTGAAGACGGCGTTCCGCGCGCTCGACGAACTCGAGGTCGGCGGTGTGGTGGTCAACGAGGTGCCAGGTTTCCGGTCCGACACCATGCCGTACGGCGGGGTGAAGGACTCCGGGATCGGGCGGGAAGGGCCGCGGTTCGCGGTCGAAGAACTGACCGTGACGAGGATGGCGGTGCTGCGGCCGTGACTTATGAGAACCTGTTCCGTCTCGACGGAAAGCGAGCCGTCGTCCTCGGCGGCGGCAGCGGGATCGGCCGCGAGGCCGCGCGGGCGCTGGCCGCGCACGGGGCCGAGGTGATCGTCGCCGACCGCGATGTCGCCGCCGCCAAGGAAACCGGCGCGGGCGAGGCGTATGAGATCGACCTGCTCTCGGAGGGGGCCGCCGCACGTGCCGCCGCTGAACTCGGCGAGATCGACGTCGTCGTGCTGACCGCCGCGACCAACGTGCGCAAACGACTGCTGGAGTACACGCGCGAGGAATTCGACCGGGTGCTCGCGCTGAACCTCGGCGCGACGTTCGAGGTCGTCCGCGCGTTCGGCGCCGGGATGGTCGACCGCGGGCGGGGCAGCATCATCGGGTTCTCCTCGATCCGCGGCACCACCGTCGAGCCTGGTCAGGGCCCGTACGCGGCGACGAAAGCCGGTCTGGTGCAGCTCTTCCGCACGGCCGCGGCCGAGTTCGGCCCGGCCGGGGTGCGGGTGAACGCGATCGCGCCCGGCGTCGTCGAAACGCCGCTGACCGCGCAGATCAAAGCGAATCCGGACTGGTACGACGCCTACGCGACCAAGGGCGCGCTCGGCCGCTGGGCGCGTCCGGATGAACTCGCCGGCGCCGTCGTGTACCTCGCCTCGGACGCGTCGTCGTTCGTGACCGGCTCCGTCATGGCGGTCGACGGCGGCTGGACCGCGGTCGACGGCCGCTTCGAACCGCCCGCGACGTGAGGAGGCCGCTGTGCCGGAGTTGCCTGATCTGACCGCCGTCGAACTGGTCGCGCACTACCGCGCCGGGACGCTTTCGCCGGTCGAAGTCACCGAAGCGGTCCTCGCTCGCGTCGAGGCGCGCGAACCCGAGCTGCACGCGCTCTACGCGTACGACCCGAGCGGCGCGCGTGAAGACGCGAAGTCATCCGAGAGCCGCTGGCACGCCGGGGAACCGCTCGGCCCGATCGACGGCGTTCCCTTGACGCTCAAGGAGAACATCGCGACCCGAGGCACGCCGGTCCCGCTCGGCACGGCCGCGACCGCGCTCCCGCCCGCGTCCGAAGACGCCCCGGCGGCCGCCCGCGTGCGTGAGTCCGGCGGTGTCCTGCTGGCCAAGACGACCATGCCGGATTACGGGATGCTGACGTCCGGGCTGTCGAGTTTCCACACCGCGTCGCGGAATCCGTGGGATCTCGCGCGCACGCCCGGCGGCTCCAGCGCCGGAGCCGGTGCGGCGGCCGCCGCCGGTTACGGCCCACTGCACGTCGGCACGGACATCGGCGGCTCGATCCGGCTGCCCGCCGGCTGGTGCGGTCTGGTGGGGCTGAAGCCGAGTTTCGGCCGGGTTCCGGTGGATCCGCCGTTCCTCGGCCGGGTCGCCGGGCCGATGACGCGCACCGTCGCCGACACCGCGCTGCTGATGAGCGTTCTGTCCGGTGTGGATGGTCGCGACCACCTTTCGCTGCCGCCGTCGTCGCTGGACTGGGAGTCGCTGTCCAGCGAGGTCAAGGGGCTGCGGATCGGGCTGCACCTCGATCCCGGCGTCGGTCTCCCGGTGTCACCCGAGATCCTCGCGGCCGTCACCGGCGCCGCGCGGGCGTTCGAGGCGGCGGGTGCCGTGGTCGAGCCGGTTTCGCCGTTCCTGCGGCGAGAGATGCTCGACGGGCTCGACACCTTCTGGCGTGTCCGCGCCTGGTCGGACATGTCCGCGCTCCCTGAGGAGCGCCGCGCGAAGGTCCTGCCGTACATCGCCGACTGGGCCGCGGGCGGCGCCGACGTCAACGGCGTCGACGCCTATCGCGGCTTCGCGCAGATCGACACCATCGCCGTCGCGACCTTGCGCGCGACCGAACGCTTCGACGTCGTCCTGTCGCCGACCTGCCCTGTCTCGGCTCCGCCCGCGGAGTGGCCTTCGCCGACCAACGACCCTCGGCGGCCTTTCGAGCACATCGCGTTCACCGTGCCGTACAACATGTCCGGCCAGCCCGCGGTCTCGATCAACTGCGGCTACACGAGCGACGACCAGCCCATCGGCCTCCAGATCAGCGGCCGCCGCTTCGCCGACCTCGACGTCCTTCGCGTCGCTGCCGCCTACGAAACCCTTCGCCCCACACCCCGCCCCTGGCCCTGACGCCCGCTCCCTCGCCCCTGACCACCCGCATTTCGTCCTCTGGAGACGGTACTTGCCCACGCAACGACCGCATCCAGAGGACGAAACGCGTCAGCGGCCGATCGCCTCGGCCAGTGCCAGGATCCGCCGCGCGTTCTCCACGTGCAGGTTCTCGATCATCCGCCCGTCCACGGTCACGACGCCCTATCCCTGTTGGGCCGCCTGCGCTTCTTCACACGCCTTCACACGCCGCGATGATCACAATGACCGCGCAGCCTCGGTCAGGCGCCGGGTGGTGTCGGTGGCGTTGACGAGTCGCCGTTGGCGTGGCGCACCGGCGTGATGTCTTCAATCGACGGAAAATTATCGGTTTCGGAGACACGTATCGACCGTCGGATCACCTCGACCTGCTCGAAGTACGAGTCGAGTTGTTCTGCTTCGGTTTTGCCGAATAAGGCCGGTCGGTCCAGTAGGCGCCTGCGAAGATCATAGAACTCTGATTCGCCATGTCGGAAAGCCTTGAAATTGTTCTCGACGCGGAACGCCCGGGAAAACGCCAGAAGGATTGCGGCATGTGCTCCAATGGTTGTGACCAGCCATTTCGACTGAGGGTCGCCGGTTATGGCTTGTGCCAGAAATGGAACTGAAGCGGTTGCTAGCGTAATCCAGATAAGGCAGTAATTATAGAACGCCTTATGTTTTGCGGTCTGTGACTTCCAGTAGGATAAGGCGCCGTGCATCCGGTCGTAATGTTGCTGAAGTCGGACTTTGGCATCATCGGAAAAGTGTGGTGAATCATCGAATGACGGCCCGCCTGGATGAAGCTCTACGTCTTTCAGAAGAATTCGTGCGACCGGCGCAAAGCTCCCTGTCGAGGCAAGGACATAGATGATGAGGGCGATGGTCCATCCGTTCATGGGCTCCCCCGGTTTGGCCAGATGCAAGTGAAGCAAAACCTGGCCGTTCCGGCAACTGTTCTGTAGTCAGAAATGGGACCCGCATGCGCAGCGGCTGATGCCGGTCCCAGACTCAAGTGGCTGCTAGTCGATGGGGGCGCTGAGCTTCCCTAACCAGCCGGCGAAGTGCGGGCACTGGGCTTGAAGGCCTTCGATGCCCAGGTCGCCGATCGCCAGCGGCCCTTCGAGGGTTTTCACGTAACCAGGGCAGTATCGGGCCAGGCGCTTCGAAGGCGCGTTCTTCGGGTCGTCGTTGACGAGTTCCGGCCCACCGGCCGCGGCACAGTCCTGTTCGAGCCGCTCGGCGACCGCGGGATCGTCGCGAAGGAACGCGAGTTGGTTCCTTGCGGCGAACACCCAGGACTCCAGTTCGTGCTGGACGAGATGAGGCACGAAGCGGTGATCGCCCACCGCTGTTCGCAGCGCCTCTTCGACGTGCTCGACCTTGCCGGTGGCGCCACCGGCCGGACGAGTCGCCATCCCCGGCGCGTCGGAAGGAAAGCCGTAGTAGTCGAACAGTGTCGTCAGCACTGTCAGCCTTGGACTGGCTAGAAGTTCTTTGATCTCCCGGTACAGTTTCGGCCACGATGTGACGCCGCCACGGTAGGTGACGGACGACGTCTGAGTGCGGACCGTCGAGTAGGTGACGAACCAGCCCTGACGCTGAAGGTGCCCGGAAAGCAGGTCACGGACGACGGTCGCCTCGGTCTGGCCTTCCACCAACAGGTGCAGGCGCTTCTGATCAGGCATCGAGAACGCTGCCCAGCGATCCCGGCTGACCGCCGATGATGTTCTTCTCCCAGAGTTCGCCGAGTGAGTACTCGTCGAGCCAGGTTTCCAGCGCGACCTTGTTGGGCCGGGTGAAGACGGAGTCGCCGTTCCGCTGCTCGACGATGATCAGATCATCTGCGGAGAACTGGTTCATCAAGGTCACCGACTGGGTCGCGATCAAGACCTGACTGCGCGTTGAAGCGACCCGAAGCATGTCCGCGAGCTGGACGATGGCGAACGGGTGCAGACCGAGTTCCGGTTCGTCGAGCACGACGAGCGCGGGAAGTTCCGGCTGGAACAACAACGTGACCAGACAGACGAAACGCAGGGTTCCGTCGGACATCTGGTTCGCCGAGAAGACGGTTTCGGAATTCTGCCGCTGCCAGCGAAGCAAAATGCGGTCGGTGCTGTCCGGCTGGAGGACGAAGTCGCGGAAGAACGGGGCGACGAGGCGAATCGCGCCGACGATCCGGCGATACGCGACCTTGTCGGCCCGGTCTTCGCTGTCCCGGAGCCGCAGCAGCACCGCGGCGATGTTCCCCGCGTCCGCGCGCAACGCGAGGTTGTCCGCGGTCGGAGCCAGCCGTTTCACCGGAGCATCGACGCTCGTGTCGTGGAAGTGATAGACCCGGCAGCCTTGAAGCAGTTCGGTGATGTGCGAAGCCACCGAGTTGCTCCCGCGCTCTTCGACGACGTCGTTGAGGCGGCTTTCCCGATGTCCGCGTCCGATCGACCTCGTCCAGGGCTGTTCGTGGCCGGGGCCGTGGTACGAGATGACTTCGTCGTCGAAGATCAGTTCTTCGCCCGGTGCCGCCGCCAGATGGGCCTGGTAGCTGTTGGGCGGTGCCTCCAGTTTGAGGCTGATCCGCAGGGTGTCGGCGGCGTCGTTGATCAGCGCCGACGCACCGCCGTTGCGTCCCACGAACAGGTTCAGCAGATCTTCGCTGATCCTGCCCAACAGCTCGAAGGCCTGGACGAAGTTGCTCTTGCCCGCGCCGTTCGCGCCGATGAGCACGTTCATCGCGCCCAGTTCGACACGCGCCGAACGGATCGAGGTGAACCCCTCGATCTCGATCGACGTCAGCCGCTGTCGGGTCATGCGCACAGCTTAGGCAATCGTCTGCGAAAGTTGACGATTCACTCGTCCGGGCCCCTGACCACCCGCATTTCGTCCTCTGGAGACGGTACTTGCCCACGCAACGACCGCATCCAGAGGACCAAATGCGTCAGCGGCCGATCGCCTCGGCCAGCGTCAGGATCCGCCGCGCGTTCTCCACGTGCAGGTTCTCGATCATCCGCCCGTCCACGGTCACGACGCCCTGCCCGGCCGCCTGAGCCTCCTCGAACGCCGAGATGATCTTCCGCGACCGCTCGATCTCCTCGTCGGACGGCGCGAAGATCCGGTTGCACGGCTCCAGCTGGCTCGGGTGGATCAGCGTCTTGCCGTCGAAGCCGAACTGGCGTCCCTGCAGGCATTCCGCCTCGAAGCCCTCGATGTCCTTCACGTCGTTGTAGACGCCGTCGAGGATCGCCTTGCCGGTCGCGCGCGCGGCCAGCAGCGCCAGCGAAAGCCCGCCGAGCAGCGGCGCGCGGCCGGGGACGAACTCGGCGTGCAGTTCCTTCGCCAGGTCGTTCGTGCCCATGACCAGCACGGTCAGCCGCTCGGACGCCGCCGCGATCTCCTCGGCGTGCAGCATCGCGACCGGGGTTTCGACCATCGCCCAGATCTTCGTGTGGTCGGGGGCGCCGCCGAGTTCCAGCGCGCGCTCGATGTTGTGCACCTCGGCGGCGGAGTTCACCTTCGGCACCACGATCGCGGCCGGTCCGGCCTGCGCGGCGGCCCGGAGGTCGGCGTCGTGCCACTCCGTGTCGAGCCCGTTGACGCGGATGGTCACCTCGCGCGAGCCGTACTCCTTCGACGCCGCGGCCGCGCAAACGCGTTCACGTGCGGCTTCCTTCGCGTCGGGCGCGACGGCGTCTTCGAGGTCGAGGATGAGCCCGTCCGCGTCGAGCGCCTTGGCCTTTTCCAGCGCTCTTTCGTTCGCGCCGGGCATGTAGAGAACGGAACGCCGGGGGTTCATGCGGAAGTCTCCTTACTGGCCGCGTCGTACGCGGAGGCGAGTTCGGGGTCGTCGGCGGCGAGGGCGTCGGCGAGTTCGGCGACCACACGGCACTGCTTCACCGAGGCGTCGTCCTGCATCTTCCCGTCGATCATCACGGCGCCGGTGCCGTCACCCATCGCGGCGATCACGCGCCGCGCCCAGGCCACGTCCTCGGGGGACGGCGAAAACACCTTCTTGGCGATGTCGATCTGCACCGGGTGCAGGCTCCAGGCACCCACGCAGCCGAGCAGGAACGCGTTGCGGAACTGGTCTTCGCAGGCCACGACGTCGCGGATGTCGCCGAACGGCCCGTAGTACGGCAGGATCCCGTTCGCCGCGCAGGCGTCCACCATCCGCGCGACGGTGTAATGCCAGAGGTCCTGCTGATACGTCGTGCGTCCCTCGTTCAGGTCTTCACCGGTCGGGTCCGTGCGCACCAGGTAACCGGGATGCCCACCACCCACCCGGGTGGTCTTCATCCGGCGGCTGGCGGCGAGGTCGGCCGGGCCGAGCGAGATGCCCTGCATCCGGGGGCTCGCGCCGGCGATCTCCTCGACGTTCGCGACGCCGCTGGCCGTCTCCAGGATCGCGTGCACCAGCAGCGGTTTCGCCCACCCCGCCCGTGCTTCGAGCTGGGCGAGCAGCCTGTCGACGTAGTGGATGTCCTGCGCGCCTTCGACCTTCGGCACCATGATGACGTCGAGCTTGTCGCCGATCTCGGTGACCAGTGTGATCAGATCGTCGAGCACCCACGGCGAGTCGAGACTGTTGACGCGGGTCCACAGCTGCGTCTTGCCGAAGTCGTTCGCCTTCGCGATGGAGACGAGCCCGTTCCGCGCGGCCTCCTTGCGGTCGGCGCGCACCGCGTCCTCGAGGTTCCCGAGCAGGACGTCGACCTTCTTGGCAAGATCGGGGACCTTGGCGGCCATCTTCTCGTTGCTGGGGTCGAAGAAGTGGATCATCCGCGAAGGAGGCACGGGGATCTGGCGGAGCGGTTCCGGCGCCCCCACCGCGAGCGGGGCGAAGAAATCCTTCGGCGAACGCATCGTTCCTCCATCGCAACGGGCTAAGTGACCGACGAGTAACCCTAAACCCGGAAGGCGGGGAACCGCTGCGGCGCAGCTCACCTCCAAGGGGACACGATCGGGAATCGCGGAGGTGCTGTGGACGACTGGGCCTTGCCGGGTTTCACCGAGCTGGGATCACTGGGCGAGGGTGGTTTCGGACGTGTCGTGCTGGCGCGGCACGAGGAATCGGCCCAGGTCGTGGCCATCAAATACCTGTACACGAGGTTCGCGGCCGACCCTCAACGCCTGGCGGAATTCCGCCATGAGGCCCAGATCCTGAGCCGCGTTTCGGGTCCCCATATCGCCCGTCTGCACCAGTTCGTGGAGACCCCACAGGGTGCCGCCATCATCATGGAAGCCGTTCACGGAGTCTCCCTGAAAGAGATCCTGAGCCGCCAGGAGAAGCTCGAACCCGAAGCCGCCTTGGCCATCCTCAAGGGTTCGCTGCTCGGCCTCGCCGGCGCGCACGCCGCGGGCACCGTCCACCGCGACTACAAACCGGCCAACGTCCTGGTCACCCCGGAAGGACAAAGCAAACTCGTCGACTTCGGCATCGCCGTGCTCTCGGGGGAGACCGGCGTCGCCGCGGGCACGCCCGCGTACATGGCGCCCGAGCAGTGGGCGGGCGGCGTCGCCACGCCCGCCACCGACGTCTACGCCGCGACCTGCGTGTTCTTCCAGTGCGTCGCCGGACACCGGCCGTACGAGGCCGAACAGACCGAAGTGCTCCGCACGCTGCACGAATACGCGCCGATCCCGTTCGGCGAGGTCCCCGAACCGGTCCGCGACCTCATCGCGCGCGGTATGGCGAAGGACGTCGCCCAGCGGCCGTCGGGCGCGGCGGAGTTCGTCGTCGAACTGGAGTCGTCCGCACGGAAGGCGTACGGCGACGACTGGGAGCGCAACGGCTGGCACTGGCTCGCCAAGGGCGCCGGTGTCCTGGTCGCGCTGTCCCCGCTGGCCCTGCTCGGGGCCGGAACCGCCGCGGCGCCGGTCATCGCGGGCGGCGCGGCGGGCGGCGTCGCGGCGACCACGGGTGGCGGGATCGCGCTCGGGCTCAAGGTGACCGCCGCGGTCGCCGCCGTCACCGCGGCCGCGGTCGGCACGGTCGTGGTGATCAACGTCAACAGCGACGACCAGGCGTCGGCGCCACCACAGACCGCGACGGTCGCCGCGATGCAGGTCGACCTGCTCACCCGCACCGAGAAGCTCGACGGCTACGACTACAACGGCAAGTACGTCCGGATCAGCGGGCTGAAGGACAAGGCCGCCGAGGAGCGGGTCAACAAGGCGCTGATGGCGCCCATCGACGGCTGGCTCGAGAACTTCTGGCCCGACAGTTACCAGCCGCAGCGCGAACCCGACGGCGACATCCCGCACATGAAGACCGAGGCCGAGGTTCTCCGCCGAGACGACAAACTGCTCTCGGTCGTCTACAAGCGCTCGATCGACTCCATCCAGTTCGGAAACCACGGCGGGTTCAGCATCCGCCCGGTCGTCATCGACCTCACGAAGGGGGAGCAGATCTCCTCCGCGCATCTCTTCGACAACGTCGACGGCACCTCCTCGCGGATGCAGATGCTCGAAGACCGCCTCCTCGATTCGGCGAAGCCCGGCGACTGCCTCACCGGCTCCCGGAGCTCCACCGAGCATCTCCCGGCGACGTCGCTGTCGCAGCGCTACACCTTCGACTACGACTCCATCGTGCAGGCGGCGCCCGCCGCGAACGGGATGCGGTTCTACGTCTACGGCTCCGCACTCGGCTTTCCGCGCGCCTGCGATCCGACGGAGGTCACCACCGAATACGACCGTCTGCGCGACCTGATGAGCCCGACGGTCATGAACCTGCTCGGCCTCACGAACGGCGCCACGCAGGGCAAACGGACCAAAGAGGACAACGTCGGCGCGTTCACCATCACCACGCCGGAGAGCTGGTGGCTGCTCTCCAGCGCGCCCATCGAGCGCTATCTGGTGACCGCCGACCAGTGCACGAACACCGGGATGCAGCCGTTCCACTGCGCGGGCGTCCTGTTCAGCGACAACTCGCGGGTCGAGCCGGCCACTCCGGCGTACGAACCGGGCAAGCCCTACAACCGTTCGCTCGGTCCGCGGCCGTGTCTTTCCATCGGGGCGCCTAACGAAACGCAGGGTTCGCCCGTCTTACAGAAGAAGGAGCTCCGGCCGATCGGGACGAAACGGGCCGCCTACGAGGAATGGCGGCTCACCTGTTCCGGCGGCGGGACGGTCACCCAGCGGGTGTGGTTCCTGCCGAAGACGCAGCTCGTGATCGTCGACGAATGGAACACTCCGGGACTCGACAAGATTCTGGAAGAGGCACGGTGGCAGTGAACACTCAAGACGTGAGCGACGAGTGGAGACTGCCCGGCTTCACCGAGCTGGAGCAGCTCGGGACGGGCACCTTCGGCCGCGTGGTCCTGGCCCGTCAGGACAACACCGGCCATGTCGTCGCGATCAAGTACCTCTTCTCCCGCTTCGCCACGGACCCCGCGTACCTGGGCGCGTTCCGGCAGGAGGCGCTGGCGCTGCACCGGGTGTCGAGCCCGCACGTCGTCCGGCTGTACGAGTTCTTCGAGACGCCGCAGGGCGCGGCGATCGTGATGGAAGCGATCAACGGCGTCTCGTTGCGTTCGGTCCTGATGGCCGAAGGTGCTCTCGAACCCGAAGCCGCCCTGGCGGTACTGAAGGGCTCGCTACTCGGCCTGGCCGCGGCGCACTCGGTCAACGTCGTCCATCGGGACTACAAACCGGCCAACGTCCTCGTCGCCGACACCGGCGAGAGCAAATTGGTCGACTTCGGCACGGCCGTCCTGGCGGGCGAACGCGGCCCGTCCGTCGGCACGCCCGCGTACATGGCACCCGAGCAGTGGGCGGGCGGACAGGCCACGCCCGCCACCGACGTCTACGCCGCGACCTGCGTGTTCTTCCAGTGCGTCGCCGGACACCGGCCGTACCAGGCCGAGGACACCGAAGTACTCCGCACGCTGCACGAACACGCGCCGATCCCGTTCGGCGAGGCCCCGGAACCGGTGCACGAGATCGTCGCACTGGGGATGGCGAAGGATCCGTCGAAACGGCCCGCCGACGCGCTCACCTTCGTCGGCGAACTGGAACGCGTCGCCCGTGCGGGTTACGGCGATGACTGGGAGCGCAAGGGCTGGTCACGGCTCGCGAAGGCGACGGGCGTCCTCGCCGCGGTGACGCCGTTGGCCCTGCTCGGCGCCGGGACGGCGGCCGCGCCCGGTGTCGCCGCCGCCGGAACGGGTGCGGTGGCCGCGTCGACCGGCGGGATCGCGGCCGGGCTGAAGATCGCCATCGGTGTCGTCGCGGCGACGGCCGCGGTGGTCGGCTCGGTGGTCGTCTTCTCCGACGCGAGCACCCCGCCGCCGCAGGCGCCGCCGACCACCCAGCAGGCCGTCGCGCTCAAGGTCGCCATGAAGACGCGGACCGGGACCGTGCCCGGCACCGACCTCCCGTTCCGCGGGCAGTTCCCGGAGGTGACCGGTGGGCCCGACCAAGCCTGGTCGAAGCGGGTCAACGACGCGCTGACCGCGCCGATCGACGAATGGAACCGCGAGACCGGACCGGGTGCCGCGCGGCTGCGAGCCGAACACGGTGGCGGGCCGTACGCCCTCAACACCACCGCCGACGTGCGGATGCAGAACGAGCGCTACCTCTCCGTCCGCTACGAACACGGCCTCGACAACGCTCCGCACTCGACGTGGAACATGGGCCGCTCCGCCGTGCTGATCGACCTCAAGAGCGGGACCGCGGTCCCGTCCGCGGACCTGTTCCGCCCCGGGATGTTCACGGACCAGGGCATGCTGGCCCTCAGCGATCGTCTCTGGCCGGACCACGACCAGGGCTGCGCGCTCACCACCTGGACGCCGATCAAACCGGCCGACCTGGCCGGACCGGGGGAACGCAAGGTGTTCCCGACCTTCACCCCCGCCGAGGTCGAACTCACCATCAACTACAACCGCCTCGGTTTCGAGACCGCCTGCGGCGTCCAGACCATGAAACTGCCCTACGACAAACTGGCCGACCTGTTGAACCCCGAGCTCGTCGCGGGGCTGACCGGCGGCAAGACCGTCAAGGGCCCGTCGACGACGGCGCCCGCGCCGGGAGCCACCACCGACGTCAAGGTCGGCGCCCTGACCCTGCACCTGCCCGACGGCTGGACCGCCGTGTCGCAGGGACTGGAGAAGGTGATCGTCGGCGCGGGCTGCCCGGACCCGAAGAAGTACTTCAACTGCAAGTACTTCCTGGTCACGGACAACACCGAGCAGTCGGCCGAGCAACCGCCCTACCGGCCCGGCGGTTTCTACCGGCGCAGCGCGGGCGGCCGGGCGTGCAACGCCGCCGGCCGCAAGGACCTCCGCCAAGAGGGTGACGCCGTCCAGACGACTTCCGCCACCGCACCGGTGGGCGGGACGACGGCGACCTACGAGGAGTGGACGATCCAGTGTGTTCCTCGTGGACAGACGGGCGGAAGCGGCGACGCGCAGGTGACCCAACGGATCTGGTTCCTTGCGGACAGGCAAATCGTGGTGATGGACGAATGGCGCACCCCGGGCGTCGAAGAACTCCTCCGGACCGCGACCGTCTCCTGACCCTGACCTGCGATGGTCCACTGTGGAATGACTATTCACTGGGCTGAATGGACTAGTGCCCTACTTCGGTTGCCACGCCACTGTTCGGTGGCGGCCCGTTCATCCCTGTGACCGTTCGGAGACGCCGGGTAACACCACTTACCTCGCTCTCACTCGGTTGGCGGCACGGTCGGACTGAAGTCCGATGACCGCCTACCGACCGGTCACCGATCGCAAGGCGCCGCCGATCGCAGCCACTCCCGTTGTCCGGCGCCGCCGCCTTCCGGCCCTGTTAGACAGGTCATGTGCCGCTTCCACCGAGGTGGCACGGGGATGAAGAGCCTTAGGGAAACCAGGTTCGAAGGAGGCGGAACGTGGCGGCTACACCGAACATGGAGAGCTCGACGGTCGCCGGTGGCGCGAAGCGCAGCCGGTCACTGCCGAGCCGGGTGGTGCCGCCGATCGAACTGCCCGCGAGCGTCGAGGAGCTTTCGCGCAAGGCGGCGGCCCTGCTCGGCTGGAACGGCATCGTCTTGCCGGAGACCACCGTGCTCGGCCGCAAGATCTGCGTGGTCGCCCGGCTCCGCACCGACGTGCACGCGGAGCGCATCGCGATGGGCATGGGTCCCGTCGTCGATCGCGCCACCGTCGACACCTGGACATGGCCAGAGCTGGCCGCGACCGCACCCGCGCCGGCCGCCGAGATCATCGGCGTCCTCGCGGTCGCCCGGCACTGGCGCACCGCGATGGCCTCCGCGGTCCCGTTCGCACGCTACGGCGAGGCCGCGATGGTGCTCCCATCGCCAGCCGTACTGACCGAGGACTACGTCGGCAACTGCCTGCCGCGTGCCCGCGCCTATGGGCTCGCCATCGCCACCGCCGATCCCAACGGCGTCACCGACCTCGACCTCGAGGGCCACAACGAGCGCATGATCCTGGACGAGGACCCGGTCTCGCGCCTGGTCAACGAGATCGTCTACGACCAGCTGCTGCGCGGCACCGAGCTCCCTGCCGAAGTGGACTGAACCGGCTACTGTCGGTCCCATGCGGGTCGTCATTGCGGGTGGACACGGACAGATCGCCCTGAAACTGGAGAAACTCCTCGCCGCGCGCGGTGATCAGGCGGTGGGGATCGTGCGTAATCCCGATCACGTCGCCGATCTCGAGGCGGCCGGTGCCGAAGCCGTCGTCCTCGATCTGGAAAAGTCCGATGTGGACGCCGTGGCCAAGGTGCTCGACGGCGCCGACGCCGCGATCTTCGCGGCGGGCGCCGGGCCCGGCAGCGGTACGGCCCGTAAGGACACTGTGGACAGAGCCGCCGCGGAACTCTTCGCAGCGGCCGCGGAACAGGCCGGCACGCGGCGGCACATCCAGGTCGGCTCCATGGGGGCCGACAAATGGGAGACCGCGGACGTCCCGGACGATTTCCGGATCTACCTCAAGGCCAAGAAGGCCGCCGAGGACGATCTGCGCGCCCGCGATCTCGATTGGACGATCCTGCGGCCGGGGCAGCTCACCAACGACGAAGGCACCGGCAAGGTCCTGATCGCCGAAGCGACCGGGCGCGGGCCGATTCCGCGTCAGGACGTCGCCGCGATCCTCGTCGCGCTGCTCGACAACCCGTCGACGGCGGGCCGGGTCCTCGAAGCGATCTCGGGTGATACTGCTATCGATCAGGCCGTTTCCGCTCTGTGAAACCGCCGGTCGTGGCTAGTGTGTGGACGTAATCCGTCAGTTAAGTGAACGGAGTAGGTCCTTGCGCGAGGACATCGCGGTTTTCAGCGGTAGCGCACATCCCGAGCTCGCCGAAGAGATCTGTACTCATCTGGGCGTCCCGCTCCATCCCGTGCGGGTTCAGCGGTTCGCCAACGACTGCCTCGAAGTCCAGCTCCAGGCGAACTGCCGCGAGCGTGACGTCTTCCTGATCCAGCCGCTGGTGCGGCCGGTGCAGGAGCATCTCGTCGAACTGCTGCTGATGCTGGACGCCGCGCGGGGCGCGTCGGCGAAGCGGATCACCGTCGTCATGCCGCACTATTCGTACGCCCGCTCGGACAAGAAGGACGCGCCGCGGATCTCGATCGGCGGCCGTCTCGTCGCCGACCTGATGGCGACAGCCGGTGCCGATCGCGTCCTCGCGATGACGCTGCATTCGCCGCAGGTGCACGGATTCTTCAGTGTGCCTGTCGACCACCTGCACGCCTTGCAGGAACTGGCGAAGCACTTCCGGCAGTACGACCTCTCCGCGACCACCGTGGTCTCGCCGGATCTCGGCAACGCCAAGGAGGCCGCGCATTTCGCCCGGCTGCTCGGGGTTCAGGTCGCCGCCGGCGCGAAACAGCGTTTCGCCGACGACAGGGTCGAGATCAGCTCGGTGATCGGGGAGATCACCGGTCGCGACGTGATCGTCCTCGACGACGAGATCGCCAAGGGCAGCACGGTGCTCGAACTGCTCACCAAGCTGCGGGAACTGAAGCCGCGCTCGATCCGCGTCGCGTGCACGCACGGGCTGTTCTCCAGCGGCGCGCTCGAGCGGATCGGCAGCCAGCCGGACGTGCTGGAGGTCGTCTGCACGAACACGGTGCCGATCCCGCCGGAGGAGCAGAGCCCGAAGCTGCGGGTCCTGTCGATCGCGCCCGCGCTGGCGGAGGCGATGCGGCGGATCCACAACGGCGAGTCGGTCAGCGCGTTGTTCGAAACGGCCTAAACGGTGCCGAGAACCCGGTCGAGGTAGGTGTTCGCGAAGACCCCGGCCGGGTCCACCTCCTTGCGGATCCGCGTGAAGTCGTCGAACCGCGGATAACGCGAGCGGAGGATCGAGGAGTCGAGGTCGTGCATCTTGCCCCAGTGCGGGCGGCCGCCGACCTCGCCGACGATCGACGCGAACCCGGCGAAGTACTCGCGGTAGGGCATGCCGACGAACTGGTGGATCGCGATGTAGGCGGAGTCGCGGCCGTTCGCGGTGGAGAGCCAGATGTCGTCCGCGGCGGCGACCCGAACCTCGACCGGGAACGCGACCGGGTTCTCCAGCTTCGGTACCAGGGCACGGAGTTCGGCGAAGACGTCGAGCAGCGACTCGCGGGGGATCGCGAACTCCGACTCGACGAACCGCACCCCGCGATGGGTCACGAAGACGCGATGCGACAGGTCGCTGTACTCGCGGGCGGAGAGGATGTTCGAGGCGAACCTGCCGAGCGGCTGGACGAGTTTCGGCACGGCGCGGCCGAGGCGGCACAGCCCGCCGAACGCGAGGTTCTCGGTCAGCTCGTAGTCGACGAATTCCTTCAGCTTGGTCAGCGGGCGGCGCTCGCTGCCCGCCGGAAGCCGGTTGTTGCGCTTGACCAGGGCGTTCTTGCCGTAGGGGAACCAGTAGAACTCGAAGTGGTCGTTCTCGTCGGCGAACTGGTCGAAACCTTCGAGAACCTGTTCGAGGGGTTCCGGCCGTTCCTGCGCGGACAGCAGGAATGACGGTTCACACTGCAGGGTGACGGTGCTGATGACGCCGAGCGCGCCGAGGCCGACTCGCGCGGCGGCGAACAGGTCGGGGCGCTCATCCGCCGAACAGGTGACCACGGTGCCGTCGGCGAGGACGAGTTCGAGCCCCGCGATCTGCGTGGCGATGCCGCCGAGCCGGGCGCCGGTGCCGTGGGTGCCGGTGGAGATCGCGCCCGCGACGGTCTGCGCGTCGATGTCGCCGAGGTTGGTCATCGCCAGCCCCAGCGTGTCGAGTTCGGCGTTGAGCTGCTTGAGCGTGGTGCCCGAGCGGACCGTGACCAGGCCGTTCGCGACGTCGGCGGAGGCGATACCGGTCCAGCCGGTCAGGTCCATGGCGTCCGAGTTCGCCGCGGCGATCGCGGTGAACGAGTGGCCGCTGCCCAGTGGGCGCAGGCGCCGTCCGTCGGCGACCGTCCGGCCGATCGCGGTGGCGATCTCGTTCGTGTCGCGCGGCCGATGCACCCGCAGCGGCGACGCCGTCGCGGTGCCGGCCCAGTTGCTCCACCGTGTCATGCGCCCACCTAACCCGTGGTGTTCTTGTGAGTGCCGAAACAGTAAGTGAATAGTATTCGCGTTTCAAGCCCTTCTGTCGTACCTTAGTTCGGGTGACCAGTGCGACGGTGTACGACTTGGCGACGAAGGACCTGGATCCTCCGTTCGCGGTTGTCGACTTGGATGCTTTCGACGCGAACGGCGCCGACCTGCTGCGGCGGGCGGGCGGCAAACCGATCCGCGTGGTCAGCAAGTCGGTCCGTTGCCGGTACCTGCTCGACCGGGTGCTCGCGCGGCCCGGCTTCGAGGGCCTCATGTGCTACTCGCTCGCCGAAGCCGTCTGGCATGTCGAGCAGGGGACGACCGATGACATCGTCGTCGCCTACCCGACCGCCGACCACGGCGCGCTGCGACGGCTGGCGGCGAACGACCAGGCGCGGGCGGCGATCTCGATCATGGTCGACTCACCCGAACATCTCGATCTGGTCGACGCCGCGCTCGGCCGGGACCACCCCGAGATCCGGGTCTGTCTCGAACTCGACGCCTCGTGGCGGCCGTTGCCCGGGGTGCACGTCGGCACCAGGCGCTCACCGGTGTTCAGCCCGAGGCAGGCCGCGGATCTGGCGCGAACCATCTTGTCCCGCAAGGGTTTCCGGCTCGTCGGGATGATGGCGTACGAAGGCCAGATCGCCGGTCTCGGCGATGCCGCGGGCAGTGGCGTCAAGAACTCGATCGTCGGCTGGATGCAGCGGAAGTCCATTGTGGAAATCGCGAAGCGCCGCGCGGCCGCCGTGCGGGCGGTGCGGGCGCTGACGGAGCTGGAGTTCGTCAACGGCGGCGGCAGCGGCAGCGTCGAATCGACTGGCGCCGAAGCCGCCGTCACCGAAATCGCGGCGGGTTCCGGCCTCATCGGCCCCACCCTCTTCGACGGCTACGCGCACTTCTCGCCGCGACCGGCCGCGATGTTCGCGCTCCCCGTGGTCCGGCGCCCCGCGCCGAAGGTCGCGACGCTTTTCTCCGGCGGCTACATCGCTTCGGGCCCAGCGGAGGCTTCGCGACTCCCGACCCCGTACCTGCCCGAAGGCCTTTCGCTGCTCGGCTTCGAAGGCGCCGGCGAAGTCCAGACCCCCGTCTCCGGCGAAGCCGCCCGCCACCTGCGGCTCGGCGACCGCGTCTGGATGCGCCACGCGAAGGCGGGCGAACTCGCCGAACGCTTCACGCACTACCACGTCGTCATCGGCGACCGCGTCGATCGGACCGTCCCCACCTACCGAGGCGAACACCAAAACTTCGGCTGACCCCCGGGAACGCCCCAAAACCTCCACACCCGGGGTGTTCCGGTGATCAAGCTTCGCGAACGGATGCGAACCCGCGACGATGAAGGAATCGGGACACTCAACGTCCCAATTCCTTCATCGTCGCCCTGCAAGACGGACCCCTCGGTGCCCCCACCCATCCCTGGGGGGCGTGCCCTGCACCAGCGTATCGGGAGGGGGTGTCGGGAATCGGGTTTCGGGGGAGTGAGGGGCGCGGTTGTCCACAACTGTGGGTGGGTGTGGACAAGTTATGTGGATAACCGTGTAAAGCCAGGTCAGGGTGGGTGGCGGCGTGGCTTGTGGGGATTGTGTGACTGCTGGGGCAGGGGATCCGGGCGCCGGTGGACACGAATGGAGCAGGGGGATCCACCGGTGTCGCGAAGGCTCCCTTTGCGACGCTCAACGTCGCAAAGGGGGCCTTCGCGACGTCCAGGCAGCGAGTCGCGAGTCCACAAGGGACAGGTACGGGCTGAAAGCGTCCTTCACCGAGTCCGACGCGACGAAAGCGTCCTTCGCCGAGTCAGATGCGGTGAAGGGCCCCTTCAGCCCCCACTCAGGCTTCCCCGAACTTGCTCGCCAAGTACCCCTTCACCACCGACTTCGCCTCCGCCACGATCCGTTCGTCCCCGCGCGGGTCACGGCGGAACGCGAGCTTCAGCAGCGCGTCGGCCGTCTCGTTGGCGATCGTCAGCGCGAACCGGATGTCGTCCGGCGGTGACGAGATCCGCGCCGAAAGCACGTCGGTGAGCGCGTCGACGATGACGGCGTTGTTGTCGCGAGTCTCGTCGAGCAGCTGGCGGTCCACGACATCGCCGAAGTGGACCTTCGAGAACCCAGGGACCTCGCGGTGCATGTCGAGGTAGATGTCGAGGATCGAGTCCACCACGTCCCACCAGTGCTCGGGCGCGAGCTGGTTGAGCGTTTCGGACACCGAGCTGACGAACCGTTCGAGGTTGCGCTGCGTCAGCGCCTGCACGACGGCGCGCTTGTCGGGGAAGAACTGGTACAGCGACCCGACGGCCACACCGGCGCGCTTCGCGATCAGCGTGGTCGTCAGTGCGTCGTAACCGAGCTCGTCGATCAGCTGGGCGCTGGCGTCGAGCATCTGCTCCACCCGCTTGGCGCTGCGCTGCTGAACGGGCTGCCGCCGGAGCGGAGTCGTCTCCGTCTGCGGTTTAGCGGCCTGGATGTCGGACACGCGGGCTCCTCCTTCGCTGATCTGCGACTTTATCGTGCCGACGGGGTTCCCCACGGTCGAGTGAAGGCATAGTATCTGAGAACTTTTCATGTTCGGTCCGAGTGTCCCGAGGAAAGGTGTGCCGCCGGTGGAGAATCCGACTTTCCCGTCCGAATTCCTGTGGGGTGTCTCGACCTCCGCCTTTCAGATCGAAGGGGCGACCGGAGAAGGTGGCCGGGGACTGTCCATTTGGGACACCTTCACCGAAACGGAAGGAAAGATCGCGCGGGCTGAGCACGCAAAGGTAGCGGCCGATCACTACCACCGCTACTCCGAGGACATCGCGCTGATGGCCGAACTCGGTGTCGGCGCCTACCGGATGTCCTTCGCCTGGCCGAGGATCCAGCCCGACGGCGACGGAAAGCCCAACGCGGAAGGCCTCGCCTTCTACGACGAACTCATCGACGAGGTCTGCGCCGCCGGTATCCGCCCGGCGGGGACGCTCTTCCACTGGGACCTCCCGCAGGCGCTCGAGGACAAGGGTGGCTGGCTCGCCCGTGACACCGCAGAGCGGTTCGGCGAATACGCCGCCATCGTGGGCGAGCGATTCTCCGATCGGGTGAAAATGTGGATCCCGCTCAACGAGCCGATGGTCATGTCGATCTTCGGATACGCGATCGGCGAGTACGCCCCCGGCAAGACCCTCTTGCTCGACGCCTTGCCCACCGCGCACTATCAGAATCTCGCGCACGGTCTCGCCGTCCAAGCGCTGCGCGCGGCGGGTGCCGGCAGCGTCGGCACGGCCAACAACCATTCGCCGATCTGGCCCGCCTCCGATTCACCGGAGGACAAGGCCGCCGGCGAATGGATCGACGCCCTCATCAACCGGACGTACGCCGATCCTGTGCTGCTGGGCCGTTATCCCGAACAGGTCGTGCCGCATCTCCCCGCCGGCTTCGCGGAGGATCTGGCCACCATCGCGCAGCCGCTCGACTTCTACGGCGTGAACTACTACGAGCCGCAGGGCGTCGCCGCGCCCGGTGAAGGCAATCCGCTGCCCTTCGAACTTCGCGCGATCGAGGGATATCCCCTGACCACCAACGATTCCCCGATCGTCCCGCATGGGTTGCGCGAACTGCTCGTCGGCTTCCAGGAGCGCTACCGCGAGCACCTCCCGCCGGTCTACATCACCGAAAACGGCTGCAGTTTCGACGACGTCGTCGCCGAAGACGGGCACGTGCACGATCAGGAGCGCATCGACTTCCTCGACAGCCACCTCGTCGCGGTCCGGGAGGCGATGGACGCCGGCGTCGACGTCCGCGGGTACTTCGTGTGGTCGCTGATGGACAACTTCGAATGGTCGAAGGGTTACCAGCCGCGGTTCGGCCTGGTGCACATCGACTACGAGACGCAGAAGCGGACGCCGAAGGATTCCTTCGACTGGTACCGGAAACTGATCAGCCATGAGTGAGGTCACGGAGCTGCCCGAGGCACTCGCCGAACCGGTCGCCAGGGTCCGCGCGGGGTGGATGAGCCTGCTGTTCTTCGCGAACATCGCGCTGTGGCTGGGGATCTACGCGCCCATCCAGGTCCTGCTGCCGAAGCAGGCCGAAATTCTGGACGCGGCCAACAAAGAGGCCGTGTTCAGCCTGGTCACCGGAATCGGCGCGGTCATCGCGCTGATCGCCAACCCCGCCGTCGGCCTGCTCTCGGACCGGACCTGTTCCGCCCGCGGCCGCCGTCATCCGTGGACGGCGGCCGGTGCGGCGGTCGCCGCTGCCGGGCTCCTCGTCCTCGCGTTCGCACCGAACATCGCGGTCATGGTGCTCGGCTGGTGCCTCGTCCAAGCGGGGCTCAACGGGATGCTCGCGATGCTGGTTTCGGCCATCGCCGACCGGGTCCCCGTGCCGCAGCGCGCGCAGGTCGGCGGGCTGGTCGGCATCGCCCAGATGCTCGGGACCGTACTCGGCGCGGTGGTCGTCGTGGTGATGCTCGAAGTCGCCGGACTACCCCTGGGCTATGCGGTCTGCGCGGCCATCGTGCTCGCGGGGGCGGCGGCCTTCATCCTCCGCACGCCGGACGCGCGGCTGCCGGCCGAGTTCCGGCCGTCCGTCCGCACCCGGGACGTGCTGGCGAACCTGTGGATCTCCCCGCGCAGGCATCCCGACTTCGCCTGGGCGTGGGGCTGCCACTTCATGATCAACCTCGGCAACGCCTTCGGAACGCTGTACCTGTTGTTCTTCCTCAAGGACGCGGTGCACTACGAAGACCCCGACACCGGCCTGCTGATCATGATGGGGCTCTACGGGGCCGCGCTGATCGTCGGCGCGCTCATCGCCGGGCATTTCTCCGACAAGTCCGGACGGCGTAAGCCGTACGTCCTGGCGGCGTCGGTCGTGATGGCGGTCGCCGCGCTGGTACTGGTCGTCTGGCAGAACTGGACGGCCGCGCTCGCGGCGTCACCGTTGCTGGGCGTCGGTTTCGGCGCGTACATGGCCGTCGCGCTGGCGATGCTCACCCAGGTGCTGCCCGCCGCGCAGGACCGGGCGAAGGACCTCGGGGTCATCAACATCGCGAACTCGCTGCCGCAGGTGGTGGCGCCGATGCTGACCGCGCCGATTCTCGCCTACCTGGGCGGCTATCCGAGCCTCTTCGCGGCTTCGGCGCTGTCCACCGTCCTCGCCGCGGTGCTGGTCACGCGGGTGAAAGCGGTCAGCTGAGCCGCGGTTCGAAGTTCTTCGTCCCGCTGAGAAGCCATCAGCGGAGTGGAGACCGCGGACCGGTGCCGGTCGGGGGAGGGGAGTGCAACGGCACCGGCCCGCGGGGTTCGGGGGATGGCAGCGGGCTCCTGACCAGGAATCGCGCTGCGTTTGTGATCATCAACTTAGCGACCGATTACTGCGTTCGCTAGGTGTTCTGCCGATAATTTTCGATTAATCGCGGTGGGGACCGGAGTGATTACCGAGAGCGTCTCGTCGCGTTCGGGGGTACGCGCGAACCGCTGCCGGCGAGGGCGAGATCGTGGCGTGGTTGCCGAGGGGGCGCTCGGACCGCCGTTCACTCGCCCGGCTTTCTAAGCGTGGACGCCGCCGATGGCCGGCCTGCGCGGGGTGACCAGCGCGTGCCTGCCGGTGGTTTCGCTCGCGCTGGCGGCGCGGGTCTGCCCGGGGAGACGCCGTCGGCTCTCCCGCCGGTGGTCCTGGGTGGCCGCCGTCTGCTGGGGGGCGAGGCCACCGGCGACCAGGTGCTCGTGCGCGACCTGCCACACCGAGCAGGGGGCCTTGCACTTGTGCCAGCGGGTCGAGCAGGTGGGGCAGTCCCCGCGCTCGTCGGGCTCGTGCGCCTGGAGCATGGCGCGCCAGCCTTCGGTAAGCCGGGGGAGCTCCGAGCGGGCGACCGACACGAGCGACTGCGCGTCGGCCCGGGTCGCGAGATCGGAGAGCATGTCGAGGCGTTCCCAAACCGCGTTGCGGAGGACTTGCCCTAGGACCTGATCCACGGAGAACTCACCGTTACCTTTCCGCCATCTTGGCGGCTTCGTTGAGCGCGGCCCTGAGCTGTCCGAGCTGGCCGGACGTCAGGCGCGCGGTCTCTCCTGGCGGCGAGACGAGAACCACCTGGTTGTCTTCGACGAACACGGTGACGGCGCGCTCGCGGCTGATGAGATCGCCGCACTGCACGCGCCAGACCAGTTGTCCGCCTTCATAACGGCGCACACTCGCGGTACGGGGGTCGACCGGGGCGGACGGGGAGACCGGACGGTTGGCACCGGGGGCGACGGCGACCGCCTGCTGACCGGCGGGGCCGGCCGCACGCAGGTGGCGCGTGGCCATACCGGGCCGTCCCGCGGTGATGGAGCCTGTTGCGATCGAGTCCACGAACTCCACTGGCTCTTCTCCGCTCTCTCGTTCCACGTCGTCTTCGTAACCGCGTATCCGCACCTGTAGGGGGTTCGGAGACTTGGTAGCTCTCTGTGATCGCTGCCGGTGGCCGGTCGGTCACGGAGATCTGACAACTACAGTGATGTGAAACCGAGTTCGATAGAAGGTCGAACCGCCGTCATAGCGGTGACCGGACGAGGTTTCACGGTAAGCGGTCAAACGACTTCTGCCGGGCCGATCACGGCGGGCATTCCGGTGTTTCGCGCGGTTGAATAGGTGTGCCTACGCTGTTTCTCGACCCCAACGGAACTGTGAGGGGGCGCAATGGACGCCAGTATCGGTGGCGGCGCTGTCGCCGGCTCGGACGCGAGTGCCAAGGGCCGCCAGAGTCACCCCGTGCCACCGGATGCCTGGGAGCAGCCGGAGATGCGAGCCGCACTGGCCACACGGGAGATCTCTTCCGTGTACCGGCTGTTGCGCAAGCACGGTGTTTCGCAGCGCCAGATCGCCGCGATGACCGGCCAGTCGCAGTCCGAGGTGTCCGAGATCCTCAAAGGTCGCCAGGTGATGGCGTACGACGTGCTCACCCGCATCGCTGACGGCCTTGGTGTCCCCAGGGGATACATGGGTCTCGCCTATGACGAGGCGACAGCGATAAAGGTCGTCGGCGCTGCCGACGGCCAGCAGGCGGAGGAGGACGAGTCCGTGAAGCGACGGAGGTTCCTCGCGCACGCCGCCCAGGTCACGATGGGTGCGGCGGTGTTCGGTCCGGAATCGGGTACGTGGTCGGCGGGGCCGGCGAAGACGCCCGCTCCCGGGCGGATCGGCATGACCGACGTCCGCCAGGTGGAAGCCGCGACCAGAGCGCTCCGGTCCCTCGACTACCAGTACGGCGGCGGTTTCTGCCGCGACGCCGTGGTCGCCCAGCTGTCCTGGGGACAGCAGATGCTCGAGTCCAGCGGCACCGAAATGGTCAAGAACCGCCTGTACGTCGCGCTGGCCGACCTGCACAGCCTCGCCGGTTGGACCTCCTTCGACACCGGTCTCATGGACTCCGCCCGTGGTCACTTCGCGAACGCGCTGGACCTGGCGAAACAGGGCGACAACCACCCGCTGGTGGCCAACGTGCTGTACCGGATGGGCCGCGTCTACCTGCACCAGGACGCGCCGAACGACGCGCTGAAACTGTTCCAGCTCGGCCAGATCGCCGCCCAGGAATCGGGCTCCGAGCTGGCGGTCGCCGTGCTCTGCGCCAACGAGGCGTGGGCCTACGCGATGATGGGCAACGAGGAGCAGGCCGTGAAGCTGCTCGGCCGGAGCAAGGACGAGTTCGCCCGCGCCAACCTGGCCGAGGCCGAGTCCTGGGTCAAGTTCTTCACCGAGACCGACGTCTACGCCATGATCGGCACCGTGCACACGGTGCTCGCCGCGAAGAACGCCGAGCACACCAAGTACGCGATCCCGGCGCTGACGAAGGCCGTCGAGTCCTACGACGACGACATGGCCCGCAGCAAGACCTTCATGCTCAGCGCACTGGCCACGAATCACCTGCTCGAAGGCGATCTCGATCATGGCTCCAAGGTGGGCTCGAAAGCCGTCGACTGCGCCGAGGGCATCAAGTCGGAGCGCGTGAAGGACCGCATGCGGCCGCTGCAGGTCGAGGCGGAGCGCCGCCGGAACAACGCCGACGCCCGTGACCTCGCCGATCGCCTCAACTCCTTCTACGCCGCCTGAGCGGACCGGATTGGACGGCCGGTTCACGCCCGGCAAACTGCACGACGCCCTGCGGCGGACGTGCGAACTGCTGGGCGTGGACGCCGAAGGCGCCCGGCTGCTGAGGTTCACCAACAACGCCGTCTACGCACTGGCGAGCGCGCCGTTCGTCGTCCGGATCGTCGGCTCCACCCAGCTACGGCATCGCGTCGGCACCGTCGTGCGGGTCGCGCGCCATCTCGAAGTGCACGGAGTGCCGGCCATCCGGTTGCTTCCCGGTATCGAACAGCCCGTCCCGGTCGGCGAACATCTCGTGACGGTGTGGTGGAAAGTGCCCTCCACCGGCCGGAAGGCCAAATCCGCGGACCTCGCCGCGCTGCTTCGCCAGGTCCACGCGCTCGAGCCGCCCGAGGGCCTCGCCGAATGGGCACCGTTCGCCGCGGTCCGGGCCAGGGTTTCGGACGCGGAGGAGCTGGCCGACGGCGACCGGCGGTTCCTGCTCGACCGCTGTGCCGAGGTCGAGGCCGCGCTCGCGACACTCGACTTCCCCCTGCCCCGGGGCCTGATCCACGGTGACGCGCACCCCGGGAATGTGATCGCGGGACCGGACGGACCGGTGCTGTGCGATTTCGATTCGTCCGGTGTCGGGCCGCCGGAATGGGACCTCACCCCGCTCGCCGTCGGCCTCGAACGGTTCGGTGATCCCCCGGCTCGCTATCGCGTGTTCGCCGAGCGGTACGGATTCGACGTGACCACCTGGTCGGGCTTCTCGGTACTGCGTGCCATCCGTGAACTGAAGCTCACGACGAGTGTCCTCCCGATTCTCCGGAGTCATCCCAGCGTGCGGGATGAGCTGCGAAAACGATTGGACGATCTCCGGTATGGGCGCACCGGCGCCCGATGGAACCGGTATCGGTGAGTCGTCCGCGAACGGTAACTTGCACGTGCATTCGCCGACGGCAAATGACCGTTCGTCGCTTGCCCGAAATCACTGATCAATGGGTGACGAATTCGGCCGCGCTAATCACTTCCATTGGATCAATGCTCCCCCAAATGTGCAACTTGCAGCTACGCTCAGTCATTTAGCGCATGGTGGTTCACCTCGTCGTTGTGCACCGATCGGTGCCGCCGGGTCACAGTTGTTCCAAACGTGTACGCAGAGCGTCGGCTTCCGGGCGGCCGAGTCCGACGAAAATCGGCAACGCCTGGTCGTAGTGGCGCCGGGCTTCCTCGGGTTCGCCTTCCGCTTCGGCGATCTCGCCGAACGCCGACAGCGCCCTGGCCACCTCGAACCTCGACCCGCTGGCCTCCATGGTGGCGCGGGCGGGTCCGAGTTCGGCCCGCGCGGCGGCGAGGTCACCGGTGGCGGTGAGAGCGCGGGCGAGTTCGATCCGGGCACGGGCCACGTTGTAGTCGTCACCGTCGAGGACGTCGCGAGCCAGGGTGAGGTCGGCGATCGCGGCTTCGGCCTGCCCGATCCGCGCGCGGGTCGCGCCGAGGTTGATCAGCGCCAGCCCGACGTCGTGCCGCCGGTCCTGCCGCTCGCTGAGCGAACGGTCCTCGGTGAACCACTCGATCGCCTCGTCGAGCCTGCCCTGCTGCAGGGCGACCAGGCCGAGCCCTTCCACGGACCGGATCTCGACGACGTGATCCCCGCCCGCCCGCGCGGCGTCGCGTCCGGCCAGATAGTGCCGGACGGCGTCGTCGTAGCGGCCGGTGCCGCGGCAGGCGGCGCCGCCGCGGTTGTGCATCAGCGCTTCGGCGGAGGAGTTGCCCCAGGCCCGTGCGCACTGGACGCCCATCTCGCTCACCCGCAGGAAGTCCGGATAGTGCTTGCGCAGCAGGAAAAGCGGCCACATCGCGGCCGCCAGTTGCCAGCCGAGCTCCGGAAGCTGCGCGTCGAGGGCCGCCTTGACCGCGGCGATGAGGTTCTCGCGCTCCAGCTCCAGCCACGCGAGTGCCTCCTCGGAGGACTCGAACCTGACCCGCGTCGCCGGGCGGTACTCGTAGTCGTACGGGATCTCGTCCTGGTCGGGCGTGGTCAGGCTCGAGGTCGCGGAAGCCGTGTACAGGTACCACTCGAGCATGCGGCGCACGGCGATCTCGCGATCGTGCTCATTGCCCGCCGTCTTCTCCTTGGCGTGCAGCCGCGCGAGGTCGTGGAAGGTGTACCGGTCGTCGCCGCGGTCGATCAGCAGCCCGACGTCGACGAGCTGGTCCAGCAGGTCGTCGGCGACCTCGGGGCGGATGCCGATCGAAGCGGCCGCGACACCGACGCCGAAGTCGGGGCCGGGGTGCAGGCCGAGCGCCGCGTACAGCGCGGCCGCGTCGGAGGGGAGCTCGTCATAGGACAGGTTGAAGCTGGCTTCCACCGATTGGGCCTCTTTCGTCGAGAGGGTAGCCAGTCGACGATATTCCTTCCCCAGCTCGGTGGCGATCTTCTCCAACGACATTTTCGGCCGTCCTGCCAGCTTCGCGCTGATCGTGGTGAGGGCGATCGGCAGGCCGCCGCACAGGTCGACGATGTCGCGCGCGTGGCCTGCTTCGGCACCGATCCGCTCGGCGCCGACCGCGCGGTCCAGCAGTTCGGCGCTGTGCGCGGAGCCGAACGGGGCCAGCTCGATCAGCTTCGCGCGATGTTCGGTCTGAAGCCTGCCCAGCCGTCGCCTCGAAGTCACGATCACGAGGCTTTTCCCGCAGGCGGGCAGCAGGGGCAGCACCTGCTCGGTCGACCCCGCGTTGTCGAGCAGCACGAGCAGGGGCCGGTCGGCGGTCGTCGAGCGGTACAGGGCGGCGAGTTCCTCGACGTCCGCGGGCAGGCCCTCCGGTGGGACGCCCAAAGCGCGCAGGAACCGGCCGAGCGCTTCGCCAGGGGAGAGCGGGCCGTTGGTGCTGAAGCCGCCGAGATCCGCCCAGAGCTGCCCGTCCGGGAACCGCTCACCGAGGCGGCGGCCCCACGCGGTCGCCAGCGCCGTCTTCCCGATGCCGCCCTGGCCGCTGATCAGGTGCACCGACGGCCGGTCGACGTCGGCGTCGTCCTGGGCCAGCAGGTTCTCGAGCCGCGTGAGTTCGGCCGCGCGGTTGGTGAAATGCGCCGGTGCGGGCGGGAGCTGACGCGGACCCGAACTCACCTGCCTGGTGAGCGGGGCCGCCGAACGCTGGCGCGGTACCACTGGCGTGCTGACTTCACCGTCACCCGGCATCGGGCTGCCCATCTACCATCCCCTTTTCGGGTTAACCCCAGCGATCGCGTAGAGCATCCCGGCGGAGGTCCGAAGAGGACAGCGAAACCGGCCAAATGCGGCCGGATGGAGCAAGGGCTGTAACAGCTATGTCGTCGGGACGAAGTGCAGATGCGCGCATTCATGAGCTACGCTCGACACGTCGGATCGGCTTGCCGGTGCGACAGCAAGGGGCTGGTACCCACTCGTTGAGAGCGTGCCGTCGTGGACGTCGCGCGAGTCGCAAGGCCAGGTGACCTGGGGCATGACCGGGAGCCTGGCCTTACGCATTCCCAGGGCCGGTCAGGTCGGCGTATCCAGCCGGACCTCGTGCACACAGCCGCTCAACGGCTGAAAGAAAGCGTCGTCGCCGGTGAGCCTGGCCCGGACCGCCCCGGCCACGACGTCGGGGATCCACAACAGCGGCTCATCCTTGCCGAAGCGGTGTTCGATGCGAAAAGCCGTCCACTTGGGCAGGTGCAGCCCGCGTGCCGGACGCTGTCGATGTCGCGCTTGTTCAGGTCGGCTTGCCGCGCCTCGGCGACGAGGGTGTCGACGCCGACGCCGTGCAGCTCGACGACCAGCCGCTGCAGGCACATCGCGCGACTGCGCTCCTGCCTCTTCGGCCGCACTGGAGTGCCGACGGTCACCACGTGCAGTTCATCGAAGTCGGCGATGCGCTTGGCGACCTCGAGCTTCTCCTGGTGATCCATCGGATACCAATGCAGCTTGCTACTACGACGGCTACCGCGAACATCCAGCATCACTTCGCGCAGCTCGGCGTGTCGGGCGACCGGCAGGACCGCAGCCGCGAGCACGTAGAAGCCTCCGAAGATGTCCTCGTGGAACGACTCGTCGGCGAAGGCCTGCGGCGGGGACATCCACTGAGCGTATGCGGCTGCCCTGACAACACTTTTCAGCGACGCGGGGCTGCCGTTCTTCCACTGGTGGAGATACCTGCGAACGGCCGCTATGTCGTCGGCACCACAGGCGCCCGCGTGAGGACGACGGCGAAACCGAACGCCAGCCCCATCACGGTCAGCTCCAGCGTCGCCCACGCGGCCAGCGCCGTCCGGTTGTGCCGGATGATCCGCGGCATCAGCTTCCAGCGAGTGTAGGCGCCGAGTCCCGCGATCACGCCGGTGCACAACAGTTTGAGCAGCACCAGTTGTCCGTACGGCGTGGTGAACAGGCCTTCCCAGAACCCGATCGACGGGTTGAGCGTGATCTCGATCAGCCCGTTGAACAGGCCGGTCGCCGCGCCGAGGAGCAGGCAGAGCGTCGCCAGTTTGGAGAACCGCGGCAGCGCGTGTGCCAGCAGTGTCCGGTTGCCGACGAGCAGCACCGCCATCGCGCCGAGCCCGCCGGTCCAGGCGACGGCGCTCATCACGTGCAGCTCCATCGAGATCATCGTGTAGTCGTGGTAGTTCCAGTTCGACGCGTGCCCGGTGACCGGCAGCGGAAGCAGCGCGAACAAGCCGAGCCCGACGCGGACCTCGGCGGGCACCTTCTCGCCGTGCTTCAGCGCGAGGATGCCGAGTCCGGCGTGCAGCAGGGCCAGCACCGCGACGATCAGCAGCGCCTTCCCCGCGCCGACGTCGGCGATGTAGCCGCCGACGTCCGACATCGACAGCGTGCTGGAGCCCGGCCGGTATTCGGCGGTCTGGAGGATCAGCGCGACGAGCGCGGTGGTCGCCCAGACCAGCGCGGCCGCGACGCTCGCGGGCCGCGCGAGCCGCATGATCGGCTCGGAGAGCTTCGGCCGGTCGTAGCCGACCAGCACCGAAAGCAGCGCCAGCCCGATGGTGGCGACCGCCGAGATGTCCAGCAATACCCGCACGATCGGGATGGCGACCGAGACCACCTCGCTGACCTGCGCGACCCCGGGCACCGGGGCGGTGGCCGTCAGCGCGACGCCGATCAGGGCGCCGACGATCCCCGCCGTCACCACGCAGAACAGGACGGCGACGCGAGCGCGCGAGGTGGTCTCGGCCTGGGTCATGACCCGCTCTTCTCCTTGTCACCGGCGCCGGTGCGCAGGGCGACGGTCAGTCCGATGGCGAGGAGCACGACGGCACCCGCGATCCACACCCAGATCGGCACCCCGGACGAGCCTTCGCCGCCGGTCGCCGGGGTTTTCGCGGCTTCCCCGCCGCCGCTCTTGGCCGCGTCCACGGTCGCCGGTGTCCCGGTACCCGCGGTGGTGACGGTGAACGGCACCTCGCCGGTCACGGCGTGCCCGTCCGCGGAGAGGATCCGGTAGCCGATCTTGTACTCGCCCGCCGGCCCGAGCGGCCGCAGCGGGACGGTCACGACGCTGTCGCGGACCTCGACCTGGCCTTCGGCCCACTGGCCGCCGCCCGGTCCGATGACCGCGATCTGGTTGACGTTCGCGTTCTGGACGTACTGGTCGAACGTGAGCGTGACCTTCGCCGGCCCGGTGGCGATCGAAGCGCCCTTCGCCGGGTCGGACGAGATCAGCACGTTGTGCGCCAGCGCCGGGGTGGCGGTGGCGAGCCACGCCACCCCGGTGATCGCCAGCGCGATGAGCGCCTTACGCATTTACTCGGTTCCCTCGGTGTTCTTGGCGGTGGCGGTGGCGCGGCGGGCGCGCAGGGTGGCCCCGGCGCCGACGCCGAGTCCGAGCGCGCCGACGGCCAGACCGGCGCCGCCGAGCCAGCGGGCGGTGTTGTCGGACGACGACGAAGCGTGCGACTCCTCGGCGGCCTTCGCGTTGGAGCCGTGTCCGCCGCCGTGCCCGTCACCGCTCTTCTCGGCGAGCTTCACGCTCGGCGCGGGGTGCTCCGGCTCCTCGCCCGAAGCCGGGGTCGGCTGGTCCCAGTTGACGACCTTGCCGTTCTCGTAGGTCTGGGTGGCCGGGAACTCCAGCGCGTCGATGGTGGTGGGGAACTGGCCCGCGCTGATCTGGAACTCCTGGAACTCGCTCGAACCGGCGGCGATCTTGGTGCCGGGCTCGGCGGTCCAGGACACCTTGGTCACGGCCTCGGTGATCTGTGTGCCGGACGCGGTGGTCACCGGGGCGGGCAGCTTCGACTTGACGACTTCGGCCTTCCAGCCGGGGATCGGCTTGGTACGCACCGAGCTGAGCGCGTACTCGGGCTTGATGGTGACCTCGACCTTGACCGTGCCGGCGTCCTTCTCCTCGTTGGGGACGCGGAAGAAGATCGACCCGTAGCCGCCCTTCTCGGGCTGGGGGCCGTAGACGTTGGCGGTGACGTGGGCCGAGGCGATCCCGGCCGAAAGCAGACCGGTGATACCGACGGTGGCGGCCAGGAAACCGGCGCGCTTGAAGACGTGCTTGGACACGAATACTCCTGAACAGGATCGAACGGCGGGTTCGGGGACCTCGCCGGATTACGGGGGATGAGCCGGATTCAGGAGAAGAGCGGTGGACCGCGCCTGCCGTGGACCCGGCGAAGGTCCACGCGGACGAGGTGACCGGGGCCGGCCGGACGGCCGAGTACCGGGGCCGTCGGACGGGCGGGAACGGGAAGCGCGCCGAGGATGAACGGGACCAGCGCGCGCAGGCAGGCGAGGACGCCGAGCAGCAGTCCGTCGGCCTTGGCAAGCAGCAGCGCGGTGACCAGCGTCGCCACGACGTGGGCCACGGTCATCGCGAGCCCGCCCGAGGCGGGTGCGGGAGCGTTGTGGGCGAGTTCGTGGCTGCTCAGGGAGCTGAGCACGAGATGCATCACGACCTGGCCGGCGCCGAGGTCGATGATCGTGGCCACCGGTCCCCGCGCCTTGGCGGCGAGCGCGGCGGCGTTCCAGCCGATGAGCACGGTGAGCAACAGCGTCATCGCCGTATCGGGTACTTCACCGTCCCCGAGGACGTGCGCGGTCACGGCCAGTGCCGCGGAACTCACCCCGAGCAAGCCACCACGCACAGCGCGTAACGCGCCTCGGCGATGACTTCCCTTGCTCACGGGGTGAAGCGTATGCGACGTGCGGCGGAGCGGTCGACGTCCTCCCGGCTGGTGAGCGGTGGGAAAGTGGCCGCCGGATCGACGCGTGCGGTTGCCGCTTTACGCCGAATGGGGAACTGTTGGCTGCAAAGAAGCGGTAAACCGGGGTTTGACCGCGCGGGTTTTGGGTAGTCAGGCTCCCGATACAGCTACTCCGAATGGGTGAGCACTCTCACTCAGAGGCGGCGGGAGAACCAGCACGCGATGAACCTCTTCGAGTACATCTCGGATCGGTGGGACAGACTCGCCCTCCAAGGGCTTCTCCACGTCAGCGCGGTCGTGCAGTGCACGATCATCGCCGCCGTCCTGGGCGTGGTGATCGGGGTCGCCGTCTACCGCAGCCCGATCGGGTCGGCCGTGGCCACGGCGCTGGCGAGCACGATCCTCACCGTCCCCTCCTTCGCCCTCTTGGGCCTGCTCATCCCGGTCTTCGGCCTGGGGGTGAACACCACCGTCATCGCACTCGTGCTCTACGCGCTGCTGCCGATCGTGCGGAACACGATCGTCGGGCTGGGCGGCGTCGATCCGGCGGTCAGTGACGCGGCGCGCGGCATCGGCATGAGCCGGTTCGGCGTGCTGACCAGGGTGGAGCTGCGGCTCGCCTGGCCGGCCATTCTCACCGGTATGCGGGTCGCGACGCAGATGCTGATGGGCATCGCGGTCATCGCGGCCTACGCGAAGGGCCCAGGCCTCGGTTCGGAGGTCTTCTCCGGCCTCACCAACGCGGGGAGCACGAACTCCCTCAACCAGGCGCTGACCGGGACGCTCGGTGTGGTCGTCCTCGCGCTGGTCCTCGACGCCGTTTACGTCCTGATCAACCGTTTGACCGTCTCAAGGGGTGTCCGTGGCTGAGCACGCTGAAACCGTATCCGGCGTCGAAATCGAGCTGGAGAACGTCACGAAGCGTTACCCCGGCACCCGTGAGCCCGCGGTCGACGACTTCTCGATGGTGGTGCCCGCGGGCAAGATCGTGGTCTTCGTCGGCCCGTCCGGCTGCGGCAAGACCACGACGATGCGGATGATCAACCGGCTGATCGAGCCGACGTCCGGCCGGATCACCATCGGCGGCGACGACGCGTTGAAGCTCGACGTCGACACCTTGCGCCGTCGCATCGGCTACGCGATCCAGCAGGCCGGGCTGTTCCCGCATTTCACCGTCGCGCAGAACATCGCGGTGGTGCCCGGACTGCTCGGCTGGAACAAGAAGAAGGTCAACGACCGGGTCGAGGAGATGATGGACCTGGTCGGTCTCGATCCGGCCGACTTCCGCGACCGCTTCCCACGTCAGCTCTCCGGTGGGCAGCAGCAGCGCGTCGGCGTCGCGCGGGCGCTCGCGGCCGACCCGCCGGTCCTGCTGATGGACGAACCGTTCGGCGCGGTCGACCCGATCACCCGCGGCAACCTGCAGGACGAACTGCTGCGCCTGCAGACCGAACTGAAGAAGACGATCGTCTTCGTCACCCACGACTTCGACGAGGCCGTGAAGCTCGGCGACAAGATCGCGGTGCTCGGCGACCAGTCGAAGATCCTCCAGTACGACACCCCGGACGCGATCCTCGCGAACCCGGCCGACGACACGGTCGCCGGTTTCGTCGGCGCCGGTGCCTCGCTGAAGCAGCTGACGCTGCTGCGGGTCCGCGACGTCGAGCTGAAGCAGGACGCGCTGACGGCGACCGTGAGCGAATCGCCGTCGGCCGTACGGGAGAAGCTGACTCAGCAGCGCAAGCATTTCGTACTGGTGCTCGACCAGCGCCGCCGTCCGATGCGGTGGGTCCACGTGCGCGACCTGACCAAGGCGACGTCGCTGTCCACCGCGGGCAAACCGCTGCGCGACTACGTCAGTCTCCAGTCGACGCTGCAGGACGCGCTCGAGGCGATGCTCGCCGAGGGCGGCAGCGTCCCGGTGACCGGCGCGCGCGGCGAGTACGCCGGGACGATCGAGCTCGACACCGTCATCTCGACGATCCAGCAACTGCGCGAGGAGCACGCGGACGACAACCCGGCGGAAGGGGTGACCGCATGACGGCCGTCGATACCGGGTTCTCCACCGAATCCTCGTCGAGAGGCGCCGAACGGGTCCGGCTGTTCGCCCAGCCCGCGGCGGTGCTGCTGATCGTCGCCGGGGTGCTGATCTGGGTCTTCGCCAGTGATCTGACGGCGACGGAGAAGGAGACGCTCAACGCCGCCGGGCTGCTCGCGGCGCTGCGCGACCATCTCGCGATGACCATCGTGGTCACCGCGATCGTGGTCGCCGTCGCGGTACCGCTCGGGGTGCTCGTGACGCGGCCTTGGGCGAGGTGGGCGGCGCCGGTGTTCCTGGCGGTCGCGAACATCGGCCAGGCCGCGCCCGCGCTCGGCGTCTTGGTGCTGTGGTTCATCGTCACCGGTGCGACCGGCGGACTGTGGGTCGCGGCGCTGCCGCTGGCGTTCTACTCGCTGCTTCCGGTGCTGCGGAACACGATGGTCGGCCTGCAGCAGATCGACCCCGCGTTGATCGACGCCGGCCGCGGTATCGGCATGTCGGCCACCGGGGTGCTGTGGCGGGTCGAGTTCCCGCTGGCCATCCCGCTGATCCTGGCGGGCCTGCGGACCTCGCTGGTGCTGGCCGTCGGCACGGCGACGTTCGGCATGTTCGTCAACGCCGGCGGCTTCGGCCTGCTCATCGACACCGGCTACAAGCTCAACCTGACGAAGGTGCTGATCACCGGCTCGGTGCTCGCCGTCGCGCTGGCACTGCTGGTGGACTGGCTGGGCGCGGTCGCGGAACAGTTCTTCGGACCGAAGGGACTCCGCTGACATGCGACTGAAAGCGATTCTCGGTGCGGTCCTGTTGTGCGGCACGCTTTCCGCGTGCGGGCTCGAGGTCAACACCGCGCTGCCCTACAAGATCGAACCCGGCTCGATCCAGCCCATCCCGTCGCTCAAGGGCGTCGAGGTGACGGTGGGCTCCAAGGACTTCACCGAGAACATCATTCTGGGCTATATGGCCGAAATGGCGCTTTCCGCGGCGGGCGCGGACGTCATCGACCTGACCGACATCAAGGGCTCGAACTCGTCGCGCCAGGCGTTGCTCACCGGCCAGACCGACGTCGCCTGGGAGTACACCGGCACTGGCTGGATCAACTACCAGGGCAACGAACTCCCCGTCCCCGGCGGCGAAAAGGCGCAGTACGAAGCCACGAAGGCGGCCGACGAGGCGAAGTTCGGTATCACCTGGCTGAACTACTCGCCGCTGAACGACCAGTACGGCTTCGCGGTCACCGAGGCCTACGGGGCGGCGAACAACCTGAAGACGACGTCGGATCTGGCGGCGTTCCTGAAGGGGAAGCCCGACCAGAACGTGTTCTGCCTGGAGACCGAGTTCACCAGCCGTCAGGACGGTTTCCCCGCCGCCGTGCGGGCGTACGGGTTCCAGAACCCGGTGATCAAGAACTTCGGCATCGGCACGATCTACTCGGCCGTGGCGAGCGGGACCTGCCCGATCGGCGAGATCTTCACGACCGACGGCCGTATCGCCGGGCTCAACCTGCGCGTCCTCGAAGACGACAAGAAGGCGTTCCCGCAGTACAACGCCGTGGCGACGCTGCGGACGGAGTTCCTGAACCAGCACCCGGAGCTGCGCGGCCCGCTCGAAGCCGTCAGCGCGGCCATCGACAACGAGCAGATGATCGAACTGTGCAAACAGGTCGACGTCGACGGCCGTGACCAGGGCGAGGTCGCCTACGAATGGATGAAGAAAAAGGGCTTCATCTCCTAGGCGGGAGCTGAAGGGGACTTTCCCCGCATCCCACGCGGTGAAGGGAGCTTTCCTCGCATCTCATGCGGGGAAAGCTCCCTTCAGCTCGCTCAGACCCCCAACCGGTGCAGCAGCTTCCCCTCCAGCTGGTCCAGCTCCCCGGCCACGGCCCGGTGCGCCGCCTTGCGCCGTGCGGCGGGCATCCGCTCCGAAGCACGAACGGTCGCCGAAAGCTGCTCCAGTGTCCCCTGAGTGTCCTTCGCGAAGGCCACGTCGGCGTCTGTCGCCTTCGCGGACTTCTTCAGCTCCGCGAGTCCCTGCGTCAACCCCGCGATCCGCGCGTGCAGTGCGGCACCGCGTCCGCTGTACTCGCCGAGCTGGTCGACGGCGACTCCGAGCTTCTTCGCCTGGTAACGGTCGTATAGCTCTCGTGCGGCACCCGCCGCACGAACGGCGTACGGCGCGATCACCGGCAGTACGGCCGGTCCGAGCACTTTGGCCACCGCGACGGCGTTTTTCGCCTTCTTCGGGGTGAACCTGCCTTCGCCCTCGACGGCTTTGGCCTTGCGCGCCATGGCACCTCCCACGCTGTGTCACAGACGAACTTACTGGTCCCCGAAGTGGCGGGCATGTCGGCTTGCCGGTCGCCTTCTAGAGTGTTGTCTGTGAGTAACGAGGTGCTACTGGACGCGGGAGCGGTGAGCCGCTGCCGGCGTCGCGTGCACCTTGAACACGATCCGGCGATGCGCGAGGTCCCGCTCGCCCCGCCCGACCCCGCCGCACAGCAGCGGATCGCCGACGCGGCAGCGCATCGCGAGGCCATCGTGCGGCGGTTGATGGACGCGACCGGCCCGGACGCGGGCTGGGTCAAGATCGCTCGCGACCTCCCGGCCGCCGAGCGCGTGCAGCTCACCGAAGAGGCCTTCGCCGCCGAAGCGCGCTACATCTGGGGCGCGCTGCTGCCGGTGGACCGCGCGGGTCACCGGCGTGGCGGCTCCGAACTCCTGGTCCACACGGGCGCGGGGTACGTGCCGGTGCTGGTCGTGCGGCACCGCATCACCGATCGCGGCTCGGGCGCGCCGACCACGGTGATGACCGACCTCGACCCGGCGCGCCGGCTGCCCGACCCGGCGCGAAAGGTCCGGTCGCAACCGCGCGACCAGATGCGGCTCGCGCACCTCTATCGGATGCTCGAAGCGCTCGGGAAGCACGAAGGGCACCGCGCCATCGGCGGCGTCATCGGGCTCGACGCGGACGTCGTCGTCTGGCACGACCTGTCCGCCGGCACCTGGCCGGGCGGGAAAAGCGCGCTGACGGAGTACCAGAGCCGCTTCGCCGACAGGCTCGCCATCGCGAGCGCGGCCGCCGAAGGCGAGGAGCCGCTCGCCGAGCCGTCCCGCGTCCTCGAATGCCGTCGCTGTCCCTGGTGGCCGACGTGCGAGGTCGTGCTCACCGAAACCCGCGACGTCAGCCTGGTCGTCCGCGGCGAGGACGCGATGGAACTCCGCCGCGCCGGGGTGTCCACAGTGGACAAGCTGGCCGCCCTCGATCCGGCCGACGAGCCCCCGCCGATGAACTGGACCGGCGGTACCTTCGCCGACGCGATCATCCTCGCGCGTGCCTGGCTCGCCGATCTCACGATGGTGCGCAAGGTCGACCGCATCGAGGTCTCCCGCGGCGACGTCGAGGTCGACGTCGACATGGAGAGCTTCGGTGATTCGGGTGCCTACCTGTGGGGTTCGCTGCTGACCGGTGCCGACATCGGGATGGAGCAGGGCTACCGGGCCTTCGCGACCTGGGAGCCGCTGCCGACCGCGGACGAGGCGCGGTCGTTCGCGGAGTTCTGGGCCTGGTTCAAGGAAGTCCGCGAACGCACCCTCGCGGCCGGGCTGACCTTCCGCGCCTACTGCTACAACGCGCTCGCCGAGAACCGCTGGCTCTTCGGCTCCGCGGACCGGTTCGGCGACTACCCCGGCGTCCCCACGAAGGCGGAGATCGCGTCCTTTGTGGACTCCGGGGAGTGGATCGATCTCTTCCGCAGCGTCACCGACCAGTTCCTGTGCTCGCACGGCAAGGGGCTCAAGGTGATCGCCCCGGTCGCCGGCTTCGCCTGGCGCGATCCCGAGGCGGGCGGCGAGGCGTCGATGAGCTGGTACCGCGACGCCGTCGGCATGGACGGCGGTGTCCCGGACGACGTCCAGCGCGAGCGCCTGCTGCGCTACAACGAGGACGACGTCCTGGCCACGCACGCGCTGCGGAACTGGATGACCGACCACGCGCAGACCTCCGTGCCGTACATGAACGACCTCTGATCTCCCGGCGGCCGGGAGACTTGCGATCAAGCTCGTCCGTCCGAATACTCGCTTACGAGTATTCGTAGGCGAGGAGGCGTGGTGAAGCGACGGAAGGTCGGGAATCTGCTGGCGCTGGCGATCCTGTCCACGCTGAACGAGCGCCCGATGCATCCGTACGAAATGGCCTCGGTCCTGAAGGCTCGCGGCAAGGACCGCGACATGGGGATCAAATGGGGTTCCTTCTACACGGTCGTCGGCAACCTGCGGAAACACGGCTTCATCGAGACCGTCGAGAGCGGTCGCGAGGGTGCCCGTCCGGAGCGCACGGTGTATCGGATCACCGACGCCGGCCGTGACGAAATGCTCGACTGGCTGCGCGAGCTGCTCGCCGAACTCGCGCCGGAGGAACCGAAGTTCGTCGCCGGACTGTCGGTGCTCGGGTGGCTCGGACCGGACGAGGTGATCGCCCTGTTCCGCACCCGGCTGGCGGCGCTCGACGACGAGATCGCCTCGACACGGGCCGAATTGGCGCGGCTCCTGGAGGAGATTCCGCGACTGGTGCTGCTCGAGGTCGAGTACCACCTGGCGATCCGCGTGGCGGAGGCGGACTGGGTCCGCTCGGTCCTCGAAGAACTGACTTCCGGCTCGATGCCCGGTCTCGCCGAATGGCGGGCCCTGGTGACGGAAAGGGGGAGCACCCGCAGTTGAAAGGGCCCCGGAGGGGTGTTGCAGCACCTCTCCGGGGCGACGATCCCGCAACCGGAACCCGGCCACGAGAAGGCATCTTGAGGATAGCCGGGCTCCGGGCACACCAACCTGGAGTGACCATGTCGAACATCAAGGACAGAAAACGGTTCAAGCTCATCCCGGAGATGGGCGGCGCGCTGGCACGGAACTACGCCCGGCAGCGCGGCACGGAACCGCAGCTCGAACTCTGGCGGCGGCAGGCGCGCGAACTCACCGCGGACCTGCCGGAAGGCGCGAAGATCCTGGAGGTCGCCTTCGGCCCCGGCTACTTCGCCGTCGAACTGGCGCGGCTCGGGTTCTCCGTCACCGGCCTCGACGTCGCACCGACGTTCGTCGAGATCGCGAGTGACTACGCGCGGGCTCAGGGCGTCGACGTCGAGTTCCGCGAGGGCGACGTTTCACGGATGCCGTTCGACGACGAGTCGTTCGATTTCGTCGTCTGCCAGGCCGCGTTCAAGAACTTCGTGTGGCCGGTGAAGGCGCTCGACGAGATGCACCGCGTGCTGCGTCCGGGTGGGACGGCCGTGGTGCAGGACATGAACCGGGACGCGACCGACGGTGACATCGTGCGCGAGGTCGAGAGCATGAAGCTCGGCAAACTGGCCGCTTTGACGACCCGGCAGACGCTCGGTCAGCTGCGGCGGCGTGCCTACACGCCGGTCGATTTCGGCGGGCTGGTCGCCGAAACCGCGTTCCGGACGGGCGAGATCACCACCGCCGGAATCGGATTGGACGTCCGGCTCACCCGCCCCTGACGTGCCATGAAAGGTCCTTTCCTTGCGAAATTTGCAAGGAAAGGACCTTTCCTGGCGCGCGGAGGAGGCTCAGCGAGGGGCCATGCGCAGCGAGCCGTCCATCCGGACGACCTCGCCGTTCAGGTAGTCGTGGTCGATCAGCGACAGCGCGAGCTGCGCGTACTCGTCCGGCCGCGCGAGCCGCTTCGGGAACGGAACGCCTTCGGCCAGCGAAGCGCGGAACTCCTCACTCACCGTCGCCAGCATCGGGGTGTCGACGATGCCCGGCGCGATGGTCAGCACCCGGATCCCGTGCGACGCGAGGTCACGCGCGGCGGGCAGGGTCATCCCGACGATGCCGCCCTTGGACGACGAGTACGCCACCTGCCCGATCTGGCCGTCGAAGGCGGCGATCGACGCGGTGTTGATGATGACGCCGCGCGCGTTGTCGGCGAGCGGTTCCGTCTTCGCGATGGCCTCGGCGGCCAGTGTGAGCACGTTGAAGGAGCCGATCAGGTTGATCTGGACGACCTTCGCGTACAGGGCGAGGTCGTGCGGTCCCTTCTTCGACAGGATTCGCGCGGACGGCCCGATCCCGGCGCAGTTCACCACGGTCCGCAGCGGCACCCCGGACTCGGCGGCGGTCGCGACGGCGGCGCGCACCTGCTCCGGGTCGGTCACGTCGGCCTCGACGTAAGTGATGCCCTCGACCTGGTCGGCGCCCTCGATGGCACCGGCGAGGTCCAGCGCGAAGACCCGCGCGCCCTTCGCCGCGAGCGCCTTCGCGGTCGCACCGCCGAGCCCGGACGCGCCACCCGTGACGAGCGCCGCGGTGTCGGTGATCTGCATGTTCTCCCTTTCGTCGACAACCGTTCATAGGTTAACGCTCGTTCGCATAAGTGGAGCGCGTGTGATGGCTCACGCCGGTGCGCAGCATGTCGTGAGGAGTATTCGGACCCGAAGCATTCCGTTCTCTCGGAGGTCAACTGCGGCTGTCACCTTCAGCAGCATGAGCGCTGCTCGGATCGTGGTGGTGGGGACCGGTTACGTCGGATTGACCACGGGGGCCTGCCTGGCCGGCCTGGGGCATCGAGTCACTTGCGTCGATGTCGACCAGGCGAAGGTCGCAAGGCTCTCCGCCGGACGGGTGGACATCCTGGAGCCGGGATTGTCCGAGCTGGTGTCGAGGGGGCTGACCAGCGGAAGACTCAACTTCGTGGTCGGCGCGCGCGACGCGGTCCGCGACGCGGAGGCCGTCTTCCTCTGCGTGCCCACGCCGATGGGCGCGGGCGGCTCGGCCGATCTGCGCGCGGTCGAAGCGGTGACCACCGAAATCGGTGACGTCATCCCCGCGGGTTGTGCGCTGATCACCAAATCCACCGTGCCGGTGGGCACGTCGAAGCGCATCCAAGCGATGCTCGGCCGCACGGACGTGCCGGTCGTGTCCAATCCGGAGTTCCTGCGCGAGGGCACCGCGGTCGAGGACTTCCTCGGCCCGGACCGGATCGTCGTCGGTTCCGACGACGTCGCGGCCGCCCGCTGGGTCGGCGATCTCTACGCCGACCTCGCCGCCCCGGTCGTCGTCGCCGACGCGGCCAGCGCGGAACTGGTGAAGTACGCGGCGAACTGCTTCCTCGCGATGAAACTGTCCTATGTGAACTCGATCGCCGAACTGTGCGAACGCCTCGGCGCGGACATCGACCTGGTCACCGAAGGCATGGGTTACGACCGGCGCATCGGGCGTTCGTTCCTCAAACCCGGTCCGGGCTGGGGTGGCTCGTGCCTGCCGAAGGACACCAGCGCGCTGGTCAGGGTCGCAGAGTCCGTGCAGTACGACTTCACGCTGCTCACCTCGGCGATCGAGGAGAACATCGCGCAGCGGGACCGGATCGTCGCGAAGATCGCCGGCGCGGTCGGCGGGACACTGGCCGGTTCGCGGATCGGCCTCCTCGGCCTGGCGTTCAAGGCCGGGACGAACGACCTGCGCGATTCGCCCGCGCTCGCGGTCGCCTCGGTGCTGGGCGCGCTGGGTGCGGAACTGACCGCCTACGACCCGGCCATCGGCGGTCAGCTCGCCGGGATGACCGTGGTCGACGACCCGTACCAGGTCGCGAAGGCGGCCGACGCCGTCGTCGTGCTGACGGAATGGGACGAGTTCAAGCGGCTCGACTGGCACTACATGGCCGAGCAGATGGACGGCGACTCGGTCGTCGACACGCGCAATCTCCTTGAACCGCGCCAGATTCTCGACGCTGGCCTTTCTTGGCAGGGTGTCGGACGGCCGCGGGCGGCGCTGCGGCGGAAGGTCGCCGTCTCCTGACCTGCCTGCCTCCCGCGGGTGTGTCATGAGGGTCCCCATAGGACGAATTTCGTCCTATGGGACCCCTCATGACACGAGGGAGACGAGCGTCATCAGCCCATCCACGACCTCGTCGGCCGTCGGGGCGTTCTCCGGGTCGAGCATGTGCTGCAGCATCACGCCCGAATTCAGGGCCGTGGCGACCGCGCCGATCCGGCGCTCGTCCGCCTCGGTGAGGCTGTCCTCGTCGATCCCCAGCACACCCGCCGCCATCCCGCGGCGGCCTTCACGCTGGGCGGCGGCGAGCTGTTTCCGCAGTTCAGGGTGATGTTCGGATTGCACGAACGCCTCGATCGAGGCGATCCACAGCTGCCGGTTGCGGCCGTAGGAGTCGATCATCGCGCGCCAGGACGCCCGGTACTGCTCGGACGGCGAGGCGTCCGGGTCGACAGCGCTCTTCATCTCCTCCAGAACCTCTTTGCCCCAGTGGTCCATCGCCTCGGAGAACGCCGTCAGCAGCAGGGCTTCCCGCGACCCGAAGTGGTAGCCGATCGCCGCGTGGCTGACCCCGGCCGCCGCCGCGATGTCCCGCACCGTCGTGCGTGACCAGCCCTTTTCCTTCAAGCACTGGATGGCGCCCGCCATCAGGTCCTCGCGATTACCCATGCCCGAGATCCTAGACCACCCGGTTTATCCATTTGGTTTAACCATATGGCTTGACCAAGCGTGCAAATCTGCCGTACGGTCACTCCCATCACCCAGAACCCCAAGGAGCAGCCATGACGACCACCGTTCTGATCTCCGGCGCCGGCATCGCGGGACCGGCCCTCGCCTTCTGGCTGCGGGAGCGCGGTTTCGTGCCGACGGTCGTGGAGCGCGCCCCGGCCCTGCGTGAAGGGGGCAGCGCGGTCGACTTCCGGGGTGAGCAGATGACCCTGCTGAAGCGCATGGGCATCCTCGAGGACATCCGCGCGAAGGAAACCGCGATGGGCTCGCAGGTCGTCGTCGACACCCGGGGCAAGAAGGTCGCCGAGATGCCGTCGGTGTTCTTCAGCGGCGAAGTCGAGATCGAACGCGGAGACCTGACGCGCATCCTCTACGACCACACGAAAAACGACGTCGAGTACGTCTTCGGCGACTGGATCACCGGTCTGGACGAGCTCGCGGACGGTGTCGACGTCACCTTCGCCCACGGCGAGAAGCGCAGATTCGACCTGGTCGTCGGCGCGGACGGACTGCACTCGGGTGTCCGTCGCCTGGCCTTCGGTGAGGAGGAGCGGTTCCGCACGGATCTCGGCTTCCACACCGCGGGCTTCACCGCGCCCAACCACCTCGACCTCGACCACCTCGGCCAGATCTGCAGCGTCCCCGGCCGGACGGTGATGGTCGCCAGCGGCCGGGACCGTTCGGTCCTCAACGTCAGCTTCGTCTTCGCGTCGGGACCGCTGGAGGTGCATCGGCGCGACATCGAGGCACAGAAGAAGGTCCTCGTCGAGCGCTACGCCGACTTCGGCTGGGAAGCTCCGGCGCTCTTGGAAGGGCTCGCCGACGTCGAGGTGCTGTACTTCGACTCGCTCAGCCAGATCCACCTCGACAAGTGGTCGCAGGGCAGGGTCGTGCTGCTCGGCGACGCGGCTTGGTGCGCCGGTCCGGGCGGTTCGGGCACCGGGCTCGCGATGATGGGGGCGTACATCCTGGCGGGAGAACTCGCCGCCGCGCGTGGAGACCACGAGGTCGCCTTCGCACGCTACGAAGAGAAATTGCGCGGTCCGGTGAAGGTTTCGCAGAAGCAGGCGGCCGGGATCGGCACGTTCCTCGCGCCGAAGACCCGGTTCATGGTCGGCTACCGGAACTTCCTGTACCGGGTGCTGGGTTCGAAGCCGATGACGAAGGTGTTCACCTGGATCACTTCGCGGGCGGCGAACGCCGCGACGCTCGAAAACTACGACACCCCGGTCACCGCGCGGGGACAGCTTCACCTTCCGGGACTGAAAAAGTAGTTAGCAAAGCGTAGTATCGGCCTCGTGTTCACGACCAGGCCGGAACTGGCCGGCACCCACGGCATGGTGGCATCGACGCACTGGCTGGCCTCGGCCACCGGCATGGCGGTGCTCGAAAACGGCGGAAACGCCTTCGACGCGGCGGTAGCGGCCGGGTTCGTCCTGCAGATCGCCGAGCCGCATCTCTGCGGCCCGGCAGGGCAGGTCCCCGGCATCTTCGTCACCGCCGAAGACCGGACGCCCCGGGTCCTCGCGGGCCAAGGCGTCTCGCCCGCGGCCGCGACACCGGAGCGGTTCGCGGACCTCGGACTCGACCTGATCCCCGGCAGCGGCCTGCTCCCCGCGACCGTCCCGGGCGCGTGGGACGGCTGGCTGCTGCTCCTGCGCGACCACGGCACGAAGTCGTTGCGCGACGTGCTCGGCTACGCGATCTCCTATGCGCGCAACGGGATTCCGCTGGTCAGCCGGGTCGGTGACACGATCCGCGCGGTGCGGGAGCTGTTCACCGAACATTGGCCGACGTCGGCGGCGCTGTGGCTGTCCGGCGGCGAACCCGTCGAGGGTCTGCACCGCAACCCGGCGCTCGCGGACACCTGGGAGCGGCTGCTCGCCGAGGCCGAGTCGGTCAGCGGACGCGAGGCGCAGATCGACGCCGGACGCCGTGCGTGGTCGCAGGGCTTCGTCGCCGAAGCGATCGATGCGTTCAGCCGCAATGCCTTCCGCGACGACTCCGGTCGTGACCACGCCGGACTTCTCACGGGTGAGGATCTCGCGAGCTGGGAAGCGACGTACGAAGACGCGCTGCAGGTCGACTTCGGTGACTGGGGCCTGGTGAAGATGGGCGCCTGGACTCAGGGGCCCGCCTTGCTGCAGCAGGCGCGGTTGCTGGACGGGCTGCGTGCCGAACTGTCCTATGTGGACGGAATCCCGACGGAACGCACGGTGCATTTGGCCGTCGAGGCGGCGAAACTGGCGTTCGCCGACCGCGAGGCCTGGTACGGGGATTCTCCCGACGTGCCGATCGAGCTGCTGATCTCCCGCGAATACGCGGACACCCGGCGGGCCTTGATCACCGAAGAAGCCTCCGGCGAACTCCGGCCGGGTGGACCTTCTCCGCGGCTGCCCGCGATTCTCGAACAGCTGCGCGGACTCGAGTCCGGCTCCGGTGCGACGGGCGAGCCGACGGTCGGGCCGCTGGGCGAGACCCGGGGCGACACCGTGCACATCGACGTCGTCGACGCGGCCGGGAACATGATCTCGGTGACGCCGTCGGGTGGCTGGCTGCAGTCGAGCCCGACGATCCCGGAACTCGGTTTCTGCCTCGACTCGCGCGGCCAGATGTTCTGGCTGGAACAGGGGCTGCCGAACTCGCTGGCGCCGCGGAAACGGCCGCGGATCACGCTTTCGCCGTCGATGGGCCTGCGCGATGGTGAGCCGGTGCTGGCGTTCGGGACTCCCGGCGGTGACCAGCAGGACCAGTGGCAGCTGTGTTTCTGGCTGGCGCACACGCTCGGCGGGCTGAACCTGCAGGAGTCGATCGACTCGCCCGCGTGGCACACCACGGCGTTCCCGAGTTCGTTCTACCCGCGCTCGTGGACGCCACGGGAAATCGTGGTCGAGTCCCGACTCGGACAGTCCACAATGGACGCTTTGGCCGCACGCGGACACCTCGTCGTCGACGCCGGACCTTGGGCTCTCGGGCGCCTTTCGGCCGTTTCGCGGTCCGGGGGAGTCTTGCGGGCCGCCGCCAACGCCCGGGGAATGCAGGGCTACGCCGCCGGCCGCTGACCAGCCCGTCGTCACCTTGCTCGCCGTCGTCGTCACTGTGTCGTGAAGGCCTCCTTCTGTAGCTCCGGAGGCCGGTAGCCGTCTGACCTGCGCTAACACGGCTACTGGCCTTCGGCGGTACGCAGCGGGTACACAACAGCGGAGAACAGGTCATCCATGAGCGAGCGGGCGCGCTCGTGGGCCTGCTCGAACAGGTGCCCATAGGTCTCGCTCGTGGTGACGATGGACGCGTGCCCCATGTAGTCCCGGACCTGTTCCATGGACGCTCCACGGTGACCGGGGCCGCCTTCGATCAGCCGGGACGCGAAGTAGTGGCGCAGGTTGTGAATCCCGTAGGCGCCACCCTTGGTCATGCCGTCCGCCTGGATCGCGGGGTGCCAAATGTCCCGGTTCCACGCGCCCGGCGCGAGCAGGCCGCCCTTGGCGTTGGTGAACACGATGTGCCAGTCCTGGTTACAGCATGTGCACCGGACAACGGTGGTCCCGTGTTTCTCCGCGTGCTGGGCAATGGCGGTCGCGGTGACGTCGGCACATGGGACCGTGCGGGTCTTGCCGCCCTTGGGCTTGGTGAGGACGAGCTTCCCGCCGACGCGCTTGACCTGGTGGCGGATGGTGATCTCCTTGCGGAAGCGGTTCACGTCTTCGAGCGCAACGGCGAACGCTTCCCCCTGCCGATGCCCGCAGGTGGCCGACACGAGCCCGATGGGCCGTTCCCGCTCCGGCATAGCGGCAAGCACGGTGTTCACCCGCTCTTGCTCCCAGATGTTCCGGACGCGCCTGTCACGCCGGGGCACCTCCATGTCCCACCCGTCGAAGGGGTGCACAGGGAGAAGCTTCGTAGCGCCATGAACGGCCGTCTTCAGGAAGCTTCCGAAATGGACGTAGACCAGCTCAAGCAGGCTGGTGGAGTACCTCTCACCGTTCGGCTTGGTCTTCTCGCACATCTCCGCCCACCACTCGATGACCCGCGACGTGGTGACGTCGCACATCCGCAGGTGCCCGAACGTCGGCAAGATGTGGTTCTTGAACCGGGACGCGACCGTGCGACGCGTCCCGGCATCGGGGTAGCGCTCTTTCAGCCACTTGGGGACCGCCTCCGAGACCAGGACACGCCCGGCGGTCGGGTCGAAGGGCACAAGACCCTTGAGCAAGTCGTTGTTGACCTTGACGTCGTGGGCCTGCGCGTCGGACTTCTTGTGAAAGGACATGGTCCGGGCGCCCTTATTCCGCACACGCCACCGCTTACCCCGGCCGTAGTCCGCCGTGCGTTTGCGGGTGCCCTTGTGGTGCCAACGGTCCTCAACGCTCATGATTTCGCCCCTCTAGTGCCAGACCTGTCGAAGTGTGGGAAATACTCCACACGTCGAACTGTAGCGTATATCCCACATTCAGTAGGTGCGTTACCTTGTGGCCATGCCGAAGACCGCAGAGGATGAACCCGTCCCGGAGCGGCGCGTGGCGTTCGGGCTTCGCTTGCGGCGACTGCGCACAGAAGCCGACCTAAGCCAAACGGCGGTCGCGTCAGCGGCGGGCCTGGACCGGTCCTACTACGCACACGTGGAGGCCGGGCGATACAGCATTTCCATAGATAAAGTCTTTAAAATCGCCGACGCGCTCAAGGTTGACCCGTCACACCTATTTGTTGACCTGTCGAACTGACTTGTGACACATAGGGAACGGCTAGCTTCTTATTGACAGTGAGCAGGTATGCGACCAATGCCCATGCCCTCAAAAGTTGGCCCTTAAATCGCAGAGGTCATTTCTCGGAAATTGGGATACTTTGACCCCGCGGCCGGCGACGGGGCAGACGAATTCGATGCTCATTTACGGATGCGTGCGTTCCCGACTGTTCCAGCACGGTCGCGATGCAGCAGTAGCACGTCCACACCGAGGAAGCGCCGCTTCTTCACGCCTTTGTAGAATCGCATAATCTTGTCTCTCCAGTATTCGGCGTCATCGTGTGTCGCGCCCATGTCTGGGTCGTCCGTCCAGACAACGGGGACGGCGAAGGCTTCGCACGATGCGCAGATAGCGACGTCGTCGCGGTGACGGTCGGCGCACCACATTGCGGAGCATTCGTAACAGCGAAGGTCTATCAGGTCATCGGAAATAATTCGCCGTCGTGAGCGCGGCACCATGCCCGTGTCGGTGAGGTCGATATCCGGCGGGGTGACCGTTCCCCATCGCCAGAACCGCGCGGGCCATTTCACGCGGCCACCCGGATAGTCTGAACGGCGGACTTGTCGGCAAGAACGGTGTCGGTGAACCGCGCGGACACGGCCAGCCGGAAAAGGTCGGCTTCGAAGTCGCCGGGGACGTTCTCGGCAAGGCGGATATCCGGTGCCTGTCGCACGCCCACGCCCACCATCGTGCCGTCCAAGACCACGGCTGTGCCGTCCGTCGCGCCGTGAATGTGCACGATCGGGGGCAGTTCCTCGCACTGATCACGGGTAAGCGTGTCGCGCAGGTGGTGACGGACGTCGCCGGAGACCAGCAGTGCGGTCGCTTCGCCGAGGACCTCGACACGTGCCATCGCGGCGGACAATTCGGTGAAGGTGAGCGCGGCGAGCGTGGCCACATGTGTCACGGTGCCGTTGCCGATCAGGCCCGCGTGCGGCTCAGGGGCCGTTGGGATGCCGTGCAGCAACGCGGCATCCATCGCGCGGCTCACATCGTTGAGACAGGAGCGTTCGAACGCGGCGAGCACGTCCGGGCCGAAGTCCTGCCGCACGTCTTCGGGGAGTCGACGTTGAATGCCGACCTTCTCCACTCCGCGCGCCTTCATGAGTGCCTTGAGATCCACATCGGCGAGCGGATATACGCCACCCGCTGGAATGAAACTCGCTGCCTGCTCTCGACTGACCGGGGGAATCACCGGCACTCGAACATGATTGCTGCGGTCAAAAGATGTCACGGTGACCGCGTTCAGCACCCGCGAGTTGTAGTCCCGCACCGTGAGCGGTCGTGTGGTCGGTGCCCCTGCTCCGGACAGGGGCATCTCGGTAATCGACCTCGCAGCAAGTTCATCGGCGCCACCGTGGGCACGCGCCTTGTGCAAGTCGCGCATGGGGTTTCCGAAGATAGTTCCGTGTTCCGGGCTACGGGTAATCATTGGGGCAGGAGTCTCCTTCGATTCAAGAGCGGTAGCAAGCGCACGAGCGTTGCGCACAGCATGAGCAGAACGGCCAACCTGTCGAGGGCCAGCGACGAAAACAATGGAAGACGAGCCGAGCACACCGCGTCGCACCAACTCGCGCACATCCCGGCCGGTCGTTGTATCGGGCAACTCGAAAGCGAACCGTTCACCACTGATCACCAGACTCCCGCCTGTGGTGCGGGCCATCACCTTCGATACATCGCCGCCCAACGTGGCCGCAATGTCGCCATAGTCCGCGACCAAACGCGGCAAGGTAGCGTCTACACCAGAGACGTAGAAACCATCGTCCACGCGATGAAGCACCAGTGAAGCCCCACCGGGCGAAAGAACTTCAGACATCAGAAACCCCCTTTAGCAAGGCTTACACTGTGCTTAAACAGCGGAAACATGCCCTTAACAACGATCCACGATTAGCGGTTTCCCGGAGCGCACCGGCTGTACCTGCGATAACCCGCACTAAAAACAGATCTGCACTCAGGGCGTGCTCAGAAAGGGGCCGGGGTGTTCTGGACGCCGCAGGGCGCTGAACTTTCGCCCGTCCTCCCCCGCGCGTCGGCTGGATCTGTGACTATCCTGTCGCGAGTCCGGCGCGTCTCCGCAAGGTCGCCAGGGCCGCGTGCAGTATGTCTGCATGAAACCCGACGATGCCGCCGACCGCCTTCGTGCGCTGCACACCGAAGCCGCACACCTGCCAACCTCCACGAGTTCTGCGGAGTTCAATTCCTGGAATCTTCGCGTTCGGTCAGTTCTTAACCGTGCCCTAGGCGAAACCCATCACATCACTGAAACATTCTTAGACATCCGGTGGACGCCAACGATGTATACAATGGGAGACAACTCCGCATTCATTAACACCTTTCGAGCGACTATCCCCGAGGCGCAAGGTGTCCTTGACGCTGCCATCGCCGAACTTGATTTGCTGGCAGACGACACGCCGATCGCCGACGAGTCAGGAGTTGATCCCGAACTGTGGGAGCATGTTGCACCGGAGATGCAAGCCGGAGCTTGGGGCAAGGTTGCTAGTCAAGCGGTGATCTTTACCGAAGACAGGGTAAGGAAGTGGGCGGGCCGTCCAGTCGGCGAAGTAGGCAAGGACCTTGCGGTTGCCATATTCGGCAAGGCTGGTCAATTTCAAATGGGAAAGACCGAAGGGGAAACTCAGGGATGGCAACTATTCGCGCAGGGTATAGCTCAAGCGCTGCGCAATGTTGATGCACACCGCATTCAGGACCGGCCTGATCATAAACGCTATGCGTTAGGCCTTGTCGGAGCGTGTTCGTTGCTTCTTACCCAAATGAGGTACGAGCATGGAAATCGGTTCAGGGACACGGCCCCTGCAAGCAGTGGCAGCGAGTAAGGCCGGTCTTCTCTAGGCAAGTGGCCTGAAGGTGCGTTTTCATCTTCAGCCTTGACCTGGGGCAGCCGATGCACGGGACCTGCAAGCCGCCGGGCTCGGCGCGTCCACCGTCCCGCAGGGCTAGGACGGGGGTCGACCGCAACCCGGCGCGCAGGAACACGCGACCGCAGTCACGGCAGCGTGCCCGGCCTGCGCGGTTCACCGCTCGTCGGACTGCCCGCCGGACGCGGTCACCAGCCGTACGGCGATGGCCACCCCCACAGCGCTCACAGTGAGCGACACCAGGAACGGCCGTCCGGGGACAGGTCATGCACGCACGTCGCAGCACGAGCACCCCCAGGGCTGTTCGCGGCCTCTACTTACTTCAGTGGCAGTTGGGTGACATCCGACCAGGCAAAACGCCATCCTGTGGCGCACGCCACACCAAAAAGTGTCGAAGTGTCGATTCAAGCCCTTTTCTGCATTCCCCTTAGAGAGAAGAGAGCTATATAAGACCTAGAAACACCCGCATTTCGACACTTCGACACTCCGCCCCCGCGTCCGCCCGCAGCACGGCACGTGCCGCGTGTCGATTCCACCCATGTACCTATAGGTACTACTAACCCTTAGAGAAGAGAGAGATATAGAGGTTATATAAACTGACAGGTACACGGGTGGAATCAACATGATGCCTCCGTCCTGCGTGCTGTCACCAGTCGACGAGGTGCCCGCTACCCCCGCGCTCCAGATCGGCATACACCGCGTCGAACCACTCCCGATGAAGAGTTCCTCGCAGGACTCGGTAGGCGGCTGACCGCGACACACCATGCCGCGCGGCGATCTCAGCCACCGACCCCACAGGGCTCGCCTCCCTCGCGTCTGCCGCCAGCTCGAACCTGACTAGGTCCGCAAGGCACAGATCAGTGAACCGCGTCGGCTGGTTGTACGGGTCGCGCCTCTCCGGAAGAGAACGCCCCGCTGCCTTGACCTCCCGACGCCACCGCGAATACTCCAACCGCCACGTGTGGCCATACACAGTCCGGTAGATCGTCGTCGTACTCACTCCGTACTCGCGGGCAAGTGTTGGCAGCGAATGAGCTTCCTCCCAGTACTTGACCAGAATGGCGCGAACGTCGTCCTTTCCGAGCTTCGCGCGGGGCTTACCCCGCCGACCGTTCGACTTACCCGCGAGCGGACTACGTCGGCCTGCGGAATGCCCGATAGCGGGCCTGAGAATAACTGTCATGACATCCCCTTGTGGGTTCACCTCCTGAACGTTTCGCATCCTGACTGGACGCTGCTTACTAGTTCAGGGGCGGTGAGGGGACATGCCGACGAAGGGGCCCGCGGCCGGCGAAGCCATCTCCGCAGGTCAGAGCTTCGTGGCGCACTCAGGGTGAGGCACGGCCTGATGATCGCAAAGGGGCCTGCCAACTATCGTCGACAACTTGCTACGGTGGCCGGTCTGCACTGCGGTGTCTACAGAATGCCTAATTGATAAGATTCTCAATTTCTTCGACGCGACGAGTCAAACGGGTGGAATTGATCCCGGTCGAAGTTGTTCGGGCATCCTCGATGACGTCACGTGCGGCATCTAGTTCACCCACGCGGGCGTAAGATTCGGCTAGCCAGGTTTGATACAGGGCGATTTCACGCACGTGACTGGCTTCGTATCCATTGATTGCATTGGTGAGTAGCGGAGCGGCCTCCGTAGGCTGTCCGATTTCGATGTAACAGCGACCGGCCATGACGTTGATCTCGTCACGGTTCAGCCAGTAGACCCATTCCGGCTCTTTGATCCCAACGGAGCGCGCTTCGTACGCGTCGTCTACAGCATCCAGTGCTCTACGTGCAGCTTCGGCGTCCCGAGATCTTGCGGCAGCCCAGGCCACGCGCTCTAGCAGCAATGCCTTGGCAACGGGTGTCGCGCGCTCGACGCCCTTAACGGCGGTCTTCGCTAACAGGGTCGCATCGACAGGGTTTCCCACGTTTGTCATCTGGTATGCGAGCGAGGAAAACAGTTGGCCTGCAAGTGCCTGGTCGCCCGCGTCTCGCGCGGCGGAGACTCCATCCAGGTACACTCGTTGAGCGTCCTGATAGTGCCCTGCGTCGCTAGCGACCCAGCCGACAAGTTGAGAGAGTTCGCCAACCGCGACGAGAAGCCGTTTACCGATGTTCTCGGTATAGCTTCCGAATTTTACGATTTCTATCGTGTCCGCCAATTCCCGGTGAACGATCGGCATGAGATCCCCTCCGCCGATTGTGTCGTCCAGGTAGCGGAGATCGATAACCCGCCGTTCGATTTCGGAAGTCAGGCTTTCCCCGACCCGCCGTCCAGAGGTTCTGTGCACAGTGACTGGCGTGTCTGCCACAAGCCACTCGTGTGCCAGCCGAAGAGGGTCCTGTTGCGGGCCGTAGAGAGCCTCTGCTGAGACGTTGAGCGCGCGTGAATATGCGGTCACATGCTCCGGTCTCACGGTCCGTTTGCCGTTCTCCAGGAGGCTCAAGTAGGGCTTGGTGTAGTTGGTCTTGGCGGCCATCGCGGACAGGCTGATGTCGGCGGCCTCGCGTGCCGCCCGCAACCGCTGCCCTAGCTCGGCCATGCCCATTCACCACGTCTGTAAACCCTTGTAAACAGCAGCTCTATTCCAATCATGGCGTGTGATGACCAGGCTACCTGATGGGACCAGGTCAACTACGCGGCCGGAGGCTGGAGATGACGGCACTAGACGACAGACCTCGGTGGCTCGCCAAGCGGGTGTTCGTGTCGCGTGCGGCTGCGTACGAGTGGCACGCCTTCATTGACGGGCTAGCGCACAGCTACCTCACTGTCCAGGTTGACAATGATTGGCCACCCCTCCTGACACCCTGGTGCGAGGAAACGCAGGCATACCCGCTGAAACATGATCGAGCGAGCGTGACGCAACATCGCGTCCGGCCCACCCCGGACAGGATCTGCGCGGGCTGTATCCACCGAGTGCGCGCAGCGAACCAGGAAGCACGACGTGGAGAAGCGTGATCGAGAGCTTTTCGCTCGACTTGCTCGGATCAACCACGAATACGGCGACATCGTCCTTCACTTGTTGTCGATTCAGTACGACGAAACGGAATTCGCCCAGTGCCTGCGGGCACTCGGTGAAGCCCACGCCCAACTTGGCCACGAACTCACAGAGCGGGCCGCCGAGTTGACAAAAGAGATCGAACTATAAGCCCCGGTCGGCGCAGCGTGCAGCCCCCGAACGGTGCGTCGGCTGGGTTCCACGTCTTTGACGTGGAACCGAAATGGATCATGAAAAGGGAGAGGTAATGACTATCACTGTCGAAGAAATCACCGGGCAGGGCCTTGTCTCCGAGGAGCTGTTCAACAGGCTCGTGAACAAGATCTCCAAGGAAAACGACATGACGCGCGAGTTCGCCGCACGGATCATGGATCAGGCCCTCGCATATCTCGGAGCCTGTTCCGGAGCGTCCGAGCCCCTGTCGCCGAGCGAGACCGTCGACATCGGGTGGCACACCTTCATCCTCTACACGCGGGAGTACGCCTCGTTCTGTGACCGGGTGGCAGGCCGGTTCATCCACCACGAGCCGACCGACACCGGGGCCATCCCAATCACGAGGACTCCGAAGGATTCGATGAGCGCGACCATGAAAGCTCTGCGCGATGCCGGGTACGCCGTCGATCTTCCGTTGTGGGCCGCGTCGGCAACGTGCAACCAGTGCACGGACGGGTGTACGCACTCCAGCGGCGACACGGGATGCCACCAGTACCAGGTGAGCGCTGATACGGTCCCCGCGTGATGGAGCGATTCACCTGGGATGATCTACCGGCCGCCATCCAAAGCGTGGTCCAGGCGCGCCTTGGTTCGATCACCGTCTTGCGAGAGATCGAACAGGGGCAGAACTGCAACGTCGCTCTCGTGCTGCGCGGTGATCAGGGAGACGTCTTCTTGAAGGGCGTCCGAGGAGTCAGTCCACGAATGCGCTGGCTTCGGAACGAGTCCGAGGCCGGAGAACTCGCTCCCGGAATAGCCCCGGCAACCCAGTTCAGCGAAGACGTCGACGCAGAGGCTCCCTGGCTTATCGTCGGCTTCGAGTACGTCAACGGTCGTCCCGCCGACCTGTCTCCGGGAGCTGATGACCTCGCGACCGTCGCCGCGACAGTTGCCAGGATCAACGGACTCTCTGGCGAAGCAGTGCAGCCCCTCGGTAAGCGCTGGGCGTCCACCGACTGGTGGACCAAACTCGCGGCCGAGGCCCCGGACAAGGTCGCGGGATTCAATCCCGACGAAATGACCGACTGGTGCCGTGCCACCCCCGGCCTGGTCGAAGGGACCGCTCTGCTCCACACCGATCTCCACGAACACCAGTTCATGATCAACGATGACTCGACGTCCGTACGGGTGATCGATTGGGGGCGCCCTGCCTCAGGCGCGGCATGGGTCGATACAGCCTTCTTGGTCGTGCGGCTCATCGCGGCAGGCCACGAGCCTGGCGAGGCTGAAGAGTGGGCTTCAACGGTGCCGCCGTGGTCCGAGCGGACAGACAAGGCAGTCACCGCCTTCGCCTGCTACGTAGCGGGACTGTGGAGCTACCGAGCCGTGACAGCGCCATTCCCCGGCGCTACCAGGCTCGCTACAGCCGCAAGACAGTACGCCCGGCACCGCCTGACGAGCTAGGCCAAGCGAAAGCACCGGGGCATCGCGAGTTGCTCGTGATGCCCCCGGTTCTTGTGCCAACGCTGCGCAGTAACGCAAAAGGCCCCCACCTGGGCAAAGGTGGGGGCCAATGGCTTGCGTACCGGTACACGCTGGGTACACCGGAGCACCGATAAGGGCCGGTAACGACCGGTACTAACAGGGTCGATTTTCGCTGGTCAACGCCCCTCCCGGCGCGTTTGCGCAGGTCAGAAACCGGCCATTACAGAAGGGGGCCTTCCCTACCTTCAAAGTAGGGAAGGAGGCATTCACGGCGTCGACCCCCAGCTTGAGTTGTCCACAATGACCTCCGTCTGTGGACAACTCGCCTCTTCCGTACTTTTCGGCCCCCATCGGCGATAGACTGGCTTCGGGGTCGCCCCCCAGGGACGGGTGGGGGCTGGGGTGGTGGGGTCAAGAGCGCGGCTGTTCCCAGAGCCAGAATTCGATGCCTTGGTCGTCCACGCAGTCGGCGCTCAGGCCGTAGGGCTGCTGTTCGGGTTCGCCTGCCTGTCCGCCCTGGGCGCGCACCCGGTCGAGGGCGGCGGCGAGATCGTCGACGGCGTACATGACCTTCCAGCCCACCTGCCGCCCCGGGCCGCCCCAGAGTCCGCCCTGCAGGCCGGAACCTTCGACACCCCAACCACCTTCGACCCGCCCGGGCGAGAACTGCCAGCCGAGGACGGCGCCGTAGAACGCCTTCGCGCGTCCATCGTCCGGGACCTGGAAGGTGAAGTAGCCCGCTTCGCCGTGCCGGATCGGCTTCGCGCCTGAAGCGGGGCGAGGAGCCGCCTGCGAAACCAGCCACCGCTGGCCGTACGGGTCCTTGATCGCCCCGCTCAGACCGTGACCCTGGTCCGTGACGGCACGTTCCAGCTCTCCGCCCAGTTCCACGGCCCGCCGCGCGGACGCGTGCACATCCGGGACCTCGACCCGGATCAGCGGACCACCGGCGGCCGCCACGACATTGCCCAGTTCGGGGAATTCTTCCGCGAGCATCAGCACGCTGTCCCCGATGGCCAGTTCCGCGTGCCCGACCCGGCCGTCCTCCATCACGATCGGCTCGGCCCTGCGCCGCGCCCCGAACACCTCGACATAGAAATCGAGCGCGGCGCGGGCGTCGGTCACCACGAGGTACGGCGTCAAAGAGCGCACTTCGGCGGTAGGTGACTCGGTCATATCGGCTCCGTTCAGGACGGCGCGACGCAGGTTGTCGCGCAGCTCGGCGGCGAAGAGCGGGTCGGGATCGACAGGCAGCGAGGGCGCCCGAAGCGCGTCGAACGGATCAGGCATCGCGACCCTCCTTCTCCTGGTAAGCACGCCGGAACGCGGCACGGGCCCGCACGAGCAACGCCTCCGTGGCGTGCACCGTGCGCTCCAGATGAGCGGCGACCTCCGGCACCGGGAGGCCGTCGACATAGCGAAGCGTCAACGCGGCTTGGTGATGCGCTCCGAGCGACGCGAGCACTTCGCGCGCCAGGAGGGCGTCCAGCCGCTCGTCCCACGGATCGGTGACGTCCTCCTCGTGGACGAGCCGCAGCCCGCGTTCCTCACGTTCCTTACGCCGCCAGTGATCGGCGAGTTTGTGCCGGGCGACGCCGATCAGCCACCCGGTACTCACGGCAGGCGCGTCCTCCTTGCGACAGGCCCTCACCGCGCCGAGGAACGTCTCCGACGTCAGTTCCTCGGCGAGGGTGCGGTCACCGCACCGGGCCAGCAGGTACCCGTAGACCTCCGGCAACGCCGTCTCGTACAGCGACAGCAGTGCGAAGGCCGGGTCCCGGTGCACCCGTGGTTCCGTCACATCCCCATCGTCGCTCGGGGAGCCACTTCTCCGACGGGTGAAGCCGGACTTTTCTAGATCCGCGGATCCGGCAGGCGCCGCGCCACCGTGATGATGCCGATCGTCAGCAGCGCCTGGATCCCGATCACCAGCGCGAACGCGCCCTTAATCCCGAGCGGGCCCGCGCCGACGGAGGCGAACAACGTGCCCATCGTCGCCACGCCGAGCGCCATCGCGGCCTGCTGCGAAGTCGTCAGCATCCCGCTGCCGACCCCCGCGATCTCCGGCGGCACCTTCGACAGCACGATCCGGAACACCGTCGTCATCGCCAGTCCCTGACCGAGACCGCACAGCAGCATCCCCGGCGCGAAATCGAGCACGCCCAGGTCCGGCCATTCCAGCAGCACGGTGCCGATCAGCACCAGCAGCCCGAGCAGCTGCACCGAGAGGCCGGCGGCCACCACCCGCTGCCCGAACCGCGTCACCAGACGGCTGCTGACCAGGCACATCGCGAAGAACGCGAGCGAAAGCGGCGCCGTCACCAGCCCGGAACCGAACGGTCCCAGGTGCAACCCGTCCTGCAGCGTCACCGCGAACACGAACATGAACGCGCTGAACCCGATGAAGAACGGCACCCCGACCAGCAGACCTTGCCGCACACTCGGCATCCGCATCACCGACGGCGGCAGCAGCGGGATCCCGCCGAGGCGTTCCATCCGGCGTTCGACGTGGACGAAGGCGGCCGCGGCGAACGGGAAGACCACGAGGAGCGCGACCGTCCACAGTGGCCAGTCCAGCACCGGGCCCTCCGCGAGCGGGAGCAGTAGCGATACCAAGGCGATCGCCAGGAGGACGGTGCCCCAGCGGTCGATGCCGATCGGGTTGCTCGAGCGGCTTTCCGGGATCAGCCGCCGCGCGATCACCAGCCCGACGATCCCGACGGGCACGTTGACCAAAAAGATCGGCCGCCAGCTCGTACCCCAGAGATCGGCGGCGACCAGCGCGCCGCCGAGGAACTGGCCGAGCACCATTGAAAGTCCCGCGGTCGCGCCGTAGAGGCCCAGTGCCTTGGACCTGCGTTCGCCGGTCGTGGTCGCCTGGATGATCGACAGCACCTGCGGCAGCATCAACGCGGCGGCCGCCCCCTGCGCGGCCCGCGCCAGTACCAGCGTCAGCGCCGTCGGCGCGACCCCGCAGAGCAGGGAGGTCACGGTGAACGAGGCCAGGCCGATCAGGAACAGTTTGCGACGGCCGAAGGCGTCGCCGAGACGGCCGCCGACGACCAGCAGCACGGCGTAGGCGATCCCGTAGGCCGCGACCACCAGTTCCAAGGTGGCCGACGAGGTGCGGAGGTCGGAGCCGATGGCGGGCAGGGCGATGTTGACGATGAAGAAGTCGATGAGCGGAAGTGCCGCCCCCAGCAGCACGGTGACCAGACCCGCCGAGGTCAGGGCCGGTCCGGCGGCGACGCGGGTGGCCGTCACCGGAGCTTGCGTCGAAGTCATGGGTACTACGATCAGGCGAAGTCCAGCCTGGTACCAGGAGTGTATTTATCCTGGTATTACCACTACCTGGTAACCGGCTCGGAGTTTTGCGAACCTGATGAGGTGACCATGACCGTCGATTCGCGAGTGGCCGACGTGCGACGGCACGAACTGGCCGCGTTCCTGCGCAGCCGCCGCGAGCGCATCACCCCCGACCAGGTCGGTCTGCCGATCAGCGGCAGGCGCCGCACGCCGGGACTGCGCCGCGAAGAGGTCGCGCAGCTGGCCGGGGTCGGGGTCACCTGGTACACGTGGCTTGAACAGGGCCGCGACATCAACGCGTCCGAGCAGGTGCTGGAGGCGATCTCCCGCACGCTGCGGCTCGACCCGCACGAGCACCTGCACCTGTTCACCCTCGCCGGCGCGCCCGAGCCGCCGCTGGAGAAGGACTGCAAGCTCCTCAGCCAGAACATCTACCGGATGATGGCGAAACTGGAGCCGTTCCCGGTCTGCGTGCGCAACGCGCGGTGCGACATCCTCGCCTACAACCGGGCCTACAACTGGCTGATGGGTGACGTCGACGCGATCCCGTTCGAGGATCGCAACACGATGGTCCAGTGCCTGACCAACCCCGAGTGGCGGCGCAGGCTGCCCGACTGGGAGACCAACCTGCCCCGCGTGGTCGCCGGTTTCCGGGCGGCGATGGCCGAACACCTCACCGAACCGGCGTGGAAGAACCTGGTCAAACGGCTGCGGCAGGAGTCGGAGGTCTTCGAGCGGATGTGGAAGGAGCACGACGTCTCCGGCGACCGGATCGTGCTCAAGCGGTACCTGCACCCGGACGTCGGCCTGCTGCGGTTCGAGTTCTCCTACCTGTACCTCGGGCGCCGTTCGGAGATCTCGCTGGCGACGCTCACCCCGGCCGACGAGGAAACCGCGGCGAAGCTGCCCAGTTCCTTCTGAAGAGGGAGGCGGACCAGGCTCGCGAGGGAGCCTTTCCGCGGCGTGAAGACCGAAGCTGACCGCATGACCACAGCAGTCGCCACCCCCAAGATCTCCAGCGCCCGGCTGATCGTCTGCTACGCCGCGATCCTGGGCACGCTGCCTTACCTGACCCTCAAGGCATCCTGGGTCACGGGAGGCAGCCTCGGTCTCCGTGATCCGTCCTTTGTGGACTCCGACCTGATGCTGTTCGCGAACCTGCTCACCGGCGGGATGGACGTCGTCGCGGTGGTGCTCGCGCTGGCGTTCACCTACTCCTGGGGCCGCCGGATCGCCGCGCCGCTCGTGCTCTCGCGGCTGCAGCGGGTGTTCGCGCAGGCCTACAGCGTCGGCGAGGACCCGCTCGGACTGATCACGCTGCTGCTCGGCGCGCTTCTCCTGCTCGGGGTCGCGCTCCTCGGCGCGCTGTCCGGGCTCGGTCCGGTGATCGGCGGCCTCGTCTGGGGTGTACTGCCCGGGCTGGCCGCCCTCGTCGGCTCGACGGACCTCCTTGGCCTCATGTACGACCTGGGCGGCCGGGAACTCGGCGTCGGCCTGGCGACCTGGCTGGTGATGGGCTGCCTGCTCGGAAGCGGGGTCCTGCTGGTCGGGGCGGGCCTGGTCGGCACCCTCACCCGCCGCCGTCCCACGTCGCGTTCAGCGGGCTAAACGCGACGCGGGCGAGATCGTTGTGAACCGCGCGGGCCTGGCGTCCGTAGTCCGGTTAAGGGAGGTGGCCCGCCCATGTCATCGCACCGGTACGTCGCGGAGTACGACGACGAGGACTACCAGGAGTACGGCGAGTACGAACAGCAGCCCAGGGACCCTCGCAGGCCCTACGAGGACGTCGAGTCGTACGAGCCTTACGAGCCCTTCGACGACGAGCCCGGCGCCGAAGACAGCCGTGCCGGCCGAGGTGTGCGCCGGGTGCTCAGCGGCGCGGGCGGCCTGATCCTGACGCCGGTCGCCCTCGGCCTGCTGGCCTGGGGCGGCCTGCGGCAGCAGATGCTCGTCCAGGCGACCCTCAGCACCCAGCGTGACGTCTTCAGCATCGGCCTGCTCGTGGGCGGCGGGATCCTGCTGCTCGCGGTCGGGCTGCTCGGCGCGCTCTCGGCGACCGGCCCGATCGTGGGCGGCCTCGTCTGGGGCGTCGTTCCCGGCGTGGCCGCCGCCGCGGTCCCGGAATGGGGCTTTCGGCTGGTGAAGTACCTGCCACAGAACGACGTCACCTACGGCGTCACGAGCTGGTTGTTCATCGGCGGCCTGCTCGGGACGGGGTTCCTCCTGACCGGCGCGGGCCTCGCGACGAGACTCGCCCGGCGGCGCCGCTGACCGTGCTGGGACCATCGGCGGATGGGATTGTTCACCGTTCCTGAAGCCCGCGCCGAACTCGCCCGGCTACGCCCCGTGCTCAACGAGCTGATCCGCCTGCGCGCCGACGCCGCCGAGCTGGCCGCGTCCCTGCGCCCTGGCGGCCGCGAGACCGCGCTCGGCGGGATGCCGGAATGGAAGGCCGCGCAGGCCAGGCTGGACGATCTGATGACCACCGTCCAGCGAACAGGCGCGGAGCTGAAGGGGTTCGCCCCGCTCCTGATCGATTTTCCCGCCGAACTCGACGGGGCGGACGTCCTGCTCTGCTGGCTCGAAGGCGATCCGGAACTCCGCTGGTATCACCGCGTCGACCTGGGTTTCGCCGGACGGCGCCGGTTGCCGGATAGTGTCGCGGCCGTGAGCGAGGAAATCGCGGCCGGCCTCTTCGACGGCATCGCCGCGCACTACGACGAAGACGAATTTCACGGCCTGGTCGCCGACGCGCTCGTCGACGGCCTCGGCAGCACGGCTCCCGAACGCGTTCTCGACGTCGCGACCGGCACCGGCGTGGCCGCGTTCGCCGCGCTGCGCCTGCACCCGGGCGAGGTGCTCGCGATCGACATCTCGCCGGGCATGATCGCCCAGGCCGAGGCGAAGGCGGCGACGCGGGATCCCGGCAAGGTCATCACCTGGCAGGTCGCTTCGGCGGTCCCCTCACCGGTGGAGGACGAAGGCGCGGACGCCGTGCTTTGCGCGTCCTCGCTGCACTTTCTCGGCGCGGCCGCGCTCCGCGACTGGCTGCGGGCGTTGCGCCCCGGCGGCCGGGTGGGTTTCAGCCTCCCGCTGGCGTCGGCGTTCCGGCCGTCCGGGGCGTTCGCCGCGATCGTCCCGGCGGACCTGGAACTCCCGCACTCCGAAGCGGACGCGGCGGCCTTGGCCACCGAAGCGGGCTTCACGGACGTGACGGTGAAGCGCTTCGACGTCGACGCCGGCGACAGGGTCCGGTCGGTGTTCCTGGTGCACGCGACCAAACCCGGTCACTGAGCCCAGCCGCGACACGTCACAAGGGCAGCAGGACCCGGCGTTCGATCGGGCTGGACATGACGATCGACGTCGTCGTGGCGCCCAGGGTGGACAGGTCTTCGAGAAGGTCTTCCAGATGCGTGGTGTCGCGGACGGCGATCTTGAGGATCCAGCAGTCTTCCCCCACCACGTGGTGCAGTTCGAGGATTTCGGGGCGGTCCATGAGCTTCCGCGTGCGCGGATGCCGGACGGTGAACCCGCTGTGCGGCGCCATCCGCACGAACGCCCGCAGCCCGAGGCCGATCCCGGCCGGCGAGACGAGGGCCGCGTAGCCGGTGATCGTGCCGTCGGCTTCGAGCCGTTTGACGCGCTCGCCGACGGCGGCCGGGCTCAGCGAGACCCGGCGGCCGAGTTCACTCAAGGTCATGCGGCCCTCCTCCTGAAGGAGTTCCAGCAGTCGCCGGTCGATCACGTCCAGTGAACTTTCAGTGGATACCTGATTCTGCCGTCGTTCTTTAACCGATTCCGCCGATACGCCCATGATTTCCCCTTCAAGCACCTGGATCGCCACCGTAACACTGGTGGACATGAAGAAAGTGCTCGTTCTGGGCGGAAGCCGGTACTTCGGCCGAGGGGTGGTCGAGCGGCTGCGCGACGGCGGACTGGACGTCACCGTGCTCAACCGCGGTTCCACGCCGGCGCCGTCCGGGGTCGCCCACCTGATCGCCGATCGCGACGACGAAGGGAGCCTCAAGGCCGCGCTGGGTTCCCGCTCCTTCGACGTCGTGCTCGATCAGGTCTGCTACACCCCGGTCCAGGCGGCGATCGCGCGCCGCGTGATCCGCGCGGAGCGGTACGTGATGACGTCGACCATCGAGGTCTACGACCAGATCCGGACGGATGCCCCGATGGCCGAATCGCTGGTCGTCCCGTCGGCCGCCGACTTCGGACTTCCTTGGCACGACGGGGATTTCCTCGAAGCGCACTACGGCGAAGGCAAGCGGCAGGCCGAGGCGGTCTTCGCCGCCGGAGACGTGCCGTTCGCCTCGGTGCGGGCCGCGCATGTGCTCGGTGGCGAGGATTTCACCGGACGGCTGCGGCATTACGTCGAACGGCTGGACGCGGGCGAAGCCGTCGACGTCCACGCGCGGCCGCGGCCGACGACGTTCATCCACGAGCGTGAGATCGCCGATTTCCTGGTCTGGGCCACGGAAGCGGACTTCACCGGGGCGGTCAACGCCGGTTCGCACGGAGAGCTGTCCGCGACGGACCTCGCCGGTGCCGTCGTGGCCGAGCCGCGGTTCCGGGTCGTCGAACGGGACGCCTCGCCGTACTCCTACGACCGGTACGCGGTCCTGGACACCTCACGCGCGACCGGTCTCGGGTTTTCCTTCTCCACCACCACCGATTGGCTCGGCGAAGCCATCGAAGAGATCCGAAAGGCACTTTGACCATGCGCTACCGCAGCATCGGGGACGTCGAGGTCAGCGCGATCGGCCTGGGCGCGATGCCGTTGTCGATCGAAGGCCGTCCGGACCGCGAGCGGGCGATCGCCACGATCCACGCCGCCCTCGACGCCGGGATCACTCTGATCGACACGGCCGACTCTTATCACTGGCACGCGGGCGAAACCGGGCACAACGAGGTGCTGATCGCCGACGCGCTGGCCACGTACGGCGGCGACTCGGACGCGGTCCTCGTCGCGACCAAGGGCGGTCGCGGGAGGCCCGGTGACGGCTCTTGGACCGTCACCGGGACGCCCGCACACCTCAAGAACGCCTGCGAAGGCTCGTTGAAGCGGCTCGGCGTCGACGCGATCGGGCTCTACCAGTTGCACAAGCCCGACGAGCGCGTGCCATGGGCGGACTCCGTCGGCGCGATCAAGGAGCTGGCCGACGAGGGCAAGATCCGGCTCGCCGGAGTGTCCAATGTGTCCAGTGCGCAGATCCTCGAAGCGCGCGGGATCCTTGGCGAGAAGCTGGTTTCCGTGCAGAACGAACACTCTCCGGCCTACCTGGCGCACGAGCCGGAACTGGCGCTGTGCACGGAACTCGGGCTCGCCTACCTCCCTTGGGGCCCGCTCGGCGGCATCTCGGGGGCCTCGCGGATCGGCGCGGCGCACGCGGGTTTCCTCGCCGTGGCGGAGGACCACGGTGTCAGCCCGCAGCGGGTCTGCCTGGCGTGGCTGCTGGCGAAGTCGCCGTCGGTGGTCGCGATCCCCGGATCGACGAGGCCCGCGACGATCCGCGATTCGGCGGCCGCGGCCGATCTCGTGCTCACCGCCGGTGATCTCGCGCGCCTGCCGTGATCACCCGACGGCGATGAGGCCGACCGCGGCGCCCGCGCCGAGCAGGCCGGCGACCTGCGTGCGGCGGGCACGCTCGCGCAGGAAGAGCATCGCGAGCACGACCGGGATCGCCGGATAGAGCGCGGTCAGCACGGTCGCGACGGCGACCAGCTGCCGATGCGTGACGTACCAGTACAGCAGGATCGCGACCGAGCCGAGCGCCCCGACGGCGGCCGCCTTCAGCGCCGTGACCCCGGGCAGCCGGAAAGCCGCCGACGACAGGAGCACGAGGGGGACGATCGCGCAGACCGACACCGCCCGGCTGACCGCGATCGGCCAGAATCCGGCGTCGGCGGGTACCCGGGCCATGGCGAGGAACTGCACGGCGAACCCGGCACCCGCGACGAGCGCGTCGGCCACCCCGGCCGCGCCGTGGCCGTCGCCGGTGCGGGAAACCAGCCACACCGACGGCAGCGCGAGCACGATCCCGGCCGCGGCGGGCACGGAAAGCCGCTCGCCCAAGGCGAGTACGGCGACAGCGGCCGGGACGGCCACCGCGCCCAGGTCGCTGACCGGGACGACGACGCTCATCGCGCCCCGGCCCATCCCGCGGTACAGGAAGGCCACCCCCACCCCGGTCCCGAGACCGGACAGCGCACCCCACGCAAGCGCTTGCGCGGTGGCGGGTCCACCGAAGACCAGCGCGGCGGCCACGCTGAGCACGGTGCCGCCGACCTGCGCGTACAGCGAGATCGTCATCCCGGCGGCCCGTCTCGACAGCATTCCGCCCGCGAAATGCGTGGTGCCGAAGCAGAGGGCCGCGAGGAGTGCGGTGAGTTCACCCACCGTCGGCCTCCACGCAGTCGCGGGACCGCACGCGACATTCATGCATGACTCATGCATACAACTGCCCGCGGCGCCCCGCAACCGATCAGGCGCTGACCACCAGCGTCACGCCGAGCGCGATCATCGTCGCGGCGACCAGACCGTCGAGGATTCGCCACGAAGCCGGGTTGCGGAAGAAGCCGCTGAGCAGCCGCGCGCCGAAGCCGAGCACGAGGAACCAGATCACGCTCGCCAGCACCGAACCGACTCCGAACGCCCACCGGCCGCCGCCGTGCCCCGCGGCGATCGCGCCGAGGAGGAGCAGGGTGTCGAGGTAGACGTGCGGATTCAGCCAGGTGAGCGCCAGCGTGGTCAGCACGATGCGGCGCAGCGATCCACCGGTCTCCGGGCCGCCGGTCTCCAGTGCCGCCGGTTTGACCGCGCGCCGGGCCGCGAGTGCGCCGTAGCAGAGCAGGAAAGCACCGCCGACCAGGGCGACGATGGTCAGCGCTTCGGGCGACGTCCCCACCAAGGCGCCCACCCCGCCGACACCGAGGCTGACCAGGATGACGTCCGAGACGATGCAGATCAGGACCACCACGAGGACCGCTTCACGGCGGATGCCCTGACGCAGCACGAAGGCGTTCTGCGCGCCGATCGCGACGATGAGGGCCATGGTGGCGCCGAATCCGGCGGCCGCGCTGAACAGGACGTCTTCCATACGGAGGACATTAGAAAGCGGAGCGTCAACAGTACAGCTAAAGATTCTTACGTAACATTAGCACTCATGATGACCGATCTGCCGCTCGACCTGGTCCGCACCCTGCTCGCGGTCGCCGACGAAGGCACCTTCGACGCGGCCGCCTCGGCGCTGCACGTGACGCCGTCGGCGATCAGCCAGCGCGTCAAGGCACTCGAACAGCGCACCGGCCGGGTACTGCTGATCCGCACGAAACCGGTGCGCCTGACCGAATCCGGGCAGGCCGTCGTGCGCTTCGGCCGTCAGCTGGCCTTGCTGGAGGCCGACACGCGGGCCGAACTGGGCCTGACCGCGGGCGACGAACCGGTCCGGCTGCCGATCGCGGTGAACGCCGACTCGCTGGCGACGTGGTTCCTGCCCGCGCTCACCCGGGTGCCGGCCGACCAGAAGATCTGCTTCGAACTGCACCGCGAGGATCAGGACCACACCACGACCCTGCTGCGGGAAGGCCTGGTGATGGCGGCCGTGACGTCGTCGCCGGATCCGGTCGCGGGGTGTTCGGTGCACCGGCTCGGGCAGATGCGCTACCTGGCCGTCGTGAGCCCGGCGCTCGGCACGGACCTCGACCTCGCCGAAGCCCCGGTCGTCATCTTCGACCGCCGTGACGACCTCCAGGACCGCTTCGCGCGTGAGCGCGGGACGATCGCGAGTCCGCTGCGGCACTACGTCCCGTCGTCCGAAGGGTTCTTCGACGCCGTCGCGGCCGGAATGGGCTGGGGCATGGTGCCGCTCGCGCAGATCGGCGACCGCCTGCGCGACGGGACGTTCCTCTCTCTCGCCCCGGACCACCCGATCGACGTGCCGCTGTTCTGGCAGCAGTGGAAACTCGACTCCCCCGCGCTCGCGGCGGTGTCGGCCGCGGTCACCACCGCGGCCGCGGACCTTCTGGTCGACCCACACGGATGAGGACGCGCTCACCGGCCCGGGCGTGAGATCCTGGGCGCATGACGCGCGCATTGCACCTGGTCGGGGACGAGGAAGCCGACAGGCTGCTGACCGAGGACCCGTTCGCCCTGCTCGTCGGGATGCTCCTGGACCAGCAGTTCCCGATGGAACACGCGTTCCGCGGCCCGCAGAAGATCGCGGACCGGATGGACGGTTTCGACATCAAGAAGATCCACGAGATGGACACCGAGACCTTCGTCGAACTCTGCGTGGTCCCACCCGCGATCCACCGCTACGGCGGCTCGATGGCGCGGCGGGTCAAGGATCTCGCGCAGCACGTCATGGACGTCTACGACGGTGACGCGGCCGGGATCTGGACCTCCGGGCGCCCCAAGCCGGACGGCCCCGAGGTCCTCAAACGACTGAAGGCGCTCCCCGGCTTCGGCGACCAGAAGGCCGCGATCTTCCTCGCGCTGCTCGGCAAGCAGCTCGGCGTGCAGCCGAAGGGCTGGCGCGCGGCCACCGGCTCGTACGGCGACCGCGGCTCCCGGCGTTCGATCGCCGACGTCGTCGACGCGAAGACCCTCGGCGAGGTGCGGGCGTTCAAGAAGGCGGCGAAGGCCGCCGCCAAGGCACCGGCGAAGTAACTACTTCTTCGCCGCTCCCGGCCACGGCCCCGGTGTCTCGGCGGGCAGTTCTTCCTGCCCGACTTCGGTGCGGAAGATCCGGAAGCCGCGTGCCTGGTAGTTCTTGAGCGCGGCCGGGCCGTCCGAGGTGCAGGTGTGCACCGTCACGCGTCGCGTCGCCGTCTTGCCGGGCCAGCGCTCGGCGAGCGCCCATGCCTCGCGGAGCGCGACGGTCAGCAGATGCCCGCCGATGCCCTTTCCGACGAAGGACGACAACAGGCCGAAGTACGCGAGTTCGACTTCACCCTCTCCGCTGCCGTCGAGTTCGAAGTAGCCGCACGGCGTCCCCTGCGCGTACGCCACCCACGTCTCGACGCCCGGCCTGTCCAGCCACTCGATCCACTGGTCCCAGGTCCAGGCGAGCCTGTCGATCCAGAACCAGTCGCCGCCGACGGCGGTGTAGAGGTAGCGGTTCAGCTCCGGGCTGACCAGCTCGGCGCGGGTGATCGTCACCGGGACGGCGGGTGGTTTCGCCGCGCTCAGATCGTCCGGCGAGGTCTGTTCGAGGTGCCAGGTCGTGATCTCCATGCGGCGATCATTTCAGCCAGACCCGCAGCGGCCCCAGCGCCGTGTAGCCGTTCCGCAAGGCGGCTTCGAGATCGTCTCCGCGTTCGTAACCGGTGATCGGCAGACCGGGGAAACTCGCCGCGACCGCCGAGGTCGCGCCGCGCCAGGCGTCGCCGAGGTCGCCTTGAGTGTATAAATTGGACAGTCCGGCGAAGTCGCCGTCGCGGTTGGCTGTCACGCCGGAGACACCGTCGGACCACACCGCGACGGACGGGTCCCCGAACTCGTCATCGGTGCGGGACCAGCCCGGTTCGAGGGGCACCCGAGCCGTCCGAGTGATCCAGGTGGCTTCGAAGAGCACCGTGAAACCCGCCCGCGCGAGATCCAGGCGGCCGAAGCTGTCCTTCACCGAACAGCCCGGCGAAGTGTCGATCCCGTCCAGTACGTCCGCAACCGACGCGTCGGGGGTCAAGGTCACCGCGTCCGGGTACAGCGGCGGCGTCCGGCGCGCCGATTTCCAGACGTGGCGGGAGAAGGCACCTGTGAGCCCGTGCGCGCGGCACACCGCGTCGCACCAGCTCGCGTTGACCCGCGCCGCGTCCGCTACACCCGCGCGAACCACAGGACATCCGGTTCTCCTTGTGGCACCGGGATCTTCAGCTCCCGCACCTGGCCGAACCGCGCGCGCAGCCGTTTCGCGAACGACGGCACCGACTCGGCGCTCCACACCGCGAGCACCCCGCCGGGCCGTAGCCGCGCAGCCAGCATGTCGAGCCCGTCTTCCCGGTACAGCTCTGCGTTGCCGTCCGTGACCGTCCACTCAGGACCGTTGTCGATGTCGAGACACAACGCGTCGAACCGCTCTTCCGTCCGGCGCAACCACTTCACCAGATCGGCCTCGACGACGGTGACCCGTACGTCGGAGAGCGCGTCGTCGTGGACGTCCTTGAGCGGGCCCTCGCGGTTCCAGCCGATCACGGCGGGTTCGCGTTCGACGACCACGATCTCGCCGACGCCGGGGTGATCCAGCGCGGCGCGCAGCGAATAGCCGACGCCGAGGCCGCCGATGAGCATATGTGCCTTGCCCGGCACCAGATCCGCCGCCACCGAGACCAGCAGTCGTTCGGATTCGCCGTTGCGGGTGTCCATCAGGAACACCCCGTTGGCGATGACTTCGAAATCGTCACCGGCCCGGCGGAGCACCAGTTCACCGCTCTTCCCGGGCACCACGTCGAGTACGTCGGTCATCCGGGCAGCTTATCGACGGCCGTCACGGCGAGCCTGCGAATTTCGCCGAAGTCCTCGGCCGATCGTGGCGGACACCTGTACGAACCCCTCCGACGCTCCTAACCTGGAGGCGTCGGAGGTGGTTTTCATGCACGCGACCGTCGGAGACGAGATCCAGGTGCACGGACGCACGGTGGGCTCGGCTGAGCAGCGCGGCGAAATCCTCGAAGTACGCGGCGAAGACGGCGCACCGCCGTATCTCGTCCGGTTCGCCGACGGGCACGAAGGGCTGGTTTTCCCGGGCCCCGACTGCGAAGTCCTTTCCGGGACCGAATAGTCCTCACTCCGCCAACGCGGGCCGCCGAACGCGGCTCCGCCAGCCTGCCACGACCACGACCGCGCCGAGCGCGGTCAGCGCCGCCGCGATCTCGGGCAGCAGGAGCGGCCCGCCGCCGCTGAGCACCGCTCCCCCGACGAGGCCGGAAAGGCCGACGCCGAGGTAGATCGCGGACGCGTTGAGCGAGAGGACGAGCCCTGCGTTCTGCCGGGACAGCTCGATCAGCCGGTGCTGGATCGGCGGGTTGACCGACCAGGTGGCCAGCCCCCAGAGGAACAGCACGACGGCCGCGCCCGCGACGGTGGTCGCCACCAGCGGCAGCATCGCGAGCACCACGGTGATCCCGCCGAACACGACCAGCAGTGGTCCCTTCGCGCCCCAGCGGTCGGCGGCGCGGCCGCCGAGGACGTTGCCGAGCGCGCCGCCCGCGCCGTAGACGAACAGCAGCAGGCTGACCGTCGTGCCGTGGACGCCGGCCGTGGCGGACAGGACCGGCGAGATGAAGGTGTAGACGGAGAACGCGGCGAGGCAGCCGAGCACGGTCGCGCCGAGCATGGCGAGTACGCGGGGGTCCTTGGCGACGGTGAACCGTTCGGCCAGCCGGACCGGCGGCGGCGCCGGGACGGACGGCAGGACCAGCCGGACGGCGAAGGCGCCGAGGAGCGAGAAGGCCGCGACGAGCGCGAAGACGGCCTGGTAGCCGACGCTCTGCGAAAGGACACTGCCGAGCGGGACACCCAGGATCGTCGCGACGGTCAGGCCGCCGAAGACGAGCGCGACGGCGCGGCCCCGGCGTTCGGGTGTGGTGAGTTCGGCGGCGACCGCGCTGGCGGCCGGGGTGAACACGGCCGCGCCGATCGCGGTGACGATCCGCGCCAGGAGCAGCGTCACGTATCCAGGCGCGAGGGCGGCGAGGGCATTGCCGATCGCGGTGACGACAAGGGCGGCGACCAGGAGCGTGCGCCGCTCCCAACGGCCGGTGACCGCGGCGAACAGCGGCGAGCCGACGGCGTACGCGATGGCGAAGGCGGTGACCAGTTGGGCGGCGGCCGTCTCGGACACGCCGAGTTCGCCGGTCAGCGCGGGCAGCAGTCCGGCGACGACATAGCCGCTCGTGCCGACCGCGAAGGTGCCGAGTGCGAGCACCGAGGTCCTGGGTGGTGCGAAAGTCATGGACTCCCCAGCTCCAGACCCCTTTTCACGCCACTTCCGCCCTCGGCCCCGGATCGCGATTAGGGGGCTAAACGCAAGTCGGTGCCGCAGGTGCCCGGCTGCCACCGGAGCGCGGTTAGCCCGCGAAAGTCGCTCAGGGGCCCCGTCGCCCGGGTGCGGCCCGGAGCGCGATTAGGGGGCGGAACGCGACTCGGTGCCGAGGGCCTCCGCTGGCGCCGGAGCGCGATTAGGGGGCGAAAGTCGCTCAGGGGTCGTTGTTCGATGGTTGTCGTAGTTCGATGGTGACCGTACTACGAACTCACCGAAAGTTCGAGGGGCGTCGTACTATGGACCCATGGCCGCGACCACCCCGCAGTACGTCTACCCCGGACAGGACGAGATCCGGATCGAGGCGGTCCTCGCCGCGCTCGCCGACCCGGTGCGGCTCGACATGGTCCGCCAGCTCGCCGAACCCGGCACCGAGATCTCGTGCAGCGGATTCGACGTCGCCGTGACCAAGTCCACACTCACCCATCACCTGCGCACCCTGCGCGAAGCGGGCATCATCATCGGCCGCCAGCAGGGCACCACGCGCTACAACTCCTTGCGCCGCAACGATCTCGACGAGCTCTTCCCCGGACTGCTCCAGGGAGTGCTCGCCGCCCGCCGCTGAGGGTGGGCAGCCTCACCCGAAACCGGGATGACAAAGGCACCCTTGATCGGTTGAACTGGACGCAGGACAGCTCGTCGACGTCGGGGCCGAACGCGCTGTCTTCTTTTGTGTCCGAGACCTAAATCGATTCAGAAACCCATCCGCGACGGTGGGCGAGTAATCGTTTACCCAGTACGACCCCCGAAAGGAGAGCCGTGCCCGTCGCGCTGCTCGCGCTCGCCATCGGTGCCTTCGGCATCGGGACCACCGAATTCGTCATGATGGGCGTGCTGCCCGAAGCCGCCGCCGATTTCGGCGTGTCGATCCCGTCCGCCGGCTACCTCATCTCCGGCTACGCCCTCGGCGTCGTGGTCGGCGCTCCCCTGCTCACCGCGGCCGCCGTCCGGCTGCCCCGCAAGACCATGCTGCTGGCGATGATGGGGCTGTTCACCCTCGGCAACGCCCTCTTCGCGCTCTCGCCGAACCAGGAGTTCGGTGTCGCCTTCCGCTTCCTCGCCGGCCTGCCGCATGGCGCGTTCTTCGGCGCCGGCGCGGTCGTCGCGTCCAGCCTGGCCAAACCGGGCGAACGCGCGAAAGCCGTCTCGATGATGTTCATGGGCCTGACCCTGGCCAACGTCGTCGGCGTGCCGCTGGGGACGCTCCTCGGCCAGAAGGTCGGCTGGCGCGCGACGTTCGGCGTTGTCGCCGTGATCGGTCTGGTCGCCATCGCGGCGATCGCGAAACTGGTCCCCCACCAGGGTAAACCGGCCGAACCGTCGCTCCGCGGCGAACTCGGCGCCTTCCGCCGCCCGCAGGTGTGGCTCGCGCTCGCGATCGTCACCTTCGGCCTCGGTGGCGTGTTCGCCTGCCTGTCCTACATCGCCCCGATGCTGACCGACGTCACCGGCTACTCGCCGTCGAACGTCACCCTGCTGCTCTCGCTCGCCGGGGTCGGCATGACGATCGGCAACTACCTCGGCGGCAGGCTCGCCGACAAGGCGCTGATGCCGAGCCTCTACGTCGCGCTGTTCGCGCTCGCGACGGTGCTGGCGATCTTCACCGTCACCGCGAACGGGAAGGTCGGCGCCGCGGTGACGATCTTCTTCGTCGGCCTCGCCGGCTTCATGATCGGCCCGATGATGCAGGCCAGGATCATGGAGAAGGCGGGCGGGACGCCGTCGCTGGTCTCCGCCGCGGTGCAGTCGGCATTCAACATCGCGAACTCGATCGGCGCCTACCTCGGCGGTCTGGTGATCGCGGGCGGGCTCGGCCTGGTCGCGCCCAACTGGGTCGGCGCGTCGCTGGCCGTGCTGGGGCTCTCCCTGGCCGCGGTCTCCGGCGGCCTCGACCGCCGCGAGGCCCGGCTCACCCCGGCCATGGCTTCCTGACCCTCAAGCGCGTGAAGGCCCCCTTCCCTCGGCTCAGCCGAGGGGGTGGATTCCAGGGGTCGTTGC
>NZ_ASJB01000053.1 GCF_000478275.1 Amycolatopsis orientalis DSM 40040 = KCTC 9412
TTGCAACGACCCCTGGAATCCACCCCCTCGGCTGAGCCGAGGGAAGGGGGCCTTCACGCGCTTCACTTGACCGGACGCGGGGTGAGGTTCACCTCCACCGTGTTGCCCGGGCCGGTGGCGACCGCGGAGACGAGCTCGTTCAGGAATCCACAGCCCTGCAGCGGCGGCAAGGTGTAGGTACCGCTGAGCTTGCCACCCGCCAGCGGGTCGAAGCCCGCCTTGGACTGCAACGGGATCTGCGCGGGCGTCTTCGTCTGACAGGTCGGGCTCGACGAGACCGGGATGCCGAAGACACTGATCCGCGGCAGCTTGACCGTCACCGCCGACGTCGACTTGAGCACCCCGTTGGCCAGGGTTCCCGTGGTCTTGCCCGCCGGCGCGAATTCGATCTTCGCGTTGACCGGGACGAAGCCCCACAGCGTGAACTTCGCGCTCGTCGGGTTCAGCGTGAGGTCGGCGTCGAAGGTCCCGTTCGCCAGATTGATCGCCGCGTCGATACCGCCGCGGAGGTCGATCGGACCGCTGAGCTTCTTCAGCTGCGACTTGCCTGCCAGGTCGTAGCTGTACCGCACACCGGGCGTGCTCTTCGGCTTGGTCTTCGCCGTCACCGCCGCGCTGGGAGCCGACTTGTTGCCCGCCGCGTCCTTCGCGACCACCGTGAAGGTGTACTCGGTGTCGGCCGTGAGGCCCTCCACCGTCGCCGTGGTGCCGGTGACCGACTTCGCCAGGTTCGCGCCGTTGTAGACGTCGTACCCGGTGACACCGACGTTGTCGGTCGCGGCGTCCCAGGCCAGCACGACGGTGGTTTCGGTGGTGCCGGTGGAACGCACGTTCCCTGGCACGCCCGGGGCCACCGTGTCGGGCGCGGCCTGCGTCCGGACGGTCACCGCGGCGCTCGGGGTCGACGCGTTGCCCGCGGCGTCCTTGGCGACCACCGTGAACGAATACTCCGTACCCGCCGCGAGACCATCGATCGTCGCCGTGGTGCCGGGGACCGACTTCGCCAGGTTCGCCCCGTTGTAGACGTCGTACCCGGTGACACCGACGTTGTCCGTCGAAGCGGTCCATTCGAGGCTCGCGCTGGTCTGCGTGGTCCCGGTGGAGCGCGGGTTGCCCGGTGCGGCGGGAGCCTGCGTGTCGGGCGCGGCCTGCGTCCGGACGGTGGCCGCGGCACTGGCGGCCGACGCGTTGCCCGCGGCGTCCTTGGCGACCACCGTGAACGAATACTCCGTGTCCGGCGCGAGGCCGTCGACCGTCGCGGAGGTCTCCGTGACCGTCTTCGCCAGGGTGGCGCCGTTGTAGACGTCGTAGCCGACAACACCCACGTTGTCACTGGCCGCTTTCCAGGACAGCTTGACGCTGGACTGGCTGACGTCCGCCGCGACGAGGTCGGCCGGGACGCCGGGCGCCTCGGTGTCCGGGACGGTCGGCGTCCGCACCGTGACCGCCGCGCTGGGCTCCGACTTGTTGCCGGCCGCGTCCTTCGCGACGACGGTGAAGCTGTACTCGGTGTCGGCGGTCAGCCCGTCGACCGTGGCGCTGGGTTCCGTCACCGACTTCACCAGGGTGCTGCCGTTGTAGACGTCGTAACCGGCCACGCCCACGTTGTCGGTCGAGGCGTCCCAGGCCAGACCGACGCTGGTCGCCGCCGCTCCGGTCGAGTGCAGGCCGCCCGGCACGCTGGGTGCCTGCGTGTCGGCACCGGCCTGCGTCCGGGCGGTCACCGCGGCACTGGCGGGCGACTTGTTCCCGGCGGCGTCCTTGGCGACCACCGTGAACGAGTACTCCGTGTCCGGGCTCAGGCCCTCGACCGTGGCGCTCGTGTCCGTGACCGACTTGACCACTTCGGTACCCCGGAGCACGTCGTAGCCGGTGACACCGACGTTGTCGTTGGAGGCGTCCCACGCCAGCGTCACGCTGGTCTGCGTGACACCGGTCGAGCGCGGGTTCGCGGGCGTCGTCGGTGCCTGCGTGTCCGGGGCCTTCGTGGTGTGGGCGGTCACCGGCGCGGTGGCCGGGGAGACGTTGCCCGCCGCGTCCTTGGCCTTGACCGTGAAGCTGTAGTCCTTGTCCGGCGTGAGCCCGTCGACCGTGACCGAGGTGCCGGTCACGGACTTGACGAGGTTGGCGCCTTCGTAGACGTCGTAACCGGTCACGGCGACGTTGTCGGTCGCGGCGCCCCAGGAAAGCGCGACGCTGTTCTGGGTGACCTCACCGACTGTCGCCGCGCCCGGAGCCGAAGGCGGGACGGTGTCGGGCGCGGCCGTGATCGTGAACGTGTGCAGCACGTTGGCCTGCCCGTTCGCGGGCGTGCAGTCCGCGACGAAGGTACCGAGGCCGGTCTCCGCACCGGAAGCCGTCAGCGGCGTCATCGTCAGCACCAGGTCGTGCACCGACAGGGTCGCCGTTCCCGGCTGGTCGAACCGCAACGACGGCGCGGCACCGCCCGCGTTGACGATCAGATCGTTGCCCACCGGCGGAATCGGCTGCTGCGGGATCGCCGTCGGCACGCCCACCGCGAGATGTCCCTGCGGACTGGACACCAGCGAGGTGGCCAGCGCCGACCCCTTGATGGTTTCGGCGCCGACGAGCCGGAGGCCCTCGGTGGCCGTCTTGCCCGCGTTGGACACCGCCGTGATGTCGATCTTGGGCGTGAACTGGCCCACCGGCACCGTGTCCGGCAGCGTGGCGTTGATGTCGACCGACACGTCCTGGTTGCCGATCAAGGGGAACGGGCAGCTGTAGATCTGGCGCAGCGGCGGGTGGTTACCCGTGCCGACAACGGCTTCCGGGGTGACGGCGGAACCGGTCACCGTATAGGTCTGCAGGACGGTTTCCTGTCCCTGTCCCAGGGTGCAGTCCGAAACGAAGGTGCCGAGCCCGGTCACGGTGCCGTCCGCCTTGAGCGGCGTCATCACCAGCTGGAGACCGTTCACCGCGAGCGTCGCGGTACCCGGCTGGTCGAACCGCAACGCGGGCGCGCTGCCCTTGGCGTTGACGATGAGATCGTTGCCCGACGCGGGAATGGGCTGATTCGGCACGTCGGAGTCGACCTTCACCGTCAACGCGCCCTGAGTACCGGGCATCTTCACGGTCGAAGTCGCTTTCGCGGTGCCCTTGATGGTTTCCGCGCCGACGAGACGCAGACCGTCTGTCGCGGTTTTCCCCGCATTGGACACGGCCGCGATCTCGATGGCGGGAGTCAGCTTTCCGGCCTCGATCGTCGACGGCTGTGTCGTCTTGATCGTCACCGAGACGTTTTGATTGCCGATCAACGGGAACGGACAGGAATAGGTCTGCGTGAGCTCACCCGGAGCCGCGGCGCTGGTGCCCGAACTGACGGCGAGACCCAGCGCCACCAGGGCGGCCGTGGTCACCGCGGCGACTCCTCCGGCCAGTCTTCGATTACGTCTTCTGTGCTTCACAGGTCACTCTCCACTGATCGCTCACAACCCACTGAAACAACGACACGAGAAAAAAGCCTTTACGAGGTCCACCTCGGCGGAATACAGGGGCGCCACAGGCAGGCCACACGGAATTAACACATCCGCGGGCCGAGCAGGCAAGGGAAAGTCCAATTCCGCCGCGGCAATTCGAAACAGTTGTCACCGGCACGCGATTCTTCGTCGGCAAACCTGTCAGGCGCGGGACATCCCGAACGCGATCCCGGCACGGCGCTCGACGGATACTGGCCAACAGTCGACGGCCCGGCGAAATCTTCCACGTGCCCCCACCAGGCGGTTGCGCGCCCTTACCGGGGAGTGCTAAGAGAGAATTAGCACTCTAGGGCCGCGAGTGCCAATCGCCTGGCCTCGGTGTGCTGACGGCGGTGGCCCCGGTGCCGCGGACCACCGCCGGCTTTCACGAACGTTCTCCGAAGGTTGGAGTGCCGGATATGACAGCTGTGCTCGTTTTCAGCGCCCTGGTCACGGGCATCGTCACCGCGGTCGCCGTCGCCGCACGGAAGTACCACCTGGACGACCTCACCCGGAACTGACCAGGATCCCTTTCACCGAGCCGAAGGAGCTTTCATGGGGTTGGAGAGGGTTTGGATACGGACTCTCAGCGATGGCCTCCTCCGCGCCGATCAGGTCATCGGCCTGACCGCGCATGCCACACCGTCGATTCCCGGCAAGGCGCCGCGATGGCTGCTCGATGCCACCGTCTCCCTCCCCGCGGGCAGCGGCACCACCAGCGGCTGGGACATCGGGATCCTGCACCGCACGATCATCCAGACATCCGCCGAGCCCGTCGAAGGCCCCGAACTGCTCGCCCGCCTGCTGGCCCGCCTGGACGTTCCCGGTACGGCCGGGATCATCGAACCGGTCGCCGCTCGTTCGGCGGGTGACGCGGGCGCGGTCCGATTCGACTTCCATTCCTTTACCGAGGACCAGGAAACCGCGACCGGAACCGGCGATCCGGCCCAGTGAGCGAGCCGGTCCCGTCTCGTGAGTGGTAATGACGGTTAGAACCGTCATTACCACTCACGACGGCTCGACAACCCGCGCGGCGCGCTCCGGGTCGGCGTCCGCTGAGCGCCCCACCATCCGTGCTCTCGTTCCCGGACACCGCTAACGTCATGGTCCGTTCGCGTCGAGCCTCAAGGAGGACGGTATGTCCGAGGTCGTTCTGTTCCATCACGCCCTGGGGCTCACGCCGGGGATCACGGGTTTCGCCGACGAGCTGCGCCGTGCCGGGCACGACGTGTGGACGCCCGATCTGTTCGAGGGCCACGTGTTCGACACCTTGGAGAAGGGCATCGCCCACCTCGAACAGATCGGTTTCGGTGCGGTGCTCGAACGCGGTTCCCTGGCCGTGGAGAACCTGCCTTCGGACCTGGTTTACGCCGGATTCTCGGTGGGCGCGCTCCCGGCGCAGAAGCTCGCCCAGACCCGGCCCGGCGCGCGCGGAGCGCTGCTCTACTACGCGTGCGTGCCGGTCTCGGAGTTCAGCCCGACTTGGCCGGAAGGTGTGCCGGTCCAGGTCCATGGCATGGACGCCGACCCCTTCTTCGCCGGCGAGGGCGACCTCGACGCGGCACGCGCGCTCGTCGCCGCCACCGGGCAGGCCGAGTTGTTCCTCTACCCGGGCGACCAGCACTACTTCGCCGACCGCACACTCGCTTCCTACGACGCGGCCGCGAGCGCACTGTTGCTCGAACGCACACTGGAGTTCCTTCAGCGATGACACGCGGTCGTGTCCATAGTGGACAGTCGCTGCCCACTGATCCACCGGAATGTGACCGTCGTCACTGTTGGCCGGGATGTGGCAACCTCCGGCACCGGCGAACGCCTTGAAGCTCAGGAAGCTCCAATAGCGGAACTGGGGAACACATGAAGAGACTGTCCGCCATCCTGACCGCGATACTGGCGGTGCTCGCGTTGGCGCCTGCCGCGCCCGCCGGTGCGACGACCCGGTTCGACCGGGAACTCACGGCACGTATCGCGCAGGCCCAGGCCTACGCCGACAGCAGGCCCGGGGAGACCGGGATCGTCCTGCGGGACCGGTGGACCGGTGCCGTCTACCGGAGCGCGGCCGCCGGGACCCTCATCTGGGCCTGTTCCACCCCGAAGCTGGCCATGGTCGTCGACCTGTTGCTGCGCAATGACTCCGGTGCGGTCAAGCTGACCGCCGAAGACCGGGACCTGATGCACCGCATGCTCAACTCCAGCGACGACGCCGCCGCCCACACCCTGTGGACCCGGTACGGCGGGGAAGCCGAGTTCGCCAAGCGTTTCCCGTCCTACGGGATGACCGACATGCGGTTCACCGACCAGCACCCGCACCACTGGGGCTGGATCCTGACCACCGCGAACGACCTGGACCGGCTGATCAACTACGTCCTGACCAAGCTGCCCCGTCAGCACCGCGACTACATCGTCCACGAGATGCGCAACGTCGACGTCAACCAGCAGTGGGGCGTCTGGGGCGCCGGGTCCGCCGCACGCCCCGGCAACAAGGACGGCTGGTCCGACGACAACGACGACGGCTCCTGGATCATGAACTCGGTCGGCTTCGTCGGGCCGCACGAGCGATTCACCCTCGCGTTGATGAACAACACCAAGGTCATCCAGAACGGCTTCGAAACCGGTCAGGAGACCACCACGAAGATCAGCGAAATCCTGTTCAAGGGCTACTTCAAGGGCTGACCGTGCCGCGCGTCGGGCCCGATGGATCCCCATCGGGCCCGACGCCGCCACTCGCTCAGTTCGGCCGCTGCGGCGAGCGTTCGACGTCACCGCGCCAGGCACCGGTCTCCTGACCGTCACGGTTCTCCACGAAGACCTTGAACCGGTCCAGGTCACCCTGGACACGACGGTCGAGAATGCCGAGCTTGTCGGCCACGTTCTCGACGAAGCCTTCGGGGTCGATGTCCATCTGGACCGTGACCCGGGTGTGCGCGTCGTCGATACGGTGCACAGTCACGACTCCAGCGTGCTTCGGCCCCGACTCGGACTGCCACGCGACACGTTCGTCGGGGTGCTGCTCGGTGATCGTCGCGTCGAATTCGCGGGTCACCCCGCCGATAGTCGTCTTCCAGCGGGTGTGGGTGTCGTCGACCTGCTCGATCGAGTCCACGCCTTCCATGAACCGGGGGAATTCGGAGAACTGGGTCCACTGGTTGTAGACCGAAGGCACATCGGCTTCGACGTCGACCGATTTGGTGATCGTGCTCATCTCGATAGCTCCTTGAAAAGAGACTGGTCGCCGCACCTGCGGTGCGCGGACGCCCTTCGGCTACCCGCCCATCCGGCCCGGCAAACCGATCCGCTATCGATGCATATCTTCGGGACTGGCGACCTCTTCAGAGAAGATCGAGAGCACGCAGGATGAAGAAGCCGGCGACGCCCACGACGAGGATGCCGATCGCGATGAGGGTGATGATCGACGGCCCCCGCGAGGGAATCGGCTGCGGATGTGACAGCCCCGAGGTCTGCCCGGCGTCGGGCGGTGTGTCGCCTGGCGGCACGGATCCGCCCGTCTCCAAGCCAGGGACGTCTTCCGGTTCCGGTCCTGGTGCGCTGCTCATGACATCCAGGGTGACAGGAGCGCCGCCGGCAGGCAGAACGAGCTCAGCGGTGCCCGGTCCGCAACGCGTAACGCCGCTCGGCGTAGGCGAGGTCGTCCCGCCAGAGCCGGGCCGAAGCGCGGCGCATGAGCGGCCGCAGCAGCGGCGCGATCCGCGCGGCCCTGCCGAAACCCGGCCGGTCGGAGGTGGCGATCGTCGCCTCGATGACGCTGGTCCGGGGACGGCCGTCGGGGCCTTCGCCGAGCGGCGTGGCATGGGTTTCCACGACGCTGCCCGCCCCTTCGCCCTCGATGATGGTCATCAGCACGGTGCGCGGTTCCGGGCAGGTGAACTCGGCGATCACCGGGACGCCCAGTTTGCCGGCGAGCCGGAAGGTCACTTCGACGACGAACCGGTCGTCGGCGTCGGCGACGTCGGTTCCCCGCGGGGCCGACACCACCCGCAGGCGGGTGAACGAATACGGATGGAACCAGGCGCCGTGCCATGGATCGAGCCGGTTGGCGACGACGTCCTCCGGCTCGCAGGTACCGGTCAGGGTGGCGACCGCGTCGATGGCGACGCCACCGCTGGGGCGAGGCGGCACGACGGGCCGGTCAGTGGGGCGTTCCCCGCCGAAGCGGTCGAGGCGGACCCAGACGAGCACACCGTCGTCGTAGCACGGCAAGGCCGACCAGCCCGGTCGTTCAGGCCCGATTCTCATTCCGTGCCAACGGCAAACCAGCTCTCCACAGTGGACACGTGCTTCGTCGAGGGGAGCACCGAGGTGCGGGCAGGCTCCCGGGCCGATGACGAGCTCGTTGTCGGCACCACGCCAGGCGACGAGTTCCCGGCCGCCCACCCGGAGGCCGAACGGTTTGTCGCGGCGGATGTCCCGGCTGGCCCCGGCGACGAACCAGTTGCCCGCGGGGCGGGCGTCCGCGCGTTTGACCGCGGCCTCGATGAGCGCGGGGCTGCACTCGCGGTAAGTCGGCTCCTGCCGCGCCCAAGCCGGTTCGCGAAACGGCTGCACCGGCCACCTGGCAGGCCAACGCTCGACCACCTGCCGCCTGAAGTCCACGGGAACACTCCTGATCGACGTCGTCGGGATGAGCTTCTCCGTGGTTCATCCTGTGACACCTGGAGCGGTTCCGCAACGGTTCGCCGGTCGAGTCAGGACTTCAGCCGCCCGGCGGCGAGGTCCAGCGCACCGGCCAGGTCGTTGACCCAAGGCGCTCCGCGGACATTGAGTCCTTCCCAGCCGGGGCCCGCGACGGCGACCTCGAAACCGAGGCGCTGCAACCGCTGGCACAGCACGTCGTCGACGGTGTTCGCGGACATCGACCACAGCACGACGAGCAGCGGGTCCAATTTGGACGCCATCCCGGCCATGGTCTCCCCCGGCACCATCTGGCCGAGGTAGATCGCGGGGATACCCACCTCGATCATCGAAGCGCGCAGGACTTCGACCGGCAGACTGTGCCGTTCGTCCGGGCAGCAGGCGATGAGCACCGCCCGCTCCGGCGGCACCTTCGCGAATCTGGCGACGTATCGCTGGAGAGCGAGCGAGACCTCGGTGGTGAGCGCCCACTCCGATTCGAAGCAGACGTCACCCCGCAGCCAGCGGCCGCCGAGCGCGCGCAGGATCGGCAACAGCACGTCGGTCCACGTGCTCGCCGCGCCCAGCGCGTCAAGCGTCTCGTCGAGCAGCGCCGCGATGGACGCGAATCCCAGCTCTTCCGCGGCCTGTTCCAGCTCGTCTATGCGGCGCTCGAGCGAGACTTCGGGAACCACGTCTTCGACGTCGGCGAAGGCGGCCGCCGCCGCCTCGCGGGCACGGATACCACGCTGGATGAGTCGCTGCATGTACTGCAGCCTGCGGACATCCTCGTCGGAGTAGCGACGATGGCGCCCGTCGGCCCGCAAGGACGGCCCGACACCGTAACGGGATGCCCAGGTGCGGAGCGTGACCGGCGAGACACCCAGTGTCTCGGCCACCATGCCCGGAGTCCACGAACCCCCGGCACGGGGACCGCTACGACCGCTCACCTCACCGACATCCATCCAACACCACGTTTCCCTACCCGTTCGGCCCAGTTTACGAGTCGGCACGAAACAAAGTGCGCGAACACCGTCCACTGGAGGGCCCGGCGGGAGGCGGGGAGGTGCCCGGCGGCGCCGCGGCGTCACCGGGGGGAGGCCGGTGACGCCGGGCGCCGCCCGGCTTCCGGACCCGGCCGCGTGGGGGAGCACGCTGGGCCCGGGAGGGTGATCGAAGGTCGCGCCTTCGATCCGACGGCAGCCGTTTTCGATGCACACACGATCCACGCTTGAAGCGCGAAAGAGCGGGTACTCCTTCACTTTCAAGCCGCTGACAGCGAAGCCTCCCAGGTTGCGACGGCGTCGCTGGATCTAGTAGACAGAGTACACCCGCAGTGCAACGGTTGTGAATCGAAACTCCGATCGGTGAGAGGGGCAGTCGCATGGCGTCGACCATGGCGGCGGAGGTGCTGCCGCCGGACGAGGCGCCGGAGGGGTGGCTGGACATGCTCGGCGAGCGCTGCCGGACCGAAGCGCTCGAATTCGTCAGGGCGCGCGCGATCGAACACTTTTCCGGGCACGGTGAAGGGGAACTCGCGGAAACCGTGCTTCCCGAGTTCGTCGCCGGTGGAAAGTGTCTTCGGCCGATGTTCGCCTATGTCGGCTGGCTTTGCGGTGAGCCGGAAGCCGAGGCCGCGCTCCGGGCGGCTTCCAGTTTGGAGCTGTTGCACTGTTTCGCGCTGGCGCAGGACGACGTCATGGACGGTTCCCCGGCCCGCCGCGGCCGTCCCGCCCTGCACGTCCGCTTCGCGCGGTGGCACACCGACCAGGGCTGGGCCGGATCCGCTGACCGATTCGGCGAGTCCGCCGCGACGCTGGCGGGCGATCTCTTCCTGATCTGGTCGGAGCGGATGTTGCGTGAATCCGGCCTGGCCGCGGAAACGCTGGCCAGGGGCTGGCCACGGTACGACCTGATGCGGGCGGAACTCGCCGTCGGGCAGCTCGCCGACCTGGTCAACGACGCGCGTTCCCTTCCCGGCTGGGAGGAACTGCTGGACGTCCTTCGCCGGAAGTCGGGTAACTACACCGTTCGCAGGCCCTTGGAGTTCGGTGCCGCGCTCGCCGGCTGCGGACCGGACGTGCTGGCCGCGCTGGCCGAGTTCGGCGGGCTGATCGGTGAGGCGTTCCAGTTCCGGGACGACCTGCTCGGTGTTTTCGGCGATCCGACCGTCACCGGGAAACCCGTCGGCCAGGATCTGCGTGAACGGAAGGCGTCCAGCGTGGTGGTACTGGCGGCGGAGATGGCGGGCCGCGGGCAGCGCGCGGAACTCGACGAACTGCTCGGGCTTCCCGTCGTCGGCGGCGAAGCGGTAGCCCGGTGGAGTGAATTGATCGTCGCGTCCGGAGCCCGCGATCGCCTCGGCGAGCTCATCCGGGAACGCACCGACAAGGCGCTGGCCGTCCTCGATCCGGCGGTGTTCCCCGAGCACGCCGCCGAAGCACTGTCCCTTCTCGCCGCCCGGTGCACGGAGCGGGACCAATGAAGACGGTGACCGGCCGGACGGACCGGGTGGTCGTCGTCGGAGCGGGCTTGTCCGGTCTCTCGGCCGCCTTGCATCTGGCCGGGCGTGGTCGCGAAGTCGTCGTCCTCGAACGGGATCCGGGTCCCGGCGGCCGGGCGGGGTCGATGGAGCGCGAGGGTTACCGGCTCGACACCGGACCCACCGTGCTCACCATGCCTTCGATCCTGCAGGACACCTTCGGCGCTGTCGGCGCGGAACTGTCCGACGAACTACCGCTCACCCGCCTCGATCCGGCCTATGTGGCCCGATTCGCGGACGGCAGCGGTCTGCCCGTCCACGCGGACGCCGCGGCGATGACGGACGCGGTCCGGGAGTTCGCCGGTCCCGCCGAGGCGGCGGGATACGTCCGCCTCCGCGACTGGCTGACCCGGCTCCACCACGTCGAATTCGCCCGGTTCATCGACGCGAACATCGATTCCCCGTTGGGCATGGTCCATCCCGACCTGGCCCGGCTGGTGGCGCTGGGCGGATTCCGGCGGCTGGACGCGAAGATCGGCACGTTCCTCTCCGATGAGCGCCTGAAACGGGTCTTCACCTTCCAGGCGCTCTACGCCGGTGAATCGCCGATGCGGGCGTTGGCCCTCTACGCGGTCATCTCCTATATGGACACCGTGGGCGGGGTGTACTTCCCGCCCGGAGGGGTGGCCGCGCTCCCCCGGGCGCTGGCACGGGTCGCCGCGGCGAACGGGATCGCCTTCCACTACGGCGACGCCGTGCAGGCACTCGAACGGACAGGTGACCGGATCACCGCCGTACGCACGGCGGGTGGCGATCGTCATCCGTGTGACGCCGTCGTGCTCACGACCGAGTTGCCGGAGAGCCACCGGCTGCTGGGCCGGGTGCCTCGACGGCCGGTTCCGTTGCGTCCGGCGCCGTCGGCCCTCGTCGTGCACGCCGGCGGCCCCGGTGACGGCTCCGGGATCGCGCACCACACCATTTCCTTCGGGCGCGGATGGCGCTCCACGTTCGACGAGCTCATCACCGCCGGACGCCGGATGACCGATCCCTCGTTGCTGATCACCCGGCCGACCGCGACCGATCCGGGACTCGCCCCGTCGGGCCGTCAGCTCTACTCGATCCTCGCCCCGGTACCGAATCTCGACCGTGGCCCGATCGACTGGCGCAGCGAAGCGGGCCCGTATGCGGAAGAGATCCTCGCGGTGGCCCGCGAACGGCTGCTTCCGGGTTTCGAACCCGAGTTCACCGAGGTCATCAGCCCCGCCGACTGGGCCGATCGGGGGCACGTCGCCGGCACCCCCTTCAGTTACGCGCATTCCTTCGCCCAGACAGGACCGTTCAGGCCCAGGAACTTCCCCCGTGGCACCGACAACGTCATCCTGGCCGGTGGCGCCACGGTGCCGGGCGTCGGCGTGCCGACGGTGCTGATCTCGGGACGGCTCGCCGCCGACCGGATAACCGGTGTGCCGAAACGACGTCCACGGATTCTCGATCTCGCGAGAGAGGAGGCCCGATGACCCGTCGCGAACTGGACGCCGCCGGCATCCACGATCCCGGGCTGCGCTCCGCCTACACCTGGTGCCGTGAGGTGAACGCCCGGCACGGCCGCACGTATTTCCTGGCGACCCGGATGCTGACGCCACCCCAGCGTCCGGCGATCCACGCGCTCTACGGTTTCGCCCGGTGGCTCGACGACATCGTCGACGAACCGGAACCCGGTGCCACGCCACAGTCCCTCGCCGCCCGTCTGTCCTCTGTGGAGGATCGGTTTCTGCGGGACCTCTCGCGGGGAGCGAGCGAGGACCCGTTGCTGACCGCGGTGATCGACACCGCCACCCGGTTCGAACTGGAGGAGAAGCTCTTCCGCGCGTTCTTCACCTCCATGCGGATGGATCTGAGCGTGACCGACTACGCGACCCGCGAGGACCTCGATGTCTACGTGCACGGGTCGGCGGAGGTGATCGGCCTTCAGGTGCTTCCCGTGCTCGGCGTCGTATCGCGCCGTGAAGAGGCCGCGCCGCGGGCCGCGGCGTTGGGCAAGGCGTTCCAGCTGACGAACTTCCTCCGTGACGTCGCCGAGGATCTCGGCCGGGGACGCGTCTACCTGCCCGCCGACGAACTCAAGGAACATCGCGTCGACCGGGAACGGCTGTCGTGGTGCGCCGGGCGTGGTCGCGCCGACTCGGCCGTGCGATCCGCGATCCAGGACCAGATCGCCCGGACGCGGCGCGTCTACGCCGAGGCACGGCCGGGAATCGCGATGCTGCATCCCGTCTCGCGGCCCTGCGTGGCCACCGCCGCGGCACTGTACGGGCGGATCCTCGAGCGGATCGAGAGCGCGGATCATGACGTCTTCGCCGGCCGGGCGACGGTGTCCAAAGGCCGCAGGCTCGCGGTCGCGTGCGGCGCGCTGGCGCGTGCGCAGTGGGCACGCAGGCGGCACCCCGCGCCCGCTCCCCCGGCGGCGGTGGGCTGAATGGGCAAGGCGGAGTACTTGATCGTGCTGGCGGCGTGCGTCCTGATCACGCTGCCGCTGGAGATCGCGGGCGCCCGCGTCTACCGGCGACCGAAACGCCTCGCCGGCGCGCTCCTTCCGGTGGCGGTCGTCTTCCTCGTCTGGGACGTACTGGCGATCGCCGGTGGCGTCTGGCATTACGCGCCGGAGTTCGTCACCGGTGTCCGCGCCCCGTTCGGCGTCCCGCTGGAGGAGGTCCTCTTCTTCGTGGTCATCCCGGTGTGCGGGGTACTGACCTACGAGATGGTCCAGCTGACGCTCACCGCGGTCCGGCGACGCGAAGACCGGCAGGCGGTCCGCCGTTGATGCCCTGGGGTTACACCGTTCCGGCCGTCACCGCGGTGATCGTGGTCGTGTTCCTGGAGCTGGCCGTCCTGAAGACGGGCTTGTTCCGCAAACCCGCCTACTGGCTCACGATGGCCGTCGTCACCGGCTTCCAGATCCCGGTCGACGGCTGGCTGACCAAGCTGTCCGCCCCGATCGTCCTGTACGCGCCGGAGCACATCACCGGCTGGAGGTTTCCCTGGCACATCCCGGTCGAGGACTTCCTGTTCGGTTTCGCGCTGGTGACCGCGGTCCTGCTCCTGTGGGAACGTGCCCGGCTCGGCGAGGAGGCTCAATGAACGGTCTGGAACGGGACGGACTTCCGCGCGCGGACGTGCCTTCGGCCTTCGACACCGAAGCACGCTGGTACGACCGCCTGGTCGGCGCCAATCCCGGCTACCACGAACATTTGCGGCTCTCCGCCCGCCGTCTCGGCCTTCCCGCGGACACGCGCGGCTTGCGGCTGCTGGACGCAGGGTGCGGGACAGGCGCCTCCACCGCGGCCCTGCTCTCGGTCGCGCCCGGCGCCCGGATCACGGCTTTCGACGCGTCCGGGGAGATGCTGGCCCGGGCCCGCGCCAAAACATGGCCCGCGACGGTCGGATTCGTGCACACCCCCGTCGAGGAACTGTCCGATGTGGAGGGACCGTTCGACGCCGTCTTCGCCTCGTACCTGCTCCGCAATCTCGCCGATCCCACCGGGCAACTGCGCCGCCTCCGGCGCCTTCTGCGTCCAGGAGGACGAATCGCCGTTCACGAGTACTCCGTCCAGGACTCCCGCCGCGCACGGTGGACCTGGAACGCCGTATGCGCGGGCGTGATCATCCCGCTCGGCAGGCTCACCACCGGCGACGCGACGCTCTATCGTCACCTGCGCCGCAGCGTCCTCGGATTCGACGGGCTCGGGGCACTCACCCAGCGCCTCCACGACGCCGGATTCACCGACGTCCGCACCGGGACGGTTGCCGGCTGGCAGCGGGACATCGTCCACACCGTGCTCGGGACGAATCCGCCGGAGACGTCATGAATCCACCCCTGGGACGCGACCGTCGAGCCGTCACGAGGCCGGGAGCGCCCGGCCTCTCCGACGCGGGCATGCTGGGACGTCGTCCCACCGCGGCCGTCGTGGGTGGAGGGATAGCCGGCCTGACCGCCGCGACCGCGCTGGCCGAACGCGGCGTCGACGTCACCGTCTTCGAGCGGGAAGACCACCTGGGTGGCCGGGTCGGCGGCTGGCCCGAACGGCTGCCCGACGGCACCGCGGTGACCATGAGCCGGGGCTTCCACGCCTTTTTCCGCCAGTACTACAACCTTCGCGCCCTGCTCAAGCGAACCGACCCGCGCCTCGAACGACTGGCGCCGCTCTCCGACTACCCCCTGCTCGACGCACAGGGGCGGACGGACACCTTTGCCGGGTTGCCCCGCACGCCGCCATGGAACGCCGTCGCCTTCGCTTGGCGAAGCCCCACCTTCACCCCACGGGATCTCCTGCGGCTCAAGGGTCGTGAAGCCCTGCCGCTGGCCACGGTGAGCGTGCCGGAAACCTACGAACGGCTCGACGGGGTCGACGCGGCGTCGTTCCTCGAAGCGATCAACTTCCCCCCGGCCGCTCGGCACCTCGCCTTCGAGGTCTTCTCCCGCAGTTTCTTCGCGGACCCGCGCGACCTGTCCGCGGCGGAACTGGCGACCATGTTCCACCTGTACTTCCTGGGCTCCAGTGAAGGACTCGTCTTCGACGTGCCGAGCGACCCGTTCCCGCAGGCGCTGTGGGATCCCCTCACCGGCTACCTCGTCGCCCGGCGGACCGACATCCGCGCCGGCGTGGCCGTCACCGCTCTTCACCGCGAGCCCGGCGGCTTCGCCGTCGAGACCGGTGACGGGACAGAGCACTTCGACGCCGCGGTACTCGCCTGTGACGTGGCCGGGCTGCGCGAGATCGTCGCCGCGTCACCGAGTGTCGGATCGGCCGCGTGGCGCGGCGACATCGCCGCCTTGCGCACCGCACCACCGTTCCTGGTACGCAGGCTGTGGCTCGACCGGCCGGTGGACGCCGCGCGGCCGCCCTTTCTCGGCACCGGAAGTGTGCCGCCACTCGACAACATCAGCCTGCTCGACCGGTACGAGGGAGAGGCCCGTCGCTGGGCCGCGCGCACCGGCGGGTCAGTCGTCGAACTGCACGCCTACGCGGCCACGAGGGACGACAGCGACGGCCTGGCCAAAGCCGTCGATGCCCGGCTTCACGAGCTTTACCCGGAAACCCGGAACGCGCACGTCGTCGGGAAGACCACGCTGTGGCGCGAGGATTGCCCGCTGTTCGGCGTCGGCGACTTCGCCCGACGTCCCACCGTCGAGACCCCGGACGCGGCGTTGGCACTCGCGGGCGACGGCATCCGGATCGATCTGCCCGTGGCCCTCATGGAACGCGCGGCCGCCACGGGCTGGGCGGCGGCCAACGTCCTCCTGCGGCGCTGGGGGCTCGAAGGCCATCCGCTGCGTTCGGTACCCAACAAGGGCAGGATCGGCCTGCTGAACCGGCTCGCCGCTTCAAACCGGCCACGTCCCGCGCCGGGCTGAAGGGGCCCTTCACCGCATTACACGCGGTGAAGGGCGCTTTCCTCGCATCGGATGCGGGGAAAGCGCCCTTCAGCCCCGTCGGTCAACGGGCGTTTGGGGACTCCCCTCGGGGTTACCCATCCGGACATGCGCAGTGTCGTGGATCGGGCAGCGGTACTCCTGGGACTGGGTTTCGGCGGGTTCGTCGACGGCATCTTCGCCCATCAGATCCTGGGCTGGCATCACATGCTGTCGAGCTGGTATCCCCCCGTCACCCCGGAGGACCTGCACCTCAACATGGTCGGTGACGGGCTGTTCCACCTGCTGTGCCTGATCTTCGTGGTCACCGGTGTCGTGCTGCTGAACCGGGGAGAGCGTCTGGCTTCCCGGGTGCTCTGGGGCGGGATGGCGGCAGGCTGGGGCGTGTTCAACCTCGTCGAGGGCACCGTCGACCATCTGCTGCTCGGCGTGCACCACGTCCGCCCCGGCCCCGGCCAACTGGCGTACGACCTGGGTTTCCTGCTGCTGGGAGCCTTGCTGGTGGTGATCGGCGTGCTGCTCTCACGATCGGCTCGTCCCGCTTCGCGCCGGACGACCGGCTGAGCCGACTCACACCCGTGCCAAGCCGGGCGAGCGGTTCCCGACCGACCCGCGGCTACAGGGGCGGGGGCGCGCCCAGGGTGGGCTTGTCCTTTCCGCCGTGTTCGGCCACCTTGAGCATGAGCCCGGCGGCGACCAGGACGATCTCCCGTTCAGCGGGTGTCAACCTCGATTCGAGAGCTTCGGCGAGCCACCGGTTTCCCTCTCGCACGTGTTCGTGCAGCGCGTCTCGTCCTTGTTCGGTGATCGCGACCCGCTGCGCGCGGCGGTCATGCTCGTCCGGGCGGCGAACGACGCGGCCGTCTTCTTCCAGCGAGTTGAGCACGCGCGTCAGCGACTGCGGCTGCAGACCCTCGATCGCCGCCAACGCCGAGACCGTCAGGGGTCCGCTGTGCCGGAGGTTCGCCAGCACCGACGCACCCACCCTGGTCAGGGCCCCGACGTCACCCGACTGCTGGGCCCGCAATCTGGACGCGAGCCGGGACACCGCCCAGCGCACCGACCCCGCCACCTGCGCCGACTCAGTCATCGAAGCCCACCGACACCGCGGATCGCCGAACTCCGTAGTCGATCAGCCTCCGGCCTATACCAAGCATATGCTTACTATATGTCATTCAAGACGACAGCTGCCAAGATTCAACGACCTCCTCCCTGGCGAGTGTTCCGCGGCCTCCTGGAACGCGATCTGCTCATCACCCGGAAACAGCTCCCGGGTGTCATGGCCCAGGTCCTGATGCAGCCCTTGCTCATGCTTCTCGTGTTCGGCAAGGTCCTCGGCGCACTGGGTTACACGCCACCCGGCTACCCGCGACTGCTCCTGCCCGGGCTCATCGCGCTGAACGCCTTCTTCGCGGCGACGCAGAACGCCTCGTTCCCGCTCGCCATGGAATTCACCACCCGCACCATCGAGAACCGGCTCCGCGCGCCGGTGACCCTCCCCTGGATCGTCGCCGAACGCATAGTCGCGGCGTCCGCGCGCGGGATCATCACGGCGGTCCTGATGGCACCGCTCGGCGCCCTCCTGCTCGGCGGTCTCGACTGGCCCCTGTCCGGCCTTCCACCGGCCTTGTTCTTCACCGTGGCCGGCGCGCTGACCGGTGGCGCCGTCGGGGTGACGATCGGCTCGCTCGTGTCCCCGGCCCGCATCGGGATCACCTTCTCCTTGGTGATGCCCCCGTTGCTCTTCACCGGCTCCGCCCAGTTCCCGTTCCCGGAACTCACCGCGGTCCCGTGGTTCCGGGCACTGTGCTCACTGAACCCGATGACCTACGTCAGCGAAGGACTACGCGGCGCCCTCACCCCGGAGATCTCCCATCTGCCGGGTTGGACGTGCGTCGGCGGGCTCGTTGCCGCGGCGCTGATCTTCCTCCCCGCGAGCCTGTGGTCGTTCAAGCGCAGGGCCATCGTCTGATCCGTCGGCCACCTGATGAGCGGGCAAGCCCCCAATTCCACGAGTATTAAGCGAATGCTTGGTAACTGTTGAGCTGGACGCGGTTCGCCCAGCCACGCCGAAGATCGGTCCATGATCGTGACCCCGGCCTCACCTCACTGAGGCGGCGACACGCACCTGGCCGACTCGCTCCCCATGCGGCTGACCAGGCCGTCGTGGCGGTCGCCGAAGGTGGCCCGCAGGGAGATCGTGGGCCTGAACGGGCACAGCGCCCGCATGCACGGGAAGCTTTCCGGCGAACTCACCGGCAGCCCTTAGCCGGTACCCGTGACCGGGAAACGAGCCAACGGTCAGCCGGCCGGGCTGCGGCGTTCCAGGAACACGGTGTCGTGCCAAGTGCCTTCACGCAGGACGATGCGTTCGCGGATTCCGACGGTGCGGTAACCGGCACTGTGATGCAGGGCGATGCCGGCGCGGTTGTCGGTGAGGATCGACGTCTGGAGGGTCCAGATCCCGGCGGCGTCGGCTTCGGTGACCTGCTTGAACAGCAAGGCTTTCCCCACTCCGCGGCCACGGTGGCTTTCCGCGACGCAGACCGACGTCTCGGCGACCCCTTGCTGGTGCTCACGCGCCGACATGGGCGTGGCCGCCGTCCACCCGACGACCTCGCCGTCGATCTCAGCGACCCAGCGATGCCCGGAAAGCCAGTTCCCGTCGAGCGCTTTACGAGTCGGGACTTCGATTTCGAACGTCGTCAGTCCCGTGGCGACGCCTTCGCCGTAGATCCGGCGCACCGCGCTCCAGTCCTCTTCGGCCAGTGCACGGACGGTGACGTCTTCGGGCAGGTTGTCCGGGCAGCACGGACGCGGCGCGAGCAGGCCCATCACCGCGTCGGCGGCGTGGGGAAGCCCGCTGCAGCAGGCCTGGTTGATCGTCACGACGGTGGCCGTGCCCTCTTTGCGCAGGTGCAGGAATCCCACCTCGGCCAGCTTCCGTACGTGATGGGAGCAGGTGGACTGGCTGGTCCCGAGGATCTCGGTCAGCGCGCCGACGGTCAGGCCGCGAGATGCGGTCGCGACGGCGTGCAGGAGTTTGACCCGCATCGGTTCGGCGAGGCAGGCGAACCAGCCCGCGTACGTCGCGGCTTCGCGCTCGGGCAGGAGACCGGCGAGGGGAACGGGCACAACCGTCGTCATGCCGTCAGTATCGACCAGGATCGATGGTTGCGTCAATCGATTCTGGTCGATACAGTCCCCGGCATCGCTTCAATCGAGACAGATCGATGAAAGGTGCATGGGGATGAACGAGCTGCCTGTCGTGGTGATCGGAGCCGGTCCGGTGGGACTGGCGGCCGCCGCCGAGCTGCTGGAACGGGACATCGAGCCGCTCGTGCTGGAACGTGGGGCGCGGGCCGGGGCCGACGTGGCGGCCTGGAACCACGTGCGGTTGTTCTCGCCGTGGTCCGAGCTGGTCGCGCCCGCGGCCGGGCGACTGCTGGCGGAAACCGGCTGGGTGCGCCCCGATGGCGACACGTATCCGGTGGGCGCGGAGTGGGCGAAGCGGTATCTGCGCCCGTTGGCGACGGCTCTCGACGGGCGGGTGCGGTTCGACGCCGAGGTGGTCGGAGTGGCGCGCCGGGGCCGGGACAGGGTCGTGGACAGCGGCCGGGACCACGAGCCGTTCACGGTCCACGTCCGCACCGCCGACGGTTCGGAAGAGCGCATCACCGCCCGCGCGGTGATCGACGCCTCCGGGACCTGGTCGACGCCGAATCCGCTTGGCGGCGAGGGACTTCCCGCCATCGGTGAACGGGCGGCGGCGGACCGGATCGGCTACCGGGTCCCGGACCTGGGCGACGAAACGGTGCGGGCGCGGTACGCCGGCAAACATGTCGTGGTCGCCGGCAGCGGGCATTCCGCGTTGACCGCACTGGTCGCGTTGTCCGGCCTCGCGAAAGACTCACCGGAGACACGGATCAGCTGGGTGCTGCGCCGCGGCGCGGTCGGCAACACCTTCGGTGGCGGCGAGGCCGATCAGCTTCCGGCACGAGGCGCGCTCGGACTGCGGGCCCGGGCGGCGGTGGACTCCGGCCTGATCGAGGTGGTGACCGGTTTCCGCACCGACGCGGTCGAACGCGACACCGACGGACGGCTGACCCTGATCTCCTCCACCGGACAGCGGATCGAGCGGATCGACGAGGTCGTGACCCTGTCCGGTTTCCGTCCCGATCTCACCTGGCTGTCGGAGATCCGGCTGGAGCTGGACCCGACACTGCAGGCACCGGTGGCGCTCGCGCCGCTGATCGATCCGAACGTCCACTCGTGCGGAACCGTTTACCCGCACGGCGCGGCGGAACTGTCCCATCCGGAGAAGGACTTCTACCTGGCCGGGATGAAGAGCTACGGCCGAGCGCCGACCTTCCTGGCGATGACGGGCTACGAACAGGTGCGCAGCATCGCCGCCCAGCTGGCCGGGGACCACGAAGCCGCCGCACGGGTCGAACTGCGGCTGGCCGAGACCGGCGTCTGCGGCGGTGCCGGTTTGTTCGACGAACCGGACGACGCGCCGGCCGCTGGTACCTGCTGCGCGGCTCCGGAACTCCTGACCCTGTCCGCGCCGTCGGCCACGGTCCGCTGATCGCGGCACGGAACCACCGCACGAACGCGGCGTCACCGTCATCTGGCAGGTGAGCGAAGACCAACGGTCCGGGCGGGGCGGAAGTGCTCCGCAATCCCGCCCGGACCAACGGCTACCGTTTCGGCCCCGTCCATTGGAGCTGACTCTGTGGGTTGTCCGGATCGACCATCATGACCGTTCTCCCGCTGGTGACCCCGTTCTTGACCGCTTCGGCGACCTCCGTGTCACTGGGCTCGCGGCCGAGTTTCGCTTCGAGTTCGGTATAGATGTTCCGGCCGACATGGTTGTTGTACAAGTCCATCAACTCGGCCGAACGTTTGCCCAGGTTCGCCGACGTCGTCTCATGCGCGTCGGTGAGTTCTTTCGCCCGCTCCTTGCCGAAGTACTTCGTCAGCAAAGCGCTCCACAACGCATGTTGGTGGGCGTTGCCGATCGCCCCGTCCTTCGTCGCGTCCTCGCCGAAACCCTGGGAATCGCCAAAGTGTCCTGCGGCATTGGCCTGAGCTTCCTCGGAGAGGTTGTTCATCAGGATCAGGTCACTGAGTTTGGCCTGCTCGAAGATGGCCTTTTCCGCCGGGGTGACCTCCTTTTCCATGCGGAACTTCCGGTACATCACCTTCGGGCCCGCGTCCGGCCTCGTTGTCATCGTCGGGTACTGAATCTCCATTTCCCGCCTGGTCAAGTCGTCGATCACGGGTGACTTACCGGTGGGGTCGGTCAGGATGACCGGATTGTTGTGGGCATAGGTGTAGGCGGCCAGGTTGCCGGGGTTGGTGATACCACCCGCGGCCTTGGAGCCGGACATGAATTCGGCAAGGGCCGGATCCGCGCTCGCCCAAAGCTGCGTTCTCGGGTTGTAATAGCGAGCCCCGTGGTAGTAAAGACCGGTTTCCTCGTCGAGTTCCTTACCCGTGAACTTGTAGGGCGTACCGCTTCCCCCCGCCTTCTCTTCGACCCACGTCTCCCCGAACGGCATGTACTCGAGATGCTCGGTGACGTTGCCTTGCCTGTCGGTGACGTAACCGGACGACCCGAGGTGGTCGGCGTGGAAGTAGGACTGGGTGTTCTCGGGGCCGTCGGCGGCGACGGTCTTGGTGGTGAGGCGGCTGTCCCCGATGAAGATGTGCTTGAACCCCGTCCCGTTACGTTCGCTGTAACCGCGGTTGGGGTAGAGGGACAGACCGTCGCCCTGTTTGATGACGCGTTCGCCCGCCATGTCGTAGGTGTAGCCGACGGTGGCTCCCTGACAGCCTGCCGGGGTTTGCGGGACCGTCGCGGTGGCGGCGTCCTGGTTGCAGGCGAGGCGGTTCTCCTCATCCCACACGTACTGGCGGCGTTTGGTCTCGCCCGCCGCGGTGTTCACGGTGTCGGTGAGGTTGCCGTTCGTGTCGTAGGCCTGGGTGATCGGGCCGACCTTGCTCGGTGCGTGCGGCTTTCCGCTGCCGTAGTCGTACTTGTAGTCGTAGCTGGTGTCGTCCTCCCCCGCGACCGGCTCGATCGGCCCGACCGTCAGCGGGCCCAGCGACGCCGGGCTTCCTCCGCCGCCCCCGGCCGGTGACGCCGCACCCTGCCCGCCGCGGTTCAGCGACACCGCTTGCGTGGAGGTGCCGGTGATTTCGTGGTGCTGGGTTTTGGTGGTGGTGTTGTGGATGGAGTCATAGCTCAGCGCCAGGGTGTACTTGTCCTGCTGGTTGTCCTTGGTGGTGTACTGGCCGCCGGCGGAGGTGAGCTGGTAGAGGTCGTCGTAGCCGTAGGTCTGGCTGCTCGGCCCACCGATTGCGCCACCGGCCGCCACGGTGTTGCTCAGCTTGGTGATGTTGCCGACGTTGTCGTAGGTGTAGCCGAGGTTCTGGAACTCGGTGGCACCCGGCGTCTTCGACTTCAGCGTGGCGAGTCTGCGGTCGGCCTGGTCGTAGGTGTAGGTGGTGCGCACCCCGTTCCCGGCTTGCTGCAGGACTTTCTGGCCGAACTTGTCGTAGTCGAGGCGACCGAGGTAGAGGTAGTCGGTGCCGTTCTTGGTGCCGGTGGCGCGGGTGACCTGGCCGCCGGTGTCGTAGTCGTAGCGGAGGACCTCGCCGTCGGGATAGGTCATCTGCAGGACTCGGTTGAACGCGTCGAAGCGCCATCCGGTGGTGTAGCCGCGATCCGCCTGACCGGCGATCTTGATGGTGCGGGTTTCCCGGGTGGTCTCACCCGACGGGCCATAGCCGCGGGTGACGGTGCCCGCCGCGTCGCGGATCTCGGTGATCCGGCCTGCGGCGTTGTCCGGCGCACCGGGTGCGCCGTGGGTGTAGGTGACGTTGTTCGCCGGGAAGGTCGGGTAGCGGACCGCGGTGAGACGGTTGTGGTCGTAGTCGTACTCGACCTGTTTGCCGCCTGCGGTGATCTTCACCGTCAGGTTCCCCGCCAGGTCGAAGCGGGTCTCGGTGCGGCCCGCGTCGGGGCTGTCGAGCACGGTGCGGCGGCCGAGGGTGTCGTAGTCGGAGCGGGTGGTGTTGTTCTTGTCGTCCACCACGGTGGTGAGCTGCCCCAGCGGGTCGTAGCCGTAGCTGGTCCAGATCACGGGCTGCCCGCCGGCCGGGTTGAACTCCTTGACCGCGGTGGTCTTCTCCCGCAGGTCGGTGTAGCCGCGCTTCTGCTTGCCGTTGCCGTCGGTCGCGGTGGTTTCGAATCGGGTGACACCGGCGCGGTCGGGACCGAAACCGTAGGCCACGGTGGTCGTGACCTCGTCCGGCTGGACCGTCTTGACCGGCCGGTCCAGCGCGTCGAACGACACGCGAGTCGGGGTCACCGTGTCGAAAGCGGCGTTGAACGTGGTGTTGCCGCTCCCCTTGGGCTCGGTCACCGGGTGGTACTGCTCCACCGCGCGGCCGAGGAAGTCGAACTTGGCACGGCCGGACACGGTCATGACCTGTTCGGGGGTGTCCCCGGGATTGTCCGCGACCGACGCGTCCTTCTTCGTCTGCAGCACGCGTTTGAGGCCGTCGGAGAAGGTGACGGTGTCGATGGTGTCCTCGCGGACACCGGTGGCGTCGCGATCGAGGTGCCGGGTGGTGGCGTAGGGAACCGCGGCTTCGGGGTGGTAGTCGAAGTCGATCGTGACCTTGCCGGATCCGATCTCGTACGGTCCGGTGACCGTGTCCAACCGGCCCACGCTGTCGTAGCCGCGTAGCACCTGTTGGCCGTTCTGGTCAGTGGTGCGATCCGGCTGCCCGTACTTGAGGTTGTGCGTCGCACCCGACCGCAGGCCGAAGCTGTCCACAATAGACTCGATGTGCACGCCGACGACGGTGTCGTAGCCGTAGTCCAGCCGGTACCGCTGGCCGGTCTTGTTGGCCGGTTTGGTCACCGACTTCAGGTTCCCGTCCGGGAAGTACTCCAGATCGATGTTCGCCGAGACGGTGTCGGTCAGGTACTGGCGGACTTGCCGCACCGTTCCCGTATTGCAGTCCATTGTGGACTCTCGGTGCCGCGAGACGGCGCCGTCGGCGGTGCCGCGCTGCCTGACCAGATTGGCGGTACCGACGATGTTGCGATCGCGGCACGCCGGGTCGGACGCGCTGTAGCCGTAGGTGGTTTCCACATCGTCTGCGACACCCTCGTCGGCGGCGTCGAACGAGCGGATCAGGTTGCCGAAGTCGTCATACGCCATTTCGGTGTAAGTGGACTTGCCTGGTTTATCGGCACCTTCGTAGAAGCGTTTGTCCACTCGGGACAGCGCGGCGAACGCACTGCCCGGCGCGGTGTCGCGGAGCTGATAGCTGTTGACGGTTTCGGTGAGCGGCCGTCCGGCGTTGTCGGCGGTCAGGCTGCGGGCGACCAAGCCGGTCGTGTACGGGCTGTCGGTACGGTACTCGTCGGTGGTCGAGCGGTAGAGCGCGTCGGCCGCGCCAGGGTCGCGCTGTTCGGTGACGACCTTGCCGAAGCCGCGGAATTCGCGTTCGAGCCGGTCGTATGTGCCCTGTTCGTAGCGGTAGGTGGTGAGCTGGGTGTCGGCGCCGTCGCCGGGATGGCCGTCGGACAAGGCGGTCCGGGACAGCACCCAGCGGGATTCGGGCATGGCCTGGGTGTTGCCGGTGCGGGTGTAGTCCAGCTCGACCCGTCCGCCCATCGGACGCGTCATCGCACGGAGCAGGTTGGTGCGGCCGGTCTGGTTGGCCGCGACCAGCATCTCGTTGTCGCGGGTGGATTTGACGTGGTCGGCCAGCCCGTCGCCGTTGACGTCACGCAGGCCGATCTCGGCGCGGCCGATACCGGTGGAGGCGTTGACACCGGGATTGAACACGAACGTGCCGACAGGGGTGGGGACAGGGAAGGTGAAGTAGACGCCCGCGCCGAGGGTGGCGTTCTTGTCCACGGCGATGTCGGTGAAGCTGCCGCGGAAGGGAGTGGGCGCGGTGAAGCCGGTGCCGGTGTTGATGGCGACCTTGATCGGGTTGGCGCCATCGGTGAAGACGCGGTCGGCCAGACCGTCGCCGTTGATGTCGAGCATGCTCGCGTTGGTGAACGAGGTGCCGAGTTCGGCGGAGAGACCGCCGGCGAAGCCGTAGTTGTCGACGTTGAACCCGAGGTTGACGCCGAGGTTGCGAGTGGAGGCGTCGTTGATCGGGCCCGCCGGCCAGGGTTCCTTGGCGGCGAAGCTGTAGCCGAGGTTGAGTTGGACGTCGCCGTTGGCGAAGACCTTGTCCGGTAGACCGTCGCCGTTGATGTCGACGAGATCGACCCGGGTGTCGGACTCACCGCCGCCGAGACTGCCACCGATCCCCAGCGCCGGTTGGACCGGGCCGGAAGTGGCGGTGTTGTTGCTGCTCCCGGCTTCGGGCGCGGCCAGGCCCAGCGCGCTGGCCAGTGTCGCGGCCTCGCTGCCCGCGGAGTACGACACGTTCCCGGACAAGTTGTCGGTTTCGCGGACGTTGCCGCCGAGCGTCCCCCGCCGGGAGCCGAGCGCGCCGTTCATGTCCGTGAACTGGATCTCCTTGGCGCCGACCACATCCGGGAACCGGTCACCGTTGAGGTCGACGTAGTCCACCGACCCGGCGGTGATGCCACCGACGACGGTGCCCCCGAACGGACCGGCGGACAGGGTGCCGGACACCTGGCCGGTGACCCCACGGCGCATCACCGTACGGTCGCCTGCGACGTCGGCGTCGGTGACGATGTCGATGGTGTCCGCGCCGAGGCGGGAACTGGTCGCCATGGTGCCGGTGAACCAGGAGGATTCGTCCTGCGCGGCCCAGCCGCCCTTGGCCGGGTTGGCGGCGAAGATCGCGAGCCGGGGCATCGCGATCCGGGGGTTCGCGGCGAACCCGGGGATGTCGGCTTCCTTGGGTTCCTTGGGAAGGGAGTCCTTGAAGCTCTGGTCGATCGCGAGTTCGGCCTGCTTGATCGGCTGGGTGGCGCGGTCGCGGTTGGCCTGGTAGCCGATCACACCCCAGCCGCGGTAGGGCTGCGGGAACGCACCCTGCTGAGCGGAGCCGTGCATCGCGCTCGGTGCCGGGCTGAACGTCGGCCATGGGGACGTGAGGTCGTAGGTGACCTTCGCGGACTGTTCGGCGACCAAACCGAACAGGTAGGGATCCGTTGTGGAGTGGTCGAGATACAGCTCGTCGCCCTCGGTGACCGGGACGACCACGTCCAGGTCCTGGCCGGGCGAGCCGTACTGCCCGTTGACGATGTCGACGACCCGCTTGCCCAGCAGCTGCCCACCGCGTTTCTTCACGGTGAACGCGATCTTGTTCGGCCCGGGAAAGCCGAAGTTGAGCTTCACGCCCGGCCGGATCCGCAGCTTCCCGGTCTTGGTCACCTTGTAGGTCTGCTGCGGCGCCGTGAGGGTGTCGGCGGGATACATGTCCACGTCGAACGGCGGGCTGATCACCAGCGTCGGCTGCCCCTTGTCGTCGACCAGGGACTCCACCCCCGGCGCGGCCGTGTAATGCGCCTTCGGCACCCACGACACCGCGGAGACGTCGATCGAGGAGTCGGTTTTGATGTGCCATGACATCTTCTCGAACTGGCTGACCGGGAGGCTCATGTCGATCGTGGTGGTCCCGGTCGACCCGGCGGGCAGGACCTTGCGGAGCACCTCCGCCGGAGCGTGCACCCCGTTGCCCTTCGTGATCACCACGGTCACGTCGTCCGAGGTCGCCTTGCTCTTGACCACGTCGCCGGTCAGCCGCAGCGTGCCGGTCACCGGCACCATCACCTGCGACGAACGGCCGCCGAGGGTGAAGTCCGACGACGCGCGGAACACGGTGTTCGCCAGCCCGTTCACGTCCGTGCCCGCGGGCACGGTGGTGTAGGTGATCGTGGGGTCCCACGCCACCGTGTCGTACTTTCCGTCCAGAATGGACTGTGTGCGGAAGTAGAGCGCGTCACCCTTCTTCACCGCGATCGCCGACACGTTGGCGGGGGTGAACTCGGTGTGGTCGTCCGGGCCGATGCGCTGCGCCCAGAGTTCGGTGTCCTTGGCCTGGATGGTGACACGCACACCGTCGGCTTTGGTGTACGCGGCGCGCGCGGGCGAGGGGTCCACGGTCAGTTGCACCCGGCCGTCGACGCGCACGGTGCCGTCGAACGGCGCGACCCAGCGGCGCACCGAGTCCAGCAGCGGCGAGTTGTCGACCTGCTGGTTGAACTGGGCGGTCTGGTCACCGACGATCTCGCCGGTCACCGCGCCACCGCCGACCGGCGCCGGGGTACGGGTGGAATCCGCGCTGTAGGCGGGATTCCCGTTGGCGTCGAGGTAGCCGAACAACACGCCGCCGTTGTTGACCAGATCGGTGATGCCGTCGCCGTTGACGTCGCTGAAGAACCGGTCCGACGTGGTCGTGGTCCCCACGAAGTCCAGCTGCGCGGCGACAGCGAGGACGAACGCCTCGACACCGATCGTGCCCGACAACGTCCGCTCGGTGGAAATACCCGGCAGGTCACGCAACTTCAGCGGTGTGTCACCGAACTTCGGCGTGCCGCCCGGCGCGGCCTGATTGGGCCGGTAGTAGACGTCGTTGTCCTTGCGGAAAACCTTGTCCGGCAGGTTGTCGCCGTTCACGTCCACCAACGCCGACAGGCCATCGGACTGGCCGGCGTTGAACCCGACCTTCAGCCCGACGCCACCCTGCTTGACCGGCAGCCCCTGCACGTTGTAACCGGCGAACAGGTGCGCACCGAACCCGACGGAGGTGTTCGCCGAGATCGCACTCGCCTCACCCTCACGGATGTTCACGCCCAGGTCGTCATCCGGGACCGACCAACCTGCCGCCTTCGCGAACCCGGTGTAGTTGCCGTCCTTGTCCCGGACATCGTCGAAGTAGTCGAACGAGTGGGTGTTGAACAGCTTGTTGTCCTCACCGAACTGCGACACCGTCGCCAGCAGCGTCTTGGCGAACGCGCCGGCCCGGTAGTTCAGCTCGTAGGCGCGCACCAGCTGGTCGTCCAGCTTGACCTCGATCCGGCGCAGCAGGTCCGCGGTCACCTTCTTGAACCCGCCCCGGGCGTCGATCTGCACGTCCGCGCGACGTGGTTCGCCCCGGTCCCGGTCGCGCAGGAACGTCACCGAGTACTTGCCCTCGACGTCGCCGTGGCCGGTGTAGGTGATCCGCCGCGGATACAGGTTGCTGCCCGGCACCGTCGACTTCTCGGTACCGCCGTCGTCCACCCGCGCATACCGGTAACGCATGACATTGTCGTTGGTGTCACGGACTTCGCGGGCCGCCCAGGTCGCGATGCGGCCCTCCTTGTCGGCCAGCGTCGTATCGGGTGCCCCGCCGAACACCGTGCGCGTGCCCGCCTTGTCGGTGACCTCCCACCAGTAGTTCGCCGGTCTGTCCCCGTGGCGGACGATCCGGTCGAACCGGCTCTCCGCCCGGACGTGGAAGACCTTCTCCGCCGTCCGGGCCTGCAGCTGACCCCGATGGGCCATCGGGGTCAGCTGCTCACCGTTCAGCAGATAGGTTTCCGTCTCCAATCCGGCGTCGTACCGCGGCACACCCCAGCGGGTGTCCACCGTGATGGACGGCAGGGCAACGTCCCATCCCACCCCCAGCCAGCCGTTCGCCCCCGAGGAGTTGTAGGCCACCGACAGCTTCGGCTCCAGACCTGCCCGGCCTTGGGGAACTTCCAGCGGATACGACAATCGCGCGTCGCCCCGGTTGTTCGCCGACGGCGGTCCGATCAGGTTCACCCCGGCTCCCGGATCGGCCGCCTTGATGTCCTTGATCTGGTTCGGATCGAAGGACGTCCCCTCCGGATGTTCCGGCGCCGTGACTGCTCCATCCGCGCCCGACCCTTGCGCCGTCCCGCGTAGCGAAGGCGGTGCCGCGCCCGGGACCGTCATCGCCACCAACGCCAGGATCAGCGCGACCACCACGGCCCGGCGGTGCTGACGAACCGGACGAGTCCATGCGAAGGCAGCCATGCCCCCGACCCCCTTTTGGATCGATGAATTAGGCCAACTGGTCCCGTCCGGCGACAACGACCGTCGTGCACGGGATCGAAAGGTGCTGCGGGAGCGAAAGCACGCGGCGGACAACCGTGACCTGACAGGGCATCCGGGCGAGTATCGATCTCGGCGACGGTATCGACCGTCGATGAAATCCCGATGAAACACCACTTCCGGGAATTCCTCTTGCTACGGGAGGGTGTTCCCTTCATCGGAACACAGGGGGATCCGGGCCAGTTCCGCCGGGCACGGGCCGGGGTGCACCACGCCGAGCCTCCGCGTCGCGCGGGTCATCGCGACATAGAGATCGTTGTGACCCAAGGGTCCGGCGGTCATGATCGCCGCCGGGTCGACGATCAGCACCGAGTCGAACTCCACTCCTTTGGCCTCGCCGGGCGTGAGCAGGACGACCGGGTCCGTGAGGTCCGGCGGGACCGTGACCGGCAGCGCCACCGCGAGCCGGTCCCGGCGCACCGTCGGCGCGATCACCGCCAGACTGCCCCCGTCGTGGCGCGCGACGAGGCGGGCGACGACGTCGGCCAACTCAGCCGCCGTGGTGCGCGACCGCCACGGCCGCTCGCCGGTCGAGCGGACCGACCGGGGAGGCCGCGACTCAGGGTGATGCGCGGCGAACAGGTCCTCGGTGGCGGCCATGATCTCCGCCGGGGTCCGGTAGTTGACGGTCAGCCGGGCCAGCCGCCAGCGCTCGCCGACATACGGCCGGAGCACCTCGGCCCAGCCGATCGCGCCCGCCGCGCTCCCGGTCTGGGCCAGGTCACCGACGACGGTCATCGATTTGGCCGGGCACCGGCGCATCAGCATTCTCCAGTCCATTTCGGACAGTTCCTGCGCCTCGTCGACGACCACGTGCCCGAAGGTCGCCACGGCCTCCCCGAGCACCGCGGCGGCTTCGTCCAGCAACGGGATGTCCGCGGTACTCCACGAGGTGCCGCCGGTCAGCCCGGCGATCACCCCCTCCGCGGTCAACGGCGGCCACAGCTCGTCCAGCACACCCCGGACACCGGCGTCGGCCAGCAACGCGGCCCGCAGCCCGGCCCGGTCGGTGTCGTCCAGCAGGTCGCGCGGCGCCGGGAGCTCGTCCGGATCGACCACCACGCCCGCAGCCGCCAGCGCACGCAGATCGGCCGCGCTCAGGCTGCCGTCGGCGTTACCACCGTCGATGGCCTCGCCCTCCTCGGTGAGCACGACACTTTCCATCCGGCCGGCCAGGTCCCGCGCGAGCCGGTCCACGACCTCCTTCTCGAAGAGGAGCCGCGCCTGGCGGTACGGAAGTCCCCGGCTTCTGACGGAATCCACGATGTGCCGTAAGACAGCGGGTTCCAGCGTCAGCACCTGCTGCTCGAACTCGAATTCGACGGTCTCGTCGGGGATCCGCACCCGCGCGCGCACCGCGGCCGCCACCCGGTCGGCCATTTCCGCGCGGCCCTTCTCCGCGGCGGATTCGACCCGCTCGGCCTTGCCACGCCACAGGTCCGGCACCGTCGCCGTGACCACGGTGTGCTCGCCGAGACCGGGCAGGACCTGGCCGATGTAGTCCAGGAAGACCCGGCTGGGGCCGATCACCAGCACGCCGCGTGCGCGCAGCCGCGGCCGGGTGTAGAGCAGGTAGGCCAGCCGGTGCAGGGCGACCGCGGTCTTCCCGGTACCCGGGCCGCCCTGCACGACCAGCACGCCGAGGTGCTCGTCGCGCACGATCCGGTCCTGCTCCGCTTGCAGGGTGGTGACGATCTCGTGCATGCGCCCGGTTCGGTCCACGGACAACGCGGCCAGCAGCGCCGCCTCGCCGACCAACCGGTCTTCGCCGGTCTCCGCGTCGAGCAGTTCGTCGTCCAGCGCGAGCACTGTTCGCCCGCGGGTGGTGATCCGGCGGCGCCGCCGCACGCCCTGCGCGTCGACCGCCGTCGCGGTGTAGAACGGCCTGGCCGCCGGTGCCCGCCAGTCGAGCAGCAACGGCTCATCGCCGTCGAACAACCCGATTCGTCCGATGTGGACACGTCGGCCGTCGGTCAGGTCCAGCCGTCCGAAGCACAGCCCGTCCTCCACCGACTCCAGGCGGGCCAGTTCCCCGCGCCAGAATTCTCCTTCCCCCTCGGCCGCCTGCGCGCGCAAGGCGTCCAGCCGCCGATAAAGATCCGTCAGGTAGCGCTGCTCGATCGCGAGTTCCCCACTGCTCATGCCGACGAGGATGCGGGGGAAATCCGGGAAGGAACAGTCTTGTTCTTTTCCGCGGTGTCAGCCGCCCTGCGATCGGGCGGGCTGAAGGGGCCTTTCCTCTCATCTCATGCGGTGAAGGGCGCTTTCCTCGCATGAGATGAGACGAAAGCGTCCTTCAGCTCTCAGGAAATCCGCCGGGGCGCGAGGGTGACTTTGAGGACGTCGATCCCGACCGGGGTCCGGTGGGTGTCCAGGTCCGTGATCCGCCAAGGGTGGTCGAGCAGGGCGGTGAGGGCGATACGGGCCTCCATCCGGGCGAGGTGGGCGCCCAGGCAGAAGTGGATGCCGTGGCCGAAGGACAGGTGCGGGTTGGACTTCCGGTTCGGGTCGAAGGTGTGCGGGTCGGCGAAGACCGCGGGGTCGCGGTTGGCCGCCGTGATCATCGCGACCACCCGTTGGCCTGGTTGAAGTTCCTGACCGCCGAGGGTGGTGGGCCGGGTGACGAACCGATCCGTTCCGCCAGTGGGCGGCAGGTACCGGAGAACCTCCTCCACGGCCACGCGCATGTCGGCGGGCTTCGATGGGGAGACAAGGCAAAGGACCGCGTTCACGAGCAGGGTTTTGGTGGTCTCGTGGCCGTTGATCAAAAGCAAGGTGCAGAAGTCGATCACCTCGTCCTCGGTGAGGTCCGACGTCATCAGGGTTCCGATGATGCCTTCCGGCCGCTCGAATTCCTCGCGGAAGTAGGCACCCATTTCCGTCAACGCCTGATGGAAGGCGGTCCGGCGGGTCTCGTCCGCGGCGAACGTGCCGAAGAACGACGTGATGGCTTCGGTCCACCGGACGAAATCCGGCCACCGCTCCGGCCGCACGCCGAGCAGGCCCGCGATCGTATGCACAGACAGCGGATAGGCCACCTCGCCGATCAAGTCGAAGGTCGACCCGGCCGAGGCGAGAAGAGCGTCGACCTTCGCCGTGATCGACGGTTCCAATGCCGACACCGCCCGTGGGGTGAACACCTGGCTGACGATCCGGCGTAACGCATGATGCCTGGGCGGATCGGTCGCCTGCAGGCCACGCAACAACGGGTTCGAGCTGTGCGGGATCGGTTGCGTGCTGTGGCGCAGTTCGTCGGAGGAGAACACCGCGTGATCGGTGAGCACCCTGTTCACGTCGGAGTACCGGGTGGCCACCCAGCCGCCGAACGGCTCGTCGAACCGTAGCGGGCCGACTTCTTGTTCGTGGAAAGCGAAGATCTCCTCGATGGACATAGCCTCAGGGTGCTATCCGCCCACGGTCCGCCGCTTGGAAAAACCGGACACACGACGACCCGACCGCGCGCCGGAACTCCGCGAGCATATGCGGCTGGTCGTAGAACCCGCTGCGGACAGCGATCTCCGCCCAGTCCGGCACCGGAGACGACCGCGCCAACGCCATCGCCCGGTGCAACCGCACCACCCGCGTGTACGCCTTGGGGCTCAACCCGACCGCGACCAGGAACCGCCGCCGCAACTGCCGCTCGGACAACCCGACCGCGGCCGCGTGCCGGGAAACCGGCGCCCCAGGATCCGCGCGCATGGCCTGGAGCACCTGATCTATCACCCCATCGACCGGACGGGCCGGTGCCCGCAGCGCCCGTAGGCCGTCGTCGAGCCCCGAACCGGGAAACGGCATCCCCGACAAGGGCACCTCGTCCGCGGCGATCCCCAGCACCGAGGCACATGTCCCCGGCCGCAGCCGCACCCCCGTCAACGGCTCGGTCAGGCTCCCGGTCCTGGCCTCGGTCTCCGGCCCGGTCAACCACAACGAACCGTCCGCGAAGACCAGCAGGTCCACGGACGGTTGCGGTAACGCGGGCGGCAGCTCCCCGCTGCGCCGCCATACCCGGCTGACGCGGTCAGCCAGGTCGGCGGGCGGGGCGAAGTCGCTGGTCACAGCCCGGGGCCCGCGATGTAGTGGCGGCGCAGATGGGCGTTCCCCCGGTCGGTCACATCGGTGCTGTCGACGTACTGGTCGATCGCTCCGACCGGAGGCAGTGCCCTGATGGCCGAGTTACTGATCGTCGCGACAAGGGCGTCGGTGAACCGGTGAGCGTCCAGAACCCGGAACGGCCGGTCGTGGAAGTACCGGACCGTCGCCTCCAGCGGCTCGGTGAGACCGAGATCGTTGTGCATCTCCGCGGCGATCTCGTAGGCGGGAGAAAGGTGCTGCTCGCGCTCTTGCCAGCTTCGCGCGGCCAGCGCGCCGGACAGATGCGGAGTCAACGCCGGGGCGCAGGGCAGCGCGGCGAAGGCTGTGCCCAGCCACTTGCTGTAGGGCGGGTACACCCGGTTCATCAACAAGCACAACTTCATCAGGTCACGGACCTGCCGCGCGGCCACCACGGCCGAGCCCAGGTCGTCGCCGACCTCGCCGCAGCGGCCGACGAAAGGCTCTTCCTGGGACAGGCGCATCCACTGACATGCCAGGACATAGCGCCACACGTCGTCCGGGAACCAGGCCAGGTGATCCCGGTAAGGCTCCAGCAGGCCGAGCCCGTCGTGGAAGACCGCGCCCCCGGTCAGCTCTCGCAATACTTGTGTCGGGACCGTCAACCAGGCCGAAATCGGCAGGCCGCCCTCCGGGTCGGCGCCGAGCTGCTCGCTGAAGAAGCCCCGCAGATCCAGCACGTGCACCCAATGCCGGGCCGGTGCGCCCGACGGGAAGGCGAAACGGACCGGGTAACCGCGGAACTCGGCAGGCAGCTCGCGATCGAGTACGGCGTCCAGATCGGCGCCACGGGCGTCAAAGTCTTCACGGTCAAGGAAAACCTGCATTCGCGGACCCCAGGCGTGGTCGGTGGAACGCACCGTGTCGTAGCCCTGCACCTCCGAGCCCCAGCCGAGCAGCGCCACCGAATACGGCACCTTGCCCAGCACGTTCTCCAGGATCGGCGCGACGATTTCGGTATGGAACAGCCGGGACAGCTCAAGCCCGGGCTGGAAGGATCGCGTCACGTCAGCCACCCTGGCAGGAGTGGCCGACGACGGCCAACCGGATTTCGGCGAAGCCCGTCCTTCCTCGATCTCGGCGGCTAGGTTGGGGTACCACCCAGTCGAAGGAGCTCGTGATGCGTGTCGCCGCCGCCCAGGTCCGTTGTCCGTGGATGGACCGGGAAGCCGGGGTGCGCAAGGTGATCGAGTTCGTGGGACGGGCCGCGGAAGCAGGGGTGGAGCTGGTCGTGTTCCCGGAGACCTTCCTGCCCGGTTATCCGATCTGGCTCACTCAGCCCGAAGGCGCGAGGCTCGACGACGCCAAGCAGGAGTCGGCGTATGCGGCGTACCAGGAGGCCGCCGTCGAGCTGACCGGCCCCGAGCTACGCCTGATCGTCGAGTGCGTCCGGGACCAGGGTGTGTTCACCTATCTCGGGATCGCCGAGCGTGGGCCGGGACGCGGCACCGTGTACTGCACGCTGCTCGCGATCGACCCGGTGGCCGGGGTGTGTGGCGTGCACCGGAAGCTCGTGCCGACCTTCGAGGAACGGTTGGTGTGGGGCAACGGGGACGGACACGGTCTTCGAGTGCACCAGGTCGGCGGGGTACGGGTCGGCGGTCTGTGCTGCTGGGAGAACTGGATGCCGTTGGCGCGGCATGCCCTCTACGCGCAGGCTCCGGACCTGCATGTGTCGGTGTGGCCGGGATCGACGAGACTGACCGGCGACATCACCCGGTTCATCGCGCTGGAGGGCAGGATGTACTCGCTCGCGGCCGGTGCGCTGATCGATTACGCGGACGTGCCCGCCGGATTCCCCCTGCGGGATGAAATCCTGGCTGCCGGGCAGATCTCCCCCTATGACGGCGGTTCCGCGATAGCCGGGCCGAACGGCCGGTGGATCGCGGAACCCGTCAAGGACGAGGAACGGCTCGTCATCGCCGATATCGACCCCACGACGGTGCGTGGTGCCCGGCAGAATTTCGACCCGACCGGGCATTACGGCAGGCCGGATGTCTTCCGGGTGACCGTGGACCGGAAGCGGTTGACGTCCGCGACTTTTCTTGACTAGTTGGTGCCAGGTCTCTTTCAGCGCAAGGCTTTCTCGACCAGCGCGACGGTCGCGCGCGGGTTGTCGACTTGGAGGACCAGACGCGTGTAGCGCTCGTCGGCGAGTTCGATCACGACGGCCTTCGACGGATCCTTGACGTCCCAGAAGACCTTCTCGCCGTCGAGGTGGAACGTGCCCGCCGTGATCACGCCGGGCAGGTGGGCGCCCGGCGCGCGGATTCCCTTGGGGTCGGCGGCGATACCGGGATCGGCGGTCGCGCCGCGGACGTTGGCCAGCGGGATGGTCAGGCTGCTTTTGAAGGCCCAGAGCTTGTCGAGACCCTCAATGACGACAACGAGGTCCTCGCCGTCGATGTTGACCAGTGCCATAGCTGTTTTCCTTGTCAGTCGGGAGAATCGAGACGGTGGGCCCGCGCGGCGCCTGCCCCTTCGACGTTGCCGCGCAGGAGAATGCCCAGTGCGGCCGCCGTGAGGGCGGCGGCAAGGGCGGTGGAGATACCGAGCGCGTCGGCGATCGCCTGGTCGACGGTGGCCAGCGCCGCGGCCACCTCGGCGGCCACTTCCTCGTCGGCCGTCGCCTGTTCGACCGCCGCGAGCAGCAGCAGACCGAGGTTCGCCGACGTGACGAGCCGTAGCGCGGTCGCGGTATCCGTCGCCGCGACGAGCGCTTCGGCCAACGGCTGGACGTCGTCGGCGATGTGACGGCGCAAGGCGACCAGGTAGAGGCCACGCTTGCTGCCGAACGTCTTGTACAGGCTGTTGCGGTGCACGCCGAGGTGGTTGACGAGATCGTCGATGGACACGCCGTCGTACGCGCGGCCACCGAACAACTCCACTGCGGCGCGCACCACCTCGTCCTCGTCGAACGCCCTCCGCCTGCCCATGCCACAACGATAGACTTTTGAGGAACGATCAGTCAAGAACGATCGTTCCTCAAAAGTCAGGCGCCCTCTCGCCCGGCGCGTTCCCAGAGCCAGCCGAATCGGTCGATGCGCCACAACTGGGCCACGATGAGCAGGGTCGCACCGAAGATCGTCGGCCACGGATCGAGCCGGACCAGTCCCCACGCGATGAGCACGAAGCCCGCCGAGCCCAGCACCACCAGGATGCGAAGAACCTGCTTGTGGCCGGGCGGTACCGCCGATTTGTCGTGGACCCAGACGCGTTCTCCGTAGATTCCCCTGGCGGCCCAGGTCCGCGGTTCGACCGGCGGGAACGCCGAGGGGTTGACGAACAGCCACACGATGACGGCCGCGATCGGCACGAGGCACCACCAGCCGATCCAATCGCGACTCCAGATGGCGAGCAGCATCGCCGGGATGGCGGCGAACCGGGTCCACACGCTCCACGGGTTGGCGTGCCGACGCCATGCCTCGTCGTCCATGCGGAAGGCGCGGGCGATTCCGTCGATGAGTCCCATGGACTGTCCTTCCTCGGATCAGGTGAGGTCTTCGATCGCGGAATACGCCTTCAGCCAGCGATCGTCGGCGAACAGGCCATCGGTGAGCATCTCCATCCCGGCACGGGCACCCCGGACCGCGGTCGCGGTCTCCGCGGTGTCCCCGCCGAGAAATCGGCCCACCTGATCACCGAGCACCAGCGGCGCCAGCAGCCAGGACACATAGACGACCGTGCGGGCTCGCGGATCCGCCGACGGCCGCACCCAACCCTCGCGCTCCCCCTCGGCGAGCCATTCCTCGGTGCGTTCCACGATCTCGGCGAACAACGTCGACGCGGCCGCCGTGCCGTCGAGCAAAGCCCGCCCCAGATAGCGCCGGATCGGCGTCGCGGCCTGCAGTGCCTCGCCCAGCGCGGCGGAGCTTTCGCCGCCACCGCCACGGATCGCCGCGATCACGTGCTCGTCGCAGGCTTGCCGCAACCCCTCCTTCGACCCGAAGTGATGCAGCACCAGCCCCGGTGACACCCCCACGTCGGCGGCGACAGCACGCACCGAGGTACCGGCCACCCCGTCGGCACCGAACCGCGCCAAGGCCGCGTCGCGGATCCGCGCCCGGGCCGTCAAATCCGAATCTGAACGCATGGTCAGATGATTGAACATCTGTTCAGCCGCGTCAAGCCCCGACGGCACGGCCGGCGCTCAGCCGCCGGTCGTGCCGTCGAGCATTTCGCGCAGGATGTCCAGGTGGCCGTTGTGACGTGCCGTCTCCTCGACGAGATGGTGCAGGATCCAGCGCAGATCGACGTGGAGACCGTTGCGGACCGCTCGCCGGGCCCGCTCGTCCAGGCCGTGCGCGGCGACCAGTTCGCGGTAGCGAGCGCTCTGGGCGGCGTACTCGTCGAGTATTCGCGCGAGCGGGAATTCGACGGCGATCCGCATCTCGCGGTCGGGGTCCTCCTCGGTCCACGGGCCCTGGTCCTCCTCACCGAGGAAGACCACCTGGAACCAGTAGTACTCGACCCAGCGGAGGTGGTTGAGCACCCCGCACAGGGTCATCAACGGCGAACCCGGCAGGAGCGACTTGCGAGCGTTCTCCTCCGAGACGCCGTCGCATTTGGCACGCGCGGTGTCCCGGGCGTAGTCGAGGAACGTGGTGAGCTGGGTGCGCTCGTCCCACGCGGGCGGCGTGTCATCGATTCTGGTCATCGCGCGAAGCCTCCCCGATCTTCGCGTCCGACGCGAGGCGATTAACGGGCCCGACCTGCCCGAACCGGCGGCGCGCAGGGTTCAGGATCGCCCCGCCACGAAAGGCGTCACGCTCAGCAGATGCGCCTTGAAACCCTCGCCGTAGGTGCTGGTCGGGGTCCCGGCGTAGTCCTGGATGAGGACGTTGCCGCCGCTACAGCCCCACGGGTTCCATGTCCACGCCGTGTACCCGAGGCGGTGCGCGTCCAGCCACGCCATGACCTGGTCCAGGTAGTCGTGCGCGCACGAATCCTGACCGATCTCCCCGGCGTGCACCGGAACCTGTGCGGCGACCGCGCCGATCTGGCCGTCCCAGCAGGCGGAGGTCTTGCAGGCGTTGAAGTTGTACGAATGCCACGACGCGACCACGTTGTTCAGCGGATCGACCGGCCGGTAGGTCAGCCACTGGGAGAGGTCGTTGGTCCAGGTGAGCCCGGCGGTCATGACGACGTTCGTCGCGCCGGTCGCGCGGACCGCGTCGAGCAGATCCTGCATCCCCGCCACCTCGTAGCCGATGCCGGTGCACTGGCCGCCGTCGCGCAGGCAGCGCCATTCGGCGGCCGCGTTCGCCCAGTTGTCGGCCGCGTCCGGATAGGGCTCGTTGAACAGGTCGAACACGACGGCGTCGTTACCCTTGAACGCGGTGGCGACCTGGGCCCAGAACGTCGGTGTGTGCTGCATGCTCGGCATCGGCTTCTGGCAGGTGGCGTTGACGTCCGCACACGCCGACACGTTGCCGGTGTACTGCCCGTGCGTCCAGTGCAGGTCGAGGATCGGGTTGATGCCGTTGGCCACCAACAGGTTCACGTAGTCCTTGACCGCCTGCTGATAGGCGGGGCCGCTCGGCGAGCCGGACAGGCCCAGCCAGCAGTCCTCGTTCAGCGGGATGCGCACCGCGCGGATGCGCCAGGTCTTCATCGCGTCGACCGACGCCTGGTCGACCGGCGCACTGTCCCACATGCCCTTGCCCTGCACGCAGGCGAACTCGCCGCCGGCACGGTTGACGCCGAGCAGCCGGTAGGCCTTGCCTTCGGCGGTCAACTGGTTCCCGGACACCTTCAACGCCGGCGCGGGCCCGCCCGCCGGCGGCTCGGTCGGCGGGACTCCGGTGCAGGCGGCGCCGTTGACCGCGAACTCCGCCGGGGTGCCGTTGCTGCCGCTGTAGGAGAAGTTCGCACCCGGCTGGACACTGCCACCGGCCGCGATCGTGCCGTTCCACGTCTCGTTGCGCACGGTGACCTGCTTGCCGGACTGCGACCAAACGCCGTTCCAGCCCTGCTGAAGGGTCTGGTTGCCGCTGTAGGAATACGTCAGGGTCCAGCCGTTGGCGGCCGTGGTGCCGAGGTTCGCGATGGTCACGGAGACGCCGAAGCCCGAGCCCCAGTCCTTCGCGGTGTAGTCCACGCGGCAGGCGAACGCCGCGGCCTCGGTACTCGCTCCGGAGACCGGCGCCGCCGACAGCACCACGGCGGCGCAGGCACTCGCCACGACGAGCAGTTTTCTTGCCGTCACACCCATGGACACTCCTTTGTGCACGGTGAACCGATCGCCCTGAGAGCGCTCCCAGACTGGCCACGGTGACCGATCGGAGGATGTCGTGTCAATTCCGGACGCGACTCCGGACGGGAATTCATCCACCCGCCGACCGGTGATTGGGCCGGGCGGGCCAATCGCTCCCCGCGCGGGCTGACGGTGCCGGACCGGCTGCGGACGGTCACGCCTCGGCCGGTTTCCGCCCGTTCTCCCCTGTCCCGCCACGAAAGCGGATTAGCCTGCCGCAGTGGACGGTCAGCCTGGGACGAACCTGCTCGGAGAACTGCGGCGCGTGGCCGGACTGACGCAGGAGGAGCTGGCGGAGCGCACCGGGCTGACGGTGCGCGGGATCAGCAACATCGAACGCGGCCGTGTCGCCCGGCCGCGGCGGCGGTCGCTGGAGGCACTGGCCCGCGGACTGGGCCTGCGGAACGATCAGGTCGCCGGGTTCGTGCGGCACTATCTGCCGGACGCCGACCCCGCGCCGAGGCCGACCAGTGCGCCGCCTCCGGTTTCGGTGCCCGCCCAGCTGCCGTCCGGCAGCACGTCGTTCACCGGACGGCGTGCCGAACTCGCGACACTCGACGGCCTGGCCGCCCTTCGCGACCGGGCCGTGGTCGTCGCGGTCCTCGAAGGCATGGGCGGAGTGGGAAAGACGTCGCTGGCCGTGCACTGGGCGCAGTCGGTCGGTGCGGAGTTCCCGGACGGTCAGCTGTTCGCGAACCTGCGCGGTTACGGCCCGGGTGCGCCTGCCGATCCGAGCGAAGTGCTGCACTCGTTCCTGCGCGCGTTCGGCGTGCCGGGGGCCGAGGTGCCGACGGACCTCGACGGCCGCTCGGCACTGCTGCGGAGTGTGCTGGCCACCCGTTCGGTGCTCGTCGTACTCGACAACGCGCGGTCCGCGGACCAGGTCCGGCCGCTGCTGCCCGGGCACGCGGGCTGCGTCGTGGTCGTCACCAGTCGCTCGACGTTGCACGGGCTGGCGGTGAGCGACGACGCCCACCGGGTCACCGTGCCGCCGCTCGACGACCACGAGTCGGTCGCGCTGCTCGGCCGGTTCACGGGCCAGGCCCGGCTCGGTGCCGACGAAACCGCGCTCGCCGACATCGTGTCCGGCTGCAGCGGACTGCCGCTCGCCCTGCGGATCGTCGGGGAACGGCTGGCGCACGAACGCGGTTTGGCGGAGGTGGCGGCGGCGATGCGGTCGGCGAACGACCGGCTCGACGCGTTCACCACCGAGGAGGCGAGGACGTCGCTGCCCGCGGTGCTTTCGTGGTCGTACGAAGCGCTGCCCGGCGACGTCGCGAGCGCGTTGCGGCTGCTCGGGGCCCACCCCGGTCAGCACTGGGATCCGGCCGCGGCGGCGGTACTGCTGGACGCCGACGCGGTCGAGACGCGGCGGCTGCTGCGGGCGCTGGTGACCGGGCATCTCCTCGACCACCGCGCGGACGGCCGTCACGAGTTCCACGACCTGGTCCGCGACTACGCGCGCAGCCTCGCCGACGAACGGCGACCGGCCGCGATGCGCCGTCTCGCCGGGCACTACCTGTCCGGCGCGGCCGCCGCCGCGGACGCGATCGCACCGCGTGACCCGAACCGGCGGCCGCTCCTGACCCCGGAAGTCGGCGGCCGGACGTTCGAGGATACCGAGGAGGCGGCGTCCTGGCTGGCCACCGAACTGCCCACGCTGCTCGCGATCGCCGAGGAGTCGGCGGCCGCGGACGGCACCGCGTACGCCCGTGACCTGTCCACCGTGCTGTGGCAGGCCCTGCGCCTCCACGGCCACTACGACGTCTTGCACAGGTTGCACGGCTTCGCACTCGCCGAGGCGCGCCGGGCCGGGGACCCGTTCGGCGAACAGCAGGCGCTGACCGACGTGGCCGCCATCTGCGCCCGCGTCGGCCGGTACGACGAAGCCGTCGAGCACCTCACCGCCTGCCTCGAAGTACCGGGCAGCAGGACCGCGACCGCCCGTGCGCTCACCACGTTGGGCACGGTGTACGCGCAGCTGGGCCGGTACCCGGAAGCGGCACACCACCTCCGGGAGGCCGTCGACCTGGCCCGCGAGGTCGGCGACACGCTCAACGAAGGCCGGGCCTACGGCAATCTCGGGTTCGTCCACGAGCATCTGGGTGAACTGGACGCCGCGCGGAGGAGTTATCAGCGGGGGCTGGACATCGCCGAGCAGATCGGCGACAACGCCGCCGTCGCGATCGGGCTGCACAACCTCGGCGACGTCTACCGCGCGCTCGGCCGTTACGAGGAGGCTCGCGAGCACCTCGACCGGTCGCTGATCGTGAGCCGGGCGGCCGGGCACCGGGAGGCCGAGGGCTACGCGCTGGTGTACCTCGGGCTGGTGCACCTGCACCTCGGCGACCCGGTGACCGGGCGCGAGTACGAGGAGCAGGCACTCGAGATCGCCGCCGTGACCGGCATCCGTCCACTGGAAACGCTGGCGCACAACGGCTTGGGCGACACCGCACGGGCGGGCGGAGATCGTGCGGCGGCGCTGTCGCACTACCTGCGGGCCCGCGACGTCGCCCGGCTGACCAGCGAGCAGCACGAGGAAGCCCGGGCACTGGAAGGGATCGCGGCGACGTACGAGGACGCCGGGGAGACCGAGAAGGCCCACCCGTACCGCCGGCGCGCACGGGCACTCTATGACGCCATGGGTATTTCCGGCCGCGCGTGAAGGCTCCCTTCTCGCGGCTGGGCCGAGGGGTCCCGGCGAAGTCGGGATCGTGCAGGTCGGGGACCCGCGCACCTCGAGTGTGGAGGATTTGGGACGTTGAACGTCCCGATTCCTCCACACTCGAACCCCGCATGGTCTGTGCCGCTCCCAGGACCCCTCACTAGCGGTAACACTTGCGCGCCGCCAGCCACAGTGAGTGACCGCCTGGGGGCGAAGGCGCGGCCCGCGACGAAACCGTGCGCCTTACCCAAAAGAGACGCTTCGGTCTCGGCTCACCTGCCCGGCGACTCCCTGCGACTTTGCCGGGACCCTGCGGCTGAGCCGAGGGAAGGGGCCTTCACTGCGCCCAGACGCCAGGGCCATTGCCGGTCAGGCACCCATTCCTCATGGCGCAAGCCGACGATGAAGGAATTGGGACATTGAACGTCCCGATTCCTTCATCGTCGCAGGATCACGCCCCCGCCCCAGTGGGGAGGATTCCGGCCGTTCGATGGCTGGAATCCTCCCCACTCGACCAGGCAGACGCTTTGCCGGGACCTGACATCCCTGCCGTCACGCACGCGACGGTCCGAGACTGAGCCCCATGTCCTGAAAGTCCCCTTTATCGCCTGGTCAATCGCGGTCCGTGTGCCCGCGGTTCCGGTTGGTGAGCGACGTCGGGCGACCGGAACTTCCGCCCCCGAAGTTCCGGTCGGTTGTTCATGGCCGTGCCGGTCCGGCCCCAGTTGAATCTGCCGAGGTCCACTTCGGACCGACTGGGGCGTAAAGGAGTTCGGCGGAGTTGCGGGCAGAACTGGGCATGGCCGGCCGGGTACACGAGGCGTTCGAGGACCAGGCGGGCAGGACACCGCACCGCGAGGCGGTCGTCGCCGGGGACCGGCGGACGACCTACCGGGAACTGGACGGGGCCGCGAACGCCGTGGCGCACGCGCTGCTGCGCCGAGGTTTGTCGCGCGGCGCGCTGGTCGGCGTGCGCCTGCGTCGCGGACCGTGGCTGGTGCCTGTCCTGCTCGGTGTGCTGAAGGCGGGCTGCGCGTACGTCCCGCTCGATCCGGCCGCCCCGCGTGCGGCGGTCGCCGGGATCGTCGAGGACGCCGGGCTGCGACTGGTCGTGGTGGACGAACCCGGCGCGGACGAACCGGCTCCCGTGCTCGCCGTCGCGGACATCGACCTCGCGCACACTTCGTCCCCCGGCGTCACGGGCGCGGGTTCGGACCTCGCCTACGTGATCTACACGTCCGGCTCGACCGGACGGCCCAAGGGTGTCGAAGTCGAGCACCGCAACGTGCTCGCGTTGCTGCGCTGGGCCGCCGCCACGTACACCGACGAAGAACTGCGGGGTGTGCTCGGCGCCGCCTCGGTGTGTTTCGACGCGTCGGTCGCGGAGCTGTTCCCGCCGCTGGTCACCGGCGGCAGTCTCGTTCTCGCCGAAAACCTGCTGGCACTGCCCGATCTCCCGGCCCGCGACGAGGTCACGTTCGTCCAAGGTGTCCCGTCCGTACTCGCCGTCCTGGCCCGCACACCGCTGCCGCCTTCCGTGCGCACCGTCGCCATCGCCGGCGAACCGCTGAGCCGCGCGCTCGTCGAGCGGATCCACCGCAACGACGGCGTCCGCCGGATCGTCAACTGCTACGGCCCGACCGAGGCCACCGTGAACTGCTCGTCGTACGAGGTCGGCCGCGACGAGCCCGCCGACCCGCCCATCGGCGTCCCGCTGCCCGGCGCGGGCTTCTCCGTGCGCGACCGGCACGGCCGTCCGCTCGAGGACGGCGAAACCGGCGAGCTGTGGGTCAGCGGCGCGCTGGTGACCCGGGGCTACCTCGGACGGCCCGAACTCACCGCGAGCAAGTACGTGACCGAGGACGGCGTCCGGCACTACCGCACCGGCGACCTCGTCCGGCGGCACGACGGCGTGTACCACTTCGCGGGCCGTGTCGACGACCAGGTCAAGGTCCGCGGGTTCCGGGTCGAACCCGGTCAGGTGCAGGCCGTACTGCTCACACACCCGGCGGTCGGCAACGCGGTCGTGCTCGCCCCGGCCGACGAGTCCGGGGAACGACGGCTGGTCGGGTTCGCCGAACCGCACGGCGACCGGCCGACCGAAGCGGAACTGCTCGGCTGGTTGCGGGCCCGGCTGCCCGGCCACCTGGTCCCTTCCCGGATCGCGGTACTCGACGCGATCCCGCGCGGCACCACCGGGAAAGCCGACCGGGCGGCCTTGGCGGCCTGGGTGTTCGATCGCGACCACTCGGCCGAGTTCGTCGCTCCGCGCACCGGCACCGAACGGCTGGTCGCCGAAGTCGTCACGGCGGCCTTCGGGGTGGCGGACCTCGGCGTGCACGACCGGTTCACCGACTCCGGCGGGCACTCGCTCGCCGCGGCACGAGCGGTCGCGCGGCTGCGTGAAGCCACCCGCCGCGCGATCAGCCTGGAGGACTTCCTGGCCGACGGCACGGTGGCCGCCGTCGCACGGCGGCTCGACGCAGCATCGGCCGTCGAACCGGCGGCGGAACCGGTCGCCGACCCGCGACGCGAGGTCTTCCCGCTCACCCACACGCAACGTGACCTGTGGACCCTCGCCCAGCTCAGTCCGACGGGCACCGCCACGACGGCCGCCTGGCGCCTGCGACTCCACGGCGTGTTCTCCCGCGAGGCACTCCAGAGCGCCGCGGACGCGCTGGTGGCCCGCCATCACGCGTTGCGCGGCACCGTCCAGGAGCACGGCGGTGAACCGCTGTTCGTCATCGGTCCTCCGGCCCCCGTTCCGCTCGACGTCCACGATGTCCAGGGGGCCGACGCCGAGGAACTGGCCGCCGCCGCGGCACGGCACGCGTTCGACCTGAGCATCGAAACGCCGTTGCTGCGCATCACCGCGCTCCGCGTCGCGGACGAAATCACCGAGCTGATCGTCGTTTCCGACCACATCGCCACCGACGGCGTTTCGATCGGCGAGATCATGACCGGCCTGGCGGGAGCGGAGGCACCGGAGCCGCGGGCGCAGATCGGCGACGTCGCCCTGCGCGAACAAGCACTCGACCGGAGCGAGCGGCTGACGCGGTACTGGTCGGCCGAGCTGGCCGGAGCGGTCCCGCCGGACGCGCTGTTCGACCGGCCCGCCCCGGGGGCACAGCAGTTCCTCGGCGAGCGGGTGACCGTTCCCCTGCCCGAAACCCTGCGCGCGGCGGTGGACCGGCTCGCCTCGGCGTCCGGGGTCACGCCGTTCGCGGTCTACCTCTCCGCACTGGGCGTGCTGACCGGGTCGCTGGTCAACGGCTCGGACGTCCTGCTCGGCACCGCCGCGGCACGCCGGGATTCCGCCGACCTCGCCCATACGGTGGGGCCACTGGTGGAGGTGCTGCCCGTCCGGCTGCGCCCCGATCCGGCCGCTTCGTTCCGCGATCTGCTGCGCGCGGCCATGACGACCACCGTGCGGGCGATCGACCACCGCGGCCTGTCCTCGGGCGAACTCACCGGACTCTGGGGCGGTGATCGTCCGGCGGGGATGCCGCTCACCCCCGTGTCGCTTTCGGTCCAGCCGTCAGGGCTCCCGCTGTCGGCGCACGGGCCCGGCGTCCGGCTGGACCTGCTCGGCGAACTGCCCACCCGCGGCAGCCACACCCCGCTGACGGTCTTCGTCAACGAGCACGTCGGCGGCGGCGAGCTGATCGTCGAGCACGATCCGGCCCTGCTCTCCCCCGCCCGCGCGCGCTGGTTCAGCCGGTCACTGCTGCACATCCTGCTGACCGCGGTGTCCACACCGGACGCGGTTCTGTCCACTTTGGATTTCGTCACGGACGAGGCGCGCGCGGAACTGGGCGACTGGGGCACCGGCACCCCGCTGCCACCGTCCGAAATGGTCAGTGTCCCGGACGCCGTCCTGCGCCATGCCGAACGGACGCCGGACGCGCTCGCGGTGTCCTCGCTGACCTACCGGGAGCTGGTCGCGCGGGCCGACCGGGTCGCGAGCGCCCTGCTCGCGGCAGGTGTGCGGGCGGGGGACGCGGTCGGGGTGTGCCTGCCCCGCGACGAACTGCTCCCCGCGATGCTGCTCGCCGTGTGGCGGGCGGGCGCCGGATACCTGCCGCTCGATCCCGATCTGCCGGCGGCACGGCTTACCCAGCTCGTCACCGAGGCGGACGTGAAGGTCATCCTGACGCGCGGAAGCGCACGGGACGCCGCCGCCGCGTTGCCGGTCACGGTGCTGGACGCCGACTCGGCACCGGACGCCGCCGATGCGGAACTGGTCGTGCCGAGCGGGGACTCGCTGGCGTACGTGCTCTACACCTCGGGCTCGACCGGCCGCCCCAAGGGCGTCGAAGTGACCCATGCGAACCTGCACGCCTTCGTCCGATCGCGTCAGGTGTCGCACGGCATGGCCCCGGGCGACACCATGGCGGCCGTCGCGCCGCTGGCGTTCGACGTCTCCGTGGAAGAACTGTGGTGGCCGCTCGCCTCGGGGGCACGGTGCGCGATCGCCGACCGCGACCGCGCCGTCGACGGCCACCGGCTCGCCCGGTGGATCGCCGAAAGCGGCGTCACCATCGTCGACCTGACACCGACGAGCCTGCGGATGCTGCTCGCCGCGGACTGGCCGGGCGATCCGTCGCTGCGGCTGCTGCTCGGCGGTGAAGCACTCGACCCCGACCTCGCCGCACGTGTGCTGCCGCTGGTCGGCGAGTTGTGGAACGGGTACGGCCCGACGGAGGCGACGGTGGCGGCGACCGCGCACCGCGTCACGCCCGGGTCCACCGGGGTGCCGATCGGCAAGCCGACGCCGGGTGTACGCCTGTCCGTGCGCGACGGCGGGGGCAGGCCCGTGCCGTCGGGCGCGATCGGCGAACTGTGGGTCGGCGGGAGCGGTGTCGCGCGGGGCTACCGCGGGCAGCCGGAGGCGACCTCGTTCGTCACCGAAGAGGACGGCCGCTGGTACCGCACGGGCGACCTCGTCCGGTGGCGGCCGGACGGCACGCTGGACTTCCTCGGTCGCGCCGACGACCAGGTGAAGGTGCGGGGCAACCGGTTCGAACTCGGCGAGATCGAGGCGGCGCTGCGGTCACTGTCCGATGTGGACGACGCGGTGGTGACGGTGATCGCGGACGGCGCCGACGCCCACCTGGCCGGCTACCTCACCCCGGCGACGGCCGACCCGTCGGCCGCTCAGCGGCACGTCCGCGCACTGCTGCCGGGGTACATGGTGCCGAGCCGATGGCTGACCCTGGACGCGCTTCCGTTACTGCCCAACGGAAAACTCGACCGCCGCGGCTTGCCCCCGCTCCCGGCCGCCACCACTGCCTCCTCGGCGCCGCTTTCGCCGGACGAGGCGGTGGTCGCCGAGGTCTGGCGATCCTGCCTGGACGTCGGCGAGATCGGTCCGGACAGCGACTTCTTCGCGCTCGGCGGCCGGTCGCTGGCGGCGACACGGGTGGTGGGTTCGCTGCGCGAGCGAGCGGGCCGCCGGATCACCGTGCGGACGCTGTTCGACCATCCGGTGCTGTCGGACTTCACCGCCCAGCTGGGCGGCCTGCGAGTGGAACCGGCGGGCCCGGTCGAAGAACTGGTGGCGGTCGTGTGGGCCCAGACCCTGGGCTACGACCGGGTCGGCGCGCTGGACGACTTCTCGGCACTCGGCGGCGATCCGGCGAAGGCGGCTCAGGTGGCGGATCACCTGGCGGCGGCGCTGGGGTTCCCGATCCCGGCGGAGAGCGTGCTGGAGCGCCCGGTCCTGCGCGAGTTCGCCAAGGCGTTGAACACCCTGGCCATGACGGCCCTCGAAACCGTGCCCTCGGGCGGCACGGTATGACCACCGACCAAAGGCACCCCATGACCGAGACGGTCCCCGCAGCACAGCATCTCCAGAGCCTGCTCGAAAAGCGCGCCGCGGCCGCCCTGCGCGGCGGCGCCGGTGAACGCCCCGCGCCGCTCTCCCCCGCGCAAGCCCGGCTTTGGTTCCTCTCCCGCTTCGAACCCGACGGGCACGCCTACAACATCCCCGTCACCGTCGAACTCACCGGGCCCGTCGACACCACGGCGCTGCTCGCCGCCGTCCGGGACGTCGCCCAGCGGCACGTCGTCCTCCGCAGTGTCTACCGGGAAGCCGACGGTGAACCGCGCGCGGTTCCCCTGCCTGCCGATAGGGTTCCTGTGTCTACTGTGGACACCGCGGACCCTCTGGACGAGGAGGCCGACCGGCCCTTCGCCCTCGCCGACGAACCGCCCATGCGGGCCACCCTCTTCCAAGCGGCGGAAGACCGGCACCTCCTGCGCCTGACCTTCCACCACATCGCGATGGACGCGGCCTCCGTCGACGTCGTGCTCGAAGACCTCGCCGCCTGTTATGCCGCACGGATCGGCACCGGCCCCATGCCGGAACCGCCGTCCCGCCAGTACGCGGACCTGACCCCTCCGCGGCCGCACGGCGAAGATCTCGACTGGTGGTGCCGGAAGCTCGCCGGGACCGGGGTGCTGGAACTTCCCGCCGACCGGCCGCGTCCCGTCGTCGCCTCCGGCGAAGGCGCCGAGGTGCCCGTCGAAATCCCGGCCCCGCTCACGAACCGGCTTCAGGACGTCGCCAGGGAGACCGGTTGCACGCCCTTCGCCGTCCTGCTCGCCTGCTGGCAGGCGCTGCTCGGACGTCTCGCGGGCACGGACGACGTCGCGGTCGGCGTCCCGGAATCGGGACGGCGAGGCCCCGGTTCGGAGCGGGTCGTCGGCTGCTTCGTCGACACCCTCGTCCTGCGCACGGATCTCTCCGGAGTCACCACCGGCCGCACCCTGATCGCCGCCGTCCGAGACACCGTGCTCGACGCCTTCTCCCATCCGGACGTGCCCTTCGAACGGATCGTCGAACGGCTCGCGCCCAAGCGGAGTCTCGACGCCTCGCCGGTCTTCCAGGTCATGCTCAACGTCCTCGACGATCCGCCGGGCATGCCCGGGTGGCCCGGCCTCGACGCGCGGGTACTCCCGGCGCCGGTGCGCGGCGTCAAATTCGACCTGAACCTCGCACTGTCCCGAGTGGACGGTGCCTACCGTGGTGGGCTGTCCTTCCGCACGGATCTGTTCGACCCGGGCACGGCCGAGCGGATCGCCCGCTGGTTCGTCGCGCTCCTCGACGGCGTCACCGCCGACCTCGACCGGCCGGTCGCCGACGTCCCCCTCGAAGCGGTGACCGGCCCGGTGCTCGCCGGGCCCGCGCCGGAGGCCGCCGAGTACCCGCCCGTGCACGTGCTCATCGAGCGGTCCGCCGACCGCGTCCCGGACGCCGTCGCCGTGGTCGGCGCGACCGGGTCGCTCACCTACCGGCAGCTGGACGAGCGGGCGAACCGGCTCGCGCACCGGCTCCGCGAACTGGGCGTGACCGCCGACGAGCCGGTCGGGCTGCTGCTGGAACAGGGCACCGACGTCGCCGTGGCGGTGCTCGGCATCATGAAGGCGGGCGGGGCGTACCTGCCGATGGACACCACCTACCCGCGCTCGCGTGTGGCCGCCATCCTTGACACCGCGAAGGCGCGGATCCTGCTCGTCCAGCCCGGCCTGGACGTCGCCGTTCCCGGCGTCACCGTCCTGACCGTCGACGACGCCGTCGCGGGCAGGCCCGCGACGCGGCCGGACATCGCGGTGGCCGGGCACGACCTCATCCACGTCATCTTCACCTCCGGTTCGACCGGCTCGCCCAAGGGTGTCGCGGTCGAGCACCGCAATGTCGCGCACTACCTCGCCGGGATGCTGCCCCGGCTCGGCGATGTCGGCGGAGCGTCGTTCGCGGTCGTCTCCACCCCGGCCGCCGACTTCGGCCTGACCTGCGTGTACGGCGCCCTCACCACCGGCGGCACGGTGCATCTGGTCGACCGGGACACCGCGATGGATCCGGAGGCGTTCGCGGGCTACCTGGCGGAGCATCCGGTCGACGTCCTCAAGTGCGTGCCCAGTCATCTGGAACTCCTGGCACGACACGGAGATCTGGCCTCGGTGCTGCCGAGGGCACTGCTGATCCTGGCGGGCGAGGCCTGCCCGTGGTCGCTGGTCGAACGCGTCGAGGCGGCCAGGCCCGGGCTGCGGGTGCAGAGCCACTACGGGCACACCGAAAGCACGATGATCTCGATGACCTGCGACGTGGCCGCCATCCCCGGCCACGAGCGGGATGGTTACGTGCCGCTCGGCACGCCACTGCCCGGCGTGGTCGGCTACCTCGTCGACCGCGCCGGTGCGGTGGTTCCGCCCGGTCTGGCCGGCGAGCTGGTGATCGGCGGACCGCAGATCGCGCGTGGCTACCTCGGCGACGACACCCAGACCGTCGAGAGGTTCCGGCCGGATCCGCTCGGCACGGGCGTCCGGTGTTTCCGCAGCGGGGATCTGCTGCGCGTACGCGACGACGGCACCGTGCAGTTCCGCGGCCGCGCCGACGACCAGGTGAAGGTACGCGGCAACCGCGTCGAACTGGGCGAGGTCACCGCGGCGCTGCGGGACGTCGACGGGGTCGCCGAGGCCGTGGTGCTGCCGGTGGGCGACGGCCTCGACCGGCGTCTGGCCGCCTGGCTGGTCGGGCCGGGACTCGACGTGGCCGCCGTGCGCCGGACGCTGCGGGAGCGGCTGCCCGACTACATGGTTCCCGCGTCGCTGACCGTGCTGGATCGCTTGCCGCTCAACGCGAACGGCAAGATCGACCGCGCCGCGCTGCCCGACGTCGCGGCCTCCGCCCCGGCGGTGCGCCGCCCGGTCGCCACCCCCGCGGAACGTCTGGTCGCCCGGGTCTGGACGGAGGTCCTCGACCGGTCCGACATCGGCGCGGACGACGACTTCTTCGCCGTGGGCGGCCATTCGTTCGCCGCGGTCCGGGTCGCCGGACGGCTCGGTGAGGCGTTGCACCGGGAGGTGTCGGTGCGGACGCTGTTCGAGTACCCGGTGCTCGCGGATCTGGCCGCGATGCTGGAGGCCGACACGGACGGCGTGTCCGGCGGCGCGCCGATCCCCGTGCGACCGGACCCCGAGGCGCCCGCGCCGCTGTCGTCGGCGCAAGCCCGGCTGTGGTTCCTGGACCTGCTGGAGCCCGGATCCGCCTACAACCGGGACATCGTGCTGCGCCTGCGCGGTCCGTTGGACACCGGCGCACTGGCCCGTGCGGTCCGCGAGGTCGCGGCCCGGCATGTGGTGCTGCGCAGCGTGATCGAAGACCGCGACGGTGTCCCGATGGCCGTCCCGCTGCCAGTGGACGCGATCTCACTGTCCGTTGTGGACACAGTGGATACGGACGACGTCACGGCCGCGTACCGTGCCGAAGCGGAACGGCCGTTCGCGCTCGACCGCGAACCACCTTGGCGGGCGAAGCTGTTCCGTGTCGCCGACGACGACCACGTCCTGGCGATCACCATCCACCACATCGCCACCGACAACTGGTCGCGGGGCATCATCGGCACCGACCTCGCCGCCGCCTACAGCGGTCGGGCGCCCGCCCCGGTTCCCGTGCAGTACGCGGACTACGCGGCCTGGCAGGCCACACGGCAGCGTCCGGAAGACCTCGACTGGTGGTGCGAGCGCCTCTCCGGGCTACCGCCCCTGCTCACCCTGCCCACCGACCGGCCGCGTCCGCCGGTGGCCGCCTGGTCCGGCGGGCACGTCCGCTACACGCTCCCCACCGGACTCACCGCGACGCTCCGCCGTGTCGCCGGCGAGACGGGCATGACGCCGTTCATGGTGCTGCTCGCCGGCTGGCAGGTCCTGCTCGGCAGGCTCGCGGGCGCCGACGACCTCGCCGTCGGCGTGCCGGAGTCCGGCCGCCACCACTCGGACGTCGAAGCCACGGTCGGCTGCTTCGTCAACACGCTCGTGCTGCGCACGGATCTGGGCGGCGAGCCGACCGTGCGCGAACTCCTCGGCCGGGTCCGGGAGACCGTGCTCGGCGCGTTCGCACACGCCGAAACGCCCTTGGAAGCGATCATCGAACGGCTCAGACCGGATCGCACGATGTCCGCGACGCCGCTGTTCCAGGTGCTGCTCAACGTCCTCGACCAGCCCGCGCCCGAACCGGAGATCCCCGGTCTCGACGTCACGCCGCTGGCCTCGACGACCGAACGCGTGAAGTTCGACCTCAGCATGGCGCTGGTCAACGAAGGCGACACCTACTCGGGCGAACTCGCCTACCGGACCGACCTGTTCGACGCCTCGACCGCCGAGCGGATCGTCACGGACTTCCAGGATCTCCTCGAAGTCCTTCTGTCCGATGTGGACGCTACGGTCGGCGTCACGGTCACTCCCGGGGAAACGGTCGCCCCCGTCGCGGCGAAGCGAGGAGGTGGCGTCCCGGCGACGCCGTCCGAACAGCGGGTCGCCGAGGTGTGGGCGCGTGTGCTCGACGTTCCCGAAGTCGGTGTCGACGACGACTTCTTCGCGCTCGGCGGGCATTCGTTCACCGCGGTGCGCGCGGTGCGGCTGCTCGACGAACGGCTGCGCGTCATCGACCTGTTCCTGCGCCCGACCGTCCGCGAACTGGCCGCCTACCTCGACGCGGGCGAGGAGACCGGCGGCATGCTCCACCGCCTGTCCCCCGTGCGGGCCGCCGCGGCGGAGGTGACGCTGATCTGCGTGCCGTACGGCGGCGCGTCGGCCGCGGTGTTCCAGCCGCTGGCCAACGAACTCGACGGCGTCGACGTCCGCGCGGTCGAGCTGCCCGGCCACGACGTCGCCCGCCCGGACGAGGAGTTCGGCACGATCGACGAGATCGTGGCCGCCCTCGCCGACGAGATCGGCCGGACGGTCACCGGTCCGATCGCGCTGTACGGGCACTGCGTCGGCTCCGCCGTGGCCACCGCGCTGGCCGCCCGGCTGGAGGCCGACGGCCGGACCGTCCTGGGCGTGGTGGTGGCGGGCAGCTTCCCCGCCGCCCGCCTGCCCGGCCGTCTTTCCGCGTGGCTGCAACGGAAATTCCCGCGCGAGCGGTGGGTGTCCGACCGGCTCTACCGTGACACGCTCCGCGCGGGCGGTGGCCTCCTCGACGACATGGACGAGAAGGCGAGTGCCGCGATGCTGCGGGGCCTGCGGCACGACGCCGCGCAGGCGCAGGCCTGGTTCGGCCGCGAACTCGGCACCGAAACCCGGCTGGCCGCGCCGATCCTGTGCGTGGTCGGGGCGAGCGACCCGGCCACCGAGCTGTACGAGGAACGGCACCGCGAATGGGGTGCCTTCGCCGATCGCGTCGACCTCGCCGTCCTCCCGAAGGCCGGCCACTACTTCCTCCGCCACCAAGCGGCGGAAGTCGCCGACGTGTTGCGTACCCGGCTCTCCCGATGGGCGAACGGAGAACTGCCGCCGCGCGTGGAGGACGTCCCGGTGGCCACCGGACGCCGGGGACTGCGGGCCTTCTACACGGTCGCCGGTGGCCAGGCGATGTCGATGATCGGCAACGAACTCAGCTCGTTCGCCCTCGGCGTCTGGGCCTACCAGCGCAGCGGGCGGGTGTTCGACCTCGCGCTCGTGGTGCTGCTGGCGCGGCTGCCGAGCATGCTGCTGACCCCGGTCGGCGGCGCGCTCGCCGACCGGCTCGACCGCCGCCGGATCATGCTGGCCTGCGATGTGGTGAGCGGGGCGGCGATGGTCGCGCTCGCCGTCCTCGTCGCCTTGGGACGACTGGATCTTCCGACGGTCTGCGTGATCGTCGGGGTGACGTCGCTGGCCTCGGCGTTCCACCGGCCCGCCTACCTCGCCGCGATCGCCCAGCTGGTGCCGAAGCCGTACCTGCCGCAGGCGAACGCGCTGGCCGACATCGGCATCGGGCTCGGTACCGTGCTCGGGCCGATCCTCGGCGGTGTCCTCATGGGACTGTCCGGTCTCACGTCGGTCGTCGTGGTCGACGCCGCCACCTTCGCCGTCGGCGTGGCGACCCTGCTGGCCGTGCGGTTCCCCGACCGGCTCTTCTTCACCCGGCGGGAGCCGTTCCGCAAGGCGCTCACCGGCGGCTTCACGTTCGTGCTGCGCCGCAAACCCCTGCTGGCGATGGTCGGCTACTTCGCCGTGGTCAACTACTTCACCGCGCTGATGTGGGTGGCGATCACGCCGCTGGTGCTGTCGATCGGGACCCCGGGTGAACTCGGGTTCGTCAGCGCCGCCGGGGGTGTCGGCGCCGCGGTGGGGGCCGTGGTGGTGATCTGGTGGGGCGGTACGAAACGGCGTGCCACCGGGATGATCGGCTTCGTCGTCGGCTCCGGCATCGGGGTGCTGCTGATGGGCGTCTGGCCGTCGGCGGTGGTGATCGCCGCGGGCCTGTTCGTCCGGCTGGCCTGTATGAGCATCGGCAACGCGCACTGGCTGTCGATCATCCAGACGAAGGTCGGCCAGCATCTGCAGGGCCGGGTGCTCGCCATCAACGTCATGCTGGCCACGGCCATGTCCCCGCTCGGGTTCCTCACCGCGGGCGCGTTGTCCGACTGGTTCGGCCCGCTCGCCCGCGGGTTCCGCGCGCTGGATCCGGTCACCGCCAACGATTCCCACGCCGGGGTCGCCGCGCTGATGGTGTTCTCCGGGATCGTCCTGGTGGTCTGGGGTGTGCTCGGGCTGCGGTACCGGCGGTTGCGGGACATCGAGGACCTCCTGCCGGACGCCGCCCCGCCCACCGAGGTCGACGCCGATCTCGACCGCGTCCAGGCGCTGGCGGACCGGGCGGTGGCCCGGTGACCCGCCTGGTGACCGGGGCCGACGTCGAGCGGGCCGCGGACCGGATCCGGTACTCGGTGCGCCGCACGCCGGTGCTCGGCCCGGTCGGCGAGCTGTGGATCAAACCGGAGAACCGGCAGCGGACCGGTTCGTTCAAGGTCCGCGGGGCGCTCAACGCGGTCGCCGGACTGACGAACGCGGGCCAGGTGCTGGCCCAGTCGTCCGGCAACCACGGCCGCGCGGTGGCCTACGCCGCGGCCCGCCAAGGGGTGAAGGCCACGGTGGTACTGCCGGAAACGGCACCCGCGTTGAAGATCGACGCGGTCCGCGCGCTCGGCGCCGAAGTCGTCGTCGTGCCACCGGGAGAACGGGAATCCGCGACGGCCGCCCTGCTGGCCCGCACCGGCGCCACCCTGATCACGTCGGCGGACTTCGCGGTGATCGCGGGTCACGGCACGGTCGGCGCGGAGATCGTCAGCGACCTGCCGGACGCGGGTACCGTCCTGGTCCCGGTCTGCAACGGCGGCCTGCTCGCCGGCGTCGCCGTCGCGGTCAAGGCGTACTCGCCGTCCACGCGGGTCGTCGGCGTGGAACCCGCACTCGCCGCCGACGCGGCCGAATCGTTCCGCACCGGCCGCCTGACGCGCTGGCCGGTGTCGCGGACCTACCGGACGATCGCCGACGGCCTGCGCGCGCCCGTGCTCGGCGAACTCGCGTGGGAGCACGTCAAGTCCCTTGTGGACGACGTGGTCACCGTCGACGAGGAAAGCATCGTCGCCGCGCAGGCGTTCCTGTTCGACCGGTTCGGCGTGGTCGCCGAACCGAGCGGTGCGGTGGCGACCGCCGCCCACCTGACCGGGCGCGCCGGGCCGCCGGGGAAGTCGGTCGTCGCCGTCGTCTCCGGCGGGAACGTCGCCGCGCCACCACTGGGGACGAGAAGAGAGCAGGTGTCCGTTGAACTCGGCTGAGATCGGCGGTGTACTCGCGACGATCGGGAACACTCCCCTGGTCGCCCTGGATCGCGTCGTCCCACTGGCAGGCTCCCGGGTGTTCGCGAAACTGGAGAAGTTCAACCCCGGCGGCAGCGTCAAGGACCGGACGGCGCTGAACATGCTGCACGGCGAAATCCGCTCCGGCACACTCGTTCCCGGCCGGTCGGTGGTCGTCGAGTCCACTTCGGGCAACCTCGGCGTCGGGCTCGCGCAGATGTGCGCGTATTTCGGGCTCGACCTGGTGTGCGTGGTCGACACCCGCACGACCGCGCAGACGCTCGCGTTGCTCCGGGCCTACGGCGCCAAGGTGGAGGTCGTCACCGCCCCGGTGGACGGCGACCTGCTCGGCGCCCGGATCGCCAGGGTGCGCGAGCTTCTCGCGCTGCTGCCGGACGCGTTCTGGCCCGATCAGTACGCGAACCCGCTCAATCCGGCGGCGCACGAGCACACGATGCGCGAGATCGCCGACGCTCTCGACGGCCGCGTCGACTACCTGTTCTGCGCGGTCAGCACCGGCGGCACGATGCGCGGCTGCGCCGACTACATCCGGCGCGAAGGGCTGGACACGAAGCTGGTCGCCGTCGACGCGGCGGGCAGCGCGATCTTCCACGTGCCGACCGAAGAGCGCCGGATCCCGGGCCACGGTGCCGGACGCCGACCACCGCTGGTCGACCCGTCCGCGGTGACCGAGGTCGTCCACGTGACCGACCTCGAATGCGTGCGCGCCTGCCGCACGCTCGTCGCGCGCGAGGCCATCCTGGCGGGCGGTTCGTCCGGCGCGACCGTGGCCGCGCTGGCGAAGCTGCGCGACCGCATCCCGCCCGGCTCCCGGTGCGTCCTCGTCTTCCCCGACGACGGCAACCGCTATCTCGACACCATCTACTCCGACGCCTGGGTCCGCGGTCACTTCGGTGAAGTACCCGAAGTGACCACCCGCGTCCTGGCCACCACCTCCTGAGGAGTTTTTCCTTGCGCCACCTCATCTCACTCGACGACCTGACCGATGACGAGCTGCGCGCCATCGTCCGCCGGGCGGTCCTCCTGGCGGAACGGCCGCGCGCGACCTATTCCACTTTGGACGGTATGGTCGTCGGCATCCACTTCCGCAAGACGTCCACCCGCACGCGCACCGCGTTCTCGGCGGGCGCGCTACGGCTGGGCGCCCGGATCATCGCCTACGGCCCGGACGACCTCCAGACCAACACCGGGGAGTCCATAGAGGACACCGGACGCGTGCTGTCGTCGATGCTGGACGTCCTGGTGGCGCGCACCGCGGCCGATCCGGCGGAGCTGCGGGCCATCGCGACACAGGACCGGATGGCCGTCGTCAACGCGATGAGCGCCGACGAGCACCCGACCCAGGCACTGGCCGACCTGACGACGATCGTCCAGCGCTTCGGCCGCGTCGACGGCGTCCGCATGCTGTATCTCGGCGAGGGCAACAACACCGCGGCGGCACTGGCACTGGCGCTCAGCCGTTTCCCCGGCACCGAACTGCACCTTCGCACCCCGCCGGGTTACGGCGTCGACCCCGACGTGCTCGAACGCGCGGGCAAGCACGCCGCCCGCCACGGTTCGTCCCTTGTGGAGCGACACGACGTCCTCGATCTGCCCGCGGACGTCGACATCGTCTACACCACCCGGTGGCAGACCACCGGAACGTCCAAACCGGACCCGGACTGGCGCACGGTCTTCGCGCCGTTCCAGGTGACGACGGAGCTGTGGCGGACCAGCCCGAACGCGCTCTTCCTGCACGACCTGCCCGCGCACCGGGGCGAGGAGGTCACGGCCGACGTGCTCGACGGGCCGCGCTCCATCGCCTTCGCCCAGGCGGAGAACAAGCTCTACAGCGCGATGGCCGCGCTCGAGTGGTGCTGCGGGGAGGAGCGGGCATGAGCTGGTTCGACGTGGCCGACAGCGGCCTGTCCGGCGCGGGCGAGGTGACGCTGCTGTCCCGTGACGACGTCCGCAAGTCCCTGACGAGCCTCGACCCGGTCGGCATCGTCCGCGAAACACTGGCCGACCACGACCACGGCCTCGGCCTGTTGCCCGCCGAGGCGTACCTGCGCTGGGAGAACTCGCGAGGCGCCTACACCCGGTCGATCGGGATGCCGGGCGCGGTGCGGTCGGCGTACGGGATGAAGATCATCAACGCCAGCGTGTCCAATCCGGCCCGCGGGCTGGAACGCGCCGGCGGGATCGGCCTGTGCTTCGACGCGGAGACCGCCCGGATCACCACGATCATGGAGGCCGGTCTCCTGAGCGCGGTCCGGACGGCCGCGGTGAGCGCGGCCGGAGTCGACGTGCTCGGGTACAGCGGGGCTGCCTCGCTGGCCGTCGTGGGTTGCGGTGCGCAGGGCCGGATGCACGCGGCACTGCTCACCGAACGGCTGCCGTCACTGCGGAACGTGACGCTGTACGACCGGTCGCCGGAGGCCGCGCGGGCACTGGCGGCCGCACTCCCCGGGGTGTCCGTGCGGATCTGCCCGACCGCGCGGGAGGCGGTGTCCTCGGCCGGGATCGCGGTGTTCACGACCACGATGGACGAGGGTTACGCCGAACCGGACTGGGCCACGCCGGGCGCGTTGCTGATCAACGTCTCCCTCGGCGACCTGACGGACGCGGCGTTCCGCGACGCGGCGGCGGTGTACGTCGACGACGTGGACCTGGTGGCCGACAACCCCCGCCGCCCGCTGGGCAGGCTGATGGCAGAGGGTGTTTTCGGGCGCCCCGGTTCCGAGGGGCCCGCCCGCCCCCTCGACGGCACCTTGGGCGGCGTCCTGACGGGCAGGCACCGCATGCCCGGTGTCGCATCGCCGTATGTGGTGCTGAACCCGTTCGGCATGGGAGTCCTGGACGTCGCGCTGTACGCGGCTGTTTCCGCCAGGGCGCGGGAGGAGGGCCTCGGTACCGTCGTTCACCTCGGCTCCTGACTCGTGAGTGGTAATGACGGTTCTATTGAGAGGTAAGCCAAACATGGCGCGATCGGCTCGCAGCTGTGAAGGCCCCCTTGCTTACCCTCAAGGTAGCGAAGGCCTCCTTCACTACCTTGGCGATCGACAAGGGGCCCCAAGTGGGGCAGGGCGCGTCCCATGTCTGTCCACAAGGGATAGTTACCAACGGCTTGGTGTCCGATCGATGCCTAGAAGTACGGTTCTGAAGGAGGTCGTGAGTGATAAAGAGCGTTAGAACGCTACTTATCACTCACGACCCCATCTCAAAACCGCGCAAACTACTCAAGTTGGACACCTGGGGTCGAGGCTGGCTTCTGTCAGCCAGTCCGGATCCGCTCCGGGGCACGCCATATTTGCCTTACCGCCACTCGCGGTCACGTCGCGAAGGCCTCCCTTGAGACGGTCAACGTCGCAAAGGAGGCCTTCGCGACGCCTCCCACCCGAGACGGCCCCGCACACCACTCACGAGAGCGCGAGAAAGGGCACCAGCAGGTCCAGCAGTTCTCGGGGCCGGTCGAGCGGGATGATGTGGCCGCAGTCCGGGATGAGGTGTCCGGTGAGGTCACTCGCCACGGGGCGCAGCTGTCGTTCCAGGGTCGCGCCGACCGGATGCGCGCCGATCGCCAGGGTGGGCATGACGAGTCCGCCGCGCGCCACGGCGTCGTCGAGCTGGCGTGCGCTGGTGGGCAGGGCGCGGTAGTAGGAAAAGGCGCAGCGCAGCGCCTCGGATCCGGTGTAGGCGTCGACGAACGCGTCGCGGACCTCCGGTGACACACCGCGCCCATGGGTGCCCGCGTGCAGGAACCAGTCGATGCACCGCGCCTCGTGGCCGGTCAGGACCGTTTCGGCGAGACCGGGCACGGCGTGGAATCCGAACCACCAGGGCGGACCGGCGGCGAGGAAGTCCTCGGCGCCGGGCAGCGACCCCAGCAGTGATTCCATGACGACGAGCCGCCGCACCCGGTCCGGTCGCCGTAGCGCAAGCAGGGTGGCGGCCGGGACACCGGCGTCGATGGCGACCACGGCCGCGGTGGGTTCGCCCAGTGCGTCGAGGATTCCTTCGAGGTCGGCGGCCAGGGTGCCCGCGTCGTAGCCGTCGACGGCACGGGTGCTGGCGCCGAATCCGCGCAGGTCCGGGGCGATCACCCGGTGACGCGTGGCCAGCGGGCCGAGGACCTCGCGCCAGAGCTGCCAGGTGTGCGGGAAACCGTGCAGCAGCACGACCGGCGGCCCCGTACCGGCCGTCGCCACGGAGGCCTCGATGCCGTTGGTCGCGATCTGCGTCAGCGTGACGGGGGAAGTGGCTGTGCCGGACAAGAAGTCCTCCAGGTGGTCACCTTTGGTTACCATGAAACGGTAAGTAACCCCGACGGTGCTGCCAAGACGGCACCTTGCCGACAGGTGGTGAGGTCCAGGTGACCACCCGGACGGAGCGTGCGGCCGGCGCCGCGCGTGGTGATCTGTTCTCGCCGGAGTGCCCGACCCGGCGGCTGCTGGACCGCATCGGCACGAAATGGACGTCGATGGCCATCAAGGTGCTCGCCGACGCCGCCCCGCAGGAAGTGCGGTTCGCCGAGTTGCGGCGGCGGATGCCCGGTGTCTCACAGAAAATGCTGTCGGTGACCCTGCACAGCCTCGTCCGCGACGGCCTGGTCACCCGCAGAGTGGAGCCGACAGTGCCACCGCGGGTGCACTACCGGCTCACCGAACTGGGCTTGTCGCTGGAGATCCCGCTCGCGGCGGTCCGGGCGTGGGCGGAGCGGCACATGGCCGAGATCGACCGGCTCAACGCGATCAACGACGCCCGGCCGGACGCGGACGGCGAGTGACGCGGACCGTGGGACCACGGCCCGCGCCGGGACGGCGTTCTCAGGGTCGCGGGATGTTGCGGAGATTGGCCCGGGCGAGGTCGATCATCCGGCCCACCCCGCCTTCGAGCACCACTTTGCTCGCGGCCAAGGCGAATCCGCCGAGCTGACCGGCGGTGATGTGCGGCGGGACGGACAACGCGTTCGGATCCGTCACGACATCCACCAGCGCGGGACCGTCGTGACTCAGGGCCTCCTTGAGCGCCGCACGCAGCCGGGTCGGATCGGTCACCCGCTCGGCGCGCAGTCCCGCGCCACTGGCGATGGCGGCGAAATCGACCGGCCGGTGATCGGTCTGGTAGTCGGGCAGGCCGTCCACCAGCATTTCCAGTTTCACCATGCCGAGCGAGGAGTTGTTGAACGTCACGATCTTGACCGGAAGGTCGTGCAACGCCACGGTGAGCAACTCGCCGAGCAGCATGCCCAGTCCCCCGTCGCCGGACATCGACACGACCTGCCGTCCCGGGTAGGCGAACTGCGCGCCGATGGCGTGCGGCAGGGCGTTGGCCATGGTGCCGTGCAGGAACGACCCGATGACCCGGCGGCGCCCGTTCGGTGTGAGGTACCGGGCCGCCCAGACGTTGCACATGCCGGTGTCGACGGTGAAGATCGCGTCGTCCGCGGCGAGTTCGTCGAGGAGGTCCGCGGCGAACTCCGGATGGATGGGCACATGCCGTTCGACGTCGCGGGTGTAGGCGTCGACGACCCGTTCCAGCGTTTTGCAGTGATCACGCAGCATGCGGTCCAGGAACGTGCGGTCGGTCTTGCGGCGCACCAGCGGCAGGACGGCCCGCAGGGTCTCCCGCACGTCGCCGTGTACCGCCAGTTCCAGCGGGGTGCGCCTGCCCAGCCGGGTCGCGTCGTGGTCGATCTGCACGGTCCGCGCCTGGGGAAGGAAGGAGTCGTAAGGGAAATCGGTGCCGAGAAGCACCAGGAGATCCGCGTCGTGCATGGCCCGGTAGCAGGCGCCGTAGCCGAGCAGGCCGCTCATTCCGACGTCGTAGGGATTGTCGTACTGGATCCACTCCTTGCCGCGCAGGCTGTGGCCGACCGGAGCCTGCACGGCCCCGGCCAGCTCCATCACCTCGGCGTGCGCGCCGCGCACCCCGGCACCGGCGAACAAGGTGACGGTCCCGGCTTCGTTGATCAACTCGGCGAGCCGGGCCACCTGCGGCTCCGGCGGCACGACCGTCCCGTGCTCGGTGACCGGCGCCCCGTTCCCGGTCGGCGAAACGGCGTCGAGCTGTGCGACGTCGCCAGGCAGCACCAGCACCGACACCTCACCGCGGGACAGCGCGTGCTGCATGGCGATCCGCAGCACCCTCGGCATCTGGGCGGGTCCGCTGATCTGCTCGCAATAGCCACTGCAGTCGACGAACAGCCGTTCAGGATGGGTCTCCTGGAAGAACCCGGTCCCGATCTGACCGGACGGGATATGCGAGGCGAGCGCGAGAACCGGAGCCCCGGTGCGGTGCGCGTCGTAAAGTCCTTGCACCAGATGGGTGTTGCCGGGACCGCAGCTGCCGGCGCACACCGCGAGCCGTCCGGTCAGCTGGGCCTCGGCGGCCGCCGCGAACGCGCCCGCCTCCTCGTTACGGACGTGCACCCAGTCGATGCCCGGGGTGCGGCGGATGGCGTCGACGACGGGGTTGAGGCTGTCTCCGACCACGCCGTAGATCCGTTCCACCCCGGCCTGGACCAGGACTTGGACGAACTGCTCGGCGACGTTGGGCTTGGCCATCACGACCCCTTCGGTACTCCGGCGGCGGGACACCGTTCATGATCCACGTGCGGGCGCCGCCTCGCAGGTCCTAGCCGAGCTCGGCCGTGGAGCCGACGACGACGGCGTAGAGATCTCCGATCGTGGCGAGGGCCGCGCGGTGCTGTTCCGCGGCGGTCACCGCGCCCGCGACGGACGGGAGCGAACGCGTGGCGCAGGCGGCCGCCACCACGGTCGGGGTGTTCCCGCGCAGGAAAGCGCCTTCCGCGGTGAACGTGACGCACATATGGGTCATGAACCCGGCCACGACGACATCCTGATGCCCGGCGGCGTCGACCAGTTCCCCCAACGGTGTCCCCACGAACGAGTTCGGCGCGGTCTTCACCACGACCTGTTCACCCGGAGCGGGAGCGACGCGCTCGTGGATCAGGCCGATGTCCTGCTTGAGGTCGTACGGGCTGCCCTCGCCGCCGTCGTGCATGACGTGGATGACCGTCGCGCCCTCCGCACGGGCACGCGCCAGCAGCGTGGCGGCCTCGTCGAGCGCCGCTTCCCAGCCGTCGAGTTCCATCACGCCGCGCGTGTAGGTGTTCTGGTAGTCGACGAGGATCACCGTCGCGTCCGAGAGCGTCGCGGGGGTCGTCGGCAGGGTGCTGATTTCGCGGAGAGTGGTGCTGGTCATCGGGTTTCCTTCGCTTTCCGTCGGTACGGTTACCATCGTGGCTGACCCGATCCGATATCGAGATACGGATTCGGGTCAGGCATGGTCGAGATCGGCCGACATCCGAGGGAAGAGGGATCGATGAACGCTCCGAGGGTGGCCGTCCTGGCGTTCGAGGGGATCAGCCCGTTCCACCTCGCCGTGCCGTCACTGGTCTGGGGACCCGAATCCCCGGTGGGCGACATGGAGCCGTGGCCGATCACGGTCGTCGCCCTGAAGCCGGGCCTGCTCGCCACGAGCGCCGGCTATGCCATCGACGTCCCCGCCGACCTCGGCGCGCTCGCGGACGCCGACATCATCGTCGTGCCGTGGTGGTCCGACCCGGAAACCCCGACGCCCCCGCCCGTCTCCGCCGCGCTGCGGACCGCGCACGAACGCGGAGCACTCGTCGTCGGGCTCTGCCTGGGGGTCTTCGCCCTCGCGGACGCCGGCATCCTCGACGGTCGCGCGGCGACCACCCACTGGAGCTGGGCCGAAACGTTCCGGAGGCGCTTCCCCGCGGCGGAACTGCGTCCCGAAGACCTGTATGTCGACGAGGGCGACATCGTGACCGGCGCGGGCGCGACCGCGGGGATCGACACCTGTCTGCATCTGCTCGCCCGCCGGGCCGGTCAGGTCGTGGCCAACCGCGTCGCCCGGCGGATCGTCGCCGCGCCGCATCGTCCCGGTGGCCAGGCCCAGTTCATCGAGTTCCCCGTCCCCGCCCCGGACGAGGATCCGATCACCCACGTGATGAACTGGGCGCAGTCCCATCTCGACGCCCAGCACAGCATCGACGGCCTCGCCGCCCGGGCCCACATGAGCAGGAGCACCTTCACCCGCTCGTTCCGCGCCCGCACCGGGACCACCGTCCACCACTGGCTTGTCGCCCAGCGCCTCGCGCGGGCGCGGCACCTTCTCGAGACGACCACGCTCGGCGTCGACACCGTCGCCGCACAATCCGGTTTCGGTACGCCTGCCCGTCTTCGCGAGCACTTCGCCGCCGCGCTGGGGACGACGCCGACCCGCTACCGGCTCGAGTTCTCCGGCGCCTGCTGATAGCCCGCCGGATCGTCCGGCGGCGCAAGCACCAGCGTCCCCCACTCGCCTTCCGAAGCCACATAAGGACGTTCACAGACATCTAGGACTTCGGTCCCAAGAGGCCAAACACTGCCCGAGCCGATTTTCCGTACATCCGCCCGGACCCACACCGTCTTGATACGAGGGGGTCGCGCGAAGTCGGTGCCGGTGAAAGAGACCGGTCCGCCGAAACGGATCCAGGAGAAGACGATGTCGTCCTCGAACCGTGCATGGAAGAACCCGCAGACGTCGCCGAATCTCGTGTTGAGAAACCTCACTTCGCCGCGGAAGACCGTCTTCGTGAATCCGACGCTGTCGGCGAACTCCGTACTCTCGAACCACACATTTGCCTCGAACCGAGCCCGTTCGAACGTCGTCAACCCGGCGAAGCGGCAGTCATAGAACCTTGTGTCGCCAACGAATACAGCCTCTTCGAACACAGCGGGCTTCGCGAACCGCGCCCCACCGAAGTGAGCGGTGCCGTGGAACCGCGCCCGGGTGAACTCGACGCCTGCGTCGAACCGCGCCATGGTGAACGTGGTGTCTTCGGCGAAAAGAGCGCCCGTGAACTCGATGTTCCAGCCGAACTCGGTCGCGTGGAACCGGGCGCTGCCGAGGTTCGCGGCGACGAACCCGGTGAACGCGCCGTCGAACCGGGCTTCGCCGAAGTCGGCCCCGATGTCGAAGTGGGTGTGGGCGAAGTAGGCGTTGGCGGCGAACCGGGTGTGGGCGAACACTCCCAGCCCGGCGAACCGCGCCTTGCCGAAGTTGACTTCGCCCCGGAAATCGGCCTCGGCGAACCAGGCGTCGGCTGCGAAGGTCGCACCGGTGAACACCGCATCCGAGCGGAAGTCCGCTTGCTTGAACGTCGTGGTCCCTCGGAAGTCGACGTCCGCGAACCGGGCGGCCTTGTCGAAGGTCGCCCGGCGGAAATCCGCTTCGTGGTCGAAACGGGTATTGGCGAACTGGGCCACTCCGATGAACCGCGTGCCCGTGAACACGGCGTTCAACCTGAACCGGACGTCGTTGAACCACACGTCACCGGTGAAGGTGGCGTCGGTGAAGTCCGCCGCGACGATACGGCAACCGATCAGGTTGGCCGGACCGAGCACGGCGCCGGTGAGATCCAGGTTGATGTCGGGCCAGAAGGTGTCGACCGGCTCGTCCTTCGTGCCGAATTTCAAGTGCCGGAACAGAATGGTCTGCGCGGTCCGCCGGACTTGGCGCTCCTGCTCGGCTTCCGCGTACTCGGCGGTCAGCGCGTCCGCGCGCGGTGCGGGCGGAGCCAGCCGCACCGACGCCCGCTGCCGGGCGTGGCTGCCCAGTAACGGGCGCGGGACCCCGGGGCGCCGCACTGGTTCGCGTTGTGGTGGCCGGTAAGGCATCCGCAGATAGGCGCACAGCAGATCGACGATGGTTTGACGCTGTGCCGGGTTGTCCTGGGCAAGCCGTTCCAGTGCGTATAAACCGGCGAGGCGTACCGGCGCCTGCGCCGACCCGAGCTGATCGGCGGCCTTGCCGTACAGGTCGGTGATCCGGCGGGCCTCGGCGTCCGCGATGGTCGTCGCGTGCGCGGCGTGCGCCTGGTTGAGACTCAGCTCGGAGGTCCGCTGCCGACGGGCGGTCAGCCACAACGCGGCCGCACCACCGGTGCCGAGAACGATCGTGCCCGCCGTCTTGATCGCTTCGAGCCGCCCGGAGTGCCCGCCGTCGCCGAACGCGACCAGCAGCGCCACCGCGACCCCGGCGCCGAGCACGATCAACGCGGTCGCCGCCCATCCGATGGCCCGGTTCGACAACACCGGCAATTCGCGCGGCGGATCCGCCTGCTGCCGGTACACGAGCACCGACATCGGCGGCTGCGCGGACGGTTCGAACGGGCCCGGCGACGGCGGTAGCGTGTCCACCCGCACATCATGCCGCGAGAGGCCCCGGCGACGACACGTCTTCAGCTGCCGGCCCGCCGGAGGTGAAGGACGCTTTCCCCGCATGTGATGCGGTGAAGGGCGCTTTCCTCGCATCGCATGCGGGGAAAGTCCCCTTCACCTCCGCCCTGAGGAAAGGCCTACTGAGGAAAGGCCTACTGAAGGGTGCGTGCGAGGGCCCGGCCCGCGGCGCGGCCGGAGAAGATGCAGCCGCCGAGGAACGTGCCTTCCAGCGCGTTGTAGCCGTGCACGCCCCCGCCGCCGAATCCGGCGACCTCACCGGCGGCGTACAGGCCGGGGAACGGCGAGCCGTCGGCGCGCATCGCCTGCGAATCGAGGTTCGTCTGGATCCCGCCCAGCGTCTTGCGCGTCAGGATGTTGAGGCGGACCGCGATCAACGGACCGTGCGCCGGATCGAGAAGCCGGTGCGGCTTCGCCACTCGCACCAGCCGGTCCCCCAGGCTCCGGCGGGCGTTGGCGATCGCCATGAGCTGGAAGTCCTTGGAGAACCGGTTTCCGACCTGGCCGTCGCGAGCGGCGATCTGGCGTTCGATCTCCGCGAGTTCCAGGTCCGGACCGCGGCTGATCTTGTTCATGCCCGCGACGAGCTCGTCCAGAGTGTCGGCGACGACGAAGTCCACTCCCTGGTTCTTGAATGCCTCGACCGAGCCGGGTGCGCCCTTGCCGCCGCGGCTGGTCAGCGTGCGTCGGAGATCCTTGCCGGTGATGTCGGGGTTCTGTTCCGACCCGGACAGCACGAATTCGCGGTCGATGATCGTCTGGTTCAGCACGAACCACGAGTAGTCGTAGCCGGTCGACAGGATGGCCTTCATCGACTGGTTGGTGTCGAAGCCGGGGAAGTTCGGGGCGGGGAGCCGCTTTCCGGTGGCGTCGAACCACATCGACGACGGGCCGGGGATGATCCGGATCGCGTGGTCGGGCCAGATGGGGTCCCAATTGTGCAGACCTTCGGTGTAGTGCCACATCCGGTCGCGGTTGACCAGACCGGCACCGGCTCGCTCGCTGATCGCGAGCATGCGCCCGTCGACGTGGGCGGGCACGCCGGGAATCATCGTCCGCGGGCAAGGGCCGAGACGGTCGGCGGGCCAGTTGGCGCGGATCAGGTCGTGGTTGTGCCCGATGCCACCCGAGGTGACGAGCACGGCCTTGGCGCGCGACTCGAAGCCGTCCACGCCGACCCGGGACGACGCCTTGCCCCGGTCCGCCTCCGACGGCTCCAGCACGGTGCCCCGCACCCCGACCGCGGCGCCGTCCTCGACGATCAGCTCGTCGACCTGATGGCGGAACGCGAACCGCACCAGCCCGTCGCGTTCGGCCTCCAGCACCGGTTCGGCGAAGACCCGGACCACTTCCGGGCCCGTGCCCCAGGTCAGGTGGAACCGCGGCACCGAGTTGCCGTGGCCGTCCGCCGTGCCTCCCCCGCGCTCGGCCCAGCCGACCACGGGAGTGAACCGCAGTCCCAGGTCGTGCAGGTACCGCCGCTTTTCCGTGGCGGCGAACCGGACGTAGGCCTGCGCCCACTGGCGGGCCCAGCGGTCCTCGTCGTCGCGGTCGAAGCCGGCGGAGTCCAGCCAGTCGCGCAGAGCCAGCTCGTAGGAGTCCTTGATGCCGTTGCGCCGCTGCTCCGGGCTGTCGACGAGGAAGAGCCCGCCGAGTGACCAGAACGCCTGGCCGCCGAGGTTGGCGCGGTTCTCCTGTTCGACGACCAGCACCCGGCGCCCGGCCTTGGTGAGTTCGTAGGTCGCGACGAGCCCGGCGAGGCCGGCTCCCACCACGATGACGTCCGGTTCTCCGGTCATGATCGGTTCCTGCTTTCGGTGCTGTAAGCGGTGATGACGCGGCCGAACAGCTCGGCCCGGCGCTGCCACACCACGGGTTCGCCGGGTTCGGTGAAGCACTGGGCGGCCGTGCCGTCGTGCACGGCGATCAAGGCCTGTCCCAGCGCGTCCGGATCGGGCACGGACCGGCCGATGCGAGCGAGCAGCTCCAGGAGCAACGGCATGAACGACGCGGCGATCGCCCGCTCCCGCGCGGCGATCACCTTCCGCAGCCCGGGTGTCCGCAGGGCGTGCGCGGTGAATTCGGCGCTCACCCGGTACCACTCCTCGTCCATCGGGACGACCCGCAACACCTCCCCCACGACACTGTCCACATCGGACACCGCCGGGAAGTCCCCGGCCTCGAACGCCTGGCGGGTCCGGCTGATCTGCTCGGCCGACCGCTCTTCCCACATGGCCAGGAACAGCTCGTCCAAGGACACGAAGTTCGAGTAGAACGCTCCCCGGGTGTAGCCGGCCTGAGCGCAGACCTCGTCGACGGTCGCGCGGCCGAATCCTTCCCTGGCGAAGACCTCGAGTGCCGCGTCCAGCAACCGGCGCCGGGTTTCGGCGCGTCGTTTGGTCACCCGCGGCTCGCGGGCCGGACCGGTTCTCTCTCGCCCTGCGGACATCACGCCTCCCGTTCGATACAAGAATGCATCGGATACATGAACGTATGCAACTGGGGAGGCGGTGACCTGGCACACTGCCGCAGGTCAGCGCTGCGCGGCGGTCCGGCGGCGCAATGCCGGCACCAGCGCCCGCTGGGCGATGAAGAGGGCGAGTCCGCCGATCGCGCACACCGAGGCGAGCACGGTCGGTCCGGCCAGATCGAGCAAGGAGGTTCCCGCCAACGGGCCGAGCACCGCTCCCACGCTCCAGGTGGTCGAGGCGAGGCCCATGTACCTGCCCCGCAGCTCGGCGGGGGCGAGGTCGGCGAAGGTGTCGCCGAACCGGACGGCGATACCGATCTGGCCGAGCGTCCAGATCACGACCGATCCGGCGAAAGCCGGGGTGCTGTGGCTCAGGGCGCCGAGCGCGGCGCCGACCCCGACGAGCAGCATCGACACGGCCGACACCACACCGCCGTCGCGGCCGGCGAGCAACCGGACGGCCACCGGCTGGAGGAGCACGATGGCGACGCCGTTGAGCGCCAGCACCGCACCGTAGGTCGTGGGCTGGATCCCGTTGCCCGTCATCAGCAGCGGCAACGTCGTGAACGTCTGCAGGAACAGGGTGAAGTAGCCGACGTGGATCGCCATCATCGCGAGCATCAGCCGGTCTCGCAGCACCACGGGCAACAGCGCTCCCCGCGTCCGCGCCGATCCGGCCGGACGGGTTTCCGGCACCAGCTTCCAGACGATCAGCGCCGCGGCCAGCGAGGCCACGATGTTGGTCCAGAACAGCAGCCCGTAGCCGTGTGTGGCCAGGATCCCGGCCATGACCGTGGCGACCGAGAAACCGAGGTTCGCCGCCCAGTAGAGCAACCCGAACGCACGGATCCGTTGGCGCGTGGGCAGATCGGCCACCGCGGCCGAGCCGGCCGGGCGGAACAGCTCGATCGTCAGCCCGATCCCGACGGCGGCCGCCCAGATCCCCGGCATCGAATCCGCCGAGCCGAGCGCGGCGAGCGCCACGGCGGCACCCAGATGCCCCACCAGCATCGTGTTGCGTCGGCCGATCCGGTCTCCCAGCCAGCCCCCGAGCAGCTGGGATCCGATGTCCCCCACCCCGACGGCGGCGACCACCGCGCCGGCGGTCGCGGGCGAGAGGTGCTGCGCCTGAGTCAGATACAGCACCAGAAACGACCGCACCACACCGCCCGCCCTGCCGACGAAGTGCGTTGCCGCCAACGACCAGACCAGCCTGGGCAGTCCCAGGTTCGGCAAGGCCGCTCGGTTCAGGGGCGCCGGAGTGATCGTGCTCGAAGTCGTCATGGCTCTGACGCTAAGGCGGTAAAGCCATTGAAAAAAGCGATGATATTCGATCAAAGCCATCGCCAGGGCTTATGTTAAACCCATGGTGAACGTCGAACTGCGTCATCTGCGGGCCATGGCGGTGGTCGCCGAGGAAGGAACGTTCGGCCAAGCGGCCGTTCGTCTCGGCTACACCCAATCGTCGGTGAGCCAGCAGATCGCGGCGTTGGAGAAGGCCGTCGGCGGCGCGGTCTTCGACCGGCCGGGCGGGCCGAGGCCGGTCCGGATCACGCCACTCGGCGAGGTGGTCCTGGCCCACGGCCGCGATCTGCTGGCGAAGGCGGTGGAGCTGACCGACGCCGTCGACCGTTTCCGCGCGGGCCACGGCCGGATCGACATCGGCACTTTCCAGAGCGTGTCGAACCTGATCCTGCCGTCCGTCATCAGCAGGCTGCTCGACGAGCATCCCGGCTGCGACATCAGGCTGTCCGACGTGAAACCCGAGGCGCCGCGGATCGGGGATCTCGACCTGCTGTTCCACGACGACGCGGTCGAAGGCGACGTCGAGCACGTCAAACTCTTCGACGAGCCGTACCTCCTGGTGACGAGCGCGGGCACGTTCCCCGACGGCCCGGTGCGGACACGGCTGCTCGACGATGTCCCGATGGTCGCCTGGCCGCCCACCCATCATCAACGCTGGCTGGAGCGGACGCTCGCCCGCGCGGGCGCGCAGCCGCGGTTCGTCTTCCGCACCACGGGCCACGAAACCATCCTGTCGATGGTGCGGGTGGGCATCGGCTGGGCCGTGCTGCCCTGGCTCGCCCTGCACGGTAACGACGCCTGGTCCGACGAGCGGCTCGGCATCCACCGGCTGAGCCCGTCGCCCACCAGGGAGCTGTCCCTGCACTGGCCCGCGTGGCGGACCGAGTCCCCGCTGGCGATCCGGGCCCGGGCGATCGCCGTCGACGTCGCGCGTGCTGTCGCCGAACAGATGTAGTCGCCGTCAACAGCGATGAGGACGCGATCCCCGCGTGCGGTTCAGCTGATGAAGCCCGCCGACTTGAGCCAGTCGCGGGCGACCGTGGCGGGTTTCTGGCCTTCGACGCTGACCTTCCTGTTCAGGTCCGTGAGCGTCGCGGTGTCGAGTTTCTCGGCGATCGGTGTGAAGACCTGCTCCAGCTGCGGGTATTTCTGCGCGACACCCGTCGCGATCGTGATGGCGGGGTTGTACGTCGGGAAGAAGTGCTTGTCGTCCTCGAGCACGGTGAGGCGCTGCGCGGCCACGCGCCCGTCGGTAGAGGCGACCGAACCGAAGCCGCAGGGCTCCCCCTTGCCGATGCTCGGGTAGACGACGGCATCGTTGAGCAGGTGCACCTGCGGGTCGGGGAGGGTGAACCCGTAGGTCTTCGCCAGGCCGGGGAACCCGTCGTCCCGGCTCTTGAACTCCGGGCCCATACAGGTCGAGGCGGCGGCCGGGTCCCGCTTCACGAGGGCCGCGTAGTCGGAGAGCGTCTTGACGCCGGTCCGGGCCAGCGTCGCCGGGTTGCCGGCGAGGGCGTAGGTGTCGTTGGCCGGAGAGCGTGCCCACCAGGTGACGCCGTTGGCGGTGTCGGCCTGTTTGACCGCGTCGTACTGCGCCTGCGGGTCACTGATCGGCTTGATCTGGTTGAGGTAGCTGATCCAGGCGGTGCCGGTGTATTCCCAGTACAGATCGACCGCGCCGCTGGTGAGCGCCTGGCGGACGTTGCTCGAACCGGTGATGTTGGTCTTGTCCTGCGGGCTCGCCCCGGCCGCCTGCAAGGCGACGAGGGCGATCTGGCCGAGCAGCAGCTGCTCGTCGAACTCCTTGGAGCTGACGCGGAGCTGGACGCCGTTCAACGAGTCGATCTTCTTGATGGATCCCGCGCCCACCTGGGCAGCGGTCTCGTCCTTGCCGATCGTGCAGCCTGTCGCGAGCGACGCCGCCGTGACGAGCGCGAGCACGGCGGCGGTCGTGCGCTGGAGCGTCCGCATGGGTCGGTCCTCCTTGAAGTCGGTCGGGCTACAAACCGCGCGGGTGCAGGAACTCCTCGGCGACCAGCCCCAGCCAGTCGACGAAAAGCGCCAGCGCGGCGACGATGATGCCGAAAGTCAGGCTCAGAATCGGGCGGTACAGGCCGATCCCGGCGACCAGCCCGCCGCCGAGACCGCCGCCGTCGATGAACGTCGCCAGCGTCGCGCTCGCGACGGTGAGCACCAGCGCGGTCCTGATCCCGGCGAGGATCACCGGAACCGCCAGCGGCAGCTCGATCCGCCACAGGATGGCCGTCTTGCCCATGCCCATACCGCGCGCGGCGTCGACGAGGGTCGGGTCGACACCGTCGAGGCCGACGATCGTGTTGCGCAGCACCGGCAAGGTCGCGTAGACGACGAGCGCCGTCACCGCCGTCGCGGTGCCCGTGCCGATCCAGAGCGCGAGCAGCACGACGAGCCCGATCGACGGGATCGCCTGGCCGAGGTTGCCCAGCCCCAGGCCGATGGGCCTGGCCCAGCGTGCGCCGGCGCGGGTGAGCAGGATGCCGAGCGGGAGGGCGATGGCGATGGTCCACACCGTCGAGATCAAGGTGAGCCGCAGGTGCTCGCCCAGTTCGGTGAAGATCTCGTCGGCGTTGAGAAAGCGCTGCTCGATCGAGTCGATCGGATGCGCACGCACGATCGCGAAGAGCGCCAGCAAGGCGAGGATCAGCAGAACCGGGCGCACCAGCAGCCCGAGCCGGCGACGGCGGGGCCGCGTGGACTCCGCGGTCTTTGCGGGCGCTGTGGTCTCCGGGACAGGCGCCTCCTCGGCGTCCGGGATCGCGGGCGGGGGCGCCTCGGCGGTGGGCTCCTCGTCTGGGGGCTTGAGCGCCGCGACGAGGATGGGCACGTCGCACACTCCCAGCGGCCGCGCCGTGCCGTCCTCGGTGACCGCGACCTCGGTGCTGCCGGTCCGCACCATCACGTCCAGCGCGTCCCGCAGGGTGGCGTCGGGCCGGACCGGAGGCAGGCCGTCGGGCCCGGCCGCCTGCCGGAGGTCCAGGTCTCCCACCCGGATCAGCGCGAGCCGTTTCAGATTCCGCTTCGAGCCGACGAAACTCGCGACGTAGTCGTCCGCAGGCGCCGCGAGGATCGCCTGGGGCGTGTCGTACTGCGCGATCACCGACCGCGGCCGCAGCACGGCGATCCGATCGCCGATCTTGAGCGCCTCGTCGAAGTCGTGCGTGACGAACACGATCGTCTTGCGCACTTCCCGTTGCAGGCGAAGGAATTCGTCCTGCAGCCGGGCGCGCGTGATCGGGTCGGTGGAGCCGAACGGCTCGTCCATCAACATGACCGGCGGATCCGCGGCCATCGCCCGCGCCACCCCGACGCGCTGCTGCTGACCGCCGGAAAGCTCACGCGGGTACCGGACACCGTGCTCGCGGGTCAAGCCGACGACGTCGAGCAGCTCGCGCACGCGACCGGCGACGCGCTGCCGGGTCCAGCCGAGCAGCCGCGGCACCACGCCGATGTTGGCGTCCACCCGCAGATGCGGGAAAAGCCCGACCTGCTGGATGACGTAGCCGGTGCTGCGCCGGTGTTCGTCGAGGTCGAGCGCCGACACATCGGTGCCGCCGATCGTGACGACGCCCGCGGTGGGTTCGACGAGGCGGTTGATCATCCGCATGGTCGTGGTCTTGCCGCATCCCGACGGACCGGTCAACACGACGATTTCGCCCGCCGGGATCCGCATCGTCAGGCGTTCGACCGCCGGCACCGCTCGTCCGGGGTAGTGCTTGCTGACGTCCCGCAGCTCGATCGTCTCGCCACCCGATCCGGCCACCTCCCCCGACGTCACCGTTCGGGCGGCACGGGGACGTCGCCGGGTGGTCAGCTTGCCGACCACCACGAAGGCCAGGTCGAACAGCAGAGCCAGCACCATGATCCCCAGCGTCCCGGTGAGAACCTGGTTCAGTGAGTTGACCGAGCCGAAGCGGCCGAGCCCGTCGAAGATCTCGTTGCCGAGACCGGGCCCCTTCACATACGCGCCGATGGCCGCGATACCGATCGTGATCTGCGTCGAGACCCGGATGCCGGAAAGGATCACCGGCCACGCGAGCGGCAGGCGCACGCGCCACAACAACCGCGCGCGGCCCAGGCCCATACCGCGCGCGGCGTCCACCACGGCCGGGTCGACGCCGCGCAGCCCGACGATCGTGTTGCGGGTGATCGGCAGGAGCGCGTAGAGCACCAGCGCGCACAGGACATTCGTGAGCCCCAGCCCGAACGGGCCGATCAGGATGCCCAGCAGCGCGATCGACGGGATGGTCAAGAACGCCGCCGTGGTCGTGGTCGCGATCGAGCCGAGCCACCGCCGCCGGTAGGTGAGCAGGCCGATCGTCATTCCGACCAGCACGGCCAGCGCCATCGCCGCCAGGGTGAGATCCACATGCAGGATCGCGTCGTTCACGACGTCGATCCAGTTCTCGCGGAGGTACTCCGACAGGCTCAGGGCGTCGCTCCTCGACGTCGCAGGGCGGAAAATCGCCGACCGAGTCTCAGCCCAACATGTCCGCGGGGCTCCTGTCCACTCACCCAACGGAACAAAATCCACACACTCGATGCCCTAGGTCCGGTCAACGGAAGGCGTCGCGAAGGACCCCTTTGCGACGTTCACCGTCTCAAAGGAGTCCTTCAGGACACCGCGACAAGCAGCCGGACCAGTCACGCAGTCACTCAGAGTGAGAGGTGTGTGGAAATAGGGACATTCACTGTCCCTATTTCCACACACCCCTCCCCATCTCCACCAGTCCGGCCGGACCGATCACGCGGCACCGTGTGGATTTCTGCTCACCTAACGGAACAAAATCCACACACCCACTGCCCGCGACCCGGTACGGCAAAAGGGCGTCGCGAAGGACCCCTTTGCGACGTTCACCGTCTCAAAGGAGTCCTTCAGGACACCGCGACAAGCAGCCGAACCAGTCGGGACCGTGACTTCCGGTCACCCAACGCCCCAAATCCACACAGCCGACCACCCGGTCACCGAACCGTCGCCGCGCACAAAGAAGACAACGGCGTCACCGATGAGAAATCCTCCGCCCCATCGTCGGTTCTGGTAGCCCCCTCACACCGGTGGAAGGATTGACGACCATGACCGATGCCAAACCGCTGGGCGCCGACGAGACCACGTTCATCGAAGCGGCAGGCGCAGGCGATACGGCGCGGTTCGCGCTCCTCACCGAGCGCCACCGGCGCGAGCTGCAGGTGCACTGCTACCGGATGCTCGCGAACTACGAGGACGCCCAGGACCTCACACAAGAGACGTTCCTGCGGGCATGGAACAAGCGGGAGTCGTTCAAGGGCCACGCCTCTCTGCGGACCTGGCTGTACCGGATCGCGACGAACGCCTGCCTCGACTTCCTGGACAAGCGCAACGACCGCACTCCCGTACCGGTCGAGCTGCCGGACTCCGGCTCCGAGGTGCTGTACCTGCAGCCGTACCCCGACCGGATGCTCCCCGAAGACCCGCAGGAATCGGTGGTGTCACGGGAAACGATCGAGCTGGCGTTCATCGTCGCCGTCCAGCACCTGCCGCCGCGGCAGCGGGCGGTGTTCATCCTGCGTGACGTCCTCGGCTGGCCGGCGTCGAAGGCCGCCGACGCCCTCGAACTGACCGTCGCGTCGGTGACCAGCGCATTGCAGCGGGCGCGCGTGACGATGCGCGAGCAGTTGCCCGACCACCGCCTCGACTGGCGTGGCCCCACCACTCACGAGCTGTCGAAGGACGAGCGCGGCGTGGTGAAGTCGTATATCGGCGCCCATGAGCGCAACGACCTCGACGGGCTGATCTCCCTGCTGCGCGAAGACCTGCGGTTCGCCATGCTGCCCGATTCGGGCACCTTGACGACGACGGCCAAGGACGCGGTGGACGGCTGGGTCTCCGGTGGGCTCTTCCAGCGCGGCCACGACGACTGGCGTGGTATCGCCACGACGGTCAACCACATGCCCGCCGCCGCGCTGTACCTCCGCACCCCCGGCGATCCGGAGCACCGGCTGTTCGCCGTCGCGGCGCTGCACATCGTCGACGGGAAGATCGCCGAGCTCACCGGATTCGACGCCACCGGCAAACCATGGCTGGGCCTGCCCCCTGCACTGTGATTCCACCGTTTCCGGCTTGACCGGGTCTGGGCTTTTCCATCTCGGTTCGCGGCGAAGAACGGCGCAATCAGTCGGCTGCTTGCGAGGGTCAGTCCCGCGAGTGCCGAGCCGGTGCCGTCAGCCGAGGGCGTCGAGCAACTCGCGCTCGCGCCGCGCGCTGAGGCCCGCGCGCCTTTCCCGGTCCAGCCCCTGCTCACGTTCCCAGCGCAGCGTGTCGGCCAGCATCTCCGCCTGGGACCGGTGACGCAGCCCCGCGGCACGCGCCGAGGACCCGTCCCGGGCCGACCACCCTTCCCAGCCCGGCTCGACCAGCCACATCGCCAGCGATTCGGGTCCCATGTACTGGGCGACGCCGTTCGCGAGCAGCCAATCCGGTCCGGCGGTGACGACCGGACCGGTGTGCCCGCCGACGGCGCGGGACAACCCGATCCACTCTTCGAACGGAACGACCGGGCCGACGGCGTTGTAGGCGCCGGTGGTTCCCGTCTCCGCGGAGTCGAGCAGCCAGGAGGCGAGGTCCCGCACGTCGACCACCTGGGTGGGGATGGCCGGTGTGTCGGGGACCAGCATCGGCCCACGCGGATCGCGTGCGGCACGGGCGACCCAATAGCCGGAACGCCCGCTGTGGTCGCCGGGGCCGCCGATCAGCCCGGCCCGGGCGATGAGCAGGCGGTCGCCCACGGCGGCCGTGGACGCCTGCTCGCAGGCGACCTTCGCCGCGCCGTACAACTCGTGGCCGACCTCGCTCCGGTCGGTCGGGGCGAGCAGGGCAGCGGACTCGTCCGCGCCCAGCGCGGCGTGGGAGGCGTAGACGTTGCCAGACGAGACATACACCCAGTGCCCGGCCTTGCCGCCCAGCACGTCGAGCGCCCCGCGAACGAAGCCCGGCTGCCACGACACCTCGACGACCGCGTCCCATCCCCGGTCGAGCAGCGGCTCGTACGCCGACGGATCACGCCGGTCGGCGACGACCAGTGTCGCTCCGTCCGCGACTTCCCCGCTCTCGCCACGCGCGAGGCAGGTCACCCGATGGCCGCGTTCGATCGCCTGCCGCGACAGCTCCCGGCCCACCCAGGCCGTTCCACCCAGCACCAAGATCTCCATACCCACAGACAAGCACCGGGACCCTCTCCCGCCAGGCCGATTCGCTGACAGCGGACCTCCGTCTAGCCAGATTGTCAGACAATATGGCAATCTAGGAGTCGTGGACGACCCGATCATCGGCCTGGGTGCGAGCATCCAGCGGCAGAGCACCACCGACCAGGCCGCCGAAGCCCTGCGGCAGGCCATCTTGTCCGGACGGCTACCGCCCGGCATGCCGCTGCGCGAAGCCGCTCTTGCCACGGAGCTCGGCATCTCCCGAAGTACCGTCCGCGAGGCCGCGCGGACTCTCGCGAGCGAAGGACTGGTCAACCACCAGATGAACCGCGGCATCGTCGTCGCGGACATCACCGGGCCGGACATAGCCGATATCTACGCCGCCCGCACCGCCGTGGAACTGACCGCGGCCGACGCCCTGACCACGACCCGGGACCCGGAGATCTACGCGGGACTGGCCGACCTGGTCGACCGGATAGAACACGCCTTCGCTCATGGCGACGTCACCGCCGCACTCGACGGCGACCGGCTCTTCCACACCACCCTGGTCTCGGCCACCGGCAGTCCCCGGCTGCGCCGCTTCCACGCGCAGCTCCAGCAAGAACAGCGCCTCGCCCTGGCACTGGCCGAGCGCTCCCGCCGGGAACTCGGCCGCCTCACAGACGACCACCGGCAGCTGCTGGACGCGCTGCACGGCAGCCCGGAAGAAGCCCGGGCGGAACTCACCTCGCACCTGCGAGCCGGCGCCGCCGAACTGCGACGGCTGCTCGACCTGCTCGCCCACCGGAACGAAAGAGAGACACCTCGTGGCTGACCGCAGCGCCGACGGCACCTGGGATCTGATCGTCACGCCGTGGCACCTCGACGAGTACATCCCGGCCTTCCCGATCCCCGCGACCGCGACCGAGGCCATCCGCCCGGCCCTCCCCAGCGCCCCCGTCGCCGCCCGGATGAGCCGGCTGCACCAGGCGGCGGCCGACGTGGTGACGCAGGCGGCCAGGCCCTTGGTGCTCTCCGGTGACTGTCCCACCTCCCGCGCGGCGGTGGCCGCGCTGCAGCGTCGCCATCGCGATCTGGCCGTGCTCTGGCTCGACGCCCACGGCGACTTCAACACCCCCGCCATCTCCACCAGCGGCTACCTCGGCGGCATGGCACTGGCCATGCTGACCGGCCGCACGCCTGACCTGTTCGACGAGACGCTCGGCCTGCGGCCCATCCCCGATACCAGCGTCGTGCTCGCCGACGCCCGCGATCTGGACCCCGCCGAGCGGGACTCCCTCACCGTCAGCCACGTCCGTCGCGTGCCCGCCGACCCTGCCGCGATCACCTCCGCCCTCGGCAGGCTCGGCCCCGTCCCCGTCTACCTGCACCTCGACATCGACGTCATCGACGGCGCCGAGCTGCCCGGCGCGCGCTTTCCCTCCGGCCCCGGACCCTCCCTTGCCCAGATCGAGGAATGCCTGGCCGCCGCCTGCGCCTCCGCCGACATCGCCGCCGCCTACCTCGCCTGCGCCTGGCTCCCCGAACACGCCGGCGACCAGAACAGCCGTCAGACGATCACCCGCCTCACCACGGCACTCGGCGCCGGACTGACCTGGCAGGAACCCGACGACGGCTGACCGTCCGGCTACTGGGAGATCCGCGGGGCCTCGCGGAGGATTCGCCGGCACAGGTAGACGCACACGCCCGTCGCGGGCGCGCTCACAAGTGAGCGCTGCCTCGCCTGGGTCAGTGGCGCGAACGACCACCTTGGCTGATCCTGGTCGTGGGTGACAAGTGAGCACGGATGTCCCGTGCGCCTCGCCAGGGACACTCAGCGCCTCAAGCGTGGCGCTCGCGACCCTCTCGCGGCTTGGTGCTCACGTCCATGAAGGACCGAAGAGGCTTACACCGGAAGGACATCCGCGATCGCCTGGATGACCTTCGCCGCATGCTGGTCGAGATAGAAGTGCCCGCCGGAGTGCACGGTGAGCGAAAACCCGCCCGTGGTGTGCTTCTCCCAGTCGCGGGCCTCGTCGACACTGACCTTCGGGTCACGGTCGCCGATATGCGCGTGCACCGGCGTCGCCAGCGGCGGTCCCGGTTCCCAGCGGTAGGTTTCGGCGGCGGTGTAGTCGGTGCGCAGTGCGGGAAGGACCATGCGCAGCAGCTCCTCGTCGGCGAAGATCTGCGAGTCGGTGCCGCTGAGTTCCTTCACCGCGCGGATCAGGGCGGCGTCGTCCTGCAGGTGGACGCGCTCGTCCCGGGCCCGGCTCGGGGCCACGCGGCCGGACGGGAACAACGCCACCGGAACGGAACCCGCGGCTTCCAGCCGTCGTGCCACCTCGAACCCGACGCTGGCGCCCATCGAGTGTCCGAAAAGGACGAACGGACGATCGAGCCAGGGGGCGAGCACGGCCGCGACCGCGTCCGCGAGAGCGGGAACGCTGGTGAATGCCTTTTCCTGACGGCGATCCTGCCGTCCGGGGTACTGGATCGCGAGCACTTCCGCTTTACCCGCCAGCGTTTTCGACACCGGCAGGAAGTAGCTCGCCGAACCGCCCGCGTGCGGGAGGCAGACGACGCGCGCGGGCGCGGCGTCCCACTGGTGGAACCGGCGGACCCACAAGCCGGCATCGTTTTCTTTGACAGACATAGGTGGCCCACTCCATGGCAGACGGGCAGCGCGCCGCGCTGCCACGAAAATCGGTTGCTTCCCCAGTTCCCCGATGGCTCGACATCGAGCTTCTTTCGCACCGTACCACAGGAATCCGGTAGCGAGACCTTCGAAGGAACCGTGCTCACAGCGGAAAATCCCGGCGCGGGAATGGAACGAAAAGGCGTCGCCTTCCGGCGAATCCGCGGGGCCTGCCGGGGCTCACCGGAGCCATCGGACCGGAGGGTCGGGCTGATAGGTGCACGTCGAGCCGGTGGTGACGGTTTCGCGCAGATGCGAGGCCAGCGCGGGATGGCGATCGTCGAGTTTGCGCAGTGTGTCACGGATGCGGGCGGTGACGGTCTTGCGCGCGCGCTCGGCTTCGTCCCCCAGCCGCCGGGGCCTGCCGGTGAGTCCGGCGGCCGCGCGCAATTGATCCAGCAACGCGTCACGTTCCTTGTCGGCTTCGGCCGCGCGGTGAAGGTCCCCCACTTCGGTCGCCTGGTTGATGAGCGCGTCGAGTTCGGCCAGCCGGACCTTGTACCTCGACTTGGCCGTCTCGTCGAGGATCTCGTCCGCGCCGAGCAACTGCCCCGGCATCGCGCCACCGGAGAGCAGAACCGTGGCGGGCACGGCCGTCCCGGGTGCGCCGAGCAGGGTGTGCAGGTCTCGCAGCCCCTTGGTCGCGGGCATGTGGATGGTGCGGCCCGCGTAACCCAGCCGCCAGACCTCGCCGGTGTGGCGGAACTCCGCGTCCGGACCGCGGGCGGCCGCGCGGATCCGGCGGACACGTTCGGCCAGGCCGTGCATACCGATTCGGGCGGCTTCGTCTTCGACCTCGTCCAGCAGGGTCAGACCGGCGTCGAGATCACCTTCCGACCTCCTCGACATCAAGGCGTTCGCCAACCCCGCCCTGGCTTCGAGCGACCAGGGCAACGCGGCGAGCAGATCCGCCTGGCGGCGGGCCTCCCCGAACCCGGCGATCGCGGCGTTCCAGTCGCCACCCGCGGCGTCCAGCGCGGCGAGCCACAGCGCCACGGGCCCGCTGACATCGCCGCCGTGCAACGAAACCAGCCAAAGCCCGCGGAACGGCCGGAGCCCGGCACGCGCCCTTTCACACAACGCGGCGTCCGTCGTCGCCGCCGCGGTCCGCGCCAGGAATCGCAGCCACAACGGCATCACCATCCGAGGGAACGGCTCGGGTCCCGCGGGCACTTCGGCGAGGAAGCGCAGCGCGGAGTCGTGGTCCCCCGCCTCGACCGCCGTGACGGCTTCGATCAGCTGCGGGAACGGGTAGTCCCGCCTGCCGAGGGACTCGTGCAGCCGCGCGAGTTCGCCGAACCGGCCCTGCTGCAGCAGCAGTGCCCAGCGCAGGTGGTGGGCCATGAACGCGGCGTGCCGGTCGCTCACCGCGTCGAGCAGCTCCTCGGCCTCGGCGAAGTGGCCGGCGAGGGCGGCGGCGATACTGCGGTCGGCCAGCGCCACCGCGCCGGCCTCCGGCCCGCCGGAGCTCGCGGCCAGCGCCACGAACCTGTCGAGATAGTCCGCGAAGCGAGGGTCTCCGAGTTCCAGCAACGCCACCCAGCGCAGGTCGGTCGCGTACTGCTCCATTTCGACGTCGGCCGTCCGGCGCGCGGTCTCCGTCAGCTCCTCGGCCAGCCGTTCCCGTTCGAGTGCCGTGCCCGGCCCCCACAGGAGGTCGTGCTGCGCCGAAAGCCCGAATCCCAGCGCCTCGTCGTCACCCTCCCGCCGGGCGAGACCGGTGATCCGTTCGGCGATCCCGTTCGCCAGCACCGCGGCCGCCGGCCGCCCGGGAAGTTCACCGAACAACCTGCCGTGCGCCTCCGCGAGCAGTGCCTCGTCCGCGCCCGGGCCGCGGTACAACGTGAGCGCGGCCCTGGCCATCAGCTCGGGATCGTCCAGCTTCCTGGCCAGCGCGGCGGCTTCCTGGAACACCGGCCACGCCAGGCCCTGCTCCCCGGCGAGCTGCAGTTCGTGCGCGAGGTCCAGCGTGATCTTCACTCGCGCGCGCTGATCGTCGACGAGTTCGAGTGCCCGCCGGTAGTGCCGTACCCGTTCCTCCGACACGAGCTTGCGGCCTGGATCCCGGGCGGCGGACAGCAGGTACCGCAGTGCGCGCTCCCGGTCCAGCCGCGCTCCCGCGTGGTAGACGTGGTGCGCCAGTTCGCCGGAAAACCTGCCCCCGGCCCAGCCCGGCACCCGCGCGTAGGCCTCGACAGCCGCCAGGTGCAGCCCGCCGATCTCGTCTTCACCGAGCTGTTCGCACAGCGTCTCCCTGACGACCCCGTGCACGAAGGAGAACTGGCCGTCCTGGCCGCCCACCAGCAACCGGGCCCCGATCGCCGTGTCCAGCAGCCTCTCGACCCGGAGCACCGGGTCACCGGTCATCGCGGGCAGCAGCTCGGACTGGAACTCCAGGCCGAGCACCGCGGCCGCGGACAGCATCCGGATCACTGGCGGCGGCAGGCAAGCCAGGCGGGCACGCACGGTCTCCGCGATCCCCGGGGCGATCGCCGTGGCGGACCCGGTGCTCTGCCGGAACCGGATCGTCTGCTCGACGAAGGCCGGATTGCCGCCGGTCCGCCGGTGCAGGGCCGCCACCTGACAGGTCTCCGGCGGTTCGCCGACGAGCCGGGTCATCAGCTCGCCCACCTCCGCCCGGCCGAGGCCGGTCAGCGGGACGACCCTCGCCCTGGCGACCAACGGTGCCAGCGCGGAGCCCGGCTCGGGGTCACGGCAGGCGGCCAGCACCACCACCCTGTCGAAGGCGGTGTGCCGGGCCACGAACTCCAGCACCCGTAAAGCGCCGGGGCCGGCATGGTCGAGATCGTCCAGCACGAGCAGGACCGGCCGGTCACGGGCGAGCGCGGCGATCCGGCTCACCAGCACGCCGGGATCGTCCTCGGCGGCGACACGGGCCCCTGGCAGCTCCTGAAGCACGCGCTGCCACGGCCAGTGCCCGGCGGCCGGGGCCGGCTGCCAGCAGGAGACGGCGGCCACCAGGGCACCGGACTCCGCCGCCTCGGCGGCCGCGGCCGCGAGCAGCGCGGTCTTGCCGATCCCCGCCTCGCCGGTGACCAGGAACAGGGCGCCCTGGTCGCCCTCGATCGCGGCACGCAGCAGCCCGGCGGGCCCGGCACGCCCGATCAGGTTCGAGTCCATGACCTCAGGTGGGCTCTTGGGCGACGATTGCCGCCTGCACCCGCGACCGGAGCCCCAGCTTGCCGAGCACCTTCGACACGTGCGTCTTCACCGTGGTCTCGGCGATGAACAGGCGGCCGGCGATCTGCGCGTTGGACAACCCCTCGCCGAGGCAGTCGAACACCTCACGCTCACGCTCGGTGAGTTCGTCCAGATTCACGGCGGGTGTCGGGGCCGGCGGCGCGATGGACGCGAAGGTCGAGATCAGCTTGCGGGCGATCTTCGGCGACAGCACGCCCTCGCCGGTGGCCACCACCCGCACGGCGTCCACCAGCTTGGGGGCGTCGACCGACTTCAGCAGGTACCCGGCAGCACCGGCGCGCAGCGCGTTGTAGACGTCCTCGTCGAGGTCGAAGGTGGTGAGCACGAGGACCTGGGCCAGGCCCTCCTCGACGATGCGCCGGGTGGCGGTGATGCCGTCGATCCCCGGCATGCGCAGGTCCATCAGCACCACGTCGGGGTTCAGGGCCTTGGCCTGGGCGATCGCCGCGCCGCCGTCCGCCGCCTCACCGATCACCTCGATACCGTCGGCGTCGTTGAGGATCATCGCGAGTCCGGCCCTGATGGCGCCGTAATCGTCTGCGACGAGCACACGAATGGTCACCGGTGCACCTTTTCTGCGAACTACGCCTACGAGTCGAAAAAATCTACCAGCCGGCGACCCACTGTCACCAGCCCGCGAGCGGTGAATCCGCTCGATCACGAACTAGTCCAGACCGCCCACCGGGAGCACGGCACGGACCAGCCAGCCGCGCGGCACGGGACCGGCACTGAACGAGCCGCCGATCGCGATCGCGCGTTCGCGCATGCTCAACAGCCCGACGCCGCTACCGCGGCGGGCCTGCCCGGCCAGTTCGTTGCTCACCTCGAGGGTGAGCGTGCCCTCGCTGTGCTGGATGGCCACCGAGGCCCGGGCACCCGGCGCGTGCTTGATGGCGTTGGTCAGCGCCTCCTGCGCGATGCGATACGCGGCCAGGTCGACCGCGGCGGGCAGAGGTGTGGCGGAGTGGCTCAGCGTGTTGTGGACGTCCACCCGCATGCCCGCCGCCCTGGCCGATTCGACCAGCTTCGACAGCTCGTTGAGCCGGGGCGGTGAAGTGCTCTCGTCGACGCCGCTGCCGTCCGCGCGCAGCAGCGTGATGATGGAGCGCATCTCCGTCAGCGCGCTGACACTGTTCTCCCGCACCAGAGTGAGGACTTTGCGGGCGCTGTCCGGGTCCTTGATGGACAGTGCGGCCTCGGACTGGATGGCGATCGCGGACAGATGCCCGGCCACCACGTCGTGCAGATCCCTGGCCATCCGCGCCCGCTCGGCCGCCACGTCCGCCTTGCGGTCCAGATCGGCGATCCTGGCCAGCTGCGCCGAAACCGCTCGTTCCGACTCGGCCATGATCCGGTGCTGCCGGATGTTCGCCGCCCACCACACGGGAATCACGACGAACGGCGCGCAGGCGACCACGACGAAGATGGCGAGCCGCCAATTCGGGACCAGGGTCAGCGCCACGACCGTGCCCACCAGGGTGCCCAGTACGGCGATGGTGGTCACCACCCGGCCGACCCGTTGCGAGCTGTAGAGAACCGCGCAGTACAGGTGATCTCCCAGCGCGATCAGGATCGGAGCGGACGTGCCCAGCACGACGTCCCCGGTCAACGGGATCAGGGCCAGTGCCAGGCCGACCACCGGCGCGCGGCGGCGGAGCAGCTGGAGACCGCACATCACCGCCAGCACCGCGATGCGCAGCCAGATCGGCGCGGAACCCTGGTCGAGCACAGGGTAGATACCGGTGCAGTACAACACCGTGCCGCCACAGAAGTACCCCAGGACGATCAGCTGGTCCTGGCGATTTCTGGAAAGACGGTGGAAAGCCGCCATTACGACCGAAGACACCTGACCATAAGAGCACATGCTCATACGCCACACATCCTCCTAAGTGATGAGCGGTGGCAGCGGCCCGGGATCCGGGTCATGGCCCCAGATCCACGGGCGCGATCCGGTCGAAGACGTCGCCGGGACCGGGATTGCCGGGCGGTGTCTCCCCGCCGAGGTGGTTCAGCACTCCCCACACCGCGTTGAGCGCCGTGGTGACCGCGCCCTCGGCGAACCCCGCGGTCCAGGAAATGTCGTCACCGCACAGGAACAGGCCGCGGTGCTCCGGCGCCATGTCCCGTTGCCGGAAATGCGTGAACAACCGTCGCTGATAGCGGTAATGGCCGGGCAGGTTGGCTTTGAACGCGCCCATGAACCGCGGCTCGGTCTCCCAGGTGATCGCCAGCGGCGGGCCGACGACATGCGAGCGGATGTCCACCCCCGGGTAGATCGCCGCGAGTTTGCCCAGCAGGAGGTCCAACCGCTCCTCGGCGGACAACGTGGCGAACTTCAGCGAGTCGTCGTTCCAGGTGTAGGACAGGCACATCACGCCCGGCTCGTCCGGCCCGCGGTCGAACAGGTAGACCCCGCGGGGCATCCGGTCGGTCAGCGTCATGCCCATGGTCTCCCGGCCGGTCGCCGGGTCGACGTCACGCCAGAACGGCCGGTCGGTCAGCACGAACAGCTTGGAGGCGCCCATGTAGTGCGTGCGCTCCACGGCGACCCAGTGCTCGGCGGGCAGCAGGCCGGGGTCGGCGTCGATCCGGTTGAGCAGTGTCCACACGTGCGGGCTGAAGACCACCGCCGGGTACTTCCGCACGGCGCCCGTCGCGTCCTCGACCCGGAAACCGTCGCCGTCACGGGCGAGGCGGGTCACCGCCGGGTAGGGGGCGCCGCCGTCGTGCAGCCCCGCCAGCGAGGTGCCTTCCGGCCAGTGCGCGGGCCGCTCGGCGGGATGTGCCCACAGTCCGCGCGGCACCTGCTGGGCGCCGTCGAGAATGCTCACCTGGTCTTCGTCGGCCCTGGTGTAGACCACCCGGAGGATCTCGATGACGGAGTTGGGGAAGTCCGTGTCCCAGCCGCCGGTCCCGAAACCGACCTGGCCGAACAACTCCCGGTGCCGGAACGACTGGAACGCCGGGGTACTGGCGAGGAAACCGTAGAACGACAGGTCGTCGAACTCCCGCACCAGCCGGTCCCACAGCGCCTTGATCAGCGGCACGTCCCGCCGGGCGATCGCGTCCTGCATGGTCGCCAGCGCGGCCCGTTCCTGCAGTGCCTTCGCCCAGGCGTCACTGACCTCCTGGTACTCGGAGGGCAGGTCCTCCGCGGAGCGTGCCCACTGGCGCCCGCCGTACAGATTGATCATCGTGGCGGGGGTCTGCGGCGCGAGCGGGTTCGGGAACGGGGCGGTGCGCAGCCCGAGCTTGTCGACGTAGTGGAACAGCGACGCGGCCGAAGCCGGGAACCGCATCGCGCCCATTTCCGCGAAATACCCGGGGTGACCGGGAAAGGGCACCGAACGCATCCGGCCGCCGAGTTGCTCGGCCTCGTAGACGTGCGGACGCAGACCGAGTCGCATCAGTTCGTACGCGGCGGTGATGCCGGACATGCCGCCGCCGATCACCGCGACCGGGGTGCCGTGGCGATGCGACGGCAGCGAGCCCAGACCGGCCGGGTGGCGCAGCCATTCGTCGTAGCCGAACGGGAAGTCCGGGACCAGCATGGTCAGCACGTCAGGGGTGGCCAGAGACATCGGTCGGCAACCTCTCGACGGAGTTCACTGGGAATTCGCGGGACGTTCGTTTCCGCTGCCCCCTTCGGCCCGCGAATTCCGACAGTATTTCCGCGCCTTCCGGGCGAACAACCCCTGCCACCCCCGCTTTGCACGTTCAGGGGTGGATAGGGGCCCGCCGCCAAGTCGTGAGTCCTTCACGCGCTACGGAGGACCTGGCGATCAAGCCGGTCAAGTCTCGTGAGTGGTAAGTGTCGTTAGAACGACACTTACCACTCACGACCCGCGGATCGTGCCTGAATTCCTCGTCACCGAGACCGAGCGTGGAGGATTCAGGACGTTCACCGTCCCAAATCCTCCACACACGACGTCAGCCGCACCAATGGGTAGGTGGATGCGAGTCCGTCAGAACGACACTTACCACTCACGACCCGCGGTACCGGCGTCATTCGCGACGGTTGTACAACCGCATGCTGATCGTGCCGAACACCAGGGTGATGACGGCGGAGAAGGCCACTGTGGACAGAATCCAGCCACCGGGGAACTGACCGGCCATCAGGCCGCGCACGGCGGAGACCACGTGCGTGATCGGGTTCGCGTTCACCACGGCCCGCACCGCGCCCGGCATGGTCGCCGGATCCACGTAGACGTTGCTCAGGAACGTGCCGGGCATGACCACCATCATGCTCACGCTCATCACCGACTTCTCCGAGCGCAGCAGAAGCCCGAACATGGTCCAGATCCAGGAAAACGCGAAGGAGAACAACAGCAGCAGGGCGATCGCGCCGAGCACCCCGAGCAAGCCCGCCGGGCGGAACCCCATCACCAGGCCCAGCAGCAGGATGGTCACCGAAGCCGCCGAATACCGCACGGCGTCGCCGAGCAGGGCGCCGACCAGCGCCGCGGGCCGCCACACCGGCAGGGTCCTGATCCGGTCGAACACCCCGTCCTTGATGTCGCCGTTCACCCCGGTGCCGGTGTACATGGTGATCATCACGACGCTGGTGACCAGCACCCCCGGCAGCAGGAACTGCAGGTAGTCCGCTGTGGACCCGGCCAGCGCGCCGCCGAACAGGTAGGTGAACATCAGCGTCATCAGCACCGGGAACGCGGTCACGTCGAAGATCTGCTCGGGAATGTGCTTGAGCTTGAGCATCGACCGCCAGCCGAAGGTGAGCGAAGCCGACCAGGCGCTGGGACGGCTCGGGGCGTCGCCCTCGGCGAGTACGGATTTCAGCGCGACCTCGGTCATCCGTCCGTCTCCTGTCCCGCGGTGCGCTCGGTGAGGGCGAGGAAGACCTGGTCGAGACTGGGCCTGCCCAAGGTGAAACTGTCGACCCGGACCCCGGCGTCGTCGAGTTCGGCGAGGACGGTGGAAGCCCGTTTCTCCGCTCCCGCGACCGCCACCAGCGCGCTGAGGACCAGCGGATCGGCGTCGGATTCGACGCGCGCGGACAGCACCCGCGCGAGCACCGCCTCGGCGGTGTGGCGATCGGCGGGATCGCACAGTCGCAGGTGGACGGTGCCTGCCCCGGCGGAGGCCTTGAGCTCACCCGGCGTGCCTTCGGCCACCACGCGCCCGCGGTCGATCACCGCGATGCGCGCGGCCAGCCGGTCGGCCTCCTCCAGGTACTGCGTGGTCAGCAGCACCGTCGTGCCCTGCTCGACGATCGTGCGGACGATGTCCCACACCTGCACCCGGCTGCGCGGGTCGAGGCCGGTGGTGGGCTCGTCGAGCACCAGGAGGTCGGGGGTGCGGATGATGCTGGCCGCGATGTCGAGGCGCCGGCGCATCCCGCCGGAATAGGTCTTGACCTGTCTGCCCGCGGCTTCGTCGAGCCCGAAGGCCGACAGCAGCCGCCCGGCCCGCCGCCGTGCCGCCGCCTTGCCGTGGCCGAGCAACCTGGCCAGCATCACCAGGTTCTCCTCCCCGGTGAGCACGTCGTCCACCGACGCGTACTGGCCGGTGAGGCTGATCCTGGCGCGAACGGCGTCCGGTTCGGCGCTCACGTCGTGCCCGAAGACACGGGCCGTGCCGCCGCCCGGGCGCAACAGCGTGGCCAGCACTTTCACCGCGGTCGTCTTGCCCGCGCCGTTGGGCCCGAGCACCCCGTAGACGATGCCGGGCGGCACCGTCAGGTCCAGTCCGTCCAGCGCCCGGTGTGCGCCGAAACTCTTCGTCAGCCCGGTGGTTTCGATCGCCGGGCAGTCCCGGCGTCCACCGGGGGTTCTGCTCTTCTCCGCCGTACTCGCCGTCATATCCTGAAGGCGCAAGATCCGGCGGCTTCGCCGCGAGATCCGATCTAGCGGCGAAACTCCTCCGAAGTGATGAGCCTGTCGGTACTCTTGAATGATTTGCCCGCGGCCGTGCCGTTCTATGGTTCTTACAAGGAATTCACCGTCGCCGGCCGAGTGCCGGCGGCAGCACCGAGGAGTACGAGATGCTCGAATTGATCGGAATCCTGTTCGTCGTCCAGGGAATCGGCGGCCTGATCAACAACCTGCAGGCGGACAGCGGCAAGAGCTGGTTCCTGGTCAACCACATCGAGGCGCTGAACGGGTACGAGATCCCGATCAGCATCGCGCTGATCGTGGTCGGCGGCCTCCTGGCGGGTGGCAAGTACCTGCTCAAGGAGAAGGACAAGTACATGCGCAAGAACAAGGACAACTGACCCGCACGGACAGCGCACTCGACTACCCGGGGAGGGGTATGAAGTGGACTCGCCGTCGACGACACGCAGTGGCTGGCCTTATCCGGTCGATCCGAGTTCGAGGCCGCCGCGCACTCCGGGCCCGATCAGCTTGCACCGCAACGACAATCAGCCCGCGTATGTGGGTGTACCGACGTTCATGAGCCTGCCGATCTGCCTGACTCCGGAGGACCTGGTCGCCGGGAAGGTGGACGTGGCGGTGCTCGGCGCTCCGGTGGACACCTCCACCGGGCACCGCGGTGCCGCGTTCGGCCCGCGGGCCCTGCGGTCGGACGAGCGATACCTGTTCAACAACACCGCCGAGCTGATCAACGCCAGCACGCGGGTGAAACCGTTCACCGAGCTGACGGTGGTGGACTACGGGGACGCCGCGGTGGACTTGTGGAGTATCGAGAACACCGAGGGCACGGTGGGCCAGGTCGTCGGCGAGGTGGTCGCGGCGGGCGCGGTGCCGGTGATCATGGGCGGTGACCATTCGGTCATGGTGCCCAGTGTCCGCGCGCTGGCCGAGAAGTACGGCAAAGAGAAACTGGCCGTGGTGCACTTCGACGCGCATCCCGACTGCCACGAAGAGATCTACGGGCACACGAAGACCCACGCCACCACCATCTGGCGGCTGGTCAACGAGCTGGGCATCCCCGGGCGCAACATCGTGCAGGCGGGCATCCGCACCCCGGGGTCACCGGACAACCAGCTGTTCAACTGGATGCGCAAACAGGGCATCCACACCCACTTCATGGCCGAAATCGAGCGGACCGGTCTGCCCGCCGTGGTGGACAAGGTGATCGACGAGGCCACCGCGCACGCCGAGGTCGTCTACGTCTCGCTGGACATCGACGTGGTGGACCCGGCATACGCCCCCGGCACCGGAACCCCGGAGCCCGGCGGCCTGACCAGCCGCGAAATCCTCACCACGTTCCGCAGGCTGTGCCACGAGATGCCGGTGGCCGGACTGGACGTGGTGGAGGTGGCACCGCATCTCGACCCCGGCTACGTCACCGCGATGCTCGCCCGCCGGGTGATCCTGGAGTCGATCAGCGGACTGGCCATGCGCAAGGCGGGCATCAGCTCCCGCAACTATCTCCACCCGGTCGCCTCGGGTGAGATCCCCTTCGCCTTCAAGGGCTGACGAGCGGGGTCCCCGGGGACCGCGCGGGCCGTGCCGGACGTCCGGCACGGCCCGCGCGACGCCCGCGTCCGGTGGGGTTCCCGGATACCCCCCAGCCCGGTTACCCCGCCGGACGCGGGTCTGTGTAAGCCGGGGCAGACCCTCCCCCTGGTCCGCTCCGGTTCTCCGAATGACTCAGGAGGGCGACCCGCCGTCAGGTCGCCCTCCTGAGTCGTACCGTCGGAAGACGCGGTCTCAGCTTTCGAGTTCCGCGACGACCCAGTCGCTGATGGCGCGTGCGGTGTCCGCCGCGCCGTTCTCCATGATCCCGAAGTGGTTACCCGGAATGTCCATTGTGGAATGCGGCAGGGTCCAGGTCGCCTGCCCGCCGCCCAGCGGCTCGGCGGCACGGACGAGCAGGGTGGGCGCCGAGATCGGCTCCGGGGTCCACGCCAGGTTGAAGTAGCGGCCCATCGCGGTCAGCCAGGCCTCGCCCCAGGCGTCGTCGGCGGTGCGGTCCCGGTCGATCAGGCCCTGCCAGGTGTCGGCGATCGAGTCCCCGATCGTCGCGAGGTCCAGCTGGGAGTAGGTGTCCAGCAGGATCACCGCCGCCGGGCGGATACCCTCGTCCTCCAGCCGTCGTGCCAGCGCGTGGGCGATGACCCCGCCGGACGAGTAGCCGACCAGGACGAACGGACCCTCGCCGACCTGCTCCTCGATGGCCGCCTGGTGCACGTCGAGCAGTGCGCCCGCGTCGGCGGGCAGTGGCTCCCCGGTGAGGAAACCCAGCAGTGGCAACACGAACAGGTCTCGCTCGGCGCGGAGCTCGGCGGCGAACCGGGCGTACTGCTGCGGGCCGGTCTTGCCGACGAACGGCGGCACGCACACGAACCGCGTCGGTGCCGGTCCCTCCGCGAGCCGCACCGCCTCCGGGGGCGACGGCAGGTCCTTCGCGCAGCCGAACGTCGGCAGGAAGGTGCCCGCGGTGTTCAACAGCGCGATGAACTCGTCGATCCGGCCCAGTTCGCCCGCCCGCTCGTAGAGTGCGCTGAGCGTGCCGGCGGGCCGCGCCGGGGCCGCCTCGGCTCGCTCTCCCACCAGGGTGAGCAGGTGCCGGGCCAGTTCGACCGGGGTGCCGAACTCGAACACCGCGGTCGAACGCACCGGCCGCCCGATCCCCGCGGTGAGCCGTTTGGCGAGGTCCACCGCCGTGAGCGAGTCGAATCCGGCCTCCAGCAGGTGAGCGCCGGGTTCGACGGCGGTCGCGTCCGGGTGCCCCAGCACCGCGGCCACGACGGCCCGCACCTGGTCGACCACGAAGGACAGCCGTTCCTCGACGGGCAGCGCCCCGAGTCCGGCGGCGATGCCCGCCTCGGACTCGGCGGGCTCTTCGGCCACGGCGGCGGCTTCCGTCAGTTCGGCCAGCAGCCGGCTCGGCCTGGTGGCGGTGAACACCGGGGAGAAGACCGGCCAGTCCATATCGGTCACCGTCAGCGTGGTCTCACCGCGGTCGAGGGCCTGGGCCAGCGCCCGGACGGCGAGTTCGGGCGCCATCGGGCGGACCCCGCGCCGCAGCATCGCGGCCCGGTACGGCCCGACGGCGAGCCCGTCGCCGTCCCAGCCGCCCCAGGCGATCGAAGTCGCGGCCAGGCCGCGGGCGCGGCGGCGTTCGGCCAGTGCGTCGAGCGCCGCGTTGCTCGCGGCGTAGGCGCCCTGCCGGATCCCGCCCCAGACGCCCGCGCCCGAGGAGAACAGCACGAAGGCGTCGAGCGGGCTGCCCGCGGTGAGTTCGTCGAGCAGCTCGGCGCCGGTCACCTTGCCGTCGAAGACGTCGGCGAGCAGCTCCGGGTTCGTCTCGTCAAGCGGGACGGAGGGAGCGATCCCGGCGGTGTGGACGACCGCGGACAACGGCGGCAGCACGTCGAGCAGTTCGACGAGCGAGCCGCGGTCGGACGCCTCGCAGGCCACGATGGTGACCTTGGCGCCCAGCGCGCTCAGCTCGGCTTCGAGTTCGGCGGCACCCGGTGCCTGCGGGCCCCGCCTGCTGGTGAGCACCAGATGTTCGGCGCCGCCCGCCGCGAGCCAGCGCGCGACATGTCCGCCGAGCGCACCGGTGCCACCGGTGATCAGGACGGTCCCCCGCGGCTGCCAGCGCGACTCGGGCTCGTCCCCCGCCGGTGCGCGAACCAGCCGGCGGCCGAACACCCCGTTGGCCCGCACGGCGAGCTGGTCCTCGTCCCCGGCGCCGGCGAGCACGTCGGCGAGCAGCCCGGTCACCCGGTCGCCGGTCACCGGGGGAAGGTCGACGATCCCGCCCCACCGTCCCGGGTACTCGAGCGCCGCGCTCAGCGCGAGCCCCCACGCCGTGGCCTGGCCGGGGTCGGGGGCCATGTCCGCGGCGCCGGTCGCGACCGCGGCCTTCGTGCAGAGCCACAGCGGGGCCGTGTGCCCGGCGTCGCCGAGTGCCTGGACGACGACCAGTCCGGCGAGCGCCCGGTGCGCCGGCCGTCGTTCCGGTTCGAACGCCAGCAGCGACAGCACGCCGTCGAACCTCGGCAGCCCCGAAAGCCGCTCGGCCAGTGCCTCGCGGCGCAGGTCGCCGACGGGCACGGGCAGCTCGTACACCCGCGCTCCGCGGTCGCCGAGTGTCCGCAGCACGGCGGCCACGTCCTCATCGGGCGCCTCCGGGACGAGCACCAGCCAGTCGCCGGTGAGCGGGGTGCTCGTGCCGAGCCCGACCGGTCGCCACTCCACCCGGTAGCGCCATGAGTCCACAACGGACAGATCGGCCCGTTGCCGGTACCAGCCGGACAACGCGGGCAGCACCGCGCCCAGTGCCTCCTGGTCGGGGACGTCGATCAGCTGGGCCAGTTCGGTCAGGTCCTGGTCGCCGACCAGTTCCCAGAAGCGGCCACCGACCGGGTCCGCGGTGGCGGGAGCGGGCTCCGCCTGACGGATGTTCCAGTAGCGGCGGCGCTGGAAAGCGTAGGTGGGCAACGGAATCCGCCGGGGTTCGGCCCCCGCGAAGGCCACCGGCCAGTCGACCTCGGTACCGGCGATGAAGGCTTCGCCGAGCGAGACGAGGAACTGCCGCATCCCGCCCTGCTCACGGCGCAGGGAGCCCACGACGGCGACCCCCTCCGCGCCCGCGTCCTCGGCGATCGCGTGCACGGCGTTGCGCAGCAACGGATGCGGGGCGGCTTCGACCACGAGGTCGTATCCGTCGTCGATCAGCCCGCGCAGCGCCGGTTCGAACAGCACCGGCTGCCGCATGTTCCGGTACCAGTAGGCGGCGGTCAGCTCCGCCGGGTCGATCCGGGCGCCGGTGACCGTGGAGTGGAAGGCCACCTCGGTCTGCCGTGGGCGGACCGGGGCCAGCTCCCGGAGGATCCGCTCCCGCAGGACCTCGACCTGAGGCGAGTGCCCGGCGCCCGGCGTGCCGGGGATCCGCCGGGACCGCACCCCGCGCTGTTCGCACAGTGCCAGCAGTTCCTCCAGCTGAGCCAAGTCCCCGGCGACCGTGCACAGCGCCGGACCGTTCACCGCGGCGACGGTCAGCCCGTCCCAGGGTTCGATCAGGGCGGAGGCCTCGGCGTGCGGGAGTGAGACCGAGGCCATCCCGCCCTGGCCGGCGATTTCCAGCAAGGCTCGCGAGCGCAGGGCGACGATGCGGACGGCGTCGTCGAGGGTGAGCGCGCCTGCGACGTACGCGGCGGCGATCTCGCCCTGCGAATGCCCGGTCACCGCGTCCGGCCGGACACCGTGGGAACGCCACAGTTCCGCCAGCGACACCATCATCGTGAACAGCGCCGGCTGCACCACGTCCAGCCGGTCGGTCGAGGCGGCACCCTCGTCACCACGGAGCACCGCCGCCACGGAGAAGTCCACATAGGACGCGAAGGCGGCGTCACAGGTCCGCACGCTTTCGGCGAAGACCTCGGATTCGGCGTACAGCTTCGCGCCCATCCCGGGCCACTGCGAGCCCTGGCCTGGGAAGACGAACACCGTCCGGCCCCCGGTGCGGACCGGGCTCCCGTGCGCGGCGCCGTCCGGCTGCCCGCCCTCGGCGAGCACGCCGAGCCGGGCCGAGAACTCCTCCAGCGTGTCCGCGGCCAGCACCGCGCGATGCGCGAAACGGCTGCGTGTGGTCAGCAGGGAATGCCCGACGTCGGCCGGGTCGAGCCCGGGTTCCGCGTCGATGTACGCGCGCAGCCGGGCGGCCTGCGCACGCAGCCCGGCCGGGGATTTGGCCGACAACACCCACGGCACCGTCGCCACCGGGCGGGATCCGGCCACGGGTGACGGCGTACCGGCGGGTGCCTGCTCGACGATGAGGTGCGCGTTGGTGCCACTGAGCCCGAAGGAGGACACCCCGGCGCGACGCGGACGGCCGGTCTCCGGCCAGGGCATGGCCTTGGTGAGCACCTCAACCGCACCGGAGGACCAGTCCACGTGCGGGGTCGGCTCGGTCACGTGCAGGCTCCGCGGCACCAGACCGTGCCGCATCGCCTGCACCATCTTGATCACCCCGGCCACCCCGGCGGCGGCCTGGCTGTGGCCGATGTTGGACTTGATGGAGCCGAGGCGCAGCGGCCGGTCCGCGGGACGGCCCTGGCCCAGGGTGGCCAGCAGGGCGGTGGCCTCGATCGGGTCGCCCAGCGAGGTGCCGGTGCCGTGCGCCTCCACCGCGTCCACGTCCGAGGCCGTCAGCCTGGCGGAAGTGAGCGCGTCGCGGATGACGCGCTGCTGGGCGGCGACGCTCGGCGCGGTCAGCCCGTTACTGGCGCCGTCCTGGTTGATCGCGCTGCCGCGGAGCACCGCCAGCACCTCGTGGCCGTTGCGCTCGGCGTCGGACAGCAGTTCCAGCGTCAGCAGCCCCGCTCCCTCCGCGAAGGCGGTGCCGTCGGCGCCCGCGCCGAATGCCTTGCAGCGTGACTCCGCGGCGGCCGCGTCGAGACCCTTGGCGTCGAGGAACACGGCGAGTGAGGCGAGCACGGTGACCCCGCCGGCGAGCGCGAGCGCGCACTCACCGCGTCTCAGCGACTGCATCGCCAGGTGCAGCGCGACCAGGGACGACGAACAGGCGGTGTCGATGGTCAGCGCCGGACCCTCGAGTCCCAGCGTGTAGGCCACCCGGCCGGACAGGACGCTCGGCGCCGTCCCGGTGAGCACATAGCCCTCGGCCTCCGGCGCGACACCCTCGCCGTCGAGGCCGTAGCCGGAGGTGGTGCCGCCGACGAACACGCCGGTGCGGCTGCCCCGCAGCGCCGCCGGATCGAACCCACCGCGTTCCAGTGCCTCCCAGGCCAGTTCCAGCAGGACCCGCTGCTGCGGGTCCATGGTCAGCGCTTCGCGCGGGCTGATCCCGAAGAACGCGGCGTCGAAGTGCCCCGCGTCGTCGATGAACCCGCCTTCGCCGTCGGCGGCGTCCCAGCCGCGGTCGACGGGCAGCGGGGTGATCGCGTCGACCTCGTCCGCGACCAGCCGCCACAGTTCCTCCGGCGAATTCGCCCCGCCCGGGTACCGGCACGCCATGGACACCACGGCGACCGGCTCCCCCGCGGCCGCCTCGGCGCTCCGCAGCCGCTCACGCGTGTCGTGCAGGTCCGCGGTGACCCGCTTCAGGTAGTCGAGAAGTTTCTGCTCAGTGCTCATGGCTGTGCTCGTTTCTCCGCCGGTGCGATCAAGAGATCTGCAAGTCGTTGTCGATGAGGTCGAAGATCTGGTCCGCCGTGGCGTCCTGGATCCGCTGGGAAACGCCGTTCTCCGCCTCGTCCCCGGTCAGGCGGGCCAGCAGGGCCCGCAGCCGGGCGGTCACTTCCGCCGTGGCCTCGCCGTTGTCGGCGAGGCCGGTCACCGCCACTTCCAGCCGCCCGAGCTCGTCGAGGACGTCCGAAGCCGCCTCTTCGGCACCGCTCGGCGCCAGCTCGCCCCGCAGGAACGCGGCGAGCGCCGCCGGGGTGGCGTGGTCGAACACCAGCGTCGGCGCCAGCTTGGCGCCGGTGACCTTGCCGAGCCGGTTGCGCAGCTCGACCCCGGTCAGCGAGTCGAAACCGACTTCGCGGAACGCCCGCGCGGGTTCCACGGCCGCCGCCGAGGGGAAGCCCAGTACGGCCGCCGCCTCGGTCCGCACCAGGTCGAGCAGGATGGCCTCCTGCTCCGGTTCCGGAAGGCCCGCAAGCCGTTTGAGCAGCTTGGATTCCTTGCCTTCCTTCGCTTCGCCCGCGACCCTGCGGGACGTCGTGGCGGAGGTGAAGCCGCGCAGCAGGTGCGCGACGTCGTCCGGCCGCTGACGCCGGAGGCCCGCCACGTCCAGCCGCATCGGCAGCAGCAGCGGCTCGTCCATGGCCAGCGCGGTGTCGAACAGCGCCAGTCCCTCGTCGGTGTCCAGCCCGCCGACGCCGTCCCGGCTCAGCCGCGCGAGTTCGGCCTCGCCCAGATGCGCGGTCATCCCGCCGAGCCGGGCCCAGAGCCCCCAGGCCAGCGACGTCGCGGGCAGTCCCGCCGCACGACGCCGGTGCGCCAGCGCGTCCAGCCAGACGTTCGCCGCCGCGTAGTTGCCTTGCCCCGGCCCGCCGAACACCCCGGCGGCGCCGGAGTAGAGCACGAACAACGACAGGTCCAGCCCCCGCGTCAGCTCGTCCAGATGTGCCGCGCCGTCCACTTTGGACCGGAGCACGGCGCTGAGCCGCTCGGGGGTGAGATCGCCGATCAGCCCGTCGTCGAGGGTGCCCGCGGTGTGCACCACACCGGCGAGCGCCTCGCCGATCCCGGAGACCACCTCGGCGACCTCCGCCCGGTCCGCCACGTCGCAGCGGACGATCCGGACCCGCGCGCCGAGTTCGGTCAGCTCGCGCACCAGTTCCGCCGCACCCGGCGCGTCCGGTCCGCGCCTGCTGGTCAGCACCAGGTCACGGACGCCGTGGCCGGACACCAGCCGCCGGGCGGCCAAGGCCCCCAGGTTGCCGGTGCCGCCGGTGACCAGCACGGTCGACGCCGGGTCGAGACGACGTGGCTGAGTGAGCACCACCTTGCCGACGTGCTTGGCCTGTGACAGGAACCGGAACGCCTCGGGGGCGCGGCGGACGTCCCAGGTCCGGATGGGCGACAGCCGCAGCACGCCGTCGGCGAACAACGCCATGACCTCGCGGAGGATCTCCCCCATCCGCTCGGCGCCCGCCTCGATCACGTCGAAGGCGCGGTAGCGCACCCCCGGATGCTCGGTGGCGACCAGCTCCGGATCGCGGAGGTCGCTCTTGCCCATCTCGACGAACCGCCCGCCCCTGGGCAGCAGCCGCAGGGACGCGTCGACGAACTCGCGGGCGAGGGAGTCCAGCACCACGTCCATCCCCCGGCCCTCGGTGGCGTCGGCGAACCGCGCTTCGAACCCGAGATCCCGCGAGGACGCGAGATGCCCGTCGTCGAGACCGAGTTCACGGACCGCCTGCCATTTCGCCGGACTGGCGGTGCCGTACACCTCGGCGCCCCAGTGGCGGGCGAGCTGCACGGCGGCCATGCCGACCCCACCCGCGGCGGCGTGCACCAGCACGGTCTCGCCGCGCCGGAGGTCCGCCAGGTCCCGCAGCGCGTAGTAGGCGGTGAGGAACACCACCGGCACCGAGGCACCCTCCACAAAGGACCATCCAGAGGGCAGCTTCGCCAGCAGCCTGCTGTCGGCGACGGCGACCGGGCCGACACCCCCGGCGAACACCCCCAGCACCCGGTCGCCGGGAACGAGCCCGGTGACCCCGGGACCGACTTCGAGGACGACGCCCGCGCCCTCGTTGCCCAGCGGCACGTCGTCGGGGTACATGCCGAGCGCGATCAGCACGTCGCGGAAGTTGACCCCGGACGCCCGGACCTGCAGCCGCACCTCACCTTCGCCGAGTTCGGCCGCCGCGTCCGGGGAGGGCAGCAGGGCCAGGTTCTCCAGGGTGCCGCGGCCCGTGAGGTCGAGGCGCCAGCGGGGCTCCCCGGTGGGCGGGGTCAGCGCCGTGGAGCGGTCGGCGGGAACCAGCCTCGGCACCCGCAGCTGCCCGTCGCGCAACGCGAACTGCGGTTCGCCGCTGTGGAGCGCCGACGGCAGCCTGTCGAGGTCTTCGGGACCGCCGAGGTCGGCGAGCACGAACCGGCCGGGGTTCTCCGACTGCGCGGAGCGCACCAGCCCCCACACCACGGCCGAGTCGGCGTCCGGCACGTCTTCGTCCGGCGTGGTGGCGATCGCCCCGCGCGTGACGAAGACCAGCCGGGAGTCGGTGAACCGGTCGTCCGCGAGCCAGTCCTGCACCACGGCCAGCACGCGGTGCGCGGCGGAGTGCGGGCCGTCGGTGCCGGGGAGCCAGTGCAGCAACACCGTTTCCGGGCGCTGGTCCGCCTTGACGTCCCGCAGTTCCGGCAGGTCCAACAGCTCGCTGGACGGCAGTGCGACGTTGTCCCAGCCGACCAGGAAGAGGTTCTTCGACCGCACGGTGCCCGCGGTGGTGGCGGGTCGCAGGGACAGGGATTCGACCGCCGCCACCGGGTCGCCCGCGCCGTCCGCGGCGAAGATCGACACGCTGTCGCCGTCGTGGCGCGTCAACCGGACGCGCAGCGACCGCGCGCCGGTCGCGTGCAGGGTCACACCGGTCCAGGAGAACGGCAGATACGCCCCGCCGCCGCCGAACGACACCGCGCCCAGTGCGTGGAGGCCGGCGTCGAGCAGTGCCGGGTGCAGTCCGAACCGGGCTGCCTCGGCGGACTCCTCGCGGGGCAGTTCCACCTCCGCGAACACGTCGGCGCCGCGTTCCCAGACCGCCGTGAGCCCGCGGAACACCGGACCATAGGCCAGCCCCGCCCCGGCGAGGCCTTCGTAGAGGCCGTCGATGTCCACGGCTGTCGCCCTGGCGGGCGGCCACTCGCGGAGGTCGCCGGGCTCGTCCGGAGCGCCGGATTCGGGCGACAAGGCGCCGGAGGCGTGCCGTGTCCACGGCTCGCCGTCCGCCTCGCGGGAGTAGAAGACCAGCTCGCGGGTGCCCTCTTCATCCGGGGTACCGACGACGAGCTGCAGCTGGATCCCGCCGGTCGCGGGAAGGACCAGCGGCGCTTCGATCGTCACCTCGTCCACCACGGCGCAGCCCACCCGGTCGCCTGCTTGGACCGCCAGCTCGATGAACGCGGTGCCCGGCAGGAACACCTGCCCCGAGACCACGTGCTCGGCCAGCCACGGTGACGCCGAGACCGACAGCCTGGCGGTGAGCACGACCTCGTCGCCGCCCGCGAAGTCCAACGTGGCACCGAGCAGCGGATGGTCGGTGGCGCCGAGTCCGGCGGTGGTGACGTCTCCGCCGGAGGACGCGTCCACCCTGGGCCAGTAGCGCTCGTGCTGGAACGGGTAGGTGGGCAGGTCTTCGGGAACGGTCCCGGCCTTGCCCAGCAAGCCCCGCCAGTCGACGTCCGCGCCGCGGCAGAACGCCTCCCCCGCGGAGAGCAGGAACCGCTCCAGGCCGCCCTCGTCGCGGCGAAGTGTGCCGACCACCGGAACATCGACGGTGTCCTCGATCGCCATCGTCAACACGGGGTGGGCGCTGACTTCGACGAACATCTGCTGGCCTTCGGCAGCCAGCTGCTCTACCGCATCGGCGAACCGCACTGTCTGGCGCAGGTTCCGATACCAGTAGCCACCCGTCAGTTCCGCCGTGTCCAACCATCGAGAGTCCACAGTGGAATAAAACGGAACCTCACCCGTCCGCGGGGATACCGGGGCGAGCAACTCCGCCAGCTGTGTCTCGATCCGCTCGACGTGGGCCGAGTGAGACGCGTAATCCACTGCCACCAAACGGGCCCGCACACCGTCGGCCTCATACCGGGCCTTCGCCTTCGCGAGTGCGTCGGGGTCACCCGACAGCACGACCGCGTTCGGGCCGTTCACCGCGGCGATCGACACACCCTCGCCGACCTCGCTCACCGGCGCGGCCACCGACAGCATCCCGCCCAGACCAGCCAGCTCGGCAGCGATGGCCTGACTCCGCAAAGCCACCACCCGAGCCCCGTCCTCCAGGCTCAGGCCACCAGCCACCACCGCGGCCGCGATCTCACCCTGCGAATGCCCCACCACCGCCGAAGGAACCACACCCAAAGAACGCCACACCTCAGCCAGCGACACCATCACCGACCACAACACCGGCTGAACAACATCAACCCGGCCCAACGCCGTCTCGTCGGCCAGCACGTCAAACAACGACCAGTCCACAAAGGACCGCAAAGCGCTGTCGCATTCCTCCATGCGCGACGCGAAAACCGGGCTCTGCTCCAAGAGAGCCGAGGCCATGCCCAGCCACTGCGAACCCTGACCAGGGAACACAAAGACCACACGCTCAACACCGGAGCCAGAACCCCGCGCCACACCTGCGGGTTGCTCCCCCGCGGCCAACGCGGCAGCCAAACCAGCCTGGTCCTCGCCCACGAGCACCGCACGATGTCCGAACATCGAACGACCGGCCAGGCCTGCCGCCACGCCCGCAGCGTCACCGGCATATTCGGCGAGCCGACCGGCGAACGCTTCCACCGCCTCCGGCGACTTGCCCGACAGCACCCAGGGCGTGACCGCCACCGGAACGACATCGGCGGGCACGGACGCGGGTGCCTCCTCCAGGATGAGGTGGGCGTTGGTGCCGCTCATCCCGAACGCGGAGATACCCGCCCGCCGCGCCGACTCGCGCTCCGGCCACTCACGGGCTTCGGTCAGCAGTTCGACGGCCCCGGCGGTCCAGTCCACGTGGGGCGATGGAGTGTCGATGTGGAGGCTTCGCGGCAACAGGCCGTGCCGCAGCGCCAGCACCATCTTCATCACTCCGGCGACCCCGGCGGCCGCCTGGGTGTGCCCGAGGTTCGACTTCACCGAACCCAGCCACAGCGGGCGATCGCGGTCCTTCCCATAGGTCGCGTTGAGCGCCTGGGCTTCGATCGGGTCGCCGAGGGTGGTGCCGGTGCCGTGTGCCTCGACGACGTCCACATCGGACGTCCCGAGTCCGGCGTTGGCCAGCGCGGCCCGGATCACGCGTTGCTGGGAGAGACCGTTCGGCGCGGTGAGCCCGTTGGACGCACCGTCCTGGTTGACCGCGCTGCCCCGCACCACGGCCAGCACCTGATGGCCCTGGCGGGTGGCCTCGGACAGCCGTTCCACCAGCAGGATGCCGGCGCCTTCGCCCCAGCCGGTGCCGTCGGCGGACTCGGCGAACGCCTTGCACCGGCCGTCCGCCGACAGTCCGCGCTGGGCACTGAAGTCCAGGAACGCCCCGGGCGTGGACATCACGGTCACGCCGCCTGCGAGTGCCAGGTCGCATTCGCCGTTGCGCAGTGCCTGCACGGCGAGGTGGATCGCGACCAGCGAAGAAGAACAGGCGGTGTCCACGGTGACAGCCGGACCTTCGAGCCCGAACGTGTAGGCCAGCCTGCCCGAGACCACACTCGCCGAGACCCCGGTGCCCAGCTGTCCTTCGCCGAGGTCCGACGAGGCCAGCAGCACCGAGAGGTAGTCCTGGCCGTTCGAGCCGACGAACACGCCGGTCCGGCTGCCCCGGAGCGCGGCCGGGTCGAAACCGGCGCGTTCGAAGGCCTCCCACGAGGTCTCCAGGAGGAGCCGCTGCTGCGGATCCATCGCCAGCGCCTCACGCGGGGAGATCCCGAAGAACTGCGGATCGAATTCCCCGACGTCGTAAAGGAAAGCGCCGTCACGGGTGTAACTCGTGCCGGGGTTGCCCGGCTCGGGGTGGTACAGCTCCGCCAGATCCCAGCCGCGGTTGTCGGGGAAAGGCCCGACCGCGTCGCGGCTTTCCGACAGCAGTCGCCACAGCTGTTCCGGTGAGTGCGCCCCGCCCGGGAACCGGCAGGCCATCCCGACGATCGCGATCGGTTCGTCGGCGGCGGCCACCGTGGTGGCCGTGGTGATCGCGGTAGGGACCCCGGTCAGTTCGCCCAGGAGATGTTCCGCGAGGGCGAGGGGGTTGGGGTAGTCGAAGACCAGGGTCGTCGGCAGGTCGAGACCGACCAGCGGGACCATCCGGTTGCGCAGCTCCACCGCGGTCAGTGAGTCGAAGCCCAGCTCACGGAACGCGCGGTCTTGTTCGACGGCCTCCGGCCCGGAGTAGCCCAGTACCGCCGCCGCTTCGGCACGCACCAGGTCCAGGACCGCTTGCCGCCGGACTGCCGGGGCGAGCCCGGCCAGTTTGGCGCGCAGCTCGGCCGAACCCGCGCCGGCAGGCTCGTCGGTGGCGTCCTCGACCTCGATCAGTTCGGTGAGCAGGGGGCTGGGTCGCCGCGAGGTGAACACCGGCGCGAACCGGGCCCAGTCCACGTCGGCCACGGTCACCGTGGTGTCGTGTTGCGCACCTTCCAACGCCGCCAACGCCCGCTCCGGCGCCAACGCCGTCAAACCACGCTTCGCGAGATGCTCACCCGCTTCACCCGCGGCCATGCCCCCTTCAGCCCACGGACCCCACGCCACCGACAGACCCGGAAGGCCGTCAGCGCGGCGCTGTTCGATCAGCGCGTCAAGGAACGCATTGCCCGCCGCATAAGCAGCTTGGCCACCACTGCCCCACGTCGCCGCGATCGACGAAAACACAATGAACGCGTCAAGACCTTCAGTAAGCTCATGCAGATTGACCGCACCCGCGACCTTGCCGTCAACGACAGCACGGAACTCCTCCACCGAGCAGTCCGCCAGCGGAGTCGACTGCGCGACACCCGCCGCATGCACCACCACGGACAGGCCCGGAAGCCCGCCGACCAGCTCGGCCACCGCCGCGCGGTCTGCCACATCACAGGCCGCCAAGGTGACCTCGACACCCCGTTCCCGCAACTCCGCGGCGAGATCTTCCGCTCCTGGAGAGGCCGCTCCCCGGCGACTGACCAGCACCAGATGCTCAGCACCTCGCTGAGCCAGCCACCGCGCGACCTGACCACCCAAAGCCCCGGTACCACCAGTTACCAGAGCGGTGCCACCAAAAGCCCACGGCTTCGCCTCCGCAGCGTCAGCCCGCACCAGACGACGCGCGAACACACCCGACGCCCGCACCGCCACCTGATCCTCGGACCCGGCCAGCACACCCAGCACCCGGGCATCACCCGCAGCGGGCAGGTCGATCAACCCACCCCACACCTCGGGATGCTCCAGTGCCGCGACCCGGCCCAAGCCCCATACCTGCGCCTGCTCC
>NZ_ASJB01000054.1 GCF_000478275.1 Amycolatopsis orientalis DSM 40040 = KCTC 9412
ATAGACATCGACATTGTAGACGGATTGTATTCTTAATAATCCTTTATATCCTTTGGTTCCCCATACTTGATCACTTATCGTATCAGGGACAAGCAAACCGACTTTTTCAATTTTCCCTTTCAGCGGCGATTGTCCGCAGCCGCTTAGCGCCAGGAGAATGAAAAAAATCGCGACAAGCCTGTACACCATGCCATGTTCAACTCCCTTTCAAAAAAACCAGCAAATCAAATCTATCTTTATTGTATCCTTTCAAGTGTAAATTAGGAAGATCTTTCTTATTTTTTGTCGAAAAATGTAGACATTTGTCTACTCCATTCTTCAATGATCTCATCGGCTATCTCGTATGCCGTCTTCTGCTTGAAAAAAAA
>NZ_ASJB01000055.1 GCF_000478275.1 Amycolatopsis orientalis DSM 40040 = KCTC 9412
GAGTTCGGTGAACTCCGGGCCCATCCGCGCCCGGGTCTTGATCCACGACGGCTTCTTCTCGATGGGAGTCTGGGAATTCCGGACCTCGAGCCGCAACAGCTTGCGGCCATCTGGGGCAGCACTCACACCGCCACCCTACGCCCGCCGTAGTAATGGTCGCCGCTCACGCGGGGTCGGGGGTGACGCCCGTCAACTTGGTGCTCACGTCCCACAACGCGGCGCCGAGCGATTCGCTCCGCGCGGCGGGAAGAGGCCGCACCTTGACCGGGTTGCCACGCAATCCGCCGAGGCCGTGCGGGCCGATGTAGTCGCCGCCCGTCACCTCCGGAGCGGTCGCCGCGAACAGCTGCGGGAGGGTGCCCTTGCGGGCGTTCTGCGCGATCAGGACCTCGCCGATCCGGTTGCCCGCGCCGACGAGCGCGCGGACCACCGGGTTGCGGTAGGAGCGGGCCATGCCCGAACCGAGCCCGGTCCAGGTGTAGCCGGGGTGGGCCGCCACGCTGACGACACCTTCGCCCGCGGCGCGCAGCCTGCGGTCGAGTTCGAGCGCGAAGATCTGGTTGGCGAGTTTCGACTGGCCGTAGGCCGAACCCGGGTTGTACATCCGGCGTTCGAAGTTCGGGTCCGCGACGTCGAGGCGCGCGCCGGTCGCCGCGATACTCGACACGGTCACCACCCTGGCGCCCGAACCGTTGCGCAGCGACGGCATCAGCAGCCAGGTCAGCACCGCGTGCCCGAGATGGTTCGTGCCGAACTGGGTCTCGAAGCCGTCCTTGGTGTGGCCACGCGGGGTCGCCATCACGCCGGCGTTGTTGACCAGGAGGTCGAGCTTGTTCCCCGACAGTTCCTGGACCTGCTTGACGGCCTCGCGGACCGACGCGAGGTCGGCGAGATCCAGCCGGACGAGTTCGGGCGCTTCCCCGGTCGCGGCGGCGCCGACCTGTTCCAGTGCCTTCGCGCCGCGTTCCGGCGACCGGCAGCCGAGCAGCACGCGGGCCCCCTTGCCCGCGAGCACTTCGGCCGTCCGCAGGCCGAGCCCCGAGTTCGCCCCCGTGACGAACACGGTGCGGCCGGTCTGATCCGGGATGTCGGCCTCGGTCCAGCGCGAGTGAGCAGCCATGTCGGTCACCTAACTACATCGGCGATGAGGCCGCCACGGGAATCACGCGCTGGGCGCGAGCAACCGGAGCAGGTGCCCCATGGGGCTGCGGCGGCGGGCGGGTTTGGCCTGACGGCCGTGCCGGAGCAGGGTGGCGAACGCGGCGCCGACCTTGGTGATCTCCGCGGCCGGCTCGTTCCCGTCGGCCAGTCCCGCCGTGAGCGCGAGGGTGCGCAGCTCGGCTTCGTGCGACGGCAGCAGCGCGGGGCACCGCTCCAGCGCGGCGTCGAGAACCGCGCGAAGGGCCTCGTGCTCGGCCGTGGCCCGGTTCCAGGCACGGGTGACGGCGTCGACCCTGTCGAGCGGGAGGTCCTGATCGGCGTAGTCGGGGTCGGCCATCTCGGCCCGAAGGTATCCGCCGAATACCTGGTTCCACTTGTACCGAAGCGCGACCAGAAGCTCTTCTTCGGTCGCGAAGTACTTGGTGGCCCCCGGGATTTCGTCGAGTGAAAGCGGTTCGGACGGGTGGTGACCCGCCTGGCGCACTGCGGCTTCGAGGATGTCGCGCCGCTGGTAGAAGTCGTTCCAGCTCATGATGAAGGCTCCCCTCCGTGACCCGGTTCATACCGCAGGTTTGCGGCATACTCCCGGTACGGACCTGACAGCAGCCAACATACCATGGGTATGGACCGGAACCGTCGGCGTAAAGTTGTGAAGGTGGCGACAATGAGGTCAAGGCGGCTGGACTATTCCGAGTCCACCCGGTCGGCACTCGTCGAGAGTGCCGTGGAGCTGTTCACCAAACGCGGGTACGCGGGCACGTCCCTCGACGAGATCGCCAAACGGGCACGGGTGACGAAGGGCGCGCTCTACCACCACTTCAGTGGCAAGCAGGCGTTGTTCGAGGCCGCTTTCGACACGGTCGAGAGCCAGGTCTTCGACAGGCTCGAGAAGATCATGCACGGACCGGAATCGCCTTGGGAGCGAGCGCTCGCCGGGCTGCGCGGATTCCTGCAGAGCTGTCTCGACCCGGCGTATCAGCGCATCGCGATCCACGAGGCGCCGGTGGTGATGGGCTGGGAGCGCTGGCGCGAGGCGGAGGAGCGGTGCAGTTTCGGCCTGGTCCGCACCGGGATCCAGTCGCTCATCGACGTCGGCGAGGTCGAGGACGTCCCGGTGGACGTCACCGCCCGGCTCCTGTTCGGTGCGCTGTCGAGCGCGGCCATCGAGATCGCGAGTTCACCGGAGCCGAAGAAGGTCAGCGCCCAGGTCGAAGAGGTCCTGGTGCGGCTGCTCGTCGGGTTCCGCCGTGTTCCGCCCGCCGAGCACGGGAAGGCGAGCTGACGGCACCGTCGATATTGTGGCGTCCGTGGACCTCAGGATCTTTACCGAGCCCCAGCAAGGGGCCAGTTACGACGACCTGCTCCAGGTGGCGAAGGCCACCGAGGACGCGGGTTATGACGCCTTCTTCCGCAGCGACCACTACCTCAAGATGGGTTCGGCTTCGGGACTGCCCGGGCCGACCGACGCGTGGATCACCCTCGCGGGTCTCGCCCGTGAGACCAGCAGGGTGCGACTGGGCACCCTGGTCACCGCCGCCACCTTCCGGCACCCGTCGGTGCTGGCGATCTCGGTGGCGCAGGTGGACCAGATGTCCGGCGGCCGGGTCGAACTCGGCCTCGGTTCGGGCTGGTACGACGACGAGCACACCGCCTACGGCCTCGACCTGCCGCCGATCAAGGAGCGGTTCGACCGCTACGCCGAGCAGCTCGCGGTGGTCACCGGGCTGTGGGAGACGCCGGAAGGCGAGACGTTCTCCTTCGACGGCGAGCACTACAAGCTCGTCGACTCGCCCGGCCTGCCGAAGCCCGCTCAGCGGCCCCGGCCGCCGGTGATCATCGGCGGGGGCGGCAAGAAGCGCACCCCGGCGCTCGCCGCGCGCTACGCCGACGAGTTCAACCTGCCGTTCGTGGGGCCCGAATTCGCCGCCGAGCAGTTCGGCCGCGTCGAGGACGCCGCCCGCGAGATCGGCCGCGACCCCAAGGAGATCATCCGCTCGGCCGCGCTCGTCGTAGCCGTGGGCCGGGACGACGCCGAGGTCGCGAAGCGCGCCGCGGTGATCGGCCGCGATGTCGCGGAGCTGCGAGAGAACGGTCTCGCCGGGACACCGGCGGAGGTCGTCGAGAAGATCGGGCAGTGGCGGGAGAAGACCGGGATCACGCGGCTCTACCTGCAGCTGCTGGACCTCTCGGACGTGGACCAGATCGAGCTGGTCGCCGCCGAGGTCGCTCCGCAGCTGGACTGACGCTTTGCGCGTGAAGGCCCCCTTTCCCTCGGCTCAACCGAGGGAAAGGGGGGCCTTCACGCGCTGGGGCTCACACGATTTCGACGCCGATGTCCAGGATCTTCGCCGGCCAGCTGATGGTGAGGTAGGACGTCGCCCCGTTGGCGGCCCATTCGCCGACGGCGTTGCCGCAGACCGGGCTGCAGTTGTAGGCGGTGACCCGGTACATGTGGGTGCCGTAAGCCGTACAACTCGCCCAGGCGTACTTCGCCCCGTCGTGGCCGCCGGTGCAGCCGGGCGGCGGCGTGGCCGACGCCGCCGAGGGCAGGCTCACCGACGCGGCGACCGCGATACCGGCCGCCGCCAGAACGCGCGAAAACTTGCGCATGATTTCCTCCCAGTACGACCACCGGCCTTTCCGGCGGTCGTACCGAGGATCTTCGCAGACGTCAGTTCTGCAAGGCGAACGTGACGCCCGGGGCGGCAGGCGCCTCGGGACGCGGCAGCCAGCGCTCGTCGCTCACCGGAAGGTCACCCTCCAGCGCCGCGAGCACGGCTTCGCGGGCGATCGGCAGTACCGACGCCACGGTGACCTCGCGGTCGAGTTCGTAGGAGAGCGACGTCACGCCCGCGTCCCGGATGCCGCACGGGACGATCTTGTCGAAGGCGCCCAGGTCGGCGTTGCAGTTCAGCTCGAAGCCGTGCATGGTCACGCCGCGCTGCACGCGGATGCCGATGGCGGCGATCTTCCGCTCGACGCCGCGGTCGTCGGCCGGGATCCAGACGCCGCTGCGGCCCTCGACCCGGCCGGTGTGCACGCCGAGCTGGTCGCAGACGGTGATCAAGGCCTCTTCGAGACGCCGTACGTAGTGCACGACGTCGATCGGGTCGGCGAGCTTGATGATCGGGTAGCCGACCAGCTGGCCGGGGCCGTGCCAGGTGATCTTGCCGCCGCGGTCGACGTCGATCACCGGGGTGCCGTCGGTCGGCCGGTCCTCGGCTTCGGTGCGCTTGCCCGCGGTGTACACCGACGGGTGCTCCAGCAGCAGCATGGTGTCGGGGCCTTCGCCGTCGGCCCTGGCTGTCACGTGGCGGCGCTGGAGTTCCCAGGCCTCGGTGTAGTCGATCGTCCCGATCTCACGGACGTCGACGGGCTCGGAACTGGCACGGCAGGAAGCGGTCGAAGAGCTCACGTCAGCGACACTACGCCGGGTCGCGGGGCAGGGGCAGCAGGCCCAGTCCGGTCGCCGAGATCAGGCCCACACCGCCCACCGCCAGTACGGATCCCGCGGTGTCGGTCAGCCAGTGCACACCCAGTACGACCCGGCAGAGCGCGCCGACGACCGTGGCCGCGACGGCGATCGTGATCGCCAGGCGCACCAGACGCGGGCGGGTCCACGCGCAGAGCAGGACGGCGACGAAACCGGTGCAGGCGACGGCGACGACATGCCCGCTCGGGTAGCTCAGATCGGGGAATTCGCGCGGCCGCTCGCGGTAGAACACCGGTTTGGCGATCAGGCTGGTCATCCGGCACAGCACCAGGACGACGGCGAGCTTGACGCACAACGCCGTCAGATCCCGCCGCTGCCAGGCGAGTACCGCCAGCACCGCGCCCAGCGCGAACGGCAGGACCGGCCCGAGGACGTTCGTGACCAGGCCCGCCACCTGTCCCGCCGGCCGGGCGTACTGGCCGTGGAACGCGTCGGCGAGTGCGACGTCCACCGGCGGCGGGCGGTCGTCGACGAACAGGCCGAGCACGATGAAGCCGATCAGCAGAAGGGCTCCGGCGAGGGTGTACAGGCCGCGCTGCAAGGTCATGTCGCGGCGGCCAGCGCGTCTTCGAGGGTCGGGTGACGGAAGTGGTAACCCGCTTCCTCCAGCGCCCGGGGCATGGCGCGCTGCCCGAAGAGCGCCATCTCCTCGGCCGCCTGCCCGAGGGCGATCTTCATGGCGAATCCCGGCACCTGCCAGATCGCGGGCCGGTGCACGGCGTGGCCCAGCGCCTTCGTGAAGGCGGCGTTCGTGGCGGGCTGCGGTCCGCTGAGATTCACCGCGCCGGACAGGGATTCGTGCTCCAGTGCGAAAACGATCGCCCCGACCTCGTCGTCGAGCGAGATCCAGGGCATGTACTGCTTGCCGTCGCCGAGTTTCCCGCCGAGACCCAGGCGGAACAGCGGCCGCAGGACGTCGAGGAGCCCGCCCTTGCGCGCGAGCACCAGCCCGGTACGGATGCGCACGACGCGGGCGCCGGCGGTGGCCGCGGTCTCGGTGGCGGCTTCCCATGCGGTGCAGAGCCCGGCGAGGAAACCGCGTCCCGCCGGACTCGATTCGTCCACAACGGACGGACCGGGGTCGCCGTAATAGCCGACGGCGGAGGCGTTGACCAGCACGGGGATCCCGTGTTCGGCGACCGCTTCCGCGAGCACCTCGGTCGGTTCGACCCGGCTGTCGAGCAGGACCTGTTTGCGGGCCGCGCTCCAGCGGCCGGGCAGCAGCGGCGCGCCCGCGAGGTTCACCACGGCGTCGACCCCGTCGAGCGCGCCGTCGGCTATCTCCCCGGCCGGGGGATCCCAGCGGCGTTCGTCCCCGGCCCGCTCTTCCCGGCGTACGAGGCGGATCACTTCGTGCCCGGATCCGCGCAGCCGCGTCGTCAGGGAGGTACCGATCAGTCCGCTCGCGCCCGCGATCAGAACTCGCATGATCCGATCGTGTCGTATCCGGGATCCGGGCGCACGCTCAGGTCTTCAGTTGACCCGCGACGTCCGACGCGGCGGTGAGCAGCACCAGCACCGGGATGGTCGCGGTGGGCCGCAGGCGGTAGCTGCCGCGTTTGTCCTGCTCGACGATCCCGGCTCCGGTCAAGGCCTTGAGGTGGTGGTAGAGCTGGCCGGGGGAGCCGAGTTCGGCGGCCTCCTGCAGCGCGGGCGCGGTCTGTGTGCCCTGTTCGGCCAGCGTCCGCACGAGCGCCACCCGCGCGGCGCTCGACAGGGCCGCGAGCACCTCCACCCGCGGCCCGTCGTCCTTCGCGAGCACCACTCCCGGCGGGATCTGGACGGTCCAGGTCAGCTCGACGGGTTCGGTCAGCTCGCCGTGGTAGGCCACGACGCCGCCGGGCAGGGCGGGCGGCGTCGTGGGTTCGTGCTGTCCTTCGAGCGCGGCGACCCGTTCTTCGAGGGCGGCGATCCGGTCGGCGAGCTCAGCGTTCATACCGGTTTATCTACACCGTCGGTCAGCCGAGTGCTCGCCGCAGGGCCTCGAAGCGTTCCGGGGCGGCCAGCGCCGCGATCAGGACGTCGATCAGCGGGCCTGCGTTCTGCACCTCCTGGTCGCTCACGCCGGTGAGGAGGACCGCCGCCGTGCCCGAACGCCCACCTGACCAGCGCACGGACAGTCCGACGGTGAGGGTGCGCGGCAGGCTTCCGCCCTTGAAGAGCACTTCGCTCGCTCCCGGCGGTACGCGATCGGAGAGCGGCCGCGCGAGGATTTCGCGGGCCGGCGGGTACAGGCCGTTGGCGATACCGCGGTGGAGGGCGAACAGGTCCGAAGCCGAACCCTGACCGTGCCCCTGCGTCCACGGCCACTGTCCCTCGCTGGTCGAAGGCATTTCCGGCCAGCGCCGCATCGCCTCGGCACGGAACCCGGGGTCGCGGACGAACCGGCGCGCGAGGACGTCGCCCATCGCCCGCCGGACCGCGGCCGGGCTGCCCGGCGGGGGCAGGTGCTCGGGCATCATCAGCATCAGGACCTCGCCGCCGAACGAACGGGTGTCCGGCCTTCTCCACCCGCCCCGCGCCGCGGCCCGCTGGAGGGCGGGGTCGCCGAGGCGGGTGCGGAGGTAGTCCGCGGCGGCGTTGTCACTGAAGAGGATCATCGCTTCCGGGATCCGCGCCAGCGGGACACGCTGTTCGGGGTCCTTGGCGATCCCGTAGTCGTCGCAAGGGACGCCCAGCCAGTTCAAAGCCTGGAAATGCGCGCGGCCGTCGGCGACGAAGGGATGGTGGGCGTCCCAGTCACCGACCCTGATCTCTTCCCGCGGATCGAGCCTGCCTTCGGCCACAGCGACCGCGTACGCGCTGAGGTGCACGACCTTGATCGACGAGGCCAGCACGCGCCGGACGTCGGCGTTGCGCGCGGCACGGCGGCCCGCGCCGTCGTCGATCAGGGCCGAGACGTCGCGGCGGTGGAAGGCGAGCCAGTCGAGCCAGCCCTGTTCGGTACTCCTGTCCGGCCCGGCCGCGTTCGCGGTCCCCGGCAGCAGCAACGCCGCCGATCCCGCGGCGGCGCCCGCCAGCAGATGGCGTCTGGTCAGCATGAGTGATCCCTCCCTCTAGTTTTTCCGTAATTCCGGATTACTAGAGTTCCGGGTGTCTGTCAAACCTCGCGTTTCGTCCTCTGGATGCGGTGGTTGCGCGCGCAATTACCGCATCCAGAGGACGAAACGCGGGGATGGCAAAGGCCCCCGCCCCGCCGAAGCGGGACGAGGGCCTTTGACGGACTACTGGAGGATCAGAGACCCAGCTCGTCCTCGAAGTTGCCCTCTTCCAGACGCTGCTTGATCGTCGTGACGAAGCGGCCCGCGTCGGCCCCGTCCACCAGGCGGTGGTCGTAGGTCAGCGGCAGGAACGCCATCGACCGGACGGCGATCGTGTCGTTGCCGTCGGCGTCCGCGATCACGACCGGGCGCTTCACGACCGCGCCGGTACCGAGCATGCCGGACTGCGGCTGCACGATGATCGGCGTGTCGAACAGGGCGCCGTTGGAGCCGATGTTCGTGATCGTGAAGGTGCCGCCCGACAGCTCGTCCGGCTTGATCTGGCCCGAACGCGCGCGGCCTGCCAGATCGGCGATGCGGTGCGCGAGACCGGCGAGGCTGAGCTCACCCGCGTCGTGGATGACCACCGACAGCAGACCCTTTTCGGTGTCCACCGCGATCCCCAGGTGCACCGCACCGTGGTAGGTGATCTCCTTCGTGTCCTCGTTGTAGGACGCGTTGACGTTCGGGTGCTGCTTGAGCGCCTCGACGGTGGCCTTCGCGAAGAACGGCAGGAACGTCAGGTTGACGCCCTCGCGCTCCTTGAAGGCCGCCTTCGCCCGCTGACGGAGCTTGGCGATCTTCGTGACGTCCACCTCGTGGACCTGCGTGAGCTGCGCGGAAACCTGCAGCGACTCGCGGGTCTTCGTGGCGGTGATCTGCCGGATCCGGCTGGCCTTCTGCACGGTGCCGCGCAGTGCCGCCAGTTCCGGCGAGACAGCGGCCTTGCGCGGAGCCGACGGCGCCGCGGCGGCCGGGGCAGCGGCGGCGGGCTGGGCGGCGGGAGCCGGGGCTTCCTTCTTCTGCTTGGCCTCCGCGGCCGCGAGCACGTCCTGCTTGCGGATGCGGCCACCGACACCGCTGCCGCTCAGCGACGACAGGTCGATGCCGTGCTCCGAAGCGAGCTTGCGGACCAGCGGCGTCACGTACGGTCCGCTGTCCGAACCGTTGGCACTGCTCGCCTCGGCCTTGGGGGCCGGGGCGGCCTGCGGAGCCGGGGCGGGCTTCGGCGCGGGAGCGGCTTCGGCCTTGGGCTCGGGCTTCGGTTCCGGCTTGGGTTCCGGCTTCGGCTCGGGCTTGGGCTCCGGCTTGGGTTCGGGCTTCTTCTCTTCGGCCTTCGGGGCCGGGGCGGAACCGGCCGCGCCGATCACCGCGAGCACACCGCCGACCTCGACGGTCTCGTCCTCGCCGGCACGGATCTCCAGCACGGTGCCGGCGACCGGGGACGGGACCTCGGTGTCGACCTTGTCCGTGGAGATCTCGAGCAGCGGCTCGTCGACCTCGACGCTCTCGCCGACCTGCTTGAGCCACCGGGTGACGGTGCCCTCGGTGACGCTCTCGCCCAGCTCGGGCAGCTTCACCTCGGTGCCTTCGCCGCCGGAAGCGGGCGCGGTGTCCGGCTGGGACGGCGCGGAGGCCTGCTCCTGCGCGGGCTCCGGCTCCGGCTCGGGCTCGGGTTCCGGCTGCGCTTCGGAGGTGTCCTCCGAGGAACCGGACGACTCCGGCACCCCGCCGGTCCCGTCGTCGATGACGGCGAGTTCGCCGCCGACCTCGACGGTCTCGTCTTCCTGAGCGCTGATCTTCACGACCTTGCCGGCGACCGGGGACGGGACCTCGGTGTCGACCTTGTCCGTGGAGATCTCGAGCAACGGCTCGTCGACCTCGACGGTGTCGCCCTCCTGCTTCAACCACCGGGTGACGGTGCCCTCGGTGACGCTCTCACCGAGCTCCGGCAACGTGACGGAGTAGGCCATCGTTCGCTGACTCCCTTGATATGTCTTGCTTGGTCTGGTTCTTCGACGGTGAGACGTCAGCTGTGTACGTGCAGCGGCTTGCCCGCCAGGGCGAGGAACGCTTCACCGAGGGCCTCGGTCTGGGTGGGGTGCGCGTGGATGAGCGGGGCCACGTCCTCGGGGAACGCCTCCCAGCTGTAGATCAGCTGCGCTTCGCCGATCAGCTCGCCGACGCGGTCGCCCACCATGTGCACGCCCACGACCGGCCCTTCCGGAGCCTTGATCAGCTTGACCCCACCGGAGGTCTTGAGGATCTGGCTCTTGCCGTTGCCACCGAGGTCATAGGTGAAGGTGGTGACGTCGGAGCCGTACTTCTCCTTCGCCTGCGACTCGGTGAGACCGACCGAAGCGACCTCGGGGTGCGAGTAGGTGACGCGCGGGATGCCGCTCTCGTCGATCACGCGCGGCTCCTGGCCGGCGATCTCCTCGGCGACGAAGATGCCCTGCTGGAACCCGCGGTGCGCGAGCTGCAGGCCCGGGACGATGTCGCCGACGGCGTAGACGTTCGGCAGGTTGGTGCGCAGGCGGTCGTCGGTGAGGACGAAACCGCGGTCCATCTTGACCCCGGCCTCCTCGTACCCGTGCCCGGCCGAGTTCGGGCCGCGGCCGACGGCGACGAGCAGCAGGTCGCCTTCGAGCGTCTCGCCGGACTCCAGCGACACGCTGACGCCGTTGTCGTCCTGCTTGGCGCCGGTGAACCGCACGCCGGTCTTGAAGGCGATCTTGCGGCGGCGGAAAGCGCGCTCGAGCTGCTTGGACGCGTACTCGTCCTCGTTCGGGACCAGGCGGGGCAGCGCCTCCACGATGGTGACGTCGACGCCGAAGGACGCCCACACGGACGCGAATTCGACACCGATGACACCACCGCCGAGGACGATGACCTTCTTCGGGATGTAGTCCAGCGAAAGCGCCTGCTCGCTCGCGATGATGCGGCCGCCCAGCTCCAGGCCGGGCAGCGTCTTCGAGTACGAGCCGGTGGCGAGGATGACGTTCTTGCCGGTGTGACGGGTGCCGTCGACCTCGACGGTGGTGCCGCCGACGAACGTCCCGGTGCCCTCGACGAGGTTCACCTTGTGCGCTTTGGCCAGGCCCTGGAGGCCCTTGTACAGGCGGGCGACGATGCCGTCCTTGTACTTGTTGACCCCGGCGATGTCGATGCCTTCCAGCACGGCCTTGACACCGAAGGTCTCGGCGTCGCGGGTCTCGTCGGCGACCTCCGCCGCGTGCAGGAGGGCCTTGGTCGGGATGCAGCCTCGGTGGAGGCACGTCCCGCCAAGCTTGTCCTTTTCGATCAGGGTGACGGAAAGGCCCAGCTCGGCCGCGCGGAACGCGGCGGCGTAGCCGCCCGATCCGCCACCCAGGATCACAAGGTCGGCGGAGGTGTCGGTCACTTCAATAACTCCTCGGCAAGCGGTAGGGGTGGTGCTCTGGCGCCGCTTCGCGCGGTATACGCGCGCGCGGACACTTGCCATCTTGTCACTACGCGCGGCGGGCCTGCGACCTAGCCGGGTATGCGACGGTGAGCACACGCCCGAGTCGGGATAATGGACACCGGACGCGAGTGGGAAGTGAGGTGGTCGGAGTGGGTCTGTTCGACTCGCTGCGTCGGCGCTCCAAGGGCGGGCAAAAGCCCGGTACGCTGCGGAAAGCCTCTTCGAACGACTTCAAGCATCTCGAAGAGTGGGCCTCTTCACGGACCGGTGTCGAGGCCTATGTGGAGCCCAAGACCAACGTCACCGAGACCACAGTCGTCCTCATCGCACACGACGGTGAGTGGACCCGGCGCCGGATCGACAGCTTGGACGCCGCACAGCAGTTCGGTCACAAACGGTCGATCCCCGTGTACGAGGTGGCGCGGGTCGGCTACCCGAAGCGGATGCGGGAGTACACCGAGCGGAAGAAGCGCGGGCAGGCCTGAGCGCTCGTGAGTGGTAATGACGGTTCTAACCGTCATTACCACTCACGAGCCTGACCTCACGCGGATTGCGCCAGCAGGAGCAGGTGACGCTCCAGCAGCGCGCGGAACGTCGGATGGACCGTGGTGCCCAGCGCCGGGTCGATCTCGACCGTCCGCCACTGCTCGCCCGCGGCCGTCAGCAGCACGACGGCCGGATCCGAGATCACCACGACACCGCCTTCCGCGCGGAGTTCGGCCGTCCCGAGCAGACGCGGGAAGACGACGTCGGCGGGCAGGCCGTCGCAGGTCAGCAGGAACTCCCGGTAGTCGGCGGGCAGCCGGAGCCCGAGGCGCGCTTCGGCCGCGTCGACGTTGCGTGCCGACGCCGCCGGGGGCGCGCTGCCGCCGCCGCGCAGCCGGAGGATGCCCGCGATCATCTCGCGCCAGGACCCGGTGTCCGGCGGGTGGCGTTCGTACAGCGCCGCGACCAGTGACCCGGCGCACAGTCCCGGCCAGTCGCCCAGCCCGAGCGGATCGGCGCCCGCGACCAGCCGCGGCGCGAGCCGCCGTGACCCGGCGAGCACGGCGACGTCCGGGCGGCCCTGTCGTGAGGCGATCTCCGCCCAGGCGTCGAGGTCACCGTGCGCGACGGCCTCGCGTAATCGATCCGGTCTGGACGGCCCGAGGTGAGAGACGGCCTCACCGAACGGGGATCCGGCGAGGAGACCGTCCAGATCGGACACCCGCCGGGCGAGGTACGTGTCGTGGGCGCGTTCTTCGGCGTCGAGGTCGAGTGGGGTGAGCGCGGCGGCCCAGTCCGGCCGGGTGCCTTGAGCTTCGAAGAGCATCGCCCACGCGCGGGCTTGCACGGCGCCGGGGACGAGCGCGGTGACCGGGCGTTCGGTGAGCGCGTGCCAGTGCGTGATCAGCCTGTCGGCCTCCGCCATGGCCCCGGACGTGGCGAACAGCAGCGCCGCGTGCCCGATCCGGTCGTCGAGCGTCGCCTCGTCGCCGCTGAGCACGTCCCTGATCGCGCCTTCGAGATACGCGTCCCTGTCCACGGAAACGACTTTGCCACAACGAGGTTCGCCCTGCCCTCTGCCTCATGGGGCAGTTCATCGGGCCATTCGTTGACTGCTGATCCACTCGGCCGCCACGCTGGTGACCGCTTCGACGGAATGCCCGGCCGCGATCAGCCGCCCGCCGAGTTCGGACGGTGCGAGGGGAGACTTCGTATGGGGGACAGCGCCAGATACAAGACACTCGCCGGTGGAATGCAGGTCGAGGCCAAACGGGGAATCAGCGTCGCAGGCTCCGGCAGTCTGGGTTGTATCGCGGAAACCCTGGATGCCGGAAAAAGGGTGATTCTCTCCAACGCGCACGTGATCGCCGATTTCGTGATCGGTTCCGACATCACCGTCGGCCATCCGTCGATGTCCTCCTGCTGTGACACCTTCTCTCATCCGGTCGGCAAGGTCCTGCGTACGACGGACCCGAAGGTCGACCTGCTCTGCGACGCCGCGATCGCGGAGATCTCCGGAATTCCGTCGGTACCCCAGGTCCTCGAAATAGGAGCCGTGAAAGGGGTCCGCCACCTGACTGAGAATCAGGCGACACAGCAGATCCCGGTGCAGATGCGTGGCGCGGAAACCGGCAGGGTGACCCGCGGAAAGATATTCGCCTGGGAAAAGAAGAAGATCCGCATGAACTATCCGTCGAAAGGTGGGCATTTCTTCTATCGGTTCGGAACCGATCAGCTCGTGATCTACGGCGACGAGGGGTCGATACCGTTCGCGCAGAACGGTGACTCCGGTTCCGTCGTCCTCGACATGGACAACAACGTGGTGGCGTTGCTGCACGGGAGCAGTGGAGCGGCGGCGTACGCCGCGCCGATCCAGTTCGTCGAGGACCGGCTGAAGATCAAGATCCTGACGACGACGGTCGTGGTCCCGATCGAACCGGCGTCGACCCTCGCGCAAACCCTCGCCCGCGACCCTCGGACGGCGCGGTTGTTCGCTTCGCCCGCCGGGCGTGCGGCCTTGGTGGTGTTCGAACGGCACTACGCCGAAGTCCGTTCCCTGGTCAGGGGAAACCTGAGGGGCGCGGCGAGCTGGCGCCGGAACGGCGGGCCGGAGATCCTGCAGGCGTTGGTGGACGCGGCGAACGACGCCGAGCGGACCCTTCCGGTCGAGGTGCGGGGGCAACCGTTCGGCGACCGGCTGCGAGCCGTCTTCGGGATCCTCGGCGAGCACGGTTCGCCCACGCTCCGGGCGGACGTCGAAAAGTACGGCCGGTTCCTCGAGACCGGTGGCGGGCACACCTTGACCCACCTCACGCAGCGTTTCGCCGGAGAGTTCGGAAATGGCTGACCAAGCGGGAACCCTCGAACAGTTGGCACTCCGGCTCGGCCGTGCGGTCGAACAGCTGGGGACCGCCCTCGACGACGACCACGTACTCGAAACGTTCGCCCTGCTCGGCGTCCGGTTCCCCGCAGGGTTCCTGACCGCGCCGGGAATCACCCCGGCGAGAGCGACCGCGGTGGGTGCGGCCGGCGCGCTGAAGGCCGCCACCATCGAGCTGGAAAACGCGATCAAGGTGGGGGCGCCATCGGCCATCGTCGTCGCGGGCGGGACGTTGCTGGCCGCCGTCGCGGGTACCGTCACCGCTTTGGAGGCCTTCGGGTCACAGATCCGGCAGCACGGCGCCACCTTGCCCGGCATCGGGCAGCCTCAGGTGGACGAGCTGGTGGACGGCCTGCGCCGTGCACTGTTCGACCAGATCTTCGTCGCCTCTATCGATCACGCGTCGCCAGGGGCCTCCGCGATGGCCCTCTTGGCCGGACTGGTCGACCGGGTCGATCACGCCGGTGACCCGGCGAACCCGACCAGGCCCGCGTACGAGGCGGTCCGGCTGGACGTCGGGCGGTTGCTCGCGTTCCTCGCCGATCCCGCCGGGAACCTGCGGTCCCGGTACGGGTGGGGGGATCCGGCGTCCGACGGGCTCGCGTTGCTGAACGGCTTGCGTGACGCGCTCGCGCTGCTGGGCCTCCCGGCGTCGGTCACCACGGAGGGTCTTCTCGGCGTTCCTCGCCTGCGATCGCTGGGTTTCGAGATCATCCCTTCCGGCGGCGGGGTCGAGATCGTGCTGGTGGACGCCGTGTCCGACCACGTCGAAGCCACCTTCCCCCTCGGAGAACCAGGCTGGCAGGCGCGAGTCCTGGTCGAATGGGAGTCGGGTGCGGGGACGTCGATCCAGGTGCGGTCGCCGTTGACGATTTCCGGGGCACCCAAGGCGCGGGCCGAGGTCGTGCTCAGCGGAACTCCTCCGGAGCCGATCGTCCTCATCGGACAGACCGGCGGGAGCAGGCTCGAGATCGCGGGAGTCGAACTCTCCGCCGGGATCGAACTCGGCGGAGAGGGTGCCGTCCCGGTGCTCGGCGGCAGGCTCGTCGGCGGGAAGCTGGTCATCGACACCTCTCAGGCCGACGGCTTCATCGCGAAGATCCTCGCGGGTCTTCGCCTGGAAGCGGGGTTCGGGGCCGAGTTCGAGCTCGATCCCGAACGCGGGCTCCAGTTCCTCGGTACCGGAGGGTTGGAGATTCTGCTCCCCGTCCATGTCGAGCTCGGACCCGCGGCGATCCGCGCCTTACACATCGCCGCGAGCATCGCGGACGGCAAGGTGCCGTTGGAGCTTTCGGCGGATCTCTCGGCGGCGTTGGGGCCGATCGAAGCGACCGTCGAACAGGTCGGGCTCGAAATCGAACTGTCCTTTCCGGACGGTGGTGGCAACGTCGGGCCCGCTCAGCTCGATTTCGGGTTCAAACCGCCCAAGGGGGTCGGGCTGTCGGTCGACGCCGGCATCGTCTCCGGCGGCGGATACCTCTATTTCGACCCGGATCGCGGCGAGTACGCGGGTGCGCTGGAGCTGGAGTTCGCCGGGCTGGTCGAACTCAAGGCGATCGGGCTGATCACCACGCGGATGCCGGACGGCTCGGACGGGTTCTCGCTGCTGATCGTGATCGCCACCGAGTTCGGCGGCGGGGGGATCCAGCTCGGGTTCGGGTTCACCCTGCTCGGTGTCGGCGGGGTGCTGGGGCTCAACCGGCGGATGGATTTCGCCGCGCTGCTCGACGGGGTCGTCAGCGGGGGCATCGAATCGGTGATGTTCCCCAAGGACGTCATCGCGAACGCGCCGCGGATCATCAGCGACCTCCGGCGCTTCTTCCCGCCGGAGGAGGGCCGGTTCCTCATCGGCCCGATGGCGAAGATCGGCTGGGGGACACCGGCGCTGGTCACCGTGTCGCTCGGCGTGATCGTGGAGATCCCGCCGGGCAACATCGCGATCCTCGGCGTGCTGAAATGCGTGTTGCCCAGTGAGGACGTCGCCCTGCTGAAGCTGCAGGTCAACTTCATCGGCGCGCTCGAAGTCGACAAGTCGAGACTCTGGTTCTACGCCCAGCTTTTCGACTCGCGCATCCTGACGATGACCATCGAGGGCGGCATGGGGCTGCTCGTCGACTGGAGCGACAACCCCGACTTCGTGCTCAGCGTGGGCGGTTTCCATCCGTCGTTCAAGCCGCCGCCACTGCCGTTCCCCGTGCCGCCGAGGCTGTCGATCGACATCCTCAACTCTCCGGGGCGGCTGATCCGGGTCTCCGGCTACTTCGCGGTCACCAGCAACACCGCGCAGTTCGGCGCCAAGGCCGAACTGCGGCTGGGGTTCGGCGGCTTCGGGATCGAGGGGCATCTCGCCTTCGACGCGCTGTTCCGGTTCTCCCCGTTTTCGTTCGTCATCCAGATCTCGGCCGGTGTCTCGCTGAAGGCGTTCGGGGTCGGTGTCTTCGGCATCGATCTCGATTTCCAGCTGGAGGGTCCGTCGCTGTGGCGGGCACACGGCCGCGGCTCGATCTCCTTGCTGTTCTTCGAGATCTCGGCGGACTTCGACATTTCCTGGGGTGAGGAGCGCGACACCGCGCTGCCCCCGGTCGAGGTGATCGGCCTGCTGGAGAACGAGATCCGCAAGATCGAGGGCTGGCGGACCCGGTTGCCCGCGGGCGGGTTCAACCCGCTGGTGACGTTGCGGCAGTTGCCGGGGACCGACGACCTCGTGCTCCATCCGCTGGGGTCGCTGTTCATCCACCAGCGGGCGATCCCGCTCGACGTCCGGATCGACCGGGTCGGCGCGCAGCGGCCGAGCGACGGCAAGCGGTTCAAGATCGAACCGATGCCGCACAAGGGCCTGGAGCGGGTGTCGAGTACCGGTGACAAGTTCGCGATGGGGCAGTTCCAGGACTCGAACGACGCCGAGAAGCTTTCCCGCGCGGCGTACGAGGAGCAGAACGCGGGGCTGGAGCTCACCGCCGAAAAGGGGGCCATCGCGTCGCCGCGTGTGGTGCGCCGCAGCGCGCGGTACGAACTGTACATAGTGGACAATGAGCCGCCGGAGACCGTCACCACCCTGGGGATGCGGCGCCGCCGCGTCGGGATGGCGATGAAGGCGCCCGCCAAGCCGAAGCTGTACAGCCCGCCGCCGTCGGTGTTCGGCACGCTGCTCGACGGCAGCAGTACCGCGCGTTCGTCGTTGTCCCAGCACGAAACCCGCTTGCGGCAACCGTTCGCGCCGTCGGAGACGGTGCGGGTCACCGGTGACACCTTCATCGTCGCCTACCGCCGCAACAACGTGCAGGCCTTCCCGCCCGCGAAGACGGGGTCGACCACGGCGAGCTTCCGGAGTGAGGCGAGCGCGGCCGACGCGATGGCGAGCTGGATCGCCGCCGAACCGAACCTCGCCGGGCAGGTGCATCTCCTTCGCCGCACGGAAGGCGCCGGCGGCGCGGTGGCCGAACCCGGCACCTGGTCGGCACTGGACATGCCGTCACCGGTCTCGGCGACCGACGCGGTCCGTCTCGTGAGCGGCAAGGTCCTCATCGCGGGCGGCGCCGACGCGTACGGGAAACCGGTGACGACGACGTCGCTGTTCGACCCGGTGGCGGTCGGCTGGGAGACCGGTGCGGGATCGTTGAAGACCGCGCGGCTGCGGCACGGTACGGCCAGGCTCGCCGACGGCCGGGTCGTCGCGTCCGGTGGACTCGACGCCGATGGGATGCCGCTGTCCTCGGCGGAGGTGTTCGACCCGCTCGCGAAGTCCTGGCAGGACACGGGAACCCTGAACACGGCACGCGGCGGGCACACCGCCACGCCGATCGGCACCCGCCTGCTCGTCGTGGGTGGCACCTCCGATCGGGGTGCCGCACTGGCTTCGGCGGAGTCGCTGGACCCGCGGACCCTCCAGTGGACGCCGGTCGCGGCGATGACCGACGCCCGCACGGGACATCAGGCCGTCGTCCTCACCGACAAGGAGACCAAGAAGGCGACGGGCGTGCTGGTCATCGGGGGCGCGACGACGACCGGCGAGGGTGAGCGCGCGCTGGCGACCTGCGAGATCTACGACCTGGCGACCGGGACCTGGCTCCCGGCCGGCTCGCTCGCCGTGCCCCGCAAGGGACATTCGGCGGCGGTGCTGCCCGACGGGCGGGTACTGGTCACCGGAGGAGACGCCGTCGGAGAGCTTCCGTATCACCCGGGAAGCCTTGCCTCGGCGGAGATCTTCGACCCGGTGAGCAAGACCTGGTCCCCGGCCGGTCGGCTGCCCGGCGGCGGACGGAGCGGCCACCGCTGCTTGGCCACGCCGGTCGGCGCCGTCGTCGCCGGGGGCGTCGGCCGTCCACAAGCGACGGCCGGTTTCCGGTCCACCGTGGCCTTCAATCCCGATTCCGGGACCTGGACCGAAACCGGTGTGCTCGCCGGTGGGCGCTGGGACTTCCCGGCGGTCGCCCTGGCCGACGGCCGCGTGTTCGCCGTCGCGGGCCTTGCCCGCACGGGGGCCGGTGCGCCGGGACCAGAGCCCGCCGAACTCAACGGTAAAGCCGAGATCTACCTGCCATGAAAGGGATCGCCCCATGACCAGTGTGCTCGCGGCCGACCCGACCGCTCCTCCCTACGCCGTGGCCGTGACGTGGGCCGGACAGCACGACGCCGCCGTGCTGCTCGAAGGCGGCAAGAAGGCACTCCTCGCCGGAGGCGCGGACGAGACGTTCGCCGGTGTCAAGCACAGTGCCGTCTTCGACTTCGATACCGGGAAGTGGTCGGATCCCCTCCTGCTCGGGACCGCACGGCAGCTGCACGCGCTGACGCCGCTCGCGGGCGGGAAGGCGCTGATCACCGGCGGGATCAGCGCGGCAGGCGGACCCGCGCTGGCCACGGCCGAGTTGTACGACCCGGCCGAGGGCAAATGGCTGCCGGTCGAGAAGCCGATGAAGGCGGGCCGGTGGGGACACAGCGCCGTGACGCTGTCGAACGGCAAGGTCCTGGTCGCGGGCGGCAGCACGCTCCGGCCCGGCGGCAAGGCGATGGCGCTGCGTTCCGCCGAGCTGTTCGATCCCGTCACGAAGACCTGGGAGACGGCGGGTGACATGACCGACGCGCGGACCGGGCATGTCGCGGTGGTCTTGAGCGGTGGCAAAAAGGTGCTGGTCTGCGGAGGGAGCGTGCCGGTCGGGACGGGCGACGACCCGGCACTGGCGTTCTGCGAGATCTACGACTCGACGGCCGCGGCGGGCACCAGCCCCTGGACGGCCGCCGCCACCATGCGCTTTCCCCGGAGCGGGCATACCGCGACGGCCTTGTCCGACACCACCGTGCTCGTCACCGGCGGGAAGGCGCCGGGGGTGACGGCCGAGGGCGCGTTCGACCCGTTCGCCCGCGGCACCACCGAGATCTTCGAACTCACCGGGACGACCGGCGCCTGGCGGGACGCCAAACCGATGTCGGGCGGCCGAGCCCTCCATCGCGCGGTCGCCGTGGGCGGCGGGCGGGTCGTGGTGACCGGCGGCGCCGACGACGTCGCGAACGAAGCGGGCTACCGCAGTGTCCTGCGCTACGAGGCGGGCGAGTGGAAGCCGGTGACGCCGGGGCTGGCCGAGGGACGCTGGGGTTTCGCCGCCGTGGCTTCCGGATCCACCGTGCTTGTCGTCGGCGGCATCGCCAGGACTGGCCTCGCCGCCGCGGCACAGAAGGCCGAATTGGCGGCCACGGCCGAGAAGTTCGGGAGCGGTTCGTGAGCGCGAACGCCTACTCCTTCCTGCCCTGGCTGCGGACCGGGTTGACCACCCGTATCCAGGGTGACGTCGCCGGGCCGCGCGCGACGATCCCGGTCGAGCTGAGACTGACCGGGGACGCGATCGAAGACGGCCCTGTGCCGTACCGGGAAGTCAAGGAATCGGTGCAGCTCTACGGCCCTGGTGACGTGGTCGGCGTCGATCCGCGCGCCATCTCCCGCACGGAACCGAAGCCGGGCATCCCCAACTTCGAACCGAACTACCTGGCGCACATCGAGTTCTACGACGAGGACTTCCTCTGGCGCTACAGTCCGGCGAAACCGGACGACACGACGAAACGGCTGGCTCCCTGGCTCGCGCTGATCGTCCTTTCCGCAGGCGGGGAAACGGGGCCCGCGGAGTTCGAAGACGGTGTCCTGCCGGACAAACCGCTGCCGTTCGTCAAAGTGACGAACCCGCGGGCGCTGCAGCCGTCCGGCGAACTCGGCGCGTGGGCGCACGTCCAGGTCAACGGGGAGCTGGGCGAGCGGCTCGCCCTTGGAGAACCGGCCGAGATGAACGCGGCGCTGGACAGGCTGAGCCGGGTGCTGCGTGAATCGCCCGACAGCGCCTGTTCGCGGCTGCTCTGTCCCCGGCATCTGAAGCCCGCCACGACTTATCACGCCTTCCTGGTGCCCGCCTTCGAAGCGGGCCGTCTGGCCGGACTGGGCGAGCCAGTTCCCGAGGATCTCAAGGCGAGCGTCCCGAGCTGGGGAACGGGAGCCGGTCAGGTCGTTCTGCCGTACTACCACCGCTGGTCCTTCACCACGAGCACGGTCGGTGACTTCGAGTACCTGGTCCGGCTGCTCAAGCCGTACGAGGCGGACGATCCGGTCGGCAGACGTCCCATGGACGCGCACCGCCCGGTGTACGACCTGCCGCCGTTGACCACACCGACCGACCCCCAGGGGGTCCTCAAACTCGGTGGCGCCCTTCAGCTTCCCCGTACCGACAGCCATCCCGACGCATTCGAGAACTGGGACGGCTACCTGACCGAACAGGCGTCGCCCTATCCGAACCACTGGCAGCGGGCGATGGCGAGTTTCGTCAACCTTGCACAGGCCTACCGGCAGCAACCGCCGCCCGCCGCGAACGCCGAAGCCGCCGGGACGGCCGGGGTCGCCGCGGTCGCGGGTGTGACCGATCCGGTGATCACCCCGCCGCTGTACGGCTGCTGGCCGTCGCTGACCCGGACGCTGCTGACCGAGGACGGGCAGCCGGTCCCGGCCGGCCGGCAGCGCAACTGGGTGCACCGGCTCAACCTCGATCCGCGCTACCGCGTCGCCGCGCAGTTCGGCACCAAGGTCGTCCAGGCACGGCAAGAAGAACTCATGGCCTCCGCGTGGAGCCAGCTCGGCGACATCCAGCGGGCCAACGCGCTGATCCGGGCCGGGCAGCTGGCGCGTCAGCTCGGGAACAGCCTGCAGGGCAAGCACCTCGCCCCGACCGCTCCCGCGCGGCCGCCCGGCGCGGCGGCCGCGGACCAGCCGGTTTCGGCGCGGGCGCTGACGTTGACGGCGCCGGTGCACGGACGCGTGGTCGAACGGCGAGCCTCGGCCAGTGCCAGGGCAGCCGCGGCGGAAGAGCCTGAGCTGTTCGCCGTCGGGTACAAAGTGGACAGAAGCCGGGTCACCGCCGCGCCGATGTCCGCGCCGATGCGCCGGATCACCCGGCCGGGATCGCGGCTGAGGAAGCGGCTGTTGCCGACGGGCGCTCAGTTCGACGTGCTGGTGGACCGGATCGACCGGGGAGAGGTCAGTGCGGCGCGGACCAAGGGCGCACCACCGGTCACGGTCGCTACGTTCGGCGTCGACCTTTCCCTCGCGGCGATGGGGGAAGCGGAGGTCGTCGACGACCAGCTCGGCGTGATCGAAGCCATCGACGACATGCTCGACGGCCTGCGGGCGGAGAAGACCCTGCTGGAGAGCCTGGCGGACTCGATGAACCTGCCGGAGCGGCTGCGGCTCGCGATCGGCGAGCTGATCGAGATCCAGGCGTATCCGGTGTTCGACATGCCGATGTACGAAGAGCTGGCGAAATTCTCCGCCGAGACGTTCGTGCCCAATATCGGCCTGCTGCCGGAGAACTCGATCACCCTGCTGGAGAACAACCGGCAATTCATCGAGTCCTACCTGATCGGGCTCAACCACGAAATGGCGAGAGAGCTGCTCTGGCGGGAGTTCCCCACCGATCAGCGGGGGACACCGTTCCGGCAGTTCTGGGATCCGCGACCGGTGCCGCTGAAGCCGGGTGAATCCCGGGAGGCGTGGCGGGAACGGCTGTACGACATCCTGCCGCTGCACCGCTGGAGCAAGACCGCGAAGCTCGGTGAGAACAACCATCGGCGGCAACCGGGCGAGAAACAATTCAAGGACCTCGTCCTCGTGATCCGCGGCGAACTGCTCAAGAAATACCCGAACGTGGCGATCTACGCGCACAAGGCCACCTGGCCGCTGAACAAGGACGGGACGCAGAACAAGACCGGCGAGCGCACTATCCTGCCCATTCCGGCGAACGTCCCGCTCACCGACGACATGGTGCGCCTGCCGATCTACGAAGCCAAGATCTCTCCGGACATCTACCTGCTCGGTTTCCCGTTGGGTGAGGAAGAAGCCCGGTTCGGCGGGGCGGACGGGCTCGGCTGGTTCTTCGTGCTCAAGGAACGTCCCGGTGATCCCCGGTTCGGGCTCGACGAACCACCACCGGGAGCGCTGCCCGAAGTCGAGGTGTGGAACGACGCCACTTGGGGCCATCTCGATCCCGGGACGCCGGGATCCGGGTTCATCCGGTTCGACCGAGGCGTCGAAGTCGGCCTCGACGACTTCAACGGCGACGACGACGATGAGGAAAAGCAGCGGCAGCGCGAAGACGACGTGAACATCACCGAGTGGGCGCCCGACGTCAGTGCCGCCGACGTCGCCTACATCCTTTTCCAGGCACCGGTCCTGGTGGCCGTACACGCACAGGAGATGCTGGCCGATGCCCGACCTCAAACTTGATTTCCCGGTGTTGCTGGGACCGGTCCGGGTGGAGACCCGGTACGTCGGCGACGAACTGCTCATCCGGGTGTTCCCCGACGAATGGTCGATCGACAAGTTCGAAGAGCGCCCCACCCGCGCCGAACTCGCCGCACTGGACGCTTATTGGGTCACGCTCTGGGCCGCCGGCGGCTCGCCGCTCGCGGAGCGGGTCGCGTTCGAACAGCTCTCCACCCGGGTCGCCGCCGGGCGGGCGGCGTGGTTGCTTCAGAAGTACAAGCCCGCCAATCCCGGAGACCGGCCGACCCAGGTCGCCACCGGGACCACGATCCTGGTCGTGGTCACCCCGCGGCCCGTCGCGCAGGAGGATCGTCAGCCGACCGTGACCTACTGGACTTCGGTCTGGAAGGCGCATGGGGACCGCGAAAAGCTGCGGGAGGCGGAAATCGCGTTGCTCGTCGCCGTGGGCGCGATCCGGGCGAAGGCGATCCGGGCGGTGCGTCCGTCCGGATTGGACAGTGCGGCGTCGAGTACGGGCATCTTGGTGACGGTGGCGTTCATGGTACTCCCGCCGCTGCCCGCGGGAGAGATCGCGGAGGAGTCTTGGACGACCGCCGCGAAAGCGAGTCTGCTGCCGGACAAGTTCACGGCCTTCGGCTACGTCGGTGATACGCGGATCTTCACGAAGAGCGGCGGACCGGTCAAAGCCGATCTCGCCGTCAGCCCCGACCCTGCCGAGCCCAGGGAGAAACAGCTCGAAATCAACGAGGAGACCGGGGCGCTGCGAGTTCCGGACGCCTTGAAGTGGCTCACCGAGTTCAAAGCGGCCGAAGACGTCGGGATGGGGATCCGCGTCACGGTGGGGGCCACCTTCGGCACCCTCGATCGGCTCGTCGTGCTCGGTCTCCGTGAGGGGGCCACCCCGCAGAAGTCCGCCGACGACTGGGCGAAGCTGCTCACCGACCAGATCCGCACTCCGGCCGGATTCGGCTTCCTGCCCCAAGGAACGCCGACGAACAACTCGGACCGGGCGGCCGCGGGCCAGGACCCTCGGGCCGAGGCCGAGTCGAAGCTCGCCACGGCCGCCGGATTCGCGGCCGGCGCGACGCAGTGGTGGGAGAAGACCGATGGCGAGTGGTTCGCCGAGCTGCTCGGTCTCGATCCGGCCGTACTGGCCGGGGTGGCGAACGCCGAGGGCGGCGACCGGTGGGAGGCCAGGGCGGCGCATACCGCGTTGTGGCCCGCGACCTGGGGTTACTACCTTCCCGCGTTGCTCAACGGGGTGCTGACCGAGCAGCAGATCGCGCAGACGCGGCAGTTCTTCCTGGAGCACGTGTCCGGTCGCGGACCGCTTCCCGTGGTGAAGATCGGCAGACAGCCGTACGGGATCCTGCCGACGACCGTGTTCTCCAAGCTCGCCTTCCCGCCGACCGCGCCGCACCGCGCGGCACTGAACAACGTGCTGAAGGAGGCATCGCGCGACTGGCACGACGCGCTCCCGAAGGTCCAGTATCTCGACTCGGCCACGGGGGACCCGCACCAGAAGCTGCTGGACATCCTCGCGCTGCACCCGACCTCGGCCGAGTACCACCAGCGGTTCGCCAGGAGCGCCGAAGAGCTGGCCGTCCGGGAGCCGGGGCTCGCCGAGCGGCTGGAGACCGTCCTGAGCGCGCCGATCCGGGACGTACTGGCCAGGTTCGGTCACCGGACCGTCGATCCGGACCCGGAACCCGACCTGCTGCGTCGGGTGTTCGAGGAGCAGGCCCAGCCGATACCGGCGCCGGTCGTCGACGATCGCGAACTGTCCGAAGTGGACCCGATCCGCGACTACGCGCCGGAAGGCAACTACCTGGCTTGGCTGGCCCACTACGGCAAAGAAAATCTGGACAAGGTACGCAAGGAAGAGGGGTTCGACGACAACGTCCCGCCGTCGGCGCTGCTGTACCTGCTGGCACGGCACGCCGTACTGCTCGGCGCCGCCGAGGCCGCCCGAAGGCTCGCTTTGAGCACGCCCGGTGCCGAAGTCGTGCTCGACACGAGCCCCGCCGCCGCGGACCTGTCCGAGCAGATCGAGGCGCTGCGCCTGCTCTCGAAGGTACCGACGGCGCGGCTGGAGCGCGTCTTCGCCGAGCACCTCGACTGTGCCACCTACCGGCTCGACGCCTGGCGCCTCGGGCTCGTCAACGAGCGGCTGGCCGAACTGCGCCGCGATCCCGCCGGTGGCCCGCCGAAACGCGGTCTCCATCTCGGGGCGTACGGCAGGCTGGAGAAGATCGAGCGAGCCGGGACCCCGGCGACGGAACGGCTCCCCGACGGTCTGCCCGCCATCTTCGGTACCGAACCGTTGCCCCACGACGAAAAGAACGGTGGTTACATCCACGCGCCGTCGCCCGCCCACGCGCGTACGGCCGCGGTGCTGCGGGCCGGGTTTCTCGCCAACGGCAAGCAGCGTGCGGACAGTACGTTCGCCGTGAACCTCAGCTCCTCCAGGGTCCGGGTCGCACTGTCCCTTTTGGACGGCATGCGACAAGGTCAGGCACCGGGGGCGCTGCTCGGTTACCGATTCGAACGCGGGTTGCACGACCGCAGAGTCGGGCTCGACGAGGTCATCGCCGGTCTTCGGTTCCACTTCCCCTTGCGGGCGAACAAGATCGCGGAGTCGGTGCCGGATCCGGCCCAGGGGCCGGGGCTGCCGACGAGCGTCGAACAGGTCGAGGCACGCAACGTCATCGACGGGCTCGCTTTCCTTCGTCACGTGGACAAGCTGGACAAGAAAGAGCGGGTGTACCCGTACAAGCTCACCGGTCTCCCGGAGATCACCGATCCCGGCAAGCTCGACGACATCGGCAAAGAGGTCGATGCCCTGCGTGACGCGCAGGACGCTTTGGCGGATCTCATCGTCGCCGAAGGCACGCATCAGGTGCTTCAGGGCAACACCGAACGCGCGTCGGCGACGCTGGACTCCTACGCGAAGGGCGGTGTCCTGCCCGAGCCCGCGGTGGTCGAGACCCCGCGCGGCGGGACCACCCTCACCCATCGGCTGGGCCTGCAGTTCGCCGCCGGCCTCGGACCCGATCACGGCGCGCCGTTGCCGGGCCGGAACAACCCCCGCGCCAGGGCGGAACCGGCGGTCAACGACTGGCTGGCCGACATGCTGCCCGACCCGGGCTCGGTGGCGGCGTCGGTCACCTGGCTCGATCACAAGAACAAGAAGCACGTCCACGTGGTGACCCAGGCGGAGGCCGGACTGCAGGCGATCGACCTGCTGTGGGCGGTGCCGCCGGCGCGGGCGGCGGAGGCCACCGACCTGGACGACCGGATTCTCGGCGTCGTCATCGAGGAGGCGCGCCCGCGACCGGACGCCGAACTCGAAATCCAGTACACGGAACGGGTTTCCGGGAAGGTGAGCTTCTTCGAGTTGTCCCCGCTGATCGGCGCCCTGCGTTCGCTGCTGACGACGGCGAGGCCGCTGCGGCCGACCGATCTGATCCCCGCGGCCGGTACCGCGCGGGTCGAACGCGCGGCCGACGACGCCGTCTCGCTCTCCCGGGAACGCCCCGCCGCGGTTCTGGAATCCCTGACCAGCCTCGGCGAGGACGTCACGGAATTCCTCGCCGATCTCGGTGCGCTGGAACCGGCGGAGGTCGTCGAGCACATCGACGATTTCCTCGCCCGGTACGCGAAACTGGCCAAGGCCGCGGGCGACTTTGGACTGGGTGTCAGCGGCTGGGGAGAACTGTCGCTGTGGCGGGGTGGCGTGTTCGCCCGCGTCCTCGATGCCGTCGCCGAGGTGGTCGCGAGGATGGACCGTGCGCTGAAGGCCGCGGACGTGCTGTTCACCCGGTACGAGAAGCTCCCGTCGTCCGCATCGGACGCGGAGCGGTTCCGGCTGCTGGAAGAGATCGAGCGGTTGCTGGTGATGAAACCGAATCCGCGCGAAACGTCGGTGTTCCGGATGCGGGCGCGGGTGCGTTCGGCCCGCACGACGTTCGAGGCCCGCCTCGGCCGGTTGACCGGGATCGCCGGGACGACCGAGTCGACGCTGAGCGGCCTGCTCGCCGACGTGGCACGCGAACTGCCGCTGACCGACATCGATCCGGCCGGTCTCGACCTCGAACCGTTCGAAGACCAAATCTTCGCCTACGGTGCGGAACTGCTGGCGCGGGCGGGAAAGCTCAAGACCGACCTCATCGGTGACGCCGCCGCGCACAAGGACGGACGGCGGCAGGCCGCGGAAAAGCTCCTGGTTCGTTATGACGAGGTGCCTGCCGGACCGGAGCGGGTCGCCGCCGGGATCGACGCCCTCAAGGCACTGCTCGGGGAAGACGTCTTGGTGGTCCCGGAGTTCACGCCGTCGGAGGAGATGCTCGACCAATGGCGCGACGCGCGGAACGACAGTGAGGCCCTCGTCGAGCACCTGACCGACGATCGGCCGGGCAAACCCGACCGTGACTTCCCGGTGGACGACTGGCTGCACGGGATGGCCAGAGTGCGGGAAAAGCCGCGGCTGTGGGAGAAGACGGTGCACCTCGCCGGCGCGCTGCTCGAACCCGGCGGCCTGCTCGGCACCGGGATCGGGGGCTGGCAGGAGCCGCGGCTGACGCCGGTCCAGCTGCCCTATGCCGAGGACGACCATTGGCTGGCCATGGAATTCTTCGATCCGGCGAAGGTGGGCGATCAGCTGGTCGAGGACCGGTTGCTCTACACCGCGCACTACGCGGCCTCGCTGAACGGTGAACGTCAGTGCGGGCTGCTGCTCGACGAATGGACCGAGGTGGTCCCCGCCGAACGCGAGACGACGGGGATCGCGCTGCATTACGACGGCCCGGACGCCGAGCCGCCGCAGTCGATGCTGCTCGTCGTCCCGCCGGTACTGGAACCGGACGGGAACTGGACCACGGACCTGCTCCTCGAAGCGATCGAGGAGACCTTCGACCTGGCGAAGACGCGGGCCGTGGAACCCGATCACCTCGAAGGCACCGTGCTCGGGCAGTTCCTCCCGGCGACGATGATGTCGGCGGTCCGGGACCAGGCCACGATCAGTACCGACCTCGCCGTCGCCACCCTGCGCTGGAAGGCCACCCGATGACCGGAACCCAGTCCTTCACCGAAGAACTCGCCGCCCCCGCCGTCGGGGTGTGGAACCGGCTGGAAGGCCGCCCCCGCACCACCGGTTTCGACCGCGCCCTGCGAGCCGAGGTCCGGGATCCTTTGTGGATGCTCACCCGGCAGTGGCAGCTGGGGGAGTTCCGCGGGACGGACGCGGGCAGCCCGGTCACCGTGACCTACGCGGTGTCGCCGTCGAGGCCCACCCGGTTCCAGCCGCCCGCCGGGCCTCCGCAGGACCTGGGCACCGATCGTCCACTTGAGACAGTCGCGGAGCGGCGGCGTCCGCAGCTGACGTTCGGTACTCCCGGAACCGAGAAGATCGGCTTCGACCTGAGGCTGGCGATCGGCCGTCACTGGTTCAAGCTGATGGCCGCCGAGCGGCTCCTGCTCGGCAATCTCCTCGGGTTCAGGAACGCCTACATCGAGCGCTATCCCATCACGCTGCCTGATCCGGGGAATCCCGACGACGTCGCGAAGCTGGCGCATCCCGAGGTCTGGTCGATGATGCAGACGGTCGCCGGACGCCGGATGGACGGCTACCTGTTCTATCTGCACCTCAAGGGCGGCGGGCACGCCGAGGACGGCACCGGTCTGCTCGGGCAGCTGCAGAGCGCCCTGCTGCGCAAGCTGGGGGCCCGGCTGGTGCGGTGGTACGAGAACCTGATCGACCGGCCCGTGGCGGAACCGACGGACGCGACCTGGGATCCCGGCCGGTTCGAGCACCGGTTCTCGGTCGCCGCCGGTGTCGAGGGCGGGGGTGAGAAGAAGCTTTCCGCCGAGGAATACCCCGGCGGGACGCTGGAGTGGCACGCGTTCTCGGTCGATCCGGAGAATCCGGTCGGCGGGACGAAACCGCCGGAGCCGACGCTGACCAGGACCGTGTTCCCCGCGCCGGTCCGCTATTCCGGGATGCCCCTGGCACGCTGGTGGGCGCAGGAGGACGGGAAGACCAACTTCGCCGCCGTCCGGCCCGACAGCACCGACCTCGCGCGGCTGGTCTTCCTGGAGTTCGCGCTCGTGTTCTCCAACGACTGGTACCAGGTGCCGTGCGACCTGCCCGCCGGCACGCTCTCCAGGATCCAGGGGCTGGTCGTCACGGACGTCTTCGGGCAGAAGCAGTGGATCACCCCGGCGGGCCGGGGACGGGACGAGGACTGGCGCCGGTGGTCGATGTTCACCCTGGACACCGCCGGTCATGGCGACGTGCGGGCCGACACAGACCTGCTGCTCCCGCCGAGTGTGCCGAAGGTGGCCGAAGGTCCCGCGCTGGAGGAGGTCCTGCTGATCCGCGACGAGACCGCTAACCTGGTCTGGGGTATCGAGCAGACCATCACCACGCCGGTCGGGGAACCGCGGCGGGGAAGCGAGGCGGCCGCGGAGGTCGTCGCGTTCCGGCGGCGCCTGCACGACGCCGTCGCGGCGGCGGCCGGGGAGGATCCGCCGCGGGCGCCGATCTCGTACGTCGCGATGAACAGCGTGCCGGAGCATTGGATCCCGTTCATCCCGGTGCACGCGCCCGGGGACAACCGCGAGATCCGGTTGCAGCGCGCGGCGATGCCGGACGTCGTGGACCGGCGGCCGGTGAAACCGCGGACGACGTTGCTGCGGCCGGGTCTCGACGATCTCCCGGCCGGTCAGAAGCCGCAGTACTACGTCAACGAGGAGGAGGTACCCCGCGCGGGCACGCGGCTTTCGGTCGCCTACAACCGGACGCGCTGGCGCGACGGCCGCGTCGTCGTCTGGCTCAGTGTGCGGCGCGGTGTCGGCCGGGGCGAGGGCTCCAGCGGGCTGGCCTTCGACCTCCTGGAGGACACGCCGCCGCCTCCGGCGCCGTGATCACCCGCGAGAGCTGAAGGGGACTTTCCCCGCATCTCATGCGGTGAAGGGAGCTTTCCCCGCATGAGATGCGGGGAAAGCTCCCTTCAGCTCGCAGCGGAGCCGCGGTTCCAGTGGGTCAGCCGTTGGCGGCGATGTCCGCGAGGACTGCGGCGATCGTGCGGACCGGGACGCCGGTGCCGCCCTTGCCGGTGTAGCCCCACGGCCCGGCGGTGTTGAACGACGGGCCCGCGATGTCGATGTGCGCCCAGGGCAGGCCGTCGGCGACGAACTCGCGCAGGAAGATGCCCGCGGCGAGCATGCCGCCCCAGCGGTGCCCGGTGACGTTGGCCAGGTCGGCCAGACGCGAGTCGAGGTCGGCGCGCAGTTCCTCCGGCAGCGGCATGGCCCAGCCGCCCTCGCCGGTCGCCTGCGCGATCGAAGCGACCCGGTCGCGGAACTCGTCCGAGCCCATGACACCGGCGGTGCGGCTGCCCAGCGCGACGAGCTGCGCGCCGGTCAGCGTCGAGGTCTCGATCAGGTAGTCGGGGTTCTCCTCGCCCGCGCGCACGATCGCGTCGGCCAGCACGAGGCGGCCTTCGGCGTCGGTGTTGAGCACCTCGACGGTCTTGCCGCCGTACATGCTGAGCACGTCGCCCGGCCGGTACGCGGTGGCCGAGGGCAGGTTCTCCGCCAGCGGGATGTGCGCGACGACCTCGAGCGGGTACTTCAGCTTCGCGGCCAGCACCACGGAGGCGAGCACGGCGGCCGCGCCCGACATGTCCGAGGTCATGTGGTCCATGTTCGCGGCGGGCTTGATCGAGATGCCGCCCGAGTCGAAGGTGATGCCCTTGCCGACCAGCGCGACCTTCTTCGCCGCCTTCGCGGGCTTGTAGGCCAGACGCAGCAGGCGCGGCTGGCGCGAGGAACCGCCGCCGACGCCGAGGATGCCGCCGAAGCCCTTGCGCTTCAGCGCCTTCTCGTCAAGGACCTCGAACTCGAGGCCGTTCGCCTCGGCCAGCGTCTTCGCGCGGTCGGCGAAGGAGGCCGGGAACAGGTCGTTCGGCGGGGTGTTGATCAGGTCGCGGGCGATGATCACCGACTCCGCGATGAGACCGGCGGCCTTCAGCGTCGCCTTGTGGTCCTTGGCGGTGCCCTCTTCGGGGCTCACGAAGTCCACCTTGGCGACCGGGCCGTCGCCCTTCTCCGAGCGGTACTCGGTGAAGCTGTACGCGCCGAGCGCGGTGCCCTCGACGGCGGCCTGCAGGTCGATCGCCGACAGCGTGACGAACGCGCGCTCGGTGCCGCTCAGCGCCCGCGCGGCGGCACCGGCACCCCGGCGGACCTGCTCGGCGGTGACGCCGTCCGCGCCCGCCTTGCCGAGGCCGACGGCCAGCACGACACCGGCGGACAGCTTGCCCAGCGTCGGCACCTTGACGACCTCGTCGGCCTTGCCGGACGCGCCGAGCGTGCCGAGGACCTCGGCGAGCTTGCCGTCGAAGGCGGCGTCGGCAACGGAGGAACCGGCGGCGAGCGCCAGACCGTCCTCGCCCTGCAAGGTGCCGACGACGACGACATCGGCGCGCGTCTTGGCAAGCGCCGCTTCGGCGTTCTCGGTCAGGGCAAGCTTCGGCACGGTCACTTCTGGCTCCTCGCGCGTTCGCGGTGGGTACCGGGCGGCCGCCCGGTCGGATCGTGAGCCATGCTAATGACAGTCGGACCTGGGGTAACAGCGGGGCCGACCGGATAACTGGATGTTCTGGAAGGGAGACGGCGTGCGACTGGCTGGCGGTCTGCTCATCGCGCTCGCGGTGGGCACCTCCGGAGCGGACTACTGGGTGCTGCTCGCCGCCGTGGTCGCGGTCCTGTGCGCCGTGGCGGCGGAGGCGCTGCTGCCGCCGCTGGGGGAGTCGCGGCCGGAGCGGATCTCGGGCTCCGTTTCACGGCTGGGCCTGGTCCTGGTCTTCGCGACGACGTTCGGTCACTACCTCTTCCCGTCGGCGCCGGGAGCGGCCGCCGCGGTGTTCGCCGTGGTGGTGACCGTCGCCGATCTCGCCGGGGTCCGCCTCGGCGACTACGCCGCCCGCTGGGTCACCGGCCTGCTGCTGGCCGCGGCCGTCTCCCTGATCGCGATCTGCGTCGGCATCCCGCCGTTGGCGCAGTTCATCGCGCCGGACCCGCCGTCCGTGCCGGGGCTCGGTCTCGCCGTGCTGGTCCTGCTGCCGTTCCTGACACCTCGCCGTCCCGGCGCGGGCCGCGCGGCCGCGGTGGGTGCCGTGGCCGTGGCGATCATCGCCGTCGCCCTCTACCAGCTGGGGCCGATCCGGATGGGTCTTTCGGCGACGTCGTTCCGCGAACTCCTCGCCGCCGCCGACGCGGTCTCGCTGCTGCCGGTGCTGACCGTGGTGGTCGCGCTGGCGACCGTGCCCGTCGCGGTGGACGCCTTCACCGACGGCCGCGAGCGGCTTTCCCCGGAACGTCCGAAGGCGACACTCGCTTGTGGACTGATCGTGGCCGTCGCCGCGGCCTTCGCTGGGCCGGTCGTGGCCCTCGGGCTCGCGGGAGTGGGAACGCTCACCGAACTGGTTCTGCGGGTCCGTGCCCGTCGGTACCGTGCAAGGCGTGCGTGATCCCTTCTGGACCCCGGGCGACACGGTCGTCGAACGGTTCCTGCGACCGGACGGCTCGATCGGCCAGCATCATCCGCTGCGCGTCATCTCCGACGACGGCACCGTGCTGCTCGGCTGGCTGCCCGCGGACACCCCGATCATCGGCAGCAGACTGGCCGACGGACGGCTCTTCCGAGAGGCTCCCCTGGAGGAACGGTTCCGGGTGCCGAGGGTGCGCGTCGCCGACTTCTGGCGCGACACCTCGACCCTGCGCCGGATCGCCGACGACGAATGGTCGTCGGTCTGGTGGTTCTTCGACGCCGCCGGGCACTTCCTGAACTGGTACGTCAACCTCGAGGTCCCGCTGGGGCGCACGGCGACCGGGCCGGACCGGATCGACGGCATCCTCGACGTCGCCGTCGAACCCGGCGGGCGCTGGCAGTGGAAGGACGAGGACGAGGCCGAGGAGGCCGTCCTCGCCGGCCGCATCACCGCCGGGCAGCTGGAGCGGCTACGGGCCGAGGGCGAGCGGATCGGGGCGCTCGCGGACGCCGGCCGGTTCCCCTTCGACGGGACGTGGACCGACTTCCGGCCGGAGCCGGACTGGCCGGCGCCGGGCCTCCCCGACGGGTTGCTCTAGCTCACCTGGAGGAGCAGGAGCAGCACGAGCACGACGTTGAGCACCGTGAGGATGACCACCGACTTCGTGCCCAGCTCGCGCGGGAACACCCTGCCGTGGATGCTCTTCCACCAGAAGATGCCGAAACCGCCGGCGATCAGGCCGAGGAACGCGCCGAAGCCGCTGTCCAGCAGGGCCCAGCCGTCCATCATCAGCACGCCGGTGCCGAAGGTCAGCAGTACCGCGGTCGCGAACGTCTTGATGTCGGCCCCCGTGCCGGAGGCGGCGGGCTTGGCCGGGTGAGCGGGCTGCATCGGGTTTAACGTCACGCCGCCATCCTAGGGGCGAAGGCCCTCCCGTGTTCGTCCCGACGGACAGATCGCGGGAGGTAAAGATATGCGGACGTCCGACTAACGAGGGTCCGACCAAGCGTTATCGTCTTAGCCATGACGACCTCGACGCAGTTCACCCACCTCCCGCACCCGAGCCCCGCGAGCCCGGAACGCGTCGCGGACGTATTGGCCGCACCCGGCTTCGGGCTGCACTTCACCGACCACATGGTGACCGTGAAATGGACCGCCGAGCAGGGCTGGCACGACGCGACCGTGGGGCCGTACGCGCCCTTCACGCTCGACCCGGCGACCTCGGTGCTGCACTACGGTCAGGCGATCTTCGAAGGCCTCAAAGCCTACCGCCAGCCGGACGGGACGATCGCCGCGTTCCGGCCCGACGCGAACGCGGTCCGCTTCCGTAACTCGGCCGAGCGACTGGCGATGCCACAGCTGCCGGTGGAGGTCTTCCTCGACTCGATCCGCGAGCTGATCGCGGTCGACTCCCGCTGGGTCCCCACGAAGCCGGGCGAGTCGCTGTACCTGCGGCCCTTCATGATCTCCACCGAGGCAGGCCTCGGCGTCAACCGCCCCGCGAACGAGTACCTCTACGCCCTGATCGGCTCGCCCGCCGGCTCGTACTTCGCCGGCGGCGTCAAGCCGGTGAGCGTGTGGCTCTCGACCGAGTACGTCCGCGCTGTCCCCGGCGGCACCGGCGAGGCGAAGTGCGCCGGCAACTACGCGGCGTCGTTCGTGGCGCAGGCGCAGGCTGTGGAGAAGGGCTGCGACCAGGTCGTGTGGCTCGACGCCGTCGAGCGGCGCTGGGTCGAGGAGATGGGCGGGATGAACCTGTTCTTCGTCTTCGGCTCCGGCGACGAGGCCCGTGTCGTGACCCCGGAACTGACCGGTTCCCTGCTGCCGGGGGTGACCCGCAAGTCGCTGCTGGAGCTGGCGAAGTCGTTCGGGCACCAGGTCGAGGAGCGGCGCGTCTCCACCGACGAGTGGGAGAAGGCCGCCGCTTCTGGCGAGCTGACCGAGGTGTTCGCCTGCGGGACCGCGGCGGTCATCACGCCGGTCGGGCACGTGAAGCACGCGGGCGGCGAGTTCTCCGTGGCCGGCGGGCAGCCCGGTGAGCTGACGATGAAGCTGCGCGGCGCGCTGACCGGCATCCAGGAGGGCACCCGGCCCGCCCCGGAAGGGTGGATGTACCCGCTGGGCTGAGTTCGCGCCTTCCGGCCCCTGCGCGCGCCATGAAAGGTCCTTTCCTTGCGAAATTCGCAAGGAAAGGACCTTTCATGGCACTTGAGGGGGTGGGCCGGCCCCGCATCCAGAGGACTAAATGCGGAAGACGAGGGAGCGTCAGGTGGCGGGCGCCTCGATCAGCGGACCGCTCACCCCCGCCTGCTCGTGCGTGGCCATCTCCGCGAGCACCCGCGTGGCCATGAACACCAGCGGCAGCGCCGCGACCGCGCCGGTCCCCTCACCGAGGCGGACGTCCAGGTCGAGGATCGGGTCCAGGTCGAGGTGCTCCAGCGCCAGCGCGTGCGCGGGTTCGCCGCCGCGCTGACCGGCGGTCCACCATTGCCGCGCGCCGGGGACGAGTTCCTCGGCGACCAGTGCCGCCGCGCAGGCGACCAGGCCGTCCAGGATCACGGGTGTCTTCCGGAGCGAGGCCTGCGCGAGGAACCCGGTCATCGCGGCGATGTCGGCGCCCGCGGCGGTGCGCAGCAGCGCGACCGGGTCGGCCAGCACCGCCCTCGCCCGCCGCAGCGCGTCGCGGACCGCGGTGGCCTTGCGCATCCAAGCGTTGTCGTCGATCCCGGAACCGCGGCCGACGACGGCCACCGGTTCGCTGCCGGTCAGCGCCGCGACCAGTACCGAGGCCGGGGTGCTGTTCCCGATCCCGAGGTCGCCCGCGATCAGCAGATCCGCCCCGCCGTCGACCTCGGCGTCGGCGATCGCCCGGCCCGCGCGGACGGCGGCGCGGGCCTCGGCGTCGGTCAGCGCGTCCTCGACGTCGATCGAGCCGGATCCGCGCCGCACCTTGAACTCGCCGATCGACCGGGTCGCGGGGGCGTCGCTGTCCACGGCCATGTCGATGACCCGGACACTCGCGCCCGCCGAGGCCGCCAGCACGTTGATGGCCGCGCCGCCGGTCAGCATGCTGCCGACCAGTTGCGCGGTGACCTCGCCCGGATAGGCCGAGACACCCTTCGCGGCGACGCCGTGGTCTCCGGCGAACACCACGACCCGGGGCCGGGTGAAGGGCCGCGGCGGCGACTGGCCCTGGCAGGCCGCGACCCACACGCCCAGTTCTTCGAGCCTGCCCAGCGACCCCGCCGGCTTGATCAGTTTCGAATGCAGGGCGATCGCCGCCGAGCGTGCGTGTTCATCAGGCTGCTCGACTTCGGCGAATTCGAGGATATCGTCGTCCAACGCCCTGCCCCTTCGGATCGCTTCGGTGGCCGCGCCCAACCTACCGACCCGCCTGTGCCAGAGTTGCCTGTGGCTCAGACGAAGGCCGCCGGGGTGGTGCTCGCGAGCGGAGCGGGCACCCGGGTCGGCGCCAAGCTCAACAAGGTGTACCTGCCGGTGGCGGGCAGGAGGGTCGTCGCGTGGTCGCTCGACGCCTTCGCCCGCGTGCCCGGTATCGACGTGCTCGTGCTGGTCATCCGGCCGCAGGACACCGGACTCGCGCGGGAGGTGCTGGCCGCGCATCCGGCCGAGGTCGAACTCGTCCACGGCGGCGCCACGCGCCAGGGTTCCGAGCTGAACGCCTTGCGCCACTTGGCTTCCCGGATCGAAAGCGGCGAGATCGACGCGGTGCTGCTGCACGACGCGGCCCGCCCGCTCGTCACCCCGGACCTGATCGCGGACGTCCTCGCCGACACGCGGCGGTACGGGGGAGCGGTGCCGGGGATCGCGGCCGACGACGTCGTGCGCGTGGACGGCGATTCCGTTTCCGGGGCGCTGCCCGGCGCGATCCGGGTGCAGACGCCGCAGGGTTTCCGTGCCGCCCCGTTGCTGGAGGCCTACGAAACCGCCGAGCGCGAAGGTTTCGTCGGCACGGACACGTCTTCGTGCATGGAAAGGTTCTCCGCGCTGCCGGTGCGGTGGGTTCCAGGCAGCGCGGAGAACCTCAAGATCACCTACCCGCACGACCTCGTTGTCGCCGAGCAGGTGATCGGCCGAGGTCAGGGATCGCCCTGATCGGCAGTGGCTCCGTTGGCGGGCAGGATGGTGACCGGCTGGCGCGCTTCCATCGGGATCACGCAGTCCGGATGTGGTTGCAGCAACTGGATCGGCGCGGCGGCGTCGCCGGGCGGCGGGATGGTGAGCACCGCGCGCAATGTCCAGTCGGCCGTCGAGTGGTACTGCCAGGAGACGAGCGCGGGCTGGAAAACGTCGGTGTCGGGCAGGGTGGTGACCCGGAAGGCGCTCGCCCGTTCCTCACCGCGCAGGATGAGGACGTCGGCACAGGTGTCCCACTGGAACACCGCGGCGCAGACCTCCGGTTCCTCCCGGGGACCGAAGATGTAGACGACCCACCGGCGTCTTCGAAGCTCTTCGAGCAGTTCGTCGATGCTCAGATGGTTCATCGAGCCCCCCAACGGGTTTCGGGAACTCTGCGGAGAGTAACAGGTGTACTAGAGCACCGTCCAGAATGTGTACTAGTACGTAATAATGGGGTGTGAGCAGGATCCTTGGTGCTCGCCCATTGGTGTGCTAGAACGCTTGTGCGCACCGCGCGACCTTGTGAGGAGTCACCTTGCCCGCCGTCGACCGACCCGAACCGCCGTATCTCCAGATCGCGGGAAGTATTCGCGACGACATCGTTTCGGGCAGGCTCAAGGAAGGCGACGCGGTCCCGTCCGCACGGGAGATCGCCAGAAACTGGAACGTCGCCATGGCGACGGCGATGAAGGTCCTCTCGACGCTCCGCGCCGAGGGTCTGGTCCGCGCGGTCCGCGGCATCGGGACAGTGGTGCAGACCAGAGCGTTGCACCGTTCCGCGCAAGACAGGACGATCTCGATCGCGAGAACCGGCAAGGTCTATCCACCGGGCCACTACGCGAAAATCCGTGAGGCGGGGCTCCTTCCGGCGCCGGAGCGCGTGGCGGACGCGCTCGGCATCGAAGAGGGCGCGCCCGCGATCCGGCGGCGGCGCACGACGTACGTGGGCGACGAACAGCCGGTGTCGACGTCGGTCTCCTGGTTCGACGGCGCGCTCGCGGCCAAGGCCCCGTTGCTGTTCGAGACCGAGCGGATCGTCGAAGGCACGGTGAAATACGTCGCCGACCGGACGGGCCGGGTCCTCTCGTCGACCCGCACCCAGCACGCCGCGGGACGCGCGGACGCCGAAGACGCGGCGGAGCTGGGCGTGCCGGAGGAGACGCCGATCTTGTTGAGCCGCAACAGTTTTCTCTCCGCGGAAGGCGACGTACTCGAGTACGGCGAATCGGCGGCCTTGCCGGACCACTGGGTTTTCTACGAATACAACATCGAGGACGGGGCATGAAGCACATTCACGCGGGTAAGGTCCGGGACCTTTACGAAATCGACGGTGACATTCTGCTCGTCGCGTCGGATCGCGTTTCGGTCTACGACGTCTCGCTGCCGACCCCGATCCCGGACAAGGGCGCGCTGCTGAACCAGCTTTCCGCCTGGTGGTTCGAAAAGCTGGCCGACGTGGTGCCGAACCACGTCATCTCCACCACCGACGTCCCGGCCGAATTCGCCGGCCGCGCCATGCGCTGCAAGCCGCTGAAGATGATCCAGGTCGAATGCATCGCGCGCGGCTACCTCACCGGTCTCGGCATGCGCGAATACCAGCGTGACGGCAAGGTCTCGGGCGTCGAACTGCCCGCGGGCCTGGTCGAGGCGGACAAGCTGCCCGAGCCGATCTTCACGCCCACCACGAAGATCTCCGACACCGGCCACGACGAGTTCATGACCTTCGCCGAGGTCGTGAACGACATCGGCCAGGAGACCGCGGACCGCATCCGCGAACTGACGCTCGAGATCTACACCAAGGGCGCGGAGCACGCGGCGAAGAACGGCATCATCATCGCCGACACCAAGATCGAATTCGGCTTCGACGCCGACGGGGTGCTGACACTCGGGGACGAGGTCCTCACGTCGGACTCGTCGCGGTTCTGGCCCGCCGACGACTACGAGCCCGGCCGGACGCAGCACGCGTTCGACAAGCAGTTCGTCCGCGACTGGTCCGCGAGCACCGGCTGGGACAAGACGCCGCCGGGGCCTGCCATCCCGGACGAGATCGTCGAGGCGACCCGCGAGCGCTACACCGAGGTCTACGAGAGGATCACCGGGAAGACCTGGGTTCCCGGTGGTGGCCATGCCTGACCCGCAGGTCTACGACCCGTACCGGCTGATCGACGACGTCGAGGGCCTGCTGATCCAGCGGGGCCACCGGCCGGAGCGGGCCGACGGCCGGGCGGGTGACCGCGTCGCCGGCGCGAGCAGGTTGCTGCGGGGGCTGGGGATCGAGCCGCTGCGCGCTCCGGGCGACGCCCTCGACCTCGACGGTCAGGTGGCGTACCAGTCCCTGGTGCACGGCGACTGACGACTGGCGGCTGACGCATTCAGCCGACTGACTGCGGGAAAAGCGTCCGCAGTCAGTCGGCTGAATGCGGGGGATCAGGGGGAGCGGGTCAGTGTCGGGTCGGTCTCGACGACGCCGTCGAGGGCCTCGTCGATCGCGGCGAGCAGATCCGCGTCCAGCTTCACGCCGGCCGCCTTCACGTTCTCGTGCACCTGCTCCGGCCGCGAAGCGCCGATGATCGCCGAAGCGACGTTCGGGTTCTGCAGCACCCACGCCACGGACAGCTGGGCCAGCGACAGACCGGCCTTGTCCGCGATCGGCTGCAGCCGCTGGACGCGCTCGAGGACGTCGTCGTTGAGGAAGCGGGCGACCATGTTGGCGCCGCCCTTCTCGTCGGTCGCGCGGGAGCCCGCGGGCAGCGGCTGACCGGGCTTGTACTTGCCGGTGAGCACGCCCTGCGCGATCGGCGACCAGACGATCTGGCTGAGGCCCTCACGTTCGGACGCCGGGACGACCTGCGCCTCGATGACCCGCCACAGCGCGTTGTACTGCGGCTGGTTCGAGATGAGCGGCACCTTCAGCTCACGTGCGATCGCGGCGCCCTGGGTGATCTGCTCGGCGGTCCACTCCGAGACGCCGACGTAGAGCACCTTGCCCTGGCGGACGAGGTCGGCGAAGGCGAGGAACGTCTCTTCGAGCGGGACGGTCCGGTCGAACCGGTGCGCCTGGTAGAGGTCGACGTAGTCGGTGCCGAGCCGCTTCAGCGAAGCGTTCGCCGACTCCATGATGTGCTTGCGGCCCAGCCCCTGGTCGTTGGGGCCCTTGGGGCCGGTCGGCCAGTAGACCTTGGTGAAGATCTCCAGGCTTTCCCGGCGCAGGCCCTTCAGCCCGCGGCCGAGCACCGATTCGGCGGCCGTGTTCGCGTAAACATCGGCGGTGTCGAAGGTGGTGATGCCGGCGTCGAGCGCGGCCTTGATACAGGCCTGGGCCTGGTCCTCTTCCACCTGGGACCCGTGGGTGAGCCAGTTGCCGTACGAGATCTCACTGACATTGAGGCCGCTGCGGCCGAGGCGTCGGAACTCCATGCACGCGACTCTACCCCAAGCCGTTAGTCACGCTAACGACCTGGGAATCGCCTGCTCAGACCTTGTCGCCGGGGCTGACCCGCGGCTTGGGCACGCGCAGCTTGCGGATCTGGCTCGCGCGGATGAAGGAGTACCAGCCGACCGAACCGCCCTTGACCGTCTCGTTCGGGAACTTCAGCCGGACCATCTTCGCGATCCGGCGGCCGCTGAGCACGCCTTCGACGATCATGCCGAGCAGCATCACGGTGCACAGCAGCGTCGCGTAGCGCTGCACGTCCGGGTACGGCACCAGCAGGGCGACGAACACCAGGATCGCGAGCGGCATGAAGAGACCGAGCAGGTTGCGCCGGGAGTCGACGAGGTCACGGATATAGGCCTTGACCGGGCCGCGGTCGCGCGGGAGCAGGTACTTGTCCTCGCCCGCCATCATCCGCTCGCGACGTTCCTTCGCGGCGTTGCGCTGCTTGGCCTTGTACTCCGGGTCGGCCTTCGCGGACTTGCGGAGTTCCTTGTTCCGCTTCATCGCCTCCCGCATGGTGGTCGGCGGGGGCGCCACCGGACCACGGCGCTTGGCCTCGGCCTCGCGGCGCTTGGGCGTGGCCTTGCCCTTTCCGGGCGTATAGGCCTTGGCCTGGACCTCGACGGCCTCGGTGTCGGGCGTCTCGGCGTCGGTCGTGGCGGAGTCTGTGGTGCTACGGCGCAGGAACCTCACCTCACCAGGGTAGTTGCAGGCGTCACGGTGCCACGCACCAGGCCGAGCGATATGTCACCATGGAGGGGAACAGATCGGGACTCCGACGTGTTGGACCAGATGCAAGACGAGTACCCGCAGCGAGTTCGACCAGAGGGAGAACCATGACGACCGCTGAGCAGGCAGCCGCAGCTCAGGCCGAAACCGCCGAGGAGACCCACGGCGTCACGTTGACCGACGCCGCCGCCGTCAAGGCGAAGGCCCTGCTCGAGCAGGAGGGCCGTGACGACATGCACCTGCGCATCGCCGTCCAGCCCGGTGGGTGCGCGGGCCTGCGCTACCAGCTGTTCTTCGACGAGCGCACGCTCGACGGCGACCTGTTCCGTGACTTCGACGGGCTTCGCGTGGCCGTCGACCGGATGAGCGCGCCGTACGTGTCGAGCGCCGTGATCGACTTCGTCGACTCGATCGAGAAGCAGGGCTTCACGATCGACAACCCCAACGCGACCGGCAGCTGCGCCTGCGGCGACAGCTTCCACTGAGCCGCATCCGGGCATGAAGAAGGGCCGCGAACCTCACCCAGGTCGCGGCCCTTCTTCATGCCCGCGGTTCTTCGTACCGCCGCGGGCTCAGACGTAGGCGTCCAGATCGTCGACCTGGGCGAGACACCGCTCGTCCACGGTCCAGGGCGGGGCGATCTGCCGGGGCAGGGGCAGATTCTCGGCCTGGAGGGACGACGGGATACCGGCGCAGTCGGCGATGAGTTCGCCGATGGATTCCGGTTCGAGGTGATACGCGGAAGTGGTCACGAACGACAAGTTAATGACTCGCGTTCGAAGAGGACACCACTACCAACCGGTAGTGTTCATGGCCGTGCCTGAAGCAACCCGTATGGGGCATGACCTGCGGGTAACTTAGCCGTCCTCGTTTCGGCGAGGCCGACCGATCAAGGAGAACCGGTGGCAGACAGCGCCAGGATCGCAGTATCCGGCAGTATCGCAACCGACCACCTCATGCACTTCCCGGGCAGGTTCGCCGAGCAGCTCATCGCCGAGCAGCTGCACCGCGTGTCCCTGAGCTTCCTGGCCGACGACCTGGTCGTCCGGCGGGGCGGGATCGGCGCGAACATCGCCTTCGGCCTCGGTGTGCTGGGCAAGAGCCCGATCCTGGTCGGCGCGGTGGGATCGGACTTCGCCGACTACCGCTCGTGGCTCGAGCGGCACGGCGTCGACACCGCGGGCGTGCTGGTGTCCGAGATCGCGCACACGGCCCGTTTCGTCTGCACCACCGACGAGGACCTGTGCCAGATCGCCACCTTCTACGCCGGTGCGATGGCCGAATCCCGCAACATCGAACTCGAACCGGTTGCCACGCACGCCGGCGAGCTGTCGCTCGTGCTGATCAGCCCGGACGACCCCGAGGGCATGGTCCGCCACGCCGAGGAGTGCCGCCAGCGCGGCTATCCCTTCGCCGTCGACCCCTCGCAGCAGCTGGCCAGGATGGACGGCGAGCAGGTGCGCTCGTTCGTCGAGGGCGCGAAGTACCTGTTCAGCAACGACTACGAATGGGAACTGCTGCTCCAGAAGACCGGCTGGACCGAGGCCGACGTCCTCGACCGCGTCGGCATGCGGATCACGACGCTCGGGGAGAAGGGCGTCGAGATCATCGGCAAGGACGGTCTCGCGCTGCAGATCGGCGCCGTCCCGGAGCGCGGCAAGGTCGACCCGACCGGCGTCGGCGACGGCTTCCGCGCCGGGTTCATCGCCGGGATCGACGGCGGTCTCAGCCTGGAGCGTTCGGCGCAGCTGGGCTCGCTGATCGCCGTCCTCGTGCTGGAGACCGTCGGTACGCAGGAGTGGACCTTCCAGCGCGAAGACGCCCTGGGCCGGCTCAAGGAGGCCTTCGGTCCGGAATCCGCCGAGGAGATCGCCGCGATCCTGCCCGCGTGAGCTGAAGGGGACTTTCCCCTCATCTGATGCGACGAAAGGGCCCTTCACCGCGTGAGACGCGGTGAAGGGCCCCTTCAGCCTTAATGGATCGCTTGACCTGCGTTATCTCCAGCAGAATGTGCCGGTGAACACCGACGCCCTCGCCGCGAAACTCGCGCGACTGCGCGCGATCGAGGAAGACCTCCCCGAGTCTCTTCACCATCTGCGCCGGTACGACGACGAGTTCGTGATCTTCGGCGCGTACACGCATCTGTATCGCAGCGAACCGCAGGACGAAGCTGAGATCTCGGCCGTCGAGGCCGATCTCGGCGTCGAGTTCCCGGCCGGCTATCGCGACTTTCTCCGCCGGGTCGGCGCCGGTGCCGGGCCCTATCACGGCCTGCTGGACATGGCCGAGCTGCGAGAGTGGTCCGAGGACCTGAAGCCGGCCGAGGAGTTCCCGTTCACAGCGGCGGACGCTCACCAGGTTCATCAGGAGTGGCGTGACTGGCAGCGCGATCCCGAGGGCCGCTGGTTCAAGGGCATCGAGGTGGGGCCCGACCTGTCTGGTTGTGTCGCCATCAGCGAACAGGGCTGCAGCGGTTTCACGATGCTGGTCACCACCGGCGAACTGGCGGGATCGCTGTGGGACATGGACGAGTGGGGCTGGATGACCGCCCACGCCGCCCGCTCGGGCCGCCCAGGCCCGGACGAAGTGATCGATCTAGGGCCCACGCCGACCTTCGAGGCATGGTACGACGCCTGGCTCACCGAGTCTCTAAAGTGCCTAACGCCGTGAACCGGTCAGGATCCCGCAGATCTCGGCGGGCCGGGACAGATGCGGGCAGTGCCCGGCATCGATCTCGATCGCGGTGACGCCGAGCCGTTCCCTGGCGGCCTGGCGCATCCAGTCCGGCCTCAGCGTGCGATCGCGGGTGGGGACGATCACCGTCGACGGGACCTCGGGCGCTGGCCCGGCGGGATGCGTCGCGAGGACTTCGGGGCTGAACAGCCGCACACTGTCCAGTGCCAGCCGTTCGGTCTCGGGATCGCAGTCGTGGAAGAGGAACTCCGACGCCTTCGCGGGCTCCGCGGCCGGATCCACGCCGATCCAGTCCGGTTCGAGCAAGGCGCGGGCCTCGTCCCGCAGGCACCGGCCGCCCGTGAAGTCGGGGATGTAGGCGGCGGCCCACACCAGCGACCGCGCGCCGAGCGCTTCGGCGATCGCGGGAAGCAGCACCCCGGTCCCGGAATGGGCCACCACGACCGGCCGTTCGCCGTCGTACTGGTCCCGCACGTGCTGGGCGTACCCTTCGACCGGCAGGTCTTCCGGCGTCAGCAGGTCCACCGCGATCGCGCGGTGCCCGGCGGCGGTGAGCAGCTTGGCCACCCGGCCCCAGCTCGCCGGGCTCTGCGTCGTGCCGTGCACGAGGACGAAGTCCATCCCTCCATGCTGGCCTTCACCCCCTGAACGGTGAAGGCCGGCATGGCGAGTCGTGACTAGAGCTTCACCGGGTAGACAGGCTCCGGCACCTCGGGCTTGATGCGGTTCTCGACGAAGATGCCGTGCCACAGCATGAACACCAGCAGCGCCCACAGCTGACGGCTGCGGTCGTGCTGGCCGGCCTTGTGCTCGTCGAGCAGCGCCAGGACGGCGTTCTTGTCGAGCAGTTCGCCGGTCTGCGAGTCCGAGATGATGCCCTTGGCCCAGTCGTACATCTCGTCGCGCAGCCACAGCCGGATCGGCACCGGGAAGCCGAGCTTGCGCCGGTTCAGCACATGCGCCGGGATGATCTTCGCCAGCGCCTGGCGCAGCGCGTACTTGCTGGTCCCGTGCGTGAGCTTCTGGTCGACGGGAATGGTCGCGGCGACCTTGAACACCTCGGAGTCGAGGAACGGCACGCGCAGTTCCAGCGAGTTGGCCATGGTCACCTTGTCGGCCTTGACCAGGATGTCGCCGCGCAGCCAGGTGAACAGGTCGACGTGCTGCATCCGCGCGACCGGGTCCCAGCCCTCGGAGACCTGGTACCAGGGAGCGGTGACGTCCTTGAAGCCGACGCCTTCCTCGTAAGTACGCAGCACCTTGCGAAGCTGGTCGTCGCGGAAGTTGCGGGCGTTGCCGTAGTAACGGTCCTCCAGCGGCAGCGCCCCGCGCCGCAGCAGGTCCTTGCCGCGAGTGCCCTCGGGAATCTTCGTGGAGACCTTCCCGAGGATCCTGCGCATCCCGCCGGGGATCTTTTCGAACGGCGCCAGGGAGATCGGCTCGTTGTAGACGGTGTAGCCGCCGAAGAGCTCGTCGGCACCTTCGCCGGACAGCACCGCCTTGACGTGCTTACGCGCCTCGCGGGCGATGAACCACAGCGGCACGAGCGCCGGGTCGGCCACCGGGTCGTCGAGGTACCAGACGATGAGCGGCAGCGCCTCCATCATCTCCTCCGCCGACACCACCCGGACCACGTGCTTGACCCCGATGGCTGCGGCCGTCTCGGCGGCGACGTCGACCTCGGAGTAGCCCTCGCGATCGAAACCGCTGGTGAACGCGATCAGGTTCGGGTTGTGCTCCTTGGCCAGCGTCGCGGTGGCGGTCGAGTCGATGCCACCGGACAGGAAGGCGCCGACGGTGACGTCCGGGTCGGAGATCATGTGCTTGCCGACCGAGTCGCGCATCGCGTCGGCGATGCGCTCGTACAGCGCCTCCGCCTCGGCCTGGCCGTTGACCGGCTTCGCGGTGAACTGCGGGTGGAAGTAGCGGGTGAACTCGACCTCGCCGCCCGGGACGACCCGGAAGGACGTCCCGGACTCGACGCGGCGGATCCCGGTGTGCAGCGACTCGGGCTCTGGCACGTACTGCAGCACCAGGTAGTGCTGCAGGGCCTTGCGGTCCAGCTTGTCCTCGACGCCGAGCACGCTCGAAAGCTCCAGCAGGCTCTTCTTCTCACTCGAGAAGGCGATCTTGCCGGGGCCGGCGGCGTAGAACAGCGGTTTGATCCCGAACGGGTCGCGCGCGCCGAAGACGACCTTCTCCTGGGAATCCCAGATCATGAAGGCGAACATGCCGCGCAGCTTCTTCACCGCGTCGTCGCCGAGGTAGTGGTACGCCGCGACGATCGCCTCGCCGTCACCTTCTGTGGCGAATTTCGCACCGTGCTCGGCGGCCAGCTCGTCGCGCAGCTCTTTGTAGTTGTAGATCTCTCCGTTGAAGTTCAGCGTGTAGCGCTCAGGAGCCTCCGGCGGGCCCCAGATCAGCGGCTGGTGGGCGTGATCGACGTCGATGAAGGCCAGCCGGTTGAAGCCGTAGACCACTTCGGCGTCGGCCCAGGTGTCGTGCTCGTCAGGACCGCGGTGCCGCTGGCAGCGCATGGCGGTGTCGACCGCCTCGCGGGCGCCGGCCGCGTCGGCTTCGGTCGAACAGATCAGTCCAAGCAGGCCGCACACGTCTAGTTCACACACCTCTTGTTGTGGCCGAGCGGGGGAGAAGGGCCCAGTATGCCCGGGTGTGGGTACACCCGATGCCTGGGTGTGGGTACACCCGGATGTGGTGGGGGATACGCGTGTTGGGGTCACCCCTTGGTCAGCGTGGCGCCACAACTCGGCTAGGCTCCGCGTGAACAAGAAGATCGGTCGAGGAGGCTCTGGGTGAAAGGGCAAGGCGCAGTGGGAAATCCAGAGCGCACCCCCGTTAAACGGGCTGGTCGCATCGCAGCGCTCGCGGCGTTGGTGATGCTGACCGCGACGGGCTGTTCCGGGGACGAGATCCTTCGCTTCGGGTGGCCGGTCGGGGTGACCCCGCAGGCGCACGACATGCGCACCCTGTGGACGTGGACGGTCGTCGCGGCGCTGGCCGTCGGTGTCATCGTCTGGGCGCTGATCTTCTGGACCGCGATCTTCCACCGCAAGAAGAAGACCGCCGACGGCGCGGAGGAGGAACTGCCCCGTCAGTTCCAGTACAACATCCCGCTGGAGATCTTCACGGTCGTCGTCCCGACGATCATGGTCTGCGTGCTGTTCTTCTTCACCGCGACCACCGAGAACCGCGTGCTCGCCGAGACGGACAACCCGGACGTCACGGTCGACATCGTCGCGTTCCAGTGGAACTGGGAGTTCAAGTACAAGAGCGACTCCAAGAACCACGACGACCCCGAGATCACCACGGTCGGCAGCTCGACCGAGATCCCGCTGCTCGTCCTGCCGACGAACAAGACGATCCAGTACAACCTGCGGTCGGCGGACGTCATCCACTCGTTCTGGGTGCCGGAGTTCCACTTCAAGCGGGACGTCATGCCGGACCCGGAGAAGAACAACCAGGACTTCACCTTCCAGAACTCGATCGACCGGGAAGGTTCGTTCGTCGGCCGGTGCGCCGAGCTGTGCGGCACCTACCACTCGGGGATGAACTTCGAGGTCAGGGCCCTGTCGCCGGACAAGTACGCGCAGTACATCCAGCTTCGCGGCACGGTGAACCCGAAGAGCGGCAAGCCGAACACGGCGTCCGAGGCGCTGACGGCGATGAACTGCGGCGACCTGTGCGCGCCCTACGCCGTCACCACCACCCCGTTCAACACCGACCGCACCGCGCGGGTCGCGTCCAACTGACCCGGCTGTTCGAGCCCGAAACAGGAGTGAGGCAACGTCCATGAAGGTCGAAGGACGGATTTTCTTCCTCGTCGCGGTCTTCTCCGTCGTCGTGGCGGGTATCTACGCGTACATGACCGGAACGATGACCCGGGACGGCGTCGAGCCGGTCGGTGTGGTGGCCCTGATCCTCACCGGTGGCCTGGCCTTCCTGGCCGGCAGCTACCTGCAGTTCGTGGCGCGGCGCATCGAGCCGCGGCCGGAGGACCGGGAAGACGCCGAGATCAGCGACGGCGCCGGTGAGCTGGGCTTCTTCAGCCCCGGCAGCTACTGGCCGATCGGTCTCGCGGCGGCCGCCGCGCTGACCGGTGTCGCGCTCGCGTTCTTCCACGTCTGGCTGCTGATCATCGCGCTGGGCCTGGTGATCGTCGCCATCGGCGGGCTGGTCTTCGAGTACCACACCGGTCCCAACCACGAGTGACGTTCTGACGTCGAAACGGCGCCTCGGTCTTCGGATCGGGGCGCCGTTTCGCATTCATTCGCATTCAGAGGACTAAATGCGGGCTGGATGGGGCGCCTCGGGCGCGGGCTTGGGAGCGCGCTTCGGTGCGAGCGCCGCGGCCAGGACGGCCAGCATCCCCACGCCCTCCGGCCAGGTCGGCCGGTGGCCGTAGGCGAGGACGTCGACCACCACCGCGACCACGGGGTAGACGTAGGACAGCAGCGCCACGGTCGTGGTCGGCAGCTTGCCGATGCTCGCGTACATCAGGACGTACATCAGCGCGGTGTGCACCGTCCCCAGCAGGACCAGCCACAACAGCCCTGAGGTGTCCGTGGGCAGCGGCGTGACGAGCAGCGCGGGTGCCAGCACGATCGTCCCGGTCACCAGCTGGACGGCCGCCAGGACGTGCGGGCGCAGGTGTTTGAGCTGCTTCGCGACGAACGAGGCGCCGGCGTAGAGCGCGGCCGCGCCGAGGGCGAGCGCGATGCCCTCCAGCCGCACGGGTTTGCCGTCGACGCCGTGTGCGGACAGTGAGATGAGGGTCACTCCGCCGAACGCGATCAGCGCCCGGACCAGCTGGCTCTTCGCCATCTTCTCGCCGAGGAACGCCGCGGCGAGACCGACCAGCATCAGCGGTTGCGTGTGGTAGACGACGGTGCTGACCGAGATCGACGAAAGCGCGTAGGAGGCGAACAGCAGCACCCAGTTCCCGACCAGGAACAGGCCGCCGAGGACGGCGAGCCACAGGTCGCGGCGGGTGAGCGTCCAGGGCCGGAGCCAGCCGCGCGCGGCACTCCACACCAGGAGCAGCAGGCCGCCGACGAGACTCCTCGCGAACGCCACGGCGGGCGCGTCGGCGCCGCTTTCGAGGACGACGGCGCCGATCGTGCCGGACAGCGCCATCGCGGCCGTCCACTGGAGGAGGGGGTTGTTCTTGTTCATGGCGACCACTTTCGGCCTCGGGCGCCCGGCCGACCAGTGTCAGAGATGACATCGACCGCAAAACTTGTGACACACTGCCGGAATGGACGTGAAGAAGGTCGCGGTGGTGCTCGCCGACCAGGTCTCGCCGTTCGAACTCGGCGTCGCTTGTGAGGTGTTCGGCACCGATCGCAGCGCCGACGGCATCGAGGGCTGGGACTTCGCCGTCTGTTCGCCCGGGGGCGGCGCCGTGCGGAGCTGGTCCGGTTTCGGGCTCGACGGGCTGGAAAGCCTGGACTTCGCGGCGTCCGCCGATCTGCTGATCGTCCCGACCTGCGCGCCGCGCAGCGCGAGCCCGCCGGAGCCGGTTCTCGAGGTCCTGCGCGACGCCGCGGGCCGGGGCGCCTGGGTCGCGGGCTTCTGCGCGGGCGTCTTCTCACTCGGCTACGCGGGACTCCTCGACGGCCGCAACTGCACCGTGCACTGGGTCTACGAGCAGGAGTTCCGATCGCGGTTCCCGACGGCGAAGGTCGATCCGAAGGCGTTGTACGTCGACGACGGCGGCGTCCTCACCAGCGCGGGGACCGTCGCCGCCGTCGATCTGTGCCTGCATCTGGTGCGCGAACTGCGCGGCGTCGCCGCGGCCACCACGCTGGCCAGGCGGATGGTCGCGGCCCCGCATCGGGCCGGTGGGCAGGCGCAGTTCGTGCAGGCGCCCGTCCCCGAGACCGCCGCGCCGGACGACACGGTGCTCGCCGAAGCCCTCGAATGGATCGAGCGGCGGCTGGACCGGCCGTTCACCATCGCGGAACTCGCCCGCCGCAGCGGTCTGGGGGAGCGCACGTTCCTGCGCCGGTTCTCGGCGGCCACCGGCACGACACCGCACCGATGGCTCACCGAACGCCGCCTCGATCGCGCGCAGGCACTGCTCGAAGAAGGCCGTCTGTCCATTGAGGACATCGCGGTCGCCTGCGGGTATGCCTCCGCCGCCGCGCTGCGGCACCAGTTCGGCAAGCTCCGCGGCACCAGTCCGAGCGCCTACCGCAAGACGTTTTCCGCCGGCTGAACGGAAATGTCGTGCCCGACGGTGACGTCGACGTACTCGGGGACCTCCTCGTGCGCGTCCCCGACCGTGAGCGTCCCGGTCGGTTCGAACAGCAACAGTGCCGCACCGTCCACTGAGGACGGTTTGTGATAGGTGCCGCGCGGGACGACGAACACCGAGCCGCGGGGCAGCGTGACGACGCGTTCGCCCGCCTCCTCGCGCAACGCGATGTCCAAAGTGCCGTCGAGGACGTGGAAGAACTCGTCGGTGTTCTCGTGGACGTGCCAGACGTGCTCGCCCGCGACCTTGGCGAGGCGGACGTCGTAGTCGTTGACGTGGGCGACGATCCGCGGGCTCCAGATCTCGTCGAATCCGGCCAGTGCGGTTCCCAGATCGATCGGCTGCTTGCTCATGAACCGATCCTGGCCGCTGGACCGGCGCGGCGGTGAGTGCTAGGAATCGCATATGTCGCATGATTTCTCGCACCGGGTCTTTTCGCACAGGGTCGCCGTCCTGGTCGACGAGGGCTCCAACCCCTTCGAGATGGGCGTCGCGACCGAGCTCTTCGGCCTGCGTCGGCCGGAACTGGACCGGCCCTGGTACGACTTCACGCTGTGCGCCGCCGAGCCGTCCGTGCGCATGCACCTGGGGATGTTCACCCTCACCGGGATCGCCGGACTCGAGGCGCTGGAATCCGCCGACACGGTGATCGTGCCCAACCGGCCAGAACCGGAACTCCCGGTCGGGGAACCGGTGCTGGCGGCCATCCGCGACGCGGCCGCGCGGGGAGCCCGGCTGGTGAGCTTCTGCACCGGCGCCTTCACCCTCGCGCGGGCGGGTGTCCTGGACGGACGGCGCGCGACGACGCACTGGAAATGGGCCGGGCTGTTCCGCACCCTGTTCCCCGAGGTCCGGCTGGAGCCGGACGTCCTGTTCGTCGACGACGGCGACGTCCTGACCGCGGCGGGCAGCGCGGCCGCGCTGGACCTGGGCCTGCACCTGATCAGCCGCGACCACGGCGCCGAGGTCGCCAACGCGGTGAGCCGCCGCCTCGTGTTCGCCGGGCACCGCGACGGTGGCCAGCGGCAGTTCGTCGAGCGTCCGGTGCCGTCGGTGCCGGACACCTCGCTCGCGCCGGTGCTCGAATGGGCCCGCGAACGACTGGACCGGCCGCTCACCGTCGCCGACCTCGCCGCGCGGGCGGCGGCCAGCCAAGCGACGCTGCACCGGCGGTTCCGGGCCGAACTGGGGACGACGCCGCTGGCGTGGCTCACGACGGAACGGATCGCGCTGGCGTGCCGGCTGATCGAGCGCGGCGAGCAGCGGCTGGACCGGGTGGCGCGGGCGTCGGGCTTCGGTACCGCCGCGAACCTGCGTACGCAGCTTCGGCGGGCTACGGGGCTGACGCCTTCGGCTTACCGGGCGCGGTTCAGCACCGCCTCTTAGGCGGTCATACCCGTGCCATGAAAGGTCCTTTCCTTGCAAAATTTGCAAGGAAAGGACCTTTCATGGCACGCCAGGAGAGAGTCCGCCGGGTTGAGCGTGGGGTCAGGCGAAGGCGATCCACCGGTTCAGCAGGTCGGCGGCGGCGCCCGAGTCGATGGCCGAGGCGGCCCGCGCGAGCCCGGCCGCCAGATCGTCTTCCAGCGACCCCGAGAAACCGGCGAAAGCGGCCAGCGCGGCGGCCGAGTTGAGCAGCACCGCGTCCCGCACCGGACCGGTCTTCCCGGCCATCACCTGGCGGAACACCTCGGCGTTGTGCGCCGCGTCGCCGCCGCGCAGGTCCTCCGCGGTCGCCCGCGGGACGTCCAGCGACGACGGGTCGAAGCTGCGCTCCGTGATCTCACCGCCGGAGACCACCCACACCGAACTGGTGGTCGTGGTGGTGATCTCGTCGAGCCCGTCGTCGCCGCGCACGAGCAGCACGGTCATCCCGCGGCGCGCGAACACCTCGGCCAGCACGCGGGTCTTGTCCTCGTAGGCGCAGCCGATCAGCGAACTACGCGGCTGCGCCGGGTTGGTCAACGGGCCCAGCAGGTTGAACGTCGTCGGCACGCCGAGTTCGCCCCGCGTCGGGCCGGCGTGGCGCAGGGCGGGGTGGAACTTCGGCGCGAAGCAGAAGCCGATGCCCAGTTCGTTCACGCTGCGCTGGACCGTCTCGGGCGGCAGGTCGATGGTGACGCCCAGCTCTTCCAGCACGTCGGCCGCGCCGGACTTCGACGACGCGCTCCGGTTACCGTGTTTCGCCACCGGCGCGCCCGCCGCGGCGGTCACCACGGTGGCCATGGTGGAGATGTTGACCGAATTGGACCGGTCGCCGCCGGTGCCGACGATGTCCACCGACGGCCGGTCGATCGTCACCCGTTTGGCGTGCGCCAGCATGGCGTCGGCCATGCCGGAGATCTCCGCCGGTGTCTCGCCCTTCGCCCGCAGCGCGACGGCGAACCCGGCGATCTGGGAGGGCGTCGCCGCCCCGCTCATGATCTGGTCCATCGCCCACGCGGTGTCCTCCTCGGACAGGTCCGTCCGCGCGATGAGCTGGTTGAGCAGGGACGGCCAGGTCTTGGCTGCCGCGCCCATCGGGTCAGCCGTGCACGACCGGCACCCGCCGGGCGCGCAGTACGTCGGCGACCGTCTCGGCGGCGGTCAGCGGGTCGAGCGGGTGGACCAGCACCGCGTCGGCCTGCGACCAGGTCGCGAGCCAGCGGTCGTCCTTCCGTCGCACCGACACCACGATCGGCGGGCAGTCCTCGATCTCGTTCTTGAGCTGGCGGGTCAACCCGATGCCGCCGGTCGGCTGCGCCTCGCCGTCGAGGATGGCCAGGTCCACGTTGCCCGCGTCCATCTCGACGAGGACCTCGGAGATGCCGGAAGCCTCGGTGTAGTCCACCCGGCCGAGGTCGGCGGCGGGCCGGCGGCCGACGGCGTTGATGATCGCCTCGCGCACCTCCGCCTTGTGGCTGAACACCAGGATCCGCATCGCCTGCTCGCCCATGAGCGCGCCTCCGCCTCGTCTAGTCATCTCGACACCGGCGATGTTATCCGCCATGACCGACATCACGTGGACGCACCCGACGGCTGGAGCGCGTCCCAGCCCAGCGAGTCGCCGCCGAGCCGCTGCGCGAGTCCCGCCATCCGTGACCGTTCCTGCGCGCAGTGCAGCGCGTCGAGGACCTGGACACGCACCGCGTGCGCCAGCGTGAGGTCGCCGTCCGGCCCCTGTTCCCGCAGCTCCCAGCCGTCCTGGGCGAGGATCGAAGTCGCCTCCGCCACCTTTTCGGGCGGCAGTTTCAAGTGGTGGCGCAGGATCGCCGGTGCTTCGGCGACCCAAGCGGGTGATCTCCGCAACGCCGAAGAGTCCGCCTCGGCGGGGTCGAAGGCTTCCACGACGATCTCCACGCCGGGCGTGTCGACGGTCAGACCTGGGCGGTCCTGCTTCTTGACCAGGTCACGAAGCCGATCTAGTAAACCCATGAGTAGCCCTGTTCCCACTTTCGTTCAGATGTGACCCGACACGCACGCGACTTGCCGTGGACCCACCCGGCGGGCCCCGTGCGTGAGAGGACATAATGCGACGCGTGACAACGGCAGCTCCCACCATCAGCCAGCGGGTCCACTCGCTGAACCGGCCGAACATGGTCAGTGTCGGCACCATCGTGTGGCTGTCCAGCGAACTGATGTTCTTCGCCGGACTGTTCGCCATGTTCTTCACCGTGAAGGCGCAGAACGCCACCGGTCAGTGGCCGCCGCCGCTGCACGGTGAGCCGTTCGAGTTGAACGTCGCCTTGGCGATCCCGTTCACGGTGATCCTCGTGGCGTCCTCGTTCACCTGCCAGTTCGGCGTGTTCGCCGCCGAAAAGGGCGATGTCTTCGGCCTTCGACGCTGGTACATCATCACGTTGATCATGGGCGCGATCTTCGTCGGCGGCCAGGGTTACGAGTACCTCCACCTGATCGACGAGGGGATGACGATCCCGTCCGGCCCGTTCGGCACGGTGTTCTTCCTCGCGACCGGGTTCCACGGCCTGCACGTCATCGGCGGGCTCATCGCGTTCGTGTACCTGCTCATCCGCACCAAGCTGAGCAAGTTCACCCCGGCCCAGGCCACCTCGGCGATCGTCGTGTCGTACTACTGGCACTTCGTCGACATCGTGTGGGTGGGCCTGTTCGCGGTGATCTACATCCTTCCGTGAACGAAGCCGCCACCACGACCTATCGGCCTGAACTGACAGCAAGGGTTGCCGCAAGATGACCTCCAGCAAGGACAACACGGAGCGCCGCTTCCGCAAGCGGTCGAAGGCTCGCAGGCGGTTCGCCGGCGCGCTGGCGCTCGGGATCGCGCTGCTCAGCGTGGGCGGGTTGTACGCCGTTTTCGCCCCGGAGCCGCAGACCGCGCAGGCGCAGGGCGAATCCGCCCTCCTGCGCGAGGGCGAGAAGCTCTACAACAACACGTGTATCGAATGTCACGGGCCGAAGCTCGAGGGCGTCCAGGACCGGGGCCCGAGCCTCATCGGCATCGGCGACGCGGCCGTGTACTTCCAGACCTCCACCGGCCGCATGCCCGCCGTGCGCCAGGAAGCCCAGGCGCAGCGGAAGCCGCCGAAGCTGTCCGAGGCCGAGATCAACGCGCTGGGTGCCTACATCCAGGCCAACGGCGGCGGCGCGCAGCGTCCCACCGAGAAGGGTGACGCGCTGCGCGGCGAGGACGTCGCACGCGGCAGCGAGCTCTTCCGCCTCAACTGCGCCTCGTGCCACGGCTTCACCGGCCGCGGCGGTGCGCTCTCGTCGGGCAAGTTCGCCCCGAACCTGGACCCGGCCACGGAAGAGCAGATCTACACCGCGATGCTCACCGGGCCGCAGAACATGCCCAAGTTCTCCGACCGGCAGCTGTCGCCGGAGGAGAAGAAGGACATCATCGCGTTCGTGAAGTCCGTGAGTCACGGGAACAACTCACCCGGCGGTAGCTCGCTCGGCGGACTTGGCCCGGCCTCGGAGGGCGCGATCGCGTGGATCGTCGGGATCGCCGCGCTGATCGGCGTGACGTTGTGGATTGGATCGAAGGCATGAGCGCCGAAGGGCCGAAGCCGCCGACAGAGGCGGAGTTGGCGGACATGGATCGCGACCAGCTGGTCAAGCTGGGTACCGCGCTCGACGGGGTCGAGATCGTCGAGTACCCGAAGCCGTGGCCGGTCGAGGGGACGCGGGCGGAGAAGCGCGCCGAGCGCGTCGTCGCCCTCTGGTTCGTGCTGGCCGCGCTGTCCGGCCTCGCGTTCGTGGTCCTCGTCGCGTGGCCGCACTGGTTCGAGTACAAGGAGCCGGGGACGACCGGTTACACCAAGTACACGCTGTACACGCCGCTGCTCGGGATCACCCTCGGGCTCGCCGTCCTCAGCCTCGGTGTCGGCGTCATCCTCTACACCAAGAAGTTCATCCCGGCCGAGGTCTCGGTGCAGGAGCGCGGGGACGGCGGGTCCAAGGAGGTCGACAAGGCCACCATCCTGGCCCAGCTGGCCGAATCGGGCACCAGCAGCACCATCGCGCGCCGTTCGCTGATCAAGCGGTCCGCGGGCGCCGGTGCCGGTGTGCTCGGCCTCGCCGTCGCGGCGCTGCCGATCGGTTCCTTCATCAAGGACCCGTGGAAGGACACCGAGAACCGCGATTCCCTGTGGCACTCGGGCTGGAAGAAGAACTTCCCGGAAGAGAAGGTCTACCTCCGCCGCAACACCGGTCGTCCGCACGAGGTCTCCCTGGTCAGGGTCGAGGACCTCGACGCCGGCGCCATGGAGACGGTCTTCCCGTTCCGCGAGTCCGAGCGTGAAGACGAGCACGCGCTGTCGGCCGCCTTCAAGCGTGTCGACAACCCGGTCATGCTGATCCGCCTCCGCCCGACCGACGCCGCCAAGGTCGTCAAGCGTCAGGGCCAGGAGGACTACAACTTCGGCGACTACTACGCGTACACGAAGATCTGCAGCCACGTGGGCTGCCCGACCTCCCTGTACGAGCAGCGGACCAACCGCATCCTCTGCCCCTGCCACCAGTCGCAGTTCGACGCGCTCCACTACGCCAAGCCGATTTTCGGACCGGCGACGCGGCCGCTGGCCCAGCTTCCGATTACAGTGGACGAAGAGGGCTACCTGATCGCGCGCGGAGACTTCAACGAGGCCGTCGGACCGGCCTTTTGGGAGCGTAAGTCATGAGTTCACTCACCACCCCGACAAAGGGGACGAACCCGGTCGAGAAGGCCGCGGGCGCTGGTGCGAAGTGGGCCGACGACCGGTATCACCTGGCCAAGGGCATGCGACACCAGCTCAACAAGGTGTTCCCGACGCACTGGTCGTTCCTGCTCGGCGAGATCGCGCTCTACAGCTTCATCATCCTGTTGCTGTCGGGTGTCTATCTCACGCTGTTCTTCGACCCCTCCATGGAGGAGGTCGTCTACAACGGCAGCTACACCGGTCTGCAGGGCGTCGAGATGTCGCGGGCCTTCGCGACCACGCTCGACATCTCGTTCGACGTCCGCGGCGGCCTGTTCGTCCGGCAGCTGCACCACTGGGCCGCGCTGATCTTCGTGGCCTCGATGATGGTGCACATGTTCCGGATCTTCTTCACCGGCGCGTTCCGGCGCCCGCGTGAGGCGAACTGGGTCATCGGTGCGCTGCTGCTGGTCCTGGGCATGTTCGAGGGCTTCTTCGGCTACTCGCTCCCGGACGACCTGCTCTCCGGTACCGGTATCCGCGCGACCCTGTCGGGCATCGTGCTTTCGGTGCCGGTCATGGGCACCTGGATCCACTGGGCGCTGTTCGGCGGGGAGTTCCCCGGCAACGAGATCATCCCGCGCCTGTACACGATCCACATCCTGCTGCTGCCGGGCATCATGCTCGGCCTGGTGGCCGCGCACCTCGCGCTCGTCTGGTACCAGAAGCACACGCAGTTCCCTGGCGTGCGCCGCAAGGAGACCAACGTCGTCGGCGTCCGCATCATGCCGGTCTTCGCGCTCAAGGGCGGTGCGTTCTTCGCGCTGGTCACCGGCGTCATCGCGCTGATGTCGGGCCTCTTCCAGATCAACCCGATCTGGAACATCGGCCCGTACAACGCGGCGCAGGTCTCGGCGGGTTCGCAGCCTGACTGGTACATGGCCTGGGCCGACGGCATGCTGCGGATCTGGCCCGCGTGGGAGCTCTACCTCGGGAACTACACGGTCCCGGCGGTGTTCTTCCCCGGCGCGGTCGGGATGCCGCTGCTGATCGGGTTGCTGGTGATGTATCCCTGGATCGAGCGAAAGCTGTCCAAGGACACCGCGCACCACAACCTGCTGCAGCGTCCCCGCGACGTCCCGGTCCGGACTTCGCTGGGCATCATGGCCCTGACCTTCTTCGCGGTCATCATGCTGTCGGGCTTCAACGACATCATCGCGTTCGCCTTCGACATCTCGCTGAACGCGACGACGTGGGCGGGCCGGATCGGCGTGCTGCTGCTGCCGCCGCTGGCGTACTACATCACCTACCGGATCTGCCTCGGCCTGCAGCGGGCCGACCGCGAGGTGCTGGAGCACGGTGTCGAAACCGGCATCATCAAGCGCCTGCCGCACGGTGAGTTCATCGAAATCCACCAGCCCCTCGGCCCGGTGGACGACCACGGCCACCCGCTGCCGCTCGAGTACCAGGGCGCGTCGGTGCCGAAGAAGATGAACAAGCTCGGCTCGGCCGGGCACGCCGTCGCGGGTTCGGTCTGGTCGCCGGACCCGGTCGAGGAGACGATCGCGCTGGAGCGCGCCCGGGCCAACGGGCACGGCAACGGCAAGGTCGACGACATCGGCGGTGAACCCTCGCAGGAGCGCAAGGAGATCACTTCCGGGCACTAGCGCCTGGCGAGAAACGCGTGAAGGCCCCCTTCCCTCGGTTGATCCGAGGGAAGGGGGCCTTCACGCGTGTCAGGGGTCCCGCGTTTAGTCCTCTAATGGCGTTTCGGGTGTCGGTGAACCGTCAGTCGACGACCCGCAGCTCCAGCGGCCGCATGTCGTCCTTGCTCGGCACCACGGTGAGGCCCGCGGCGGAGAGGACCGCGGTGAGCGCCGCCCTCACCGCCGCGTGTGCCGCGTTCAGCTGCCGCACCCTCGGATGCTCGAACTCCCCGGCCGTCAGGTGCCGGTGGACCTCCTCCTGCCAGGCGACGTTCATCAGCCAGTTCACGTAGACGCCGCTTCCTCCTGGGAAGAGGTCCACGTCGATCGCCGCGCCGCCCTCGTCGCTGAGGCCGGTGAGGTCCGGTTCGGCGATCACCCGGAAGCCCGCTTCCCGCAGGACGGCCGCGGTCCGGCCGCCCAGTGCGAGCAGCCGTTCCTGTTCGGCGGGGGAGACCCGGCGCGGCGACGTCATCCGGCACCCACGAGCACGCGTTCCTCCTTGGTTTCGGCGACCAGCGCACCGGGGAAGTTGATTCCGCGTTTCCGGTAGGCCTTCCGCATGTAGCCCTGCAGGATCTGCTTGTAACCCGTGTCGATCTCCGGTATGCCCGTCCAGTTCACGGAGAAGGAGAAGACGAGATCATCGGCCATTTCGGGGAGCCAGTCCCGTGCGCAATCGGGACACCGCTCTCGCTCACTGTATAGCGCCTTGATCATTTTCGGGTTCTTCCCCTTGGCTCGCACCTTCTCGACGATGTCCTTCTCCGAGTGGTGGTCGTCGCCCGCGCTGAAACCGATCACGTAGTTCGGGTACCTGCCATCGGGGTTGGTCCAGCCTTCCAGATAGGCGACGGCGATGTTGCGGCTGATCCCGAAGCCGGACTCGATCCTCGCGTCCATCGCGATGGACGACATCCCGCCGCTGTCGTAGTCGACGAGCCCGCAGGTGAAGTCCGGGAGATCCGCTGTCTTGGCGGCGGCCACCGGGACTTCGGAGAGCCGCTTGCACCATTTGCGGACGGTCTTGAAGATCGGGGTGACCTTGGCCGCGACCTTGCGGAAGATCGCGGACCTGTTCAAGAACTTGGAAATGTTCTGGATGATCTTCACGACCGCCGAAGCGACCTTCGGCAGCTTCAGGAAGACGACGACGATCGACGCCACGTTGACCACGGTCCAGATGCAGGCCTCGATGTTGCCTTCGCCGAAGCACCGCTCCGCGTCACGCCAGCCGATCACCTCGAGCAGGACTTCGGCCCCGACCTCCACCAGGAAGGCCGTCACACTGCCGCCGTTCTTCGACTGCTCGGCGGCCTGGCGGTACTCGTCCAGCAGCATCCGGCCGAATTCGGTCGTCGAGAGCATGGCGACTTCTTCTTGGCTCAGATCGGGCAGCCCGGCCCCGGTCTCCGCCGCCGCGCGGCGTCTCGCTTCCTCTTCGTCCTTTCGTTGCTGTTCCTCCGCGCGGTCGGCGGCTTGCTGTGCTTCGGTCGCGCTTTGACGTGCCCGTTCCGCGGCGGCGGCCGCGTTGCGCGCGTGTTCTTCCGCCCGGTCGGCCGCGGTCCTGGCTTCGGCCGCCGAGGCTTCGGCGGCGGTCGCCGCGTCCCTGGCGAGTTGAGCGTCCCGTTCGGCACGCGACGCCGAGTCCCTCGCCGCCTGTGCCTCGCGTTCCGCCGCGGCGGCGCTCCGGCCGGCGATGGCGGCGTCGGCGTTGGCCTCGTTGGCCGCGGCTCGCGCGGTCTGCGCGTCCGCACGGGCGGCCGCGTCCGCCGCGTTCGCCCGTTCACCCGCGGCGCGAGCCAGCGCGCCTTCGGCCGCGGCGACGGCTGCCGCTTCCTGCGCTTCGGCCGCCGAGTTCGCGGCGGCGGCGGCTGATGCCGCTGCCCGTGCCGCCGCTTCGAACGCGGGTTTCACCTCTTTTTGCGCCCGAGCAGCGGCTTCGGCGGCCTGATCCGCCGCCAGCCTCGCTTCGGTGGCCCGGTCGCGGGCCGCTCGCGCCTGCTCGGCTCCGACCGTCCTGGCCTGGTTGGCGACCAGGATGACGAAATCGGCGTCGAGGTCCGAACCCGCGTACGGCGCGACGACGGTGATCGCCCGGTTGGCCGGATCGGTGATCGCACTCGACGACGACCGCGCGGCGGTGGACGCCCGCAGGGCGATATCCGCTTGCGTCGCCGCGGAGACCGACTCGTTGAACGCCGCGTCGGCCTCGGCGCGGGTACGCTCCGCCGCCATCAGCGAACGCATCGCTTCGCCTGCCGCTTGTTCCGCGAGCTGAACCGCGTTCCGTGCCGCCTCGGCCGCCTTGGTCTCCTCGGCGGTCGCCTCGGCCGCCTTCACGTTGGCCTGGGTGGCGTGGTGATGGGTCTCCGCCGCCGACGACTCGGCCCGGTTGGCCGCGTGGTTGGCCGCCGAGGCGGCGGCGCGGGCTTCCTGAGCGGCCGCGCGCGCCCGTGCTGCCGCTCGGGTCGCCTCGCCCGCCGCTTGCCTGGCGACCACGGCCGCGCCGGTCGCCCGGTTGGCGGCGTCGCGGGACGCGGTGGCCGCGGCGGTCGCGTTGTTGGCCTCGTTCCGCGCCGCGATGGCGGCGTTCTTCGCGTCGGTCTCCGCCGCGGTGCCTCGTGCGGCGGCCGCGGCGGCGTCCAGTGCGTCCGCCTTCGCCTGCGCGGTCTGCTTCAGCCGTTCCGCGGTGAAGGCGGCGTCGCGGGCGGCTCTCGCCTTCCCTTCTTCGCCCACCGCCCGCTGTTCGGCTTCCCCTGCGAGCCGTTCCTGTTCCTGCGCGCGGAGGTTGGAGTCGTTGGCGATACCGGCTTGGCGTTGGGCTTCACCGCGGTGACGACGTGCTTCCGCGGCCGCTTGGTCGGCACGCTGACGGGCGGCGGCCGCGTTGGCGCGTTCGGCCTCGGCGACCCGGCGGGCGTTCTTCGCCCTGTCCCGCTGCCGTTCCGTTTCTTCGCGATGCGCGCGGGTGCGGTCGGCCGAGGCCCTGGCGGCGTTGGCCTCGGCTTCGGCTGCTTCGCGAGCCTGCTTGGCCCGGACGGCCGCGTCCTTGGCCGCCACCGCCTGCACTCGTGCCGCTTCGGCCACCTGTGCGGCAGCGACCGCGTGCTCTTCGGCGTGCAGCCCCCATTGGCGAGCCTGCTCGGCGTGTTTCTCGGCGCGTTCCTGGGCGTTGCGTGCCTGGTCGGTGGCTTCGGTGGCGTCGATCGCGTGCTGTGCGGTCTCCGAGGCGTGGACCGCGGCCTGTCCGGCCGCGCTCATTCCTCGCGCCATGTCGGCCCACTGGGTGCCGTAGGGCAGTCCGACAGCGACCAGTTCGGCGGCCTGGACGCCCGCCTGCTCGGCCGCGCGGACGGCGTCGGTCGCGGCGGTACGGGCGTTGCCGACCTGACGGGCGGCCTCGGCCTTGACCAACGCGAAGGAATCGGCGGGGTGGTTGCCTGCCGCGTCGTTCGCGTCGAGGATCTGCTTGGCCTTACGGGCTTCGTTCCCAGCGAGCACCATCGCGTTCGCGATCCGCTGGAGCGCGCGCAGCGCGTCCCCGTGCGCCACCATCAGGTTCCGCCGCGCGGTCATCGCCCGCGCGGCCCGCTTGGCGAGGTCGCTCAGCTGATCGGCGGCGCGCGCCGCGGCCTCCTGATCACGGACCTGCTTCTCCCGGTCGTCGGCGTCACGTTTCGCCGCGGCGAGGTACCCGGTGTCGAGGAACTCCGCGATCGCCGCGTCACCCGCGTCGAGCGCGGCCTGTGCCGCGGTCTTGACGTGCTGGCCGGCGACGCCGAGCAGCGCCGTGACCCTGGCCCGCAGCTGGTCGGCACGGGCCTGGCCGCCCGCCGCGACCTGTGCGTCGCGCTCCCTCGCGATCTCCTTGCCGTAGGCGAGGAACTGCTCGCGGTCGATGTCGCCGCCCGCGAGGACTCGTTGGACCTCGGCGTTGAAGATCGGCCCGCCGGTGCCGGCCATCGCCTGGATGGTGACCCGGTTCTGGCGCGCGGTCTCGGCTTCACGCGCCGCGGCCCTCGCCTTGGCGGCGTCGAGGCCGGTTTCGAGGAATTCGTGCAATGCGGCTTCGGTGCCCGCGTCGAGCGCCGCCCGTGCGGCCTCACGTACTTCGGGCTCCTCGGCCAGCTCGGCCTGATCGGCGATGATCTGCCGGACGACGGGACTGCCCACCAGGTCGGGTACGCCCGATCGGCCGTCCCAGTTGCGGTACGGGTCTTCCGGCATGGGACGGGCCGGGGACGTCGGTGGTGGCGTGGTCGGTGGTGGATCGTCGGCCGCCACCGCGGGCACCGGGTTGATGAGCCCGGCGAGTACGGCGGTGGCCAGGAAGACAAGGAACGTTCTCAGCAGATATCTCGTTCTCGACATCAGAACCCCCAGGTATCGGTGAAAAGAACTACTGCGGGGTGAAAGAGGTGCCTTGCCGGTGTACCCGGCAAGGCACCTCGGGCTTGTCAGTTGTAGTACTCTTTCGCGCCTTCGGCGGCGGTGTGTTCGATCCTTCCGTACTGGAAGTAGCTCACGCGTTTACCGGGTACGCCGGGGAAATCCATTTCGTCGGAAGTGGGATAGCCGAGCCTGCTTCGTTCGTATTGCAGTGTCGCCCACCGATCGAAAATGGCGCCGTAGATCAGCTTCGGGCCGATGTCCGGGTGGTACCAGATGCCTCTGGGGCCGGCGAACAGATTGCGCATGCCCTTCCCGTCGGGCAGGTATCCCGTGTCCCCGGTGGGAATGAATCCCGGGATGCTACGGCCACCGGATTCGAGGTACTTGGCGAGCAGCGGGTCCATTATCCGAACCACGCCGTGCTGGGCCGACCAGAAGGCGCCACCCTTCTGGAAGCGTTTGTACCGGATGCCGTTCAAGATGTTCTCAGGCTGGATCTGCGGCCCGAGTCCGTTCCAGCCCCACCAGTCTTCGTTGAACCAGCGCTCGTCGATCTTCGTGGTGATCCAGGGATTCGGGCCGACGGGAATCCAGCTGACGTCGGCGGCGAAGTTCCCGTCGGTGTCGAAGTTGTTCTCCTTGCTCTGACCGTTGGCCGCCCAGAGCTGGCCCCAGTACTGACGCAGGTAGCGGCCGGGGTGGGCTTTCGCCTCCAGCGTCACGTTGGTCGGGCTGCCGTCCTTGCCCGCCTTGGCGCACCAGGTCGCGTTGAGCTTGTAGACGTCGGTGCCGTCGTTGCCGGCCAACTGGACGCGCAGGTTGGCCGCGACACGCAGGTAACTGCCGACCCGCGTGGCCGATTCGAGGGAGAAACAGGCGGGGTCGGCGAGCCCTGGCACGATCTTCCAGGTGGCCTCACCCAGCGGTGCGGTGACGACATCCGTCGGCTGGGTCCCCGGGGTGGCCCAGGCATCGCCGCCCGCACTGCGGACATGCCAGCCTCTCCGGCCGGCGGTGACTCCGGCGAACGCCTGTTCCAGCACGGTGTACTGGCCCTTGGCGAGGAAATCCTTGACCTGGTCCCAGGTTCCGTTCGCGGCGACGTCGGCCGCCGCCGCGGCGAGCCGGGGACGGAGCCTGCTCGCGTCGGCCTTGGCCTTGATGTCGCGGATCTTCTGCCGGTCGGCTTCCTCCCGTTCGCGGAGGATCCTGGCGTCGTCCTTGGCGCGGGCCTCGGCGACCCCGGTTCTGATGTACCGGTCCCAGTCGGCCGCCACCCCGGCGAGGGCGAGGGTGGCCGCGCTCTTGATCTCGCGGTGCGCGGGGTCGGCCAGTTCCGGGGTCTTGAGCAGTTCGCGGATGAAGTCGTCGTCGGCGAGGTCGAGCCAGGCCGCGACGGCGAGGACGGGAACCCTGTCGCAGGCGTCCTTCTTCGCCATCCTGGCGGCTTCCCGGCGGGCGGCCTCCTGGTTCTCCCGGTTCAACCGGTCGAGGTAGTCGAGCTGGTCCTGATGGTGCAGCGCCCTGATCTTGTTCTCGATGAAGTCCTTCCACACCGCCGCGTCACCGCCGAACGCGTCGAAGGCACCCTGTTTGAGTTTCGGGTGTTCCGGTTTGGCCTTCTGGTAGACCTTGTAGATGAACATCTGGTCGTTGTCGTTGAGCATGACGTCGTCGAAGTCGATGATGTCGGCGTCGATCAGGATTTCCCGGCGCAGCTGGACGGTGCGGTCCCAGGCATCCTGGCGACGCTGCCGTTCGACGCGGTCACGGGCGGCGAAATCGAAGACGCCGGTGCGGATGAACGCGGTGGCGTCGGGGGCGGTGTTGTTGTCGAGCATGACTTTGTAGACGCGGTAGGCTTCGGCCTTGGTGACGGGGAAGTTCGTCGGGTTGATCTTGTCGTAGACCTTGAAGACGAAATTCATGTCGGTGGCTTCGCGCCATTCCTTGGTGGCTTCGCCGACCTCTATCTCGAAAACCGCCCGCACCTTTTCGATTTCGGTCGAGGTCGGCAGTTCGGCTGCTGCGGCGTCCGGGCTTTCCCGGGGGACCGGTGCCTGGGGGGCCGGTGCCTGGGGGACGTCCGGGGCCGGCGCCTCGGCGGTCGGGCTCGACGGCGCCGGTGGGGCGGCGTACCCGGTGGCCGGGGTGAACAGGCCGCACAGCACGGTCGCCGCGGTCAGAACAGCGACACTCCTGGCAGGTCTTCTGCCGAATATCAGTGATCTTCGCATTTCGATACCTTTGTTCAGCGGAAAGGCCGGCCGGGGGCCTGGGAGCGTTTCCCAGGCCCCCGGCCGGAGCAGATCGAAATCGGTTACTGGCCGGAAATGGACCGGTACACGTGCATTTCGTAGGTGGTGGAGTTCCAGGTGATGTAACCGTGCTGGAAGTTGCTTTGGCGGCCGATGGGGATGGTGAACTCGTCACTGGTCGGGAAACCGAGTACGCCGTTTTCCGCGTTGAGCGAATTCCATTTGTCGCGGATGGAGCCCATCACGTACTTGGCGCCGGTCGCGGGAGACCAGTAGATCGCCATGTTGTAGCCGTTGAAGTTGATCATCGCCCGGGTGGCCGCGTTGACCTGGTTGGTGCTCGGCATCAGCCACTTGTGCCCACCGAGATCCAGATACCGGGTGAGGATCTCCCCGTTGATGAACTTCGCGCCGGTCTCCTGGCTCCAGTACAGGCGGCCGTTGGTGAATTCGCGGAACCGGGCACCCGCGTCGTAGCTTTCCGCCGCCTTCGGATTCCCGGCGAGTCCGCGCAGGCCGTCGTCGTTGAACCAGTCCAGCATCAGCGGCGTCGACACTTCGGGATTCGGCGCGACCGTCCGCCAGGTCGAGTCCTCGTGGAAGAGGCGGTCGGTGTCGAACCAGTTCCCGCCGCCCAGCTGGGCGATCCAGAGCTGCGCGTCGATATGCCGCATGAACCGCCCGGGGTGCGCCTTCGACTCCAGCTGGACATCGGCGCCGTTGCGCCGCGGGCACCAGGTGGCGTCCCTCTTGAACTGGTCGGTGCCGTCGTTGCCGTGCAGTTTGACCCGCAGATCCTGCTGCCGCAGGTAGTTCCCGGCGCGATCGGTGGACTCCAGCGAGTAGCACAGCGGGTCGGCGAGACCGCTCGCCACCTTCCAGGTCGCGTTCGGCAACGCCTTGGTGCCGTCGGTGCCGGGGTTCCCGGTGGTGATCCAGGCGTCGCCGCCGCCGGTGTGGACGTGCCAGCCCCGGACGCCGGGGGTGTAGGTCCCGAACGACTGGGTCAGTACCTCGTACTGGCCCGTGCGCAGGAACGTGATCACCGCGTCGCGGTTGCCCGCCAGCGCCGTGGTGGCCGCCGCGACCAGCCGCGGCCGGAGCCCGCTGTTCTCCGCGCGGACCTTGAGCTGCCGGACGGCGTCGCGGTTGGCCTGGTCTTCCTGAGCCTCACGGCGGGCCTTGTCGCGTCCGGCCGCCGCCTTGAGCCCGGTGTCGACGAACGCCTTCCACGCCGCGGGATCCGTGCTGCGGGAGGCGCGCTCTGTGGCGTCCTTGATCTCGATGTTCGCCGGGTTGGCCAGTTCGGGCAGCCGCAGCAGCTCACGGATGAAGACGTCGTCCTCGGCGTCCAGCCAGACGTTCTGGAAGGTGGCCGGGATCTCGGCGACGGCGGTGCGCCGCCTGATGTCGCGCTCTTCCCGGGCCGCCTTCTCGGCGTTCTCCTGCCGGAGGCGGTCCAGGTGTTCCACGATGTCCTGCTCGGCGAGGTCGAGGATGGTGACCTCGATGAAGGTCTTCCAAGTGGCGGCGTCGCCCTTGTACGCGGTCATCGCGCCGCTCTGGACCTTGGAGCCGCTCTTGGCCCGGCTGGCGACCTGGAAGACGAAGTTCCGGTCGGTGAGGTCGAGCAGCACGGGGTCCAGCGGGATGATGCGGGCGTTCTCCAGCGCCTTCATCCGCGCGCCGATCCGGTCCCGCCGCTCGATGTCGCGGAGGATCTTCTCGTCGTGGTCGCGCTGGACGAATTCGTGGATACCGGTCCGGATGAACGCCGAGGCGTCGGCGACGGTGAGGCTGTAGATCCGGGACGCTTCCGCCTTGGTTCGGGGGAAGTTGTCGATGCTGATCTTCTCGTAGACCTTGAAGACGAAGTTCTTGTCGGACAGTCTCAGCCAATCGTCGGTCGCGTCGCCGACCTCGATGGCCTCGACGGCCAGCACCTTGTCCTGCTGCGACGCCGGTGGAACCGTGGTCGACCCGATGTCGGGTTCCGCGGTGGGCACGGCGGGCGGCCCCCCTTGGCCGGGTGGTGGTTCGGCCGCACCCGCCGGTGCGCCCAGCAGCCCCGTGAACATGGCGGCGACGGCGGCCACCGCTATGCCACGGCTGAGCCATGGCCTTGACATGGACGTTCTTCGCATACCCCAGTCACCTATTCTCGAGAGGAAGCCGCCGCGGGAAACCGGGCGGCGGGATGATCAGCTCGGGTTCTTGATCCTCTGCTCGCCTTCGAGTGCCTTCTGCAGCAGCGACTCCCAGTACGCGACGTTTTCGCCGGAGAGGGAACGGTTGTCCGTCCAGTCGCCTTCCGTCGTCCTCGCGGGATCGATGACCGCTTTCCAGTTGGGGTTCTGCGCCGCCTGCTGCGCGGCGAGCAGGATGGCGTGCCAGGTTTCCGCCTGCTGCTGGGCGAAGTCCCTCGCCTCTTCCCATTTCGACCGCGCGGGCGAAGCGCCGGTGCCGACCTTGCGCCAGGCGGCCGCCGCCTGGTCACGGGCCTCCTTCCCCGCCTCGCCTTCGATTTCCCGCGCCGCCTTTTCGGCGGCTTCGGCGTCGACGATCAGCTGGGCGATCGTCAGTTGCCACTGACGGTTTTCGCGCAGCATCTCTTCCCGGAAGTTCTCGACGTCCAGTCGCGCGCCCTGTGCCCAGCCCCAGGCGAAGAAATCGGTCAGGTCGTCGTCGGTCGATCCCTCGCGTACCGCGTAGGCCGCGGCGAATCGCACCTGAGTACCCGGGTCCCGTTCGGCGAGCGTCCGGACGTATCGGCGGTCCTCCTCGGCGAGGGCGCGTTTCTGCTCGCCGAGCTCGGCGCGGAATCTCTGATCCCGCCCCTTCGCCGCTTCGTAGCCGCCGCCGTGACAGAACTGTTCCCGTTTGGACGCGGACGACGTCAAGTAGAGGTTCGCCGCTTCGTACACCTCTGGCGAATACGCGCGGAGGTGGGTTTCCAGCAGTCGCCGGAGGAATCGCTTGTTGCCTTCGTCGCGGTTGAGCGCCCGCTGTGTCGCGTATTCGAGCCCGCCGCCCGGAGAACGGAGGAACTCGATGGACGCCGCTTCCGGGTCTGCGCTGAGCAGGGCGGCCCACGCGTCCGTCTTCACCGTGCTGTGGACGCTGTACCTGGCGTAGGTCAGTACCTCCCAGCGGGCGATCTCGCCGGGGGTCATCGCCGCGGCCGCGGCGTGTACTCCGGTTTCGGCGGCGAATCCCGCCGGAACGGCGACCGTCCCGGAGAACAGCGCCGCGGCGCAAAGCGCGCAGGACAAAATACGCTTGTACACTCCAAGCCCCCAGTAAGCTTCGGTGTAAGTGGGTTCGACGAGAATCCCCCGGAAGCTGCCGGGGGATGAATTAGAGGGTTTTCGAAACTTGTCGCGGAAACGCCAATGACTTCCCGGTGGATGTTTCGTTCACCGGGAAATCGTTGGTTTTCGTCAGTGACCGCGTGGTCGACGGCTTCGGTGAGAGGTGGTCCGGCCATTGCGGCCGACGGTGGCTCGCGCTGGATGAGGGCGGCGACAATCGCCGCGATCCCATGGCGGATCGATCATCGGTACATACCTCAAAATCCCCAGTACCGAAATTCCCCCAGTGAAATTCCGGTTCTGATCCTACTTAACCGCGATTGCCCGGTTCGCGCAAGATGCACCCTGTTGGTGAAAAAGTCACCGACGGGGCGGGGTTTTCGTTTGCCGTCAGGCGCCTTCGACGCCGATGTCGAACGCGGACTCGCTGTCGGCCTTCGAGTACGAGCGGAAGGCGATGTGCGTGACGGTGCTCAGCACGCCGGGAACCTTGCCGATCTTCGCCGGGATCAGGTCCGCGAGGTCCTCGTGCGCCGCGACCCGGACCGAGGCGATCAGGTCGACGTCACCCGCGCAGGAGTACACCTCGCGGACCCCGGCGATGTCCGCGATCGCCTGGGCCGCTTCGGGGATCGCATCGGCTTCGACCTGGATCAGCACGATCGCGGTGATCACGGGGGGGTCCTCCTACGTTGATGATTCCGTCGCCGCGATCCTAGCCCGCCACGTGTTCCAACGCCGTCGCGCTCGCCGCGAGATCCAGCCATTCCTGCCAGCCGCCCGCGACGGCGGCCGGTTCCGCCCACGGGTGCGTGGTGCGCACGAGCCGGACCCCCGGCCGGGTCAGCCAGCGCAACAGGATGCGGACCTCCTCCGGGATCGCGCCGAAGAGCGGCCCCGGACCCGGGATCACCGTTTCCGCCGAGGCCACCAGCATCTCGACCACCGGCATCGGCGGCACTCCGCGCCGGGCGACCCCCGCCGACGCGAGCCTGCCGTGCCGGATCACCGCGAGTTCCCAGCCGCCGTTGCCGTCGGGGCCCGCGGCGATCAGTTCCGGGATACCCGCCAGCGCCGACTGCCGGTGTGCCCGGCCGACCGCGCGGATCAGCCCGGCCAGCTGATCGCGGTGCTGGGCGGCCTGTTCGTAGTGTTCGGCCTCGGCGAGCCTGGCCAGCTGATCGGCGGCGGCCCGCAGCGGCCGCCCGTCCGTCCCGGCGATGAGACCGGACACCGCCAGCACGCCCGGCCGGTACGCCTCGACCGTCTGCCGCCCGGCGCACGGTGCCCCGCAGCGGCCGAGTTCGGCGAGGACGCACGGTTTGCCGTTGGGCGCGGTCGCGGAGATGCGCTGGGTGCAGGTCCGCAGCCCGGAGGCGCCGGCGAGGGTGTCCGCGGCCGAGCGGGCGTCGGTCTGGCTGCGAAAGGGCCCCAGCATCCCGTCCCGCGGCATGCGGACCACCGACAGGCGTGGGAACGCCTCCTCGGTCAGCGCGACCCACCAGGCGTGCCGTGGGTTCTTGGAACGGCGGTTGTACATCGGGCGGTGGGCGGCGATCAGCCGCAGTTCCCGGATCGAGGCCTCCAGCGCGTGCGCGCATTCGACCGCGTCGACCCGTTCGGCCAGCGCGACCATCTCCCGGATCCGCCCGCGGCTCTCCGAGCCGGTGAAGTACTGCCGGACCCGTCGGCGCAGGTCGGACGAGGTCCCTACGTAGAGCACCTCGTCGCTCGGGCCGCGGAACAGGTAGACCCCCGGCCTGGACGGCAGGTGCTCCGCCAGCGACCGTTTGCGCCGCTGGGCCGGGGTGACCTCGGGCAGGTAGTCGAGCAGTTCTTCGAGGGTGTGGACGCCGAGGTTGCCGACGCGTTCGAGCAGCGCGTGCAGGACGTCGACGGTGGCCCGCGCGTCCGCGAGCGCGCGGTGGTTGGGTGTCGTGCGCGCCCCGAACAACGCGGCCAGCGCGGAAAGGCGGTAGCTGGGCGTCTCGTCGCGGGAGATCACCCGGCGGGCGAGCCGGACCGTGCACACCACGGCCGTCTTGGGCCAGCGGTACCCGTGACCTTCGCAGGCCGCGCGCATGAAACCGGTGTCGAAGGCGGCGTTGTGCGCCACGAGCACGGCACCGGAGACGAACTCCAGGAACGCGGGCAGCACCCGCTCGATCCGGGGAGCGTCGTAGACCATCGCGCCGGTGATGCCGGTGAGTTCCACGATCTGCGGCGGGATCGGCATCCCCGGATTGACGAAGGTGGCGAACTCGCCGAGGATCTCGCCGGCGCGGACCTTGACCGCGCCGATCTCGGTGATCCCGTCCGGGCCGGGTTTCGTTCCGGTGGTTTCCAGGTCGAAGACCACGAAAGTGGTGTCCCGCAAAGGGGTTCCCAGCTCGTCGAAGGCGAGTTGCGCCGCGCCGGGCCGCCGTCCGGTGTCCATGATCGGGCACACTAGGGGCGGGCACCGACAATCCCGGGATCGCCGCACGCCGTCCCATCCAGCGCGCCGCGAGGCCATGGGGCCTACGCTGGAGCGATGCAACCGCAGCCCGCAGTGCCCGAACTGCCCGAGGACGCCATCGGCGGACCCTCGGGTGTCGTGGCGTCCGCGGACGACTCGGAGCCGTCGGAGGAGGTACCGGCCGAAAGCTGGACCGGCCTGCCGGAGGCGGTACGGGAGCGGATCGCCGAGCTGGCGGCGGCCGCGGTCGGCAAGCTGCCGGTCGCCGACGTGCCGAGGCAGCTGCGCCCGGTCGCGAAGTTCGCCCCGGCCAAACGCGCGAAACTCGGCGGGACGGCGTTGCTCGCCGCGCTGGGGGAGTCGTCGCAGTTCCGGGTCGCGGTCACCGAATGGCTGCGCGACCACCGCAAGGACGCCCTCGACCCGAACGACCCCGATTCCGTCGCCGCCGCGGCCGCCGCCGTGCTGCTGGGCGAGGCGGGTGCCGCCGGACGGGTCCGGCTGGTGGCGAAGAACGCGGACGAAACGGCGTTACGCGCCGAACGGGACGCCGCGCTCGCCCGTAACCAGCGACTCGAGACCGAACTGGCCCAGGCGCGCGAAGAGTTGCGCGAGGCCAGGGAAGTCGCGAGTAACGCCAGGGGTGAACGCGAAGCCGAGGTCGAGAAACTGCTGAAACGCCTGCGCGAGCAAGGTGTCCAGCTGCGTCAGGCCAGGGACGCGGTCACCGAGGCCCGCGCCGAGCTGGAGGCCGGCGGGGCCGAGCGCGCCGAGGAGATCAAGGCGCTGAAGGCCCAGCTGGACCGTGAGCGGCAGCGTGTCGCGACCGAGCGGGCGCGGGCGGAGAAGGCCGTCACGGACGCCGAGATCGCCCGTCAGTCGGCACGCGAGGCGCGTCAGGCCGACGAGGTCAGGCTCGGGCTGCTGCTGGACACGATCGAGGGCGCCGTCGGCGGGTTGCGCCGGGAACTCTCGGTGAGCGCGCGCGGCCAGCGTCCGGCGGATCTGGTCCGCGGTGCGACGTCCGGCCTGGGAGCGGGCGGCAAGATCCAGGACGTCACCGCGCTCGACCGGCATCTCGCGCTGCCCAACGTGCACCTGATCGTCGACGGCTACAACGTCACGAAGACCGGCTATCCGGAGCTGGCGCTGTCCGACCAGCGCGATCGGCTGATCCACCAGCTTTCCGCGCTGGCCGCGCGGACCGGCGCCGAGGTGACCGTGGTGTTCGACGGTGCCGGGGTGCTTTCCGTGCCCGCGGCGGTGCCGCGCGGGGTGCGGGTGCTGTTCTCCGAACGCGGCGTCCTCGCGGACGACGTCATCCGGTCCCTGGTCGCGGCCGAGCCGCCAGGGCGGCCGATGGTGGTCGCGAGCACGGACCGGGCCGTGGCGGACTCGGTGCGGCGGAAAGGCGCGCATCCGGTGCCGTCCGCGGTCCTGGTGTCGCGGCTCAGCCGCGTGTGAAGCCGACAGCAGGTCATCGGGCCTCGTGAGTGGTAATGACGGTTCTAACCGTCATTACCACTCACGAGACTTGATGACTGCCGGACCGGTTATCCACAACCACTTCCTTTGTCCACAGATTCGCCCGCGGTGTCTCCACGCCCTGGACCAGCGGGTGATGGTGGATAGGTGCCTTTACACAAACGCTGGTCGGAGGAAGCCATCCCGGCCGGACAACGGCCGAGCTGGCCGATCCTGCTGCGAGAACAGCACGGCATCGTGACCAGAGCCCAGCTCCGGGCCTACGGACACTCGGCGGCGGACATCGTCGCGAATCTGGAGGCGGGGCGATGGCAGCGGGTGCTGCCCCGCGTCTATGCCACGTTCACGGGCGCTCTCCCACGGGCGGCCGGGATCCACGCGGCTCTCCGCTACGGCGGTGGGTTCGCGGTGCTGAGCCACCGCACGGCGGCCGAGGAATGGGGGCTGGTGCCGGTGACCGAGGGCCCGGTGGAGATCACCGTGCCCTATTCGAGTTCGGCGATCTCCCAGCCTCCACTGGTGAAGGTGCATCGTTCACGGGCACTCGACCATTCGACGGTGGAGACGTGGCCACCCCGCACCAGGGTCACCGACACGATCGTCGATCTGGCGGTCTCCGCACCGACCGCGCGGGAAGCGGTGAACGTCGTCGTCGACCTGGTGAGCCGGAGCCGCGTCGCGGTGCACGCGATGCGGGACTGCGTCTCGATGCGCCCGCCGTTCCGGTTCCGCGCCGAGATCCTGCGGGGTCTCGAACTCGTGGCCCGCGGGCTCATGTCGGCACTCGAAGTGGAGTTCGAGGAACAGGTCGAGGAAGCGCACGGGCTGCCACCGGGTGATCGGCAGACGCCCGTCGAGGTGGACGGGAAGACGTTATGGGAGGACATCACCTACGACTCGTACGGCGCGGCCGTCACCGTCCGCCTGGACGGCCGCGCGACCCACGCGATGGCCGCCGTCGCCTTCCGGGACCGTCGCCGGGACAACGCCGCGGAACTCGCGGACCGGGCGCGCCTCGTCTACGGCTGGCAGGACGTCCGGGATTCCCCGTGCCAGGTCGCGGCCGAGGTCCGCACGATCCTCGTCAGGGAGGGGTGGCGCCCGGCGGGCGAGCACGTCACCTGCCCGAAATGCTCGTGAGTGGTAATGACGGTTCTAACCGTCATTACCACTCACGAGGCCGAAACTGTCGGTGACCCTTCTTACGCTGTCTGCCATGGAACCGATCGCCGATATAGCGGACATAGAGACGCTCGTCATCGATTGCGACCGCTGCGCGGTCCGGGGTGACGCATGTCATGACTGTGTCGTCAGCGTCCTCCTTGGCGCGCCGTCGTCGCTCGAATGGGACGCCGACGAGCGAAAAGCGGTGGACGCGCTCGCGGAGGCGGGCATGATCCCCCGCCTCCGGATGGTCGAGATGGTCGAACAGAGGCGCCGGATGACAGCTTGAGACACGCCGCGACCGGGGCATTCGACGAGTGGTCGATCCGACCGGGTGAACGGTAGGTAGTCGCGATAGCCCCCAGGATGTAACGCCCGTCACAACTTTCCGCTCATGCTGGTCCGAAGGTGTTTCGGCGCATCACGGAGAGTTTTTGCGGTGGGTGTGGTGGACGCGGTGCCTGTGGTTTCGTAACCTGTCCGAGATCTCGTGGCCGGAAGTCGTCGCCAGACGACGACACGGGATCGCCACTGAGGCAGCTTTGTCGGGGAGTTGCACCAGAAACCAGCCTTGTGCCAAACCTGTTGCGTTAGCAGTCGGCCAGGTGCAGGGCAGGAACGCGGGGAACCGCGCGGGCCTCACGGCCGGCGACGCGGCTTCGCGGAAGAGGGCCCCCGACCTCTTCGTCCGGGTTTCTGCGTCAGTGGCCGACAGCAAAGGAGACACGCGCGACCGTGCAGTCGCATCCAGTCAAGCGCGTGGTGTCAGGAGCTTTGGCCGCGGCCGCGGTGATCACCGCCGTAACGGTCGCCCAGCCTGCTGCCACTGCTGCCCCAGCCCCCGCCCTCCAACAGCCTCCGTCCGGCTCGGACGCTCTCGCCAAGTACCGCGACCTCGCGGCGCAGGCGGAGAAGGCCAACGAAGACCTCCTCAAGGCGAAGGATGATCTCGCCGCGAAGCAGGCAGAGCTCGACAAGGCCACCGCGGACGCCGCGGCGGCCAAGGACGCCGGTCTCAAGGCGGCCGGTGACGAGAAGACGTTCCAGGCCGAGGTCAACAAGTTCGCCGGTGCGTCGTTCACCAGCGGTGTGCAGCTGAACAAGCTGTCGTCGCTCCTGTCGGGCGCGTCCACCCAGGACTTCCTGGACCGGTCCTCGGCACTCGAGGTCCTCGCCTCGAACAAGAACGCCGCCCTGAACAACCTGAGCGGTGCTGTCGCCCAGGCCGCCGCCTCCGCGAAGCAGGCAGCGGACGCGCAGGCCACGGCCACCGCCGCCCGTGACGCCGCCGCCAAGCTGACGACGGACATCGAGGCGCGGCAGAAGACGCTGAACGACCAGCTCAAGGAGATCGAGCGGGCCAGCGGCAACCTGAGCGCCGCGGACAAGGCCGCCCAGAAGGACAAGGGCGGCGCCTTCCCCAACCTGCCCGCCCCGGGCCCGGCCGCCGCGGCGGCCCTCGCGGCGGCGAAGAGCAAGCTCGGCAGCGCCTACGTCTGGGGCGCGACCGGTCCGTCCACCTTCGACTGCTCGGGTCTGATGCTGTGGGCGTACAAGCAGGCCGGTCTCACCTTGCCGCGGTCGAGCCGTCAGCAGTCCACCTTCGGCGCCCCTGTGGAGCGGTCGCAGCTTCAGCCGGGCGACCTGGTGTTCTACTACTCGCCCGTTTCGCATGTGGGCATGTACGTCGGCAACGGCATGATGGTGCACGCGCCGACCTCCGGTGACGTCGTCAAGGTGTCGCCGTTGCAGAACAACTACGTCGGCGCCCGTCGCCCGACTGCCTGACGAACACCCGAAAAGGGGCGGTACCGCGCAAGCGGTGCCGCCCCTTTCGCGTGCGGAGGGCCAAGTAGCCTGCAGGGGTGCTGAGGACCCTGCTGGTGACCAACGACTTCCCGCCCCGGCCAGGCGGTATCCAGAACTACCTGAACTCGCTGGCCACCCGCCTGCCCGCAGACGACCTCGTCGTCTACGCGCCGTCCTGGGAATCGAGCACCGGCTCGCACACCGAGTTCGACGCCGCCGCCCCGTTCGAGGTGGTCCGGCATCCGACGTCCCTGATGCTGCCGACACCGGACGTTCTCAAGCGGGCCAAGGAGATCATGCGGGCCCGCGACTGCGAGGCCGTCTGGTTCGGCGCGGCCGCGCCGCTCGCGTTGCTGGGACATTCGCTGCGGTCGGCAGGCGCCCGCCGGGTGCTGGCGTCGACGCACGGCCACGAGGTCGGCTGGTCGATGCTCCCGGGGTCACGGCAGGCGTTGCGGCGGATCGGCGACACCGTCGACGTGATCACCTACGTCAGCAAGTACACGCGTTCCCGCTTTTCGGCCGCTTTCGGCCCGATGGCTGGCCTGGAGATGCTCCCGTGCGGCGTCGACACCGCGCTGTACCGGCCGGACGCCGCCGCGGGCAAGGAGATCCGCGATCGGCACGGCCTCGGCGACCGTCCGACGATCGTCTGCGTCTCCCGGCTGGTGCCGCGCAAAGGCCAGGACATGCTCATCCGGATCCTGCCCGAACTCCGCAGGCAGATCCCGGACGTGGCGTTGCTGCTCGTCGGCGGCGGTCCGTACCGCAAGACGCTCACCGGCCTCGTCGACGCGCTGGGGGTCGGGGACAACGTCGTCATCACCGGATCGGTGCCGTGGAAGGAGTTGCCCGCGCACTACAACGCCGGTGACGTCTTCGCGATGCCGGCCCGGACGCGCGGGAAGGGCCTCGACGTCGAGGGGCTCGGTATCGTGTATCTGGAGGCTTCGGCGACCGGGCTGCCGGTCGTCGCCGGGAATTCCGGCGGTGCCCCGGAAACGGTGCTGGACGAGGTCACCGGGCATGTCGTCGACGGCCGTGACGAACAGCAGCTGAGGGAGACGCTGGCCGCGTTGCTGGCCGATCCGGTGCGGGCGCGGCGGATGGGCGCCGCCGGTCGCGAATGGGTCGCCGGGAACTGGCGCTGGGACACCATGGCGAGCAGGCTTTCCGGCCTCCTCGACGGCGACCCGGTCGCGGCGGTGCGGTAAGGGCCGTCAGGGCTCGTAGCGCGCGGGGTGGTTCGGGTCGTCGACGCGGACCACCACGTCGGACAGTGCCGTCGGATCGACTTCCTGTTCGTACCGCTCGTAGGCGGGCAGCGCCCACCGGTCGGGCACCCGCCGTTTGAGTGCGGCGGGTGAAAGCCACAGATGCACGCTCAGGTCGAACGCGAGGCCCGCGCCGAACAGGAACTCGCCGTCCAACAGGACGACACCGCCTTCGGGCAGTTCGACGCGCTCGGCACGGGTGGCGCGATCGCGGACCGGGTCCCACAGCGAGGGGAGGACCCGCCCGCTGCCGCCCTCGGCGAGGGGATCGAGCACCTCGCGGCGAAGGGCGCCGAGGTCCAGCCAGTCGGTGTAGCGCGCGTCGGGGTCTTCCTTGCCGCGTTCGAAGCGCAGCGAGGCGGGGCGGAGGAAGTCTTTCGCCGAAATCCGCAACACCGCGTGACCGGCGACGCGCAGGGGATCGACCAGGGCGTCGGCGAGTTCTGTGGTGTTGGTCGCACCGGCCGCGCCGTCGACGGCGACCGCGATCCGGCGGCGGGCCGTGATCGCCGTGATGCGTTCGGTCAGTTCGGAGACCAGCAGAGTGGGAGAAATCGGACGGTAGCGCACGGAAAGAGATCCTCCACCCGGACCGGTGAACCTCGCACGGTACACCCGGTGGGAGGATGGGCCGGTGACGAAAGCAGTGGCCAAAACAGCCGGAAGTGGTTGGCAGGTAGGCGTTTCCCAAACCGTGCCGTACAGCGGCGCACAGGTGTGGGACTTCCTGGTCGGGCGCGAGGGTGTGGGGATCTGGCTCGGCCCGGGTGCCGAACTCGGCAGTGAGCTGGGCGCGCCCTACGAGACGGCCAACGGGACGACCGGCGAGATCCGCGGCCGTTCCGAGGGTGACAAGCTCCGGCTGACCTGGCGGCCGAAGGACTGGGATCACGACTCGACCCTGCAGATCACGGTGAGGGGCACCGAGCAGAAGACCACGCTCCGCTTCCACCAGGAATGGCTCGCGGGCGCCGACGAGCGCGAGGAGCAGCGGGCATACTGGACCGAGGTGACCGAGCGAGTGGTGGCCGCGCTGGCCGAACGCTGACCGGCGCGCCGGGGGAGGCGTACCGATGCAGTCATCCGAAGAACCGAGGCAGCTGACAGAGGATTTTCTCCAGGACCCGCACCGGATCTCCGCGCTGCTGCGGGAGGAAGGCCCGGCTCGCAAGGTCCGGATGCCGCGAGGCTTGAACGCCTGGATCGTCACCGGGCACGCCGAGGCCCGCGCGATCCTCGCGGATTCCCGGGTCGGCAAGGACCCGGCGGCCATCCAGCGGCTCTTCGAACGCGACGGTTTCGAATCGGCCGGTGACAGCGCGGTCCGCGCACTCGGCGGGCATATGCTCAACTCGGACCCGCCGGATCACACGCGGCTGCGCAAACTGGTCAATCAGGCCTTCACCTCGCGCACCGTTTCCCGGCTGCGGCCGAGGATCGAGCAGATCACCGCGGAACTGCTGGACGGGATCGGTGACGCGGAGCGCGTCGACCTGCTGCCCGCTTTCGCCGTTCCCCTGCCGATCCAGGTGATCTGCGAACTGCTCGGCGTGCACGCGGGCGACCGGTCGTCGTTCGCGCGGTGGTCGAACACGATGCTCGCCTGGTCGACGCCGGAGGACCTCCAAGCCGCGGCGGCGAAGATGCACGCGTATCTCGTCGACCTCATCGCCGAAAAGCGCGCGAAGCCCGCCGAGGACCTGCTTTCGGGCCTGATCCACGCCAGTGACGAAGGCGATTCGCTCTCCGGCGAGGAATTGCTGGCGATGGCGTTTCTGCTGCTGGTGGCGGGCTTCGAGACGACGGTCAACCTGATCTCGAACAGCGTGTTCGCCCTGCTGCGCCGGCCGGACCAGCTGTCGGCGCTCCGCGCCGATCCCGCCCTGCTGCCCGGAGCGGTCGAGGAGTTCCTGCGCTACGACGGCGCGATCCACCTGGCGACCATCCGGTACACCGCCGAACCCGTCCAGGTCGGCGACGTCGAGATCCCGGCGGGCGAGTTCGTGTTCGTCTCCCTGCTCGGCGCCAATCGCGACGCGGAACGCTTCCCGGACCCGGACCGGCTGGACGTCACGCGGTCGGCGACCGGGCATCTCGCGTTCGGTCACGGCATCCACTACTGCGTCGGTGCCCCGCTGGCCCGCCTGGAGGCGGAGATCGCTTTGCGTGGCCTGCTGGAGAGGTTCCCTCGGCTGGGCCTGGACGCCGAGCCGGAAACCTTGCGGTGGCGGGAAAGCGCCCTGGTCCACGGTCTGGAGACCCTCCCTGTGCGCCTGCGCTGAGAAGGGCGTGTCGTAGGGTCGCGGGATGGACGCCGCAGAACTCCTCGCGCTCGACGCGGAACACGTCTGGCACCCGTACGGGCCGATGCCGAGCACGATCGACTCCCTGCTGGTCCGCGAGGCGAGCGGTGTCCGGCTCACCCTCGACGACGGCCGCGAACTGATCGACGGCATGTCGTCCTGGTGGGCGGCGATCCACGGCTACCGGAATCCGGTGCTGGACGCGGCGCTGGCCGACCAGGCCGGCCGGATGAGTCACGTGATGTTCGGCGGGCTCACCCACGAACCGGCCATCAGGCTGGCGAAGACGCTGGTCGATCTCAGCCCGGAGGGCTTGCGGCACGTCTTCCTGTGCGACTCCGGGTCGGTGTCGGTCGAGGTCGCCGTCAAGATGTGCCTGCAGTACTGGCAGTCGGTGGGGCGTAAGGAGAAGCGGCGCCTGATGACCTGGCGCGGCGGCTATCACGGCGACACGTTCACGCCGATGAGCGTCTGCGACCCCGACGGCGGGATGCATTCGCTGTGGCGCGGCATCCTGCCGGACCAGCTGTTCCTGCCCAAACCGCCGGGCGAGTTCGGCGACGAACCGGATCAGGAGTACCTCGACCTGCTCGCGGCCGGGATCGAGCGGCACGCTGGCGAACTGGCCGCGGTCATCGTCGAGCCGGTCGTGCAGGGTGCCGGCGGTATGCGGTTCCACCCGCCCGCGTACCTACGCGCGCTGCGCGAGATCACCGAGGCCAACGACGTCCTGCTCATCTTCGACGAGATCGCCACCGGTTTCGGCCGCACCGGCCGGATGTTCGCCGCCGAGCACGCCGGGGTCACGCCCGACGTCCTGTGCCTCGGCAAGGCGCTGACGGGTGGTTACCTGACGATGGCGGCCACGTTGTGCACGCCGCGGATCGCCGACGGCATCTCCCGCGGGGAACTGCCGGTGCTCGCGCACGGGCCGACGTTCATGGCGAACCCGCTGGCCTCGGCGGTGGCCAACGCCTCGCTGGGGATCCTGGCCGAAGGCGGCTGGAAGTCCGACGTCCCGCGGATCGAGGCCGCGCTGAAGGCCGGGCTCGAACCCGCTCGCGAGCTGTCTTCGGTCACCGACGTGCGGGTGCTCGGCGCCATCGGCGTGGTGGAGCTGGACCACCCGGTGGACATGGCGGTGGCGACCGAGGTCCTCACCGCGAACGGGGTCTGGCTGCGGCCGTTCCGGAACCTGATCTACGCGATGCCGCCCTACATCTCCGGCGCCGAGGACCTCGCGGAGATCACTTCCGCAATGGTCTCGGCCGCACAAAAAGCGTAAAAACGGCAAAGTTCACCATAAAGAGTGTGACGGCAGCCACAGGAAACCTGGAAGGCCACGCTGGGTACAGCGCGTGATCATGTGTTGATCTTGGTCAGGCGAACGGGCGAGTCCGATCGAGACCTTTTCGGGGTGGTATGTCGCAAAAGGCCGGTATGCCCTAGTTCTTGGGCGCACAAGCAAACCTGAGAAACCTTTGCGTAGCGGACTTTTCGGCGCGGATCCGGTTTCCTGCCCCCATGATCGACATCGTTGGTGACGAGCACGACACCGGGCCTCCGGGCCGCCGCCGCTCCACTTCGACCCTCCTGAGCACCCTCCGCCACGACATCCCGGCCTCGGTCGTCGTCTTCCTCGTGGCCGTTCCCCTTTCCCTCGGCGTGGCACACGCCGCCGGGGCACCCTTGCTCGCCGGACTCATCTCCGCCGTCGTCGGCGGACTCGTCGCGAGCCTCTTCGGTGGTTCCGCCCTCCAGGTCAGCGGACCGTCCGCCGCGCTGACCGTCGTTCTCGCGGAGACCATCGCCACCTTCGGCTGGGCCGCCACCTGCGCCATCACCGCCGCGGCGGGCCTGGTCCAGATCCTCTTCGGCGTCAGCCGCTTCGCCAGGGCCGCGCTGGCGATCTCGCCGGCGATCGTGCACGGCCTGCTCGCCGGGATCGGCCTGATCATCGTCCTCGGCCAGTTGCACGTCGTGCTGGGCGGAGCGGCGCAGGGTTCCGCGATCGCGAACGTCCTCGCGCTGCCGGGCCAGATCGTCGGCCACCACGACCAGGCCGCCCTGGTCGGCGTGGTCACCGTCGGCGTCCTGCTGGCGTGGACCCGGATGCCGCGTTCGGTGCGCCGCGTCCCCGGTCCGCTCGCCGCCGTCGCCGTCGCCACCACCCTTTCCGTCGCGGCCGGCATGGACCTGCCGCGCGTCGACCTGCCGAACGGCTTGCCGGGACTGGGTTTCGTCCCCGAAGCGCCGTCCGGTTCCTGGGTGGCGATCACCGGCGCCGTGCTCTCCATCGCGCTCATCGCCAGCCTGGAAAGCCTGCTTTCCGCCCTCGCCGTGGACAAGCTGCGCGACGGGCCCCGCACCGACCTCAACCGCGAACTGATCGGACAGGGGCTGGCGAACATCGCCGCCGGATCGCTCGGCGGGTTCCCGGTCACCGGCGTCGTCGTCCGCACCATGACCAACTTCGAAGCGGGCGCCCGCACCCGGATGTCGGCGATCCTGCACAGCGCCTGGATCCTCGGCTGCTGCCTGTTCCTGGCGGGCGCGCTGCGACTGATCCCGCTCGCCGCGCTCGCCGGGCTCCTCGTCTACGTCGGCGCCAAACTGGTCAACGTCACCAGCCTCCGTGAGGTCCGCCGCCACGGCGACCTCCCCGTCTATCTCGCGACCCTGACCGGCGCGGTCGCCGTCAACCTGCTCACCGGGGTCGCCGCGGGGATCGCGGTGTCGCTCGCGCTCATGCTGCGCCGGATGCTGTTCTCCGGCATCCACATCGAACCGGACGGCGCGCGGACCCGCGTCGTCATCGAAGGCGCGCTCACTTTCCTTTCCGTGCCAAGGCTCACGACCGTCCTCGCCGGAGTCCCCGAACGGTCCGAAGTGACGCTGGAACTCTTCGTCGACTATCTCGACCACGCCGCTTTCGACTGCTTGCGCGGGTGGCAGCGCGCGTACGAGCGGACCGGCGGCGTGGTCGTCGTCGACGAGATCGGGCATCCGTGGTTCGAGCGCGGCAAGGCGGGCGTGCCGACCGTGCGGCGCGGTGTGGCGTCCCGGGTGGTGCCGCGCTGGCTCGCGCCGTGGTCGGAATGGCAGGCGGAGCACCTCGAATTGCCGGGCCAGCGCGGCGGCAGCGTCCCGTTGTGCCGTGGTGCTTCGGAATTCCAGCGGCGGACCGCGCCGCTGCTGCGGCGGACCTGGGACGGGCTCGCGCACGGGCAGGCGCCGCATACGCTGTTCATCACCTGCGGCGACGCGCGGATCGTGCCGAACCTGATCACCACGAGCGGGCCGGGGGATCTGTTCACCGTGCGGAACATCGGGAATCTCGTCCCGCCGGCCAGTGCCGATGGGGATTTCTCGGTGGGGGCGGCGATCGAGTACGCCGTCGGGCTGCTGAGGGTACGGGAAGTGGTGGTGTGCGGGCATTCCGGCTGCGGTGCGATGAAGGCGCTGCTCGGCGACGCGCCGGCCGGGCTCACTCAACTCGGCGGCTGGTTGCGCCATGGCGAGGAAACGGTGCGGCGCAGGGGAAGCGAGGGGCCGGTGCTGCTCGACGGCGCCCGTCCCGGCCATGAGGCCGATCAGCTCGCGCTGCACAACGTGGTGCGGCAGCTGGAAAACCTGCGCACGTACCCGGTGGTCGAGGCCGCGCTGGCCCGCGGTGAACTCCGGCTGACGGGAATGTACTTCGACGTCGGGAAGGCGAGCGTGTACCTGCTCGACGCGGCGCACCGGTCGTTCACCTCGGCCGCTTCGCCGGTGAAGTCCTGACTCCTCCGGAAGCGCGTGAAGGCCTCCTTCCCTCGGCTCAGCCGAGGGAAGGAGGCCTTCACGCGCAACGCGGCTTGGGCGGGTGGCCGATCGATAACTCCCAGGATCCGGGACGGGGCGGGGCTGTTCGAAACGCCCGGGACATCTCCCGGTAACAAAGCAGCCCGAAAGTGGGCCACGCCACCCAGTTGTAGGACGATATTCACTCGATCAGGTGGTGCATAGCGGACAAATCACCAGTTTCCTGGTGATCATGTTGGTGTCCTCGAAACGACCTCTCGCCGTGCTCCGGCACGACCTGCCCGCCTCGTTGGTGGTGTTCCTCGTCGCCGTCCCGCTGTCACTCGGGATCGCGCTCGCCTCCGGGGCACCGATCGTCGCCGGGCTGATCGCGGCCGTGGTGGGCGGTGTGGTCGCCGGCGCGCTCGGCGGCTCCCCGCTTCAGGTCAGTGGCCCGGCCGCCGGGCTGACGGTGATCATGGCCGAAACGATCGCGACCTTCGGCTGGGCGACCACCTGCGCGATCACCGTCGCCGCGGGGGCGCTGCAGATCCTGCTCGGGCTGAGCCGCATCGCCCGCGCGGCACTCGCGATCTCGCCGGCCATCGTGCACGGCATGCTCGCCGGGATCGGCGTGACCATCGTCCTCGGCCAGCTCCACGTCGTACTGGGCGGCTCGGCCCAGAGCTCCGCGCTCAAGAACATCGCCCAGCTGCCCGCGCAGATCGTCGGCCATCACGACACCGCCACGCTGATCGGTGTGCTCACCATCGGCATCCTGCTGCTGTGGCCGCGGCTGCCCGAGTCCGTCCGGAAGATCCCCGGCCCCCTGGCCGCCATCGCGGTGACGACCGTGCTGTCCGTCGTCGCCGGGATGACCCTGCCCCGCGTCGACCTGCCCGGTGACCTGCTCAACATCCGCTTCGCCCCCGAGTTCCCGGACACCGGATGGGGCGCGTTCGCCATCGCGGTCATCACCATCGCGCTGATCGCGAGCGTGGAGAGCCTGCTGTCGGCCGTCGCGGTCGACAAGATGCACACCGGGCCGCGCTCGAACCTCGACCGCGAACTGATCGGCCAGGGCGCCGCGAACATGACCTCCGGCGCGCTGGGCGGCCTCCCGGTCACCGGCGTGATCGTCCGCAGCTCGACCAACGTCGCCACCGGGGCCCGCACCCGCGCGTCCGCGATCCTGCACGGGCTCTGGATCCTGGTCTTCGTCGCCGCGTTCGCCGGGCTGATCCAGAACATCCCGCTCGCGGCGCTGGCGGGCCTGCTCGTCCACGTCGGCGCGAAACTGGTCAACCCCGGGCACATGCGCCAGGTCCTCAAACACGGTGACCTCGGGCTGTACCTGGTGACGCTCGCCGGTGTCGTCGTCTTCGACCTGCTCACCGGCGTGCTGCTCGGCATCGCGCTGTCGGTCCTGCTCATGCTGCGGCGCACGGTGTGGTCCGGGATCCACGCCGAACGCCACGGTGACGAGTGGCGCGTCGTCGTCGAAGGCGTCCTCACGTTCCTTTCGGTGCCGAGGCTGAGCCGGGTGCTCGCGACCGTGCCCAACGGCGCGAAGGTGACCTTGGAGCTTGTCGTCGACTACCTCGACCACGCCGCTTTCGAAAGCCTTTCGAACTGGCAGCAGGCGCACGAACGGGCAGGCGGCGAGGTGGTCGTCGACGAGATCGGGCATCCGTGGTTCGCCAACGGCAAGTCCGGCGATCCCACCCTGACCCGGACGGACGCGGTGCGTTCGGTGCCCCGGTTCCTCGCGCCCTGGTCGGACTGGCAGGCCAAGGACGTCGAGGTGCCCGGCCAGCGCGGCGGGCCGACCCGTCGCGGGGCGACCGAGTTCCAGCGGCGCACCGCCGCGCTCATGCAGCCCGCGCTCAGCAAACTGGCGGGCGGTCAGTCGCCGCACACCCTGTTCATCACCTGCGGTGACGCCCGGATCGTGCCGAACATGATCACCACCAGCGGTCCCGGCGACCTGTTCACCGTCCGCAACATCGGGAACCTGGTGCCCGCGCGCCAGGCCGACCCGTCGATGGGCGCCACCGTGGAGTTCGCCGTCGGCGTGCTGAAGGTGCGCGAGATCGTGGTCTGCGGGCATTCCGGTTGTGGCGCGATGCAGGCGCTGGCCACCGGTGCCCCCGACGGCGCGCCGATGCTGGCCTCCTGGCTGCGGCACGCCGAGCCGAGCGCCAAGCGCAAGGTCACGGTGACCCTCGACGGCGAGCGGCCGGAGTCCGAGGTCAACCGGCTGGCGCTGCAGAACGTGCTCCAGCAGCTGGACCACCTGCGTCACTATCCGCTGATCGCCGAAGCGGAGGCGCGCGGCGAACTGCACCTGACCGGGATGTACTTCGACGTCGGGGCGGCCCAGGTCTACCTGACCGACGACGGGAGCCCGTCCTTCGTCCCGGTGGGTGCCGTGACCGCTTCCGGGAGCTGAAGGACGCCTTCCCCGCATGCCATGAGGTAAAAGGGCCCTTCACCTGATCACATGAGGCGAAAGGGCCCTTCGCCCGATCACATGAGGCGAAAGGGCCCTTCACCCGATCGCATGCGGGGATGGTCCCCTTCAGCTCCCCTCCAGCCCGACCCACTAGATTCAGCTCACGTGAGCATGCTGGTCATGACCGGCACCGGAACCGGTGTCGGCAAGACGATCTCCACCGCCGCCATCGCCGCCCTGGCCGCCGGCCAGGGCCAGCGCGTCGCCGTGCTGAAACCGGCGCAGACCGGGGTGGGGCCGGACGAGCCCGGCGACCTCGCCGACGTCCTGCGCCTCGCCGGTCCGGTCACCACGCGCGAGCTGCGGCGATACCCGGATCCGCTGTCACCGGAAGCCGCCGCGCGGTTGTCCGGGCAGCCGACGTTGTCCCCGAGCGAGATCGCCGCCGCCGCGAGCGATCTCAACGGCGAGCACGACCTCACCCTCATCGAGGGCGCGGGCGGCCTGCTGGTCCGGTTCGACGCCGACGGCGCCACGCTGGCCGACGTCGCGTGGTCGCTCGGCGCGCTGGTCATCATCGTGGCCGAGGCGGGGCTGGGCACGCTCAACGCGACCGCGCTCACCGCCGAGGTCGCGACCAGGCGCGGGCTCACCGTGGCCGGGGTGATCATCGGCTCGTGGCCCGACGAACCGGATCTGGCCGCGGTGTCGAACCTGCGTGACCTGCCGGTCGCCGCCGGCGCCCCGCTGCTGGGTGTGCTGCCCGCCGGGCTGGGCACGGCCGGGCGGGAGGAGTTCGCCGCGCGGGCCAGGGCGGGTCTCTCGCCGTGGTTCGGTGGGGAGTTCGACCCGGAATGCTTCGTCGGCAGCGCCTCCGCCCAGAAGTGACCTTCATCGCTGTGTGAGAGCCTTCCGGTCGTGCACGATGATGTGTCTTCGCTTTGACGCCCCACCCGAACAGGAGCCGCCCCGTGACCACAGCCCCGGAGACCGTCGACATCCTCGCCGTGGCGCGTGACCAGGTCCTCGAGCGTGGCGTCGGGCTCGCCGAAGAGCAGATCCTCGAAGTGCTGCGGCTCGGCGACGAGCACCTGACCGATCTGCTGGCGCTGGCCCACGAGGTCCGGATGCGCTGGTGCGGCCCCGAGGTCGAGGTCGAGGGCATCATCAGCCTCAAGACCGGCGGCTGCCCGGAGGACTGCCACTTCTGCTCGCAGTCCGGCCGGTTCCCGACGCCGGTCCGTTCGGCGTGGCTGGACATCCCCGGCCTGGTCAAGGCCGCCCGGCAGACCGCCGAGACCGGCGCGACCGAGTTCTGCATCGTCGCCGCGGTCCGCGGTCCCGACAAGCGGCTGCTCTCGCAGGTGCGTGAGGGGATCAAGGCCATCCGCGAGGACGGCAACGACATCCAGATCGCCTGCTCGCTCGGGATGCTCACCCAGGAGCAGGTCGACGAGCTCGTCGAGATGGGCGTGCACCGCTACAACCACAACCTGGAGACCGCGCGCTCGCATTTCGCGAACGTCGTCACCACGCACACGTGGGAAGAGCGCTGGGAGACCCTGCGCATGATCCGCGAGGCGGGCATGGAGGTCTGCTGCGGCGGCATCATCGGCATGGGGGAGAGCATCGAGCAGCGTGCCGAGTTCGCCGCGCAGCTGGCCGAGCTGAACCCGGACGAGTGCACGATGAACTTCCTCATCCCGCAGCCGGGGACGCCGTACGAGGGCTACGAGGTCGTCGAGGGCAAGGACGCGCTGCGCACCGTAGCCGCGTTCCGGCTGGCGATGCCGCGTCCGCTGCTCCGGTTCTCCGGCGGCCGCGAGCTGACCTTCGGCGACCTGGGCACCAAGCAGGGCATGCTCGGCGGCATCAACGCGATCATCGTCGGCAACTACCTGACCAACCTCGGCCGCCCGGCCACCGCGGATCTGGAGATGCTCGAAGAGCTGAAGATGCCGGTGAAGGCGATCAGTGACGTCCTCTGACCGACCGGCGTTCTGCGTCCACTGTGGACAGCCGTCCGACGGCGGCGCGGAACATCCCGCCTGCCACAACCCGAGAACGGCGCTCGAACCGCCGCGCTACTGCACGTTCTGCGCGCGGCGGATGGTCGTCCAGATCACCCCGGTCGGCTGGACCGCGCGGTGCAGCCGCCACGGCTCGCTCTCCGGCTGACTCGCGTTTCGTCCTCTTGATGCGGTAGTTGCACGCGCAAGTACCGCATCCAGAGGACGAAACGCGTGAGAGAGGGGTGCGACGCGGTGCCGGGTTGCGTGCGCTGGGGGCGTCATTGGTTACGCTCTGCACAAGCAGCGTGAGGGAGGAGTCCGGGTTGGGCGAGACGTCGGGCAAACCGGCACACCTGTCTTCCAGCGTGCCCGACCCCTGGTCGGTGCCCATGCTGCCGAAGCCGCGCCGCCCGCATCCCAAGGTCGTCGTCAAGGCCGATCTGCTGCCGGCGGTCAGCGTGCTGTCCACGGCCGGGCTGCTCGGCTTCCCGCTGGCGTGGCTGTGGTCGCGGCTCGCGCCGCCGCAGCGCATGCGGGTGATCAACGCCGAGGGCGGCCTCGCGCCACTGGAACTGGAGAGCTGGCACCGCTTCGACGACCTCGCCATCTACGGCTTCCTCGCCCTCGCCGCCGGGCTGCTGGTCGGCATCGTGACCTGGCTCCTGCGGGAACGCCGTGGCCCGGTCGTGCTGATCGCCGCCACCGGTGGCGCGACTCTCGCGGGCTGGCTCGGCACGACGATGGGTGTCTCGTTCGCCAACGGCCGCTACGAGATCGGGGCGGCACCAGCCGTCGGCGACGTCATCCTGAAGGCGCCGCAGATCGAGTCGACCTGGATCATGCTCGCGGCGCCGCTGATGACCACGCTGGCCTACACGCTGCTGACCGCGTGGAACGGCCGGGAAGACCTGGGCCGCCGCCTCGGCTGAGTTTTCCTCTAGGGTGGGCCGGGACTTCTCTAGGGGGCTTTTCTTGACTGACGACATCGAGGTTTCCCGGCACAACGCCGTCCGGTTCCCCGGCATCAGCCCGCGGGCCTACGAACATCCCGTCGACCGCGGCGCGCTGGCCACCCTGCGCGCGGTTCCCGGATTCGCGCAGGTCGTGAAGGCGGTTTCCGGTTTCTACGCCGAACGCGGCGAGCGGCTCATGGCGCTGGCGTCCGCGATCCGGGTCGGTCCGAAGCAGTACCCGGAACTGGACAAGCTGCGCAACGAATGCGCCGAAACGCTCGACCTCGACCGCGTGCCGAACCTGTTCGTCGCCCGCAGTCCCGAGGTCAACGCGCAGACGATCGGCATGGACGAGCCGTTCATCGTGCTCAACACCGCGGCCGTCGAGGCGATGGACCTGGCGTCGCTGCGGTTCGTGATCGGGCACGAGATGGGGCACGTGCTGTCCGGGCACGCGGTGTACCGCACGATCATGATCCGGCTGATCGGCCTGCAGATGTCGATGTCGTGGACGCCGGTGAGCGCCATCGGCATCCGCGTCGTCATCGCCGCGCTGCGGGAGTGGTACCGCAAGGCCGAGCTGTCCTGCGACCGCGCCGGGCTGCTGTGCTCGCAGGACCCGACGGCGGCGCTGCGATCGCAGATCCTGGTCGCGGGCGGCGTCGACCCGGCGAAGATCGACATCCCGGCGTTCCTGCAGCAGGCCTCGGAGTACGAGTCGGTCGACGACATCCGGGACAGCTACCTCAAGCTGCGCTACGTCGAGACGATGTCGCATCCGCTGGCCGTCGTGCGCGCCGCGCAGCTGCAGAAATGGGCCGCCTCGGAGGAGTACCGGACGATCCTGGCCGGCGAGTATCCGCGTCGTGACGCCGACTCGCCGTCCTCCACCTGGACCGACGACCTGAAGTCGGCCGCGAAGTCGTACAAGGACTCCTGGAACAGCTCGGCCGACCCGCTGACGAAGGTGTTCAGCGACGTCGGCGAGGCGGTGTCCGGGGCGGCGGGCAAGGTGTGGAGCAAGTTCGGCGGCGGCAACGGTTCGGACGACGAAGGTCCTGCCCAGGAGTCCGGCAAGTAGGGTCTCGCGCGTGCCATGAAAGGTCCTTTCCTTGCAAAATTTGCAAGGAAAGGACCTTTCATGGCGCTTGAGGGGTTCAGTCTCGAGGGGTTCAGTTCAGGTTCGAAGGGCGGGTGAACTCGCCGAGTTCCCCCGGCGGCATCGGCACCGCGCCGAGGGTGTTCAGGAACCCGGCCTCCCGCGTCAGCAGGCGGCACGCGATCCGCAGCCGCCGCAGCGGGTTGGTCTCCTCGAGCAGGTACTGCCGGTCCTCCAAGGGGAGCAGGCAGTCCGCGGTGAGCCGGTAGGCGAGGGCGGCGATGTCGCCGTCGTCCGGCGGCGTGGTCCAGTCGTCGGCGTGCCAGGCGGACTCGCAGTAGCGCCGGTGCGCGGCCTTGGCGACGTCGGCGAGCCTGGTCACGGTCTCGCCGGGCACGGTGGAGACCCGGTCGTCGGGCACCCATTCGACCGAACCGATCAGGTAGGGCGCCGAAACCCGGTCGAGTTCGAGCAGGCGGAACCGGCGCCGCGCGGTGGTGACGACGTCGAATCTGCCGTCCGGCAGCCGTTTTGCCTCGCGCAGCACCGTGCTGCAGCCGACCTCGTGGACGTGCTCGGGCCCGCTGACCTCCCTGATCACCGGCGTGCGCAGCGCGATGACACCGAATTCGCGGTCCGGGATGACGTCGCCCACGAGATCCGTCATCAGCTGCCGGTAACGCGGTTCGAAGATGTGCAACGGAAGGTGTGTTCCGGGCAGAAGCACTGTCTGTAGCGGGAACAGCGGCAAGATCGCCTTCCCGGTGGACTCCTCGCTCGGCTCGGTCACCCGTTCAAGGTACGGGGACCGCGAGGACTTCGCAGGACGGTCACTTCCCGGCGGGCGGGCGGAACACCGCGAACGGGTCGGTGATCTGCATCCCCTTGCCCGCGAAGGAGAAGAGCGCCGCCGGACGGCCACCGCTGCGGCCGGGCGGCGCGGTGTGCCCGGTGGGGACGAGCAGCCCTCGCCGGGACAGCACGCGTTGCAGATTCGTCGCGGACACCCGGTAACCCAGCGCTGCCGAGTACAGCCGCCGTAACGCCGATACGGTGAACTCTTCCGGGGCGAGCGCGAACCCGAGATTCGTGTAGCAGAGCTTCGAACGAAGCCGGTCCCGCGCGCGCAGCACGATGGACTCGTGGTCGAACGCCGTTCGCGGCAACGCGGAGACGTCGTGCCATTCGGTGTCTTCCGGGATCTCCGGGTCCACATCGGACGGTACGAGGCCGAGGAACGCCGTCGCCACAACGCGTGGCCCAGGCACCCGGTCCGGCGCGCTGAACACCGCCAGCTGCTCGACGTGCTTCAGCTGGCAGATGTCGACCTTCTCGGCGAGCTGCCGCCGGATCGACGCCTCGACATCTTCGTCCGGGCGCAGCCTGCCGCCGGGAAGGGACCAGCGGCCCAGATGCGGATCGAGCGCACGACGCCACAGCAGGACCCGGAGTGTGTCCGAGCGCACTTGCAGGACCGCTCCCAAAACCTCGTGGGCGAGGGGGGTCTGGGTGTTAAGATGACTTCGCACGGTTTTCGATTATAAGGCGAAAACCGACAGTGGACAAATCGGTCCGGAGGGCCAGAACGATGACGAGCATCCTGCAGAACGACCTGACTCCCTACGGTGGCGTCGTCGCCGACGCGGCCTGGGCGGAGGAGGTGCGGAGCCTCGCTCGCAAGCGCGACGCCGTCCTGCTCGCGCACAACTACCAGGTCCCCGAGATCCAGGACATCGCCGATTTCACCGGTGACTCCCTCGCGCTCAGCCGGATCGCGGCGAGCAGCGACGCGTCCACCATCGTCTTCTGCGGCGTGCACTTCATGGCCGAGACGGCGAAGATCCTGGCGCCGGAGAAGACGGTCCTGATCCCGGACGCGCGGGCGGGCTGCTCGCTCGCGGACTCGATCACCGGCGAGCAGCTGCGCGCCTGGAAGGCCGAGCACCCCGGCGCGGTCGTCGTGTCCTATGTGAACACCACCGCCGAGGTCAAGGCGGAGACCGACATCTGCTGCACCTCGTCGAACGCCGTCGACGTGGTCGCCTCCATCCCTGCTGACCAGGAGGTTCTGTTCCTGCCGGACCAGTTCCTCGGCGCGCACGTCAAGCGCGTGACCGGCCGCGAGAACATGCACATCTGGGCCGGGGAATGCCACGTCCACGCCGGGATCAACGGTGCCGAGCTGGCCGAGCGGGCTTCGGAGAACCCGGACGCCGACCTGTTCATCCACCCGGAATGCGGCTGCGCGACGTCGGCGCTGTACCTCGCCGGGGAGGGCGCTGTCGCCCCCGAGCGGGTCAAGATCCTCTCGACCGGCGACATGGTCCACGCCGCCCGCGACACCAAGGCGAAGTCGGTGCTCGTGGCCACCGAGATCGGCATGATCCACCAGTTGCGCAAGGCCGCGCCGGAGATCGACTTCCGCGCGGTCAACGACCGGGCGTCCTGCCGGTACATGAAGATGATCACGCCCGCCGCCCTGCTGCGGTCGTTGCGTGAGGGTGCCGACGAGGTCCACGTCGACGCCGAGACCGCCGCCCGTGCCCGCGCTTCCGTGCAGCGCATGATCGAGATCGGGCAGCCTGGCGGCGGAGAATGACCGACCCGGTTACCGCCCTTCAGGCGAAAACTCACCCGGTGTGGGAGGCCGCCGCCGATCTCGTGGTGATCGGCAGCGGGGTCGCCGGTCTCACCGCCGCGCTGCGCGCGCGGGAACTCGGGCTGCACGTCCTGGTCGTCACCAAGGCGGCGGTCTCCGACGGGAACACCCGCTGGGCACAGGGCGGGATCGCGGTCGTGCTGGAGGGTGAGCACGAGCCGGGCGACTCGGTCGGCAAGCACGCGGCGGACACGGTCACCGCGGGCGCTGGGCTGTGCGACCAGGACGCCGTCCGCTCGATCATCGACGGCGGCCCGGCCGCGGTGGCCAGGTTGAGGGCGGAGGGCGCCCGCTTCGACCCGGCCGTCGAAGGCCATGAGGAACTGGCGCGTACCCGGGAAGGCGGGCACAGCGCGTTCCGTGTCATCCACGCCGGTGGCGACGCGACCGGCGCGGAGGTCGAGCGGACGCTGGTCGCGAAGGCCGGCGACCGGCGGATCCCGGTGCTGGAACACCACATCGCCGTCGACGCGATCCGCACCCCCGCCGGCGAGGTCGTCGGCGTGACCGTCCTGGACCACAACGGTGTGCCCGGTGTCGTGCGGGCACCGGCGGTGCTGCTGGCCAGTGGCGGGCTGGGGCAGCTCTACCAGGCGACGTCGAATCCGGAGATCGCCACGGGGGACGGGCTGGCGCTCGCGTTGCGCGCGGGGGCGCAGGTCGCGGACGTCGAGTTCGTCCAGTTCCACCCGACGGTGCTGTTCACACCCGGTGCGCGCGGCCGCCTCCCGCTGGTCACCGAGGCGGTGCGCGGTGAAGGCGCGACCCTGCACGACGCGACGGGTGCTTCGGTCATGCGCGGGGTGCATCCGCTCGGTGATCTCGCGCCGCGGGACGTCGTGTCGGCGGCGATCACCCGCCGGATGGTGCAGGCGCCCGGCGGAATCGACGACCACGTTTTCCTTGACGCTACAGGGATCTCCGGGTTCGCCAAACGCTTCCCGACGGTGCACGCGGCGTGTGCGGCGATCGGGCTGGACCCGGCGACGGAGCCGATCCCGGTCACGCCCGCGGCGCATTTCGCCTGCGGCGGAGTGGTGACCACTGTGGACGGACGTTCCGGTGTCCGCGGCCTCTACGCGGCGGGTGAGGTCGCGAGGACCGGTCTGCACGGCGCGAATCGCCTGGCCTCCAACAGTTTGCTCGAAGGCCTGGTGGCCGGTCGGCGGGCGGCCGAAGCGGTCGCGGCGGATCTCGCCACCGGCAGGCTCGCCGACCCGCGCCGCGGCGTGCTCGTGCCTCCGGCGGAGGTTCCGGTGGCCGACCGCGACGCGCTGCAGCGCGCGATGAGCCGCTACGCCGCGATCGGCCGGGACGCAGAAGGTCTTTCGGTCGTCGGTTCAGTGCTGGATCTTTCGGTGATCGAAAGTCCTTTGTGGACGCCTCGGATCGTGGAAGACGCGGCGCTCACCCTGGTGGCGGAAGCACTGGTCGCGGCGGCCGCGCGCCGGACGGAGTCCCGCGGCTGCCATGTGCGGACCGATTTCCCCGAACGCGACGACAACGTCTGGCAACGCGGCCAGCTCATCCGGCTCAGCCCGTCGGGGCAGCCGGTGCTGGCCGATCCGATCGCTTTGGAGGGTGTGGCATGAGCGAATTCTCCCCGTGGGTCACCAAGGCGCTGGCCGATCACGGTCTCGACGTCCTCGATGTGCACCGTGTCGTCACGACGGCCTTGACCGAGGATCTGCGGTACGGGCCCGACGCGACGACGAACGCCACCGTGCCCGAATCCGCGAACGCGCTGGCCGAACTCACGCCGAGGACGGCGGGCGTGGTCGCCGGGATCCCGGTGGCGCTCGCGGTGTTCGACCTGGTCCTCAGCAAGGACCTGGAGATCCTGGCCGCCCGCGACGACGGTGACCGGCTGACCGCCGGCGAGCCCGCGCTGGTGGTGCGCGGTCCGGTGCGCGGTCTGCTCACCGCCGAACGCACCGCGCTGAACCTGCTGTGCCACCTCTCCGGCATCGCCACCGCGACCGCGGCTTGGGTGTCCGAAGTGGACGGTACCGGTTGTCAGGTTCGCGATTCCCGCAAGACCCTGCCCGGACTGCGCTTGCTGGAGAAGTACGCGGTCCGTGCGGGCGGCGGGGTGAACCATCGGCTCGGCCTCGGCGACGCGGTGCTGATCAAGGACAACCACGTCGTCGCCGCCGGTTCGGTGACCGCGGCGCTCGCCGCGGCCCGTGCGCACGCGCCCGAACTGCACTGCGAGGTCGAGGTCGACGACCTGACCCAGCTGGAGGAGGCGCTCGCCGCGGGGGCCGACGAGGTGCTGCTCGACAATTACACGCCGGACGAATGCGCGAAGGCCGTCGACCGGCGCGACGAGGTCTCGCCGAAGACCCGGCTGGAATCCTCGGGCGGACTCCGGCTGGACGTCGCGCGGGCCTACGCGGAGTCCGGTGTGGACTTCCTCGCGGTCGGCGCGCTGACCCACTCCTCGCCCGCCCTCGACCTCGGGATGGACCTGCGCTGACCTTCGGCAGTAGAATTTCCTTGTGTGACAAGGGAATTCTGGAGGAATGGTGGGCTTTGCCGGTAAAAGTGCCGTCGCGGGATGCGCCGGTCTCATGGCACTGCTCGGCGCACCGGTCCCGGCCACGGCGGTCGCCGAGCAGTGCGCGAACCCGACGGGGACCTATACCGCCGCCGTTCCGTGGGGCCAGCGGCTGATCGATCCCGCACGGGTCTGGCCGCTTTCGCGCGGCACCGGGCAGCTGGTCGCGGTGATCGGCACCGGGGTGGACGGCGGCAACGGCCAGTTCGCCCGCGGCCAGCTCGTCGGCGGGCAGGGCACCGAGGCCGAGGACTGCGACGGCCGGGGCACGATCGCCGCCGGGATCGTCGGCGCGCAACCGGATCCGTCCACCACCTTCGCCGGGATCGCTCCCGGGGTGAAGCTCCTGCCGCTGCGCTACACGCAGGCGAACGGCGGCGGCGATCCCGGTCAGCTCGCGTCCGCGATCGAGACGGCGCTCAACCGCGGTGCCGGGATCATCCTGATCGCCGTCCCGGCCGCTTCCGACAGCCCCGCGTTGTCCGGCGCCGTCTCGCGCGCCAGGGAGAAGGGCGCGCTGATCGTGTCGCCCGCCGCGGGGACACAGCAGGGCCAGACGTCCTATCCGACCGCGACGCCCGGCGTGCTCGCGGTCGGGTCGACCAATCAGGCCGGTGAGGCGGTGCAGGCGGAATCCGGCTCCTACCTCGGGATTTCCGCACCCGGCGCCGAACTGGTCAGCACCTCGGCCGGCGCGGGCGGGACCGTGGCGCACCGGTGGCCGGTGAGCGATCCCGGCCTCGCCGCCGCCCATGTCGCGGGCGTCGCCGCGCTCGTGCGCGCTTATCACCCCGGGCTTTCGCCGGAACAGGTCGTCGCCCGGCTGACCCTGACCGCGCACCGCGGCCCGGGCGGCGGGCACGATCCGCGCCGGGGCTGGGGCTCGATCGACGCCTACGCCGCCGTTTCCGCCGCCATCCCGGCCGGGACCCCGGGACCGGGAGGGCCGCCGAGCGTCGGCCCGGACACCGTCGTCGTCCCCGCGGCCGCCCCCGCGCGCGGTGGCGCGGACAAGGCTTCCGGTGTGCTCGCCCTCGCCGGGGTGGCCGCGGCCGTCGCGGCGGGCGTGGTGGTGGCCGCGGTCCGGCGGGGCAAGCGCCGCGGCTGGCGGCCTTCGCGTTTCGTGGAGCGGTAGGGGCTTTCCCCAGTACATGATGGCCCCCTTCCTTGCGCCAGGCGCAAGGAAGGGGGCCATCATGTACTTCGAGGGTCCGCCGGGGCATGGCTCCCTGGTGAGACAGAGCGCCTCGCAACTGTCCACAAGGGACAGTTGCGGTCAATCGATGTCCGATTGATGCCTGCCTGTACGGTCCTGAATGGGGTCGTGAGTGGCAAAGAGGGTTATTTGAGGGGTAAGGCAAAGTTGTCGTGACCGACACCCCCAACTGCGCGTTCTCCCGAAGCCGCTGCTGCCGATCATGTCGCGAAAGCCTCCGGAAGCCGGGCATGTCTCCAATGTGGCATTGGAGACGCTGAGCGCCCCCAATGCCACATTGGAGACATCAGACCGCGGCGCGAGCCGATAGCGCACGCAACACGCCAAGTTTGCCTTACTCGCCAAATAGAACGCTCTTTATCACTCACGACCAGCGCGCGAGACCGCGCAAATTGCTCAAGCCGAACACTTATGGCCTGGAAAGTGATTCGTGACGACACCCGAAACGCAATCAGAGGACTAATTGCGAGACCGGACAGTGCCTCGTGAGCGGCAGCGGCGTACTGGGGGACACCACTGCCGCTCACGAGGTCTTTCGCGACCCCCGGGGTTCTAGGGGACGGGTACGCAGGCTGTCGAGCCCACGATGGCCACGCCGTCGCCGACGCGGGAGACATGCACGTTGAAGTCGGCGCCGTCGCGGCTGAACTGCGCGATCAGCTCACGCGGGTTGCTGCGATCGCGGGTCCGCCAGCCCTGGCCTTCCAGCATCGGCAGGACGACGTCGACGAGCTTGCGCACCGCGTCGGTCGCGTCGTCCACCCGAAGGCCGTACTGCCAGCAGAACAGGCGGCCCGGCTGGGTCGGATCGCAGTCCAGTTCGCCTTCCACGGTGCGCTCCGCGCTGCTGCCGAAGGTGCCCGCGACACCGTCGATGACCGCGGTCAGGTCTTCGGCCAGCGGCTCGAGCCCGGTGTTCCTGGTGATCATGACCAACCCTTCACAAGCCTCGGCCGATGCCTTCGACGGCCATCTCCCGCAGGGAGCCACCCGTGAAGCCCTCGTGCGTGACCGGTCCGCCCGTGATCACACCGTAGATGTTGTTCCACGAATCCGAACCGGGCTTGAGGACCCCGCTGTGGGAATCCAAGCCCCACTGCAGGTCCCCGTTCGCGTCGCGGCCGGTTTCCAGTTCGACGACGCCGGGGAAGCGGTCGGGGTCCGCTCCGTGCCCGGCGCCGAGCCATTCGATCAGGCCGGCGTTGCCCTGCGCGACCACGATCGGGTCGAGGGGAGCCGTCATGGAGTATCGCTGTACCCCGGCCTGGCTGGCGGGCAGGTCGTTCGGGCCCCAGATCCCGTGGCCCATGCCCGCGGATTCGACGTGCAGCACCTGATCGGCCCTGAGCCCGAGCTGTTCCGCGAGTCCCACGGTCGCGCCGCCGTAGCTGTGCCCGACGGCGGTGACCACGACGCCAGGGCCGGCGTGGCTGTCGATCTGCCCGCGCAGTTCGTCGCCGAACGCCTTGAGTTCGGGGGCCATCGTCTGGGCGTAATGCGCGGCGGGGCCTTCGGTGACGACGTTCTGGGGGAAGACGCCGTCGGCCCAGACCACCATCGCGGTCCGTCCGGTGGCGTCGGCGGCGACCAGGCTCTTGCCGAGATCGGCGTAGCTCTGGAAGTTGCCGAACGAGGTGTTGACACCGGGCACGAACAGGCCGACGTTGCGGGTGCCCGGTTCGATCCGGCCGACCAGTTCGGCGATGCGCCCGTTCCCGGACGGGTCGAACCGCAGGATCTGCCGGTCGTTGGCGAGAATGTCCTCGTACAGCGCGATCCTGGTGCGCGAGTTCGCGATGTCGTCGGCTTTTCCGCCGTGTGCCAGGAGATTCGCGAGTCTGTCGCGTTCGGACGTCAGCGCGTCGGAGACCTTGACGCGGTTCTCGGCGATCGCGGTGGCCCACTTGCCGGTGTCGGCCGCGCCGCCGACGCCCGCCGGATTCCCGGCCTTGGGCAACGGGTTCTCCGGCATCAGCGCCCGGTACGAGGCGGCGACCTGGACGTCGGTGCGCCGGTAGCCGCCCGCCGCCGCCGTCAGGCCCTGGTGGATCACGGTCGCCCTGGTGACCCGGCCCTCGAGTTTGCCGGCGACGTCCTTGATCGTCTTGGTGTACGTCGCCGAAGCCGCGCCGGACGCGGAAACGTGGCCGAACGCGGTGGCGGGCACGTTCTCACCCGCCAGCGCGGCCTGCGCGGTCTTGAGCACGCCGGCGCGCTGTTCGAGTTCGGCCGCCGCCGCTTCGAGCCTGGCGGGGGCGACCCGGTAACCGCCCGCACTGGATGCCATCACCGAGCCGCCTCTCCTGCTTCAGGGATTTCAGTACTGTTCGGGTTCTTCGCCGAGCACGGCCGGGGCGACCGGGGACGACTGGCCCCAGACGTTCTCGGTCTCCACGAGCCACGGCGGGATCCGGCGGCCGGAGCCGAGGTCGCCGCCCGCGCCCATGCCCATCGGCATCATGGGCATCATCGGCATCGCGCCCTTGGCCGCCGCCGCGCCCGCGGCACCGGCGGCTCCGCCTGCCAGCCCGCTCATCGCGCTGCCCGCCGAACCGTCGCCCGAGAGACCCGAGAACGCGGCCGGTGCCTCGCCGGGACCGGAGAACCCGCCGCCCGCGCCGATCGCGCCGCCGTCCAGCGACGGCGCGCCGCCACCGCCGATCGGGATGCCGCCTCCGGCGCCGCCCGCGGTCGCGTCGGTGCCCGCACCAGCGCCTCCGCCGACGACTTCGCCGTCTTTCTTGTCCTCTTTGGGATTCTTGCCTGCCGCCCAGCCGGGCACCCGCGGCATGATCGAGCCGAACCGGCCGAACGCGGCGGCCGAGGCCGCGGCGAGACCGGCGGTGAACATGTCGCCGAACAACGGGTTCGACTTGATGGGCTGACCAGGCTGCCCGGTGGTGGGCGGGGTCGAGCCGTCCGAAGGCAGCGGGTGCGTGTTGTCGCCCGGGACAACGCCGACGCCGGGAGTGCCGCCGATGTCGTTGCCGACGGCGCCGCCGCCCGGGGCCGTGCCGCCACCGGTCACCGGCGGCGGGGTGACGGCGTACGGCGAGGCGGGAATCGACTCCTCGGCCGAGGAGTACTCGCCCGCGAGCTGGGTCATCACCACGATCGCCTTGCTGTGCGCCGCGCTGGCCGCACCCGCGGCCTGCTGCTGGGCCTCGACGTTCGCGATCGCCTGCTGCCGCTGCTGGGCGGCGCTGATGATCGTCGCCTGTGACGAATCCGGGGGCAGCAACGGCGGATTGACCGCGAGCGCCACGTCGGCCGGGGAGACGTCCGGCACCGCGACCGGCGGCGGCATCTCCTTCTTGGCCTTCACCAGCGCGTCCGCCGCGTCCTCGAGAAGGTGGTTCATCGCGTTCGCGGTCTGGGCGACCTTGCGGATTCCGCCGACGAGGTCGGTGATCATCGTGTGGTACTTGTCGGCCGCGCCGCCGGTCCAGCTGCCGGAGAAGTCCTTCAGCTCGCCGGTCAGGTTTTCGGCCTGTTCGAACAGAGTGGAACCCGTGGACTGCCACTTGTGGGCCGCGTGGCGCGCCGTGTTGGGGTCGCCCGCCTGCAACATCGCGTAGAGCTGCTGATGGGAGTAGGCGGCGAAGTTCGTGTGCGCGGTGTTCGTCATCCCTTGATCCCCCCGCCGTGAGAGCCGCCGTTGCCGCCGAGGACTCCGCCGAGCACGTTGAGCAGCGGATCGAGCAATCCGGTCTGCCGGCTGGAGTGGTTCATGTCGCCCGCCACCGAGTCGTCGGCCGCCGCGTAGCCGTCGGCGACGGTCGTGGTGACGTCCTGCGCGAAGGTGATGGCGCCCTTGACCTGATCCAGCAGGCCCTGCATCTCGGCGACCGCCGCCTGATGGGCCTTGGTGAGGGAACCCGCCTCCCCGAACTCGCCGAACAGCAACGGCTCTTCGCTCAGGGTCAGCAGGAAGTCGTTCGGCTTGGACATCGCGTGGATCTGGGTCTCCAGTTCCCGCACGAAGTCCTTCAGTGATTCCAGATGGACGTAGTACGACTGGTCTTGCATTGATCCCGGCTCTCTCGTGATCGGCCATGCCATCGAAGGACGACTACGCGCAAAGCCGGCCGACCGGTGCCGAGGGGGGTGAAAGCACCGGCCGGCCGACGGTTGGGGGATCAGCCGGCGAACAGGCCCTGGTTGCGGTTCTCCAGGCTGTGCTGGAGATCGTGGGCGTCGCCGACCTTGCCACCGAACTGCGCGATGATCGCCACGATGTCCGCGGTGGCCTGGCGCAGGCGGGTTTCGGACGCGCGGGCCGCCTCACCGGCGGAGCTGCCGGAGGCGTACCAGGTCTGGGTGATCGGCTGCAGGTTCGTGTGCAGCTGTTCGAGCTGGGACGTGAGCGCCTTGGCCTTGGCGGCCAGCGAGGCCGAGCTGTGCTGCAGCGCGGCGAAGTTGATTTCGACGACGTCAGCCATGATTGGTGGTCCTCTCGCGGATCAGGGGTTCAGCCGGTGGATCACGGTCTGGTCGACGGTTCCGCTGACCCCGGTCAGGCTTTCCCGGACCTGCTCGTCACCCGAGTTGTAGTTCCGGTTGCTCTCGTGGACAAGGCGCGACATCGTGTTGAGCTCGTTCACGGCGATGGTCATCTTCTCCTGCAGACGACGCTGCAGATCCCAGAACGCGACCGCCTGGTCACCCTTGTAGTTGTGCAGGGTCTGGGTCAGCTCGCTCTCCAAGCTGGCCATCGTCGTCTTGGCGTTCGACGCGGTTTCCTCGAACCCCTGGACGGCGCGCGCCATCGCGGCTGCGTCAGCCTGATATCCCGTACCGGTCATCGATGGGCCACCTCCTCTCATCTCGCTGGAAATCCCGGTGAGCACCAGGGCGCCCCTGTCTGCTCTTGTGAAGGACACGCTAGAAAACCGGGGAGTGTGGTCAAACGGCACAACTGCCGGTCACGGTGACGGCACTATTACCCACAGGTCGGTGGTAGGGCCTTCCCCACCACCGATCCGGGGGAGTGCGCCAGTGTCTCGGCAGGGGCCCACCGGCACGCTCGAATCCATGGTGGACAAGGGATCCGTGACGATACGGCATCGGCCGCTGATGATCTTGGCGGCCGCGATGGCGGTACTCGGGGTGATCGCGCTCGGCGGTCTCGTTTTCGATGATCGCAGCCTCGTCAACGCGCCCATCTGGCTCAAACCGCTCAAGTTCACGATTTCCGTCGGCCTTTACGCGGTGACCCTGGCCTGGCTGATCGGACAGCTGACGCGGGGCCGCCGGATCGGCTGGTGGCTCGGGACGGTGTTCGCGGTCGGCCTCGGCCTGGACATGGCGCTGCTGTTCTGGCAGATCATCGTGCGCGGCCGGACACTGCACTTCAACCGGGCGACCCCGGACGACCAGTGGATCAACAACATGGTCGCGAATGGTGCCTTCACGGGCTGGGGCGCGACGGCGGCCATCGCGATTCTCCTGTTGTTCCAGCGTCTTCCCGACCGGGCGATGAACTCCGCGTTACGCGCGGGTGCCGCGTTGTCGGTGGTGGGCATCGGGATCGCGATGCTGATGTTCGGCCCGAACGAGCAGCAGAAGGCGCAGTTCCGGTCCGGGGAGCGGCCGTCGATCGTCGGCGCCCACGCGGTCGGGGTGCCCGACGGCGGTCCCGGACTGCCGGTGCTGGGGTGGAGCACCGAAGGCGGCGACATGCGCATCCCGCACTTCGTCGGGATCCACGCGATCCAGGTGCTGCCCCTGATCGCCTTCGGACTGCTCATGCTCGCTCGGCGGTACCCGGTGCTCGAAGCGGAATTCGTGCGGCGGAATCTCGTCCGGACCGCGTCCGTGGGCTTCGCGGGACTGCTGGCGCTGCTCACGTGGCAGGCGCAGCGCGGTCAGTCCATCGTGCACCCCGACTTCTGGACCCTGGCCGCGGGCGCCGGGATCATCGCCGTCGTGGCGGCCGGATCGGCGCTCGCGCTGCGGCAGCCGCGGCCGATGCACCGGCTTGCGTGATCTTCACCGTACCTCCACGAAATCCACTCGGGACTTACTCGGGGATCCGATAGTTTCCGGGTGATGAAGGGGGTAAGCGTGCACGAGACACGTATCAATCGGAGGATTTCGGGCAGACGCGCGGGCGTCGTGCTCACCGCCGCGGCGGTGCTGATCGGCGGGGTGGCGTGTTCGTCGTCGCCTGGCTCTCCCGACGGAGCCAAGCCGGCGGCGCCCGAGGTGTTCGGCCCGGCGGGATACCGCGGTCTCACTCCGGGCATGGCCAAGGACGCCGCGCTGGCGGGCGGAAAGCTCGCTTCGGCACCGACGTCTACTTTGGACGGTTGTACCGATTTCTCCTATACCGGTGGTCCGGCACCCGACCCGGCACGGATGAAGGCGGAGACCGACGTCGAGGCCAAGGCCAAGGAGCTGAACAAGAAGGCCGACGAGCGGCAGGCGAATCCGGATCCGAAACCGGGTTCGTCCGCCGCGGACAGTGCCAAGGCCGCGGAGAAGGACGCCGCGGACGCCAAGCTGTACGCCGACGCCGCGCTCGCGTCCGCCGATCTCGCGGGCAAGCGGGAAGAGCGGGACAAGGCGTTCGTCGCCGCCGGGGGTGCCTCCTTCGGCAAGGACGGGCTGCGTGAACTCGCGGCTCCGCCGGACGCCAAGACGGCCGAAGGGATCGGCGCAGGGTCCTCGTTGGCCGACCTCAAAGCGGCCTACGACGCCAAGGGCATGAAGGCGGGCGACAACGGCCGGTTCCAGGTGCCCGTCGACGGGAAACCGGACTGGGTCTACGAGTTCACCGTCAACGGGGACAAGGTCGGATCGGTGTCGATGGTCAACCCGAAGTCGAAGTGCGCCTAGGGTTTCCGCGCGTCGAGAAAGGGGCCGTCCGGTTTCGGGCGGCCCCTTTCCTCAGCTGATCAGACTCCCGCGACGGTGCGGATCCAGCTTCGGCTGGCCGCGACGCTGGCGTAGTTCTGCGTGCCCTGCGGGTTCGAGCCGGAGTTGTTGCCGGTCGAGCAGACACCGACCTGGACACCGCCGGAAAGCTGCGGGCCGCCCGAGTCGCCGTGCCACGCCGAACCGTCGATGCCGACACTCGCGATGGCCTGGCCGCCGTACGCGTCGCTGCTGGTGCCGGTGATGCGGACGTTGGCCGTCTTCAGGACGCTCGACGGCGGGTTGGTGCCCTCCGTGCGGCCCCAGCCGTAGATCTGGTTGGTGGTGCCTGTCGCCGGGTTGGCGCTGCCGAGCTTCATGTACGTCGTGCTGATCGCGGAGGTGAGGTGCAGCAGGGCGATGTCGCCGCTCGGGGCGGCTTTCTGCTGGTCGACGTCGGCCTCGGTACCCTGGTTCAGGTTGACGTTGCCGACCTTGACGTGCATGCCGGGGGCGTTGAGGCAGTGTTTCGCGGTGAGGACCCACTGCGGGGCGATGATCGTGCCTGAGCAGTTGAAACCACCGAACGCGGTGGCGTCGTCCCAGTAGATCTGGGCGCCCCACGGTGCGGAACTCACGGTGCCGCCGCCGATGATGTCCTGGCCCGCGTTCGCGGCGGGAGTGGCGGCAAGGGTCAGTGCCGCGGCGGTACCGGCCACCGCTGCGACGATCTTGGACATACGCATTGAATACGCCCTTCGGCCTGCGTCGGGGAGTTCGTTTCGAGTTGAAACGGTTTCACCAAGTTAGGCGGCGGTAAGACTTTTTGTAACCTACCGAAGTCGGTAACCGGTGCGAGGAAAGTATTGGGCCGTCCGGGTGGGACAGTCGGATGTGGACACCGGGGTCGAAGCGCATGGGGACATCCGCGGCTTTTAGGGTGTTCTGGTGAAGACTCAGGTGATCGTGCTGAACGGCGGCTCCAGTTCGGGCAAATCGGGAATCGCCCGGTGTCTCCAGGCGGTGCTGCCGGATCCGTGGCTCACACTCGGCGTGGACACCCTGATCGACGCCATGCCCGCCACTGTGGCCGATGGAATCGACTTCGCCGCGGACGGCGGGGTGAGCGTGGGGTCCGGGTTCCGGCGCATCGAGGACGCGTGGATGGCGGGGGTCGCGGCGATGGTGCGGTCGGGTGCCCGGGTCATCATCGACGACGCCTTCCTGGGCGGGGCCGGGTCGCAGCGGCGATGGCGTGACGCGCTGGACGGGCTTGCGGTGCTGTGGGTCGGGGTCCGGTGTGACGGCGTGATCGCCGCCGGGCGGGAGATGGCGCGCGGGGATCGGGTCGCGGGGATGGCCGAGGCACAGGCGGAAGTCGTGCATCGGGGCGTGGTTTACGACGTCGAGGTGGACACTGGGGCCGGTGAGGCTTTGGCCTGTGCTCGGGAGATCGCCGCGCGGGTTCTGTGAGTACCGCGCGTTCTCCGGCCCCACTGTCCACTCAGGACACCGATGGTCGCGTTACCTCGCATTGCGCGAGACGTCGATGACGTGCCCGTTCTTCAGGGTCGCTCGGTAGCGGAAGCCGCCATGCGGATCGTTGACCCGTGCGTCGTTGACCGTCACGGCGAACGTGCCGTCACGCAGCGAAGCGGGAATCGTCGAGTTGTCCGGTCCCACCAGCGAAACCGCGGTCACGTCGTCGGACGCGATCCCGAACAGCGACGTCGGCCCACCGCCGCCGCCGATGCTGGTGAACTCGTGGCAGGGGAACTCGGGGGTGAGCTTGGCGTAACCGCCGCGCCTGCCTGCCATCTCCTCGACGTCCGCGCCCATCATGCGGACCTTGCCGCCGGAGAGGATGCAGACCGCCGCGGCCTTCTCGTTGCGGATGACCAGGAAGCCCTGCGGGGTGTCCGTATCGATCTTGACGGCTGGCCACCAGCTGTCCGGTTCGGGTACCGCCAGTCCGTAGGAGATCGGGTCGGCGATACATTCCCTGGCCAGTTCCACATCCTCAGGGCTCGACGGCATGTGTCGAGCGGGGGAGCCGGATCCGGGGCCGGCCGGTGCCGGGACACTGCTCGGACCCGCGTCGCGCACCGGCGCGAACACCACCGCGGCACCGGCCGCGAGGCCGACGACCACGGCGGCCACCGCCAACGGCTTGCCGACCTTCTTGAGTCGCGCGCCGCCCGCTGGAGCGGCCAGGTCCGGCACGATCCTGTTCCACAGGGCGTTCCGCAGATGATCGGGCATCGGGCGGTCCGGCGGCAGGTCGAAGTCGTTGGTCATGACAGTTCCTCGGTGGTCAGTGCGTTGAGGGCGGTGTCTTGAAGGAGGCCGCGCAGACGGCTGCGGGCCCGGGAAATCCGGGCGCGCACGCTCGCTTCGGTGATTTCGAGTACGGCGGAGGCTTCCGCGGTGGACAAACCGCCCATCAGGCACAGTTCGACGGCCCGTCGCTCGGCCCGGGGCAGGGTGGCGACCGCGTCCAAGACCACCCTCAGCCGGCGGCCCGCATCGACCTGGCCGGCGACGTCCTCGGCGTGATCACGCACGACACCGCCCCGCGGCAGGCGCGACAACGCGCCGGTGAAGCGGCTCAGCCGGCGCTGTTCACGGCGGGCCACATTGCTGGTCACGGTGTACAGCCACGGCCGGGCACTGTCGTTCACCAGCGTGACGTCGCCGAGGCGCCGCCACGCCGTGAGGAACGTGGAGGAGGTCAGATCCTCGGCGACCGACCACGACCCCGTCAGCCGGTAGGCGTAGTTCCACACCGCTCCGGCGTGCCGGCCGAACAGCTCCCCGAACGCGGCGACGTCGCCACCCGCGGCTTGTTCCCACAACGCCCGGTCACTGGCGGCGTGGCCGGCCGGGTCATCCGCACCGACGTCGGCCCACATCGCCCGCCCCCGCCCTTGATCCACAATTGTCGTCACACCCCCATGTCCCCGCTCGCTCCCAGAGCGTTGCATCCGAGTCAACGGGGACTCTCCGGCGCGGCGTCACCGTTCACGCGCGATCGAGATGCCGAGAGGTGGTCGAGAGCGCGAGTTGTCACTCAGGGTGAGAGGTAAGGCAAAGATGTCGTGCTTTGGCGAGCGTCCGGATTGGCTGGCGGAAGCCGGGCCGTGGTCGTGAGTGGCAAGGAGCGTTAGAACGCTCCTTGCCACTCACGACCCCGTTCAGGAACGTGCATTCAGGCATCAACCGGACGCCGAGTCGTCGAAAACTGTCCTTTGTGGACAGGCCCCGGTGTCGTGTCACGAGTCCGTGGGAGTGCTCAGTCCTCCACAGGTTTCGTCCAGGCCACCTGGACCAGGCCCGTTCCATGCCGCCGCGAGACCAGCACGCCCCGCCCCGCCGGTTGTGGCTCCGGTTTGACGTCGCCGAGCAGCGCGCCCTCCTCCCGCGACCCGGACATCACGATCCCGGGCGACCCAAGCTCGCGGATCCGCTGCAGGACGGGCTCGAACAGCGAACGCCCGGCGCCGCCGCTGCCGCGCGCGAGGACGAGGTGGAGTCCGATGTCCCGCGCCTGCGGCAGGAATTCCAGCAGCGGCTGCAACGGGTTCCGCCCCACGGTCGCGACCATCTCGTAGTCGTCGACGAGGACGAACAGCTCCGGCCCGCGCCACCACGACCGGTTCCGCAGCTGCTCCGGCGTGACGTCCGGGCCGGGAAGCCGGTTCCGCATCGCCTGCTGGCACTGCTCGATCAGCCCGGTCAGGACGGTCTCGGATCCGGCGTAACCGAGCAGATGCGACTCCGCCACCGCGCCGAGCATCCCGCGCCGGTAGTCGGCGACGACGATCGCCGCTTCTTCCGGCGAATACCGTGCGGTGATGCCCTGCGCGATCGCGCGCAGGAGCGAACTCTTGCCGGATTCCACGTCGCCGAAGGCCAGGAAATGCGGTTCGGTCGCGAAATCGAGGTACACCGGCCGCAGGTTCGATTCCGCGATGCCGAGCGTGACCTGCTTGCGCGGTCCGGTCTCCAGCGAGTCCAGCGGGATCTCCGGTGGCAGCAACCGGACCTGAGGCGCCGTTGCACGCGGCCAGGCGGCGGAGATCCGCCGGTTCAGATCCAGTCCGCCCGCGCCGATGGTCTCCGGCCGCTGGTCCGAATCGATACGCGGGAGCGCGGCGAGGAAGTGCAGTTTGTCCGCCGTCAGCCCACGGCCCGGCTTGTCCGCCGGGACGTTCTGCGCGATCTTGCGGTCGATCAGCGAGTCCGCCGGTTCACCGAGCCGCAGTTCGAGTTTGGTGCCGATGGCGTCGCGCAACGGCGCGCGCATGCCCATCCACTGGTTGATCGAGACGACGACGTGGATCCCGAACCCGAGCCCGCGCGAGGCCAGGCTGGTGATCTGCTCCTCCAGCTGTTCGTATTCCTGCCGGATCGTGGTCCAGTTGTCCACGAACAGGAAGACGTCGCCGAACTCGCGGCCCTCCGTGCTCTCCTTGAACTCCGAACGCCGCTGGCGGAACGTCGTGATCGACTCGATCCCGTTGGCGGAGAAGAACTCCTCACGCTGTTCGAGCAGGGTCGTCAGTTCCGCGACCACCCGGCGGCAGCGCTGGGCGTCGCGCCGCGTGGCGTAGCCGGACACGTGCGGCAGCCCGGCGATCGGTGCCAGCGCGCCACCACCCATGTCCAGCACGAAAAGCTGGACCTCTTCCGGGGTATGGGTGAGCGCGAGCATCGCGGCGATGTCGCGCATCAGCGTGCTCTTGCCGCTCTGCGGCGCGCCGACGATCAGCGCGTGCCCGGCGGCACCGGAGAAATCGGCCCACAACATGTCGCGGCGCTGCTCGAACGGCTTGTCCACCAACGCCACCGGGATCATCAGCTTGCCGTTGCCGCCCCAGCCCAGCGGGCACAGCCCGCGCTCGGGATCCTCGCCGATCGGCGGCAGCAGCTGGTCCAGCGTGGGCGGTTCGGCCAGTGGCGGCAACCAGATCTGGTGTGCTTCCGGGCCTTTGCCTTCGAGCCGCGAGAGCATCGCGCCGATGATCGTCTCGCCGGTGCCCTTTTCGACCGGCTCCTCCGCTTCGACGGTCACCGGGATCTCCACCGGCGCCAGCGTGAACGGCATCAGGCCGAGGCTCTGACCGTCCTTGCGGACGATCTTGCTGCGCGGCGGCAGCTCACCCGAGACGTAGGCGGCCTTGAGCCGGACGAGGGTGTCGTTGTCGGACTTCAGGTACGCCGAACCCGGCACCGGCGGAAGCTGGTAGGCGTCCGCGACACCGAGCACCGCGCGGCTTTCCGAGGCGGAGAACGTCCGCAGGCCGATCCGGTACGACAGATGCGAATCCAGCCCGCGCAGCCGTCCTTCCTCCAGCCGCTGCGACGCCAGCAGCAGGTGGATCCCGAGACTCCGCCCCAGCCGTCCGATCGCGACGAACAGGTCGATGAACTCCGGCCGCGAGGACAGCAGTTCGCTGAATTCGTCGATGATCACCAGCAGCGACGGCAACGGCCGCAGGTTGGCGCCCGATTCCCTGGCCTTTTCGTAATCCCGCACCGACGCGTAGTTCCCGGCCGCGTGCAGGAGTTCCTGACGCCGCAGCAGTTCCCCGTTCAGCGCGTCCGCCATGCGGTCGACCAGCGCGAGATCGTCGGACAGGTTGGTGATGACGGCGCAGGTGTGCGGCAGCCCGGTCATCCCGGCGAAGGTCGCGCCGCCCTTGAAGTCGATCAGCGCGAGGTTGAGCTTCTCCGAGGAATGCGTGACGGCGAGCGCGGTGACCAGTGTCCGCAGCAGTTCGCTCTTACCGGATCCGGTCGCGCCGATGACCAGGCCGTGCGGGCCCATCCCGCCTTCGGCCGACTCCTTGAGGTCGAGGTCGACCGGCCTGCCTTCGGGGTTGACGCCCAGCGGGATCCGCAACCGGTCGCGCGCCGAACGCGGCGCCCAGGTGACCGCGGTGTCGGTGTCGCGCGGGTCGCCGATGCCGAGCAGCCCGGCCAGCCCGAACGTCGCCGACATCGGCGCCTCGCTGACCACCGCGGCGCCCTGGAACAGCGGCGTCAGCATGCGGGCCAGCGCCTCGGCGGCCCCGCGGTCCAGGGTGTCCGGTGTGCCGAGGAAACCGAGGTGCTGCTCGGTCCCGTCGCCGACGACCATCCCGAGCTGCCCCGGGCTCATGTGCAGGCTCAGGAGCCGCTCGGACGACACCGACCGCGGCTGCTCCGTGCCGACCTCCACCACCGTGACCCCGAGCCTGCCCTCCTCGGCGACGAGTCTCGTGTCGCCGAGGGTGTGCCCGCCGTCCACGACCACGACGACATGGGGCAGGTCGAGCCGGGAATCCGGCCGCCGCGTGAACGCGGGCCGGTCGCCGAGGTCGGGGCCCAGCAGATCGGCGAGCTTCCCGGAGTCGGCGTCGACGAGCCGTCGCGGACCGGCGGCGTCGGCGGCGGTGGAGGCGACGTGCGGCAGCCACTTCGCCCATTCCCAGTCGTGCAGCCGGTCGTCCTTGACGCACAGCGCGATCCGCAGGTCACCGGGTGAGTGGAAGGTCGCGAGCTGGGTCAGCAGCGCCCGCGCGGTCCCGAGCGTGTCCGGGCGGCGACCCGACAGCATGACCTGCGCGAACGAGCGCAGCGAGACCGCGACCGGAAGCCCGTCGACCGTCGAATAGGTCCGGATGAAGTGCTTGAGGTTCGTCGAGCACACCGGGTCGAGGTCTTCCAGCGGCACGGTCTGCGGCGCCTTCAACGGGGTCGCGAGCCGCTGCGGCCCCGTCCCGACGCGCACCTGCGCGAACTGCGAGTCGGACCGGCGGCGATCCCACAGCTTCCCCGCCTCGATGTACGCCCACAGATCGGCCGGATCGGGCTGCAGCGCCGTCATCGCCGCGCGCTGGTTGTCCGCGATGTCCCGGACCTGGCCGCGCAGCCCGGTCAGATACCGCTGGTAGTCCCGGCGTTCCTCGTTGATCTGTGCCTTCTTCGCCGCACCGCCGCGCCCGAGTGACATGACGACCATGCCCGCCATCGCGGTGAGGAACAACGCGCCGAAGATGTAGGTCATCACCCCGCCGTCGCGTCCGATGTAGACGAACGACATGGCGCCCATGCCCAGCATCATCGGCATGAACATCAGCAGCTGCATGGCTCCGCCGCCGGAGCCCTTCGGCAGCATCGGCGGGGACTGCAGGACGATTTCACCGGGCTGCTCGCCCAGGGCCGGCAGGCGGTCGCGAGTGGCGCTCATCAGGGTCTTTCTGGCCGCTTGTGGGTAATCCTGCCGATCATTCTGGCCACTCGTGCCGCCCTCGCGGTGGGTACTTTTGCCGTCCGCCCGCGTCTGGTGACGAACTTACGCTGCTGGAACAGGGCAGACGCGGGGGAACGAGAGAAGGAGAACCATGGTCGGCACGGGCGAGTACCGGGCGGAGCCCGAGGCCATGCGCTCGGCGGTCGGGAACCTCGGCGGCATCATCATGCAGGGCATCAACGTCGTCGCCGACCTCGAACGCACCGTTCTCCAGCCGATGTCGTTCGCCACCTTCGGCAGCGCGGTGGCGGCGGCCAACACGGCGATGCAGAGCCAGCAGGTGGTCGCGGTCCGCACGCTCCTGCAGCTGCTGCAGCAGATCAACGGCTTCATCAAGAGCAGCGCCGACGCCTATCAGGCCGCCGACGAGGCCGTCGCGGGCGGATACGGCGGGCATCCCGGTGGCGGTGCCGGTTCGACGTCGTCGATCTGGGGGAACTCGCACGCGGCCGAACTGGCGACGCTGGCCATCAACGACAGCGCAGGCGGCGCGGGCGAACCGTCTTCGGTCGGCAACGTCCTGCGGTACCTGGGGGACGCGCGGCTGGGGCAGCTCGGCGACCACCCGATCACCGACACGCGGTTCCAGGGCGTCTCGGACTTCAACGACTGGCTGGCCGGTGACGCTGACAACCAGGCGCGGGTCGGGGTCATCGAGGTCTACGCCGGTACGGCACGCCATTTCGGCGACATCCCCGGCGGGGTGCACTCCGGGGACGTCGTCGTGGTCGAACCGCTCCTGTTCTCCGACAGCAAGCCGATCATCGCCATCGCCGGAGAAGGCGGCCAGCTCTACAACCACGGACTGATCGAGGCGGATATCAACGGCCTGGCGAAGGTCAGCGTCTACCGCCCGGCTTCCGTCTGACTTCCGGCCTGAGGAGCGAGGTTCCATGCTGACTTACCCGAATTCCAGCGCGATGGACGCCACGGCGTCCTCGGGCGGGCCGATCACCATCCTGCCGCAGATCCTCACCGGGCAGCCGGAGCAGATCGCGAAGCACGTACTCGAGGTGCTCAAGAAGGCCAACGAGTTCCTCACCATGTACAACGAGGTGACGAAGGCCGCCGAGCAGCTGGGCAAGATCTGGTCCGGCGCCGCGTCCGACTCGGCGTTGAAGAAGATCACCGATTCCCTGAACTCGCTGACCAAGATCATCCAGGTCGTGCAGCGGGGTGCCGAACTGCTCGGCATCGCCGGGACGCTGATCAAGACCGCCCAGACGGCCTACAAGGCGGTGGTCTCGGCGGTGAACCCGACCGTCGCGGGCCTGATGTCGAATCCGTGGACCTACGGCGCCGCCGTCGCGCTTTCCACCGCCACGAGTGCCTCGCTGCGCGCGTTCATCACCGCGATCGGCGCGCTGCTGAAGGCACTCGGCGTCGTCGACCTCGCCAACCAGATCACCCAGATCGCCGCCATCATCGGCGAGGTCCAGAAACTGTTCGGGCACAACGACTCCGGCAGCGGCGCGGCGGGCAACGCGGCCGTCTCCGGTACCCCGGTCACCGCCCCGCAGGCGCCGGGTTCGGTCGCCAGTGGTGCGGGACAGGCCGCGATCGGCGGCTCCGGCGGCGGTGCGGGCGGCGCTTCCGGCGGTGGTTCGACGCCGGGCGAGGCGCCGCCGTTCACCCAGTACCGGCCGCCCGCGCTGGGCGGCAACGGGTCCCAGGGCGGCTGGCCGGGCGGTGCCGACGCCTGGATCCCGGTGGACAGACCCTCCGGTGGCGGCTCGGGTTCCGGCGGCCCGGTGCCGGGCGCGGGCAACGGGAACACGGTCACCATCACCACCGACCTGAGCACCGGGAAGTCCACGGTCCAGGCGCCGGGCGGGCAGGACATCGATATCGACATCGACATGAACTACGGCGGAAAGCACTTCGAGCAGCACATCGACATCGATGCGGGAGCTGACTCACCGGCGAAGGGCAGGTAGCCGTGTGGGGAAGCGGTGTGGTCGACGCGTCGGGCGTCGTCAGCTCGATCCTGTCGAACTACCGGCGGCTCGTGGTCGAGTACCAGCGGCGGGTCACCGGTGACCCCTCGGCGCTGACCGCGGCGGGACAGCGGTGCGGTGAGCGGGCGTCGACGGTATCGGGCCGGGCGGAGGAGATCGGCAAGGCGGCGAAGGCGCTCAACGCCTCCTGGGAGGGTGACGCCTACATCGCGTTCGCGACGTCCGCGGCTGAACTGAGCCAGGACCTCGCCGAACTCGGCGCCAAGCTGAGCGACCAGTCGAACCGGCTGCGGGCGGGCGCGCAGGCACTGCAGGGCGCGAAGTCCTGTGTGGACTCGATCCTCGCGCAGTTCGACCAGTACGCCGCTCAGCTCGTCAGTCAGGCGCGGACGGCGAACGCTGGCGCGGTCAACGCGTTCATCTCCGCCGCCAGGCAGCTCGGTGAACGCGCCGCGCAGGCGGCGCGGGAGATCGCCGACGAACTGAGCGACGAACTCGCGCGGCTGTTCCCGCCCGAAGGCGTCGGCCGGATCGAGCACGAACTCGGCAAATGGGGCCGGGGCCCGTTGTACTGGCTCAACGGCGAAACGCTCGACGGGCGTAAGCGGCCGCGGTCGCATCCGTCCTGGTTCGGCAATTCGGGCTGGAAGAAACTCACCTGGGACGGTCTCGAAGGCACCCGCGCCCCGCGCGCCGCCGATACCCCGTTCGGCAGGCCGAAGCCGGAAGGCCTGCGCGACAAGGCCTGGAACAGCACCGAGATCACCTATCTCAAGTGGAAGCAGGAACAAGACGGCTTCACGCCGGGCTGGGACGCCAAGGTCTCCTCGCAGGGCTGGGACGTCAAGGCGTCCGGGCACGCCGAACTGGCCGCCTTCAAGGAAGAAGCCGAAGGCAAGAAGGAATGGGGCGTCGCTTCGGCGGGTGCTAAGGGGACCGCCTTCGTCGGCGGTGAGGTGAACGGTTCGGTCCAGGCCGGCGCGCACGGCGTCGGCCTGCACGCCAACGCTTTCGTCGGCGGCAAGCTCGAAGGCGAACTCGCCGCGGACGTGGCCGGGGTCGGCGTCGGCGCCAGCGGCACCCTCCAATATGGACTCGGCGCGCAGCTCGACGGCCAGGCCGTCTACGACGCCGGGCATATCAAGGTCAACTTCAAGGCCGGTCTCGCACTCGGTCTCGGTGCCGGGGTCGGCGCGAAGATCGACATCGACCTGCCGAAGATCGCGGACACCGTCGGTGAATACGGCGGCGCGGCCGTCGACGCGGTGAGCGGCGCGGCGGGCCAGGCCGCGGACGCCGTCGGCGAGGCGTGGGACGACGCGGTCTCCTACGTGGGCACGTGGTGAGCGGGATGGTCGCACAGGACCGGGTTTCGCTCCCGCTCGGCTTCGACATCCCGGACGGCTGGGTGCCCGTCGAGCCCGCGTCGGTCGGCGCCGACGGCGCGGTGTTCGTGGCCGTGCATTCCGGATCGGCCGAAGAGTTCACCCCGAACATCACCCTGAGCGTGGGGCAGCGGCCTGACGGGGCGTCGATCACGGACATCGCCGACGAGGCCGTCGAACGCCTCGGCCGGTCCATGGCCGCGCTCGAAGTGGTGCGGCGCAAGGAAGTCGGCAGTCCGGCCGCGCCCGGGGTGACGCAGGTGCTGCGCCTGCGCACCGGCGAGGGACGGGAGCTCGTGCAGACCCAGGTGCAGCTGACCGTGCCCGGTGCGAGCCGCGCCGACCGGCTGGTCCTCGAAATCGCTTGCACCGCGACGCCCGAGACGGCCCGCCGGCTCGGCGACGACTTCCGCCGCTTCGTGGGCAGTGTCCACGTCCGGCGGGATTTCACCGCAGATGAAGGAGAAGACTCGTGACCACCGACCCCTACGCCATGCCGGACATGGACGAGCTGCTGGACCAGGTCCGCAAGCAGACCGAAGAGGTGCAGCGCATCCAGCGTTCGGTCGAAGCGATGGAGGTCAAGGCGCACTCGCGGCAGAACGAGGTCACCGTCGTGCTGCGCGGTGACGGCCGGTTCACCTCGATCGACATCGACCCGCGCGCGCTGCGCCAGTACGACGCGCGCAACCTCTCGGAGATCGTGCTGGAGGCGGTCAACAACGGGCTGCAGAAGCTGGCCGAGGCCAGCAGCGCCAAATTCGCCCCGGTCATCGAGTCCGCCAAGTCGATCGAAGCATGACCGCCGCGATCGCGGGCTCCACCCGGCGCGTCACGGTGGTGACACCGAGGGCGCGCGTCGACGTGGCGCTGCCGCAGCAGAGCACGTTCGCCGAACTGGTCCCGCAGCTCGTCCGGCTCGCGGGCGCTTCGGGGCAGGCGTCGGCCGAGCATCCGGGCTGGGTGCTGTCGCGGCTCGGCGGCGCTCCGCTCGCGCTCGGGCTCACGGTCGCCGCCGCCCAGGTGCGCGACGGTGAGGTGCTGCACCTGACCCCGCGGGAACGCCCGCGGGGTCCGCTGCTGTTCGACGACGTCGTCGACTCGATCGCCAGCGTCGCCGAATCGGGCACCGGCCGCTGGGGACCGGCGGTGGCGCGCAAGGCGGGCATCGTCGCGTCGGTGGTGCTGCTGCTCGCGGGTGGCCTGCTGGTGCAGGCGGCCGCGTCCGGCAGTGTGCTGGCGCCGATCGGGACCGGACTGCTCGCGCTGGTACTGGTGCTCGGCGGTGGCGCGCTGAGCCGCGCGTACGGCGACGCGGAGGCCGGTGCCGCCGGGGCGCTCGCCGGGGTCGGCGCCGCGCTGCTGGCCGGGATGTCGATCCTGCCGCCGCATCCGCTGTTCTCGCTGTCGGCGGGACCGCTGGCCGTCGGGCTCGCCGTCGTGACCGTATACGGCGTGATCGCGGCCGTTTCGGTGGCCGACCGGCTGCCCTGGTTCGTCGCGGTGACGGTTTCCGCCGGGCTCGGCGCGATCACCACCGCCATCACCGTGCTCGCGGACGTCCGCCCGGTTTCGGCGGCCGCCGTGGTCGCCGTCGTGGCGACGGCGCTGGCCGCGGTGGCGCCGATGCTGGCGCTGCGGCTCGGCAGGCTGCCGCTGCCTCGGGTGCCCGACGACATGGACGCGTTCCGCGCCGACGAAAACCCTTCGCTGGGCGAGGACATGGTCGGCGGGACGACCTACGCGCAGGCGTTGCTGACCGGGCTGCTCGTCGCGCTCGGCCTTGTCGTGGTCTCGGCTTCGGTGGTTCTGTCGGCTTCGGGCGGGGCTTGGGAAGCGGGCTTGTGCGCGCTGCTGGGACTGGCGCTGATGTTGCGCTCGCGCGCCTTCGCCGGTCGTTCGCAGCGGCTCGTGCTGATCGGTTTCGGCGCGGCGGCCTTGGCGGCGGCCGGTTTCTGGCTCGCCGCGGGCGGACCGCGTTCGTTCGTGTTCGGCGCGGGCTGCGCCGTCGTCGTCGCGGCGGGCGTCTGTCTCACCTACGCGACGCGGGTCGCGAAGGGGCGCCGTTCTCCTTACTGGGCAAGGACTCTCGACATCATCGAGTTCCTGGTGCTGCTGTCGCTGATCCCGTTCGTCGGCATGATCGCCGGGGTCTACGAGGCCGTCCGGAACTGAGCCACCCCCCGCCAGGCGGCGACGTTACGTCCGTGGAGGATTCCTTCCCTACCCTCAGAGAGGAAAGGAATCCTCCACAGACCGTCCCCTCAGTCCTCCAGCGCCAGCGGCAGGGTCCGCCGGACCGCCGCCGCGTGCCGTCCGTGCAACGGGATCACCGCGATCCCCTTCGGCCGCACCGGCTCCGCTCCGGGCCGCCCGCCGACCCGGATGGTCACCTCGGACCTCTCCCGCCCGCCAGGGGTACGGCGCAGCGTGTACGAAGTCGCGGTGAACGCCGAGCCGGGTACGTGAAGATCCAGCGTCCGCGCGAGATCCCGCTCCGACCGTGGCCGGTAGCAGACCTGCGACGCGCCACCCCAGTCCCAGGAGCGCCAGCCGTGCACGGGCGCGTCCCGGCCGCTGCCGAGCGCGACGCGCAGTTCCTCCGCCACCTCACCGGCTTCGAGCACGGTGCTCTCGAATCCGGCTTCCGCCAGCGACCCCATCAGCGACAGCGCCGCGCAGGCGGTGCTCCTCAACGCGCCGAGTTCGCCGCCACCGCGGGCGAGCGCCGCGATCGGCGCGTCCTCTGGCCGGTACCGGACGGTGAGCCAGCGGACCCGCAGCAGCGACTGTCCATTGGGGACGGTCCAGGTCAGCAACTGCGCGCTGGACAACGGGATCCCGGTACCCGCGTAGGCCTCGCGCAGAATGTCGACCAGCAGTTCGGGGCCGGGTTCCATCGCACCGGGGGTGAGCCGCACGATGGCGCTCCAGCCGTCGCCGACCTCGGCGACCCCGAACCGGTTGCCCGCGCGGTCGACGTGCTGGCGCACCCGGACGGGACCGGCGAGCCGGTGCAGCGGATCGGGGACTTCGCCCTTGGCGCGGCGCTTCAACCGGTAACCGGCCCAGGTGAACAGCCAGCCCGCGGCATGCCGTCCGGCGAAGCGGATCGACGTCGTCAGCACGAGGACACCGGCGGCCGCGGTGATGCTGATCCGCGCCGCCTGCGGGATCCCGTCGACGGTGAAGGCCAGCAGCACGGCGATCCCGGCGATCTCCCAGAGCGCCGCCTGGAGCGGGCGGATCGGCAGCAGCCAGGGCAGCGGCGCCGCACCGGCGGGGCCGCGCGCGGGCGCCTGATCCGGGACCGGGCGGACCGGGGCTTCAACCGACAAGGAATTCCCCTCCTCCGTGCACGCGCCCGACGGTAGTGCGCTCTCGCGCGCGCGAGGGCGTAAAAATTACCCTCACCGCGAACCGGGTCGGAACCTAACGTGAGCACCCTCGATCGGGGCGGTTACGAACGGCGGGGGACGGGAGCGTGTGGACGCAGCGGGACCAGATCCAGGCTTACCAATTCCTCCGCAGGAGACTGGTTTCGGCCCTGGTCTCGGCAGACGCCAACCACCCGGTCGCCCCGAGCCGCAGACTGGTCATCGGGACCTTGTGCGGTCTCGGCGTCGCCCTGCTGATCACCGCGGTGTTCGGCGTGATCGGCCTGCTGAACCCTTCCGGCGGTAAGGACTGGCTGGCGGGCGGCAAGGTGATCGTCGAGGAGGACACCGGCGCGCGGTACATCCTCGGCCAGGACGGCGCGCTGCATCCGGTGCTCAACTACGCCTCCGCGCGGCTGATGGCCGGTGGCAACGGCGAAGCCACCGTGACCGTCCCCGCGGACAAACTCGCGAAGGCGCCGCGTGGTGCGCAGATCGGCATTCCCGGCGCCCCCGATTCGCTGCCCGCGAAAGCCGCGCTGGTGACCACGCCGTGGACCAGTTGCTCGCGCACGACCCAGGACGCGCCGGCGTCGGCGGAACCGGCGACGACGGTGCTCCTCGGCGCGCCCGCCGCCGGGATCGACCTGCCGAAGGACCAGGCCGTCGTGGTCCGCGTCCCCGAGGGAGAGCGCTATCTCGTGACGGCCGGGCGCCGCTACAAGCTCACCCCGGAGGCCGCCGCGGCCCTGCAGTTCGACACCTATCCGGCGATCGCGGTCTCGTCGCGCTGGATCGGCACCGTCGCCGCCGGACGCGATCTGGCCTACCGCGCGATCGAGGACGCCGGACGACCGGGCCCGCGGGTCGGGGACACCGCGACGAAGGTCGGTTCGGTGCTCGGCGTCATCGACGCGATGGCGTCACCCGGCGACGCGACGTCGTACTACCTCGTCCGCGCCGACGGGCTCGAACCGATCGGCCAGACCGAGGCGAGCCTGGTGCTCAACACGCCGCAGAACGCGGATGCCTACAACGGCGTCCCGGCCCCCGTCGCGGTGCGCGCGGCCGACGTCGCCGCGGTGCCGAAGGTCGGCACGGCGAGGGCGGGCGGGGCCGATCCCGCGGAGTATCCGGACCGGATCCCGCGAAAAGCGCCCGTTACCGGACAGTCCGTGACGTTATGCGCACAGGGTTCTCGAATCGTTATCTCCGCGCAGGTCCCCTTGCCGCAAGGTGCGAAGGCGATCCCGGTGACGGCGCGGACGGACGCGCTGGTCGCCGACGAGGTTTTCGTGCCTCCGTCAGGAGGCGCGGTGGTGACGGAATCAGGTTCCGGCACGGTTTACGTCGTGACCGACACGGGGTTCAAGTACCCGGTGGCGAGCACCGAGGCCCTCGCTTCCCTCGGTTACGGCCAAGCCGAACGGCAACCGGTTCCGAATGGGTTGCTGGCACTGGTACCGCGGGGACCCGCGCTGGATCCGGCGCAGGCCGGCCGCACGGTGTCCGCGGCGGGTGGGACGGGGTGAGCGGGAACGTGCAGATGACTGAAGACAGGCCGGAGACCGACCGGGTCGACGTCGCGGTGATCGAAGACCATCCGTTGTACCGGCACGCCGTGGTCCGGGTCCTCACCGAAGCGGAGGGGATCGAACTGGGCGCGGTCGTCGATTCGGTCGCCAGGTTCCACGTGCACCCGCAGCCGCCCGGCAGCGTGGTGCTGCTCGACCTCGGCCTGCCGGGGATCGCCGGGGCGGCCGCCGTGCTCCAGGTCTGCGAACTGGGACATCACGTGCTCGTGGTGTCCGCGCAGGCGGAGTCCGAACAGGTGCTCGGCGCGATCGCCGCCGGTGCCAAGGGTTTCCTGTCCAAGGACGTCGACGTGGAGGAACTCCTGATCGCGATCAGGACGGTCGCGCAGGGGCGGGCCTACGTCTCGGCGGTGGTGGCCGGAATGATCATCAAGGACAACGCCGACCGTCCCGTGCCGGCCCCGGACGTCGCGCTGTCGGCACGGGAGAAGCAGGTACTGCGGCTGGTCGCGGCGGGCGAACGCGACGTCGACATCGCCCGCATCCTCGGGATCGGGGTCCGGACGGTCCGCGGTTACCTGGACCGGATCCGTGACAAACTCGGAGAAAGAAGGCGGGCCGGTCTGGTCCGCAAGGCCATCCAGCTCGGGCTCGCGTCTCCGCCGGAGGTGCCCGGCCCGTCTCGGCCGGTCGCGCCCCGCGACGACGCGGGCGGATTCGAAGGACGCCGGTGAACGCAGACGAGCAGCAGCCGAAACGCACCACACCGATCAACGTCGGGGTGATCGAAGATCATCCGCTGTACCGGGACGCCGTCGCACGTGTCCTCACCGAAGCGCCCGACATCGCGCTGGGCGCCGTCGCCGACTCGGTCGCGCGATTCGCCGTCCAGGAGCAGCCTCCGGGCAGCGTCGTCGTCCTCGACCTGAAGCTGCGCGGCGTCCAGGACGCCGCCGCGGTGCTCGAAGTGGGGCAGATGGGCCACAAGGTGCTCGTGGTGTCCGCGCACGCCGAGCAACCCGAGGTGCTGGGCGCCATGCAGGCCGGGGCGAAGGGTTTCCTGTCCAAGGACGTCGACGGCGACGAACTCCTGCGCGCCATCCGCACCATCGCCGACGACAACGCGTACGTGTCGCCGACGCTGGCCGGAATGATCATCCAGGACAGCGAAGACCGGCACGCCGGTCCGAAGATCGTGCTGTCCGAACGGGAGAAGCAGGTCCTGCGGCTGGTCGCGGCGGGCGAACGCGACGTCGACGTGGCGGAGATCCTGAACATCAGCGTGCGGACCGTGCGGTCCTACCTCGACCGGATCCGGGACAAGACCGGGGAACGGCGGCGGGCCGGCTTCGTCCGGGTGGCGATCCGCGAAGGCCTGCTGCGCTAGCCCCTGCGCTAGCCACCCAAGCGCCAGTCACCCATGCATTTCGTCCTCTGGATGCGGTAGTTGCCCCGCGCAAGCACCGCATCCAGAGGACTAAACGCGGGGTCCGGAGAAGTTCACCCGCAGCGTGTACACGGAACTCGACGCGGTGACGAACAGGTCGTTCCGACGCGGCCCGCCGAAGGTCAGGTTCGAGCAGACCTCGGGCACGTGCAGCTTCCCGATCCGCGTTCCGTCAGGCGCGAAGCAATGCAGGCCGTCGTGCGCAGCGGCCCACACCCGGCCCGCCGCGTCCACGCGAACGCCGTCGAAACCGCCTGCATCGCAGGTCGCGAAGATCCCGCCGCCCGAAAGCCGCCCGCCGTCCACCGAGAACACCCTGAGGTGACTGGGGTTCTGCCGGGTGTCGGCGATGTAGAGCAGTGACTCGTCGAGGGAGAAGGCGAGCCCGTTGGGGCGGCTGAAGTCGTCCGCGACGATCCGCACGGAGCCGTCCACCGGGTCGGCGCGATAGACGTGGCAGGCGCCGATCTCGCTTTCGGCCTGGTGGCCTTCGTAGTCGCTGTCGATCCCGTAACTGGGGTCGGTGAACCAGATCGCGCCGTCCGAGGACTCGACGACATCGTTGGGACTGTTGAACTTCTTGCCCTGATACGTCTCCGCGAGCACGGTGGTGCTCCCGTCGTGCTCGGTGCGTGTCACCCGGCGGTTGCCCTGTTCGCAGCTGACGAGCCTGCCCTGCCGGTCGACCGTGTGCCCGTTGTGGAACCCGGCGGGCTCACGGAACACGCCGACCGCGCCCGTGGTCTCGTCCCAGCGCAGCACGCGGTCGTTCGGGATGTCGCTGAAGACCAGGTACCGGCCGGCGGGGAAGTAGGCGGGCCCCTCGGTCCAGCGGCAGCCGGTGTGCAGCCGCTGCATCCACTCGTCGCCGTTGACGCGGGCGAACCGCTCGTCGAGAACCTCGAAACGTGCCTTGACCTTGTCCATGGAAACCCCAGTCACTCTGTATGACATCTTGCCCAAAGCATGTAACGCTGAACTTGATATGGTCAACACATGGATGACGTAGATCGCATGCTGCTGACCGAGCTGCAGCAGGACGCGACTCAGGCGTACGCCGCGCTCGGCAAGGCCGTCGGGTTGTCCGCGGGCGCCGCGCACGAACGGGTCCGCAAACTGCGGGAGCAGGGCGTCATCCGGCGCACGACCGTCGACGTCGACCCGGCCGCGGTCGGCCGGGGAGTGATGGCGTTCGTGCTGGTCGAGGCCAAGTCCTGGATGGGCGATTCGCCGACCAAGGCCGCGCTGGAGGCGTTGCCGGAGGTCGTGGAGGCGCACATCATCGCGGGACCGGCTTCGCTGCTGGTGAAGGTCCGCACGCCGACCACCGAGGAACTGCAGGCGTCATTGCGCAGGCTGTACGCCATCGAAGGCGTCACCGGAACGCAGACGATCGTGGTGCTCGAGTCCTTTTTCGAGCGCTCGGTCGACGTCAAAGGCGACGGTTCGCCAACGCCCCCGTCGCCGCCCGCGCCTTCGCGCTGATCGCCGGATCGAGGTCGACGACCACCGTCTCCGGTCCCGCGCCCAGCTGGGTGTGGACGCGCCCGAAGCCGTCGGACACCGTGGAGTGACCGACCCCGGTCGGCGCCTTCGGGTTCACCCGCGTCCCGCTCGCGGCCGGGTCGGCCTGCCCGCAGCCGACGACCCAGCAGCCGGAGTCGAGCGCGCGAGCGCGCACCAGCACCTCCCACTGCTCGCGTTTGCCCTCGCCCGCGCCCCAGGACGTCGGCACGAGGACGATGTCGGCGCCTTCCTCGGCCAGCTTCCGGAACAGTTCTGGGAACCGGATGTCGTAGCAGGTCGCGACGCCGAACGTGACCCCCTCGGCCTCGAACGTGACCGGCGCCGTCCCCGGTGCGACCGTGTCGGATTCGGCGAACCCGAACGCGTCGTACAGGTGGATCTTGTCGTAGCCGAGGTGATGCCCGCCGCCGGTGACGAGCACCGTGTTGCGCACGCGGCCGTCGGGCGACGGCGTGAACATGCCCGCGACGATCACGACGCCGTGCTCTTCGGCGATGGACGCCACAGTGGACGCCCACGGCCCGTTCAGCGGCTGCGCGAGAGGTTTCAGCGGGACGCCGAAACGCGCCATCGACGCCTCGGGGAAGACCACGAGCCGCGCGCCGCCGTCCACCGCGGCCGCCACACCTTCGCGAATCAGCTTCAGGTTCGTTTCGGGATCCTCGGCCGCTGTGAGCTGGCACAACGCGATTCGCGGCACGGCGGCCTCCCTCATCGTGGGATCGCTGGTCACCACCCCAGTGTGCCTGCTCGGCGCGATCCGGCCACCTCGTACCCTTGAGCCATGCTGAACCGTACCGACCTGCGTGGACAGGTCCCGTCCGTTGCCGAACTCAGGCGCACGCTCCCGCGTGCCGAGTACGACGTGGACGCGGCGCTGCATCACGTACGGCCGGTGGTCGAGGCGGTCCGCGAGCGCGGCGTCGAGGCGGTTCTCGAGTACACCGAGAAGTTCGACAAGGTCCGTCCCGCCGGGGTGCGGGTCGCCGCCTCGGAACTCACCAGCGCGCTGGAGAACCTCGACCCCGCCGTCCGCGAGGCGCTGGAGGAGGCGATCGTCCGCGCGCGGAAGGTCCACGGCGATCAGCGCCGTCAGGACGTCACGACCGAGGTCGTCGACGGCGGCACCGTCACCGAGCGCTGGATCCCGGTCGAGCGTGTCGGGCTGTACGCGCCGGGCGGGCTCGCGGTGTACCCGTCGACCGTGGTGATGAACGTCGTCCCGGCGCAGATCGCCGGTGTCGGCACGCTCGTGGTGTGCTCGCCGCCGCAGGCCGCGTTCGGCGGGCTTCCGCACCCGACGATCCTGGCCGCCGCCGCACTGCTCGGCGTCGACGAGGTGTGGGCCGTCGGCGGCGCGCAGGCCGTGGCGCTGCTGGCGTACGGCGGCACCGACACCGACGGTACGACGCTGGAACCGGTCGACATCGTCACCGGGCCGGGCAACATCTACCTCACCGCGGCGAAACGGCTGCTGCGCGGGATCATCGGCATCGACTCCGAAGCGGGCCCGACCGAGATCGCGATCCTCGCCGACGAGACCGCCGACCCGGTGCACGTCGCCGCCGACCTGATCAGCCAGGCCGAGCACGACCCGCTCGCCGCGAGCGTGCTGGTCACCACGTCCGAGGAACTCGCGGACGCGGTCGACAAGGAACTGACCGGCCGCGTCGCCGCGACCAAGCACGCCGAGCGCGTGACGGAGGCGTTGAGCGGCAAGCAGTCCGGCGTCATCCTGGTGGCAGGCGTGGACGACGGGATCCGGGTCGTCGACGCCTATGCCGCCGAGCACCTGGAGATCCAGACCGCGAACGCGCGGGAGGTCGCCGCTCGCGTGCGCAACGCCGGCGCGATCTTCGTCGGGGCCTACGCGCCCGTCTCGCTCGGCGACTACTGCGCCGGATCGAACCACGTCCTGCCGACCGGCGGGTTCGCGCGGCACTCGTCGGGCCTTTCGGTACAGAGCTTCCTCAAGGGCGTCCACGTCATCGACTACGACGAGGACGCGCTGCGCGAGATCGCCGGCCGCGTCGTCGCACTGGCCAACGCCGAGGACCTGCCCGCGCACGGCGAGGCCATCACGGCGCGGTTCGAGGGGGAGCGGGCATGACCATCGGCGAGGAGATCACGCTCGACTCGCTCCCGTTGCGGGAGGACCTGCGGGGCAAGACCCCGTACGGCGCGCCGCAACTGGACGTGCCGATCCGGCTCAACACCAACGAAAACCCGTATCCGCCGCCGGACGAGCTGGTGGCGGACGTCGCCGAAGCCGTCCGCGCCGAGGCCGCTTCACTGCACCGTTACCCGGATCGCGACGCCGTCGCGCTGCGGCAGGACCTCGCGGATTACCTCGCGGTCTCCACCCGCGTGCTGCTCTCGGAGTCGAACGTGTGGGCCGCCAACGGGTCCAACGAGATCCTGCAGCAGATCCTGCAGGCCTTCGGCGGCCCCGGCCGCTCGGCGCTGGGCTTCGAGCCGTCGTACTCGATGCACCCGATCATCTCGGCGGGCACCCGCACCGACTGGCTGCCGGTGCCGCGCCGCGACGATTTCACCCTCGACACCGAAAAGGCGGCCGCGCTGGTGCGCGAACGCCGTCCGGACGTCGTCTTCGTGACCAGCCCGAACAACCCGACCGGCGGGTCGATCCCGTTCGGTGAGCTGCGCGGGCTGGTCGAAGCCGCGCCGGGCATCGTGGTGGTCGACGAGGCGTACGCGGAGTTCTCGTCGCAGCCGAGCGCCGTCGAGCTGATCGAGGAGTACCCGTCGCGGCTGATCGTGTCGCGCACGATGAGCAAGGCATTCGCCTTCGCGGGCGGGCGGCTCGGGTATCTCGCGGCCGCGCCCGCGATCGTCGACGCGCTGCAGCTGGTGCGCCTGCCGTACCACCTCTCGAAGCTCACGCAGGCCGCCGCTCGGGCGGCACTGCGGCACGCGGACGCGACACTGGCTTCGGTCGCCAAGCTCGCGGCCGAACGTGACCGGGTGGTGGAATCGTTGCTGGGCTTGGGCTTCACCCCGGTCCCGAGTGACGCGAACTTCGTCCTCTTCGGACGCTTCGCGGACGCGCCCGCGACCTGGAAGTCCTATTTGGACAACGGCGTGCTGATCAGGGACGTCGGCATCGAAGGGCATCTGCGGGTGACCATCGGTACGCCGGAAGAGAACGACGCCTTTCTCGAGGCCAGCAAGGAGGTGCCGCGATGAGTCGCGTCGGCAAGGTGGACCGCACCACCAAGGAATCGTCCATTTCGGTCCAGCTCGACCTGGACGGCACGGGGCAGGTGGAGATCGACACCGGTGTCCCGTTCTACGACCACATGCTCACCGCGTTCGGCGTGCACGGCTCGCTCGACCTGAAGGTGCAGGCGACCGGTGACGTGCACATCGACGCGCACCACACCGTCGAGGACACCGCGATCGTGCTCGGCCAGGCGCTGCGGCAGGCGCTGGGCGACAAGAGCGGCATCCGCCGGTTCGGCGACGCGTGGATCCCGATGGACGAAACCCTCGCGCACGCCGCGATCGACGTCTCCGGCCGCCCGTACTGCGTGCACCTCGGTGAGCCGGAGCAGTTCAACAGCTTCACCATCGGCGGGAACTACCCGTTCGTGCTCACGCGGCACGTGTTCGACTCGCTGTCGTTCCACGCCCAGATCGCGTTGCACGTGCGGGTCCTGCACGGCCGGGACCCGCACCACATCGCCGAGGCGGAGTACAAGGCCGTCGCGCGCGCTCTGCGTGCGGCCACCGAGCCGGACCCCCGCGCGGGCGGCATCCCGTCCACGAAGGGCGTCCTCTAGTCATGCGTTTCGTCCTCTGGATGCGGTAGTTGCACGCGCAAGGACCGCATCCAGAGGACGAAACGCGAGGGCAGCCGGGGGCGTCGGGGGCTCGGGCGCGCGGGTGTGGCAAGGTGGCCGCGTGAGCAACTCGACCATCGCCGTGCTGCTGTTCGCGCTCGGCGGCTTCCTGATCGGCGGCGTCTACGCGACCTGGAAGAGCGTCAAGTTCCTGGCCGTCGTGCTGGGCCTTGCCGCCCTCCTCGCGATCGGCGGCGCCATCGCCTGGCTGGCCTGAGGCCGCCGTCCGGTAAATCGCGTGCGCGCCGGGTCGAGGGGCGAGCATGCTTGCGCGCATGCCCCTGAACCCGCGCTCGGTCGACGAGGTCGTCCGGCTCCAGCGAGCCGGGAACCGCGTCAAGTTCCTGTTCTTCTGGGGCCATCAGCCCCGGCGTGACGGCACGATCGGGCCGGAATGCTTCAGCCAGTGGTGGCCCGCCCGGTTCACCGTCGACGGCGGAACCTTCTCGACGGCCGAGCATTACATGATGTGGCGCAAAGCCGTCCTGTTCGACGACGCCGAGAGCGCCGCGCGAATCCTCCGCGCCCGGCATCCGCGTGAAGCCAAGGCGTTGGGCCGGGAAGTGCGGGGATTCGAGCAGAGCCACTGGGAAGACGAGCGCTACGGCATCGTCCTCGACGGAACCGTCGCGAAGTTCGGGCAGCATCCGGAACTGCGTGACTTCCTGCTCGGCACGAAGAACCGCGTGCTGGTCGAAGCCAGCCCACTGGACACGATCTGGGGGATCGGTCTCGCCGCCGACAATCCGCGGGTGGAGAACGCCGAGCACTGGCGTGGCCTGAACCTCCTCGGCTTCGCCCTTGGTGAAGCAAGGACGAAACTCGCACCGGAGACGGCCCGCTCTCCTGCCCTTCAGGGCACCCGCCCGCTGTCAGTATCCGGGCACGATCCGTGGCGGAGGGGAACAGGATGATCCTGGAGCAGGTGGTTTCACGGCATGCCTCGGCGGCGCGCTGTTCGACCGGCTGGTCATGGTCACTCGCTGTGGCTGGCTGTTACCACTGGTGAGGGGTGTGTGGATTTAGGGACGTTCAATGTCCCTAAATCCACACACCCCTCACGCCGGTCATCGCAATTAGTGGACTAAATGCGGAAGCGGGGAAAGCGTCCTTCAGCTCCGGACCAGCTCCCGTTCGTCAGGGGTGTCGAGCTGCTTCGTGAGCTTCTCGCCTTCGACGTCGACGTCCGGCAGCACGCGGTCCAGCCACTTCGGCAGCCACCAGGCGCCACGCCCGAGCAGCGACATCAGGGCCGGCACGATGGTCATCCGGATCACGAACGCGTCCACCAGCACCCCGAAGGCCAGTGCGAACCCGATCGACTGGATCAGCGCGGACTCCGCGAGGACGAATCCGGCGAACACGCTGATCATGATCAGCGCCGCGGCGACCACGACCCGGGAGCCGTGCCGGAAACCGGTCACCATCGCCTGCTGCGGATCGGCGCCGTGGACGTACTCCTCCCGCATCCGCGTCACCAGGAACACCTGGTAGTCCATCGCGAGCCCGAACAGCACACCGATCAGCAGGATCGGCAGCATGCTCATGATCGGCCCGGTCGTCTTCACCCCGAGCAGATCGGTGAGCCAGCCCCACTGGAACACCGCGACCACCGCGCCGAACGTCGCGACCACCGAGCCGAGGAAGCCCAGCGTCGCCTTGAGCGGGACGACGACCGAGCGGAACACCAGCATCAGCAACAGGAACGCGAGCCCGACGATGAGCGCGAGGTAGGGCAGCATCGCGTCGGCGAGCTTCTCCGAGACGTCGATGTTGGCCGCGGTCTGGCCGGTCACCGCCAGCGACGCGCCGGTGGCCGTGCCCAGTCCGGCGTTCAGGCCGCGGATGTCGCTGACGAGGTCTTCGGTCGCGGTGCTGCTCGGACCGCTCTTCGGAATGACGGTCAGCAGCGCCAGGTCACCGCCGCGGTTGACCTTCGGCGGCGTGACGATCGGGCGTTCCTTGAGTCCGCTGATCCCGGCCGCGGCCTGCTGGAGCGCGGCCTGCCGGTCGGTGCTGCCACCGAGGTCGACGACGATCACCAGCGGGCCGTTGGCGCCCTCGCCGAAGCTGCGGCTGACGGTTTCGTAGGCCTTGCGCTGGGTGCTGTCCGGCGCGGCGGTGCTGTCGTTCGGTAGGCCGAGCTGCATGCTCGCGGCCGGGACGGCGACGATCGCGAGTCCGGCGATCGCGGCGATCAGCACCGGGATCCGGTGGCGGGCCACGAAACGCGCCCAGCGTTCGCCGTGTGTCGTCGCGCCTTCCTTGCGGCGCAGGCGGATCTTGCCGCCCGCGAGCTTGCCGCCGGCGAAACCGAGGATGGCGGGCAGCAGGGTGAGCGCGATGACGACGGCGATGGCGACGGTGATCGCCGCGGCGATGCCCATCTCGCCGAGGAACGGGATGCCGACGACGGTCAGGCCGGCCAGCGCGATGATCACGGTCAGCCCGGCGAACACCACAGCGGAGCCTGCCGTGCCGGTGGCGCGTCCGGCGGCCTCCTCCGGATCGCGGCCGATACCGAGTTCGTGCCGATAGCGGGAGACGATGAAGAGCGCGTAGTCGATGCCGACGGCGAGGCCGATCATCAGCGCGAGCACCGGTGTGTTCGTGTTCAGTTCGAGGAAACCGGACGCCGTCGTGATCCCCGCCATGCCGATGCCGACCCCGATGAGCGCGGTCAGCAGCGGGATCCCGGCCGCGAGCAGCGAGCCGAAGGTGATGATCAGGACGACGGCGGCGACGGCGACCCCGAGGCCTTCGGTGGCGTTCGTCGCGGGCATCGCCTGGACGGCGTCACCGCCGAACTCCACGGTGTACCCGGCGGCCTTGGCGGGATCCGCCGCGGCCATCAGGCCCGCACGGTCGGCGTCGGTCAGTTCGAAGCCGGGCACGCGGTAGCTGACCTGCGCCAGCGCCACATGCTTGTCGGGGGAGATCGCCTGCATCTGCAGCGGGTCGACCACGCCGGCGACCTTCGGCGCGTTCTTGAGCCCGGCGACGAGACGGGTGATCGTCGCCTGCCCGGCGGCGTCGGTGATGTCGCCGGGGGCCGAGATGACCACCCGCGCGGTCGCGCCGCCGGCGGCCGCCTCGGGGAACCGGTCCGCGAGCTGGTCGATCGCCTTCTGCGACTCGGTGCCGGGGATGGTCACCGAGTTCGAAAGCTGGCCGGACAGGGTCAGGGCCCCCGCGCCGAGGGCGACCAGGACGGCGGCCCACACCGCCGTCACCAGTGCCCGGCGCCGGAACGAGAACCGGCCCAGGCGGTAAAGGAAGCTGGCCACGAAAGTCTCCCGTTCACTCGATCAGGTTCATTCCAAGCTAGCCGATCGGCTAGGGTCCAACAAGCCGATCGGCAAGTATGTGACTAGCCGCACGGCTAGTACCCGGTTGGCCGTGGACCTACACTTGGCGTAGCCTCCGACGGCTGAATGAGGAGGGAACATGGACGTCGTCCACGTGGAGGACACCCGCACGCGACTGCTCCAGACGGCGTTGCGGCTGTTCACCGAACACGGCGTGGAAGGCACCTCGCTGCAGATGATCGCGGACGCCCTCGGCGTCACCAAGGCGGCCGTCTACTACCACTTCAAGACGAAGGCGGAGATCACCGAATCCGTCGCCGACCCGGTGCTGCGCGAGCTGGAAGGCATCGTCGACGACGCCCGCGCCCAGCGCACCCGCGGCGCGCAGATCGACCATCTGCTGGACGGTTTCGTCGATCTCGTGGTGCGGCACCGCGCGCTGGTCGCGTTGTTCTCCAGCGACCCCGGTATCGCCCGCGCGATCGAGAAGTCCGTGCACAGCTCGGAAACCTTCAAGAACCGGCTGCTGGAGATCCTGGTCGGCCCGGATCCGGACGTCACCGCGATCGTGACCGCGCAGGTGCTGCTGGCGGGGATCGCCATCGCGGGCGGTTCCCCCGAGGTGGCCGTGCTCGACGACGAGACGCTGCGCGAAACGCTCCTCAGTGTCGGCCGCAAGCTCTACAACCGCCCGCGCCGCCGTTCCGGGCCCGCCGCGTGAAGCGAGGGGGCCAAGGCGGGCACCGCCTGCGCTAGGGGCGGCGCAGGAACACCGGCGGGACGGCGGCGGTGAGCCAGACGCCGTTCGCGCTCACCTGGAATTCGTGCCCCGCCCCGGCCATCGCTCGCGCATCGACGGTGAGCACGACGGGGACACCGCGCCGGGCCCCGACGGTCCGCGCGGTGGCCGGGTCCGCCGACAGGTGCACGGCGTGCCGCTTCATCGGCCGGAGTCCCTCGCGCAGGATCGCGTCCAGGAACCGGGACACGGTGCCGTGATAGAGCACGTCCGGCGGGATGGCCGCGGGCAGCGCGAGGTCGACGTCGACGCTGTGGCCTTGGCTGGCGCGGATCCGCAGCCCGCTTTCGTCGAAGGCGAACCGCTGTTTGTCGTTGCCCGCCACGACTTCGTCGAGCTGGGCCCTGGTCAGGTGCAGACCGTTGCGCCGCAGGGCGGCCAGGAGGATGTCCACTTCGACCCAGCCGTCGGGGGTCAGGGTGATACCGAGGTCACCGGGCGCGTGCCGCAGGTGCCGGGAGAGTCGTTTCGAGACTCGGATGAGCTGTCTTTCTTCCATTTCGCGTCCCAGTGACGCATACCCGGCACCCGCGTGGCAACGGATTTCAGATGCCGCCCTCGGCGGCCGGGCGCAGTTTCCCCGCGCCGGGGCCGAACCGGGACATCTGGTCGTCGGCGTTGTAGAGCCCGCAGCTGCGCAAGGACAGGCAACCACAGCCGACACAGCCGGTCAGCCTGTCGCGCAGCCGCTGCAGCGCGTCGATCCGCGCGTCGAGCTCGTCCTGCCAGCCCCGCGAAAGCCGCGCCCAGTCGGCTTTGGTGGGGGCGTGGTCCTTCGGTAAGGTCTCCAGTGCCGAGCTGATGTCGTCGAGACTGAGACCGACCCGCTGCGCGGCCCGGATGAAGGCGATCCGGCGGAGCACCGAACGCGGATACCGCCGCTGGTTGCCCGCCGAGCGCTCCGAGCTGATCAGCCCTTTGTCCTCGTAGAAGCGCAAAGCGGTATGGGGCACGCCGCTGCGGTCGGCGACCTGCCCGATGCTCAGGTGTTCAGCCAGTCTCGTCACGTCGCCAGGCTAGCCTTGACTTCGACCTAAGTCGAGGTTGCACGCTCGATTCCATGACCACCGACACGAAAACCGGCTACGAGGATCTGCCGAGACTGATCTCGTTGATGACCGGGGACGAGAAACACCAGGCCGCGGCCGAGTCCACTGTGGACGTCCTGTGGGTGCTTTACGACCGCGTGCTCGACATCACCCCCGACAACCTCCGTGATCCCGGCCGCGACCGTTTCCTGCTGTCGAAGGGCCACGGCCCGATGGCCTACTACGCCGTCCTGGCGAAGAAGGGCTTCCTCCACGAGGACGAACTCGCCGGCTGGACCTCGGCGGAATCCCGGCTCGGGCACCATCCCGACCGGGCGCGGCTGCCCGGTGCCGAGATCTCCAGCGGCTCGCTCGGGCACGGCCTCCCGATCGCCGTCGGCACCGTGTTCGGCCTGCGCGCCAAGGGATTCCGCGACGCCAGGGTCGTCGCGCTGATCGGCGACGCCGAACTCGACGAGGGCTCGAACTCCGAGGCCATCGCGGTCGCGGGCCGGATCGGCATGCCGCAGCTGACCGTTGTCGTCATCGACAACTCCTCGGCCACCCATGGCTGGCCTGGCGGGATCGCGCGCCGATTCGAGGTCGAGGGCTGGACGACCCGTACCGTCGACGGCCGGGACCACGACGCCCTCTACGCCGCCTTCATCGCACCCCATCCGGACCGGCCGCTCGCCGTGGTCGCGACCGTCGAGCGAAAGGTCTGAACCCGTGGACATGCGCGAAACGTTCCTCAAGGCCACCGCCGAGGTGCTCGACGCCGACCCGAACGTCGCCGTCGTGCTCGCCGACATCTCCGCGGCACAACTCGCCTTCGCCGCGCGGAAACATCCGGACCGCGTGCTCAGCGTCGGCATCCGCGAACAGCTGATGATGAGCACCGCGGGCGGACTGGCGCTGGCCGGGATGCGCCCGATCGTCCACACCTTCTCGTCGTTCCTCGTGGAGCGGGCTTTCGAGCAGGTCAAACTCGATCTCGGCCACCAGGACACCGGTGCCGTGCTGGTGTCCTCGGGTGCCTCCTACGACATGCCGACCGCCGGGCGGACGCATCAGGCGCCCGGGGACGTCGCCCTCATCGACACGTTGCCCGGCTGGACCGTGCACGTGCCCGGTCACCCCGAAGAAGCGCGGCGGCTGCTGCTGGAATCCATCCCGGGCGACGGGCGCGTCTACCTCCGGCTCTCCGCGCAGGAGAACGCGGAACCGCATCTGGGCGCGGGATTCCAGACGCTGCGCGAAGGCGGCCGAGGCGTCGTGGTGGCCGTCGGGCCGATGCTCGACCGGGCGCTGGAAGCGACCGCCGATCTCGACGTGACCGTGCTGTACACGTCGACGATCAGGCCGTTCGACGCCGCCGGGCTGCGGTCGGCCGTCGGCGCCGCGGGCACCGCCGACGTCGTGCTGATCGAGCCCTACCTCGCGGGAACGTCGGCGCACGCGGTTTCGGACGCGTTGTCCGGGACGCCGCATCGCCTGCTCTCGCTCGGAGTCCGGCGCGAGGCCGAGGTGCGGATCTACGGCGAGATGGCCGACCACGATCTCGCGCACGGTCTCGACGCGGGGTCCATCGCCTTGTCGGTCAAGGAATTCCTCCGCTAGGTTCGGGGAATGCCCGCTATCCGCCCGCTCGCGCTCGCGGTCGTCCGCCGTGGTGACGACCTCCTCGTGTTCGAAGGCCGCGACGAGGCCAAGGGGGAGACCTACCATCGGCCGCTCGGCGGCGGGATCGAGTTCGGGGAGACCGCGGCGGAGGCTGTCCGCCGCGAACTGAAAGAAGAACTCGATGCGGAGCTGACCGCCGTCGAACAGATCGCGGTACTGGAGAACGTGTTCACCTTCGAAGGCAGGCCGGGACACGAGATCGTGTTCCTGTTCGCCGCCGAACTGGCCGACAAGGCGTTCTACGAGCGCGACGAGGTCGGCGTCGTCCTCGATGAGGGCGCACGCGTGCACTGGCTGCCGCTGGCCGACGTGGCGAGTGGCAGGGCGATCCTTTATCCGGATGGGCTGGCGGACCTCCTTTCAGCGCAGGCGTGATCGCGGGGTCGGCGTGAGTTCCAAGCGCTGCCAGGGACGTTCGAGCCTGCTCGCGAGTCCGGCACCCGTCCGGTCGAGAAGTTCCCGGTGTTCTTCGGCGGCCTTGGCGAACCAGACGAACACCGTCTCGTCCTCCCGCACGGGCAGCCGGGGGAAGGTGTTCTCGGCGGGCTCGGTCTCGAAGTGGCCGAAGGTCTCCACACCGGACTCCCGCAGGGCCGGAGCCACGGTGTCCGCGAAGTACTCGGAGAACTCCTTCACCGGCCCGGTGGGATGGCAGATGGTCACCAGCACCCGTGAATCGGGTGCGCCGTCCGGAGCGGGGAATCCCGGCCCGGACGGCCGCAGCAGCAGGACGTCGGAAGCGTCGATCATCGTCTCGTTCGCCGCCGGACCGTGTTCGCGCCACACCGGTCCGAAGTAGAACGACTCCAGCGCGGCCCGCCTGGTCTCCATGTCCCGGAAACCGCGCAGCCACACGAACTTGTCCGGCTCGCCCACCTCACGGAACTGGCCGAACAAGCGCATCCCGCAGGCTTCCTGTGTTTCCACGAACTCGCGTTCGAAGAGTTCGATCAGCTCGTCCCGGCGGCCGGGGTGCAGCGTGTACCGGCGCAGCTCGACGACGGACTGGAACTCGGCGGAATCGGTCATGCGGCGGACCCTAGAGGGGCCCACCGACAGTTTCGGAGCGGCTCAGCGGAAGGCGGCGAGCCCGGTGACCGACTGGCCCAGTGACAGCGCGTGCATCTCTTCGGTGCCTTCGTAGGTCAGCACCGTTTCGAGGTTCGACATATGCCGCATCACCGGATACTCCAGCGAGATCCCGTTGGCGCCGAGCATGGCGCGCGCGGTCCTGGCGACCTCCAGCGCCGACCGGACGTTGGCGAGCTTGCCGAAGCTGACGTGGTTGTGGTGCAGCGTGCCCGCGTCCTTGAGCCGTCCGATCCGCAGCGCCACCAGCCCGGCACGGTTGACCTCGACGACGAGGTCGGCGAGTTTGCGCTGGGTGAGCTGGAACCCGGCCAGCGGCTTGCCGAACTGTTCGCGGCTCAGCGTGTATTCGAGCGCGGATTCGTAGCAGGACCGCGCGGCGCCGACGACGCCGAACAGGATCCCGTAGCGCGCTTCGTTCAGGCAGGACAGCGGCCCGCGCAGCCCCCGGACCTCGGGAAACGCCGCCGAGTCCGGCAAGCGGACGCCGTCGAGCACGAGTTCCGCGGTCAGCGAGGCCCGCAGCGACAGCTTGTGCTTGACCTCGTTCGCGGTGAACCCCGGCGTGTCCGTGGGGACGACGAAGCCGCGCACACCGTCGTCGGTCTGCGCCCACACGACCGCGACGTCGGCGACGGTGCCGTTGGTGATCCACATCTTCGTACCGCTCAGCACCCAGTCCGAGCCGTCGCGCACCGCACGGGTCCGCATGCTGCCCGGGTCGCTGCCGGCGTCCGGTTCGGTCAGGCCGAAGCAGCCGAGCGCCTCGCCGGCGGCCATCCGCGGCAGCCATTCCCGCTTGTGCTCCTCGGTGCCCCACTTGTGGATCGCGTACATCGCCAGCGACCCCTGCACCGAGACGAAACTGCGCAGCCCGGAGTCGACGGCCTCCAGTTCGCGGCAGGCGATGCCGTAGGCGACGGCGCTGGTCCCGGCGCAGCCGTAGCCCTCCAGGTGCATGCCCAGGAGGCCCAACTGACCGAAGCCCTTCGCGAGTTCGGCGGCGGGGAGGGCGCCCGTTTCGTACCATTCGGCGATATTCGGCAGGAGCTGATCGTGCGCGTACGCGCGCACGGCGTCACGGATGGCCCGGTCCTCCGCGGAGAGTTCGGCGTCGAGATCGAGGAAGTCGCGCGGATCCGGGCTGCTGCTCATGCGGTCACTCCTGGTCGGCTCGGTGGGGTGTGGCTCTACGAAGAAAACCACACACACGACCGGAGTCGGGTGTCAGAGATCGCGCCATCCGGTGGTCTTCGTCACCTGAACCGATGCCGTGGCCGTCCGGGCGGGGGCGGAGCGCTGCTTCTGCGCGGGGATCAGCAGCTCCGCGAAGGTCGGGAAAGGGACACTCTCGATGTCCTCGCGCCAGGCGTGAAGAAGGCTGGTCAGGTCGTCGGCGTCCCGCATCGTTCCTCCAGAAGTGCAGGCGGTCCTGCGCCGGCCTTTCACTCGGCATGGTTACTACCCGAACGAGTGAAGGGTTAAACGTGGAATCCGGAGAAAATACGGTCCGCTAACCTGGGACGCGTGGCTACTCCTCGTGTGGTGATCCTGGACTACGGGTCCGGCAATCTCCGGTCCGCCGAACGCGCCGTCCAGCGCGCCGGCGCGGACGTCGAGGTCACCGCCGATCCCCATGCCGCGCTCGAGGCGGACGGCCTGGTCGTCCCCGGTGTCGGCGCCTTCTCCGCCTGTATGGAGGGGCTGCTCTCGGTGTCGGGGGAGAAGATCATCGGCAAACGTCTCGCCGGCGGCCGTCCCGTGCTGGGCATCTGCGTCGTGATGCAGATCCTGTTCGAACGCGGTGTCGAGCACGGCGAGGAGGCCGCGGGCACCGGTGAGTGGCCCGGCACGGTCGACCGGCTGGAGGCCGAGATCCTGCCCCACATGGGCTGGAACACCGTGCGCGCTCCGGAGGACTCGCAGCTCTTCGCCGGGCTCGACGCCGACACGCGGTTCTACTTCGTGCACTCCTACGCGGCGCGGACCTGGGAGCTGGACTCCGGGCTCGCCGGGCAGCAGCCCAAGGTGACCTGGGCGCACCACGGCCAGGACTTCGTCGCCGCCGTCGAGAACGGGCCGCTGTGGGCGACGCAGTTCCACCCGGAGAAGTCCGGGGACGCCGGGGCGCACCTGCTGCGCAACTGGCTGGGCACCCTCTGACCTCGTGAGTGCTGAGTGACGTTCTAACCGCACTTACCACTCACGACCGTGGCGGGGTGCGCCCTTGGGGGCATCCCGTAATCGCCTGTCATAGAGTGTGCCCGTGACTTTCACGCTCCTTCCCGCCGTTGATGTGGCCGATGGCCAGGCCGTGCGACTCGTCCAGGGCGAGGCCGGCACCGAGACCTCCTATGGCAGCCCGCTGGAGGCGGCGCTGGCCTGGCAGCGTGACGGGGCGGAGTGGATCCATCTGGTCGACCTCGACGCCGCGTTCGGCAAGGGTTCGAACCGTGAACTGCTCGCCGAGGTCGTCCGCAAGCTGGACGTCCAGGTGGAGCTGTCCGGCGGCATCCGCGACGACGCCTCGCTGGAGGCCGCGCTGGCCACCGGCGCCCGCCGGGTCAATCTCGGCACCGCCGCGCTGGAGGACCCGGAGTGGACCGCGAAGGTCGTTTCGTCCTTCGGCGACCGCGTCGCCATCGGGCTGGACGTGCGCATCACCGAGGCCGGGCACCGGCTGTCCGCGCGCGGCTGGACGCAGGACGGCGGCGACCTGTGGGAGGTCCTCGACCGGCTCGACCGTGACGGCGCGCAGCGCTACGTGGTCACCGACGTGAGCAAGGACGGCACCCTCCAGGGCCCGAACATCGAGCTGCTCCGCGAGGTCGCCGCCCGCACCGACGCGCCGGTCATCGCCTCCGGCGGGGTGTCCAGTGTGGACGATCTCCGTGCGCTGGCCGCGCTGGCCCGCGACGGCGTCGAGGGCTCCATCGTCGGCAAGGCGCTCTACGCCGGGGCGTTCACCCTTCCCGAGGCACTCGCGGCCGTCGCGGAGTTCTGAGCTTCACACCGTGGCGGGACCGACCCCGCCGCCGATGTCGCCGCGCCGTGAAGGCCTCCTTGCCTACCCGCCAAGGCGAGGCAAGGCGGCATGGGCACAACCGTGACGCCGAGCCTCACGGCCGGCTTTACCTCCCAGGTAATCGACGCCACGCGCACGTTCGGCCAGGATTCCTTCCAGGACAACGAAAACCTGGAGGGACATCATGACCGCGTACGGACTCGCCCACCTTCGCCCGCCCGCCGTGACGGCCGAAGAGGTCTTCGAATACCTGGAGCGGATCCAGGGCACGCTGGATCCCTTCGGCGGGAAGTTCCTCGTGCACGGAGCCGAGGTCCAGGTCCTCGAAGGCGAATGGCCGGGGACGCTGGTGATGATCGAGTTCCCGAGTGCCGCGGCCGCGCGCGAATGGTACGACTCGCCCGCGTACCAGGAGATCCTGCATCTGCGGGCGGACCACATCCCGGGCGACCTGATCCTGGTCGAGGGCTGCGGACCGGACCACGACTCGGCGGCGATGGCGGCGGCCATGCGGGCCCACCAAAACGCCTCGTGAGTGGTAATGACGGTTAGAACCCTCATTACCACTCACGAGACCGAGGTCATTCCGCCAGCTTGACCGCGATCCCCACGGTCCGGTCCTTCGGCCCCCGCAGCTTGCTGAAGAACATGGTCACCTGCCCGACGATCCCGTACTTCCGGGCGATCACCTTGCGCGCGCGTTCGGTCTCCTCGAGGTCCAGCAGCCGCGCCTCGCCCGCGACGACGGCGCCATGGGTCTTGGTGCCGCGGAGGTCGCAGGCCTGGACCTCGACGCGGCCGCTGTTGCGGATGCGCTTGACCTTGCCCGCTTTCCGCTCGGACCAGAACACCAGTTCGCCGCCGTCACCCGCCAGCCAGATAGGGGTCGGCACCGGGGTGCCGTTCTTGCGGAAGGTGGTCAGGACGACGTACTTCTCGGCGGCGAGCCGCTCGAACTCCGATCCCATGTGGAGAGTCTAGGGCGTCCGGCGGCGCAGCGTCGCCGCGCCGAGGACCAGCGCGGCCAGTGCGCACGCGCCGACGATGATCAGGTTCCGGATCAGCGTCGCGTCCACGGTGCCCGAAGTGGTGACGCGGGTGAGCGCTTCGACGGCGTACGAAAGCGGCATCACGTCGGACAGCAGGTTCAGCAGCCAGCCCATCTGGCCGCGCGGCACGAACAGCCCGCACAGCAGGAGCTGCGGCAGCACGAACAGCGGCATGAACTGGACCGCCTGGAACTCCGTCCGCGCGAACGCGCTCACGAACAGGCCGAGCGCCATCCCGAGCAGGGCGTCGAGGACGGCGATGAGCAGCAGCATCGCGATCGAGCCCGCGATGTCGAGGCCCAGCCAGGCGAGCGAGATCCCGGCCGCGACGGCGACCTGCACGATCGCGATCGAGCCGAACGCGATCGCGTAGCCGAAGAGCAGGTCCAGCCTGCCGATCGGCAGGGTCATCAGCCGTTCCAGGGTCGCCGTGGTGCGTTCGCGCAGGGTGGTGATCGAGGTGATCAGGAACATGATCGTGAACGGGAAGACGCCGAGCAGCGCCGGCGCGACGTGACTGAAGACCTGCTCGGAGTTGAAGACGAAGCGCAGCAGCACCATCAGCAGGGACGGGACGACGATCAGCATCGCGACGGTGCGCGGATCGTGCCGTAGCTGCAGGAGGATGCGGCGGGCCGTGGCCAGGGTCAGCGCGGGATTCACGACGGGGTCACCTCCGGCTTCGACGCGGCGCGGACCAGCCGCAGGAAGGCCTGCTCGAGATCGGCCGTGCCGGTGCGTTCGCGCAGTCTGTCGGGGGTGTCGTCGGCGAGGATCCGGCCCTCGCGCATGAGCAGGAGATGGTCGCAGCGCGCGGCCTCGTCCATGACGTGGCTCGACACGAGCAGCGTCGCCCCGCCGTCGGCGAGGCGGCGGAACAGCGCCCAGAGTTCGTCGCGGAGCAGGGGATCGAGCCCCACGGTCGGTTCGTCGAGGACGAGCAGCTCGGGCTTCCCGAGCAGGGCGACGGCGAGGTTGGCGCGGCTGTGCTGGCCGCCCGAAAGGGAGCCGACCAGCTTGTCCGCGTGATCGGTGAGACCGACTTCGGCGATCACTCTGTCCACATCGGACAGTGGCGCGCGGAGGACGGAAGCGAAGTAGCGCAAGGCTTCCGCGATGGTGAGGTCGGCGTAGATGGCCGGGTTCTGGGTGGCGTAGCCGATCAGTCTCCGCAGCGGCGGGCTGCCCGCGGGAAGGTCGAGCACTGTGACGTCGCCGCCCGCGACGATCTGCACGCCGACGATCGAGCGCATCAGTGTCGTCTTGCCGCAGCCACTGGGGCCGAGCAGGCCGGTGATGCGGCCGCGCGGTGTCTCGAACCCGATGTCCTTGACGACTTCGCGGCCGCCGCGGACCACCCGCAGGCCCGTCACGGTGATCGCCGAATTAGCCATGTGTTTAATTCTGCGCCCGTTGAGAACCGCTCGTCAAGAGGGCGTGGTTCAGGGCAGCCGGACCGCGATGCCCGGATAGTCGACGACCAGCAGGTGCTCGTCGTAGCGCAGCACGCAGGAGAACGCGAAAGCCGGTGCCGTATAAGCGAAATCGCGGTCACCGATCCGCTCGTAGCGCTGCTCCAGGCGCTCTACGGCGAGATCACCGGCCCGGACGTACGCGGCCGGTGCCTCCGCGGCGGCGCCCATGGCGAGGCCGAGCCGGTGCACCGGCAGCGTGTTCGTCATCGACGACGACTCGAGGTCGACGTCGAAACAGCCGTCGAGGCGCGGATCAGGGACACCGTCCACGCACCATCGCCCGCCGCCGTCCGCTTCGAGCACCGTGCGCCGCGTCCCGGTGGCCGACCGGCCGGAGATCTCCGCCCGGCGCGTATGCCAGCCGGCGTCGACGGCGATCGAGTATTCGACGAACCAGGATTCGCCGTCCTCGACAGCCGTCGTGGCACCGTTGATCCGCCAGCCGCCTTCGTGGCCCTGGAAGAACGCGACCTCGAGACCGGTCCTCGAATCCTGATGCCGCCAGCTCGCCGCCGCCGGCAGGCTCACGGCACCAGGACGAGCTTGCCGCGGACGTGTCCCGCTTCGCTCTCGTCCTGGGCGGCCGCCGCTTCGGCGAGCGGATAGACCCGGGCGATCGGCAGGTCGAGCTTGCCTTCGGCGGCGAGTGCGGCACCTTCGGCGAGCGCCCCGGGCACCCGCTCCGACGGCGTCCCGGAGGTGAAGTGGACGCCGTGGTCGGCCGCGTCCGGCGCGGCGATGGTGACGACGCGCTTCGGTCCACCGGTCAGCTCGACCAGGGTGCCCAGCGAGCCCCGGCCGGAGGCGTCGAAGGACGCGTCGATGCCCTGGGGCGCGACTTCGCCTACGCGTGCGGCGAGTCCTTCGCCGTACTGCACCGGGACGGCGCCCAGTGAGCGCAGGTAGTCGTGGTTCGCTTCGCTCGCGGTGCCCACGACGGTGAGCCCCCGCGCGACGGCGAGCTGGACGGCGATGGTGCCGACACCGCCCGCGGCGCCGTCGATGAGCAGCGTCTCGCCTTCGCCGAGGCTCAGCAGGTTGAGGGCGCGATAGGCGGTGTCGACGACGACGGGCAGCGCCGCCGCCAGCTCCCACGAGAGCGCTTCGGGCTTGCGGGTCAGTTTCGCCGGATCCGCGAGGACGTACTCCGCGTACCCGCCGATGCCGGTTCCGAGGACCTCGTCACCGGCGGCGAAGCCGGACACCCCTTCGCCGACCGCGTCGACGACGTCTCCACCGGGGACGGCCGGGAACGTCGTCGGGAACACCTCGGCCATGAGACCCGACCGGATCTTCCAGTCGATCGGGTTCACGCCCGCGGCGCGGACGGCGATCCGGACCTGGCCCGGGCCGGGCTCGGGAAGCTCCCGTTCGAGGACACGCAGGACCCCGGAGTCGCCGTATTCGGTGAACGCGATGGCGCGGTAGGTGTCCGTCATGCCGTCGACAACCCGTGCCCGCCCGCCGCTATTCCGGCACCTTCCCGAACCAGCCGTAGTCGCCGGGGATCAGCTGGACGCCGTTCGCGATGTCGAGCAGGGTGGCCTGGTCCCGTTTCCCCGACACGATGAGCCACCGCCCGCCCTCCACCTGGACGGCGACCGTTTCGTCCTGGTGCCCGAGCCTGCCTTCCCTGGGCGGCAGGGCGAAACCGTCGAGGCCCCGGACCCTGAGCGGCACGGGCGTGGCGTCGCCGTTGTCCGGCCGCTCGGCCCGGAGCGACGCCGTGACGACCACCGCCGCCGTGGGCTGCCCGGCGCGGGTGGCTTCGAGATCGGTCGCGCCCCCGCCGACCGTCATGAACGTGCTCACCCCGGACAACTCCAGGTCGTCGGGCAGCTTGCCGAACCGCAGTTCGCCCGACACCCGGGCATGGTCGTCCCTGACCATCTCGTCGGCGACCCGCTGGCCGACCACGCGCGGGTCCTTGACGTTGAGCAGCCTCAGGTTCAGCAGGTAGACGTCGTCGGGCGACCAGGTCAGCAGCAGCCCCTGGCCGTAGACCTCCACCGCCATGCCGACCCGGCCGTGCACGATGATCTGGTTGGGTGCGGGCGCGATCGTCCACGGCCCGCCGCCCTTGGCCAGCGGGGTGCTGGTCAGCTGGATCTGACCCTGTTCGCCGGCACTCCACTCCCGCGTCTGCGGTCCGGGGTTCGGCTTGGCGGCCCGCAGGGTCTCCTTGAAACCGTCGGGCAGCCACCCCGGTTTGTAGGGCAGCACCGCCCAGTCGGCGTTCACCTGCGAAGCCGGGGGGACGGCGGTGTAGGCCCGCAGCGCCAGCGGCACCCCGAGCGCGATGAGCGCGACCGCCGCCGCGACCAGTGCCAAGGCCATCGTCGGACGGCTTCGCGATCGCTGGTCCAGCGCGTCGCGGATCTCGGCCCCGTCGGGCGCCCGGGTCGCCAGGTGTTCGAGGCTCTCCCGGATCAGGAGTTCGGTGTTCTCTTCACTCAGTCGGGTCATTTGCGCGCTCCCGTGGGCTGAACAGACGAAGACGACCCGGTTTCCCGCAGCGTCGCGAGCGCGCGCGAAATCTGGCTGCGCACGGTCGACGTCGCGCAGCGGAGTACCGCGCCGATCTCCTCGTCGGAGTAGTTCTCGTAGTAGCGGAGCACGATCGCGGCACGTTGTTTGCGCGGGAGCTTCGCGAGCCTGTCCAGCATCGCGTCGCGTTCGTCGTACTCGATGGCGTGATCGGAGACCGGCGGGCTCACCAGGTCGAGGACCTCCGGCGACGACGACACCACCCGGCGGACCGACAGGCGCCGTCGCCACGACAGGTACTCGTTGGTCACCATCCGGCGGACGTACGTCGGTGGCGAGTCGATCTTCGGCCAGCGTTGCTGAGCACGCAGCAGCACCTCCTGCACGATGTCCTGCGCCAGATACGGATCGTCGGTCAGGACGGTCGCGTAGCGCAGGAGCCCGTCCAGGCGATCCGCGACGAACTCGTCGAAGGTCGCAGGCACGTGTTCCCCCTCAGCCGGTGGTCTCGACACTATGGACGCGCGAGACCGCCCGGCTGATGCGTCGGGAGCGGAACTTTGTCGGTGAACACGGTCACCGCACGACGGCCTCCAGCCGGACGAAGGCGAACCCGGTCGTCGCGAGCTCCTCGCCGGAAGGTCCGGTGGCCGCCGGACGGCGTTCGCCGTCGTGCACCACCAGCAGGCCGTGCGGGAACAGCGGGCCCAGCGACCGGGTGGTGATCGCGGCGCCGTCGGAGTGCTCGACCGAATCGGTCCCGCGTCCGGCGACGATCCGGAAATCGCGCCTCGGGGTACCGGCGCGGTCGTAGACCACGAAGCGCGAGTCGCCCTGGCTCGACGCGAGCAGCTTGCCGTCGGCCAGCGTCAGCCCCTCCGCGTCCGCCGTCAGCCACTTGCCGCCGAAACCGGGATCGGGACCGTCGGCGACGCACTCCTCGGTGGCTTCGTCGAAGCGCTGCGGCACCCCGAACGAACGCACCTTGTCGATCAGCGCGGGACGGCCGAAACCTTCCTCGCCCAGCGGGATCCGCCAGATCCCGACGTCCTCCTGCGCCGTGTAGAGCACCCGGTGCCCGACATCGAGCACCGAACCCTCCAGCTGCGGTCGCTCGTCCGGTTCACCGCACGGCGACCACGTCCTCCCGTTCGGCAGCCGGAACGACGCGGGCAGGTCGATCGTGCCGATCGGCGCCGTGCCGACGGTGCCGTCCGGTTTGTCGACAAGTCGCAAGAGCGCCACGCGGGTCTCGTGCCGCCGGGTCACCGCGACCCAGCGTGTGCCGGTGCGCGGATCGCGTCCGGCGGCGAGCCCGTAAGCCGTCCGCTGTTCGTCCACTTCGGACTCCGACGCGGAGAAGACCGGCGCGGCGGCGGGATCCGTGACGTCCCGCAGCACCCGCGAGCCCGCCGCGGCACCGGCCGGGTCGATCCGGTAGACGCGGACACGGTCCCGGCCGCGGTCGCTCACCACCGCGAGGTCACCGACGACGTCGACGTTGTTGAACCGGCCGCCCGCGGGCACGGCGAGGTGCTGGAGCTGCCGCGCCTTCAGATCGAAGGCGGCCAGCCCGCCTTCCTTGAGGGTGCCGAGCACGACACTGGCCGAAGGGTTCTCCGGGTGGACCCAGATCGCCGGGTCGTCGGCGTCGGCGTTCGCCGGGTCCGCACCGGCGTCGTCGACGAACGCCCTGGTCTGGGCCACGGGTGAGGGGTTCTGACTCGCTTCGGCGGGCACCCCGGTGAGCAAGGAGGCCGCCAGCAGCAGGGGGAGGAGGGCAGCGATGCGCATTCCGGGGAAGCTAGCCGCGCGGGGTGTCCGGCCGGTGAACGCCGTCGGTCAGGTAGTACTGCGCGACCGGGGCCAGCATCGCGACGACCTCGTCCTCCGAGGCGGCGACCAACGGCGGAAGGCCGATGACGTAGCGCAGCAGCGCGAACCCGATCATCTGCGCGGCGATCCCGGCCACGCGGACCTTGGGCACGCCGCGGGCCTCGGCCACCTTCGCCAGTACCGCGCGTTCCAGGAACTGCCGCATCATGGTCGCGACCTGGTCGTTGGTGGTCGCCGACCGGATCATCGCCAGGAACGGCGCGCGGCCCTCCGGGGCCTGCCAGAGGCCGAGGAAGGCGCGGACGAGGCGCTCGCCGATCTCCTCTTCGGGACCGTCGAGGATGCGGGGGACCAGTTCGCCCGGGTCGACCGGCAGGTTCATCGACGCGGCGAAGAGCCGTTGCTTGGTGCCGAAGAAGTGGTGCAGCAGCGCGGCGTTGACCCCGGCGTCGGCCGCGATGGCGCGGACGGTCGCCCCGTCGTAACCCTGCTCCGCGAACCTGCGCCGTGCCGCGTCGAGGATCTCCTCCCGCGTCTCGGTCTGCCCCGGCCGCCGTCCCGCCTGTGCCATTCCGCGAGCTTAGAACGACCTTGACTACCCTTGTCCCCATGTCAGTCGCAGTCAGGGTCATCCCGTGTCTCGACGTCGACGCGGGCCGCGTGGTGAAGGGTGTCAACTTCGCCGACCTGCGTGACGCCGGCGACCCCGTCGAACTCGCCCGCCTGTACGACGCCGAGGGCGCCGACGAGCTCACGTTCCTCGACGTCACGGCGTCCTCCGGGGACCGCGAGACCACCTTCGACGTCGTGCGCCGGACCGCCGAGCAGGTGTTCATCCCCCTCACCGTCGGTGGCGGCGTGCGCACGAACGACGACGTCAACCGCCTGCTGCGCACGGGCGCGGACAAGGTGAGCATCAACACCGCGGCCATCGCGCGGCCGGAGTTCCTGCGCGAGGCGTCCCGCCGGTTCGGCGCGCAGTGCGTCGTCCTGTCGGTGGACGCCCGCCGGGTGCCCGAGGGGACCGAACCGACGCCGTCCGGGTTCGAGGTGACCACGCACGGCGGCCGCCGCGGCACCGGGATCGACGCCGTCGAATGGGCCGCGCGCGGCGAGGAGCTCGGCGTCGGTGAGATCCTGCTCAACTCGATGGACGCCGACGGCACCAAGAACGGTTTCGATCTCGAACTGCTGGCCCAGGTGCGCCGGGCGGTCCGCGTCCCGGTGATCGCCAGCGGCGGCGCGGGCGCGCTCGAACACTTCCTCCCCGCCGTCGAGGCCGGCGCGGACGCGGTGCTCGCGGCCAGCGTGTTCCACTTCGGACAGTTGAAGATCGGCGAGGTCAAGGGCGCGCTGCGCGCCGGGGGAGTCGTGGTCCGATGATCCCGGCCAAGTGGAAGGCCGCCACCGAGGTCAAGGTCGTCTGCGCGCTGCTGGCCGGGCTCGGCCTCGCGTACGTGGGCATGGCCGCGATCCTCATGTTCGCGCCGTACTCCACCGCGCGGACGTTCCTGCTGCCGGTGACTTCGGTGGTCCTCGGCGGGCTCGTCGTGGCCGGGCTGGTGCTGAGGATGTCGTCGGCACGGTTCGCCGGGTTCGGCGTCAGCTTCCTGTTCGGTCTGCTGCACGCGCTGTCCATGCTCGCGGCGGAACTCTTCTGGGTGAAGATCGTCTCCGGTCTCCTTTTCGCCGGGTACATCTACACGGCGGTCCTGCTCAACTCGATGCCGGTGAAACGGCACCTGCTCGGAGCCACGAATGACGCTTGACCCCGCCCTCTCGGATCGCTTGAAGCGCAACGCCGACGGGCTGATCGCCGCCGTCGTCGTCGAACACTCCACATCGGACGTCCTGATGATGGCGTGGATGAACGACGAGGCGCTGGAACGCACCCTCACCACGCGGCGCGGGACCTACTACTCGCGCAGCCGCGGGGAACTGTGGGTCAAGGGCGAGACGTCGGGTCACGTCCAGCACGTCCGCGAGGTGCGGATCGACTGCGATGGCGATACCGTCCTGCTGCGCGTCGACCAGACCGGCCCGGCCTGTCACACCGGCACGCACACCTGTTTCGACACCGACGAACGGCTGCTGCTGGCCGACGAGAGTGAGAACCCGTGAACGTCGTCGCCAACGTCCTCGTCGGCATCGTCGCCCTGATCCACCTGTACATCGTCGTACTCGAGATGTTCCTGTGGACCACCCCGCGCGCCCGCGCCTCGTTCGGCACCACCGAGGAGTTCGCGGAGGAGACCAAGACGCTGGCGGCGAACCAGGGGCTGTACAACGGTTTCCTGGCCGCCGCGCTGATCTGGGGACTGATCGCGACCGGGAGCACGGCGTGGCAGTTCAAGATCTTCGGTCTCGCCTGCGTGATCGTGGCCGGGCTCTACGGGACGGCGACGGCGAGCAAGAAGATCTTCTTCGTGCAGGTGGTCCCCGGCACGCTGGCGCTGATCGCGGTGCTGCTCGCCGGCTGACCCTGCTCACTCGCACGCGCGGGGCCGCCGTTCGGTTGCCCCGCAGCGACGGTGAACTCGTTCTCCGGTAAAGCGGCTGTTCCCGGCTATTCTCACCGTATGAGACTGGGGCGACGGAGAAGAGCGGTCGAGCGCGAGGGACCGAGACGGCGTCCGAGCGTCGCCGGGCGACCTCGGTCCATTTCGGACAGTGAGGCCGCCGAAGACCTTGAAACGTCGGCGATACACGAAGACGTGGCCGTTCCCCTGATCGAGAAGCTGTCGAACTTCGAGACCCGGGCGGTGGCGTTGTCGGGGTTCTGGGTGGCTTACTTCGTCGTCTGCCAACTGGTTTCGGATCATCCTCGGTTCGAGGTGCTGGTCCCGCTTTCTCTGGCGGCCTTCTACGGAATTCCGGCGTGTCTGTACGCCGCCTGGCTCTGGCGGAGCCGATATCGCTCGGCCTCGAAGACCGGCCTGCGCGAGGCCACGGCGACGGTGCGACCCGGCTGGTTGTTCCCCAAGATCGACGTCTATCTCGAGAACGACTACAAACTGCTCCAGACGCGACGGTCGTTGCGGATCGCTCCCCGGTTCAAGGGGATCCAAAAGGTTCCCGTCTTCATCGGCGGCGAGGAAACCGACATGATCGTGATCTTCCCGCGCGGCCGGTTCCACAAGGACACGCTGTATACGGTTCCCGCCAAGGAGATCGAGCCGGACACGGACTGAGCAGGACCTTGGTCCCTTCTCCGGGAGGACTTTGCGGGCGTAGCCTCTTGTCAGGTCAAGGGCGACCGGACGAGTTCCTCTGGGGGGAACGACGTCGGCCGCCTGAATGGGGGCGTTTCGCATGCCTGTCAAGGAAGTGCCGGCGGAGACGTACTGGCTCAGACGAACCAGGTATTTCGCATTCAGCGCGCTGTTGGGTATGAGCGGGCCCGCCGTGATGGTGGGGATCCTCCAGCTCGGTCCCGAAGCCGGGGTCGTCGAAGGCTGGTCCGACGGCGCGGGCATGATCGCGATCGGCGTCCTGCTCGTGACGGCGGCGCTGGCGGTGGTCTGCGGGCATCGGGTGTGGGTCAACGATCGCCTCCTGGACAGGACGGTCGCCGGACTCGCGGGCTCGTCGCCCCGCCGAGACGAGTTCGATGGCGTCGATCCGGAAACGGAGACGCGGCGGCTGCTCGCCTTGGCCCGGAGGGTCACTCGCTTCACGATCGGATGGGTCCCGTTCGCGGTCGCGATCGTGGTCCTGGAGGTGAACTACCTGCCTGATCCGGCCGAGGATCGCCAGGCCGTCGTCGCGGTGACGGTGGTGCTGAGCCTGGGCTGCGTCGTGTTCGGACAGGTCATGAACGAGGTCTGGCACCGGCGGTATCGGTCCGTCCTTGCCACCGGGTGGCGACCCGCGACGGTGACCGTGAACCTGGACCACGACCGGACGAACCCGGAGGGCGAGCCGCGGATCTTCGACGTGAGGTTCCCCGGCGGCGAGCGGAGCCGGTTGCGTGGCGTGCAGTACACGTCCCGCAACGGCCATCGTTTCGGTTGGCGTCCCGACATCCCGGTCTGGGTCGGCGGTGAAGGCGAAACCATGGTCTTGCTGTTCTCCCGTGGACCCTCGGTTCCTCCGTGCGCGGTGCCGGCGAGGCTCATCCCATGAGCGACGGCAGGTACGTCTGGCCGGAGACCTACATGAACCGGCGGGATCTTTTCCGGGTGCTCTCCTATGTCGGGGGAATGATCGCGGTCATCGGTGCGATCGGGCTCATCCGTCGGATCAGCGGGTCCGAAGTCGAATGGCTGTGGAACGGGATCGCCGACGAAATCGGTCTCTTTGCGGTAGGGACGATCGGCGCGGTGTTCGCCGATCGTCGCAGCAGGAGCGACGCGCGCCGGTTCGACGCGACGTTCGCGGCGGCGAAGACCGCTGAGGAGCCGATTCCGGCGGAAGCGCTCGGCATGGAGCTCGATGAGGTCGCCGGGGACCTCGAAACGCGACGACTGCGCCTGCTGGGGCGTCGTGCGCTCCTGTGGACGATCTTCTGGGCGACGGTGCTCGCTGCAGGGATAGCGGGCATTCTCCGCGCCGTGGCGAACTCGTCGGTGCCCGCCTATGACACGACTTCCGCGGGGCACGGTCTGCTCGTGCTCGGCTCGATCCTCGCTCTTGCCTTCGGTGCCGTCATCGGACTGAATTCGCTGTCGGCCGCGGCGCGGTGGCCGCGGCGGTACCGGTCCGTCGTGGCGACGGGCTGGCGTGCGGCGAGGGCGACGGGGGAACCACGCTTCTTGGCGCCGTATCGCGGCTCGCCGGCGGACCTCCGGCTCGACTTCCCGGACGGGTCCGAATTGCACGTGGCGACGTGGGATTCCACCTCCCATGTCGTTCGTCCTTACCGGGACAGGAAGGACGTGCCGGTCTGGGTCGGCGGGGAAGAGGAGGACATGATCGTGCTGTTCCCCTACAGCCGGATTTCGGCCAAGAGGTACGCGGTTCCCGCCGCCGAAATGCCCGGCGTGAGGACGGATCCCTGATCGTTTCGCGGCACCGCCGCTTCAGTCGATCTTGCCGGTCAGGTACCGCTGCACGGTCGGCGCGATCGCGGTCACCAAAGGCTCGATCTCACTCGAAGCCATCGGCTCGAATTTCGCGACGTACCGCACCATCCCCATGCCGACCAATTGCGACGCGCACAGGGTCGTCCGCAGTGCGATGTCGTCCGAGCCGATGTCGCCGATCACCTTGGTGAAGAAGTTCTGGAAGAACCCGCGCAGCACGGCCGCCGCCTGCTCGTGCCCGGCGACGCTGCGGACGAGCGCCTGGAACACTTCGCCGCCCGCGCCGTCCCAGCGGGTGAGGAAGGTGCGCACGATCCGCTGGCCGAATTCGTCGTCGGGCCCGTCCTGAAGTGCCGTCAGCAGTTCGTGCGGGTCGAACGGGAGCTTCAGGATGGCTTGCGCGAAAAGTCCTTCCTTGCTGCCGAACCAGTGGTTGACCATCGCGGCGTCCACCCCGGCGCGCGTCGCGATCGCGCGCACGGTCGCGCCGTCGAAGCCGCTTTCGCCGAACACCGCGCGCGCGGCCTCGATCAGCGCCGTGCGGGTGTCCTGCCCGCCGGGCCGCCGTCCCCGTCGCCGGACGGTAGTGTCTTCACCAGCCATGGCGTCATCATGAACGGACCCGCCGCAAAATTCAACAATGCTTGAATTTTGCCCCCGGTCCCGGCCCCCGGCACCGTTGCAGCACAATGAGCGACATGGTCAGCGCCGCACACGCCAGCCCGTCGGGGCTCGGCTCGGTCAGCCCTTCGCGCGACGAGTTCCGCGCGCTCGCCGAGGGCCGTCGCGTCATCCCCGTTGTCCGCCGCGTGCTCGCCGACGGTGAGACCCCCATCGGGGTCTACCGCAAGCTCGCCGCCGACAGGCCGGGGACGTTCCTCTTCGAATCGGCGGAGAACGGCGCCTCCTGGAGCCGATGGTCGTTCATCGGCGTCGACAGCCCCGCCGCGTTGACCGTGCGTGACGGCCGGGCCGTCTGGACCGGCACGCCGCCGGTCGGCCTGCCGACCGAGGGCGACCCGCTGACGGTGCTGCGCGAGACCGTCGCCGCGCTCCACACCGAGCAGCTGCCCGGGATGCCGCCGCTCACCGGCGGCATGGTCGGCTACATCGGCTACGACGCCGTCCGCTGGCTTGAACGGCTCCCCGAACTCGCCGAACGCGACCTCGACATCCCCGAGCTCACCATGCTCCTGGCGACCGACCTGGCCGCCTTCGACCACCACGAGGGCACGGTCACGCTGATCGCGAACGCGGTCAACTGGGACGACTCGCCCGAGCGGGTCGACGCCGCGTACGACGACGCGGTCGCGCGCCTCGGCGCGATGACCCAGCAGCTGCACGTCGCGGCCCCGGCCACGGCCGCCGTGTTCGACCGCCCCGCGCCGGAGTTCACCCGCCGCCGGACCAAGCCGGACTTCCACGCCGCCGTCGAGAAGGCCGTCGAAGCGATCAAGGCGGGCGAAGCGTTCCAGATCGTGCCGTCGCAACGGTTCGAGATCGAAACCCAGGCCGACGCGCTGGACGTCTACCGGGTGCTGCGCACGTCCAACCCGAGCCCGTACATGTACCTGCTGCGCCTGGACGGCTTCGACATCGTCGGCTCCAGCCCGGAGTCGCTGGTCACCGTCCGGGACGGCCGCGCGACCACCCATCCGATCGCGGGCACCCGCTGGCGCGGCGCCGATCCGGAAGAGGACGCGCAGCTGGCCAAGGACCTGCTCGCGGACGAGAAGGAGCGCGCCGAGCACCTGATGCTCGTCGACCTCGGCCGCAACGACCTCGGCAAGGTCTGCAAGCCCGGCACCGTGCGCGTCGTCGACTTCTTCGACGTCGAGCGCTACAGCCACGTCATGCACATCGTCTCCACGGTCACGGGCGAACTCCTGGACGACAAGACGGCCTTCGACGCGGTCACGGCCTGTTTCCCGGCCGGGACGCTCTCGGGCGCGCCGAAGGTCCGCGCGATGCAGCTGATCGAGGAGCTGGAGCCGACCCGCAGGGCGCTCTACGGCGGTGTCGTCGGGTACCTCGACTTCGCCGGGGACGCCGACACCGCGATCGCGATCCGCACCGCGCTGATGAAGGACGGTGTCGCGTACGTCCAGGCCGGGGGCGGCGTCGTCGCCGACTCGGTGCCCGACTACGAGGACACCGAGTCCCTCAACAAGGCCCGCACCGTGCTGTCCGCCGTCGCGGCGGCGCAGACGATGATCGCGGCGGACGAACTCGACCCGGCGGGTGACCGCACTCGTGTCTGAGGACCCGGAAGGCGCCGCCCCGCGGGCAGGGAAGGCCAAGCGTCCACTGTGGATCGCCGTGGCCGGGCTGCTGCTGGGCGCGGTGGCGTTGTGGGGATCTTCACGGCTCGTCTGGTTCGCCGAGTTCCGCGACGGCGGCGTGCGCGGCACGGTGCTGTACACCGAAACCGGGTCACAGCGTGCTGTTGCGCTGATTCCGCTCGCCCTGCTCGCGCTCGCGGGTACGGCGGGACTGATCGCCACCGGTGGCTGGCCACGCCGGGTGCTCGGCGTGGTACTCGCGGTCGCGGGCGTCGCTGCCGGGTGGATCGGCGTGGTCGGTGGCGCGTTCACCGGATTCGCCGACGGGCTGCCCGTCGCCCAGATGCTGGGTGCCAGGGGACTGGCGATCCTCGGGGGAATTCTCGTGACCGCCGGGGGGTTGGCAGCCATCAAGGGCGCGGGCCGGATGCCGCGCCTCGGCGCGAAGTACTCGGCGCCGGGGGCGAAGAAGCGGGCCGCGAAGGATCCGGAGACCGAGCTGTGGGAGGCGCTGAGCGACGGCGAAGATCCCACCGCGGCCCGGTGACGACAGCGGAATTCGCGGGTTTCGGAGATCTACGCCGGGAAAGATGGCACGGTGGGCATTCGGAGTAACGGACATACCCGGAACCAGGCCGTATCCGTGCGGGGGTTAGCATCGTTTCGGCGGGAAGGGGAAGGTTTTTGTGAGCGACCTTGCGAAGGAATCCGTGAGTACGACAGCCGGTGAGGTCCGCCGGTGAGCGTGCTCGAAGACATCGTCGCCGGCGTCCGCGCCGATCTCGCCGAGCGCGAGGCGGCTCTGCCGTTCGACGAACTGAAGAAGCGCGCGACCCAGGTCGCGCCCCCACGTGACGTGCTCGCGGCCCTGCGTGAGTCCGGTATCGGCGTCATCGCCGAGGTGAAGCGGCGCAGCCCCTCCAAGGGCGATCTGGCCGAGATCCCGGATCCGGCCGCGCTGGCGAAGGACTACGCCGACGGCGGCGCCAGGGTGATCAGCGTGCTGACCGAGCAGCGGCGGTTCGGCGGTTCGCTCGCCGACCTCGACGCGGTCCGCGCGGCGGTCGACATCCCGGTGCTGCGCAAGGACTTCATCGTCAGCCCGTACCAGGTCCACGAGGCGCGGCTGCACGGCGCGGACATGGTCCTGCTGATCGTGGCGGCATTGGAGCAGAACGCCCTGATCGCGCTGCTGGACCGGGTCGAATCCCTCGGGATGACCGCGCTGGTCGAGATCCACAACGCCGAAGAGGCCGACAAGGCCCTCGAAGCCGGCGCGAAGGTGATCGGCGTCAACGCCCGCAACCTGCACACCCTCGAGGTCGACAGGGACGTCTTCTCGCGGCTGGCCCCCGGCCTGCCGATGGACGTCTTCAAGATCGCCGAGTCCGGTGTCCGCGGCCCCGGTGACCTGATGTCCTACGCGGGCCACGGCGCCGACGCCGTCCTCGTGGGCGAAGGGCTCGTCGCTTCGGGCGACCCGAAGGGCGCCCTGGTCAAGCTCGTGACCGCCGGTTCGCACCCCGCTTGCCCGAGGCCGTCTCGATGAGCGTGGAGTACACCGAAACACCGCACGGCGAGCACGACCCGGACGACCGGGGCTATTACGGCCCGTACGGCGGCCGGTTCATGCCCGAGGCCCTGATCGGCGTCGTCGACGAGGTCGCGGCCGAATACGACAAGGCCCGCACGGACCCGGACTTCGTCAACGAGTTCCGGCGCCTGCTGCGTGACTACGCTGGTCGCCCGTCGCTGCTCACCGAGGCCAAGCGCTTCGGTGAGCACGCCGGTGGCGCCCACGTCTTCCTCAAGCGCGAGGATTTGAACCACACCGGTTCGCACAAGATCAACAACGTGCTGGGCCAGGCGCTGCTCACCAAGCGGATGGGCAAGAAGCGGGTCATCGCCGAGACCGGGGCCGGGCAGCACGGCGTGGCCACCGCCACCGCCTGCGCGCTGCTGGACCTGGAATGCATCGTCTACATGGGCGAGGTCGACACCGAGCGGCAGGCGCTGAACGTCGCCCGCATGAAGCTGCTCGGCGCCGAGGTCGTCCCGGTGAAGACCGGTTCGCGCACGCTCAAGGACGCGATCAACGAAGCGCTGCGTGACTGGGTCACCAACGCCGACACCACGCACTACCTGTTCGGCACGGCGGCGGGCCCGTACCCGTTCCCGATGATGGTGCGGAACTTCCACAAGATCATCGGCGAGGAGGCCCGCGCCCAGATCCTGGAGCAGGCCGGACGCCTGCCGGACGTCGTCGCGGCCTGCGTCGGCGGCGGGTCGAACGCGATCGGCATCTTCCACGGCTTCATCGACGACCCCGAGGTCCGTCTCGTGGGTCTCGAGCCGGGTGGCGAGGGCGTCGAGGGCAACCGCCACGGCGCCACGCTGACCAAGGGCACCCCGGGCAACCTGCACGGCGCGATGACGTACCTGCTGCAGGACGAGGACGGCCAGACCGTCGAGTCGCACTCGATCTCCGCGGGCCTGGACTATCCGGGTGTCGGCCCGGAACACTCGTGGCTCAAGGACAGCGGCCGCGCCGAGTACCGGCCGGTGACCGACGCCGAGGCGATGGACGCGTTCAAGCTGCTTTCGCGCACCGAGGGCATCATCCCGGCGATCGAGTCGGCGCACGCGCTGGCCGGCGCGCTGGTGCTGGGCCGTGAACTCGGCCCCGAGGGCCTGATCGTGGTGAACCTGTCCGGTCGTGGCGACAAGGACATGGACACCGCCGCGAAGTACTTCGGCCTGGTGGAGAACGCATGAGCGAGTTGAGTGACGTCTTCGCCAAGACGCGCGAAGAGGGTCGCGGAGCGCTGATCGGGTACCTCCCGGCGGGCTTCCCGACGGTCGACGGGTCGAAGGACCTGCTGGCCGCGGTGGTCGACGGCGGCGCCGACCTGGTCGAGGTGGGCGTGCCCTACTCGGACCCGGTGATGGACGGCCCGACCATCCAGGCCGCCTCGGTGAGCGCGCTCACCAGCGGTTTCAAGCTCAAGCACCTGTTCGAGGTCGTCGAGTCGGTGTCGTCGCGCGGCGGCAAGGCCGTCGTGATGACGTACTGGAACCCGGTGCACCGCTACGGCGTCGACCGCTTCGCGCGGGACCTCGCCGCCGCGGGCGGGCTCGGGATGATCACCCCGGACCTGATCCCGGACGAGGCCGACGAGTGGATGGCCGCGTCCGAACAACATGGCCTGGACCGGATCTTCCTGGTCGCGCCGTCCTCCTCGGAGGAGCGGATCGCGAAGACCGTCGAAGCCGCTTCGGGTTTCGTGTACGCCACCGCGGTGATGGGCGTGACCGGTGCCCGTGACCAGGTCGGCGTGCACGCCGAGGATCTGGTCGCCCGAACCCGCGCGCATACGGAGCTGCCGATCGGGGTCGGGCTGGGCGTCCGCTCCGGCGCGCAGGCGGCCCAGGTCGCCGGTTTCGCCGACGGTGTCATCGTGGGCTCGGCCCTGGTGACCGCCGCGGCGAGCGGACTGGACGCGGTGCGCGAGCTTTCGGCGGAACTGGCCGCCGGGGTGCGGAAAGCCGTCGCTCCCGCTTGATCTGACGTGAACCGAAAGGGCCCTTCACCGCGTGCGACGCGGTGAAGGGCCCTTTCGGTTCAGCACTCGGTGATGGACAGTGGCGACGAGTAGAAGCTGGTGTACCAGGTGAATCCGGCGACGTTGTCGCGTGGTCGACGTACAGATCCCAGCGCCGGGACACGCCATCGGGGTCGGTGATGAACCCGAGCGTGCAGACGGCCGCGACGTCGTGTCCCGGGTACATCGCCTCATAGGCCCAGTCGGGCCTCGGGTAGAGATGCACCCACGTCTCGCCCTTGGCGCCGCCTGTCTTCATGCCGACGTTCCCGCACCACTGCGTCGACTGCGTCGTCAGGTAGGACGCGTAGGTGTAGCCGGTCCGCATCTGGAAGTCGTCGTAGATCAGGTTCCAGCGGACACCGCCCTGGTCGATGTAGCAGATGGTCCTGAGCGCGACGTTGCTGACGACGAGGTGGGCGGACTGCGGCGCTGGCCATCGGAGCGGTCGAGACCAACCCGGTCAGCACGAGCGCGGCCGGACCAGGTCTGTTTCGGTGACTGAATCGTCCCTTTCGGCCGGTGCCGCGTCCGTTCGTCCAAAGTGGACAGTGCCGCTTGCCATGACGGCTTCCGTCCCTAGGGTGGGGCGCACTCGTCGATCACGGGAAGGGACATGCCATGCCGGGAAGAGGGATCCTGCCGTTCGTGGCCGAGGCGCCGCTGGTGGACCACCACTGCCACGGGGTCGTCACCGGAGACCTCGGCCGGATCGAGTTCGAGCAGCTGCTCACCGAGGCCGACACCGTCTCGTCACTGGGTACGACCCTGTTCGACTCGCTGATCGGGCTCGCCGTCCGCGCCCGCTGCGCCCCGATGCTCGGCCTGCCGCCGCATGTCCCGGCCGAGGCGTATCTGGCCCGCCGCGCCGAACTGGGTGCCACCGAGGTCAACGCGCGGTTCCTGAGGGCCACCGGCACGACCGACTTCCTCCTCGACGGCGGTTTCCTGCCGGACACGCTGACCACGACCGAGCAGTTCACGGCGTTGTCCGGCGCCCGCGCCCGCGACATCGTCCGGCTCGAACAGGTCGCCGAAGCGGTGATCGAGTCCACCTCGGCGGCCGGATTCGCCTCGGCCTTCGCCGGGGAGCTGGCGAAACGTTCTACGACGGCGGTCGGCTTCAAGTCCATCGCCGCCTACCGGGTCGGCCTGGACCTGGCGGGGGAGCGGCCCACCGACGCCGAGGTGGCCGAAGCGGCGGGCCGTTGGCTCGCCCGGATCGAGGCGGGCGAACCGGTCCGGCTCGCGGACGAGGTACTGCACCGGTTCCTCGTCTGGACCGGGATCGACCTGGCCCTGCCGGTCCAGTTCCACGTCGGGTTCGGCGATTCCGACGTGGACCTGCACCGCTGCGATCCCCTGCTGCTCACCGGGCTGCTGCGGGCGACCCGGTCGTGCGGGGTGCCGATCATGCTGCTGCACAACTATCCCTTCCACCGGAACGCCGCGTATCTGGCGCAGGTCTTCGAGCACGTGTTCATCGACGTGGGTCTCGCGACGCACAACGCCGGTCACCGTGCGGCGGCGATCATCGCGGAGACAATGGAGATCGTGCCGTTCGGGAAACTGCTGTTCTCCACGGACGCGTTCGGGCTGGCCGAGCTGTACCACCTCGGCACCGCGCTCTTCCGGCAAGGGCTGTCGGATTTCCTGTACGCGGGGCTCAGCGCGGACGTACTGTCCGAAGTGGACGCGCGCCGGATCACGGCGCTGGTGGGGCACCGCAACGCCGAACGGGTGTACGGGCTGGAGGGGATATGACGGAACTGGACGAACTACAGGACCGGTGGGAGGCCGCCGTCGAGGCGGAGCTGCCGTCCGCGATCGAGCTGCGGCACCGGGTGCACGCGGATCCCCGCGCGTCGGGGGACGAAGAGGACACCGCGCGGGTCCTCGTCGAGGCGCTGGGCGGGGACGAGGGCGTCCGGGTCGCCAAGACCGGCCGTGCCGTGCTGTTCCCCGGCACCGGGCCCGGACCGGCCGTGGCCCTGCGCGCCGAACTGGACGCGTTGCCGGTCACCGAGCGGACCAGGGTCCCGTGGGCTTCGGAGACGTCGCTGATGCACGCGTGCGGCCACGACGTGCACATGGCCGCACTCGTCGCCACCTGCCGCGCCGCGGCCGTCGTCGGGGTGCCGAGGCCGCTCCTCGCGCTCCTGCAGCCGCGCGAGGAGACGTCGCCGTCCGGGGCGCTGGACATCGTCGAGTCCGGCGTGCTCACCGAATACGGCGTCGACACGGTCATCGGCGCGCACGTCCAGCCCCGGCTCGCGGCGGGCGTGGTCTCGGCGGTGCCGGGCCCGGTCAACGCCTCCACCGACGAGTTCGAAGTGATCGTCCGCGGCCAGGGCGGGCACGCCGGCTACCCGCATCTGCTGCGGGATCCGATCCTCGCGCTCAGCCAGCTCGTGGTGAGCCTGCAGCAGCTGGCCAGCCGCCGGGTCGACCCGGTGTTCGGCGCGGTCTGCTCGGTCGGCCGGATCGAGGCGGGGACGACGGCGAACGTCGTGCCGAACGAGGCCCGTCTGTCCGGCTCGCTGCGGCTGATGCGCGCCGAAGACCGCGACCTCGCGCTCGAGGGGCTCGCCGAGGTCGTCCACGGCACCGCGAAGGCGCACGGCTGCCGAGCCGAACTGGAGATCAGCCCGTGCGAACCGGTGCTGCACAACGACGCCGGGCTCACCCAGCACGCGCACCGGCGGCTCGTCCGGGCCGGGGCGGGCGTCGACACCGACTTCCGGTCGTTCGGCGCCGACGATTTCGCCCATTACTGCGGGGTGACCCGCGGGCTGATGATGTTCGTCGGCCTCGGTGACACGGCGGGCGCGCCGAGCCTGCACGACGAGCTCTTCCTGCCGCCGGACGGCGCCGTCGGGCAGGTCGCGTCCGCACTGATCGCGGGCTATCTGGCCGCCGTCGAGGGCTGACGCCCCCAAGACGCGCCCGAAGCGCTACGGTGGCCGACGTGAATACCGCCTCGGCAGCGTTCCTCGCGACCATCCCCAGTCCCGACCAGGGCGTCTGGCATATCGGGCCGATCCCGATCCGGGCCTACGCGCTGTGCATCATCGCCGGCATCATCGCGGCGATCTGGCTGGGCGAGCGGCGATGGATCGCCCGGGGCGGCACGAAGGGGACGGTCATCGACGTCGCCGTCTTCGCGGTGCCGTTCGGCCTGGTCGGCGGGCGGTTGTACCACGTCATCACCGACAACCAGCTCTACTTCGGCCCGGGCAAGAACCCGCTCAACGCGCTGAAGATCTGGGACGGCGGCCTCGGCATCTGGGGCGCCATCGCGCTGGGCGCGGTCGGCGCGCTGATCGCCTGCCGCCGCAAGGGGATCCCGCTGCCCGCGATGGCCGACGCGCTCGCGCCGGGCATCGTGCTGGCGCAGGCCGTCGGGCGGCTCGGCAACTACTTCAACCAGGAGCTCTACGGCGCGCACACCGACCTGCCGTGGGGCCTGGAGATCTACCAGCGCTACAACCCGACCGACCCGAACGACTTCCTGAACGGCGTCGCGATCGGGCACGTCCCGCTGCCGGACAGCCCGGTGCATCCCACGTTCCTCTACGAGCTGCTCTGGAACGTCGGCGTGGCACTGCTGGTCATCTGGGCGGACCGGAAGTTCCGCCTCGGCCACGGCCGCGTGTTCGCGCTCTACGTCGCCGGATACACCGCCGGCCGGTTCTGGATCGAGCTGATGCGGACCGACTCCGCGAACCACATCCTCGGCCTGCGGGTCAACGTGTGGACCTCGATCCTGCTGTTCGCCGCGGCGATCGCGTACTTCGTCCTGGCGGCCAAGCGGGGACCGCGGGAAGCGCCGGAAACGCTGTGGAGCAAGGACGTGCCGCGGGAGGACTCCGCCGCCTCCGACGGCTCCGACGCCTCTGTGGCCTCCGACGGCGAGGGCGCCTCTGTGGCCGCTTCAGCGACCGAGGGCGAGGCGCATGCCGACGTCGCGGCGGTCCCGGACACCGTGCGCGACTCCGCCGCCGACAAGGCGACCGAGGACCCGAAACCCGAGGCCGAGAAGTAGCCCACTTCACCCTTCGCGCGTGCCATGAAAGGTCCTTTCCTTGCAAAATTTGCAAGGAAAGGACCTTTCATGGCACTGGTTCGTCCTGGGGTTCCGCAGGGGCGGGCGACTACGGGTCGCGGCCCGGGGCGGGGGGCTGAAGGGCCCTTTCCCCTCATCTCATGCGGTGAAGGGCGCTTTCCCCGCATGCGATGCGGTGAAGGGCCCCTTCAGCCCCAGGGCCGCGACCCGGCGCTACCTCGCAACCAGTCGACTAAACGCGCCAGACCGCCAAGCGCGCCAGACCTCAGGGAGCGACCAGGCCCCGTCCCGTCACCAACGGCAGGTCCAGCGCGGTCAGCAGCCCGGGCGGAGCCGCCACCACCGCCGGGATCGCGTTCACCAGCCGCATCGCGGTCGCCTTCAGCCCGGCCGTGTTGTGGTCGCCGTCGGTCCCGACCAGCCGCAGGTCCAGCACGTATTCGGGCTCCCCGGTCACCTGGACGCGGTAGCAGCCTTGCCCGGTCGGCTGGGGCCAGTCCGGGCCGAGGTCGCCCCGCAGGCGCGTGACGTGCTCCAGCACGCACACCGCCCGCCCGCCGCGCATCCCGCGCACCTCGAACCGCAGCGCCGCCGCCGTCCCCTCCTTGATCGTCCCGGAGGCGATCTCGAACGTCTCGGGAGCCGGAAGGCGCTCGTAACTCTCCTCGACGCCGTCGAGTTCGACGTCGAGTCCCGCCGCCAGCTGCCGGACGACACTGCCCCAGGCCAGCGACAGCACGCCAGGCTGCAGCAACAGCGGCAGGTCGTCCATCTCCCGGCCGAAGCCCATGATGTCGAACAGGACCTTGCCGTTGTCGTAGGTGGAGTAGTCGAGGATCTCCAGGCATCGCACCTCGTCGATCCGTTCGCAGACGCCGGTGAGCACCAGCGGCAGCCAGTCGTTGGCGAAACCGGGGTCGACGCCGTTGACCCACAGCGAAGCGCCGCCCTCTCGCGCCGCCTCACGGATCGGCTCGATCATCTCCGGCGGGACGACACCTTCGGGGTACTGGAGGAACACCGGACTGCTGGACACCACGTTGATCCCCGCGCGCAGGAACCGTTTCAGGTCCTCGACGGCCTCTGTCAGCCGGTCGTCGGCCATCGCCGTGTAGACCACGCAGTCCGGCTTCAGTGCGATGAGCGCGTCCGCGTCGGTCGTCGCGGCGACGCCGAGCGGACGGCCGAGCCCGGCCAGTTCCCCGGCGTCCACGCCCGCCTTCGCCTCGCTCGAGACCCAGACCCCGGCGAGGTCGAGGTCGGGGCGCGCCGCGATTCCGGCCAGCGCGTGGCAGCCGACGTTCCCGGTACTCCACTGGACCACGCGCACGGCGTTCGCCTCCTGATGTCTGATTGGTGAACCCGCGTCCGCGATCGACGTCGGCAGGACGCTGCCTGGTAGAGCACCTCACGGTAGACGAACAGGGCGTCCTGCCACCGCGATAGCGGGGCCTTCGGCCAGGGCGGGTTCACGCGTATGGTCACTTCCCCGGTGCCTCTCAGCTCCGCCAACCGTTTCCTACAGATCGGGCAGGCCCAGTTCCAGGTTCGGGGCCTGCAGTCCACCGTCGACTTCGAGGATCTTGCCGGTGACGTACCGGCCCGCCCGCGACGCCAGGAACACGACCGTGGCCGCGATGTCCTCGGCCTCGCCGATCCGGCGCAGGGGAGTGGCGGCCTCCATCCGGCCGCGCAGCTCGTCGTTGCCCACCACCACTTCGAGCGCGGAGGTCGCCACCGAACCGACCGAGATCGCGTTCACCCGCACCTTCGGGGCGAGGTCGGCCGCCGCGAGCCGGGTGTAGTGCGCCAGCGCGGCCTTCGCCGTCCCGTACGCGGCGAAGCCCCTGCCGGTCACGCGGCCCATGACCGAGGAGATGTTGACGACCGATCCGCCCGTCTCCAGTAAGGACGGTGCGGCCGCGACGGTCAGCGCGTGGGCGGTGGAAACGTTGAAGCGAAAGGCTTCTTCCAGGAAATCGGCGGTGGTTTCCAGCAGCGGGCGGGGATAGGTCCCGCCGACGTTGTTGACCACCAGGTCCAGCCGCCCGAATTCCGCCGTCGCGATCCGCGCCAGCTCGCCGGCGGTGGCCGGATCGCTCAGATCGGCGGGCACCACGTGCGCCCGGCGGCCGGTCGCGGCGACCTTCCCGGCGACCTCAGCGAGCTGGGATTCGGTGCGGGACGAGATCAGCACGTCGGCACCGGCCTCCGCGAGGGCCACGGCCGTCGCCGCGCCGATGCCGCGTCCGGCGCCGGTGACCACGGCGACCTGGTCGGTGAGCCGGAAGCGGTCCAGGATCATGCGCGAAACTGTAACACGTTCTACTTACCTCGTGCTGCGGAAGAAGTCCGGAGTGACTAGGGTCGCCTCACCGCACTACTCACCATGCCCGAACGGGACATATACTTAGCGGTACGAACTACCGCGTCCCCATCAGGAACTGCGTCGTTCCGATCACCCAGATCGTTACCCATCGGCGGAATTTCGCGCCCGCTGAACTGATGCCGCCATGTTTCCTAGGTGTTAAAGTCGCGTCAACGAACGGGCCATCGTCGTCCCGTGCGCATTCCCCCGGCCGGCCTGTCCGGTCGCTGAGCACAGACGACGAAGGAGGTCCCTTCATGATCTTCTCCGCCATTCCCGGCAAACAAGGTCTCTACGATCCCGAATCCGAACAGGACTCCTGCGGTGTGGCCATGGTGGCCGACATCCGCGGGCGCCGTTCGCACGGCATCGTCACCGACGGCCTGTCCGCGCTGACGAACCTCGACCACCGGGGCGCCGCCGGCGCGGAGCCGACCAGTGGTGACGGCGCGGGCATCCTCCTGCAGCTGCCCGACGAGCTGCTGCGCGCGGAAGCGGACTTCATCCTGCCCGAGCCGGACGCCGACGGTCACCAGACGTACGCGACCGGTATCGGTTTCCTGCCCTCGGACGTCGAGGAGCGCGGCAAGGCCGTCGCCCTGATCGAGCGGATCGCCACCGAAGAGGGCCTCCAGGTCCTCGGCTGGCGCGAAGTCCCGGTCGACGCCGACCGGGCCGACATCGGCCCCACGGCGCGTTCGGTGATGCCGCATTTCGCGATGCTGTTCGTCGCGGCCCAGGAGACCGACGGCAGGCGGCCGGGCGGGCTCGTACTGGACAGGCTGGCCTTCTGCCTGCGCAAACGCGTCGAGAACGAGAGTCTGACCAACGGGTGCGGGACGTACTTCCCGAGCCTGTCCTCGCGCACGATCGTCTACAAGGGAATGCTGACCCCCGAGCAGCTCCCGCTCTTCTTCACCGACCTGACCGACACCCGGCTCACCAGCGCTATCGCGCTCGTGCACTCCCGGTTCTCCACCAACACCTTCCCGTCGTGGCCGTTGGCGCACCCGTTCCGCTTCGTCGCGCACAACGGCGAGATCAACACCATCCGGGGAAACCGCAACCGGATGCGCGCCCGTGAGGCACTGCTCGAATCGGACCTCATCCCCGGCGACCTGACCCGGCTGTACCCGATCTGCTCGGCCGACGCGTCGGACTCCGCCTCCTTCGACGAGGTGCTGGAGCTGCTGCACCTCGGTGGCCGGTCGCTGCCGCACGCGGTGCTGATGATGATCCCCGAGGCGTGGGAGAACCACACCGGGATGAACGCCCAGCGTCGTGCGTTCTACCAGTTCCACGCCAGCCTGATGGAGCCGTGGGACGGCCCGGCCTGTGTCACCTTCACCGACGGCACGCTCGTCGGCGCGGTGCTCGACCGCAACGGCCTGCGCCCGGCCCGCTGGTGGCGCACCGCGGACGACCGCGTCGTGCTGGCCAGTGAGGCCGGCGTCCTCGACGTCGCCCCCGCGGACGTCGTCGCCAAGGGCCGCCTCAAGCCCGGCCGCATGTTCCTGGTGGACACCGAGGCCGGCCGGATCGTCGACGACGAAGAGGTCAAGTCCGAGCTGGCCAAGGAACTCCCGTACGAGGGGTGGCTGCACGCCGGTCTCCTGCAGATCGCCGACCTGCCGGATCGCGACCACATCGTGCAGAGCCACGATTCGGTGCTGCGGCGCCAGCTTTCCTTCGGCTACACCGAAGAAGAGCTGAAGATCCTGCTCGCGCCGATGGCGGTCAAGGCCGCCGAGCCGATCGGTTCGATGGGCTCCGACACCCCGCCCGCGGTGCTGTCGCAGCGTTCCCGGCTGCTCTACGACTACTTCAAGCAGAACTTCGCCCAGGTCACCAACCCGCCGCTGGACGCGATCCGCGAAGAGCTCGTCACCTCGATGAGCCGGATCATGGGCCCGGAGCGGAACCTGCTCGCCCCCGGCCCGGCGTCCTGCCGTCACGTGCAGCTGCCGTATCCGGTGATCGACAACGACGAACTCGCCAAGCTGATCCACATCAACGACGACGGCGACCTTCCCGGCTTCGCCTGCAGTGTCCTTTCCGGACTGTACGAAGTGGACGGTGGGGCCGACGCGCTGGCGTCGGCGATCGAGCGGGTCCGGCGCGAGGCCTCCGAGGCGATCGCGGCGGGCGCGCGCACGCTCGTGCTGTCCGACCGCGATTCCGACCACCGCATGGCGCCGATCCCGTCGCTGCTGCTGGTCTCCTCGGTGCACCACCATCTGGTGCGTACCAAGGAAAGGCTCCGCGTCGCACTGGTCGTCGAGACCGGGGACGCCCGCGAGGTCCACCACATCGCGCTGCTGCTCGGTTACGGTGCCGCGGCGGTGAACCCGTACCTGGCCTTCGAGACCATCGAGGACATGATCTCGACCGGTGCCATCACCGGGATCGAGCCCGCCAAGGCGATCCGCAACTACGTCAAGGCGCTCGTGAAGGGCGTCCTGAAGATCATGTCGAAGATGGGCATCTCGACCGTCGGCGCCTACACCGCGGCCCAGGTCTTCGAATCCTTCGGCCTGGCCCAGGATCTGCTCGACGAGTACTTCACGGGGACGTCGTCGAAGCTCGGCGGCGTCGGGCTGAGCGTGCTCGCCGAAGAGGTCGCCGTCCGCCACCGCCGCGCGTACCCGGACAACCCGACCGACCGGGTCCACCGTGGACTCGAGACCGGCGGCGAGTACGCGTACCGCCGCGAGGGCGAACTGCACCTGTTCACCCCGGAGACCGTCTTCCTGTTGCAGCACGCGACGAAGACCGGCCGGGAAGAGGTGTACAAGAAGTACTCCGACGAGGTGCACCGGCTCTACCGCCAGGGCGGCGCGCTGCGCGGGCTGTTCTCCTTCCGCGAGGGCGCGCGTGAGCCGGTCCCGCTGGACGAGGTCGAGCCTGCCGAGGCGATCTTCAAGCGGTTCAACACCGGTGCGATGTCCTACGGCTCGATTTCGGCCGAGGCGCACGAAACCCTCGCCATCGCGATGAACCGCATCGGCGGCCGGTCCAACACCGGTGAGGGCGGGGAAGACCCCGAGCGCCTCTACGACCCGGAGCGGCGCAGCGCGATCAAGCAGGTCGCGAGCGGCCGGTTCGGCGTCACGAGCGAGTACCTGGTCAACGCCGACGACATCCAGATCAAGATGGCGCAGGGCGCGAAGCCGGGCGAGGGCGGGCAGTTGCCGCCCAACAAGGTCTACCCGTGGATCGCCCGCACGCGGCACTCGACGCCGGGCGTCGGGCTCATCTCGCCGCCGCCGCACCACGACATCTACTCGATCGAGGATCTCGCCCAGCTGATCCACGACCTCAAGAACGCCAACGAGAACGCCCGCATCCACGTGAAGCTGGTGTCCTCGCTCGGGGTCGGCACGGTCGCGGCGGGCGTGTCCAAGGCGCACGCGGACGTCGTGCTGATCTCCGGCCACGACGGCGGCACCGGCGCCTCCCCGATGAACTCGCTCAAGCACGCGGGGACGCCGTGGGAGATCGGCCTCGCCGAGACGCAGCAGACGTTGCTGCTCAACGGTTTGCGTGACCGGATCACCGTCCAGGTGGACGGCGCGATGAAGACCGGCCGCGACGTCGTCATCGCCGCGCTGCTCGGCGCGGAGGAGTACGGCTTCGCGACGGCGCCGCTGATCGTCGAGGGCTGCGTCATGATGCGCGTCTGCCACCTCGACACCTGCCCGGTCGGCGTCGCGACCCAGAGCCCGGAGCTGCGCAAGCGGTACACCGGACAGGTCGAGCACGTCGTCAACTACTTCCGGTTCGTCGCCGAAGAGGTCCGGGAAACGCTGGCGGCGCTCGGTTTCCGCACCCTCGACGAGGCGATCGGGCACGCCGAGGTGCTGGACACCGACAAGGCGATCGAGCACTGGAAAGCCTCCGGGCTCGATCTCTCGCCGATCTTCGAGATGCCGACGGAAACCCCGTACGGCGGGGCGAAGCGGCGCACGCGCGGGCAGGACCACGGCCTCGAGCACGCGCTCGACCGGACGCTGATCCAGCTCGCCGAGGCGGCGCTGGAGGACGCGCATCCGGTGCGACTGGAACTGCCGGTGCGGAACGTGAACCGGACCGTCGGCACCCTGCTGGGGTCCGAGATCACCCGCCGCTACGGCGGCGAGGGCCTGCCGGAGGACACGATCCACGTGCTGCTGACCGGATCCGCCGGGCAGTCGCTGGGCGCGTTCCTGCCGCGCGGCATCACGCTCGACATGGTCGGCGACGCGAACGACTACGTCGGCAAGGGGCTTTCGGGCGGGCGGATCATCGTGCGCCCGCATCCGGACGCGAAGTTCGCCGCGGAGGGCCAGACCATCGCCGGGAACACGCTCGCCTACGGGGCCACCGGCGGGGAGATGTTCCTGCGCGGCCAGGTCGGCGAACGGTTCTGCGTGCGCAACTCCGGTGCGGTGGTCGTCGCCGAGGGCGTCGGCGACCACGCCTTCGAGTACATGACCGGCGGACAGGCCGTCGTGCTCGGCCCGACCGGGCGCAACCTCGCGGCCGGGATGTCCGGCGGTGAGGCGTACGTGCTCGACCTCGATCGCGGCCGGGTCAACGAGGAGATGGTGAACCTCCTGACCCCGACGTCCGAGGATCTCGCCTGGCTCAAGAAGACCGTGCAGAAACACTATGACCTCACACGTTCGGCCGTGGCCGCGTCGCTGCTCGGCGACTGGCCGCGTCGTTCGGCGGCGTTCACCAAGGTGATGCCCCGCGACTACCAGCGTGTCCTTGACGCGGCGAAGGCGGCGCGCGCCGCCGGCCGCGACGTCGACGAAGCGATCATGGAGGCCGCTCGTGGCTGATCCGACGGGTTTCCTGAAGTACGAACGCGAAGAGCCGAAGAAGAGGTCCAAAGAGGAACGTCTCGCCACTTGGGGCGAGGTGTACGCCGACGTGGAACCCGGCGAGCGCAACGAAAAGGTGCGCAAGCAGGCTTCGCGGTGCATGGACTGCGGCATCCCGTTCTGTCATTCCGGTGGTTCCGGCTGCCCGCTGGGCAACCTGATCCCGGAGTGGAACGACCTGGTGCGTCGCGGTGACTGGGCCGCGGCGAGCGACCGGCTCCACGCCACCAACAACTTCCCCGAGTTCACCGGGAAGCTGTGCCCCGCGCCGTGCGAGGCGGGCTGCGTCCTGTCGATCTCACCGCTGTCCGGCGGGCCGGTGTCGATCAAGCGGGTCGAGCAGACGATCGCCGACCAGTCCTGGGAAGCCGGTTACGTGCAGCCGCAGATCTCGGCGGTGTCGTCGGGCCAGCGGGTCGCGGTCGTCGGCTCCGGTCCCGCCGGCCTCGCCGCCGCGCAGCAGCTGACCCGCGCCGGTCACGAGGTGACCGTCTACGAACGGGACGACCGGCTCGGCGGCCTGCTGCGGTACGGCATCCCCGAGTTCAAGATGGAGAAGAAAGTCCTCGACCGGCGGCTCGCGCAGCTGCGCAAGGAGGGCACGAAGTTCGTCACCGGCTGCGAGGTCGGCGTCGACCTGACCGTCGAGGAACTCCGCGCCACCTATGACGCCGTCGTGCTCGCGGTGGGCGCGCTGCGCGGCCGTGACGACACCACGACGCCGGGGCGCGAACTGTCCGGGATCCACCTGGCGATGGAACATCTGGTCCCCGCCAACAAGTACGTCGAGGGCGACGGCCCGTCGCCGGTCGACGCGGCCGGCAAACACGTGGTCATCATCGGCGGTGGCGACACCGGCGCCGACTCGTACGGCACCGCGACCCGGCAGGGCGCGCTTTCGGTGACCCAGCTGGACCAGTATCCGACCCCACCGTCCACAAGGGACGACGAACGCTCGCCGTGGCCGACCTGGCCGTACATCCTGCGCACCTATCCGGCGCACGAGGAGGCGGGCGAGCGCAAGTTCGCCGTCGCGGTCACCCGGTTCATCGGTGACGACGACGGCAACGTGCGTGCCGTCGAACTCCGGCAGGTCCGCGTGGTCAAGGACCCCGAGACCGGCAAGCGCATGGTGACCCCGGTCAACGACGAGGTCGAGGAACTGCCCGCCGACCTCGTGCTGCTCGCGATCGGGTTCGAGGGTGTCGAGCACATGCCGTTGCTGGACGGGCTCGGCCTTTCGCTGACGAAACGCGGAACGCTCTCGTGCGGCGCGGACTGGCAGACCTCCTCGCCGGGCGTGTTCGTCTGCGGTGACGCGCATCGCGGCGCTTCGCTGGTGGTGTGGGCGATCGCGGAGGGCCGGTCGGTGGCGAGCGCCGTCGACGCGTACCTCACCGGCGCGTCCGACCTCCCGGCCCCGGTGCACCCCACGGCGCTGCCGCTCGCGGTGGTGTAAAGCTCCAGAACAGCTTTGGGTCTCGTGAGTGGTAATGACGGTTCTAACCGTCATTACCACTCACGAGCCTGTTTCAGGACCCTGTTCGTCCTGCTGGGCCGAACGGCCCATACGTCGCCCCGGATGCGGCCGAACGGCCGCTTGTACGCCCCGTAGCAGGGCAAATACTTTCAGAAAGTCGTGCACGTCATACGGCAATTCACCGGTGGCGAAAGGTGGTATGCCATGAAGAGGACGGCTTCCCGGACGGGGATCCTGGCGGCGCTCGTGGGGCTGGCGGTGACGGGGCTGACGGCGGTCGCGGGTCCCGCTCAAGCCGGACCGGTCCATCATCAGGCGGCGGCCGACGCGCAGGCGGTGGCGGCCTACTGGACACCCGAGCGGATGCGGTCGGCGGTGCCGATCGAACAACTGGTCCAGGCCCCGCCCCTTTCGCTCAAGGACGTCGCGAAGGGCGAGAGCACGATCATCCAGAGCATCCCCAACGGCGGCGGCGCGTGGACCGGGGCCGGCAAGGTCGTGCAGACCGCCGGCCGGGTGTTCTTCACCATGGGCGGGCGGAACGCGTCCTGCTCCGGTGACGCGGTCACCAGCGCGAACGGCAGTGTCGTCATCACCGCCGGGCACTGCGTGAAGTACCAGGGCGCGTGGCACACCAACTGGACCTTCGCGCCCGGCTACAACAACGGCAACACGCCCTACGGCACCTGGGCCGCGAAGAGCACGCTGACCACTCCGCAGTGGGAAGCGAGCGAGGACATGAACTACGACGTCGGCGCGGCCGTGGTCAACCCGCTCAACGGGCAGCGGCTGACCGACGTGGTCGGCGCGCAGGGCATCGCCTTCAACCAGGCGCGCAACCAGTCGATGTACACGTTCGGCTATCCGGCGGCGGCGCCGTACGACGGGACGAAGCTGATCTACTGCAGCGGAAGCACGTTCACCGACTTCCTGCTGACCAAGGACCACGGGATGAACTGCAATATGACCGGTGGTTCGAGCGGCGGCCCGTGGTTCCTCAACTTCAGCGAGGCGACCGGTGCCGGTGTCCAGGCGTCGGTGAACAGTTTCGGCTACACCTTCCTGCCGGGGTACATGTTCGGTCCGTACTTCGGCACCGACGCCCAGAACCTCTACAACAAGGCGCAGGCCGCCTGACCGTCCCGGACCGCCCGTCCACCTTTTGGGACTTTCGTCCCGGTGGGCGGGCGGCTTCCGGCCCGGCATATCCTGGGCCGGTGAACTGGACAGTGGACGTTCCCGTCGACACGCTCCCCGAATTGCCTCCTCTGCCGCCCGAGCTGCGCAACCGGCTCGACGACGCGCTCGCCCGGCCCGCCGCGCAGCAGCCCGAGTGGCCGGACCCCGAGCTGACGAAGCGGGTGCGCGGGGTGCTCGAAAGCGTGCCGCCGATCACCGTCCCCGCCGAGATCGACCGGCTCTCCGACCGGCTGGCCATGGTCGCCCGCGGCGAGGCGTTCCTGCTGCAGGGCGGTGACTGCGCGGAGACGTTCGAGTCGAACACCGAACCGCATATCCGCGCCAACCTGCGCACCCTGCTGCAGATGGCCGTCGTCCTCACCTACGGCGCGAGCCTCCCGGTGGTGAAGGTCGGCCGGATCGCCGGCCAGTACGCGAAGCCGCGTTCGGCGTCCACCGACGCCCTCGGCCTGCCGGTCTACCGCGGCGACATCATCAACTCGCTCGTCGCCAAGCCCGAACTGCGCGTGCCCGACCCCGGCCGGATGATCCGCGCCTACGCCAACGCGGGCGCCGCGATGAACCTCGTCCGCGCGCTGACCGGCGCCGGGATGGCGGATCTGCACCAGGTGCACGACTGGAACAAGGACTTCGTGAAGTCCTCGCCCGCCAGCGAGCGGTACGAGGCGCTGGCCTCGGAGATCGACCGGGGCCTGCGGTTCATGTCGGCCTGCGGTGTCACCGACTCCTCGCTGCAGTCCACCGAGATCTTCGCCAGCCACGAGGCGCTGCTGCTCGACTACGAGCGCTCCATGCTGCGGATGGACCGCGCGGACGCGGCGAACCCCAAGCTGTACAACCTGTCCTCGCACTTCCTGTGGGTGGGCGAGCGGACCCGGCAGCTCGACGGCGCGCATATCGCGTTCGCCGAACTGCTGGCCAACCCGATCGGCCTCAAGATCGGCCCGACGACCACGCCCGAGCAGGCCGTCGAGTACGTCCGGCGGCTCGACCCGCGCAACGAGCCCGGCAGGCTGACGCTGATCGCCCGGATGGGCAACGGCAAGGTCCGCGAGGTGCTGCCCGCGATCGTCGAGAAGGTCGAGGCGTCCGGGCACAAGGTCATCTGGCAGTGCGACCCGATGCACGGCAACACCCACGAATCCTCCACCGGGTACAAGACCCGGCACTTCGACCGGATCGTGGACGAGGTCCAGGGCTTCTTCGAGGTGCACCGCAAGCTCGGCACCTACCCGGGCGGCATCCACGTGGAGCTGACCGGCGAGGACGTCACCGAATGCCTCGGTGGCGCGCAGGAGATCTCGGATCTGGACCTCTCGGGCCGGTACGAGACCGCCTGCGACCCGCGGCTGAACACGCAGCAGTCGCTGGAGCTGGCCTTCCTGGTCGCCGAGATGCTTCGCGGCTGACCTAGCCCCTACGCGCGCCATGAAAGGTCCTTTCCTTGCAAAATTTGCAAGGAAAGGACCTTTCATGGCGTCTTTTCATCCTGGTTACGGCCCGGGGCTGAAGGGCGCTTTCCCCTCATCGCATGAAGGGAAAGCGCCCTTCGCCGCGTGAGATGAGGGGAAAGGGCCCTTCAGCTAGGCGGACGGGGCTTGATCAGGTCGCGAGGGGAGCGGGGCACGACCCGCTCAAGCGGCGTCCAGCAACCGCGCGGCCGACTTGAGCACCCCGTCCCGCAGCGAGCCCACGTCCGGGACAGCCGCCCCGTTCGCCTGCAGTCCGATGTGGACCGAGTCGCGGTAGGTCGCCACCGCGATCCCGAGCGCCTGCCGCGGCGCCAGCGGCACGAACGGGTACACCCCTTCGAGCCGGGTCCCGTCCAGGGTGAGCCGGTTGGGCGGCACCGGCACCGTGGTCACCACGAGGTCGAACAGCAGCGGCGCGGCCAGCCCGGCGGCCCTGCTGCCGAGCCGGTGCAGCATCGGCGGCATCCGGTCGGCGAGCAGGGGGAACGCGCCGGCGCCACGGGCGGGACCGGCGGCCTTGTTCCGGCTCATCGCGCGCTGGACGGCCAGCAGCCGCTCCACCGGGTGGTCGAGGCCGACCGGGAGCTCGCAGAGGTACCCGGACAGCTTGTTGCCGCCCAGCTGCTCGGCGGACCGCCCGCGCACGCTGACCGGGATGAGCGCCCGCAGCGTCCGGTCGTCGGCGCGCTGGCCGCGGTTGATCATCCATTCGCGCAGCGCACCGGCGAGGATCGCCAGCACGACGTCGTTGGCGGTGCCGCCGTGGGCCCGGCGGATCCGCCGGAGGTCGGCGGTGTCGAGCCGGGCGAAACCGAGCCGTCGTTCGGTCGACGGCGGCGCGCTGATCGGGGACAGCGGCGAGCGGGTCGCGCGGACGACCGACGAGGCGATCCCGGCGGACTCCCCGGCCTGGGCCAGGGTGGCGCCGAGGACGTCCTTGACGGCGTCCACAGGGGAGCGTGGCGCGGGTGGCTCGGCGCCGCTGTGCGCCCGCCTGGGCGGGCGGGGGAGTTCGTCGAGCAGACCCGCGGCGACGGCGTACGCGCCCGCCCCGTCGGTGAGCGCGTGGTGCAGTTTCAGCAGCAGCGCGAACTCGCCGTCCGGCAGGCCGGTGACGAGTTGCAGGTCCCACAAGGGCTTTCCGGTGTCGAGCGGCCGTCCCATCCAGCGTGACGCGTGGGCGGACAGCGGGTCCGGTTCGTACAGGGAACTCAGGTGATGATGTGAAATATGTTCACTGGCAACGAAATCCGGGTCCTCGGCCCAGATCGCGGCGCCGGGTGGGAACAGCGCGGTGCGGGGGCGCTGGCGCAGCTTCGGGATGCGCGCGGCACGTTCGGCGAGCAACGCGATCAGCTTACGCGCGTGCACCTGCCCGTGCGGACGGAAGGTGACCACCGCGCCCATGTGCATGGGCGTCGTTTCGCTTTCCAGGCAAAGGAAAGCGACATCGAGTGCGCTCAGCTGGGGGCCTGACATCATCTGCCTTTCCTGGGTGCTCCGGGTATGGCACCCACTGCACCAGCCTGACATGACGGGCGGGTGGTCGTCATGTTTCGCGGGCGCTAACTACCGCTGGTTTCACTCGAACGATGGGATCATGTTCGGACATGGACCACCGCTCTGCGGCAGATGGTGGACAGGGGTGACTCGTTAGCGGATCATCCGAGGAAACCGGCAGACTGCAGCACCATGACCGACGAACCGAAGCGTCCCGAACCGCCGCTCACCGGCGACGAGCGCACCCAGCTGAACGGCTTCCTCGACTTCCTCCGCGCCACGGTCGTGTGGAAGTGTTCGGGCCTCACGGACGAGCAGGCCCGGCGCCGGCTCGTCCCCAGCGAACTGACCACCGTCGCCGGTCTGCTCGGGCATCTGACCCTCGTCGAGCAGTACTGGTTCACCGTGGTGCTCGACGGCGCCGAGGACGTCTGGAAGGAGGCGCTGGAGGTCGATCCGGACGCCGAATTCCGGGTCGCCATGGAGACCCCGATCGAGCGGCTGATCGCCGCCTACGAGGCCGAGTGCGAACGAAGCCGCCAGGTCGTCGCCAGGATGGGGCTGGACGACGAGGTCGAGTTCCGGGGCGACCGCAAGGTCAACGTCCGGTTCGTGGTCACGCATATGATCGAGGAGACCGGCAGGCACGCCGGCCACCTCGACCTGCTGCGCGAACTGATCGACGGGCTCACCGGGGAGTGACGCGGCGCGGGGGCAGCGGGAAGAACCCGCTGGTGCGTTCGACGTAGGTCGCGTATCCCGGCCGGGAGCGCCGCAATCCCTTTTCCAGCAAAGGTTTTCCGGTGCCCTTGGCCAGCGTGTACGTCATCGCGACCGGGGAGAGCACGGTCGCCGCCCCCGCCCAGCTCGAACACGCGAGCAGGTAAAGGCCCCACCACACGCACGCGTCCCCGAAGTAGTTGGGATGCCGCGTGTACCGCCACAGCCCCTTGTCGAGCACCTTCCCCTTGTTGTCCGGATCGGCCTTGAACCGGCGCAACTGCTCGTCGCCGACCGTCTCGAACCCGAAGCCGACCAGCCACACCGCGACGCCGATCCAGGCCGTCACGCCGAAGGAATCGCCGTACATCGCGAACTGGACCGGCAGCGACACGAACCAGAGCACCACCGCCTGCACCAGGTACACGCGGACGAACAGCTTGAGCGCCGGATTCTCCCCGGCGCGCTCCGCCATCCGCACGTAACGCGGGTCTTCGGGCAGCTTGTGGTTGCGCAGATGAAGGTGCACGCCGAGGCGGACACCCCAGACGGCGGTCAGCAGCGCCGCGACGACTCGCAGTGCCGTCGAACCGTCCCCGAGCGGGGCCGCGACGAGCGCGACGAGCGCGAAGCCCGGCCCCCAGAACGTGTCGATGGTGTCGTACCGCCCCCGCGCCCGTGCGATGCCGAAGGTGACGACGACGGCCAGCAACGTGACGGCGGCGGTGACGAGCAGCGTTCCCCCCAACGGCATCTAGGACCACTCCCGGGTGGCGGGCAGCGCGCTCAAGCCGTGCTCGGACGGCCGGACGGCGAGGATCTGGTCCACGCCCATCCGGTTCTCCTCGAAGGCGAGCGCGCCGCCGACCAGGTAGAGCCGCCAGACCCGCGCGCCCGATTCACCGATCAGCGACACGACGTCGTCCCAGTTGCCCTCGAGTGTTTTCTCCCATGCCCGGACCGTACGCACATAATGCTCGCGGAGCGCGTGGACGTCGCGGATCTCGAAGCCCGCGGTCTCCAGATGCCCGAGCGTGCGGCTCAGCGGCCGCATCGTCATGTCGGGGGCGATGTAGCGCTCGATGAACGCGCCACCGCCCGGCGCCACCGCGCCGCGGGACATCTGCTGCAGGACCAGCCGTCCGGTCGGCCGGAGCATCCGGAACAGCGTCCGCGTGTACTCGGGATAGTTCTGCTCGCCGACGTGCTCACCCATCTCGATGGAGGCGACGGCGTCGAACGGCTCGTCGGTCAGTTCCCGGTAGTCCTGCCTGCGGACTTCGACGCGTTCCTCCAGGTCGTGCTGGACGAGACGGCCGCGGATGTGCTGCCGCTGTTCCGCCGAGAGCGTGATGCCGACGGCGTGCACCCCGTGATGTTTCGCCGCGTGCACCAGCAGCGAGCCCCAGCCGCAGCCGACGTCGAGCAGCCGCATCCCCGGCCGGAGGCCGAGCTTGCGGCAGATCAGTTCGAGCTTGTCCCACTGGGCCTGCTCCAGGTCGTAGCCGTCCTCGTCGGAGGTCCAGTACCCGGACGAGTAGGCCATCGATTCGTCGAGCAGCAGCTGGTAGAAGGCGTTGCCGAGGTCGTAGTGATGCGCGATCGCGGACTTGTCCCGGCGCAGGCTGTGCAGTGCCCCGGACAGCCGCGCCTCCTCGGCCGGCGGTTTGGGCGGCGGCCCGACGACGCCGAGACCGACCGCGATCCGGAGCGCTTCGGCCCACTCGCGGGGGCCGAGCGCGGCACCGCGGACGGCGCCCGATCGGGTCAGCGCCCAGATCCGGCGGAATCCGTCGGCGAGATCGCCTTCGACGTCGAGATCACCGGAGACGTAGGCCCTGGCGAGGCCCAATTCGCCGGGGGCGTACAGGAGACGGCGCAGGGCCCGCCGGTTCCGGAGCACCACGGTCGGCGCATCCGGGGGACCGGCGCGTACGCCGTCCCACGTACGGAGACCGACCGGGAGTGAGCCGCCGAGCAGCCGCTCGACGAACGGGACCAGACGGGAGGCGGGACTGTTCGGCATAGTCGTCATTCGGCCCCGGACAGGAAAAGGATGGGTCGGAAGATGCCCTGGTTCACCCGGTCCAATCCGGCCCGCGTCCTGTTCCGAATCCCTCTCGTGCACACCAAGGGTCAACGCATCGGAGTCATCGGCAGCGGCGTCGCCGGGCTCACGGCCGCCTATCTGCTGCAACGCCGCCACGAAGTGCTGCTGTTCGAAGCCGACGACAGGCTCGGCGGGCACGCGCACACCCACGACGTCCCGAGCGCGCACGGCGGCACCGTCGGCGTCGACTCCGGGTTCATCGTGCACAACGAGCGCACCTACCCGAACCTGCTCCGCCTGTTCGCCGAACTGGGCGTCGCCACCCGCGACACCGAGATGTCGATGAGCATCCGCTGCGACGGCTGCGGTCTCCAGTACGCCGGCGCCAAGGGGCTCAAGGGCCTGTTCGCCCAGCCGCGCAACGTCACCCGCGGGCGCTACCTGCGGATGCTCGCCGACGTCAAGCGCTTCCACCTGCACGCGAAACGCGTCCTCGACTCGCCCGAGGCGGGCGATGTCACGCTCGGCGCGTTCCTCGCGATCGGCGGGTACACGAAGTACTTCGTCAACCACTTCATGCTCCCGGTCGTTTCGACCGTCTGGTCGGCGGACCGGAACGACACGCTCAGGTATCCCGCGCGCTACCTGTTCGAGTTCCTGCGCAACCACGGGATGCTGTCGGTCGGGGGATCCCCGAGCTGGCGCACCGTCGTCGGCGGCTCCCGCGAGTATGTCGAGCGGGCGGCCAAGCAGCTGACCGCCGTGCACCTGTCGACGCCGGTCCGCTCGGTCAAGCGCACCGCGCGGGGGATCGAGATCCGCGACGACGCCGACACCCGGCACCGGGTCGACAAGGTCGTACTGGCCACGCACGCGGATCAGGCGCTGAAGCTGCTCGAGTCGCCGACCGACGCCGAACGCGAAGTCCTCGGCTCGTTCCGGTACTCCAGCAACGAGGCGTGGCTGCACACCGACACCGGCGTGCTCCCGACGGCGGAATCCGCGCGGGCGGGCTGGAACTACGCCACCCCCGCCTGCGGCGCGGACAACGGCGCCGTCCAGGTGTCCTACGACATGAACCGCCTGATGCGGCTCGACGAGCCGACCGGCTACGTCGTCACGCTCAACCCCGGCACCGCCCCCGACGACGGGTCGGTGCTGGCCAAGATGACCTACGAACACCCCGTGTACACGCCGGAATCCGTCGCCGCGGGGCGTCGCCTGCCCGAGCTCAACGACGACGTGATCGCTTTCGCCGGCGCGTACCACGGCTGGGGGTTCCACGAGGACGGCTGCGCGTCCGGCGTCCGCGCGGCCGAGAACTTCGGGGTGCGATGGTGACCGTCATGGCCGTGCTCTACGACGCCACGGTGGCGCATGTCCGGCGCAACGACCCGCCGATCTCGTTCGCGCACCGCGTCTACCTGTGGTTCATCGACCTCGACAAGCCGCCGAAGCTTCCGTGGTGGCTGCGTCCCTTCGCCCGGTTCGATCCGCGAGACCACTTCGCGCCCGACGACACCTCCAGCATCCGGTCCAAATTGGACCGCTGGCTCGCCGCGCGCGGGGTCGACCTGCGGGGCGGCCGGGTCCACATGCTCGCCGGAGCGCGCATGCTCGGCCACGCCTTCAACCCGATCACCCTCTACTGGTGCCACCGGCCCGACGGCGAACTCGAATGCGTCGTCGCGGAGGTCCACAACACCTACGGCGGCAGGCACGCGTACCTCCTGCGTCCCGACGCCGACGGGAACGCGCACGCCGACAAGGAGTTCTACGTGTCGCCGTTCCAGTCGATGGACGGCGAGTACCGGATGCAGGTGCCGCGGCCGGAGTCGCTGCTGTCGGTCAAGATCGCCCTCCAGCAGGGCGGGCGGACCCCGCTCACGGCGTCGTTGCGCGGTGTGCGGCGGCCGGCCACCACCAAGTGGCTGGCGCATCTGCTGCTCACCCGTCCGCTCATGCCGCACCGGGTCTCCGCGCTGATCCGGCGGCACGGGGTCAAACTGTGGTTGAAGAAGGCACCGCTGACCCCTCGCACACCGCAGACCGCCGGAGGCAGACTTGATGGATGAATCGGCACGTCCGCGCCGGATGGCGCCCGTTCCCGGAACGGGCGGCGAACCGGCAGGGCCGACGGCCGAGGATCTGCTCGTCCGGGTGGCCAAGGGGGACGAGCGGGCCTTCGACGCGCTGTACGACCAGCTCGCCGGACCGATCCTCGGCCTGGTGCGGCGGATCCTCCGCGACGCCGCACAGTCCGAAGAGGTCACTCAGGAGGTCATGGTCGAGCTGTGGCGCACGGCCGCGCGGTACTCGCCGGAGCGGGGGAGCGCGTTGAACTGGGCCATGACGCTCGCGCACCGCCGCGCCGTCGACCGCGTCCGCTCGGCACGGGCCAGTTCCGACCGCGAGGTCAAGGCGACCTTCGAGGCCGCCCGCGCGAGGCCCTTCGACGAGGTGGCCGAGGCCGTCGCGGCCCGCTGGGAACGTTCGCAGGTGCGCCGCTGCCTGACCAGCTTGACCGAGCTGCAACGGGAATCGGTGTTGCTCGCCTACTACCAGGGGTACACCTATCGCGAGGTCGCAGAGGTGCTGCAGACCCCGCACGGGACCATCAAGACTCGACTCCGGGACGGCCTGATCAGGCTCCGGGACTGTTTGGGGGTGACGGCATGACGATGCCCGAAATGCACACGCTCACCGGGGCATACGCCGTCGACGCGTTGTCCGAAGTGGAGCGTGCCCAGTTCCAGCGGCACCTCGGCGAATGCGCTTCGTGCGCTCAAGAGGTCCTCGAACTGCAGATGACCGCGACCCGGCTCGGCGCCGCGCTGGCCGAGGACCCGCCGCCGGAACTCAAGCGCCGCGTGCTCGCGCAGGCGATGGCGACCCGGCAGCAGCCGCCGAAGACGCGGTTCGAGTCCGGAGAGCGCGTCAAGGGCCGCAGGCGCGCCCCGCGCTGGGCGATCGGCGCGGCCGCGGCGGCGATCGTCGGCCTGGCGGGCACCGCCGTGTTCGGCGGTATCGCCTACGACAACCACACGCAGCTGACCGCGGCGCGGGAGCAGGCGGCGCGGTACGCGGAGCGGTACGCCCCGGTCGCCGACGTGCTTTCGGCGGCCGATCTCCGGACCGGGCACGCCGAGACCACCGCCGGTGGCGGCGGGACGGTGATGATGTCGCGCGCCAAGGACCGGCTCGTCTTCATGGCGGCACAGCTGCCGAAGAACGATCCGGGCCGGGTCTACCAGGCGTGGCTGATGTACCCGGGCACCTCGCCGAAGCCCGCCGGGCTCATTTCCGGTGGTCAGGACGGTGCGCTGCTGGTCGCCGACGGGCTCGGCGGGGCCGAGAAGTTCGCGCTGAGCGTCGAGCAGACCGGTGGTTCGGCGACCGGTTCGCCGTCGAAGGACGTCGTCATGGTCATGTCGATGCCCGCCTGATCCGGCGGCAATACCAGGCCGCCGTTCGGCGCTTCCGCCGGGGTTCGCTCTTGCGCCCGCGAACATGTTGTGGCAAAACACCTTTGCGACACACGGCGTGGCTACTGGATTCAAGCCAGCCTGGTGCATACCGTCCTGCTTCAACGTCGGCAGTTGACATAACTCTCAATCTGAACTTCAGCTCGAGGGTTTCGGTTCCAGGCTCAGCGACCGGCGGGCAGCACGAGCACACACGATCAGGAAGGCGGCTCCGATGACGCCCCCGCACAACTACCTTGCGGTGATCAAGGTCGTCGGTATCGGCGGCGGCGGAGTGAACGCCGTGAACCGCATGATCGAGGTCGGCCTCAAGGGTGTCGAGTTCATCGCGGTGAACACCGACGCTCAGGCACTGCTCATGTCCGACGCCGACGTCAAGCTCGACATCGGCCGGGAACTGACCCGCGGCCTCGGTGCCGGCGCCGCCCCCGAGGTGGGGCAGAAGGCCGCCGAGGACCACCGCGAAGAGATCGAAGAGGTCATCAAGGGCGCCGACATGGTGTTCGTGACCGCGGGCGAGGGCGGTGGCACCGGCACCGGTGGCGCGCCGGTCGTCGCCCAGATCGCCCGCAAGCTCGGCGCGCTGACCATCGGCGTCGTCACCCGTCCGTTCACCTTCGAGGGCAAGCGCCGCAGCAAGCAGGCCGAGGACGGCATCCAGCAGCTGCGCAACGAATGCGACACCCTCATCGTCATCCCGAACGACCGGCTGCTGCAGCTCGGCGACATCGGTGTCTCGCTGATGGACGCCTTCCGCTCCGCGGACGAGGTGCTGCTGTCCGGTGTCCAGGGCATCACCGACCTGATCACCACCCCGGGTCTGATCAACCTGGACTTCGCCGACGTCAAGAGCGTCATGTCCGGCGCGGGTTCCGCGCTGATGGGCATCGGCTCGGCGCGCGGCGAGGGCCGGGCGATCCAGGCGGCGGAGAAGGCGATCAACTCGCCGCTGCTGGAAGCGTCGATGGACGGGGCGCACGGCGCGCTGCTGTCGATCGCGGGCGGGTCGGACCTCGGCCTGTTCGAGATCAACGAGGCCGCTTCGCTGGTGCAGGAGTCCGCGCACCCCGACGCCAACATCATCTTCGGCACGATCATCGACGACTCGCTCGGCGACGAGGTCCGGGTCACCGTGATCGCGGCCGGTTTCGACGCGGGCACGCCGACCCACAAGAAGCTCGACCCGTCGACCTTCGGCTCCCGGTCGAACACGACCGCGTCCGCGCAGGCGGGCCAGGTCAACGGCGGTGGGGCGACGCCGGTGCAGAGCCCGCCTTCGGGTGCCACGCCGGTTCCGTCGACCGGCTCCAACGGCTACCCGGTCCCGCCGACGCGCCCGCATTCGCAGATGCCGTCCTCCCGGGGCGAGGGCAACGGCTCGATGACCGGTGGGCTCCCGCAGCCCGGCGGCGGTTCGCGCGGCTACTCGCCGATCGGGTCGAACTCGACCCACGGCAGCCTGCCCGGCCGCGCCACCCCGGTGCACGACGACCCGTCGGACGACGAGGTCGACGTGCCGCCGTTCATGCGCAGATAATTATCGCGCTGCCGCGATCACGCTGCCAGGGCGCCCATTCAGGGGGAAGGTACATTCTCCCTGGGGGGCGCCCTGCCATCGTGATAGCGGGGCCTGTCGGCCAAAAGGCGCGACTTCAAAAGATCAAAAGACCTTGGTCACCTCAGCCGAGGTCGCCAGGGAGGCAAGTCTTGCGGGTACGGCGGGTTGTCACGACAAGGGCGGGCGGGGCCTCCCGGCCGCCTTACGACACCTTCAACCTCGGTGATCACGTCGGCGACGACGCCGGTGACGTCTACGCCAACCGTAAACGGCTCGCCACCGAACTCGGCCTCGCCGAGGACAGGCTGGCGTGGATGGAGCAGGTCCACGGCCGGACAGCCACCATCGTCGACGGCTCCGAGACCTCGGCGGCCGAAGCGACCGACGCGCTCGTGACGGCCGAGCCGGGTCTCGCGCTCGTCGTGCTCGTGGCCGACTGCGTCCCCATCATGCTCGCCGACGTCGAGGCCGGTGTCGTCTCCGCCGTCCACGCGGGTCGCGTCGGCGCGCGGGTCGGCGTCGTCCTCGCCGCGATCGAAGCGATGCGCTCGCTCGGTGCCGAACCGGGGCGCACCGAAGCACTGCTCGGGCCGGCGATCTGCGGTGACTGCTACGAAGTCCCCGCCGCCATGGCCGCTGACGTCGAGAAGCACGTTCCGGGCAGTGCCTGCAAAACCCGCAAGGGCACCCCGGGCCTCGACCTGCGCGCCGGGCTCTGGCGGCAACTCGCCGACCTCGGCGTCGGCAAGATCGGCGTGGATCCGCGCTGTACCAACGAAGACAAGACCCTGTTCAGTTTCCGTCGCGACGGCACCACCGGCCGGATCGCGGGCATCACCTGGCTGGACGCGTCGTGAGTGTCGACCGCAAGGCGGAACTCGCCGCCTCCCTGGCCCAGGTGGAAGAGCGGATCGCCGCCGCGTGCAAGGCCGCGGGCCGGGACCGCGACGAGGTCCGGTTGCTCGCGGTCACCAAGACCTTCCCGGCGCTCGACGCCGCGCTGCTCACCGACCTCGGCGCGCTCGACCTCGCCGAGAACCGCGACCAAGAGGCCGGCGCGAAGGCCGAAGAGGTCGCCGCACTGCGCCCGGACGCCCGCGTCCGCTGGCATATGGTCGGCAGCCTTCAGCGGAACAAGGCCCGTTCGGTCGTGCGCTGGGCCGACGAGGTCCAGTCCGTCGACTCCGAGCGGCTCGCCGACGCGCTCGCCAAGGCGACCAGGTCCGCACTCGATTCCGGGCAACGTGATCACCCGCTGGACGTCCTCATTCAGGTAAGTCTCGACGACGATCCGAAACGCGGGGGTTTCCGGGTGAACGAGGTGGGCCGCCTTGCCGAGCGGATAGGCCATGTGGGTGATCTTCGGCTCCGTGGGCTTATGGCGGTGGCTCCGCTGGGTATTGACCCCGCTGAGGCGTTCGAGAAACTCGCGCGTGCCTCGGAGCGTCTTCGGGAAGATCACCCAAATGCCCGTGAACTCTCCGCCGGAATGAGCAATGATCTCGAACAGGCGATCGCGCACGGCTCGACGTGTGTGCGTGTCGGAACCGCGCTGCTCGGCGGACGCGGTTTAGCCTCGCCTTAGGGAATACCGTCTCGTCGCTACGGGGAGTGGCGACGGGGGCGGGGGAGCACGGTGCGGGACGCGGCTAAGGCTAGGGAGAGGCATGAGCGCGCTGCAGAAGCTGAAGGCCTACTTCGGGATGGTGCCCGCGGACGAAGACGGCTATGACGTCGAAGATGACTACCGGCGAGGCTACGCCGAAGACGGGTACGACTACGACGACGAGCCACCGGCCCGGTCGCGGGGTGGACGCTACCGGGACGTCGATGACACGTATGACGAGCCTGTCGCCCGGCCACGGTCACGCTCCGTGGTCAGCCCGGAGCCGGCGGTCCACGGGGCGCTGGCGATCGATCGCCAGCCCGAACCGGTCGCCCGGCTGCGTCCGGTCACCGAGCCGGTCCGTCCGGCCGTCCGTGACCCGTTGAGCCGGATCACCACGTTGCACCCGACGAGCTACGCCGAAGCGCGGGCGATCGGGGAGCACTACCGCGAAGGCATCCCGGTGATCATGAACCTCACCGAGATGGAGAACGCGGACGCGAAGCGACTCGTCGACTTCGCGGCCGGTCTCGCTTTCGCGTTGCGCGGGTCGATGGACAAGGTCACCAACAAGGTGTTCCTTCTCTCACCGCCCGATGTGGACGTCACCGCGGAAGACCGTCGGCGGATTGCCGAAGGCGGATTATTCCTGCGCGGCTGATCACCCGGTGACCGCTGAGCGCAGCCGGATGTGATTTTGTCGACTCATCGCCATCTGACGCCCGTCAACTGCGTCTTTTGACGCGGGGCATGGCAGAGTGGTTACGTGAATGCTGTGTTGCTGGTCGTCTGGTACGTGCTGTTCGCTTTCTGGCTCCTGCTGACGGCACGGATCGTCGTCGAGCTCGTGCGTGCTTTCGCTCGCGAGTGGCGTCCTGCCGGAGGGGTTGCGGTAACGCTCGAGACCATCTACACAGTGACCGACCCACCGGTTCGTCTGTTCAGACGAATCATCCCGACCGTACGAATCGGCGGCGTCGGACTGGACTTATCGATTATGGTGCTGCTGTTGGTTGTGTTCTTCGCGATGCAGCTGGCAACGCCAGGGTGATTTTCGGGGAAGCCCCGGTGGACCTGCAGGCCATGGAGTGCGTGAGGTGATCTGATGTCGTTGACCCCCGCTGACGTGCACAACGTCGCGTTCAGCAAGCCGCCCATAGGCAAAAGGGGCTACAACGAGGACGAGGTGGACGCGTTCCTCGACCTGGTGGAGACCGAGCTTGCCCGGTTGATCGAGGACAACAACGAGCTGCGGCAGCAGGTCGAGCAGCTCGACAACGAGCTCGAGACCACCCGTGGTGAGCTCGAGAACGCCAAGGCGGGCGCCGTAGGCCCGCCGCCACAGGTGCGCGACGAGCCGTCGCGTCGCCTGGCGCCGGTGCCGCCGCCGCAGTCGGCGATGGAGCAGACCCAGGCCCACTCGATGGTGCCGGACAACGGGGAGCCCAACGTCCAGGCCGCGAAGGTGCTCGGGCTGGCGCAGGAAATGGCCGACCGGCTCACCGCCGAGGCCAAGACCGAGTCGGACGGCATGCTCGCCGAAGCCCGGACCAAGTCCGAGCAGCTGCTTTCGGACGCGCGGTCCAAGTCGGACTCGATGGTGAACGAGGCGCGCACGCGCGCCGAGACCATGCTGAACGACGCGCGAACCCGTGCCGAGACCTTGGAGCGCCAGGCGCGCGACAAGGCGACGACCATGGAGCGCGAGGCTCAGCGCAAGTACACCGAGACCATGAACAACATGAACGCGGAGAAGGGCTCGCTGGGCAAGAAGATCGAAGAGCTGCGCACGATCGAGCGGGAGTACCGCACGAGGCTGCGCGGGTTCCTCGAGTCCCAGCTGCGTGAGCTCGACGACCGCGGTTCGGCCGCTCCCGCTTCGGCGTCCTCGTCGAACTCGGGGCAGTCGGCGTCGTCCTCGGGCGGTGGACAGGGCTACTCGTTCGGTCCCCGCGCGGAAGCCGGCTGACCGGCTCTCGGTAGCAACGCATGGGAACGGCCTCGGCACTCTCCGGAGGGTCGGGGCCGTTCCGCTTGTCCGTCGTGCTGTAATTCACCGTGCTCTACATCGTCCTGGTACTGGTACTGGCGGCTCTGGGGCTGCTCGTCGCGGCGCTCATCACCGCGAACTCCCTGTGGGCCTGGATCTCCATCGGCCTCTCCATCGTCGCCGGGTTGCTGCTCGTCTTCGACTGGCTGCGGCGGCGGAAGAAGCGTTCGGCGGAGGCCGACGCTTCCGTCGAGGAGACGGCGGACGACCCCTCGGACGAGACGGAGGAAATCTCGGAGTCCGAGGAGAGCGACGAGAAGAAGCCCGAGGACGCCGAGCAGACCGTTCTGATGCCCGCCACCGGCGAGCTGGGCGACGCGGACGAGACCGAGCCCGCGGCTTCGGAGACGAAGCCCGTCGGAGACCCGGGTGAAGAGAAGAGCGATCCCGCGGACGTGGCGATCGTCTCCGAACTCGAGATCGAGGTCGTCGTCGTCGACGAGTACCCGCGGTACCACGTGACCACTTGCACGTGGCTCGAAACCCGGGACACCATCCCGCTCGGTATCGGGGAGGCCCGGCAGCTCGGGTTCACCCCGTGCGCGCTGTGCACACCCGACGCCGAGATCGCCGGGCAGCACCGCGACAGCGCCTAGGCCGCGTCCGCCCGTGCCGTCAGGGACCGCCTGGGCGCGAAGACCGCGAACAAGACTTGCAGGACACGGCCTAAACACCCTTGAGCGTCTGAGCCGCTTCGCCGACCGCGACCACGTCGGCGGCGATCATGTCGAGCACCAGACGATGTTCCTCGTCGGCGTCCGGCGGTACCGGGATCTCCGTCGCGTCTTCGGTTCCGAGCGCGCGAGCGGCCTCCTCGACGGCGTCCGCGGTCCCCGCCGGTCCGGGGCGCAGCAAGAGCGACGACGTCGTGACGGTCAGGCCCCGCAAGGCTTCGGCCGTTTTCTCCAGCGCGTCGCGTTGTCCGGGCGCGGGTTCCTTCGTGCCCGGTTCCGCGGCGAGCAGGCTGTGGTGCGCGACGGCGGCGGCACGGAACTCGCGGCCGAGCGTCCGCGGATCGACGTCCTCGCCGCGGAGTTTTCGTCCCACTGAGCCGAGAAGCGTGCGGGTGGCACCGACGGCGCTCTCGAACCGTTCCACCGGACCGGGTTTCGGCACGCCGGGGATCGCGGCGAATCCGAACAGCAGCGCGATCGCGCCGGCGAGGACCATCAGGAGCAGGTACTCGACGAGTACGTAGCGCGGGTCAAGGTGCTTGGTCGTCGCGTTCATGCCGACGGACATCAACACCATGCAGCCGTTGAAGATCGTCGGGCGCGTCCGCATGACGGAGAACCCGCCGAGCAGGGCCACGAGTCCGATCGGCAGCAGGAACCCTTGCGGCAGAAGCCAAAGCGCGAGCGCGAGGACGACGGCGCCGCCGAGCGAACCGCCGATGCGCTGCCAGGCCTTGCTGAGGCTGTCGTGCCATTCCGGTTGCATGATGGCGAAAGTGCCGAGCAGGAAGGACACGGTGAGCGGGTCGCCGGGCCGGAAACTCGCGACGACGAGTGCCAGCGCCACCCCGAGTCCGCAACGGAGGGCGTGCCGGAACTGCGGTGACTGCCAGGAAAACGCGCCGCTCAGCTCGATCCGGCGCAGTTCCTTGCGAAGTCCTTTCGGAACGTCCACACGCGACTCGTCGCGTTCGGCCGCCGCGGTCCGGATGCTTTCGAGAGAATCCCAAAGCGCGGTGACGACCCTCGCCGTGTCGCCGGGCAGCGCGCCGGGTTCCTCGCGCCGCACCGGCTCGACGTCCTCCGGCTCCTTCGGTGAGCGCACGGCGTCCGCGAGCCTGACGGCTTCTTCCTTGGCCGCGTCGAGGATGTCGCCGATTTCTCGGCTGTCCAGCCGGTTCCGGCGGATCTCGAGCAACCCGCTCGCCGCGCGGTACCGGAACAGGCCGCCGAGGACCTTCCCGGTCCACCGGCGGGGCCGGTCCGCGAGCCAAAGCCTCGCCGCGCGTTCCTGTGTTTCGGACGTCCCCGTGGCGAGCGCGTCGGCCAGCGCCTCCCGGGTCGGCTTGGCCGGATCCTTGGCGCCCATCAGCACCCTCAGCAGCAGGATGACCCCCACCGCGAGCGCGGGCGCGCCCAGGATCTGCCCGGCCGACGCCGTCCCCGTCAACTGGAAGCCGTAACCGAACAACGACGCCATCCCGAGCCCCAGCCCGACCGTGACGAACCGGGCGCCGAGCACCGGCAGCAGACCGGCGACGACCACGATCACCACCAGCAGCCCGATCGCGGCCCACCGCGAGACCTCGCCCAGCAACCGCGGTACCCCGACCGCGAGGATCAGCCCCGGCGCGAACCACGTCAGCAGCCGCAGATCCGCCCAAAGCGGCCCGCCGACCGCCGCGATGAGGCAGAAGAGCGCCGTCAGCGCGGCGAGGATCGCGGCGTTGCCCAGGCCCAGCGTGAAACCGAGCCCGCTGACGCCGCCGAGGACCACGAGCAGGACGATGAGGAGTCCGGGCCCTTTCATCGGGCCCCGTAGATCGACATACCCGTCAACTTAGAGGCGGTGGCGGGGACGGCAACTCGGGCCCTCCGCGGGGTCGCTCCGTGCCTATTTTCGCATTTAGTCGACTAAATGCGATTGTTGGCCGGGCTTCCCGTTTCTCTGCGTATTCGATTTGCGGACTCTAGCCCCCTATTGAGTGAAGCAATAGGGCTAGTACAGGTGTTCGAGTCGGAGTAGTGTTGGGTCCGTGGCCAGCGACAACAGACTCCATGCGGTGTGCTCCGAGTGGTGGCGTGCCGATACCGCGACGCTGCATGCCCGTAAACAGGAAATCGAAGTTCTCAAGCGTCGATTGGATGCGGAACAGAACGCGATCCTCGCGGAAATCAACAACCGCGGTGTCCGTGGATGTTCCGGCCATTCGACGCTGGCAGCCCTGATTTACGAGGACTTCCACGTCACGGACAAGGAAGCCGAGGCACGTGCCGATCGGGTGCTGGCGTTGCATCCCGGGGTGGTGGTGGGTGGCGAGGTCGTGCCGCCGCTCGCGCCCTTGACCGCCGACGCCGCCGCGGAGGGCGCGATCGGGGGTGCGCAGGTCGACGCGATCATCCGCATCCTCGCCCGGATCCCGTCCATGGTTCCTGAGGAGGAGGTGCGGGGTGGGGAGAAGATCCTGGTCGATCTGGCTCGCCGGGCGGGTCCCCGGCAGCTCGCCCGGGCCGGCCGTCGTCTGCTGGACGAGCTGGATCCGGGCGGGAAGGAGCCTCGGAACGAGGATCCGAAGGATGTGCGGCCGGAGTTGCGGTTCGTCAAACACCGTGACGGCACCCTCGGCCTCAAAGCCACGTTGGACCTGGAAACCTATGCACGCCTGAAGTCCGACCTCGACCCCATGTCCAAACCCCACAAAGCCATCGACGGGGTCCGCGACTCCCGCACC
>NZ_ASJB01000056.1 GCF_000478275.1 Amycolatopsis orientalis DSM 40040 = KCTC 9412
GCGTTCTTGTTCGCGGGTCAGGGTTCTCAGCGGGTTGGTATGGGGGCGGAGCTGTATGCGGAGTTCCCTGTTTTCGCTGAGGCGTTTGATGCGGCGTGCGAGTTCCTGCCGCCTCTAGGGGATCTTGGCCGGACGGAGTTCGCGCAGCCTGCGTTGTTCGCTCTTGAGGTTGCGTTGTATCGGCTTGTTGAGTCGTGGGGCGTGCGTCCCGACTTCCTGCTAGGGCATTCGATCGGTGAGATCGCGGCCGCTCATGTCGCGGGTGTGTTCTCGCTGGAGGACGCGGGCAAGCTGGTAGCTGCTCGTGGTCGTCTGATGCAGGCGTTGCCCGCTGGTGGTGTGATGGTCGCGATCGAGGCGACCGAAGATGAATTCGCGCCGACCTCCGAATTCGGGATCGCGGCGGTGAACGGCCCGAATTCGGTGGTGATTTCGGGTGCGGAGTCGGTGGTTTCCCGGATTGCTGAGGAGTTCGCGGCTAAGGGTCGTAAGACGAAGCGTCTTGAGGTGAGTCATGCGTTCCATTCGCCATTGATGGAGCCGATGCTCGCCGAGTTCGCGCAGGTTCTCGACGGCATCACCTTTGCCGCACCGCAGATCCTGGTGGTGTCCACTGTGGCCGGTGGGCTCGCCGCGGACTTGACGTCGCCGCAGTACTGGCTCGATCACGTGCGTCAGGCGGTGCGTTTCGCCGACGGTGTGGAGGCTCTTGCCGCTGAGGGTGTGACGTCGTTCGTCGAGTTGGGCCCCGATGGGGTGCTGAGCGGGCTGGCCCAAGGCTGCCTGCCCGACGCCGAAGCCCTGTTCGTGCCGCTGCTCCGCGGCGACCGGCCCGAGGTCCACACCGCGGTCACCACCCTGGGCACGCTGCACACCCGCGGCGTCCCGGTCGACTGGACCGCGTACTTCGGCCCCGGCGAAACGGCCGACCTGCCCACCTACGCCTTCCAGCGCGAGCACTACTGGCCCAAGATCTCCGGCCTGGTGGCCGGTGACGTGACCGGCGCCGGGCTCGGCGCGGCGGACCACCCGCTGCTCGGCGCCGCCGTGGAACTGGCGGGCGGCGACGGCCTGGTCCTGACCGGCAGGCTCTCGGCCCGGACACACCCCTGGCTGGCGGACCACCGCGTCCAGGGCCGGGTGCTCGTACCCGGCACCGCACTGCTGGAACTCGCGGTCGCCGCCGGTGACCGGACAGGCTGTGACTTCGTCGAGGAACTGACGTTGTCCGCGCCACTCGCGCTGCCCGACTCCGGCAGCGTCCAAGTGCAGGTCGCCGTCGGTGCGGCCGACGAGGCCGGGCGACGGGAGGTGTCGGTCCACTCGCGCACCGAGGGCGACTGGACGACCCACGCGACCGGAATCCTCGCGCGCCGCTCCGTGCGACCCGGCGCCGGGTCCGCGGAATGGCCGCCGTCCGGCGCGCGCGAGGTGGATGTCTCCGGTCTGTACGCCGGAATGGCGGAAGCGGGCTTCGGTTACGGCGACAGCTTCCAGGGCCTGCGGGCGGCCTGGGTCCGCGGTGAGGAGATCTTCGCCGAGGTCGAGCTGCCGCGGTCCGTCCGTGACGAGGCCGGCCGCTTCGGACTGCACCCCGCTCTGCTCGACGCGGGCCTGCACGCGCTGGCCCTCCGCGCGGGCGACGGTGACGGTGGCGGCCGCGTCCCGTTCTCCTGGACCGGGTTCTCCCTGTTCGCCGTCGGCGCCGCCGTGGTCCGCGTCCGGCTGACGCCGTCCGGCGCGGACACGGTGTCGATCGAGGTCACCGACACCGAAGGCCGTCCCGTGGCGGCGGTCGAGTCCCTGGTCATGCGGGCGTTGTCGGAGCACCGGAACGCCGACTCGGACGCGCTGTACCGCCTGACCTGGGAGCCGATCTCCCTGCCCGCGGGCGAGACGACACCGGTCGTGACGGTGGAGTGCGTCTCCGGTGGCCGGACGACGGCCGAGCTGGTTTCGACGATGCTCGCGGACGTCCAGGGCTGGCTGGGGGCCCGCACCGTCGAGGACACGCGGCTGATGGTCGTCACCCGTGGCGCGGTGGCGGCCGAGACCGGGGAAGCGGTCCGTGACGTGCCCGCGGCGGCCGTCTGGGGTCTGCTGCGCACGGTGCAGGCGGAACACCCCGGCCGGGTGCTCCTCGTCGACGTCGACGAAGACCCGCGCTCGGGGGAGGCACTGGCCGTCGTCCCGAACGGTGACGAACCCCAGGTCGTGATTCGTGGCGGCGAAGCGTTCGCCGCGCGGTTGGGCCGGGTTTCGCGGTCGGCCGACCTGGTGCCGCCGGACGAGCGGACCTGGCGCCTCGACAGCGTCGGCAAGGGTACGTTGTCGAACCTGTCGCTGGTGTCCTGGCCGCAGGCTGGGGAGCCGTTGGGGGAGCTGGACGTCCGGGTCGAGGTACGGGCGGCCGGGGTGAACTTCCGTGACGTGTTGAACGCGCTGGGCATGTATCCCGGCGACGCCGGGCTGATGGGTATCGAGGGCGCCGGGGTGGTGCTGGAGGTCGGCGCGAAGGTCACCGACCTGGTGCCCGGCGACCGGGTGATGGGTCTGCTGGCGGGCGCGTTCGGCCCGATCGCGGTCACCGACTCCCGCACGGTGGCGCGGATTCCGGCCGAGTGGTCCTTTGTGGACGCCGCCTCGGTCCCGATCGTCTTCCTGACGGCGTTCTACGCCCTGCGCGATCTGATGGACGTCCGTTCCGGTGAGGCGGCGTTGATCCACGCCGCCGCGGGCGGTGTGGGCATGGCCGCGGTGCAACTTGCCCGGCACTGGGGGCTGGAAGTCTTCGCGACGGCGAGTCCTGCCAAGTGGGACGCGGTTCGCGCGCTGGGCGTGGCGGACGATCATCTGGCGTCGTCGCGGGACACCGACTTCGAGGCGAAGTTCCTTGCCGTGTCCGAGGGCCGCGGTGTGGACGTGGTGCTCGATGCGCTGGCAGGCGAGTTCGTCGATGCCTCGCTGCGCTTGCTGCCGCGTGGTGGCCGGTTCGCCGAAATGGGCAAGACCGACGTCCGGGAGCCGGAGCAGGTGGCGGCCGAGTACCCCGGTGTTGCCTATCGAGCATTTGACCTGATCGAGGCCGGTCCGGCGCGGATCGGTGAAATGCTGGCCGAACTGGTCGGCTTGTTCGAGGCCAAGGTGTTGTCGCCGTTGCCGTCCCGGGTATGGGATGTACGCCAGGCGCCGGAAGCGTTCCGGTTCATGTCCCAGGCGAAGCACGTGGGCAAGGTCGTGCTCAGCGTTCCGCAACCGCTTGATCCCACGAGGACGGTGCTGATCACCGGTGGTACTGGGAATCTGGGCGCTTTGGTGGCAAGGCATCTGGTCGATCAGGGCGCCCGAAAGCTGCTGCTGACCAGTCGTCGTGGCATGGCCGCGCCCGGTGCGGACGCGTTGGTCGCTGAGCTGACCGGCTTGGGTGCCGAGGTCTCGGTAGCCGCGTGTGACGTGGCCGATCGGGACGCGCTGACCGACCTCCTGTCCACTGTGGACCTGACGGCGGTCGTGCATACCGCCGGGGTGCTGGACGACGGCGTGGTGGAGTCGCTGACGTCCGACCGTGTCGCTTCGGTACTGCGTCCGAAGGCGGACGCGGCATGGAACCTGCACGAGTTGACGAAAACCCACGATCTGGCCGAGTTCGTGGTGTTCTCGTCGGCGTCGGGCGTCTTCGGCAACCCGGGGCAGGCGAACTACTCGGCGGCGAACGTCTTCCTGGACGCTCTCGCGGCTCACCGCCGCGCCGAGGGGCTACCCGGCCTTTCGCTGGCGTGGGGGCTGTGGGACCAGGAAGACGGCGGCATGGGGGCGACCCTCAGCTCCGCCGACCGGGCCAGGGTTTCCCGCTCGGGCAGTGGCGCGCTCAGCCCCGAACAAGGCCTCGCCCTGTTCGACGCCGCCCGCACCCGCGCCGACGCGCTCCTGGTGCCCTTGAACCTGAACCTCGGTGCGGGCCAGGCGACCGCCGCCGACGTACCCCCGCTGCTGCGCGGCCTCGTCAAGACGGTGACCCGCCGCACGGCCGCGTCCGCCGGGGCGGAATCGGCCGGTTCACTCGGGCAACGGCTCGCGCTCCTGTCCGTGGCCGCCCGGACCGAGGAACTCATCCGGATCATTCGTGACCAGGCCGCCCTCGTACTCGGTTACCAAGATGCCGAGCACGTCGTTCCGGAGTCGTCCTTCCGCGAGCTGGGCTTCGACTCACTGACCGCCATCGAGTTGCGCAACCGCCTCAACCAGGTCACCGGGCTGAAACTGCCTGCCACACTGGTCTTCGACTACCCGACACCGCTGGTGCTCGCGGCCTTCCTCCGTGCCGAACTGGTCGACGAGGACGCCGTGGACCTCGCCCCGGTGGTCCAGAGCCGCCCCGCCGCCGACGAACCGATCGCGATCATCGGCATCGGCTGCCGGTATCCCGGCGGGGTCGGCTCGCCCGAGGAACTCTGGGACCTGGTGGTGTCCGGACGTGACGCCATCGGTGGCCTCCCGCTCGACCGCGGCTGGGACCTCGACCTCGACTCCGTCAGGGAAGGCGGGTTCCTCTACGACGCGGCCGAGTTCGATCCGGGGTTCTTCGGGATTTCGCCGCGAGAGGCGCTGGCGATGGATCCGCAGCAGCGATTGCTGTTGGAGACCTCGTGGGAGGCGTTCGAACGCGCGGGAATCGACGCCGCGACCCTGCGCGGCAGCCAGACCGGCGTGTTCGTCGGCACCGCCACCCAGGGCTACGCCGTCGGTGTCTCACCGCTGCCGGACGGGGTCCGGGGACACCTGATGACCGGTACCACCCCGAGTGTGGCGTCTGGCCGGGTGGCTTACACCTTCGGGCTCGAAGGCCCGGCGGTCACGGTAGACACCGCGTGTTCCTCTTCGCTGGTGGCTCTGCATTGGGCGGCGCAGGCACTGCGGAACGGCGAGTGCGATCTCGCGCTGGCCGGTGGGGTCACGGTGATGTCCGCGCCGGGCGCCTTCGTCGAATTCGACGCACAGGGCGGGTTGTCCGCGGACGGCCGGTGCAAGGCGTTCGCCGAAGGTGCGGACGGTACCGGCTGGGGCGAGGGTGCCGGGGTGCTGCTGGTCGAGCGGCTGTCCGATGCCCGGCGTAAGGGACACCGGATCTTGGCCGTGGTGCGCGGTTCCGCGGTGAACCAGGATGGCGCGTCCAATGGGCTGACGGCGCCGAATGGTCCTTCGCAGCAGCGGGTGATCCGCGCCGCGCTGGCCAACGCCGGGCTTCGACCGTCCGAAGTGGACGCCGTCGAGGCGCACGGCACCGGGACTCCGCTGGGTGACCCGATCGAGGCGCAGGCGTTGCTCGCGACGTATGGCCAGGACCGTGAACAGCCGTTGTGGCTGGGGTCGGTCAAGTCCAACATCGGCCACACCCAGGCGGCCGCCGGGGTGGCGGGCATCATCAAGATGGTCATGGCTCTGCGTCACCAGATGCTGCCGAAGACCCTGCACGCCGGCACGCCTTCGTCCCATGTGGACTGGAGTGGCGGTGTCGTCGAGCTGCTCGGCGAGTCCCGTGCGTGGCCGGAGACCGGCCGTCCCCGGCGCGCGGCGGTGTCCTCGTTCGGGATCAGCGGGACCAACGCGCACACCATCATCGAGCAGGCGCCCGCCGAGGCGCCTCCGGTCCCGGCGCAAGGCCCCGCCGTGCTGCCGTTCCTGTTGTCGGGCAAGACGACGGCCGCGTTGCGCGCGCAGGCCGCCCGGCTGCTCCCCCTCGCGGAAGACCCGGCGGTGTCGTTGTCGGATCTGGCCTTCTCGCTGGCGGCGAACCGGTCCGCGCTCGAGCGGCGGGCGGTGGTGGCAGGCGCTGACTCCGCCGAACTGGCGCGGGCGCTGGCCGCACTGGCCGAGGGACGTCCGTCCGCCGAAGTGACCGAAGGTGTCACCGGCCGCGGCAAGACCGCGTTCCTGTTCACCGGTCAGGGCGCGCAGCGGGTCGGGATGGGGCGCGAGCTGTATGCCGAGTTCCCTGCTTTCGCCCAAGCCTTCGACGACGCTTGTGAGTTCCTGCCGTCGCGTCTTCGCGAGGTGGTACTGAGCGAGCCGGAGCTGCTGAACCGGACGGAGTTCGCCCAGCCCGCGTTGTTCGCGGTCGAAGTGGCCCTGTACCGCCTGCTCGAATCGTGGGGGGTGTGCCCCGACTTCCTGCTGGGCCATTCGATCGGTGAGATCGCCGCGGCCCATATCGCCGGGGTGTTCTCCCTGGAGGACGCGGGCAAGCTCGTCTCCGCCCGTGGCCACTTGATGCAGGCGCTGCCCTCGGGCGGGGCGATGATCGCGATCGAGGCGGCGGAGGACGAGATCGAGCCGGCCGCCGGGTTCGGGATCGCGGCGGTCAACGGTCCGACGTCGGTCGTGCTCTCCGGGGACGAGACGGTCGTCGCCGGGGTGGCCGCCGAGTTCTCGGCCAAGGGACGCCGGACCAAACGAGTCGAAGCGAGTCACGCGTTCCACTCGCCACTGATGGAGCCGATGCTCGCCGAGTTCGCCGAAGTGCTCGACGAGATCACGTTCAGCGCACCGATGATCCCGATGGTGTCCACTGTGTCCGGTGGGCTCGTCGCGGATCTGGCTTCACCGCGGTACTGGCTGGACCACGTGCGTCAGGCGGTTCGGTTCGCCGATGGCGTGCGGATGCTGGCCGCGCAGGGCGTGACGTCGTTCGTCGAACTGGGCCCCGACGGGGTCCTGACGGCGATGGCGCAGGGCTGCCTGCCCGGGACGGACGCGTTGTTCGTGCCGCTGCTCCGTGCCGACCGGCCCGAGGTCCGTACCGTGATCACCGCGCTGGGCGCGGTGCACACGCGGGGTGTCGCGGTGGACTGGTCCGCGTTGCTGAGCGGGAACCCCGTGGACCTGCCCACGTATGCCTTCCAGCGGGAGCGGTACTGGGTCGCGCCGGCGCGGACCGCCGGTGTCACCCGCCCGGACGACGTCGACGCGGCGTTCTGGGACGCGGTGGAGCGTGAGGACCTGGAGTCGGTCGCCGCCGAGCTGGCGATCGATGACGAACCGGCCCTGGGCACCGTGGTGTCTTCGTTGTCCGCGTGGCGGCGGAAGCGCCGCGAGTCCTCTGTGGTCGAGGGTTGGCGGTATCGGGCGGAGTGGGTTCCGGTGCGGGTGCCGGAAGCTCGGCCGGATGGTGAATGGCTGGTGCTGTCGCCGGTGCCGTTGGCTGACGGTGATGCGCTCGCAGGTCTCGGTGAGGTTGTCGTCATCGAGCACGCAGACCAGTCCGCGTTGGCGGAGTTGTTGGTGCCTGGTCGTTTCGCTGGTGTTGTGTCCTGTTTGGACGCCGAGGCGACGCTGGTAGTGGTGCAG
>NZ_ASJB01000057.1 GCF_000478275.1 Amycolatopsis orientalis DSM 40040 = KCTC 9412
GCCCCCTTTCGGACGTGGAGCGTCTCGAAGGTTCCCTTCAGAACGGGATCCGGGCCCGTGTTTCGGAGCCGGTGTCCCCAATGCGGCATTGGAGACCTTGAACGTCTCCAACGCCACATTGGGGACACATTTGCCCTACCCCTCAATAACAACACTCGCCACTCACGACCCCTGCGCGGGACGGCGACTTTCGTTTCAGTGCAGGACCTTCAGGCCCACCACACAGGCCACGATGCCCACGATAAGCAGAATTCTGGCCAGGGAAACGGTTTCCGCGCCGGACCACATGCCGTAGCCGACGGTGAGCGACGCCCCGATCCCGACCCAGACCGCGTAGGCGGTGCCGACGGGAAGGTCCTTCATCGCGTAACCGAGGCCCACCATGCTCGCCACCAGCGTCACGCCGAAGATCACCGACGGCGTCGGCCGGGAAAGTCCCTCGGACCTGCCGAGGGCGGTGGCCCACACGGCTTCCAGCACACCCGAAACGATCAGTACAAGCCACGACATGACGCGCTCCCAGAGCGCCGTCTTGTCGCTGGCCGGGTACGGCACCCACTCGTCCGGGGACCTCGATCACGAGGTTCCGTACCCAGGATCGCACAAGGGCCGGGCGGGGCGCACTCGGGTTGACGAAGATCACCACGCGACACACCATTGTGGACGGTCATCATGATGCGAGGACATTTACGACGGGTCGGGAAACCGTCAAGGGATAACGATTTTCGCCGCTTTTCGGAAAGGATCGAAAGTTACCGGAATTCCTCCGTTCGGGTGTAACCCTTCGCGGCCGCATACCGACTGACCGGTGTCGGCAAGAGCTGGAGGAAAAGTGTCCTTGATCGGACGGCCCCCGGATACGCTCGATCTCGATACCGGGCGTCTGTCTCGTCGCGTAGCCCGCACCACGGCCGCGATGGACGCGCTGGACGCCGAGATCGGCGCCTGGCTCGTGAGCCGTTCCGGCGATCCGGTGTTCCGGCGGTTCTCGTCTCATTTGCGCACTCTGGAAATCGCGCTGACGCGCATGTGCTCCCGATTACGCGCCGAGATCGAGGCGGTTTCCGGGGACACGGCCGAGGGCTATGCGCATTGCCGCCGCGTCGATCGTGGCCTCACCACGTTGAGACGTCTCTTCCTCTGGTACGCGGAGAAGTACGACCAGCGCGCGGCAGGCGGTCATCAGGCCGTGCTCGCCGCGGCCGACGAACTCGCGCGAAGCTGCTGGAGCGCGGGATTCGCCGCGGTGGGCCGGAAACCACCGACCGGACCACTGTGTTTCGTCGACAACCGGACGGACGCCGTTGCCCGCCGCCGGTGTGACCTGCCGACGGAACTCAGGCCGCCGTCCGACGATCCGCTGATGGAATTCGTGGACCGATTGCCGATCCCGGTGATCGCCCTGCCGGAGCAGGCGGTGCGCGAAGGATGGTGGGTCGTGCTCGCCGCCCATGAGACGGGGCACCACGTGCTCCACGATCTCGATCTCGGCGTTCCGGTGCGGCAAGCGCTCCGGGAGGCGGTTCCGCGAGACCTGGCCGCGAACTGGGTCGCCTGGCACAACGAGGTGTTCGCGGACGTGTTCTCGCTCCTCATGGTCGGGCCGGCCGCCGCGTGGGCGATCGACGAGTTGCAGTACGGCCCACGGGAAGGGATGTCGCTGGCGAGCGGGGGATACCCGCCGCCGTTGGTGCGGCTCGCGTTGCTGGGCGAGACGCTCAAGGCGCTCGGCGCGCCCGCCGGTATCCCGTGCGCCGCCGACGCGGCCGCCGTCGAGGACGCGAAGACCGCGCCGCAGCTGGCCGTCGTCCCCGACGTCGTCGCCGCTCTGCTGGATCTCCCGCTCGGTGACACGAAGCTGCGCTGCCTGGCGCTGGACGAAGTCATCCGTACCGGGCCGAGCGTGCGGGCCTGGTCCGCGCAGCTGACCCGGCCCGAACCCGCGATCGGCGCGATCGAAACGCGCCGGGCCCCGCGGCTGCTGATCGCCGCGGCGGTACACCGCTATCGCGCTCTCGCCCCGGCGGCCGGGGATGCCGTGACCGGAAGGCTGCATACGGCGTTGCTGTCCCTGCTCGGCCGCAGCGGCGTCCCGGGCCTGCTCGCCCCGTCACCGGAGACGGATGTCGAGACCTTGGCGGACGCGCTCGGGGAACTGCTGATCGAAAGGGCCGCCGAAGGTGAACCTGCCTAGAGTCGTCGTCGATGTGGCCCGCCGCGACCCCGGTCCCGGCTGGACCGTCACGGTCACCGGCGACGGCGTCGACGAGCGATTCGAGCTGGACGCCGTGACGATGGACGTCTGCGGCCGCGAATTCACCCTGCCCCATCGCGGAGACCTCGACGTCGAGGACCTTTCCGGCAGGCTGGCGCGGATCGACGACCGCGCGACCGTCGCGGGTGACGTCTGCGCCTACGGCGAATGGCTCTTCCACAGCCTGCTGGAACCCGTCTGGGCCGATGTCCGCAAGCTTCCGTGCGTCGTCGCGGCCCGCGGGGTGGAACTGGCGCTGCGCTGGCCCGTCGACGACACCGCGCTGCATCAGCTGACCTGGGAAGCCATGAGCCACGAGGGGATCCCGCTGGCCAACGATCCCGATCTGCTGGTCGCGATCACCCGGCTGGTCCCGGAGCGGACCGGCCCGGTCCAGACGATCGAGCGGACCCCCAGGGTGCTCTTCGCGGTCGGTGGCGCGTTGCTGGACGACACGATCCGGCCCGGCGCGATGTTCATGGGCCTGGTGCGCGCCTTCGACGCCGACGGGGTCTGCGCGGCCAAGGCGGTGCAGAGCGTCGACAGTGACGAACTCGCCCGCCACTGCTCGGAATTCCAGCCGGACGTCGTGCACCTGGTCGCCCACGGCGACGTCGTCGACGGACACGGCAAGCTGAAGCTGGCCAAGGGTGAATGGGCGGGCGCCGACGTGCTCGTCCCGGCCATGACCAGGACCTCGCGGCCGCTCGCGGTGGTGCTGAGCGCCTGCCGTACGGGTTCGGGCGGGCTCGCGGAACCGACCCCGGCCGGACCGCTCGCCGCCGAACTGGTGGCGGCGGGCATCCCCATCGTGTCCGCGGTCGCGGGCGAGGTGAGCGAACAGGCCTGCAGGCTCTACAGCAGGCGCCTGGTGGAGGCGATCAGCGACGGGACGCCGCTCGCGAAGGCCGTCGCGCAAGGACGTCAAGCGGCGTTGTCCCGGACCGAACCCGGGCTGCAGCTGGATTGGGCGATGCCCGCGCTGTTCGTCTCCGAATCGGTCGATCCCGCCTTCCGCCCGGTGAACCGCGACTCCGCCGAGTGGCTGACCAAGGCGGCCCGGCAGCTGGAGCTGCGGGTGCCGCCGGTGTTCATCGGCCGGGACGCGATCCTCGGCCACGTGGACGACATGTTCGACCACAAGAACCCGCTCGGCGTGATCGGCGTGATCCGCGACGGCTCACTGGAGCGCCTCGGCGGGACCCGGCTGCTCCGGGAAATGGGGTACCAGCTGTTGATGCGCGGGCATCTCCCGATCCTGCTCGGCCCGTACGGGCTCGGGGCCGAACCGGGCGACCTGCGCAGATTCCTCTTCGAGATCTACGACAAACTGAAGGATCTCTCCAAGCGGCTCGGCCTCACCGTGCCGCGCTTCGATCTGCTCGAGGCGGAGTACCCGGACGCCGACGACCCGGACGTCCGGCCGCGTATGCGCAACCACATCGCGGCGCTGGACCGCTTGCGCCGCGGTACCGGGGAGCTGCGACCGGCACTGGCCAGGGAATGCCTGGAGGCGGATTTCGAGAAGCTGGCCGGGGTGGCGGCCGCACGGGGCGAACCGTTCGGTGAGCACACCAGGGTCGTCGTGCTCGCCGACGAGGTCCACCGCTGGCCGTTCGTGGCGGAGCTGGCGGCGTGGCTCCAGACGACGGGTGAGCTGGGCCTCGGTTCCGGCGACAGCCCGGCCCCGTTCGTCTTCACCGCGTCCTCCCAGGACGACGGCGGGCGGCTGCTGAGATCGTTGAGCGATCTGAAGTACGGCCAGCCGGGCTACGCCTTCCCGCCGCTGGACGAGCTGGAGGCGGACGAAGCCCTGCTCGGATTCCAGTGGATCCTGCTGAACCCGTGGCTGAAGGACGACGAGAAACACCGCAAGGTCTACGCCGCGCTGCCGGACGCGGACTGGGAGGTCGTGCGGTCCGCCTTCGATTTCCTCGAAGGAAAACCGGCGATGGTCAAGGAACGCATCTTCTACAAGGTCGCCAACCTCTTGCACGTCAACAAATGTTTCACCGCGGACGACGACTTCGCGACCTGGGACCGATTTCTGGGATTGGGCCGATGATGGAGCATTTTCCGGACGAGCTGCGGCGGCTGCTGACGCAGTGGCAGGACAATCCCGCCGCCGAGTTGCTGGACGAGCTGGGCCTCGATTCCCGGACGCTGTGCCGGGTCAGCCTCTTGCCCGAATGGACCCCCGAACTCGCCGTCCGGCTGCATCTGACGGGGCCGGGCGAGCTGCCCGGCCTGGTCGAAAGGCTGGTCGAGGCCGACCTCATCGAGCGGCGTGCCTCCCGCACCGCCGCCGGTGACGCGCCGGGGCCGTTCTGGATCCGCACCCGGCGACGTCGTGAGGTCGGCGACTACCTGCGGGACAAACTCGGCGTCCAGCGTCTGCAGGCCGAGTACAACCTGTTCTGCGGCGAGGTCAGCAAGCTGGACCACGACGGCCTCGGGGTCTGGTTGCTGGTGCGGCGGTTCTACTCCGATCCCACCGGCGCGCTCCTGCTGGACTGCGTCGAAGGGTTTCTGCGCGAGCGGGATCTCGCGGCCGCGGCGTCCACCGTCGCCACCACCCGGGTGGTCAGCGACGTCATCGGCGGCACCCTCGAAGACGCGGTGAAACGCGCGCAATGGCGGCTGGACCGTGAATACCGGACGAAGGACGACCTCGGCCACCTGAGCGGCTATCACCGGCGGAGCGAGATCGAGGACGTCCTCGAAGAACTGATCCACGGCCGCGACGGGAAATGGGCCGCGCATCTGCTCGGGAACGCGGGCGTCGGCAAGACGATGGCCATCCGATACCTCGCTTCGGGCAAGCTGGCCGGGGATCGCGGACTCGGGCGGTTCCCGGTGGCGCGCGTGGACTTCGACCACCTCGATCCGAGGTACCCGGAGCGCCGCCCGGGGGAGCTGTTGCTCGCGATGACCGACGAGCTGCTCGGCTTCGCGACCACCCGCGACGCCGAGCACCGGTACCGTGCGGTCCGCGACGCCGCCGATGCCCTGCACGAAGAGCTTTCCCGGTCCTTTCCCGATCCCGTGCGGGCGGAACGGCTCCGGCTGGAGGCCATCGAGCGGTTCGCGGATTTCGTGCGGCGCCTCCCGGCACCGGTCGTCCTCGTCCTGGACACCTGCGAAGAACTCGCGAAGCTCTACGCACCGGGTGCGCAGGCGCCCGCCATCGATCAGACCTTCGATCTGGTGGAACGGTTGCACGACCAGGTGCCGAGCGTCCGGGTCCTGTTCGCCGGGCGGCGCAAACTGGTGTCGGCCCCTGGTGACGGACCGCACGGGGGCCCGAGCCTGAAACCGCGCGAGCATGTCCGGATCGTGCCCATGTGTGGCTTCACCCGCTCCGACGCGGAGGGGTATCTCGCCGAACGCGAGGTGCCGGTGGAGGTGTGGCCCGCGCTGCTGGACCGGTCGCTGGAAGACGGCCGGTACAACCCGTTCGAACTCGCGGGGCTCTGCGACTGGGTCCGCGACGAACCAGCGCTCGACCTCGCCGGGCTCACCGGCAAGGACAAGGACCCTTATGTGGAACGCCGGATCCTCGCGCGCATCCAGGACCGGCAGGTCAACTCGGCGCTCCCCGTCGCCGCCGCGTTCGGGGAATTCGACCGCGATCTGATCACCCCCGCGCTCACCAGGGCCAGGGTCGACGTCAAGGCGGCCTTCGACGGGCTCGCGGCACAGGAATGGGTGAACGTCCGCAAACTGGGCAGGGACGGGATGCCCAGCGTGCTCGAGATCGACGAGCACATCCGTGAACGGCTTCGCGCGGTCCTGGACCGGTCGCCGGAGCGTCCTTCACCCGACCCGCACGCGCTCGGTCGCGACGCCGCCGCGGTGATCAAGCAGAAGCCGTTCTCCGAGGTGGCGACGGAGACCGTGGTGGCGGCCGTCCGGCTGCTCCCTCCCGAAGAGGCGGCGGACCTGTGGCGCTGGCTCGACGACGCGATCGTCTCCCGGCGTGAGTGGGCGTGGGCGGAGGGCGTGGCCGCGCGGGTCGCGGCGATGGAACAGGCCAGGGTGACCTCCGGCGGCCCGACGATCCTGGCCGCGGTGCTGGCGACCGCCGCCGCGGCACGCGTCCACAATGGACACAGAGACGGACTGGAGCGACTGTGGTCCGGAGTCGAGGAACACGCGGCGAGAATGCCGGGAAAGGGCTCGGCGGCGCTCCAGGTCCGCGCCCGGCTCGGCCAGATCTCGGTGGACGAGTCCGACGACCTGCCCGACCACGTGGCTTCCTTCCTCGACCTGTGCCTCATCGACGATTCGACGGTCCCGGCGGATTCGATGGTCGCCGCGGTGGAGAACCTGATCACGCGTCCCGCGTCACCTGTCTTCTTCCTTTTGCTCAGGGAAGTGCTGGAACGCTTGATCGAGCGGGCGCAGCCCAGGCTCGCCGCCGCGGCCGCGATCCTGTTGGCCGGGCTCTGGCTGCGACGCGATGTCGAACGGCCGGTGCTGGACGATCTGGAGCGCGCGACGAATCGCCTGCAGGAGTGCCTGCGTGACGAGGACCGGAACCTGTGGGATCCGCCCGAGTACGCGGACTGGGTCGTACCCCGCGGGCTGCTGGAGCGGCTGCGGCTGATGCGGGTCCTGATCGCGCTCTACGGCGGGGAACCCTTGCCCGAGACGGAGTGGCGAGCCTGGTCCGGGGAACTCCGGCTCGCCGGCGACGACATCGACGCCGACCGCCTCCGTGCCGCGCTCCTCGACCACCGACTGGCGTCGACCGTGGACGTGGCGATTCCCCATCTCCGGCTGGAGCCGCTCTCCGGCAGACCGCTTTCCTGGCTGCACAACGGTTTCGGCCGCCCGCTGGTGGTGGCGATCGCCGACGCGATGGGTATGCGGGGTGACTACGACCGGGCCGCGGAACTGCTCGAACGGCAACGGAGACTGGCCGTCGCGGCGGGCGATCAGGCGGAACTCATCGAGAGTTGCGACCTCGCCCTGCTCCGGTTGTGCCGCCAGGAGGGAACGCAGCGGCACGCGCACGTCAGGAGTCTCGCCTACGAGGGCACGCCGAGATTGCGTGACGAGGCGTGCCTCGTGCTCCGGTTGTCCGGGAACATCGTCGGCGACTGGCGTGAGCTCTGCACGCCGTTCGGACGCTGGCGGTGCGATCCACGCGGCACACCACCGGCCCGGGACGAGGCCGACCGGTGGGCCACCGACCACCTCGACCATTGGGAAGCCGAAAGCCTCGGACTGCCACCGCCCGTTTCGAGGCTTCCCGTCGACGGCCCGCTGGCATCCGGACGTGCTTCGCTCATGGCCGGGGAGATCCACGCGAAGCTGGGGCATGTCGAAGAATCCTGGCGTCTGCTCGAAAACGCCGAAGAAGCGTTCTCGTCGTGCGGCTTTCCCGAGGGAATCGATCGTGCTCGCGCGCTGCGGATGCCCTCCGTCGAGGTGGCGCAAGCGTCCTCGAAGCGCGCCAGGCGTCGCCGCTGGACGCCCGAGGTGGTCAGGCTGTTCGCGGCGTTCCTCAGCTACACCGTGGGGGCGTATGTCCACCGCTGCCGCCGCTGGGTGGCGGGGCACACTGGACGGCAGATGAGCTTCGTACTGCTCATGTGCCTTGCCCTCGGTGTCATCGCTTCCGTGTTCAGCGCCGTGTCGGGTGGTTCCGCCGGCTGGGTGATCGGGCTGGGGTTGGGGGTCGCCGTGGTGATGGCCTTGAGCAGGGTGGGGGCGGCCGACATGGAATTCACGGTGCGACGGCTGGAAATCCGGCGACAAGGCCCGGACAGTCTCGCGGCCGACTATCTCTTGACCGGCTATCCCGGGCGGGAACTCGCCAAACTCGCCGAGGAACCGAAAAAGGACCGTGAGCGGAAGTATCTCGCGACCCCGCTCTGGTCCGAGGTCTACCAGCCGGACATCGAGCCGCCCTTCCCGGAGGGCGTGGTGGACCTCCTGGTGGACCTGATGATCCCGACCACCACGGCGATCGTCCTCCTGGAGATCCCCCGCGAGGACCAGTTCGCCTTCCCCTGGGAAAACGATCTCGGCCAGGGAATGCCGACGAAGGACCTGCCCCGGGTCGTGTGGACCCGGTGGCTTCCCGGACCGGTGGCCGAACCCGGTGTCCTGACCCGGCCCGCCGGCGGGAAACTTCTCCACGCCCCGGTGAGCCTGTGGCCGGGCCCGGTGTGGAACGAGGACATGCCCGGATTCAAACGGCTGGTGCACGTGGTGGGCACTCCGGTGCGTTCGTCGGCGGGCTGGCAGTTCCGCGTCCGCGACACGTTCGGGGAAGCGAGCCGCGCGTCGAGCCGTGGTTCGAACAGCCGCGAAGACCTGCTGGACCTGTACTCACTGACCAAGGACCCGGTGGCTTTGGTGGTATTGCAGGCGGAACCGGTGGACGGACCGCCGACACCGCTGGGAAGGGCACGTGAGCCCTTCGTCCGGGCGGCGACGGCGGCGATGGACAAGGCGGTCGACGCGGTGCTGGTCATCCCGCCGCTGCCGGACCGGCTCGCCAGGGACGCCGTCGAGATGATCTGGCGGGCGGCGAACCGTTTCGAGGGGACCACCGGGCCTGCCTTGTTCAGTCTCGTCGCCGATCTGAAGACGATGGTGTACAAGGCGGACCGCGTCGGGACCGACTCGCCGTACGCCTGCCTCGACGTGCTGTTCTTCCTGCGGGACAAGAGAAAGGGAACCTCATGAGCGGAAACATCCGCAAAGTCGGTGACCAGGTGAGGAGCTGGTTCACCACCAACGCGAAACAGCTCACCCTGAGGTTCTACGCCGACGACGGCGCCGAGCCCTTGGACCCGGGCGAAGGGTATGTCCGGTTGTGGCTGGCCGAAGGGTTTCTCGCGACCGCCCGTAGCTGGGGTAACGACCACTTCCCGGCCCTGCACGGCGGGGTGACGCTCAGCTTCGCCGGACGCGCGACTCCGTTCACGCGGTTCACCAAACCCTCGGCGCCGCTTTCGGCCGGGGTGTATCTGGATTACCCGATGACGACGCTGCTTCCGTTCGTCGGTGGCACCGTCGAGCTGGAAGCGGGGCTTTACCGCGCCACGGTCGCCGGGCCGCTGGCCGCGGCGGTCGAGATCGGCGGGAAGCTGGCCTCGCTGATCGGACCGCCGCTCAGCATGGCCGCCGACATCGCGGACAAGATCTCCCAGGGACTCGGCATCGTGCTGGACGCGCAGAAGGAGGCCCCGGTGCTCGGCCTGCACCACACGCTGGTCTCCGACGGCGGTGGCGGGCAGGTTCTGCGCTCCGGGAGCCTCGTGCTCATCAACGCCCAGGAGCACGAACTGCCCGCCGGCCTCCGGATGGAGAACGGCAGGCTACGGAGCGACTCCGGCCTCCTCACCGGGTTCGACTACCTCGTCCTGCGGGTCGAATGCCGGACCGAGCACGACGAACTGCGCTTCCCGCAGCTGGCGTCGCTCCAGCAGCGCGCCGCCACCGAATGGTTGTCCGGTGAGGTGGAGCGGTTCAAGCAGATCCGAGCGCTGGCCATCACCGAAGCCGTCGGCTCGGCCGATCTCATCGCCCGCGACCGGTTCAGGCTCGCGAAGTACGTGGCGGATCAGATCGATCTGGTCAAGGAACTCGGCGCGGTCCCGCAGGAGGACGGGGGCTTCGATCCGGTTCCGGCCCGGCTGCTCCCGGACGCCGAGGAGGTCGCGAAGCTGACTTTGGACGACCTCCTGGCGTGACCCTCATGCTCAGGCCCGGCTCTTGCGGAACCTGATCTCCGGCAAGAGGTTCTTGCGCCTGAGCACGAACAAGGTCCCGCCGATCAGCACGACGGCGATCAGGTAACCCAGTGCCAGGGACACCGCGCCGCCGTTCGCGGGCGGGAGGAGCACCCCGAACACCGCGCTGATCCCGGCGAGGATCCAGCGACCGCGGCCGGTCGTGAGGCTCACGGCGAGCAGCGCGACCGTCCACAGGAGATACCACGGCTGCACGACCGGACCGAGGACCAGCATCGCGGCGAAGGTCAGCCCCGCGCCGTAGAGCGGATGCAGCTTCTCCCGGTAGGTGAGCCACAGCAGCCTGGCCCCCACGGCCAGGCCGAGGATGGCGCCGATGAGCGAGAACACCTTGATCGCGCCGTCGGTCAGGTCCGCGCCGAAGAGCTTGCCGACCCCACCGACGAGGAAGCCGAGTTCGTTGGTGGGCGCCATCCAGCTGTGGACCTGCCCGGAAACCCCGGAAAGTACCCGGACCCAGCCGAAACCGAGCCCGCTGCCGAGGGAGATCGCCACCGTGACCGCGGCGAATCCGGCGGGCAGTCCCAGCGCCACCGCCACCCGGCCGGCGGGGGTCGCCCGGCGGAACAGGTCGACGCCGACGAACAGCAGGGCCGCGACGGCCACGATCTTGACGTTCGCGGCGGCGCTCACCGCGATCACACCGGCCGCGATCAACGCGGGCCGGGCGGCGCCGGTCCTCGCCGCGCCCATGAGGACGAGTTCCAGCCCGGCGACCATCAGGCCGACCATGAGCCCGTCGTTGTGCACGCCCGCCACGACGTGCCACAGCACGAGCGGGTTGAGCAGGGCAAGCCACAGCGCGATCGACGGCGACACCCCGGCGCGGCGGGCGAGCCGGGGGAGCGCCCACGCCATGAGCGCGATCCCCGCCAGCCCCAGCAGGCGATGCAGCAGCACCGTCGCGACCAGCTCGTCCCCGGCGATCCCGGCGATCGTGCGGGCCAGCGCGACGAACGCCGGACCGTACGGCGCGGGCGTGTCCCGCCAGTAGTGGCTGACCGCCAGCGTCACCGGCGAATCGGCGCCGAGCGCCTCGGCCGGTCCGACGAGATAGGTGTCGAAGCCCTTGGCGGCGATCAGGCCCTGTGCCAGATAGCTGTTGATGTCGCCGCTGAACAGCGGCCGCGCGGCCAGCAGCGGTACGCACCACGAGACCGCGATCCAGTACAGCCGCCGTTCCGGCAGTGCGGCGGCGAGCCGTCCGATGCCCAGCCAGGACAGCACCAGGGTGGCCATCCCGGTGACCCCCAGCGCCACCACCAGGACCGAGGGCAGGCCGATCCCGGACGTGACCAGCACCAGCACGGCGATCCCGGTGAATCCCGCCCAGTGGAGTGTCCGGAGGTTCAGCCCGGTCTTCTCCGGCGCGGGCAAGACGTTCTGCATGCGGTCAAACTACTCCAAGTGCGGAGACCGGTTCCGCCGATCGTCCGAGAAACGGTCGCCAGACGCTTCGGCCCGGTGCCGGCCGGGTATCCCCGCCCTGGAGAGGCGGTGGTGGGCGTGAAGAAACGCTGGGTGCGTCTCGGCGCGTTCGCGGTGATCGGGCTCCTGATCGTCGCCGCGGCACTGCAGATAACCGGTCTGCTGCCGAAGATCGACCCGTTCGGAACGTCCACTGTGGACCGTTCGCAGCCCGCGGTGCTCCAGGCCGTCCGCGATCTGAGCCAGTATCACGCGGCGGCCGGTGACTACCAGGTCGTCGTCGACATCGAGAAGGACGTCAAGTGGGTGCCCGCGAGCATCGCCGGGGAGCGGACCCTGTTCGTGGCCGCGGGAACGGTCGACGCCTACATCGATTTCGGGCCGCTGGTGGAGAATTCGCTCACCGTCTCGGAGGACCGGCGGTCGGTCGAGGTGCGGCTGCCGGAACCCCGGCTGGCGAAACCCAATCTGGACCACGAGCGCAGCTACGTCTTCGGCCAGGAACGCGGTCTGATCGACCGGCTCGGGGCACTGGTGTCCGTACCGGATCAGCGGCAGTTCCATCTCGCCGCGGAGCAGCGGATCGCCGAAGCCGCGCAGCATTCCGGTCTGCTCGAACGCGCCAAGGCCAACACCAAGTCGATGCTCACCGGGATGCTGCGGGCCTTGGGCTTCGAGGTGACGTTCCCGGCGGAGCCGGCCACCTGACCTCGCTTCGTACCCGGATGAAGCAGAGCGCGCCCCAAGCACTCATCGCCGCACGATGATTCTCCCGCGAACGTGCTGTGCTTGCCGCACCGCCTTGACCGTGCGGCCGCGTACTGGTGGGCTGGCAGGGTCGAGTGGGAGGCGCGATGGTGACGAAGCCGAGGCAGACCTTGACCTATACCGAGCCGCTCGCCACCGGAGAGGTCTCGATCGACGCCCCGCCGGAGAAGGTGTACCGGTTGATCAGCGACCCCGTCGCGATGGCCGAATGCGCCGAGGAACTCCGCAAGGCCCGCTGGATCCGCGGCGCGACCGAGGCCGCCGTCGGGAACTGGTTCTCCGGCAGCAACCGCAACGGCCTGCGGCGCTGGGTGACCCACGCCGAGATCATCGAAGCCGAACCGGGGCGCCGGTTCGCCTACCGGGTGCGCACGCCGTTCTTCGTGCCGATTTCCCGCTGGGAATACGACATCCGGCCCGACGGCGACGGCAGCCGGGTCACCGTGACCAACTGGCTGCGGGTACCGCCGTGGTTCGTCCCGCTCGCCATCCTCATCACCGGTCAGCCCGATCGCGCCGCGACCAACCGGGCCAATATCGCCGCCACCTTGCGGCGGGTGAAAGCGCGGCTCGAGGGCCGGGAATGGCGCGTTTAGCGGGCTAAACGCGAGGGTGCTGCATGCCCCGCTTCTCGAGTTTGCGCATCACCGGACCGGACAGCAGGCCGTGCACGAGGACCGACACCGCGATCGTGAGCGCCGTGACCCGCCAGAGGGAGTCGGCCATCGGGAAGTCGCCGTGCCCCAGGGCGTAGGACAGGTAGTAGAGACTCCCGATCCCGCGGATGCCGAAGAAGGCGATCGCCGTCGCCGCCGGGCGGGTGGTGGCGCCACCGAGCAGGGCCAGCCCGCCGAACAGCGGGCGCACGACGACCACCGCCACCACCGCCACGAGGATCTCGACGAGCCGCAGATCGGCCAGGAGCCCGTCGCCCAGTGCGACACCGAGGCCGAGCAGGGCCAGCGCGACGAAGAGCCGTTCCAGCTGATCACCGAATTCGTGCAGTACCCCGTGGTACTCGTGGGAGCGTTCGCTGGCGCGGATGGTCGCGGCGGTGGTGAACACCGCGACGAAGCCGATCCCTCCGAGCCATTCGCACAGCGCGAAGGGGAGGAACGCGATGGCCAGCACCACCAGCCCGTCGGAGTACTCGCCCAGGCGCAGCCGCTCGTGCCGCACCCGGAACATGAGCCAGGACAGCAACCGGCCGCAGGCGAGCCCCACCAGCACGGCGACCGCGAGCGGCACGACGACCTCGGTCAGCAGCCACGGCACGGGAGAGGTGCTCGCCGTTCCGGCCAGGACGAGCGCCACCAGCACGAACGGCATCGCCAGCCCGTCGTTGAGCCCGGCTTCCGAGGTGAGCGTGAACCTGATCTCGTTGTCCGCGCCCCGGCCGTCGTCGGTATGCGGCGCGGGGACCTGGACGTCGCTCGCCAGCACCGGATCGGTCGGTGACAGGACGGCGCCCAGCAGCAGCGCGGCCGCCGGGGACAGGGCGAGCGCCCACCAGCCGAGCAGGGCCACCGCGCCGACCGACAGCGGCAGCGTGATCGCCAGCAGCCGCCAGGTCGAGTTCCACGATCGCCAGCCGATCAGCCGGTCGGACTTGAGCCCGGCGCCCACCAGCGACACCAGGACGCCGAGTTCGGTGATCACCTCCACAGCGCCCACATGCGACCGCGGATCGAGCACGCCCTGGCCGTACGGGTATCCGAACGGGAGCAACCCGAAGATCAGCCCGCCCACCAGCAGGACCAGTGGCATCGACAGCGCGCGTTCGTGCAGCAGGTTCGGCAGCACCGCGGCGCACAACGCCAGAACGCCTGCCCCGGCGAGCAATATCTCCATCCGGGCTGGGTACCCGGCGGGGGCCTCGCGCAACCGGGTGGATCATCCGCCGACTTCGAGTCCTTTGTGGACCGGTCCGCATCCAGAGGACTAAACGCGGGCCGCCTGGGCGTAGCGGCGGGCCAGCGAGGCGAAGGCCTCCTTGAGTTCCGGGGGCCCGACGACTTCGATGTCCGCGTCGAACCGTCCGATGCTCGCCGCCAGCCCGGCCCAGGACCACGATCCGAGCACGAGCCGGCACCGGTCCGGCCCGGCTTCTTCGACGACGCCGTCGCGGACGTAGTGCGCGACGGTGGTGGCGGGGAGATCGAGGATCACCTCTCCCTGGCACGGCCAGTCGCCGGAGCCGTCGGAGCCGCGGAACCTGCTCGCGACGAACGTGGCGACGTCGTCGGCGGGCAGGTCCCGCGGCGTGAACCGCGGGCCCGTCGGCGTCCGCGGCGTGATCCTGTCGGCCCGGAAAGTGCGCCAGTCCTCGCGGTCGGAGTCCCAGGCGACGAGGTACCAGCGGCCGTGCCAGGTGACCAGGTGGTGCGGTTCCACCCGGCGCGGCGGCGAAGCGCCCGCGTAGTCGAAGCGCAGGATCTCGCGGGCGTGCACGGCCGCGCCGAGCGTCAGCAGGACGTCGCCGTCGACGCGGGGATCCGCCCGGTTCGCGGGCGACTCGACGGCCGTGACGCGCAAGGTGTCGATGCGGCGCCGCAACCGCGACGGCATCACCTGCCGGACGGTGTGCAGCGCCCGCATGGCCGCTTCCTCGATCCCCGCGCCGCTGGTGGTGGCGATCTGGAGTGCGACGGCCAGCGCGACAGCCTGCTCGTCGTCGAACAGCAGCGGCGGCAGCTCGGAACCGGCGTCGAGCCGGTAGCCACCGTCGGGTCCCTTGATGGTGGCGATGGGGTAACCGAGTTCGCGGAGCCTGTCGACGTCGCGCCGGACCGTGCGCGGGCTGATGTCCAGCCGTTCGGCCAGCAGCGCCCCCGGCCAGTCGCGGCGCGCCTGCAGCAGCGAGAGCATCGACAGCAGGCGGGCGGAGGTCTTCGGCATGTCTTCCATCTTGCCCCGAGTAGAGGCCACAACCTGTCCTCTACCCCTGCGAGAGTCGTCTTGTGCCAGAAAACGACAACCCGGAGGGCCCGATGACCGCCACCATCCTCGACGCCGAGCGCGCCGACCTGATCGAAGCCCTCGACACCGTCCGCGCCACCCTCACCGGCACCGTCCAGGGCCTCACCGATGACCAGCTCGGCGAGCATCCGACGGTCAGCGAGCTGTGCCTCGGCGGCCTGCTCAAGCACGTCGCGTCGATCGAGGAGATGTGGCTGCGGTTCGCCGTCGAGGGACCGTCCGCGATGAGCTACGACCTGCCGGACGGTGTCACCTGGGCCGACCTCGGCGCCGGGACCGCCCGCGAGTTCCCGCAGTGGGCGATCGACCACCGGAACAACTTCCGGATGCTGCCCGGCGACACCCTCGCGGGGATCCTCGAGCAGTACGCGCGGATCGCCGCGCGGACGTCGGAGATCATCGCCTCGATCCCTGACCTGTCCGCCACGCATCCGCTGCCGGAGGCGCCCTGGAACGAGCCGGGGGCGGTGCGCAGTGTGCGTCGGGTGCTGACGCACGTGATCGCCGAGACCGCGCAGCACGCCGGGCACGCCGACATCCTGCGCGAGAGCATCGACGGGCAGAAGTCGACCTGAGATGCCTCGTGAGTGGTAATGACGGTTCTAACCGTCATTACCACTCACGAGACCCTACCCACAACAAACCGCCGCCCTATTGCTCTTTACCACACCAGACCACTGGTCAATTCCGCCACAACGCAACGATCTGCTTGTATCGGCGGCATGAAACGGCAGGTATCGTCGTCGGCATGAAGATCGCCGTCCACCAGGGCCCGTACGCCGAACTGCCCGGCGCGGTCGCGGCGTCCGGCGCCGATCTGGTGATCGCCGCCGAAATGATCACCACCGGCTATCACATCGGCTCCAGGTCCCACGCGCTCGCGGAACCGGCCGACGGCCCCACCGCGGCCCGGATGTCCGCGCTGGCCAGGGAAACCGGTGTCGCGCTGGCCTACGGCTATCCCGAGTCCGACGGCGGCCGGGTCCACAACAGCGTCCAGCTGATCGACGCGGCCGGGCGGCGCCTGGCGAACTACCGCAAGACACATCTGTTCGGCGACATCGACCGGTCGTGGTTCGAGCCGGGCACCGAGGCGGTCGTGCAGGCCGATCTCGGCGGCGTCCGGGTCGGCCTGCTGATCTGCTATGACGTCGAATTCCCCGAACTGGTGCGGGCGCACGCGCTGGCCGGGACCGAACTGCTCGTGGTCCCGACCGCGCTGATGAGCCCGTACGAACTGGTCGCCGAAACGCTGGTTCCCGCCAGAGCCTACGAAAGCCAGCTGTTCGTCGCCTACGCGAACCGCTGCGACACCGAACAGGAACTGACCTACTGCGGCCGCTCCTGCGTCGTCGCCCCGACCGGCGAAATGCTCGCTCGCGCCGGCGGCGGCACGGAGCTGATCAGCGCCGAAGTCACCCGCGAGGCGCTCGTCGCGTCGCGGCGGGAGAACACCCACCTGGCCGACCGACGGCCCGAGCTGTACCGGACACTGACCGACCAAGGAAGCACCGTATGACGTCCGCCGTTCCGACCGCGATCCACCACGACGAACCGGCCGGACGGCCGATCACGATGTTCGGCCCCGATTTCCCGTTCGCCTACGACGATTTCCTCGCCCATCCGGCCGGGCTCGGCTCGCTTCCGGCCGAGCGGCACGGTACCGAGGTCGCGGTGATCGGCGGCGGGCTTTCGGGCATCGTCGCCGCGTACGAGCTGATGAAACTGGGCCTGCGGCCGGTGGTCCACGAGATCGCCGAGATCGGCGGCCGGCTGCGCACCGTCCGGTTCCCCGGCTGCCCGGACGACCTCGTCGCGGAGATGGGCGCGATGCGCTTCCCGCCGGCGTCCACCGCGCTCTTCCACTACATCGACAAGGTCGGCCTGGAGACGACGCCGTTCCCGAACCCGCTGGCACCCGGAACGCCGAGCACGGTCGTCGATCTCAAGGGGGAGAGCCACTACGCGCGCACCGCGGACGAGCTTCCCGCGGTGTTCGGCAAGGTCGCGGCCGCCTGGGACAGCACGCTGTCCGAGCAGGCCGCCTTCGCCGAGATGCAGAAGGCGATCCGCGACCGGGACACGAAGACGATCAAGCGGCTGTGGAACGAACTCGTGCCGCGGCTGGACAACCAGACGTTCTACGGTTTCCTCTGTGACTCACCCGCGTTCGCCTCGTTCCGCGACCGCGAGATCTTCGGGCAGGTCGGCTTCGGCACCGGTGGCTGGGACACCGACTTCCCGAACTCCATCCTCGAGATCCTGCGGGTGGTCTACACCGGCGCCGACGACGAACACCGCAGCATCACCGGCGGGAGCAGGCAGCTTCCCTTGCGGCTGTGGGAACACGCGCCGGAGAACCTCGCGTTCTGGCCGGCCGGAACGAGTTTGAGCACGCTGCACGGCGGACGGCCGAACCCCGGCGTCGCCCGGTTGCACCGCACCGCGCCGAACAACATCACGGTGACCGACACCGAAGGCCGGATCCGCACCTATCCCGCGGCGGTGTTCACCGCGCAGAGCTGGATGCTGCTGTCGAAGATCGAATGCGACGAGGCACTGTTCCCGATCGACCACTGGACGGCGATCGAGCGCACGCACTACATGGAGTCCTCGAAGGTCTTCGTCCCGGTCGACCGGCCGTTCTGGCTGGACAAGGACCCCGTGACCGGGCGCGACACGATGAGCATGACGCTGACCGACCGCATGCCGCGCGGCACCTACCTGCTCGGCGACGACCCGGACGCGCCCGCGGTGATCTGCCTGTCCTACACCTGGGCCGACGATTCGCTGAAGTGGCTGCCGCTTTCGGTCTCCGAACGGGTCGAGGTGATGCTGCAGTCGCTGCGGGAGATCTACCCGGGTGTCGACGTCCGGCGGCACATCATCGGCGACCCGGTGACGGTGTCCTGGGAGGCCGAACCGCATTTCATGGGCGCGTTCAAGGCCAACCTGCCCGGCCACTACCGCTACCAGCACCGGCTGTTCACGCATTTCATGCAGGACAGGCTGGACGAGCGCCATCGGGGCCTCTTCCTGGCGGGCGACGATGTTTCGTGGACGGCGGGGTGGGCGGAAGGCGCGGTCCAGACGGCGCTCAACGCGGTGTGGGGCGTGCTGCACCACTTCGGCGGCGAGACGGATCCGGCGAATCCGGGGCCGGGCGACGTCTACGACGACATCGCGCCCGTCGAGCTGCCGGACTGACACCGGCGGTCCGCCAGCCGTCCCGTGCCGAGCGCGAGGAGCACGCCCAGAACCGCGCCGACGGTGTTCATCAGCCAGTCGTTGGTGTCGCAGGCGCGGCCGATCGCGGGAACGAGCGCCTGCAGCGTTTCGATCACGGCGGACAGTCCAGCGCCCGCCGCGAGCGTCGTCAGCGGCCGCCCCGTCGCCAGCGCGGCGAAGTACGCCGGTGGCAGGAACAGCGCGACGTTGGCCAGGAGTTCCACCGTGCCCAGCGTCGGCATGGCGAACTGGACCGTGCACAGGATCCCGTCGATCCGGTTCACGGTGGGCACCAGCGTCAGCGCGAAGACCGGCAGGAGGCTCAACCCCGCCAGTGCCCACAGGATCCGGCGCCTGCGGGTGAACACACGACCCAGGGCCGCGCAGACGAGCGCGACCAGGAGGATCGCCACCGGTACGAGGGCCGAGTGGTCGAGCAGGAAGTTCGTGATCATGGCCTGCCGATCCTACGAGCACGCCCGCTCACGCGGTGAACACGACCTCCGCCGCGGGCACCACCCGCAGCCTCCCGCCGGGGTGGATCGCGGTGCTCAGCAGGAGATTGTGCCGGGCGATGACCTGTTCGGCGGTCAGGCCGGTGGTCGGATCGCCGTCGGCGGACGGCGAGTGGCCGTCGCCGACCAGCACGACGTCCAGACCGTGGCTCTGCGCGGACCGGGCGGTCGCGTCGACGCAGTAGTCGGTGGCCAGCCCGGTCAGCACCACGGTGTCGACGTCCCGGTCGACGAGCAGTCCCGCCAGGCCGGTGCGGTAGAAGGAATCCGTCGCCGTCTTGTCGACCACCACGTCGACCGGTTCGAGGCCGAGCAGCGAGCTGACCCGGGTGCCGGGTGAGGAAGGATCGAAGTCCGTGCCGACGGCGCCGATCTGCCGCAGGGCGATCACCGGAACGCCTTCCGCGCGAGCCCTGCGCGCCAGTGCGGCGATCCGGAGCGCCAGCTCTTCGCCGCGCCAGACCAGGGGAACGAGCATGTCCTGCATGTCGACGATCAGCAGCGCGGCCTTCATGTCCGGCAGCCTAGGGGAGCGCGGCGGGTGATTCGGCCTCCGGGATGAGCAGGCGCGGGCCACCCGTGCCGTCGGCGGCGACCGCCCAGACGTCCGAGTGCCCCGGCGAACGGGGCAGCGCGTAGGCGACGGTGCGGTCGTCGAGCCAGGCGGGCTGGTCATCGACGCTGCGGGTCTCGCCGAGCGGCGTGACGGTGCCGGTCGCGAGGTCGAGCACCGAGATCCGCCAGCCCTTGACCGGATCGCCGTCGATCGCGGCCTTGTAGGCGACGCGGGTCTCGTCGGGAGAGAGCGACGGGCATTCCACGTTGTCCCGCAGCGTCTTGACGGTACGGGCCTTGACGTCGCCTTCCACGAGATACCGATGGGAACCGGTGGACATCGTGGCGTAGAACCGGTCCGGGTGCCGGGTGAAGGTGACGCCCCAGAAGTTGACGTCCACCGCCCGGTACGGCGCGCCGTCCACGGTCACGGCGAAGTCCTCCAGCGTCGCTTCGACTTCGCCCGTGGTGAGGTCGAGGATGCCGGCGCGGGTGGAGAACCGGCCGCCGTTGTAGGAGTCGCCGGAGACGAACACCGTCCACGCGAGACGGCGTCCGTCGGGCGAGACCCTGGCCCGGTTGGGCACCCCGACCAGCGGGATCTCCTGGGTCACCGCGAGGCCGCCGTCGAGGACGGCGAGCTGATAGGTGGTCAGGCCGGTCTCCGGGCGCAGGCAGATCCCGGTGCCGCCCGCGGCGTGGACCCGGCTACAGGTCACCGTCGACACCGCCCGTGGCCCGCCGGGATCGCTCGTGGCGACACTGGACACGTGCCCGCGGTCGGCGTCGGCGGTGCTGCGGAACAGCAGTCGCGGCCCGGTGAGGGTGACCGCGCCGCTGGTGCCCGCCGACGCGGTGTCCGGATTTCGCGCCATCCCGACGTAGATCACGGCGGCCGCGGCCAGCGCGAGCACTCCGGTGACGGCCAGCAGCGTGCGGGTGCGGGTGTTCACGGTCGGGCCTTCCTGCCTGGCTTCGTCTTGACCGCCCGCGGGCGTGTCCACAGTGGACACGCCCGCGGGGATCGTCCGGTTACTGCCACACACTCGTGATCGGCGGCTTGTTCGCCGCGTTGGCGATGCCAGGAAGGCCGAAAGCGGCCTCCATGGTGCGCAGGATCGAGTAGTGGTTGATGGATTCGCCGTAGTTCCCCGGCTTCACGTGGGCGCCGACGAAGGTGGTGAAGATCTGGTTCACCGACGTTCCGCTGTCCTCGTCGAAGGTGACGATCAGCAGGCTGTTGTGCGTCTTCGCCCACTGGGCGTAGGCGTCCAGGTTGTTCTTCAGCCACTTGTCGCCCGTGTCGACGGAGCAGTCGTGCATGTCGCTGCAGAGGTCAGGGGTCACGAAGGCGACGTGCGGCAGTTTCGTGAAGTCGGACGGGAAAGCGGAGAACCGCTTGTTCGCCGACGCCGGGACGTTGCTGAAGCTCACCCAGCTGTTGTGCTTGCGGGCGTACTTGCCCTTGGTACAGCCCGTGTAGCCGTCCGACGGCATGCTTTCGGCGTAACCGGTGAAGGTCTTGCCGATCCCGGCCAGCTGGGAGGCGATGTTCTCCTTGTTCCCCAGGTCCTGGCACTTGTTGCTGTCCACGCCATGGGTCGAACCCGCGAACTGGGCGATGTAGTTCGGCTGGCTCGGGTGCGTCGTCCCGTACGCCTTGGTGAACTTGGCGCCCTGTGAGGCGAGCTTGGCGAAATACGGGGCCTTGGAGCTGCCGTTGATCTCCTTGTAGTCCTTGTTCTCGAACATCACCAGCACGATGTGGTCGAACGCGGGCACCTTCGCCGCCGCGGGCACCACCGCGGCCGTGGTGGTGCCCTGGTGCGACACCAGCGTGGCCGCGGCCACGCCCGCCGCCGCCACGGCGGCGACCGCGATGCGTTTCCAGAACATGAAACCTCCTGGGGTCAAGGATCGGACTTCGACGACCGGCCATCGGGTTCAGCGGCGCTCCGCGGCGGTGACAAGGTAAGACATCGGATGTCTTGAAGTGCATCTAAACCTTCCGGGGCGCCCCTGCCCACCAAGATCGCCCGACTGGAGCAATCGGGCGGGGGAAATCGAGGCAAAACCGGCGTGGGCTGACATCGAATCGTGCAAACCTGCATCATGCACTTACGCCTGGCGAGCCGAAAAGGAACGGCGCCGGCCCATGGTTAAACTCGAAGTCGTGAAGTCCTTTTCGTCGAGACCGGCCGGATACACGATCGGGGAACTTTCCGCGATCGTCGGGATGTCGCCGCGCAATATCCGGGCGCATCAGACGAGGGGATTACTGCCGCCGCCGGTGCGGCACGGCCGGTCCGCCTATTACGGCCCGGTCCATCTCCGGCGGCTGGAACGTATCACCACGCTGCAGGAACAAGGCTTCAATCTGGCTTCCATCGCGGCGATGCTGGGCACGTCCACCGCGGATCCGGGTGCCGCGCGGACGAATGCGGCGCTGGCCGAGATCGCGCGCGTCCAGCCACCGGTCTTCTGTGCGCTGGAGCGGCACGGTCTGCTCGGCCGGGACGATTCCGGAGCGGCCGCGATCGCGCGGCCGCCCGTCGCGCAGGCGGTCGCGCAGCTGGCGGAGGCCGGAATCCCGCCGGTCGACGTCCTGCGGTTCCTCGGGCAGCTCATGGACCGGATGGCGCCGGTGGCCGACGCTGTCGTCGGCGCGGCCGCGGAGCGGCTGACGGCGGCGGATTCGCCGTCGGGCGGCGCTTCGCCCGACTTGGGACCTTCTCTCGCGGACTTCCTGGTAAGCGCTTTCAGAGCGGCCGTCGAGAACGCGGTCGAACGCACTTTTCCAGGCGGGGGATCAGGGAAACGGTGGCCGAGGTAGCGGTCGGTTCGCGCCGGGAACGGCGATCGGTCTGGTCCTCGTCCCGTTTATGTCATGAACGGGTAACAGTCAGGTCGACGCGATAAGGCTGGTTCACCTTCCCTATTATCTTTCAAAGAAACTCCTCGGCCGATCGGCCGAGGAGAAATGGCTTTTCGGCCGATGTGCCGAGGAGGAACGGCGGCCCCCGGACGGCGGGAACGAGGGCCGCCGTTGGTCAGCTTCGCCGCAGAGTGATCTGATCTATCAGCGTTCCGTCCGCACTGATCGCCCGGACTTCCAGCCCCGCCGGCGTGCCGCCCGCGGCCGGGACGACGTCGACGGCCACCAGGCTGTAGCCGCGGAACCGCACGCGGGACCAGGTGACCTTCTTGGTCGTACTGTGCCCGTCCTCGTACGAGAACTTCATCGGGATGGGGGAGTCGTTGGCGGTCTCGTGCCCGAGATAGGTGTCGGGGGCGGGGAACTCGGAGACGCTGTCCCCGCCGCCGCCCGCGGTGATGTAGGTGGTGCCGTCCTTGACCGGGTTCGCGGTGCCCCGCGACGGGAGCTTCTTGGTGGCCTTGCCCGCGCGGATCGGGTCGGTGCGCTCGTAGATGTGGTTGTGCCCGTTGAGCACCAGGTCGACCTGGTATTTGTCGAACAGCGGCGCCCAGTCCTGCTGCGCGCCGAGTTCGGCCCCGTTGGAATGACAGGTCGAGTACGTGCACTGGTGGCAGTACACGACGACGAAGTCGATCGTGGGGTCCGCGCGGAAGGCCTTGAGGGTCTTCTCGAGCCACGAGAGCTGCTTGCCCTTGGTGTAGCCGAGGTTGGACGGGCTGTTGTAGCAGACGTCGTTGCCGTCGAGGCTGATCATGCCGACGTTCTGGTAGCGCCAGGAGTAGATGCAGGTGGAGCCGCTCCAGGCGTTGTCCGGCATGGTGAAGCGGGCCCGGACGCCGCCGTAGCCGTCTGCGGAGTACCAGCCCTCCATCTCGTGGTTGCCGAGCGCCATCATCCAGGGGATCCGCGAGGTGACGGGCTCGTTCTGGACGAAGAAGGAGTCCCACAGCCGCGCGTCGTAGGTGTCCTCCTCCGGATGCCCGCCTTCGCCGGTGAGGGCGTAACTCAGATCGCCCATGGCGAGGTGGAAGGCGGGGTCCAGGCCCGCGATCAGGCTGCTCGTCGCGACGGCGTTGTAGCCGACGCCCTGATCGCCGAACGCGGTGAAGGTGAACGCGCCGTCGCCGCCCGCCGCCGGGGCGGTGCGGAAGGTGGCCATGTCGGCGAGCCGGCCGCCGGTGGCCGGGTCGTAGCCCTGATGGCCGACGACGTAGTAGTACGTGGTGTCGGGGAGCAGCCTGTCGAGCCGGGCGTGGAGGTAGTACTGCGTGATCGCCTTCGGGGCGTTCGGCGGGACTTCCTCGACCGGATGCTGCCAGGACATCTGGCTGGTCAGCGCCCGCACCTCGGCGGCGATGGGCGGACTGAAGTCGCCGGGGACGGTGCCGATCCGGATGAACGGCGCGGTCACCGCCGCGGGGACCTGCCAGGAGACCACGACCTGCTGGGCCGGATCCGCGCCGAACGCGATATGCCGTCCGAACGGCCGCAGCGCCGAGCCCGCGGTCTTGTCGGCGTTGAGCAGCACGGTCGGGCCGGGTGACGCGGTGGCGGTGCCGGGGAGCAGGACGCCGCCCGCCGCGAGCGCGGCACCGCTGACCGCGCCCACCCGGAACAGGGTCCGCCGTGAGTACTCGTTGACGAATTTGTCGTGCTTCTCGGCAAGGCTGAGCCGACGATAGGCTTGAGACCTGCGGTTTCGGGGAGTCTCAGACATGATCTGAAGTTAAGAAGGCTTCTTAACTATGTCAACGGGTGAACACGACTTCCGTTCTCACCTGCATCGAACCGTGCAAGCTTCCGGCCGACGGGGGGTCGTGAGTGGTAATGAGGGTTCTAACCGTCATTACCACTCACGAGCGGACAAGCGAGTCGGAAGCGTCAGACGAGTTCGGAGGAGACGACCGCGGGCAGCTCCCGCAGCCGCGCCAGCAGGGCCTCGACCTCGGCTTCCTCGACCAGGAGCGCGCACGTCATGGTGCTCTCCCGGACCCCGTCGCGGACGTCGACCGACAGGTCGTGGACCAGCCTGCCGTGCCGCGCGAGCGCGTCGACCAGGCCGGGGATCTGCTCGACGCCGCCGACGAAGTAGGTGGCGATCCGGCGGCGGACCATCAGCGACGAACGAGGGGCGGGAACCGGGAAAGTGGTGAGCGACATCGTGGGTCTCCAGGAACGGGAACGGACTGGCCAGAGGGCCAGGTCCCGGGAAGATGCCCCGTGTCGACGGGTCGCCGGACTGCGCGCCGGCGACCTGGTTTCAGCCGGCGCGCTTGACTACTACGAGTCGGGTGAAGCGCTGCATGGGCGAAAGGCTAGCACGCTACCGGAGGACGTCAACGGCTACAACCGCAACCGGGCGCCTTGCTCACGGATGTGCGCGGCCGAGCCGCAGTCCAGATCGAGTTGCCGCCTGCGCTCCGCGGCGAAGGCGCGCCCCAGCGCCGTACGGTCCGAAGTGGACATCGTGCGGCGGAGTTCGTTCAGTAGTCCGCGCTCCTCGGCCCTGATATGCGCGTCGACCGAATTCTCCAGTGCCACCAAGGCTTTCTCGGAGTCGGTGGACTCCAGCACCGCCAGCAGTTCGTCGGCGAGGCCGCTCTCCGTCCCATCAGGACGGACGATCCGGTCCGTGGCGGTGACGTGGGCGACCAGGGTCGCCGACAGCTCCGCGACCAGTGCCGGGCGATCGGCCTCGTCGTTGCGGAGGTCCCGGAACAGCTGCTCGATCCGGCGGTGATCGGCCAGGACGACCTCGACCAGGTCGGAGCCAGGGGGAGCGGCGGCGGGCCCCGGCCGCATCCAGCCGAACGTCAGCTCCACGGCCTGGCGCCAGTGCGCGTACTCGCTGTCGCGGCGGGCGGGGTTCATGGACGGCAGCCATTGCCCGGCGCGGTGCCAGTTGCGACGCAGCCCCTCCAGGTCCGGCCAGTATCCGACCGACAACCCGGCCGCGTACGCCGCGCCCAGCGACACCGTCTCGGCGACCATCGGGCGGACCACCGGCACGTCGAGGACGTCGGCGACGAACTGCATCAGCAGGTTGTCGGCGGTCATCCCACCGTCCACTTTGAGCGTCGACAGCGCCAGCCCGGAATCGGCGTTCATCGCGTCGACGACCTCGCGTGTCTGCCAGCCCGTCGCCTCCAGCACGGCCCTGGCCAGGTGTCCCTTGGTGATGTACGACGTCAGCCCGGCGATCACGCCGCGTGCCTCGCTGTGCCAGTGCGGCGCGAACAGGCCCGAGAAGGCGGGCACGATGTAACAGCCGCCGTTGTCCTCGACCGTACGGGCCAGCGTCTCGATCTCGGGCGCGCTGCCGATCAGTTCCAGCCCGTCGCGGAACCACTGCACCAGCGACCCGGTGACGGCGATCGAGCCTTCCAGCGCGTACACGGCGGGTTCGTCGCCGATCTTGAAGCCGACCGTGGTCAGCATGCCGTGGTCCGATAGCACCGGCGTCGGGCCGGTGTTGAGCAGCAGGAAACTGCCCGTGCCGTAGGTGCACTTCGCCTCGCCGGGTGCGAAGCAGGTCTGGCCGAACAACGCCGCCTGCTGGTCACCGAGCGCCGCCGCGATCCGGATCCCCGGCACCACCCGCGACGTCGTCCCGTACACCTCGGTCGACGGGCGGATCTCCGGCAGCATCGCGCGCGGGACGTCGAAGAACTCCAGCAGTTCGTCGTCCCACGACAGCGTCCGCAGGTTCATCAGCATGGTGCGGGAGGCGTTGGTGACGTCGGTGACGTGGACGCCGCCGCCCGCCCCGCCGGTCAGGTTCCAGATCAGCCAGCTCTCGACCGTGCCGAACAGGACGTCACCGCGTTCGGCGCGTTCCCGCAGGCCGGAAGTCCGGTCGAGCATCCACCGGATGCGGGGCGCGGAGAAGTACGTCGCCAGCGGCAGCCCGCACAGCTGCCGGACGCGGTCCGCGCCCGGCTCGCGGGCGAGTTGTTCGAGCATCGCGTCGGTGCGGGTGTCCTGCCAGACGATCGCGCGCCCGACCGGGTTGCCGGTGTGCCGGTCCCACAGCACGGTGGTCTCCCGCTGGTTCGCGATGCCGAGGCCGACCACCTGCGCGGCTTCGGCGCCGGCGTCGGCCAGCGCCTGCGGCACGATCCGGCCGACGTTGCGCCAGATCTCCGTCGCGTCGTGTTCCACCCAGCCCGGCCGCGGGAAGTGCTGCTGATGCTCGCGCTGGGCGACCGACACCAGCCTGCCGCGCGCGTCGAACAGGATGCACCTTGTCGAAGTGGTGCCCTGATCGATCGACATCACGTAGCGCTGGACCACGCGAGCACCTCCATCACCATCGGGACGCGCCGAGATCGCGGGAGACCGCCCGTGCCGCGTCGCGCACGTGCCCGAGCAGCCGCGGGATCGGGCTGCCGTCGGCTTCGCAGATCCGTTCCGTCGCGCCGGACACCCCGATCGAGCCGACCACGATGCCGCCGTGACCGCGGATCGGGGCCGCGATCCCGGCCTCGCCGGAGATCATCTCGCCGTTCTCGCTCGCCCAGCCCGCCTCGCGGACCTTGCCGCAGGCGCGTTTGATCGCGGTCTGGGTGACCAGTGTCCGGCGGGTGTAGGCCTCCGGTTCGCCGGTGCGCAACGATGCCACGAGACCGGTGTCGTAGGCCAGCAGGACTTTGCCGAGCGCGGTCGCGTGCAACGGCAGAAGCGTGCCGACGTCGAGGGTCTGCAGGCTGTCATCGGGCCGGAACACGTGGTGCACCACCAAGACCCTGCCCTCCAGCGGCGCGCCGATCCGGACGGCCTCGCCGCTGCGCGCGGCCAGGGCGTCGGCCCAGTTGATCGCCCGTGACCGGAGTTCGTTGACGTCGAGGTAGCTCGTGCCCAGGTGCAGCAGTGCCGCCCCCAGTTGGTATTTCCCGGTGTCGCGGTCCTGTTCGACAAAGCCGACCCCTTGCAGGGTGCGCAGGATCCCGTGCGCCGTTCCCTTGGCGAGTTCGAGGGAATCGGCGATCTCGCCGACCCCGAGTCGGCCGGAACCACGCGCCAGCAACCGCAGGATCGCGGCGGCGCGCTCGATGGACTGGATCGGACCGGGCACGGCCCAACCGTAGCCCGACCGGCCCTGATTCGACAATGTCGAACATCGTCTCCGGGCGTTCGACAATGCCGACCGGTGTCCGTTGACCCCGGGTTTCCCCGAACTTAACTTCGGCCTCAGCAGGGCAACGGTGTCCTTTGTGGAGGAAGCAATGGTGCGAAACCTCAAGGCTCGCGGACTCGCGGGCGAACTGGCGGCGGAGTTCGTCGGGACGATGATCCTCATCCTGTTCGGCTGCGGGGTGGTGGCTCAAGTCGTCGCCGCGGGCATCGGGGACCACGACAGCATCGCGTGGGCGTGGGGAATCGGTGTCACGCTCGGTGTCTACGTGGCTTCACGGATCAGTGGTGCTCATCTGAACCCCGCCATCACGGTGGCCTTGGCGGTGTTCAAGGGTTTTTCCTGGCGCAAGGTCGCCCCGTACGCCTTGGCGCAGACCGCCGGCGCGTTCCTCGCCGCGCTGCTCGTGCGCTGGAACTACACCGAGGTGCTCAACGCCGCCGACCCCGGCCTCACGATCAAGACCCAGGGCGTCTTCTCCACTCTTCCGGGTAACGGCACGCTGCCGGTGGGTGACTGGGGTGCTTTCCGTGACCAGATCATCGGAACCGCGATCCTCGCCTTGGTGATCTTCGCCATCACCGACCTCCGCAACACCGCGCCCGCCGCGAACCTCGCCCCGGTCGTCGTCGGTTTCCTGGTCGTCGCGATCGGCATGGCCTGGGGCACCAACGCCGGTTACGCGATCAACCCCGCCCGTGACTTCGGTCCCCGGCTGATGTCCTGGCTCACCGGCTACGACACCGCGTTCACCGACCAATACGGCTATCCGTACTGGTGGATCCCGATCGTGGCCCCGGTCATCGGCGCGGTCATCGGCGGCGCGATCTACAAGTACTTCATCGAGCGCTACCTGCCCGCCGATCCCGCTCCGGAAGCCTTGCCCGCCAAGGATCTCGAGCCCGCCGCCTGAGCCGTCCTCAAAGGAGAGACAGAGATGCCTGACTACATCGGCGCCGTCGACCAGGGCACCACCAGCACTCGGTTCATGATCTTCGACCACGGTGGCAACGAGATCGCCCGCCACCAGCTCGAACACGAGCAGATCCTGCCGAAGCCGGGCTGGGTCGAACACGATCCGACCGAGATCTGGGAGCGGACCCGGTCGGTCATCGCCACCGCGCTCAACAAGGCGAACCTGACCACGGCCGACCTCGCCGCGCTCGGCATCACCAACCAGCGCGAGACCACCGTCGTGTGGAACCGCCGCACCGGCCGCCCGTACTGCAACGCCATCGTGTGGCAGGACACCCGCACCGACCGGATCGCCTCGGCGCTGGACCGGTCCGGCAAGGGCGACGTCATCCGGCGCAAGGCCGGGCTGCCGCCCGCGACGTACTTCTCCGGCGGCAAGCTGCAGTGGATCCTGGAGAACGTCGACGGCGTCCGCGAAGACGCCGAAAAGGGCGACGCGCTCTTCGGCACCACCGACACCTGGCTGATCTGGAACCTGACCGGCGGGCCCGACGGTGGCGTGCACGTGACCGATCCGACCAACGCGTCGCGCACGATGCTGATGGACCTCGAAACCCTGGCGTGGGACGACGAACTGCTGTCGTTCTTCGACATCCCCAAGCAGATGCTGCCGTCGATCGCGCCGTCCTCGAACAACGGCCGGTTCGGCGTCACCCGCGCGGACGGCCCGCTCGGCGGCGAGGTCGCCATCACCGGTGTCCTCGGCGACCAGCAGGCGGCGACCGTCGGCCAGGTGTGCTTCCGGCCCGGCGAGGCCAAGAACACTTACGGCACCGGCAATTTCCTGTTGCTCAACACCGGTCACGAGGTCGTGCGGTCGAAGCACGGCCTGCTGACGACGCTGGCCTACCAGTTCGGCGACGAGAAGCCGGTCTACGCGCTGGAAGGCTCCATCGCCGTCACCGGTTCCGCCGTGCAGTGGCTGCGCGACCAGCTGGGCATCATCAGCGGTGCCTCGCAGAGCGAGAGCCTCGCCCGCCAGGTCGAGGACAACGGAGGCGTCTACTTCGTCCCCGCGTTCTCCGGGCTTTTCGCACCGTACTGGCGTTCGGACGCGCGCGGCGCGATCGTCGGGCTCACCCGCGCCACCACCAACGCGCATCTGGCGCGGGCGACGCTGGAAGCGATCTGCTACCAGACCCGCGACGTCGTCGAGGCCATGCAGAACGACTCGGGCGTCACGCTCGATGTGCTGCGGGTGGACGGTGGCGTGACCGCGAACGAACTCTGCATGCAGCTGCAGGCCGACATCCTCGGCGTGCCGGTGTCGAAGCCGGTCGTCGCCGAGACCACCGCGCTCGGGGCCGCCTACGCGGCCGGTCTGGCCGTCGGGTTCTGGAAGAACACCGACGAGCTGGAGCAGAACTGGAACGAGGACAAGCGCTGGACTCCGTCGTGGACGGACGAGCAGCGCGCCGAGGGCTACGCGGGCTGGCAGAAGGCCGTCGGCCGCACGCTCGACTGGGTCGAGGTCGAGTGAGCCCGATGAACAGGAGGAACAGAGTGACACCCGTACCGCTTTCCCCGGTCTACCGCGCCGAGGCGCTGCGCAAGCTTGCCCGCGAAGAGATCGACGTCCTGGTCGTGGGCGGGGGAGTGACCGGTGCCGGCGTCGCGCTCGACGCGGCGTCGCGCGGGCTCTCCGTCGCACTCGTCGAGGCCCGCGACTTCGCCGCCGGGACGTCCAGCCGGTCTTCGAAGCTGATCCACGGCGGGCTGCGTTACCTGGAGAACCTCGACTTCAAGCTGGTCCGGGAGGCGCTGAAGGAACGCGGTCTGCTGCTGCAGACGCTGGCGCCGCATCTGGTCCGCCCGGTGAAGTTCCTGGTACCGCTCAAGCACCGTGTCTGGGAACGCGGCTACATCGGCGCGGGTGTCACGCTCTACGACACCCTCGGCGGAGCGCGCGCCCTGCCGCGGCACCGGCATCTGTCCAAACGCGGTGCGGCCAAGGTCGCGCCCGGCCTCGCGGACGACGCCTTGATCGGCGCCATCCAGTACTACGACGCCCAGGTCGACGACGCCCGGCACACGATGACGATCGCACGGACGGCGGCCGAGCAGGGCGCCTCCGTCCTCACCCGTGCCCGCGTCACCTCGCTGATCCGCGATGGTGAGCGTGTCGTCGGCGCCAAGGTCGTCGACCGTGAGAGCGGTGCGGAGATCGAGGTCCGGGCGAAGACGGTCGTCGCGGCCACCGGCGTGTGGAGCGACGACATGGCCGAGGCGGCGGGCATCCCGGCGCCGTTCACCGTGCGCGCGTCGAAGGGCATCCACCTGGTGGTGCCGCGCGAGAAGATCGACCTGGACACCGGGCTGATCCTGCGCACCGAGAAGAGCGTCCTGTTCGTCATCCCGTGGGGACGGCACTGGATCGTCGGCACCACCGACACCGAATGGGATCTCGACCGCGAGCACCCGGCGGCCAGCCAGGCGGACGTCGACTACGTGCTCGATCACCTCAACGCGGTCCTGCGCACGCCGATCACCGCCGACGACATCGAAGGCGTATACGCCGGGCTTCGGCCGCTGCTGGCCGCGAAGGCGACCTCGACGACGAAGCTGTCGCGGGAGCACGCCGTGGCGCATCCGGTGCCCGGTCTGGTGATCGTGGCCGGTGGCAAGTACACGACCTACCGGGTGATGGCCGCGGACGCGGTCGACGTCGCCGTGGAGGACCTCGGCCGCCCGGCGCCGTCGTCGTGGACCGAACGCCTGCCGATCGTGGGTGCCGCGGGGTACCACGAACTGTGGGGCGCGCGGCACTCGCTCGCCCAGCGCGCCGGGCTGCCGATCGGCCGGATCGAGCACCTGCTCCAGCGCTACGGCACCGCGGTGGAGGACATCCTGGAGTCGATCTCGGAGCGTCCCGAACTGGGCGAGCCGATCCCGGGGACGGCGGAGTACCTCAAGGCGGAGGTCGTCTACGCGGTCTCGCACGAGGGCGCGCTGCACCTGGAGGACGTCCTCACGCGCCGTACGCGGATCTCGATCGAGGAGCGGGACCGCGGGGTGACGGCGGCGCCGGTGGTGGCGGAGCTGATGGCGCCGCTGCTGGGCTGGGACTCGCACAAGCGGGAGCGCGAGGTCACCAACTACCTCGCGCGGGTCGAGGCGGAACGCTCCGCCCAGGTCCAGCCGGACGACGAAGCGGCCAACGCCAGCCGTCTGGCCGCCCCGGCCCTGCTGCCGAGCTGACCCCCGCGCCCGTCACGGGCTGCGTTTAGTCCTCTGGATGCGGTTCTTGCGTATGCATCTACCGCATCCAGAGGACTGAATGCTTACTTCAGCCAGTCGAGGTAGCGGGTCGGGGCGAGGCGTGCGCCGTCCTTGGTGGTGAGGACGTCGCCGCGTACGGCGGAGAACATGCCCGCGGTCTCGTCGGTCGTCACCGAACGCGTGTCTCCCTTGGCGGACAACGTGATCCGGCCCAGTTCGTCCAGCGGGTAGACGTCCGGGCCGCCGACGTCGAGGGTCCCGTTCAGCGGCTTCCCGGCCGAGACCTCGGAAACGGTGGCGGCGACGTCGGCCGCGGCGATCGGCTGGATCGGCGTGCCGGGCAGGCGGACCGTGTTCTCGTCGGCGGTCCAGGACAGGACCGCGTCGACGAACTCCATGAACTGGGTGGCGCGGACGATCGAATAGGGGATCCCGCTGCTCTTGAGGATGTCCTCCTGCAGCGTTTTTGCCCGGTAGTAGTCGAGCTCGGGGACCTGGTCGACGCCGACGATCGACAGGATCACGAAATGCCCGGTGCCCGCCTTCTTCGCCGCGGCGACGAGGTTGTCCATCGACGTCCGGAAGAACGCGGGGGACGCCTCGTCGAAGGTCGGGGAATTCGTGAGATTGACGACGACGTCCGCGCCGTCGAGGGCGGCGTCCAGGCCCTGGCCGGTGAGGAGGTCGACCCCGGTGGACGGCGAATGCGGCACCGCCTCGTGCCCGGCGTCGTTCAGGTTCCGCACGACCTGCGAGCCGATCAGCCCGGTCCCGCCGATGATCGCGAATTTCATGGCCCAGTGCCCTTCGTTGAGGGGTGTCCGCTAACCCGGACACCGTATGTCCGAGAATGATACTCGGACACATTGTGTCCGAGTCAAGGGGCGGGTTAGAGTCATCCGGGTGAAGATGTCCGGCGGGGTGGAGTGGGCCCTGCACTGCTGCGTCGTGCTGACCTCGGTCGACGAACCCGCGCCCGCCGCGCGCCTGGCGCAGCTGCACGACGTCTCCCCGAGTTACCTCGCGAAGCAGCTCCAGGCGCTTTCCCGCGCCGGCCTGATCCGGTCGGTGCAAGGGAAGGCGGGCGGCTATGTCCTCACCCGGCCGCCTTCGGAGATCACGGTGCTCGACGTCGTCGAGGCGATCGACGGGCCCGGCCCGGCCTTCGTCTGCACCGAGATCCGGCAACGCGGTCCGATGGCGACGCCGCCCGAAGCGTGCACAGCGCCCTGTGCCATCAGCCGCGCGATGGCCAACGCGGAAGTCCAGTGGCGAGCGGCCCTGCGCGCGGTCTCCATCGCGGATCTGGCCGAGGACGTCCGCGGTGACTACGGGCCGGGCGCGCTCGCCGGGATCGGCGCCTGGTTCAAGGCGGCCGAAGGCTAAACCGTCGCCTTGGCCGTCGTCTTGGCCGGTCGCATCAGCGCGGTGGTCACCATGGTCGCCAGCACCAGCGCGGCCGCCGGCACGAGCGCCTGGATCAGGGAATGGCCGCGCAGGAAGACGGTGCCGAGTACGGCGATCCCGAGCGTCGTGCCCAGTTGCTGCACCGCGTTCAGCAGCCCCGCCGCCGATCCCGTCTCATGTGGACGGACGACGGACAGCGCGGTCGTGAAGAACGGCACCGTGAACAGGCCCAGCCCGAGCCCGCCGATCCCCAGCGCGAGCGGCAGCGGGCCCGCCATCGCCAGCAGGATTCCCGCGAGCAGCAGCGTCAGCCCGGCGAACGCGACCCGCGGCCCGTACCGGGGCACGAGCCACTGGCCCGCCACCCACGACGACACGGCCAGCCCGCCCGACCACGGCAGCAGCGTGAGGCCGGACGCCAGTACGCCGAGCCCCTCATCGAGTTGCTGGTGCAGGACCACGACGAGCATCACACCGTTCATCACCGCGAAGAACAGGGTCGAGGTCACCAGTGCCGCGGGGAATCCGCGGTGACCGAACAAACTCGGCTCCACCAAAGGATTCCGCCGCCTGCGCTGGTGGAAACCGAACACCACCAGCACGGCGGCGCCGCCGGCGAACAGGGTCCAGTCCCACCGGTCGATCAGCGGGTACACCAGCAGTCCGACGCCGAGTGAAGCGAGAAGGGTCCCCGGCACGTCCAGCCGGACCGGATCCGCGGCCCGGTCCTCCGGCAACAGCCGTCGCGCGGCGAGGATCGCGAGCGAGATCGGCACGTTGACCAGGAACGCCGCCCGCCAGGACACCAGATCCGTCAGCAGGGCGCCGAGCAGCGGCCCGCTCACGGCGGACAAGCCCACCACGGGACCGTTCCAGCCCAGTGCCGCGGACAGCGCCGGACCGGTGTACATGGCCTTGATCAACCCGATCGTCTGCGGGATCACCAGTGCGGACGCCAGTCCCTGGACCGCTCGAGCGCCGATCAGCACGCCGGTGTCCGGCGCGAGCGCGCAGCCCAGCGACGCGAGGGCGAACACGGCGACGCCGGACAGGAACACGCGGCGGCGGCCCAGCAGGTCACCGAGCCTCCCGCCGGTGATCAGGAGCATCGCGAACGGGAGGGTGTACGCGGCGCCGAACCACTGGATGTCGGAAGCGGCGCCGCCGAGTTCGGCGTGGATGGCCGGACCGGCGACCTGCGTGATGGTCGCGTCCAGCACGTTCATCGCCTCGGCCGCGAGCAGGGTACCGAGCGCGGCGGAGCGGATCTTGGTTTCTTGCATGACCACGATGATGCGGCGAAGATGGTGATTGTTTCCTGTGTCGCGCGGCGAATGGATGAAATGTTCCATGCTTGACGAAATCGACCGTGGTTTGGTCCATGCGCTGCATCTCGACGCGCGGGCTTCGTTCAGCGGGATCGGGACGGTGCTCGGTGTCTCCACGCAGACCGTCGCCCGCCGCTATCAGCGGCTGCGCGCCGAAGCGGGGTTGCGCGTGGTGGGCCTGCCCGACCCCGGCCGGACGGGGCTGACCCAGTGGCTCGTGCGGCTCACCGCGCAGCCCGCCACTGCGCGGACACTCGCCCGCTCGCTGGCCAGGCGGCCGGACACGTCCTGGGTCAAGCTGACCTCGGGCGGCACGGAGATCGTCACGATCGCGCATACACCGAAGGATTCGCCGAGTGCCATGCTGCTGCACGACATCCCGCGCACCGCGAGTGTCACGGCGGTGTCCGCGCACCTCGTGCTGCACACCTACCTCGGCGGGCCGACGGCGTGGCGCGGGCGGCTCGCCGCACTGACCGAAGACCAGCAGGAAGCGTTGCGGCCCAAGGAAATCGTCGCGGACGACGCGCCGCTGACCACCTCGGACCGCGTCCTGATCGACGCCCTCCGTCCCGACGGCCGGCTGGGCAACGCCGACCTCGCGGCCGCGACCGGCCTCGCCCCGGCGACCGTGGCCCGCCGCCTCGCCGACCTTCGCGCGCGCGGCGTGCTCTTCTTCGACGTCGAGATCAACGCGGCCCTGTACGGCGTGACCACCCAGGCGTTCCTGTGGATGGCCGTCGCGCCCGCCGACCTCGACGAGGTCGCGACGACGCTCGCCACGCACGACGAACTGGCGGTGGTCGCCGCCACGACGGGGCCCACCAACCTGATCGCGCAGGCGCTGTGCCCGGACACCGACGCCCTGCACCGGTACCTCACGCACCGGCTCGGCGCGCAGCGCGCGATCCGCACGCTGCACACCGCGCCGGTGCTGGAGATCGTGAAGGCGGTCGGACCGCTCACGGCTTGAGCCACGGGCACCGATCAGGAATCGAGAAGCGCCGGAACCGGGGATCTCCCTAGCGTCAACGCCATCGGCAACGACCTCAGGAGGTTCCCATGAGCAAGCGAATCCGGACGTTCCACCGCTGGACGTCCCTCGTCTTCGTCGCGACCGTCATCGTCTGCTTCGTCGTCGTGGCGCAGGGCGATCCGGCCCAGTGGGTGCTCTACACGCCCCTGCCGCCGCTCTTCTTGCTGATGTTCAGCGGGCTGTACCTGTTCTTCCTGCCCTACACCGCCAAGCGGCGCGGCAGGCGCGTGGCGGCGGGGAAGTGATCTACCCGTGGCCGGGTGCCATGTCAAGCCTTAGTTCATGGCAAAAATTAACGGTCGGCGTACCTGTCCGAAACTCTTGACTGCATGTCCGCCGCCGGTGAGGATCGGCCGGTCCCCGCCTCCCGCAGAATGGACCAGACCATGGCAAGACGTTCTCGTGCGCACCGAAGTCCGCTCGTCGCCTTGATGAGCCTCGCCCTCCTCGGTGGCACCGTCGCGGCCGCGCCGTCGGTGGGCGCGGCCGAGCAGCCCGTGATCGGGAAGCCCGCCCTCGACCGGGACGGCTGCGCCCGGATCGAGAAGAGCCTGCCGACGCTCGCTGACTGGCCGAAGGTCGAAAGCCGGTTCAAGGGCAAGGCCGGCGACGAGCAGCGGATCGCCCAGCTCCTCAAGGGAATGACCCTCGAGGAGAAGGTCGGGCAGATGACGCAGCCCGAGATCGCGGCCATCACCCCGGACGAGGTCCGCCAGTACTCCATCGGCTCGGTCCTCAACGGCGGCGGTTCGTGGCCGAACCAGGACAAGCACGCCTCGCAGCAGGATTGGCTGAAGCTCGCCGACGCGTACTGGGACGCCGCCAAGAGCAGCCGGACACGGACGCCGGTGATCTGGGGCATCGACGCCGTGCACGGCAACAACAACGTCTACGGCGCCACCGTCTTCCCACACAACATCGGCCTCGGCGCGGCGCACGACCCGTGCCTGGTGCGCGACATCTCCGCGGCGACGGCCCGGCAGATCCGCGCCACCGGCCAGGACTGGGCGTTCGCGCCGACGCTGGCGGTCGTGCGGGACGACCGCTGGGGCCGCACCTATGAAGGGTTCTCCGAGGATCCGCGGATCACGCGGGCCTACGGCTACGAGGCGATCAACGGCCTCCAGGACGGTTCGACCAAGCGCATCGGCTACAACGGCGTGATCGGCACGGCCAAGCACTTCATCGGTGACGGCGGCACCCTCAAGGGGCAGGACCAAGGGGTCAACCCGGCCTCCGAGGCCGAGATGATCAACATGCACGGCCAGGGCTACTACGGCGCGCTCGCGGCGGGTTCCCAGACCGTGATGGTGTCGTTCAACAGCTGGACCAACGCCGAACTCGGGATCAACGAGGGCAAACTGCACGGCAGTGACAAGGCGCTGAACCAGATCCTCAAGGGCAAGATGGGCTTCGACGGCCTCGTCGTGTCCGACTGGAACGGCATCGGCCAGGTGCCGGGCTGCACCAACTCCTCGTGCCCGCAGGCGATCAACGCGGGCATCGACATCGTGATGGTGCCGAACGACTGGAAGGCGTTCATCACCAACACCGTCGCGCAGGTGAACGGCGGGCAGATCCCGGTCTCGCGGATCGACGACGCGGTGACCCGCATCCTGCGCGTCAAGCTGCGCGCCGGGCTGTACGAAGCGCAGAAGCCGTCGGACCGCTCCTACGCGAACTCCGACGAAGCCCTGACGGAGAAGTGGCTCGCGCGCGACGCGGTCCGCTCGTCGCAGACGCTGTTGAAGAACAACGGCGAGGTGCTGCCGCTGAAGCCGAAGTCGAAGGTGCTGGTGGTCGGCAAGAGCGCGGACAGCATCCAGAACCAGACCGGCGGCTGGACGCTGAGCTGGCAGGGGACCGGCAACACCAACGCCGACTTCCCGAACGCCACGTCGATCCTCGCGGGGCTCAAGCAGCAGCTCGGCGATGTCAACGTCACCTTCGACGAGAAGGGCGACACCGACCCGAAGGGCTACGACGCCGTCATCGCCGTCATCGGTGAGACCCCGTACGCGGAAGGCGTCGGCGACCTGACCCGCAAGACGCTCGAAGCCTCGAAGCTCTACCCCGAGGACCTGGCCGTGCTGGACAAGGTCCACGGGAAGGGCACTCCCGTCGTCACGGTCTACGTGGGCGGCCGCCCGCTGTACATGAACAAGGAGATCAACCGCTCGGACGCGTTCGTGGCGGCCTGGCTCCCCGGCACCGAAGGCGGCGGCGTCGCCGACGTGCTCGTCAAGGGCGGCTTCAAGGGCACCCTGCCGTACTCGTGGCCGAAGAGCGCCTGCCAGACGCCGTTGAACGCGGGCGCGGCCGAGTACGACCCGCTGTTCAAACTCGGGTACGGCCTCAAGACCGGGCAGGGTGTCACGGTCGGGCAGCTGGACGAGACCGCCGGGCCGGTGTCGTGCGGCTCGACCGGTGGCGGCGGGACCGCGACCGAGGACCTCGAACTGTTCAACCGGACGGATGTCGCGCCGTACAAGGGTTTCATCGGCTCCGCACAGAACTGGGGCGGCACCGAGATCGGCCCGGACGGCGTCGCCTCGCACGCCGAGATCTCCGTCGTCCAGTCCGATGTGAACGTCCAGCAGGACGGGCTCAAGTCGACCTGGACCGGCACCGGCCCGGCGCAGCTCTACTTCCAGAACCCGGCCGGCACCAACGATCTGCGCGGTTACCTCAACGCCGACGCGGCGCTGGAGTTCGACACCATCGTGCATCAGGCGCCCGCGAACCGGACGGTGATCAGCATGCACTGCGTCTACCCGTGCTTCTCCGAGGTGAACGCCACCAAGCTGTTCACCGATCTGGCGGGCTCGCCGAAGTCGACGGTGAAGATCCCGGTGTCGTGCTTCGCCAACGGGCTGGATCTGGAGAACGTCAACACGCCGTTCCTGGTGTACACGGACGGGCAGTTCTCGGCTTCGTTCGCGAACGTGCGGTGGGTGCCGAAGGGGGCTCAAGATCCCGACGCCCGGCCCTGCTCAAGCCTGAGCTGACCAGTCCCGCTCCGGTCTCGTGAGTGGTAATGACGGTTCTAACCGTCATTACCACTCACGAGGAAGTGGACGTGGGTCGCGCGTGGCTGAAGGGCGCTTTCCCCGCATCGCATGCGGGGAAAGCGCCCTTCGCCGCGTGAGATGAGGGGTAAGGCCCCTTCAGCCACGCCCCCGCGACCCGGAACCCCAGGATTGCACCACTCACGAGGTGGGGAGGGGCCTTGCTTGTCGCAGTTAGTCGACTAAATGCGGCCGGTCACGAGGACGGGAGGGGCTCAGGAAGGCCGGTTCATGTCGGGGATCTCGATGTTCACCGGCCTGCCTTCCGAGAGCCACAGCCGGATGTACTGCCGGATCGCCTCGTCCAGCACCCAGGCGACCGGGGGCACCAGCGGCAGCGGGATGAGCTTCTCGTGGAACGCCACCAGCGCCGGGAACGCGGTGCCGATCAGCGGATCCCAGACCGGCTCCCGCGGGATGCCGTTCCACTCGGAGACCCGGTCGCCGACGATGTACCGCGCCAGCGCGTTGACCATCGGCCGGTCGGCGCCGCCCGGGCTGGTCTGCTCGGCGAGCATGTCGAGGAGGATGTCGGTGAGTTCGACGCCTTCGCGCGTCGGTCCCATCGCCGGATCCAGCACCTGCGCGGACTGCGCGTAGGCCGCGTTCCAGGTCGCGGGCAGGTACTCGTCGCTGATCCCGAGCATATGGCCGGTCACCTGCCAGCTGTGCAGGTAGGCGGCGGAATGCGCGGCGGAGACGCGGACGCGCCAGTCGGTCAGCTTGCGCATGGTGTAGGTCGGCAGGGTGTGCCAGGTGACCAGCATGTCGTTCTGGCTGATCGGGATTCCCTGCTGCCAGTGGGGAGACTGCGGCAGCAGATGCCGGACGGCGGCGTGCACCAGCCGGGTCTTCACCGCCGAGACGATCATCTGGCCGTCTGGCCGGTAGGCGTTGAGCGAACCGACGTCGTAGCCGAGTTTGGCCGTCTTCGCGACGCGGTCCTTCATGTCCGCGCCGCCCTTGGAGTAGTAGACCGCCCTGGCCTCGTTCGGGATGGCGGTGCTCAGCATCCCGCCGCCGAGCCCGTTCAGCAGGTTGACGAACCGCCCGCTGACCTTCATGAAATCGGCCGCCTGGTCCAATTTGGACTGATCGGCCCACGATGGCAGCCGCCGCGCGTGCTCGACGAACTCCCGCAGGTCCGGCGGTAACCCGGACGGCGTCGGCTGGTCGTTCCTGGTCCAGGTCCGCAGCGCCTCGTTGACCGCCGCGACCTGTCCCCGGTCGAGGACCGCGGCGACCACCGGATCGGCCTCGGCGTCCCACACCCATTTCGGATCGGTGCCCGCCCCCGTCCCGGCCACCGAACCGCTCGGACTCCACGCCCAGGCGGGCCGGGCCATCCCCATGGCCCCCAAGAGGGTCGCTCCGCCACTGACGATCAGCATCTTGCGTCGATTGAGTTCGGTCATGCGCCAGTACTCCTCCTTGAGTCCCGGACCTGCGGGTTGGTACTGTGATACAAGTAGTGCAACCGCGTATCTCAAGGAGAGCACAATCATCGCGAAGACGCCAGACCCGGATTCGTTGCTGGAGCGCGCCCTCGCCGACGCGCTCGAACGCGCCGAGGAAGGCGACGAGATCGCGCTTCGGCTACTCGACGCCGCCTACGAACAGTTCTGCCGGATGGGGATCCGCCGGTCCACCATGGAGGACGTCGCCCGCCGCGCCGGTGTCTCCCGGATCACCGCGTATCGCCGGTTCGCCACCAAGGACGCCTTGGTCGAACAGGTCGTCCGCCGCGAGTTCCGGCGCTATTTCGACCAGTTCCTGCTCGACATCCAGCACGCCGAAACCGCCGCGGACCGCGTCGTGCTCGGTTTCGCCAGCGCGTTGCGGGCGATCCGGCACAACCCGTTGATCGGCGGCCTCATGGCGGTCGAGCCCGACGTGCTCGTCCCGTCGATGGTCAGCGACGGCGGGAGCACGCTGGCTACGGTGCGGCGGTTCGTCGCGGGCCAGCTCCGCCGCGAGCAGCACGCGGGCAACGTCTCGGAGGACGTCGACGTCGAACTCGTCGCCGAACTGATGACCCGGGTCTGTTCCTCGTTCCTGATCACGCCGAGTCAGGTCGTCGATCTCGACGACGACGAGCAGGTCCGCGAGGTGGCTAGGCGGTTCCTCGTCCCGATGCTGCGGCCGCGACCAGACCGCTGATCAGCAGATCCAGCGCCCTGGCGAAGTCCCGCTCGGAATCGGCCGCCGCCAGCGAGGGCAGTGCCCGGCTGAAGTGGGGCAGGACGGCAGGGTCGACCCGCCGGAGGTAAGGGTCCATCTGCTCCTGCTCGGCTTCACCGCGGCGTACCGTCGTGAAGCCGACGGTCGTGAGCAACAACGAGCCGAAGATAAGGCTGTTCAGGGCGCCCAGCGTCTCGCGGATCCCGTCGCCCTCGAAGCCGGCTTCGTAGAGCGCGCCGACGAGATCGTCGATCGGCAGCAACGCCTGCAACGAGTTCGGATTGGCCTCGTCGGTGGCCAAGGCCATGGGCACCACCGGGTGCTCGGCGAGTACGCGATAGATGTTCAGCACGGTGACCCGCACCCGCTCCGGCCACGGCGCCGCCGGATCCGCGCGCTCGATGCGGCTGTAAACGCGCTCCGCGATGCCGTCGAGGATGTCGGTCTTGTTCTGGACGTGGTTGTACAGGGCCATCGCCTCGACGCCGAGCGTCTTGGCGAGCTTGCGCATCGAGAGTCCCTTGAGGCCCTCCTCGGCTGCCAGTGCGAGCGCCGCGTCCAGAACCTTCTCCCGGTTCAACGGCTCTCTCCGCGTCATCTCACGTCCTCCGCTTGACAGGTTTACGGTGTATCTATCATATTTACGGTGTACGTTTACACTGTAAATACGGGGGTGCCGTGAACGACGTGATCATCGTGGGCGGCGGACCGGTCGGCCTGCTGCTGGCGGGCGAGCTCCGCCTGGCCGGGGCCGATCCGCTCGTCCTGGAAGCGGCCGACGGGTCGCTTCGCCGGAACCGGAGTTACGGAGTGCGCGGGCTCAACGGCCGCACCTCGCAATCTCTGCGGCTGCGGGGACTGACCGAGGCGTTCTCGGCGGCGCAGGCCGAGATGTTCCAAGTCGCCCGGGGAATCTCGCGCCAGATGAAAGGCAACCGTGCCAGGGGGCACTTCGCCGGTCTGCCGCTGGTCGAGGACGAGGTCCCGCCGGGTGCGGCCGGTGGGTTCATCCTCAAACAGCATGTGCTGGAAGGGATCCTCACCGAGTGGGCGACGGGGCTCGGCGTCCGTGTCCGTCAGGGCAGTGAGGTCGTCGACGTCGTACAAGAGGAGTCGTCGGTCCGCGCTGTGATCGCCGACGGCCGGTCCGAGCGAGCCGGCTACCTGGTGGGCTGCGACGGCGGCCGCAGCGTCGTGCGGAAACGGTCGGGGATCGCGTTCCCCGGTACGGGCGCGACGATGACCGGCCGGATCGCCCGGGCCGAACTCGCCGACCCCGGCGCGGTGAAGTCGTCCATGCACGGTCCCGGCGGGATGCTGAACCTGTCCCTGATCCCGGGTGAGATCGCCACCATGGAGTTCGACGGCGGACCGGGGGACCGGGACGCGCCACTGACGCTGGAGGAGATGCGGGCGAGCATCAGCCGCGTCAGCGGGGTCGACGTGCGAGTCGCCAGGCTGGACGGTGGAATCCGCTTCAGCGACAACACGCGGCAGGCCGCCACCTACCGGCGCGGGCGCGTGCTCCTGGCGGGCGACGCTGCCCATGTGCATTCGCCGGTCGGCGGGCAGGGACTGAACCTCGGCCTCCAGGACGCGATGAACCTCGGCTGGAAACTGGGCCTGGTGGTGCGGGGCGCGGCACCGGAGTCCTTATTGGACACTTACACCACCGAACGGCATCCGGTCGGGGCACGCGTGCTGCGCAACACGCGTGCCCAGATCGCGCTGATGCGTCCCGGTCCGCAGGTCGCCGCGCTCCGGGAGGTGCTGGCGGAGACACTGGAGATCCCGGCGGCCAAGCGGCATTTCATCGCGATGGGGAACGGGACCGAAATCGACTACGCGCCGGACGCCGAGCACCCGCTGGTCGGCCGCTTCGCCCCGGTGCCGCTGGTGTCCGAGGACGGTCGCGCGCTGCTGGTGACCGGCTCCGAGGCGATCAGGAAGACGGCGGACGGCCACGACCGGATCCGGACCATCGAGACGCGCACCGGCCCGGACTTCCTGGCGAGGCCGGACGGGTACGTCGCGTGGGCCACCTCGGACGGTGACACCGCCGGGCTGGCCGAAGCTCTCGCAGGGCTTGGGGTCTCGTGAGTGGTAATGACGGTTCTAACCGTCATTACCACTCACGAGGCAGGGCGGGCGACCAGGTCAGCCGAGGGTCCGTCTGGACGAAGCTGCCCAGCAGCTGATCGATCTGGGTCAGCACGTCGAGGTCCAGCGCCACCCCGGACGCCTTCGCGTTCTCGGTCACCTGCGCGGCGCTGCTCGCCCCGGTCACCACCGAGGCGACGGTGTTGTGCTGGAGCGTCCACGCGAGCGCCAGCTGGGCCATGGTCAGCCCGGCCTCGTCGGCGACGCCGCGCAGCATGCCGACGCGGTCGAGGAGATCCGGCAGGAGCAGCGGCCGGGCCTCGACCGCCTTCGCGGCCCGCGAGTCCGGGGGGATCTCGCCGGCCCGGTACTTGCCGGTCAGCACCCCCTGGGCGAGGGACACCGAGGCGAACTGGCCGATGCCCGCGCGTTCGCACACCGGCATCACCTGTGCCTCGGCGACCCGCCAGAGCATCGAGTAGTGCGGCTGGTTGGCGATGAGCGGGACACCGAGCCGGTCGGCGATCGGCTTGGCCTCCAGCAACTGTTCGGCCGTCCATTCCGCGGTGCCCGCGTAGAGGATCTTCCCTTGCCGCACCAGATCCGACAGCGCGAGGAAGGTCTCCTCCAGCGGGGTGCGGTAGTCGAACCGCAGCAACTGGTAGACGTCGACGTAGTCGGTGCGCAGGCGCCGGAGCGAACCGTGCAGCGACGTCGTCAGGTGCTTGCGGCTGAGACCGGCGTCGTTGACCCCCGGGCCTTCCGGCCAGAACACCCCGGTGCACAGCACGAGATCGTCACGGCGCGCGGAGGCCAGGGCGGCGGCGAGGTTCACTTCGGCGTCGCCGCCGTCCCAGGCCGCGGCGGTGTGGAACGTCGTGATGCCCGCGTCGAGCGCGGCCTGGACGCACTCCGCGCCGTCGCGATGCGTGAGCCAGTTGCCGTAGGAGAGTTCGCTGACGGACAGCCCGCTCGCGCCGAGCCTGCGGTATTCCATGCTCACCTCTTCCTCGCGCCGGCTTCGAGGATGGTGCGGTCGATCCACTCGTCGAGCCCCGCCGCCTTACGCGCGTAGGTCTCCCGCACCGATTCGTGCGGCAGGATCAGGAACTCCTCCGACGCCAGCCCGTGCACGACGGACTCCGCCACGTCCTCCGGTTCCAGCAACGGCGCCGCGGCGGCGATCGCGAGCGCGGCGGGGTGCCCGGCCGCGATCCCCGGCTCCAGCAACGCGGTCCGCACCCCGAGCGGGCACAGCGCGCTGACCCGCACGCCGCGCGGCCGGTAGGTGATGGCCAGCCATTCGGCGAGCCCGACGGCCGCGTGTTTGGTCACCGAGTACGGCGCGTCGCCGGGGGTGCCGAGCAGACCCGCTCCCGAAGCCGTGATCAGCAGATATCCGTGCCCCCGGCTCAGCATCGCGGGGAGCGCGACCTGGGCGGCGTGCACATGCTGCATGACGTTGATCGCCCACGACCGGGACCACTGCTCGTCGGCGGCGTGCACACCCGTCCCGAACGCGGCGCCGGCGTTGGAGCAGAACAGGTCCACCGGGCCGAACGCCGTACGCGCTTCGGTCACCAGCATCTTCAAGTCCTCTTTGGACGACGCGTCGGCGTGGCGCGCGATCGCGGCACCACCCGAGGCCGTGATCCCGGCGACGACCTCCTCCGCCGCGTCGAGATCGAGGTCGGAGACCACCACTCCGGCGGCGCCCTCGGCGGCGAACCGCCGGGCCATGGCGGCGCCGATACCGTGTGCCGCGCCGGTCAGCACGACGACTCGTCCTATCACTTCCACATGCGCTCCATGGTTATCGATACTGCTTTCGATGACAATTCTTCTGTTTTGTTATGCCGGTGAGCAATGCCCCGTCCAAATCTGGAATGGGGGTGATAAAAGTGCAGGTCAGAGGCTTGTTCTGAGCGTGTCGACATATTTGTTTCCGGCGCCGGACTTTAGCATGCGTTCCCTTGTTTTCCGAGTTTTCGCACTGGAGTATTGCGCTCTCTGCGGCAAGTAGGTTATTTCTTGGGAATCCCGCTGAGGATCACCGAACCCGGCGAGGTTCGACCAGCCCAGCCGAACAGGAGGTCCGCCGGTGAAGCATGCGACGGCGCGCACGCGGGTACTCGGCGTCAACCCGCTCGGACGGCCGGATCCCGGGCTGGCGGCCGCCGTCGCCAGGGGCGGCGGGCTCGGCCTCCTGGACATCGGTTCCGCCGGGTCCATCGGGTCCACAGTGGACAAAGGGTTCCCGTTCGGGATCCGGATCCCGGCAGACGGCCGGGTGCGGCCGGAAGAGGTGCGGGAGAGTGGCGCGGGGCTCGTCCTGCTGTCCGAAGGCGCGGTCTGCCAGGGCAGGGTCGAGGCTCCCGTACTGGCCGAGGTGACCGGCGTCGAGCAGGCCGTCCGGATGCTCGGCGCCGGCGCCTCCGGTCTGGTGGCCAGGGGCGCCGAAGCGGGCGGCTCGGACCTCACCACGTTCGTTCTCCTGCAACGGTTGCTGGAGCGGTTCGGCGACGACGTCCCCGTGTGGGCGTACGGCGGCATCGGACCGCGGACCGCGGTGGCCGCGATCGCCGGAGGCGCCGCCGGGGTGGTGCTCGACGGGCTCGGCCTGTTCCCGGAGGCCGATGTGCCCGCCGTGGCCGGGATCGAACTGGCCAGGGCCGACGACGGACTCGCGAACCTGTTCAAGAACCGCTTCGAGGACGCGGAAAGCGCTGTCCGATCGATCGTGCGGTCCCTCGCCGTGCCTCCCTCGGCGCACCCCGCGGACCAGGGCGCGCGCCTGTGCCGCACCCTGGGGACCGGTCTCCCGGTGGTGCAGGGGCCGATGACGCGGGTGAGCGATCAGCCCGGCTTCGCCGCCGCGGTCGCCGCGCACGACGGCTTCCCGTTCGTCGCGGTGGCCACCGCGAACGGCGCCAAGACCACCGAACTGCTCGGCCGCACCGCCGAAGCGCTCGGTGACCGGCCCTGGGGCGCGGGCATCCTCGGCTTCGTCCCGGAGGCACTGCGCGCCGAACAGCTCGCCGCGGTCCGCGCCGCCCGCCCGCGCTGCGTGCTGATCGCGGGCGGGAAACCCGCGCAGGCCAAGGCGCTGGAAGCCGACGGGATCGCGACGTTCCTGCATGTACCCTCGCCGATCCTCCTGCGGCAGTTCCTCGACGCCGGGGTCCGCCGGTTCGTCTTCGAAGGCGCCGAATGCGGTGGGCACATCGGCCCGCGGTCGAGTTTCGTGCTCTGGGAACAGCAGTTGGACGTCCTGCGCGAACACGGCGCCGACGACGTCGAGGTGCTGTTCGCGGGCGGGATCCACGACGCCCGGTCCGCCGCGATGGTCGCCGCGATGGCGGAGCCGCTGAAAGGCGGCGGAACCGGCGTCCTGATGGGCACCGCGTACCTGTTCACCGAGGAGGCCGTCACGCACGGCGCCATCACGGGGGTCTTCCAGGACCGCGTGCTCGGCGCCGGGTCCACGGTCACCCTGGAGACCGCGCCCGGCCATCTCACCCGGTGCCTGCCCAGCCCGTACACCGACGAGTTCGCCGCGCTCAAGGCCGGGCTCCGCGCGGACGGCGTCCCACCGCAGGAGGCCTGGCAACGGCTGGAGGAGCTGAACACCGGACGGTTGCGGATCGCCAGCAAGGGGATCCGGCGTGACGGCGACGCCCTGGTCGAGGTCGACACCCTCGGTCAGCTGGCCGAAGGCATGTACATGGCGGGCCAGGTCACGGTCCTGCGGGAACAGCGCACCGATATCGCCGCCCTGCACCGGGAAGTCACCGACGGCGCGGCGGAACTGCTCGCCGCCCGCGCGGCGCCCGAAGCCATCGAGTCCTCTGTGGACGGTGACATCGCCATCGTCGGCATGGCGTGCGTCTTCCCCGGAGCGCCGGACCTCCCGGCCTTCTGGTCCAACATCCTGCACGGCGCGGACGCCGTCACCGAGGTGCCGGATCAGCGCTGGGACAAGGCGGTCTACGCCGACGAGTCGACGTCGAAATGGGGTGGCTTCCTGCCCGCGGTGGACTTCGACCCGCTCGCGTACGGCATCCCGCCCAAGTCGATGGGCAGCATCGACCCGGCCCAGCTCGTGTCGCTGCAGACGGCGCGGCGCGCTCTCGAAGACGCGGGCTACGGCGACGGCGGCTTCGACCGCGAGCGCACCAGCGTCATCTTCGGCGCCGAAGCCGGGGGAGACCTGGCCAACGCCGGTGTCCTGCGCGCGCTGCTGCCCAGCTATCTCGAAGACGTCCCGGAAGAGCTGCTCGCGCAGCTGCCGGAACTGACCGAAGACTCGTTCCCCGGCACGCTCGCCAACGTCATCTCCGGCCGGATCGCCAACCGGCTCGACCTCGGCGGCGCCAACTACACCGTGGACGCCGCGTGCGGATCGTCGCTGGCGGCGCTGGACCTCGCGGTCAAGGAACTGCGGGCGGGCACCAGCGGGATGGTCCTGTGCGGCGCGGTCGATCTGCACAACGGCATCAACGACTACCTCATGTTCACCTCCGCGGGCGCGCTGTCGCCGACCGGACGGTGCCGTCCGTTCGACGCGGCGGCGGACGGGATCGCGCTCGGCGAGGGCGTCGCGTGCCTCGTGCTCAAGCGGCGTGCCGACGCCGAACGCGACGGCGACCGGGTCTACGCCGTGGTCAAGGGGGTCGGCGCGGCGAGCGACGGCAAGGCGCTCGGTCTCACCGCGCCCCGGCCGGAGGGGCAGCGGCGCGCGCTCGAACGGGCCTACCGCGACGCGGGCGTCTCTCCGGCGGACGTCTCGCTGGTGGAGGCGCACGGCACCGGCACGGTCGTCGGCGACGCCACCGAACTGACCACGCTCACCGAGTTCTTCCTCGACGCGGGCGCCGAGCCGGGCGGCTGCGCGCTGGGTTCGGTGAAGAGCCAGATCGGGCACACGAAATGCGCCGCGGGACTGGCGGGCCTGATGAAGGCGGCGCTGGCGCTGTGGCACGAGATCGTGCCGCCCACCCTGCATCTGAGCAGGCCGAACCCCGCCTGGGACGCCGGGCGCAGTCCCTTCACCTTCTCCACCGGTGCCCGGCCGTCGCCGATTCCGCACGGGCGCGGGTTCGCCGGGGTGAGCGCGTTCGGGTTCGGCGGGACCAATTTCCACGCGGTGCTGGCGGCCCCGGGTGTCCCGCCTGACCGGCGCCACGGGCCGCGGGACTGGGACGCCGAGCTGTTCCTGCTGCGAGGGTCCGATGTGGACGGTGCGAGGGCCGTGCTGCGCGATCTGCTGTCGGGCAGCGATGGTCGTCCGCTGCGAGAGATCGCCGCGCTCGCCGCCGAGCGGGGCGGCTCCGGGCCGGTGCGGCTCGCGGTCGTCGCGAGCGACCTCGCGGAGCTGCGTGAGGCCGCCGAGAACCGCGGCGGGCTCACCGCGGAGGACACGGAACCGGGTGCCGTCGCGTTCCTGTTCCCCGGACAGGGCAGCCAGCGGACCGGCATGCTGGCGGAGCTGTTCGTGCACTTCCCGGAGCTGGCCGACGTCCTGCGGCTCGCGCCGGAGGTCGCCGCGAAGACGTTCCCGCCGCGTGCCTTCGGTGAGGAGGCCCGTGCGGGACAGGACGAGGCGCTCAAGGACACGCGTGTCGCCCAGCCCGCGCTCGGGCTCGTCGAATCGGCCGTCTGCCGCCTGCTCGCCGACCTCGGTGTCCGGCCGGATCTGCTGGCCGGGCACAGCTACGGGGAACTGACCGCGTTGTCGGTCGCCGGCGCCTTCGACACCCCGACCCTGGTGGCGCTCAGCCGCGCCAGGGCCCGCTCGATCGCCGAAGTCGCGGGTGCCGACCCCGGGGCGATGGCCGCGGTGAAGGCGTCCCGTGAGGAGATCGCCGCCACCCTCGATCGGCCCGACGTCGTTCTGGCCAACCACAACGCGCCCGAGCAGACCGTCCTTTCCGGACCGACCGCGGCCGTCGAAGACGCCGTCCGGGAGCTGCGGGAACGGGGGATCGCCGCCAAGCGGATCCCGGTCGCGTGTGCCTTCCACAGTCCGCTGGTGGCCGGGGCGAGCGACGTGTTCGCCGTCGATCTCGACAACGCCGAGATCGGCGACCCCGGCCCGCCGGTGTGGTCGAACCGCACCGCACGGCCGTACGCGCCCGGGGAGGTACGTGCCGGACTGGCCGCGCAGATCGGGTCACCGGTGCGGTTCGTCGAGCTGATCGAGGACATGTACGCCGCGGGCGCGCGCACGTTCGTCGAGGCGGGCCCGGGGCAGGTGCTTTCCCGGCTGGCCAAGGAGATCCTCGGCGACCGGCCGCATACCGTGATCGCCTGCGACCCCGGCGGACCCGGTCTGCGGGGGTTCCTCACCGCACTCGCGCGGCTGGCGCTCACCGGTGTCGACGTGCGCACCGAACGGCTTTTCCGCGGCCGCGTCCGCGTCGGCCCGCCTCCCGCTCCCGCCTGGACCGTGGACGGCCAGACCGTCCGCGCCCCCGGCGGCGAGGTCCCCGCCCATGGGCTCGTGCCCGCCCGACGAATCCCGAGGACGACCATGAACCAGCCCGCGCCCGGTCGTGACCAGGCCGTCGTCGAATTCCTCCGCACCAGCCGCGAGATGCTGGCGGCGCAGCGGGACGTGATGCTGGGGTACCTCGGCACCGCGCCGCTTCCCGTGGCGCCGGTCGCGGCCCCGGTGGCCGCAGTGGACCCGGTACGGCTGCCGCCGGTCGAGGAACCGGTCGTGGCCGCGCCCGCCGCCGACCCGGAGCCCGTCGCCGAGGCCCCGGTCACGGACGTCCTTGCCACCGTGATCGGCGCGATCAGCGAACGCACCGGCTATCCGGCCGAGATGATCGACGCCGATCTCGACCTCGAAGCGGATCTTTCCATCGACTCCATCAAACGCACCGAAATCGCGGGCTCGCTGCTGGCGAAGCTCGGCCTCTCCGGACGGGTGCACGACGACGCCCAGGATCAGCTCAGCCGCGACAGGACGGCGAGCGCGCTGGCCGCGCGGCTGCGGAAATGGCTGGAGCCCGCGGCGCCGGTCGCCGCGACACCGGCGCCCGAGGAGTCCCCGGCGGGCCGCGCGCCCGGCCGGTACCTGCTCAGCCGGGTCGCCGCCCCGCTCGGCACCCCCGATCTCACCAAGGTGGGCGGCAAGACGATCGCGGTGAGCTTCGAACCCGGCCAGGAGGAGCTGGCCGAGTCGGTCCGCGCGGTGTTCGCCGAGGCGGGCGCGCTGCCGGGAGCGTTGGACGACGCGGACGTCCTGCTCGTGCTGAACCCGTTGTCCGAGGCCGAGGAACCGGTCGCGGCGCAGGTCTTCGGGCTGCTCAAGGACGCCAGGGGAGCGGTGGTCGTGGTGGCCGGCCCGGGAGCCGGGCACACCGCCGGGCTGCGTGGCCTGGTCCGCGCCGCGGCCAGGGAACGCACCGAGCCGACCAGACTGGTCGAACTGGAGTCCACAGTGGACCTCGCACGGATAGTGCTGGAAGAGGTGATCGCCGAGGGTCCGGCCGCCGTGCGATACGACACCGCCGGTCGCGCCGCCTTCGAGCCGTCGGCCGGCTCCCTCGGCTCGATCGCGTACGCCGGTGCGGGCCCCGGCGGCGGCGAGACCAAGGCGCTCGGGCTCGGCGCGGATTCGGTGCTGCTGCTGATCGGCGGGGCCCGCGGGATCACCGCGCGGGCGGCGGTCGCGCTGGCGGCGAGTGGCTGCCGGATCGAACTGGCCGGGCGCACGCCGTGGCCCGCCGAACCCGGCGACGAGGACCTGCCCGCCGACGCGCAGGGGATGCGTTCGGCCCTGGCCGCGCGCGGCGGTTCGCTGGCGGAGATCGAACGCCGGGTGCGCACCGTGCTGGCCCAGCGCGAGATCGCCAGGACCCTCGATCAGATCGGCGCCGCCGGTGGTACCGCGGCCTACCGGTCGCTCGACGTCCGCGACGGTACCGCCGTCCGGCAGCTGGTCAAGGATCTGCACACCCGCTACGGCCGGATCGACGGCGTCGTCCACGCGGCCGGGGTGATCGACGACAAGCTCATGGCGGACAAGGACGAGCACTCCTTCCGTACCGTCTACGGGACCAAAGTGGACGGTGCGCGGGCATTGCTCGACGCGCTGGAGCATTTCGGGGTACGGCCCGGGTTCGTCACCTTCTTCGGCAGCATCGCCGCGGTGCTCGGCAACCGGGGCCAAACCGACTACGCGGCGGCGAACGACGCGCTGGAGACCCTCGGAGAGCAGTGGGCGGATCGCACCGGCTGCCGGGTGCTGACCGTCCACTGGGGACCCTGGGCCCCCTCGGACGACCACGCCGGCATGGTGTCCCCGGAACTGGCTCGCGAGTACGAACGCCGCGAGGTCGGGCTGATCGACCCGGACGAAGGCACCGCCGCCCTGCTGCGTGAGCTGGCCTACGGGCCGTCCGACGTCCGCTCGGTGCTGTACACGGCTTCACTGTGGTGAACCAGGCCATGACGAACCAGGAACCGGTCGCGATCGTCGGCATGGGGGTCTTCCTCCCCGGCGCGTCCACTGTGGACGAGTACTGGCAGAACATCGTGTCCGGTACCGACGCGATCACCGAGATCCCGCCGCATCGCTGGGATCCGAGTTTCCATGACGGGGATGGCCGCACCCCCGACCGCACCTACGGGCGGCGCGGGGGCTTCGTCGCCGACAGCCTGGACTTCGACGCGACGGCACTCGGCATCGCGCCAAGTTCGCTCGCCGGGATGGAACCCGACCAGCTGGTCGCGCTGGCCGTCGCCGCTTCCGCCGTCGACGACGCCGGTGGCCTGCGACGGCTGGGCGACCTCGAACGCGTGGGCGTCATCCTCGGCCGGGGCGGTTACCTCTCGCCCGGCCTGCAGCGCTTCGACCAGCGGGTCCGGTCGGTCCGCCAGATCACCGGCGCGGTGAGCGAACTGCTCCCGTCGGCACGGCCGGAGCTGCTCGACCGGCTGCGGAACGCGTTGCTGGAGCCGCTGGGCGAGTTCCGGCCGGACACCGCGATCGGGCTGGTGCCGAACCTCGCCGCGTCGCGGGTGGCCAACCGGCTGGACTTCGGTGGCCCCGCGTACACGGTGGACGCCGCCTGCGCGTCCTCGCTGCTGGCCGTGGACCAGGCGATCGGCGAACTCGCCCGGCGACGCTGCGACGTCGTGCTGGCCGGCGGGGTGCACCACTGCCACGACGACACGCTCTGGTCGATGTTCACCCAGCTCGGCGCCCTTTCGCCGAGCCAGCGGATCAGCCCGTTCTCCCGGGACGCGGACGGTCTGCTGATCGGTGAGGGCACCGCGATCGTGGTGCTGAAACGGTTCTACGACGCACGCCGTGACGGCGACCGGGTCTACGCGATCCTGCGCGGGTCGGGGACTTCGAGCGACGGCAAGGGCGCGAGCCTGCTCAGCCCGGCCGTGGCGGGCCAGACCCTGGCGCTGCGCCGGGCGTGGGCGTCGGCGGGCCTCGACCCCACCGCACCCGGCGCGCTCGGCCTGCTGGAGGCGCACGGGACCGCGACGCCCGCCGGGGACGCGGCCGAACTGGCCACCCTCGCCGAGGTGTTCGGCCCGCCGGATGGAGCTCGCGCCGCGATCGGCGCGGTCAAGGCGATGATCGGGCACACCATGCCGACCGCCGGGGCCGCCGGGCTGATCAAGGCGGCGCTCGCCCTGCACCACGCCGTGCTGCCGCCGACGCTGAACTGTGCGGACCCGAGTCCGCTGCTGGACAAGACCCGGTTCCGGACCTTGACCGCGGCCGAGCGGTGGCTCGCCGGTGACGTGCCACGCCGGGCGGCGGTCAACGCCTTCGGCTTCGGTGGCGTCAACGCGCATGTGGTGCTGGAGGAGGCCGATCCGGCGCCCGCCCGGCCCCGCCGGGCCAAGGTGACCGCGGAACCCGAGCGGGTGCTGCGGCTCGCGGCGGCCACCCCGGACGAACTGCGGGCCCTGCTCGACCGCCCCGACCCGGAATCCGGCGGGCGGGGCCCGTGCCGCATCGGGATCGTCGCGCCGACCGGGAAGCGGCTGGAAGTCGCGCGGAGGGTGCTCGCGAAGGTCGCGGCCGAGGGCAGGTCCTGGCATGGGCCCAACGACATCTGGTGCACTACGGCGCCGTTGCTGGAGCAGGACGGCGCGAAGACCGTGTTCGTCTACCCGGGTCTGGAGGCGGACGCGGAACCACGCTGCGCCGACGTCGCCCGGCATTTCGGGCTGGAGCGACCGGAGTGGTCGACGACCAGCGTGCTGTCACGCGCGTCGAGCGTCTCCCAGGTCGGACTGCTGCTCGACACCGCGTTGCGGCGGCTCGCGATCAGGCCGGACCTGCTCGCCGGGCACAGCGTCGGCGAGTGGACCGCGATGCAGGCCGCCGGGATGTACCCCGGACTGTCCACAGAGGACATGCTGAGCCGGTACTGGCCGCACGGTTTCACCCTGCCCGACGCCGAGTTCCTGGTACTCGGCTGTTCCGCGGAGCGGGCGGCCGCGTTGCTCGCCGCCGAACCGGAACTGATGATCTCCCACGAGAACGCGCCGCGGCAGACGATCGTCTGCGGTGATCCGGCGGCCGCGGCCCGGCTCGCCAGGCTGTGCACGCAGCACGGCGTCGTCGCCAGGACACTGCCGTTCCGATCCGGGTTCCACACCCCCTTGATGCGTTCCCGGCTCGGCCCGTTCACCCGCCTCGCGGCGGAACTGGACCTGAAGGCGCCGCGGATCCCGGTCTGGTCGGCGACCACCGCCGCGCCGTATCCCGCGGATCCGGTGGCGGTCCGCGAGCTGTACCTGGCCCATCTGGTGCGCAGGGTCCGGTTCCGGGAACTCGTCGACGCGCTCCACGCCGACGGCGCCCGCGTGTTCGTGCAGGCGGGCGCCGGTCAGGTCGGCTCGTTCGTTTCGGACACCCTCGGCGAACGGCCGCATCTGGTCATCGCCGCGTCATCGGGCACCCGGCCGGGTCTCGCGCAGCTGCTCCGGGTCGCCACCGCGGTCTGGGTGGAAGGCGGGCGGCCCGCGTTCGACGTGCTGGAGCCGCGCCGGACCCGGATCGACACCGCGGGGACGCTGCTCTCGGTCGCCGACGACGTCAAGGGCATGTTCGACGTCCCCGGCGGCGTTCCGGAACTGGCCGACGGCGTTCCGGAGGCGATCGTCGCGGAGTTCACCGCGCTCCTCGCCGAGACCAGGCAGGCCGCGGCGAGCGTGGTCGACGCGGCGAAGCGACGGGAAGAGCGGACCACCGTTGAGTCCACTGTGGACGTGTCGCTCGATTCGATGCCGTACCTGATCGACCACCGGTTCTTCCGCCAGCGCGACGGATGGCCGGAAGAGGCGGACTTCCGCCCCACCGTCCCCGCGACGACGCTGATCGACATGGCCTGCCGGGCGGCGGAACGCGCCTGGCCGGGGACGATCGCGACCGGGGTGAGCAACGCGGCGTTCTCGCGCTGGCTGATCGCCGCGCCGGCTCGGCAAGTGCCTCTTTCGATGACCCGCGAGGGCGACCGGATCAGTGTCCAGATCGGACCGCACGCCAGTATGGACGTCCAGCTGGCCGCGCGATATCCCACCGCACCCCGGCCGTCCCCCTTGCCGGGCCCGGAAACCGCGCCCCCGCTGAGCGCCGCCGAGATCTACTCACGCCGGGAGATGTTCCACGGCCCCTCGTACCAGGGGCTTTCCCGGTTGATCGGGCTCGGGGAACGGCATATCCGCGGCGATCTCGTCGTACCGTCGGCCCCCGGGGCGCTGCTGGACAACGTCGGGCAGCTGCTGGGGTGCTGGCTGATGGCCACCAAGGCGGACGCGCTGCTGGCGTTCCCGACGTCGATGGGCCGGATCACCTGGTACGGCCCCGAACCGGCGCCGGGTACCACGCTGCGGTGCGTGGTCCGGGTCCGGCTGCCGCGGCCGGAGGTACTGGAGATGGACGCCGAACTGGTGCGCGACGGCACCGTGCTGGCGCGGATCGAACAGTGGCGGGACATCCGTTTCCCCTGCGACCGGGCCGCCCACCGGGTCTACGCCTTCCCCGACCGGCACCGGCTTTCCGAGGACCACCACGGTGCCTGGACGGTGGTGACCGACCGGTGGCCGAGCCCGGCCGCGCGCGACATCTACGCCGGCGTCCACCTCGGCGCGGAGGAACGTGCCGAGTACGCCGCCTGCGCGCCCCGGCGGCAGCGTGGCTGGCTGCTGGAACGGATCGCGATCAAGGACGCGGTCCGGGCCCGGCTCGCCGAGAACGGCGTCGAAGGGGTTTACCCGGCGGAGATCCGCGTGAGCGCCGACGGGACCAGGGTGACCGGACAGTACGGCCGGACGCTGCCGGAGTTCGCCGTCGCCGTCGCCCTCGCGAAGACCGGGGACCTCGCGGTCGCCCTCGTCCGGGAAGCGACGGCGCCACCGCCCCGGATCGCGGTCCGGGCCGAAGGTGACCTGGCCGGGCTGGGTGAGGAGATCGGCGCCGGGGTGGAGTTCGCCGGGATACCCGGGCATGTGGTGGCCTGGAACCGCGGGTAAGAACAGGAGTAGGGCATGACGATCGAACAGCAGAGCCCGGCGTCGGTCTTCGGCACGGTGGCCGAATTGCTGAGGGAACTGGTGGGGGACACCGACGTCCTCGGCATCGAGATCACGCCGGAGACCACCTTCCACGAGGATCTCCAGCTGGAGAGCATCGATCTGGTGACCTTCGCGAGCATCCTCGCCGAGTTCTTCGGCGCGGACGTCAACCTCGCGGAGTTCCTGGCGGAGAAGGATCTCGACGACGTGATCGAACTGCGGGTCGGCGACATCGCCGATTACGTGGCCGCCCGCCTCGGTGAACGGGGCTGAAGCGATGCCGACGATGACCGTCAACGGGCTGCGCACGAACGTGCATCTCGTGCCCGGTGGAGGCACGGAGACGGTGGTGTTCCTGCACGGTATGGGCACCGACAGCCTGGCGAGTTTCTACCTCACGCTGGCCCCGCCGGTCGCCGCCGCCGGGGTGGACGTGATCAGCTACGACCTGCGAGGGCACGGCAAGACCGAACGCCCCGAACGCGGCTACACGATCGCGGACTTCATCGCCGATCTCGACGACCTGCTGTCCCAGCTCGGCCTCGACCGGCCGGTTCACCTGGTGGGCAACAGTTTCGGCGGCACCCTCGCCTACAGCTACGCGGTCGCGAAACCGGAGCGGGTGCGCAGCATCGTCTGCATCGAGTCCGAGCCCGCCACCGAGCTGTGGGCGGGCAAGATGGCGCAGATCCTCGAGCACACCGTGCGATTCCTGAAGGTCGAGGAGAGTTTCGACTGGATCGAGGCCAACTACAGCGCGCATCACCGGCGGCTCGCCAGGATGGCCGCCGAACGGATCATGTCGACGACGATGGCCGAGGAGGTCCCGCTCGGCCCGTTGCTGACCATGGACCAGGTGGCCGCGATCGACTGCCCGGTGCTGTCCATTTTGGGCAGTCACGGCTATCAGGCCGACGATCTCACCGCGCTGACGTCGTTGCTGCCCCGCGGCGAGTTGCACGTGTTCGAGGGGCAGGGGCATTCGGTGCTCGTCGAGCAGCACCGGGAGGTGCGGGAGCTGCTGCTGAACTGGATCGCCCGGCACGGGAGGCCGCGCGGATGAGCCGGTTCCTCCTGGTCGTGCCGCCGCTCACCGGGCATGTGGCACCGCTGCGCGCGGTGGCCGCCGAACTCCTGCGCCGCGGCCACGACGTCGCCTGGTGCGGCCCGGAACCCACGACTTCGGAGCTGACCAGGGCGGGCCGCGTCCACGCGGCGGGCGACGCGCTGGAATTCGCCGTCGAGCGCCGTCCCGAGGGGCTGAGAGGGTTCGCGGCGCTGAAGTTCCTCTGGGAGCGGTACCTGGTCCCGCTCGCCGACGCGATGGTCCCCGGTGTCGAGAAGGCGGTGGACGACTTCCGCCCCGACGTCGTCCTCGCCGACCAGCAGGCCTTCGCGGGCGCCCTGGTGGCGAGCCGCCGGGCCGTCCCGTGGGTGACCTCCGCGTCGACGTCCACCGAACTCGCCGACCCACTGGGCGCGCTGCCGAAGATCGCCGCCTGGGTCGACGGACTGCAGGACGATCTCCGCGCCCGGCACCACGTATCCTGCGGTGACCTGCGCTTTTCGCCTGAGCTGGTGCTCGCGTTCACCACCGTCACGCTGACCGGACCGATCACCGGCCCGAGCGCGGTCCGGTTCGTCGGCCCGGCGCTGGCCCCGGCGCCCCCGATCGGTTTCTCATGGGACAGGCTCGACGGCCGTCCGCTCGTCCTCGCCACCCTCGGTACCGCCAACGCCGCCCTCGGCCGCCGCTTCCTGTCCGAATGCGTCGACGCCCTCGCCGGGATGCCCGAGGTCCAGGGCCTGGTCGTCGATCCCACCGGTGAACTGCTCAGCGACGAAGTGCTGCTGGCCAAGCGGATCCCGCAGGCGGAAGTGGTACGCCAGGCGGCGGCGGTGATCTGCCACGGTGGGCACAACACCGTCAGCGAGACCCTCGCGTCCGGCCTGCCGCTGGTGATCGCGCCGATCCGGGACGACCAGTCGATGCTGGCCCAGCAGGTCGAGGCCGCCGGTGCCGGACTGCGGCTGCGCTTCGACCGCGTCAAGGCGCCGGACATCCGCCGCACCATCACGGAGGTGCTGACCGAACCCGCCTACGCCGCGGCGGCCGCACGGGTGCGGGCCTCGTTCGCGGCCGCCGGGGGAGTGGGGGCCGCCGCGGACCACCTGGAGTCGCTGCTTCAGTCGGGAGTTCGCTGAGTGGGTGTGGTGGGGGTGCGTGGCGGAGCTGAAGGGCGCTTTCCCCGCATCTCATGCAGGGAAAGCGCCCTTCGCCGCATGCGATGCGGTGAAGGGCCCCTTCAGCCCCCTGGACGGAAGTTCCCCACCCAGCCAGGTCGCATCACCTCGGCGCGGCCTCCCGTGGCGACCGGAACGTCCGCGCCGCGATCCAGCCGCCGGCCAGCGCGGCCGCCGCAGCGATCCCGAGTGACACCGGGATCGACCAGCCCGACGGACGTCCCAGCGCGAGCGCCCTCGTCGCGTCGATCGCGTAGGTCAGCGGGTTGATCGCCGAGACCACCCGAAGCCAGGTGGGCATGGTGTCGAGCGGCATGTAGGCGCTGGAGGAGAACATCAGCGGGAACATGACCACGAAGGACGCCATCTGCAGCGTTTCGGCCTTGCGCAGCCAGGTCGTGATCGCGACGAAGATCCAGCTCAGGCACCAGCCGACGAGCAGGGTGAGCAGAAGTGCCGCGGTGACCCCGAAAACACCGCCGGTCGGCCGGAAACCGAGCAGGACCACGCTCGCGAGCGCCGTCACGATCAACTGCACCGCGAGCCGGGCGGAGTCGGAGATCGTGCGGGCCACCAGTACCGACGACAGGCTGATGGGCAGGCACCGCAGACGTCCGGTGAAGCCACTGTAGATCTCCGCGAGCAGTCCGGCGCCCGAGCTCATCGCCGTGGTCATCGCGATGTTCACCAGCGTGGCGGGGACGAGGAAGTTCACGTAACCCTGATAGGCCGCGACGCCGGGCAGGGTGCTGACGCCGTTGAAGACCTGGCTGAACAGCAGGAGCAGCACGATCGGTTGCAGCAGGCCGAAAAACACCAGCCGCCGGTCACCGAACGCGGTCTTCAGCGAGCGGCCGGCGAGGACGCGGACCTGGGTGGCGAACGTGCTCGGCGGCCAGGCGGCCGGATCGGTCAGTACCACCGGTGAGGGTGCGCGGTGCCGTGCCTCGGTCATGACGGGACCGCCGGATTCCGGTGCAGGGAAAGGTAGACGTCGTCGAGCGTGGGCTCGGCGACGGTGAGGTCCTTCATCGGCGCGCCCGCCGCGTCGAGGGCGCGGACCAGCACGGTGATGTCGGCGGGCCCGGACAGGGCGACGCCGACCACCAGCCCGGCCGCCGACGTCGTGCAGCGCATGCCGAGTCTGTGCAGCGCGGCCAGCGCGCGGCGGGCGGCGAGGTCGGTGCCGAAGGTCAGGGTCGCGGTCCGTTCCCCGAGGCGCGCCTTCAGTTCGGACGGCCGCCCGGAAACCGTGACATGCCCCAGTCCCAGCACGATGACGTGATCGGCCAGCCGGTCGGCCTCCTCGAGATACTGCGTGGTGAGCACGACGGTGGTGCCCCTGGCGGCGAGCCGCTCGACGCCGTCCCAGAGACCCGCGCGGCTGACCGGGTCGAGGCCGGTGGTGGGTTCGTCCAGGAAGAGGACGTCGGGGGAGCCGACGAGTCCCGCGGCCAGGTCGAGCCGCCGCCGCATCCCGCCGGAGTACGTCCGCGCGGGGCGGTCCGCCGCGTCGTCGAGGCCGAACATGGCGAGCAGTTCGGCCGCGCGGGCCTTGGCCTGACGCCGGTTCGCGCCCAGCAGCCGGGCGACGAGTTCGAGGTTGCCGCGACCGGACAGCGCGTCGTCGACGGCGGCGAACTGGCCGGTGACCCCGATCCGCCGCCGGACGTGGTGCCCGGCGCGGACGACGTCGAAACCGCAGACCTTGGCGCTGCCGGCGCTCGGTTTGACACGGGTGCTGAGGATGTCGATCAGTGTCGTCTTCCCGGCGCCGTTGTGCCCGAGCACCGCGAGTACGGTGCCCCTGCCGACGCGAAGACCGACACCGGCGAGGGCCGTCACCTCACCGTAGTGCTTGGCGAGGCCGGTCACCTCGATGGCAGCCTGCTCCATCGCCACTCCCTGGGATCTTGTCCGCCGAAACTACCGAGGAATTCGGCGTCGCCGCAATGAACAAAACGGACTCCGGGTGCCCGTCACAATTCCGCGCTCCCTTCTTCGCACGCGCGTCACAAAAGTGCCCGCAACCGGTCTCGTGAGTGGTAATGACGGTTAGAACCGTCATTACCACTCACGAGACCAAAGCCAAAACAGTTACCCCCTTTACAAAAGCCGTCCGGTTTTCCTCAGGCCGCCTGCGCTTGCTTGTTTCCCCGATCTTCCGCCAGTAGCGTGCTGCACAAGTTGGCCGTTCGGCCGGGGAAGTCGAAGTGAGGAAGCCCGAATGTCAGTGCTGACCGGGCGCGTTCTGCGCGCCTTCCTACTCCCGGCGGTGCTGGGGCTGGGGGCGCTTTCGCTGGCTTCCGCCTCCGCCGCCGATCCCGCGCGAACGCGGCAAGCCGAACCCGCACAGCCGCCCGCCGCCGCGCAAGCCGGACTGAAGTTCGGTTTCTACGTCGGCGACGAGCAGCAGCCCACGACGAGCCGGGTCGCGAAACTCGGCTCGGACATCACGTTCCCGCAGGGGCTGTTCGACGGCAAGATCCTCGGCTTCGTCGGCAGGGTGCCGATCGCCGGCAAACTCGCCATCCCGCCGACGTCGAGCTATTTCGTGTCCTTCCGCTTCATGCCCGCCACCGGTGACGTGGAACTGATCCCGGACGGCGACGCCACCGGCACCGTCGAGGTGAAGACCGGCGCCACCACCGGCTGCAAGGCGGTCGGCACCAACCTCTGCGCGGATTCCGACGTCACGAACAAGATGTTCATCAAGCTTTCCAACGTCAAAGTGGACGGCAAGGTCCTCGACGTCGGCCCGAACTGCCGGACAGCGCAATCGGTCGTGGTGAACATCAAAGCGCTGGTGCCGCTCGCGTTCCCCGCCCCGCCGGTGAAGGTCACCACCACCTTCCCCACCCCCGGTTTCGCCGGTTGCGGTGGCCGTGAGGACCTGAGCCCGCTGCTCACCGGTCTGGTGTCCGGGCCGGGCAACACACTGGTCACCCACCTGAAGCTGCGCTGTACCGGCGATGGGCCGCCCCCCAACGGATGCGGAGCCTGACGATGACCAATCCCGTCGCCCTGCTCGCCCGCGCGCCGGAGAAGGCCGCCGCCGCGCTGCGCGAGTTCGGCCGGATGTGCGCCATGGGGATCGACGTCGTCCTCGCGATGTTCCGCCGTCCGGTGCAGATCCGTGAGTTCATCCAGCAGTTCTGGTTCATCGCCAGTGTGTCGATCACGCCGGCGATCCTCGTGTCGATCCCGTTCGGTGCGGTCATCTCCCTGCAGCTCGGTTCCCTCACGAGCCAGATCGGCGCGCAGCAGTTCAACGGCGCCGCCAGCGTTCTCGCCGTCGTGCAGCAGGCCAGCCCGATCGTGACGACGCTGATCATCGCGGGCGCCGGGGGTTCGGCGATCTGCGCGGACCTCGGTGCCCGCTCCATCCGTGAGGAGATCGACGCGATGGAGGTGCTCGGCGTCTCGCCGATCCACCGGCTGATCGTCCCGCGGGTACAGGCCGCCATCGGCGTTTCGGTGCTGCTCAACGGTTTGGTCAGTGTCGTCGGCGTGCTCGGCGGCTATTTCTTCAACGTCATCGTGCAGGGCGGGACGCCGGGCGCGTATCTCGCGAGCTTCAACGCGCTGGCGCAGCTGCCCGACCTCGTCGTCAGCTCGATCAAGGCGTTCATCTTCGGTTTCCTCGCGGGTGTCGTCGCGTCGTACCGGGGCCTCAATCCCCGGGGCGGCCCGAAAGGCGTCGGCGACGTCGTCAACCAGTCGGTGGTGATCACGTTCCTGCTCCTGTTCTTCGTCAACACCATCCTGACCGCGCTGTACCTGCAGCTCGTCCCGGCGAAGGGAACCTGATCCCGTGACCAGCGTCCCCGAACGGGCCCGCGAGGCGTTCAAACGCCCCGGCAACAGTCTTTTCGAACTGGGCGACCAGTTGCTGTTCTACATCCGCGCGCTCGCGGCGATCCCGATGGCGGTCACCCGCTACTTCCGCGAAGTGGTGCGCCTGCTGGCGGAAGTGACCTTCGGCAGCGGCGCCCTCGCGGTCATCGGCGGCACGGTCGGGGTGATGGTCGGCCTGTGCGTGTTCACCGGGATCACGGTGGGGCTGCAGGGTTTCAGCGCACTGAACCAGATCAACATCTCGGCGATGACCGGCTTCCTCACCGCGTACTTCAACACCCGCGAGATCGCGCCGCTCTCGGCCGGGCTCGCGTTGTCCGCGACGGTCGGCGCCGGGTTCACCGCGCAGCTGGGCGCCATGCGGATCTCCGAGGAGATCGACGCGCTCGAAGTGATGGCCGTGCGCAGCATGCCGTACCTGGTCACCACCCGGATCGTGGCCGGGTTCATCGCGATCATCCCGCTCTACGTGATCGGCCTGCTGATCTCCTACCTCGGCTCGCGGGTGACGACGGTCGTCTTCTTCGGCCAGTCCGGCGGGACCTACGACCACTACTTCTCCTTGTTCCTACCGCCTGAAGACGTCTTGTGGTCGTTCGGCAAGGTACTGGTGTTCAGCGTCGGCGTGATCCTCACGCACTGCTTCTACGGCTATCGCGCGGCGGGTGGTCCGGCGGGGGTCGGCGTCGCGGTCGGGCGTGCCGTGCGGACGTCGATCGTCCTGATCAGCGTGCTGGACCTGTTCCTCAGCCTGGCCATTTGGGGCGCGACCACGACGGTGAAGGTGTCCGGATGAGCGCGCGGGCACGGACGCAGGCCGCCGGGGTGATCTTCCTCGTCATCCTGGTGCTGCTCGGCTGGCTCGCCGTCGCCATCTTCAACAAGGACTTCGACCGCGCGGAGCTGGTCACGCTCAAAACCGACCGGGTCGGCAACCAGCTGGCCCCGCCCGCCGAGGTCAAGGTCCGCGGCGTCCCGTTCGGCGAGGTCCGGGCGGTCCGCGGCAGTGCGGACGGCGCCGAGATCGATCTCGCCATCGACCCGGCGAAAATCGATCAGCTGCCGAAGAACGTCTCGGCCCGGCTGCTGCCGAAGACGGTGTTCGGTGAGCGGTACGTCAACCTCGTGCTGCCGGACCGGCCCGCCGGTGGTTCGCTGCGGGACGGCGACGTCATCACCCAGGACCGTTCGGCCAACGCGATCGAACTCGAACGCGTGCTCGGTGATCTGCTGCCCCTGCTGCGGGCGGTGCAGCCGCAGAAGCTCAACAGCTCCCTCGGCGCGATCTCGCTGGCACTCGACAATCGCGGGAAACCCTTGGGGGACAGCATCGTCCAGCTCAACGACCTGCTCGGCCGGGTGAACCCGCTGATGCCCCAGTTCAAGGCCGACATCAGCCGTGCGGCCGACGTCGCCGATCTCTACACCGGGGCCGCGCCGGACATCCTGAACGCTCTTTCGGATCTTTCCACGACGGCGAAGACCATTGTGGACACTCGCGCGGATCTCGACAAGCTGTACACCAGCGTCACCGCCGCCAGTGGTGATCTGAACAAGTTCCTGGTGCAGAACAAGGACAACATCATCGGCGTCAGCGCGAAGAGCAGGCCGACGCTGGAACTGCTCTCGCGGTACTCGCCCGAGTTCCCTTGCCTGTTCGACGCCGTGAACCGGCTCAAGCCGGTGATGGAGAAGGCATTGGGCAAGGGCACCGGCGAGCCGGGGCTGCATGTGACGCTGTCCGTCCACGACGCGCGGGACAAGTACGTGCCGGGCCGTGACGATCCGAGGTTCGACCAGAAGGGCGGACCGAGGTGTTACGGCGGGGGTGGGACTTCGGCGGCGGTGACCTTCGCCGCCGATGGGGACCTCGGCCCGGCCAATTCGAAGGGGGAACGAGGGCTGGTCGCCGAGATGCTGGCGCCGTCGCTCGGGATGCGGCCGGCCGAGGTCCCGGACTGGAGCAGCGTGCTCGTGGGCCCGGCGTTACGCGGTACGGAGGTGACCGTTCAATGAGGAGTGTCGCGGGCCCGGCGATCAAGGGCCTGATCTTCTTCGTGATCACCGCGGTGGCGACCGGTATCCTGGCCATCACCATCGCGAACTCCGGCGTCGGCACGACGGTCGGCTACACCGCCAGGTTCACCGATGCGACCTCGGTCAACCCCGGGGACGAGGTCCGGATGTCCGGGGTCCGGATCGGCCAGGTGGATTCGGTCGCCGTGGTCGAACGCCGCCTCGCGGACGTGCGGTTCTCGATCGAGGACAGGCGCCGTCTCACCGCGGGCGCGTCGATCACCATCCGGTACCGCAACCTCGTCGGCCAGCGGTACCTCGCGATCGACCCCGGTCCCGACGGCCCGCCCGTGCTCGACCGAGGAGCGCTGATCCCGCCCGAGCGGACGCATCCGGCGCTGGACCTCACCGCGTTGTTCAACGGGTTCAAACCGCTGTTCCAGGCGCTGTCGCCGAACGACGTCAACCAGCTGTCGTTCGAGATCGTCCAGGTGCTGCAGGGCGAGGGGAGCACGATCGACAGCCTGCTGGAGCACACCGCGTCGCTGACGAACACCTTGGCGGGCAAGGACGAGGTGATCGGACAGGTGGTCGGGAACCTCAACACGGTCCTCGACACGCTCAACTCCCAGGGCGATCAGTTCGACAAGCTCGTCGACGTCACCGCGCGGCTGGTCTCCGGGCTCGCCGCCGACGCGAAACCCATCGGCCAGGCGATCGGCGGGCTCGGTGAGCTCACCACGGCCACCGCCGGCCTGCTCCAGGACGGCCGCGCGCCGCTGAAGGCGGGCATCGTCACCCTCGGCGATCTGTCGAAGAACCTCGCCGACAACACCCCCGTGTTCGAACAGTTCCTGGCCAACCTCCCGAAGAAGCTGGACCGGATGGGCGCGATGGTCTCGTACGGTTCGTGGTTCAACTTCTACCTCTGCGCGGTCGAATCGGACGCGCGGCCCGCCCCGGGCGGCCCGCCGGTCGGCATCCCGCTGACCCAGGGACGGTGCCGGTGAAAGCGCCAAGGATCAAACCCTTCCGCAGCCGCAACCCGATCGTCGTCGGCGCCGTCACGGCGCTGCTGATGGCGGCGGCGGGCTCGGCGACCTTCTTCTCCGACGACCTCCCGCTGGTCGGCGGTGGTGTCACCTACTCGGCGGAATTCACCGAAGCCGCCGGGCTCAAACGCAACGACGAGGTCCGGGTCGCCGGGGTGAAGGTCGGCGAGGTCACCGACGTCCTCCTGGACGGCGGCCGGGTCAAGGTCCTGTTCCGGGTCAAGAACACCTGGATCGGCAACCGCACCACCGCCGCCATCAAGATCAAGACGTTGCTGGGGCAGAAGAACCTGGTCATCGACCCGGTCGGCAACGCGGAACTGGATCCGGACGAACCGATCCCGGTGCAGCGCACGAGTTCACCCTACGACGTCACCACGGTGTTCAACGACCTCGCGAACACCGTCGGCGCGATCGACACCGATCAGCTGGCGAAAGCGTTCGGGGTGATGTCGGAAACCCTCGGCGCCTCCACTCCGCAGGAAGTCCGGACGGCCTTCGACGGCATCACCGCCCTGTCCAAGACCCTCGCGTCGCGCGACGAGGAACTGGTGAAACTCTTCCAGAACACGAACAAGGTGTCCCGGACGCTCGGCGACCGGACGCAGCAGATCGAGGCGCTGATCCGGGACGGCAACACCCTGCTCACGGAACTGAACGCGCGCAAGGACGCGATCGCGAAGCTGTTCAGCGGCGTGAAGAACCTGTCGGTGCAGCTCAAGGGACTCGTCGCGGACAACCAGAAGACGCTCGGCCCGGCGCTCGACCAGCTCGATCGGGTCGCCACCGTGCTGCAGCGCAACCAGGACAAGCTCAGCGAGAGCCTGCGGCTGGCCGGGCCGTTCTACCGGCTGCTCGGTAACGCGGTCGGCAACGGCCGCTGGATCGACACCTACATCTGCGGGCTCGTCCCGACCGGCGGTCCGCCGGGCAGCTGCATGCCGTCGAGGAACGGGGGACGCTGATGGGGCGCCATTTCACGTTGGCCGATCTCGGGGGACAGGTCCGGCGCCGGGCCTGGGTGCGGCGGCTCGCGCTCGCCGTGGTCGCCGGGCTGCTCGTGACGGCGGCCTGGCCGCTGCTGACCAAACCGGCGGACCGGGTCCTGACCGGGTATTTCACCGCGACCGTCGGGGTCTACCCGAACACCGAGGTGCGCGTGCTCGGCGTCCCGATCGGTTCGGTGACCAAGGTCGAGCCGCGGGGGACGAACGTCGAGGTGACGATGACGATCCGGCCGGACGTCAAACTGCCGGCCGACGTCGGCGCCGTCGTCATCACCCCGAGCCTGGTCGCCGACCGGTACGTGCAGCTCTCCCCGGTGTACGTGGGCGGGCCGGAGCTGGGTGGCGACGCCCGGATCCCCCGCGAACGCACGGTGACCCCGGTCGAGGTCGACGAACTCCTGGGTAGCCTCAACCAGCTGATGACCGCGCTCGGGCCGAAGGGTGCCAACCGGGACGGCGCGGTCAGCGACGTCCTGACCAAGGCCGCGGCCTACCTCGACGGCAACGGCGGCAAACTCGGCGAGGCGATCAAGAACCTCGGCGAATTCGCCCGCACGGCGAGTGATTCCAAGGACGATCTGTTCACTTCCCTCGACAACATCAGCAAGTTCACCGCGATGCTCGCCGCGAACGACGGCCAGGTGAAACAGGCGATCCAGCAGATCTCGTCGATCAGCAAGATCCTGGCCGACCAGCGGGACCAGTTCTCCGGCGCGATGAGCGAACTCACCGAGGCGCTCAGCGTGGTCCAGGGTTTCATCAAGGACAACCGGGGCAAGGTGAAGTCCGATGTGGACAAACTCGCCGAGATCACCAAGGTGCTCGTCCAGCAGAAGGCGTCGCTGGGAGAAGCACTCGACGCGGCGCCGAACGCGCTGACGAACGTGCTCGGCGCCTACAACCAGGGTGCGGGAACGCTCGACGGCCGGGGGAACCTCACCGAATTCTCGGGGGCGAAATGAAAACCCGGCTCGCTGCCGTACTGGTCCTCGTGCTGGCCGCCACCGGCTGCGGCGACGGTGTGGACGTCTACGACATCCCGTTACCGGGCGGTGCCGCCCTGGGCGACCACCCGATCCACGTCACGGCGAGTTTCTCCAACGTGCTGGATCTCGTGCCGCAGTCCGGGGTGAAGGTGAACGACGTCCCGGTCGGCCAGGTGCGGACGGTCGAACTGGCGCCGGACGGGCGCAGCGCCGTCGTCGGGCTCCTGATCGACGGGAACGTGAACCTGCCTGCCAACGCGGTCGCGCGGCTGCGGCAGGCGAGCATCCTCGGCGAGAAGTTCGTCGAACTCGCGCCGCCGGACGAGGCGACCCCGAGCGGACGGCTGGCCGACGGCGCGGTGATCCCGCTGGCGCGCTCGTCGCTGACCCCGGAGATCGAAGAGGTCTTCGGCGCGCTTTCCTTGCTGCTCAATGGTGGAGGCGTCGCGCAGGTGCAGAACATCACCCGCGAACTCAACGACGCGCTCGGCGGCAAGGAAAGCGCGGCACGTAGCCTGTTGTCCAATTTGGACACGTTCGTGCGCGGTCTCGACGAACACAAGGCGGAGATCACCCGTGCCATCGAGAGCGTGAACAAGCTCGCGGCGACCTTGAACGCGAACACGGAGCAGATCAAGGCGACGCTGAACGGGCTCACGCCCGGCATCGAGGTACTGAACCAGCAGCGTCAGGCACTGGTCGGGATGCTGAAATCGCTGGACGGGCTCACCTCGGTCGCGGTCGACACGGTGAACCGCAGCAAGGACGACCTCGTCGCGGACCTGAAGGCGCTCGAACCGATGCTGAGGCGGCTGGCCGACTCCGGGGACAAACTGCCGAAGGCGATGGAGATGATCTTCACCTTCCCGTTCCCCGATGCCGCGCTCGACGCCCTGCGCGGTGACTACCTGAACACCTTCCTGACCTTCAAGAGCGGTGGCCGCTGATGCTGACCAAGTTCGTCCGCGGCCAGCTGGTGGTCTTCGTGGTCGTCGCGGTCCTCGGCGTCGCGTACGTCGGCGCGACGTACGCGGGGCTGGACAAGCTGGTGCTCGATCGCGGCTACACCGTGAAGGTGCGGCTCGCCACCGGAGGCGGGATCTTCAGCAACGCCGAGGTCACCTACCGGGGTGTGCCGATCGGCCGGGTCGGCGAACTGCGGCTGACCTCCTCCGGGATGGAGGTGGACCTCGACATCGAGCCCGGCAGCCCCGAAGTGCCGGCGGACACCGAAGCCGTCATCGCCAACCGATCCGCCGTCGGCGAGCAGTACGTCGACCTGCGGCCGCGCCGCGGCGACGGTGCCATGTTGCGGGACGGTTCGGTGATCAGCGAGGCGGACACGAAGATCCCGCTTCCGGTGGACGTCGTTCTGTCCAGTGTGGACTCGTTCGCCAACTCGGTGCCGAAGCCCGCCTTGCGGACCGTGGTCGACGAGCTGTACAAGGCGACGTCCGACGCGGGCCCGGCCCTGGACCAGCTCGTCGGACGGGGCATCGAGTTCGTCAAGGCGGCGAGTGCTCACGTCGATCCGCTCACCAGGTTCGTGACCGACGCGCAGACCGTGCTCGACACGCAGGTTTCGCAGGCGGACGCGATCCGCTCGTTCGGCGCGAACGCGAAACTGCTCGCCGCGACGCTGAAGAGTTCCGACGGGGATCTGCGCAGGCTGATCCCGGCCGTCCCGGCCGCGGCGAACGAGGTCAGTTCCGTGCTGCGGGAGACCGGGCCGAGCCTCGGCATCCTGCTGGCGAACCTGCTGACCACCGCGGACGTACTGGAAACGCGGCTGGACGGCGTCGAGCAACTGCTGGTCACAGCGCCGAAGGCGGTCGCGGCGGGCGCCGCGATCATGGGCCCGGACGGTGCGCACGTCGGCCTGTCGCTGACGTTCTTCGATCCGCCGCCGTGCGTCACCGGTTACGGGACCGGCTACCGCGACGGACTCGACACGGCACCGCGTCCGTTGAACACCGCCGCGCGCTGCGCGCTGCCGAAGGGGAATCCGACGAACGTCCGCGGTTCGCAGAACGTCCCGGGGAGGTGAAGGTCATGACCAGATTCGCTGCCCTCCTCGCGGTGATCGCCACGGCGTTCGCCGCCTGGTTCGGCTACTCCTGGTGGGACGCGAGCCGCGACGACGGTGTCGCGCGGGCCACGGTCCGGGAGGACGCGCTGACGGCGGGGAGGCAGGCGGTCGCCGCACTGACCACTTTGGACTACCGGCAGGCGGAACAGGGTTACCAGAACTGGCTGAACCTCTCCGGCGGCGCGCTGCACGACGAGCTGGCGCGGGACCGGGAAGGCGGCCTCGGCCGGATCGGCCAGGCGAAGACCGTGACCACCGGCCGGGTCGTCGACGCCGCGGTGACCGAAGTGGACAGTGGCGGCGGGACCGCCGAAGTGATCGCGTCGGTCGAACTCGAGGTCCGGCCCGACGGCGGGGAGGCCGTGACCAAGCACAACCGGTTCCGGGCCGGCCTGAACCGGACGCCGGACGGGTGGCGGGTCACGTCGCTCGGCCAGGTGCCGGTGACCGACACCGGAAAGCCATGACGGAGGACGGATGACCACGAAACGAGCCGTCAAGCCGGTGCGGCGCACCGTGAAGGTGGCCGGGAAAATGGGCGGGAGCACCAAGGTCCTCGACGCGCCCGATGAGGCCGACCCGGTGGACGACGTCCCGGAGGTTTCCGAGGAGACCGTCGCACCGGTGCGGCGTCGGGGCGCTCTGGCTTTCGGCGCGGTCGCGCTGGTGATGGCGGGCCTCGCGGGGTGGTTCGCGATCGAGGCGCGGGACACGACGGCGGTCTTGGCGCACAACACCGCGCTGACCGACGTCGCCGCGACCGCCGAGGTGAGCGACCAGGTCGGCAAGGCGCTCGGCACGATCTTCTCCTACCGGTATGACGATCCCGCCAAGAGCGAACAGGCGGCGAAAGAGGTCCTCTCCGGACCCGCGCTGGGTCAGTACGATCAGCTGTTCGCCCAGGTCCGGAACCTGGCGACGGCGCAGAAACTGGTCGTGACCTCGACCCCGGTGGTCTCGGGCGTCAAGATCCTCGACGGGGACCGGGCGTCGCTGCTGGTGTTCCTCGACCAGACCGGCGTCCGCGGGGACGGGCAGCGGAGTTCCGGTGCGGCGCAGCTGAGCGTCACTGCCGAACGGTCCGAAGGTAGGTGGCGGGTCACCGCCCTCGCCGCCGCCTGACCCACTTGACCCTCCCGCGCATTCAGAGGACTAAACGTGAGGGTGTGGCGCTGGCGCGTTCGGGCGTCCCCAAAGTGGCATTGGGGACGTTCGGTGTCCCCAATGCCACTTTGGGGACACCGGCTCCGTGACGTCGGCCCGGATCCCCGGTTTGAAGGGAACTTTCGAGACGTTCAACGTCCGAAAGGGAGCCTTCAGGACACCTCGGGCCACGAGAGCCTCACCTTGCGCCGGGTTGTGCCAACCCGCTGCGTGACCCGCTGCCGCATTTAGAGGACTAAACGCGAAGGCGCTGACTCGTATGAGCTGAAGGGCCCTTTCCCCGCATGCGATGCGGGGAAAGCGCCCTTCGCCGCGTGACACGCGGGGAAAGGGCCCTTCGCCGCATGAGATGTGGGGAAATGGCCCTTCGCTGCGTGAGATGTGGGGAAAGCGTCCTTCGCGGAGTCGGGTCAGGAGGCGGGGGGGCAGGAGGCGAGGGTCAGGAGGCGGCGGCGCGCAGGGCGAGGATCATCTCGAAGCGTCGCTCGGGGTCCTTCAGCCCGTCCGCGAACAGCGCCTCGAGTTCCTGGGCACGGGACCGCACCGTCTGCGGGTGCACCGCGAGCCGCTCCGCCACCTCACGGACGTTCCCGCACGTCTCCAGCCACGCCAGCAGGGTCCCGGCCAGCCGCGAGTGCTGCTTCCCAGTGAGCCCGGCCAGCGGCCCGAGCCGCTCCCGCACCAGCTCGGCGGCCAGAAACGGTTCCTTGAGCAGCCACAGTCGCGAAAGGTGGTCGGCACACCATGTCACCGGCTCGTCGGCGAGCGCGCCGGACCCGACGAGCCGCAGTGCCTCTCGCGCGGCCCGTAGGGAACGCGCCGCGAAGGAGGGCGGGACGGCGGGGCCGACCGCGGCCCGCCAGCCGGCCAGGTTTTCGGCGAATTGTTCCCGTTCATCCGGTTCCGGCGCGGGCAGCAACAAGCAGGGCGAACTGCTCTCGAAGTCCGCCAGCGCGCTCGAAGCAGCCGCCGGAGCTTCGTCCGACGGCTGGTCGAGTGCGACGGCGACGAGCAGGTCCGGTAGCTGCCAGCGTGCGAGGTCGGCGGCGTGTTTGACGACGTCGGGCGGCGACGGCGGTTCGGCGAGCAGGAGTTCCATCAGCCGGTGACGCCGTCGCTCCAGCGCGCCCGCGGCCTTCTCCCGCGCCTCCGCGTGGCCCTCGACGGACAGCGCCGACAGCTCGTCGATGTAGGCGAAGATGGCCTCCGCGAGCAGGCACAACGTCGCCGAAGGAACGCCCGTGCGCCGCCCGGCCTCGGCCACGCGGCGCCAGGTCACCCTCGCCCCGACCCGGTACGCCGCCTGGAGGACGTCGACGTTGCGGCCCTGGTGGAACTCCTGGACGCCCAGGCTCAGGAACACGCTCCGCCGGTCTTCCGACGGCGCCTCCGGGTTCCCGATCCGCTCCAGGAACTGCAGGAACGCCATCTGGACACCGGTTTTGAGCGCCTTGCCGAACGCGCCGTCCAGCGGCCGGGCGTAGTCGGGGATGGTCCGCTGGATCTCGCGGACCACCTCCCCGGCCACGTCGGCCAGCACCGGCCGGAACACCGTCGCCAGTTCTCGCGGCAGCAGTGCCCAGAGCTGGACGGGACGTCCGCTCGACCCGCCCGGCCGGGCGGGCGTGAGGAGCGGTCCGTACGTCGCCTCGACCCCGCTGCGGCCATCCTGCGGTCGGGTCACCTCGTCACCTCGTTGTGAGTGGGAACGCTGATCAGTCCTCGGCGAGCAAGGCCTCCGCGCGCAGGGCGATCTCCATGTCGAGCCGGTCGTCGGCGTTGTTCAACCGGTCGCCGAAGAGATCGATGAGCTGGTGCATGCGGTACCGGACGGTCTGGGGGTGGACCTTGAGTTTCTTCGCGATCTCCGGAGCGCTGCCCCGGGACTGCAGCCAGATCAGCAACGTCTCCCCGAGCCGCGCCCGCTGCTTGGGCGTGAGATCGTCGAACGGGGCGAGGCTGCGCGTGCACAGCTCGCGGACCAGGAACTCGTCGGCGAGCAGCCACAGGGTGGACAGGTGGTCGCTGTAGCGGGTGACCGGTTTGTCCGGCAGGACCCCGCGCTGGACCAGCCGCAGGGTGCGGCGGGCCCACAGCAGGGAGCGCGGCGCTTCGGTGAGCCGCACGGCCGGGCCGATCACCGCTCGCCAGCCGGGGAGCCGCTCGGCGAGGTCCTTCAGGTGCCTGTCGGGATCCCCGGTGACCAGGCAGGGCTTAGGGCCCTCGAAGTCGACCAGGACGTCGGCGTCGAGGTCGGCGCTGTCGGAGTCGAGGGGGCCGCTCCGGCGTTCCAGCGCGACGACCGTGACCTCGGCGGGCAGCGCCCACTGGGCGTTGGCCGCGTGGGACGCGATCGACTGCGGTGAGGACGGCGGATCGGAGAGCATGAGTTCGAGCAGCCGCCGTCTGCGTCTGGCCCTGGTACCGGCGGCCCGTTCCTGCGCGGCCGTGTAGCCCTCGATGGACAGTGCGGAAATCTCGTCCACGTAAGCGAAAATCGCCTCGGCCGCGGTGCACAGGAGATCGGCGTCCGCTCCGATCGCCTGCCCGAATTCCGAAACGTGCCGCCAGGCGACCCGGCCGCCGACGCGGTAGGCCGTCTGCAGGCAGTCGAGACTGCGGCCCTCCTTGAACTCGACCTTCCCGAGATTGCGGAAGACCGCGGACCACTTGTCGAGCGGGGCCGTCCCCTGACCGACCGTATCGAGGCAATGCAGGATGGCCTGCCGGATACCCTGAGTGATGATCTGTCCGAACGCGCCTTCCAGTGGCTGGGCGTATTCGGGGACGGCTCGTTGTACCTCCTGGAGGATGGCTCGGGCCAAAGGGTCGGCACGCGGCCGGAACCGCTCGCCGAGTTCCCGTGGCAGTGACGCCCACAGTCCATTCGCACCGGTGCTGCGCACAGGTCGGTTCTCCACTGGGGTTCTCGGTGCCGGCGTGAAGGCGCGCGGTCGCTGGACCGGACCCGGTGGCTGGCGGTGCGGGGTGGCGGGGTGACGCACGTCGGGGTCTGGCCGTGCGGTCCGCAGATCGTGCCGCGAGAACCCGGTATCCAAGTCGGTCATGTTTTTATCCTTGGTAGCAACAAAATCAGCCTCTTCAACGGTGAAGCCGATCCAGATTTTGTGGCTCACGCAACATAAAATCCGGCCGAGAGGACTGTCAACGGCTGGCGGGACCTTGATCGGCCACCTGGATGGACTACACCCGAACGGGTGGTCCGATCCGGCGGCGGGTGACATTTAGGCACGCCTGAGATGGGGTCCGGGTGACAACTTTTCCGGGACCTTCTTCACGGCCTTCGCGCGGTTTTCGACCTCATTCGCCGCCTCGCTCGCCTGAACGAGGATCTCGACGACCTCTTCGAGGGTCAGCCGGGCGGGTTCCGTCTCGTCCAGGAAGCGTTCGAGCTCCGCGCCGAACCGGGCCGGGTCGGCTACATGTGGAAAGTGTTTCGCATTTTCGAACACGGTCAAGCGGCTACCCGGCAGCAGTTCTGCCGTCTTTCGGCCGTGCTCGACCGGGATGAGCGGGTCGTGCGCGCCCCAGATCATCAGCGTCGGCACCTGCTCGGCGAGGTAGAGCTTGTCGACGGCGCTCGCGCGCTGGCCGCGGAGGTCGATCAGGCTGCGCGCGATGAAGAGGAACGCCCGGCGGCGGCCCACGTCGGAGAGTGACGAAAGATGCCGGGTCAGCTCCCGGGTCTCCGGGGCCAGCTTCCCGCCGAGCCCGCGGCCCGCGGCGGCGATCCCGCGGGCGATCGCGACGGTGACGGGGTTGACGGCGGCGGCGAGTGCCGCCTTGGCGCCCGGGAGCGCCGTCGCGCGCAGGACCGCGGTCACCTGCGGGCCGAGTCCGGCGCTGCCCACGAGCACCAGCCGGGCGCACATCTCCGGGAACTGGTAGGCGAACTGCATCGCGATCCCGCCGCCGAGGGAGTGCCCGGCGATGGTCGCGTGGTGGTTCCCGGTGACGGCGAGGATGTCGCGGACGACGCTGGCCATCGCGCCGAGGCCGTAGTCGGCCCTCGGTGAGCCGGAGTCGCCGTGGCCGGGCAGATCGGGGACGAGGACGTGCCGCCCGAACCCGGTCCGCTCGAAATGGTCTAGCAGCGGGATCCAGGTCTCCCCGCTGCCGGAGATCCCGTGCAGCAGCACGAGCGGCTCGCCCGTGGTGTCCCTTGTGGACGGCAGGTATTCCCGCAGCCGGATTTCCTGCCCGTGCAGGGTCAGTGTGCGCGCTTCGAGGGCCATGTCCCGCCTTTCCGTTGTCGGGCGTCAAAATAACGTGAGGAAAGCCTGGTTCGTCAGCGTGTCGCCGGACACGTCCGGCAATTGCGGCGGAGGTGACAAGAATGCCGGGGCCGACCCCGGAGCCGGATGCCAAAACCTGGACACCGGAACAATTGCGCATCGACATTTTCCGACCGTGCCGGTATTCAGGAAAGCGTCGGTAAACACCCGTCACCACGGGAGAAAGCATGGCTGCGACGACGCACCGTGCCGGATCGGCGGCCGTTCTCTGATGGCCTGCCGGGCGGACTTCCACATCGATCAGCCGAGGGTGAAGGCCGCCCGCCGCGGCCTGCGCTGGGTACTTCCCACCGTGCGTCCACCGGAACGCCGGGTCCGCCGGGTCAGCTCCCTGGCGCGTCTTCGTCGCGGCGGTGGGCGCGCATGAGCCGCTGGGCGCGCAGCGCGAGGTGCATGCCCAGCCGGTCGTCGGCGTCCTTGAGCCGGTCGCCGAACAGTTCTTCCAGTTGCCGCAGGCGATTCCGCACGGTCTGCGGATGCACCCCCAGCCGTTGCGCGATCTCCGGCGCCCCACCGCGGGTCTCCAGCCAGGCCAGAAGCGTTTCGCTGAGCCGTTCCCGCTGTTTCCCGCTCAGTGACGAGAACGGGTCGAGGCTCCGCTTGGCCAGTTCGGCGGCGAGGAAGTCCTCGGCGAGCAGCCACAGCGTGGCGAGATGATCCCGGCACCAGACGATCGGACCGGGCGCGTCCTCGCTGGTCAGCAGTAGTGCGCGGCGGGCGGTGCGCAGGGCGGCCGGGGCGTCGGCGAGCGGGACCACGGGGGAGACCGCCGCACGCCAGCCGTCCATCGCGTCCTTCAGCGGCGCCAGATCGGTGTCGGGATCCGCGGTGAGCAGGTACGGCTCGGCGGTGTCGAGGTCACGCAGCACGTCGTCGGCCAGGAGGTGGGCGGGGAACTCGCCGGCGCCCGGAGCGCGCTGGAGCGCGACCATGGCCGCGACCCGCGGGACCCGCCACCCGGCCCCCTTCGCCAGGCTCGCGATACTGCACGCGGATCCTTCCGGCGCCTGCGCGATCAGTTCGAGCAGACGGCGCCGCCGGAGCGGGATCGCGCCCGCGGCCTGGGCTTCCGCCTCCTGATAGCCCTCGATCGTCGTCGCGCACAGTTCGTCGACGTAGACGAAGACGGATTCCGCCGCGAGCGCGATGACGTCGGCCCCGACGCCGAGCCCGCGCACGATGGGCCGCATCGCGCGCCAGCCCGCCCGTGCGCCGATCGTCGCGCTGTCGTGCAACGGTTCCAGGCCGCGGCCCTCGGTGAACTCGATCCGCCCGCGCAGGCGGTAGAAGTCGATCCAGCGGTCGTGCGGGACGCCGGGATCGCCGATGCAGTCGACGTAGTGCCGCAGCGCCCGTTCGCAGGAAACGACCAGGACCCGGCCGAAGACGCCGCGCAACGGCTGGGAATACGCGGCGACCGAACGCTGTACCTCTTTGATCATCGCGGCCGTGGCGTGACCGGTATACGGACGCAGTTCGTCGCCGAGCGAACGTGGCAACGCCGCCAGCATGGGGAAACTGCGGTACTCGACCACGAGGACCACCTTTGATTTCGACGAACGGGGTGACGGGAAACATGAATCCCTTTGCACGGCCGCGCCGGATCGACGGGAACGGTGCCGGGAGTGTTTGTACTCGATCGGCCGAGGTCGTGTACCGCGAATGTGACGTTGAATTGGCGACGGAAAGTCGCGGTACCCCGCGCCGGCTCCACGGACGGATGTTTCGCCACGACGGCTTTTGACACGGATGTGGCGCCGGTTCTACGCTCCGTGCATTCGAGTGCGCCGGTGGCGCGCGGACGAAAGGGAATGGGTGCCCGGAATCGTCGGCATACTTCCGAGCGGGGGAACGCATCCGTGAGCTGGCAGCCCGTTGGTTCGTTGTGGGCACGCCTGCCGAGGGAACTCGGTGACGCGGTCCGGCCGTGGATCCCGGCGATCGCCCGGCAGTGCGTCGAGGGCGTGATGGCCGAAATCGGTGAATGCGCCGAGGTTTTCAGCGACGCCGAAGCCCGTGCCGCGGCCGTGGAGCTGACCAGGCGCGGTATCGAACGCGCCATCGACCGCGTCGGTGTCCCCGAACTGCTGCAGAACGACCTCTTGACCGACTTCCGTGAACAGGGCCGGATCGCGTTCCAGCAAGGACTCAGCCGGGAGGCCGCGCAGGCGGCGTTCCGGGTCTCGAGCCGCGTGCTGTGGCGGTCGATCGCCGCGGCAGGCCGTCGGCTGCACCTCTCCGGCGACGTCCTCTACGGCGCGGCCGAATGCCTGTTCGGCGACGTCGTCGAAGTGACGATGGCACTGACCGAGGGCTACAACGCGGCACAGGCCGAGGCCACCGGACCCGCGGAGCAGCGGGCGAGGCTGTTCCGGCTGCTGACCGGCGGCGGCGGGTACGCCCAGGCGGACGTCGGCGCGCTCGCCGTCGCGATCGGCTGGCGGATCCCGCACCGGATCACGGCGGTCGTCTTCACCGCCGCGCCCGGCGCGCCCCCGTTCCCCGCGGGCCTGCTCCCGACAGCGGTACCCGCGGATCTCGTCTCGGACGCGCCCGGTGCGCTGGTGGCCTGCCCCGAAGCCGATCTCGGTGGCCTCCGGGAGCTGCCTGCCGGGTGGACGGCCACGGTCGGGGTGTCCGTCCCGGTGGCGCAGGCCGCCGAGTCGTTCCGGATCGCCCGTCGCGCGGCCGAACTGGCCCAGCGGGGGATGATCACGATGGTCGGCCCGGTGCTGTGGTGCGAGGAGCACATCACCACGTTGCTGTTGCTCGCCGACGAGTTCCTGCTGGACCAGCTGGCCGGAGAGGCACTGGAACCGTTGTCGGGACTGGCGCCACGGCAGCACGAGGAGCTGGCGGCGACGCTGCTCACGCAGGTGCAGACGCGGGGGAGCGCGCCCGAGATCGCCCGGCAGCTCGCTGTGCACCCGCAGACGGTGCGGGCACGCCTGCGCCGTCTCACGGAGTTGTTCGGGGAACGGCTGGAGGATCCGGATCAGCGCCTGCGGATCGAACTCGCGCTGCGCGCCGAACGCCTGCGCCCCGCCGAGTTGTAGCCCACCGCCGCTCAAGCCTCGTGAGTGGTAATGACGGTTCTAACCGTCATTACCACTCACGACCAGAGGGCAGCGGGATCAGCAGTTCGACGTCGCCGGGGTGCCCGCGACCCGGTCCTTGACGAAGGCGAGCACGTCGGCGTTGCCGGTGTAGACCGCGGTGATGTGGTCGGTTTCGTAGGTCTTCCACGTTTCCTTGACACCGGCCGCGCAATAGGTCTTGTGCAGTGCGTCGGCCTGGGAGAACTGCACGAGCTGGTCCTGGGTGGCGTGGTAGAGGAACAGCGGGACCTTGATCGGTGTGCCGCCCAGCTTGTTCTCGGTGAGCCGCTTGACCCATTCCGGCCGGACGTAGCCCGCGCTGGTCGTGTAGTCGGCGATCTTCTGGTTCGCGTAGGTGGTGAGCAGTTCGAACGTGCACGCGCTCTTCTGCATCTCCGCCAGTTTCACGCGGCCGTTGTCGCTGAGGAACGAATCCAGCTTCAGTTCGGGGTAGGCGTTGTCCAGGCCGACGAGGGCGTAGGCGAAGACGCCGAAGCCGAACTTCCCGTCGAGCTGCAGGGTGACCTGGACCAGATCGGCCGGGACACCGCCGGCCGCGACGCCGACGAGGTTCAGTTCCGGCGCATAGGTCGGCTGAAGTTCACCGGCCCAGGCCGCCGCGCCGCCGCCCTGCGAATAGCCGCGGAAGAGCACCTTGGCGTCGGCGGACAGTTTCGCCTCGGGCAGGCGCTGAGCGGCACGGACCGCGTCGATCACCGCCGGGCCTTCGGACCGGCCGACCACGTACGTCGTCTTCGGGTCCTGCCGGTAGCCCTCGTAGTCGGTGAGCGCGACGGCGTAACCGGCGTCGAGGAGGTCGTCGAGGCCGGACTGTTCGTAGAACGCGCCGATGTCGATCATCTTCGACGGCGTACAGGTGAACGCCGGGCCGTGCGTGCCCGCGGCGAACGAGACGATCGGCGCCTTCGCCGGGTCCGCGTTCTTCGGCACCAGCACGGTCCCGGTCACCGCGTCCGGCTGCCCGAGGGCGTTGGTGGACAGGTACATCACCTGCCACGCGTTGACGGAATCCTTACGCGGTCCCGCTTTCGAGACCCGTGAGCGGATGATGTCGCCCGGTTTGCCCGCCGGGAGCGGGGACGGCGGGGTGTAGAACGAGTCGTCGGACGCCGCCGGGACGGCGGAGTTCGCCGGGCCGCCGCTCAGCGCGGTCAGCACGCCGGCGGACAGGACGATCGCCAGCGCGGCGGCGAGCGTCCGGCGGGTCGGACGGGGGAACGAGATCGGCACGGCCGGGCCTCCAGAGAGCACGGGACGGATGTCAGGCGTTGCCGCCGTAGACCTGGCGACAGGTCGGGGATTCGGTGAAGGCGAGGTCGAGTTCCGCGTTGGCGCGGAGGTGCTTGATCGGGCCCTCGGGCTCGCTCAAACCGCTCATCGTGGTGTCGGCGTCGGCCACCACCTTCTGCAGGCTCGCCTGGTCGGTGACCGGCGCGCCCTGCATCTTCGTCAGGGTGTCCGTCACCTTCGTCTTGGTCTCGCCGAGCGTGGTGGTGGCCTTGTCCACCGCGGACTGTCCCTCCGGGACCGGCGGCACCCCGGCGTTCCGGATCCCGCCCGCCATGTCGTCGAGGGCGGCGGAGAGCGAATTCAGGAAGCCCACCATGGCGGTCTTCGTCCCCTGGGGATTGGCGGGGTCGAACGCGGGCGGCTGGGACAGCTTCGCCGACGCCGTCGCGACTCCGGAGCACACCTTGTCCGCCCAGGCGAGCGCGGCGGGGTCGGCGTGGCGGCCGGCGTCGGCGGGCTCGTCGGATCCGCAGGCGCTCAGCAGGCTCACCGCGGCGGTCACGGAGACGGTGGCGAACGCGATTCGCGCTGCCGTGCGGCGCATTCTTTTCATGGTTTCCCCGTCGAATTCGGCGAAAGAGGGGCCGATGGCCGTCGACAGCGGAAAACAACTGTGGTCGACGGCGACCGGCTTGCTGAACTGGGAGGTTACTCACGAAAGATTCCGTCAGGCAAGCCGGTCGGTGCACCATGGAAGCGGGAAAAGGCGCGATTGGCACGCGGGACACAGTTTCACGCCGCTGGATTGTCACCGGCGTCAGTGGTTCCGCCAGGCCCCGCTGGTGGCTCTGTACTGGGGAAACTCGTGTGCTCTTACTAGGAACAGCGGACAGGCACCGTGCCAGGGTGACAATTTGCCGTCCGCCCGTCAACTTTTACGGGTGAGGCCTTGATAGTGGTCCTGTCACGTCGTTAGTTTACTGTTCGGTTGCGATCCGTCAGACATCGTCGCTACCCGGAGAATTCTCTCGGGCCGATATTCATTGCTCTGGGGAATTGTGCGCCGTTTCGTATCATCGTTGATACCACGGAAGGACGATCGTGAGTCACCGTAGAGGAACAAAGAAGGCGGTCGCCGCCGCCGCTGCCGGTGCCGTGGGGCTTGCCACCGCGGTACTCGTGGTCGGGGCGCAGTCCAGTGTCGCCGATCCGATTTCACTGCCGCTCAACTACCACTGCACGTTCCCGCTCGTGGGTTCGCAGTCGCTGAAGGTGGTGATCAACACCGATCTGCCGCTGTCGGTCAAGACCGGTCAGCCGACCGGCACGTTCGACATCAAGGCCGTCTCCACGATCAACGCGGACACGGTCAGCGGGCTGAACCTGATCGGTGCGACCACGCTGGAGGGACAGGCCATCGCGGCGGCGACCGTGGCGGCCCCGGGGCTCAACCTCCCGGTCAAGGTGCCCAACGACATCGCCAAGCAGAACATCCCCACCTCGGGCGAGATGACGGTCAACGCGGCGGGCAAGACCCCCTCGCTGACCTTCAACCAGCCCGGCGAAGCGAAGATCACCGTGGGTGACCTGCAGCTGAAGGTCACCCCGCGCAAGGCCGACGGTTCGGTCACCGGCATCACGCCGGACGGCACGATCGACGCGCCGTGCACCCAGGATCCGGGCCAGAACAACACCCTGGCCACGATCAAGATCGGTGACGGCGGCGGCACCACCACGCCGACCACCACACCGACCACGCCCACCACCACCCCCACGACCCCGACCACGCCGACGACGCCGCCCGCCACCACCACCCCCGGTGGCGGCGGGCTCAAGTACGCCTTCGGCATCAAGGGTCAGACCGCGCTGAAGGCACTCGGCAGCACGGCGCCGATCAACGGTGCCTTCGACGCGGACGTCGACCTCGCGTCGAAGACGTTCACCGGTGATCTGAAGCTCGACCCGTCGCACACCGAATTCAAGCTGTTCGGTTTCGTCCAGGGTGCTTCGGACATCAAGGTCGAACAGGTCGGCAAGCAGACCGGTGAGCTCGTCGGCACCGGTTTCAAGGCGCACATCAAGTTCAACGTGTTCCTGCCGAGCGTGCAGGTCTTCGGGATCCCCATCAGCAGTGACCCGAAGTGCGGCACGGTCAGCCCCTCCACCAGCGAGATGACCACCGGTCCGGACTTCGACCTGCTCAAGGGCGGGAAGCTGACCGGCACCTACTCGCTGTCGGCCCTGCAGAACTGTGGTTCGTTCAACGACATGATCAGCATGTTCGCCAAGAGCGACGGCAACACGCTCGATCTGAACCTCACCAAGAAGTAGCCGGGCAGGCCGGTCCCCGTCGCCTCCCGCGACGGGGACCGGTGCCGTCCCAGCGCCGTCCAGGAAGGCGACCATGCCCTTTCGCATCAACGTCCGGATGCTGCTCGCGGCGGGCCTCATCGTCCTGCTCACCGCCTGCTGCCTGCTGTTCGTCGCGGTCCGCGGCGCGGCGGCGGGTACGCCGGTGGAGAAGAAACTGTCGTTCACCTGCCCGTTCCCGCTGATCGGGCTGCAGAAGCTCGACGCGGTGATCAAGGCCGACTTCGAGGTGCCGGCCGCACCCGGCGGCACGCTCACCACCTCCGGGCTGACGATCACCGTCTCCGTGCCGGACAAGGCGGCGCGCGGGCTCAACCTCGTCGGCGCCACCACGGTCGAAGGCACCGCGGCGGCGGAGGTCACGCTCGTCAACGGCGACGCGAATCCGTTGCCGGTGCGCATTCCGCTGAACGTCGGGAAGACCGAGATCCCGGCGACGGGCTCGTTCAGCCCGGTGGCGACCGGATCCGTGCCCACGGTGACCTTGGCGAAGCCGGGCAAGACCACCCTGACCGTCGGCGACTTCACCACCCGCCTGACGCCGAAGAAGGCCGACGGCTCCTTCACCGGCCTCGGCTCGTTCACTTCGGACTGCACACTCGACCCCGGCCAGGACGCGGTCCTGCTCTCCTTCGACCTCGGCGGGACCCCGGCGGGACGCCACTACACGGTCGCCGGGAAGACCGGTCTCAAGGCGCTGGGCACCACCGCGCCGCTGACCGGCGGATTCGACCTGAGCCCCACCGCGGCCACGGTCTTCGCCGGCGGCCCGGTGTTCGACAGGACGCACGCCGACTTCCGGCTGTTCGGCTTCGTGCCGGGCGCGGCCGACCTCGAATTCGTCGCCGACGGACCACAGGGCGGCGATCTCACCGGGACCGGTTTCGTGGCGCGGCCCCGGTTCACCACCGTCCTCCCGCTCGTCACCCTGCTCGGCATGCCGGTCAGCAGCGGACCCGCGTGCAGGACTTCGAGCCCGTCGACGGCGGAACTCCGGACCGGGGACGGCTTCACGATGGCGGCGGGCGGGGCGCTCACCGGCACCTACGCCTTGGCTCCGCTGACCGGCTGCGGCGCGTTCACCCCGTATCTGAGCACGTTCGTCCAAGGCGACGGCAACACGTTCGATCTCGTGCTGACGCCCCGTAAAGCCTGACCTGGCACACCTGTTCTCACCACCATCGCAGTAGTCGGGCCGGACGCGGGTCCGGTTCCCGGCGGCGGTAATCTGCCTCGCGACACCTCACGGGACACCCGTTCCACCACCAAGGAACCATCGGTGAATCCCTGGGAGTGCCGCACCATGACGATTTCCGCGCCGGAGACCGCCGTCCGCACGGTGGAACTGACCGTGTCGGGGATGACCTGCGCCGCCTGTTCGGCACGCGTGGAACGCACACTGAACAAACTCGACGGCGTCCGCGCGTCGGTGAACTACGCGACCGAGCGCGCCACCGTGCAGGTCCCGGACGAGCTGGCCGACGACGTCCTCGTCGAACGGGTCCGCAAAGCCGGGTACACGGCGGAGATCCGCGGGGAAGAGGATCCGGGCACCGGTTTCGCGCGGGTCCGCGATCTCCGGCGGCGGCTGGTCGTGGCCGCGTTGCTGGCCATCCCGCTGGGGAACCTTTCGATCACCCTCGCGCTGGTGCCGCGGCTGCGCTTCCCCGGCTGGGAACTGCTGTGCCTGGTACTGGCCGTTCCGGTGGTGTTCTGGTCCGCGCTGCCGTTCCACCGCGCCACACTGCGGAATCTGCGACACCGTTCGTCCAGTATGGACACCCTGGTGTCGATCGGCGTGCCCGCCTCGTTCGCCTGGTCCGCGTGGTCGGCGTTCTCCGGGGGTACCGGACCGGGATACTGGATCGGCTTCGGTCCGACGGCGGCCGGAGCGGACGCGATCTACCTCGACGTCGCCGCCGGGGTGACCACCTTCCTGCTGGCGGGCCGCTACTTCGAAAGCCGGTCCCGGCGCAGCGCGGCCGGACTGCTGGCGGCACTGGAGGCGATGGCGGCCAAGGACGTCCGGGTCTCGCGCGACGGGGTCGAGCTGATGGTCCCGATCGGCGAACTGGCCGTCGGAGACCTCTTCGTGGTGAAACCGGGTGAGTCGATCGCCGCGGACGGCGTCGTCGACAGTGGACTGTCCACTGTGGATGTCAGCGCGGTGACCGGCGAACCCGTGCCCGCGGAGGTCGGCGCGGGCGACCGGGTCATCGGGGCCTCGGTGAACCGGGACGGCAGGCTGGTGATCCGGGCGACCGCCGTCGGCGCGCATACCCAGCTGGCCCAGATGACGGCGCTGGCGGAACGCGCGCAGGCCCGCAAAGCCGCCGTGCAGCGTCTGGTCGACCGGATCTGCGCGGTGTTCGTCCCCGCCGTGCTCGGGGTGGCCGCGCTGACCCTGGCGGGGTGGCTGGTCACCGGGGCGCCCGCTCGCGACGGCTTCGCGGCGGCCGTCGCCGTGCTCATCATCGCCTGCCCGTGCGCGCTCGGGCTGGCCACGCCGACGGCGCTCATGGCGGGCGTCGGCCGCGGCGCCCAGCTGGGCATCCTCATCAAGGGACCGGACGCGCTCGAAGCGAGCCGTTCGGTGGACACCGTGGTCCTCGACAAGACCGGCACCGTCACCACCGGGAAGATGACCGTGACCGACTGCCGCCCGGCCGACGGGTTCACCGTGCCGGAAGTGCTCCGGTTCGCCGGGGCGGTGGAGGCCGGATCGGAGCACGCCATCGCCACCGCCGTCGTGACGGCGGCGCGGGCCGGGCTGCCCGGGTTGCCGCCGGTCGAAGGCTTCTGCGCGCTGCCCGGGCTCGGGGCACGGGGCGAGGTCGACGGGCACGAAGTCCTCGTCGGCAACACGCGGCTGCTGGCGGATCGGGGGATTCCCGTCCCGGCCGACCTCGCGAAAGGACTGGCCGCCGCCGAGAGCGAAGGCGCGACGGCGATCCTCGTCGCGGTGGACGGCCGTGTCGCCGGGTGCCTGGTGATCCGGGACGTCGTGAAGCCGTCGGCGCGGGCCGCGGTCGACGCCCTGCACGCCCTCGGCCTGCGGACCGTCCTGCTCACCGGTGACAACGCGGCCGCCGCCCGCGCGGTCGCGGACGAGGTCGGCATCCCCGACGTCCGCGCCGGGGTCCTGCCCGCGGAGAAGGCCCAGGTCATCGAGGCGCTGCGGGCCGGGGGAGCGCGGGTCGCGATGGTCGGCGACGGGATCAACGACGGCCCGGCGCTGGCCACCGCGGATCTGGGGATGGCGATGGCCAAGGGCAGCGACATCGCGCTGCGCTCGGCGGACGTCGTGCTGGTCCGGGAAGACCTGCGCGTGGTCCCCGACGCCATCCGGCTCGCCGACCGCACCCTGCGGATCATCCGGGGGAACCTGGTCTGGGCGTTCGGGTACAACGTCGCCGCGATCCCGCTGGCCGCGCTCGGCCTGCTGAACCCGTTGATCGCCGGGGCGGCGATGTCGCTGTCGTCCGTCCTCGTCGTGTCCAACAGTCTCCGGCTCAAGGATTTCGGCCGGGCGGACCGACGCGCCGCGTGACACTTCCGGGTGGTTTTGTACCATCGCCCCGGACAAGGGGGCCTTCGTGAAGCCGTTGAACACCGGCGAACCCACCGGCGTGGGGCGATACCGGGTGTTCGCCACGCTCGGCGAAGGCGGGATGGGCCGGGTGCTGCTCGGGATCTCCTCCGACGGCCGCCTGGTCGCGATCAAGCAGGTCCACCCGGGTTTCGCGCACGATCCCGGTTTCCGCGAGCGGTTCCGGCGCGAGGTCGACACCTCGCGCCTCGTGTCCGGCGCGTACACCGCTCCGGTCATGGATGCCGACCCGAACGCGCCGACCCCGTGGCTGGCCTCGGTGTTCGTCCCGGGACCGTCGCTGTCGGAGGCCGTCGCCGCCGGCGGGCCGCTGCCGCCGATCGCGGTCCGGCATCTCGCCGCGGGGCTCGCGCTGGCGCTGGGCGACATCCACCGCGCCGGGCTGATCCACCGGGACCTGAAGCCGAGCAACGTCATCCTGACCGGTGACGGCCCCCGGGTGATCGACTTCGGGATCGCCCGCGCCGTCGAAGGCGACTCCGAACTCACGCACACCGGGGCGGTCATCGGCTCGCCCGGGTTCATGTCGCCGGAGCAGGCCGAGGGCAAGCCGCTGACCCCGGCGAGCGACATGTTCTCCTTCGGCGCGCTCCTGGTGATGGCCGCGACCGGGTCGAACCCGTTCACCGGGACGTCCACTCCGCACACCCTCTACAACGTCGTGCACGTCCAGCCCGATCTGCGCTCGCTGGCGCCGGAACTCCGGCAGATCACCGAGCCGTGCCTGGCGAAGAACCCGGCGGACCGGCCGCCCCCGGCCTGGGTGCTGGAGCGCCTTGGCCCGATCGCGCCGATGACCAGTCCCTGGCCGCCGGTCGTGCGGCACCTCATCGACAAGCAGCAGGCCGAGGTCGGGCGGCTGCTCAACCCGCCGAAGCGGTCTCGCCGCGGCCTTTACGCGGGAATCGCCGCTGCCGCCGTCGTACTGCTGGCCGGTGGCACGATCACGGCCGTTTCCCTGAGCAAGGACGATCCGCCTCCCGCCGTCGCGGCGCCGAGCGCGTCCCCGCAGCCGGACGAACCGATCGCCACCCCGGTCAATCCGGATCCGCTCGGCCCGGACAACCTGCGCAAGGTGGACCTGTGCAAGGTGCTCGAAGGCCGCGACGTGCCCGGCTTCGGCAAGCTGAGCACGAAGAACGGTACCCAGTTCGATTGGTGCACGTATTCCTCGTCCGCGGGGAAGTGGCTGGACCTGCGGATCGCAGGCGACCTCTTCCAAGCCGAAGTGGGCGGCGAGCTGGAGGGGCTCCCGTTGGCCGTCAAGGGGGCAGGCGGCTCGTGTGAGGTGGCTGTTCCCGTCACCGGTCTGTTGCACACCAATCTCACCGCCCGCGTGGACTCCTTGTCCACAAAGGACGAGGCTTGCCAGGTGGTCAAGGCGGCCCTCGCCGACGCGGTCAAGCGGATCCGGGCCGGTGGTCACGATCGCGCGCTTCCGGCAGGCACGCTGGCGCCGCTGGACCCGTGCGCGCTGGTCGGCCCCGCGACCGTGGACCGGCTCATCGGCCCGGTGGTGGAGACGATCCGCGAACATCTGCACGAATGCCGGTACGACGCGACGGGCAGTGTCCGGTTGAGCTTCGGGCGGGGAGCCCCGCCGACGGAGGCGACGTACTCGTCTTACGCGGACACCGCCACCCTGGATCTCGGCGGTACCAAGGTGTATCTGGCGAGGTCGGACGATGGCCCCGCTCGCTCCACCTGCTCGCTGATCTGGCTGCATCTGCCGGTCGGTGACCAGGTCGGGGAGAACGTCGAGCTGACCGTCGGCACCAGCGGCGCGGAGAAGAACGCCGACCTGGCCTGCGAGAAGGCGAAGAACTTCGCCGGGGCGCTGCTGCCGAGACTCCCGCGCTCGTGAGTGGAGATGACGGTTATCGAGAGGTAAGGCAAACGTGGCGTGATCGACTCGATGCCGTGAAGGTCCCCTTGCCTACCCTCAAGGTAGCGAAGGAGGCCTTCACTACTTGGCGACCTACGCGGGACTCCCTCACGAGATCGGGGTCTGTCCACAAAGGACAGTTTGCGGCGATCCGGCGTCCGGTTGATGCCTAAATGCACGTTCCTGAACGGGGTCGTGAGTGGCAAAGAGCGTTCTAACGCTCCTTGCCACTCACGACCACCCCGCGAAACCGCACAAACAACCCAAGTCGGACACTTGTCTTCAGAAGAGTGCCTCTCGGAGCCGCGGCCCGGCTTCCGCCAGCCAGCCGGACGCTCGCCGGAGCACGACATCTTTGCCTTACCCCTCAAAATAGAACCGTCACCACCACTCACGACCGACCCGACCAAGGACGAACAGCTCAGTGAAACCGTTGAATCCCGGCGAACCCCGGCAGATCGGCCCGTACCGGATCATCGCCGAGCTCGGCGAGGGCGGCATGGGCCGCGTCGTGCTGGGCCTCGCGCCGGACGGCAGGCTCGTCGCGGTCAAGCAGCTGCACGCCCAGTTCGCGCACGATCCCCGCTTCCGTGAACGGTTCCGGCGCGAGGTCGCCACCTCCCGCCTGGTGTCCGGTGCCTACACCGCCGCGGTCATGGACGCCGACGCGGAAGCGGAAACCCCGTGGCTCGCCTCGGTCTTCGTCACCGGGCCGTCGTTGAAGGAAGCGGTGGACGCCGCCGGGCCGCTGCCCGCCGGATCGGTGCGCCTGCTGGCGTCCGGGCTGGCCGCCGCGCTGACCGAGATCCACCGTGCCGGGCTGATCCACCGGGATCTCAAGCCCAGCAACATCATCCTCACCAGTGACGGGCCCAGGGTGATCGACTTCGGCATCGCGCGGGTGGCCGAGGAGGCACAGGACCTCACCGGGACGGGCGCGATCATCGGGTCGCCCGCGTTCATGTCCCCGGAACAGGCGGGAAGCGGGCAGGTCACCGGGGTGAGCGACGTGTTCTCCCTCGGCGCGATCCTGGTGATGGCGTCGACCGGCCGCGGTCCGTTCACCGGCCCGACCGCACCCCAAACGCTGTACAACGTCGTGCACGCGACCCCGGATCTCACCGGGGTCCCCGACGACATCCGGCGGCTCGCCGAACCGTGCCTCGCCAAGGATCCGGCGCGTCGCCCGACCCCGTACCAGATCCTGGAGTACCTCGGGCCGGTGCCGCCCATCGCGGCTCCCTGGCCGCCGTCCGTGCACGCCCGGATCCAGCAGCAGGACGCCGAAGTGCGCTCGGTGCTGGCGCTGCCGTTGCCGATCTGGCGGCCGCCACCGAAGAAGATGGCGCCGCGGACGAAGAAGATCCTGTTCGGCGCGCTCGCCGCGGTCGTCCTGCTCATGGTCACCGGGATCGTCGCACTCGGTCTCAGCGTCGCCGAATACGCCAAACCCGAGGAGCCGGGCGTGACCTCGCTGTCGGTGTCCGAGGCCTTGAGCCCGGAACGCCTGCGCCTGGTGGACCCGTGCAAGGTCCTCGCCGGCCGGTTCGTGCAGGAGTTCGGCACCCTGACACCGGACACGTATTCGTTCTATCCCGCCCGCTGCAAGTACACCGGCCTCAACGGCGCGACCTTCGAGCTCCGGCTCGGCGAAGGCATGAGCACCAGCGGTGCCGAGCGGACGAACCGGACCGCCGACGGGCTTCCGTTGCTGCGCAGCACGATCAGCGGCGGCTGCGATTCGGTCATCCAGCTTCCGGCCGAGCGGCGGCTCGGCGTCTTCATCTCACATCCGGAAAAGGACGGCGACCCCTGCAAGGCCGCCGACGACATGCTGACCGCCGTTGTCACCCGGCTGCGCACGCACGAGGTCGACCGCGCGAGCGACCCGGCGAGCCTGCTGCCGTTCGACCCGTGCGCCGTCCCCGACACGGCCGTCGTCGCCAAGAATCTGCCGAACGCCCAAGCCGCTCCGCAGACGTTGCGTATCTGCGAGTGGCAGGGCGGTGGCGAGAGACTGACCGTCGAGCTGAGTCGGGGGGCCTACGCGCCCGAGGGCTCCCCGATCGACCTCGGCAACGGCGTCACCGGCGACATCCGGGAGTTCGGTGGCTCGAACTGCACCGTGACCTGGCAGCACCGGCCGCTGCCGGAGCGCGAGGCCGAACACGTCGCCGTCCGGGTGAGCGCCAAGGAGGGGAGCGGAAGCCCCTGCGACCGGACGAAGGAGATCGCCGCCTCGATCGTGCCGAAGCTCCCGAAGCCCTGAACCCGCCTGCTCGCCCACGGTTCGATCGAGAAAGGGGATCCCCTGTGCGGGCCCGGAAACAGGGTCCGCTAAGCTGTCTCCAGTACGAACAACAGCACACGCGCGTTTAGCTCAGCGGGAGAGCGCTTCCCTGACACGGAAGAGGTCACTGGTTCAATCCCAGTATCGCGCACCAGGTTCGCTTCCCCAGCGGACCGGAGTTCGTACCACGGGCGATTAGCTCAGGGGGAGAGCGCTTCGTTCACACCGAAGAGGTCACTGGTTCGATCCCAGTATCGCCCACCATCGCTTCTGGTCTCGTGAGTGGTAATGACGGTTCTAACCGTCATTACCACTCACGAGACCAGATATGGCCGTGGCCATCAAGAACAGTCCGGCGGCGACGCCCGCGGATACCTGAAGCCCCGTAGTGCAGGCGGTTCGTGCCGCGTCGAGCAGTTCGTCGGCTAACTGCGCCGGGAGGCCCGAGGCGGCCGTTTCCGCCTGTGCGGGCCCTGACAAAGCGAGTCGCCGCACCGGTTCCGGGACAGCGGCCGGCACCGCCAGCCGCCCCGCGTACACGGCGGCCGCCAGGGAACCGAACACCGTCGTGCCGAAACCCGCGCCCAGTTCGTAGCCCGTCTTCTCCACCGCCGCGGCGCCTCCGGCCTGGTCCGCCGACGTCGCCGAAAGCAGCGTGTCGGTGCTCGAAGTGAGCGCGAGCGCCATCCCCAGCCCCAATCCCGTCAGCCCGCAGCCGAGCAGCACCGGCGACGTCAGCGCGGCCTGCCCCGACGCCGGGACCAGCAACGCCACCACGGTCACGGCGAATCCGGCCGTGCGGACCCGGGCGTTGCCGAACCGTCCCAGCAACGACGGGGTCACCACACTGCCGACGGCCGACGCGCCGAGCACCAGGAGCAGCCGCGCCGCGGCCGCGGTGGGGGAGAGGTCGAGCACCACCTGCAGATACTGCGCGAACAGCAGGCCGAGCCCGACCAGCGTGCTCATCACCAGCAGCACCCCGCCGACCGCGGCCCGGACGCCCGGCAGCCGGAACAACGTCAGATCCAACAAGGGCGGATCGGTCCGGCGCTGGCGGCGCAGGAACAGTCCGATGAGGACACACCCGGCCGCGGCGGAGGCGATCGCCGTCACCCAGGAACCCGGTTGCCCGACGGCGAACGCGATCCCGAGGACACCGCCCGCCGCCAGCCCCGCGCTGAGCGCGTCCCACGGCCGCCGTCCCGGTGGATTCCGGGGCAGCCACCGCAGCGCCAGCACCACCGCCGCCAGGATCACCGGCGGGTTCAGCAGGAAAGTGGCGCGCCAGCCCCAGGTTTCGACGAGCACGCCGCCGAGGATCGGCCCGAACACCGAGCCGGTGCCCGCGATCCCGCTGCACACCGCGATCGCCGTCCGGCGCCGACGCTGCTCCGGGAAGAGCTCCCGGAGCAGCGACATCGTCACCGGCATGATCATCGCCCCGCCCGCCCCGAGCACCGCGCGGAAGGCGAGCAGCACCGGGACGTTCGGCGCGAACGCGCACCCGAACGACGCGATCCCGAACACGACGTATCCCGTGACCAGCACCCGTCGCCGTCCGTACCGGTCGCCGAGGGTGCCGAACGGCAGGAGCAGGGGCGCGGCGGTCAGCGGGTAGATCGCCACGATCCACACCTGTGCCGCCGCACCCGGCCGTAACTGACGGACGAGGTCGGGCAGCGCGACGTGCAGCACCGTCGCGTCCACCGCCACCAGGAAGAGCCCGGCGCCGAGCACCGCCAGCAGCGGCCAGGCGCGGACCGCCCGCTCGGCCCGGGCCGTGGTCACAGGAGGCCCGCCAGATGCCTCGCCACGACGTCGACATGGGGCGGGTCGACCACCGACAGGTGATGCGCCTCGACCGGGACGATCTCCAGACCCGGGCACAACCCGGCCCAGCCCGCCGCGAGATCCGTGCGGGAGTAGCGCGGCTCCATCGCGAGCCCGGCGGCGTACTGCTCGATCGCCCGGTAGAGCACGACACGGCCGTCGTAACGGCGAGGTGTTCCGCGTTCCGCCGCCAGCGTGTCCAAAAAGGACTGACGCTGGTGCCGGAGCACCCCGGGACTGAGCAGTCCCGCTTCGGCGACCCGGCGCATGGTCAGGTCGATCTGCTCCTCCTCGGGCAGCGGCGCGAGTTCCTCGTGGCCCAGCTGGACTTCCCGGCCATAGGTCCCTTCGACGTACCCGGTGAACCGCAGGAACCGCCGGGCGGACGACGCCCGCGGATCGAGGTCCGGCTCCGGGAGCGGGAGCATGGTGTCGATCAGCGCGACGAACTCGACCTCCTCACCTTCCTCGGCGAGCCGCGCGGCGACGCCGTAGGCCAGCGCCCCGCCGAACGACCAGCCGGCCAGCCGGTACGGCCGGTCGCGACCCTGGGCCCGCACCAGCGGCAGCAGGTGCTCGACGCGGTCTTCGATGCTGATACCGGGAACGCGCTCGAACCCGACGCACGGCACCGCGGCGGGCAGCCGGTCCAGCAGCGGCCGGTAGACGGTGCAGGTGCTGCCGCCGGGGTGGAACAGCAGCAGCGGCGCGACCCCGGCCTCACCGGGCGCGAGGACGTGCACCGGTCCCTTTTCCTCTCGCGTGTCGAGGACGGCGCGGGCGACGTCGGCGATGGCCGCGAGCGAGTCGTGCCGCCGGAGTTCGGCGGCGTCGACGGGAGTGTCGAGTTCCGTGCTGAGTCCCTCGGCGATCAGCTCGGCCAGCCGGTCCGGCCTGCCGGTCTCGGTCAGCCGGACATGCGTACCGGCGGCGTCGGCCCCGGTGTGCTCCTGCCACAGCCGCAGCACCAGACGGTCCGCCGCGTCCCAGGCCCGGCCACGGGCAGGACGCGGATCCTCGTCTTCGCGTGGCGCGAGATCCCGGCTGAGGTCGGCGAGGGTGGCGCCCCGGAGCACGCCCGCCGCGTCGGGCTCGGTGCCGAACTCGCGGCGCACGGCCTCCCGGATCCGATTCGCCATCAGGGAATCGAGGCCGAGTTCGACGAGCGGGACGTCGACGTCGATCCGGTCAGGCCGCAGCCCCATCACGGCGGCGACGATCTCGGTCAGCCGGTCGCCGCCGCTGCGTGCGGGTTCGGCCTCGGGTTTCCGTGCCGCGAACGACGGCGGCTCCTCGACGGCGGTGTACCAGTGCCGTTCGTGCCGCCATGGCATCGGCGGGACGTCGGCCAGCCGGGCGCCGTCGTCCGGATCGGCGGGGGTGATCCGCGTTCCCGCGCAGTAGAGTTCGGCCGCGGCGGCGCCCAGCGCGCGGACCTCGTCCTGGCCCCGGCGCAGGGTCCCGGTGACGACGGCGTCGTGGATTCCCTCGGCTTCGAGCGTCCGCGCCACCGAACCACGCAAGATCGGATGGGGTGAGACCTCGAGGAAGAGGCGGTACCCGTCCGCGGCGGCGGCCGCCACGGCCTGCCGGAACCGCACCGGACGGCGCAGGTGCGCGGCCCAGTATCCGGAGTCGAAGTCCGGCAGCTCGCGGGGATCGGTCAGCACCGTGTCGTACCAGGGGACCGTCGGGCGGCGGCCACCCAGTTCGACGAGCGCCTCCCGGAGCGCGGGCAGGACGGGGTCGACCCGGACGGAATGCCCGGCGACCTCGACCGGCAGGCGGCGCGCGGTCAGCCCGGCGGCCTCCAGCTCCGCGACGAGCAGGTCGAGGACGGTGGCGTCCCCGGCGACGGTCAGCTGTCCCGGCGCGGATTCGACGGCGAGTTCGATGTCCGGGTACAGCTCGAGTTCCTCCGGCGCCAGTTCCACCGCCGCCATCGCGCCACCCGGGCCGATGGTGCCCAGGAGCCGGGCACGCGTCGCGACCAGGTGGACGGCTTCGTCAGCGGTGAGCACACCGCTCACCACCGCGGCGGCCGCGGAACCGAGCGAATGCCCGATGACGGCGGACGGCCGGACGCCGAGCGCCTCCCACTGCGCGGCCAGCGCGACCTGTGTCCCGAAGATGGCCGCCTGGGTTTCGGGCAGGGACAAGGGATCCGCGGTGGTGAGCAGGGAACGCAGTGACCGGCCGGTGTGTTCGGTGAACAGGTCGTGGAGCTTGTCGACCTGCGCGGCGAACGCGGGCTCGGCGGCCAGCAGCCCGCGGCCCATCCCCGGCCACTGGGAGCCGTGGCCGGAGAACACGAACACCGGCCCGCCGGTGGACAGGGTGGTGCCGGTGACCGCGCCCGCCGGGAGCGGATCCGCCCCGGTTCCGACCGCGCGCAGCAGGACCGCCAGTTCCGCGGTGTCCCCGGCGACGACGGCGGCGCGGTGCGGCCCGCCGTTGTCGCGCCGGAACAGGGTGTGGGTGACGTCGGCGAGGGACTGCGACGGCGTGGCCGAGGATTCCAGCCAGTTCGCCAGTTGCGTCGCCCGTTCGGTGAGCCGGTCGCGGGTCCGCGCGGACAGCAGCCCGATCCGGACGTCCGCGCGGTCCGGGGCCGGTTCCAGGTCCGGTGCCTGTTCGAGCACGACGTGCGCGTTGGTCCCGCCGAACCCGAACGCGGACACCCCCGCCGTGGCCCGGCCGGACCGGCGTGACCAAGGCGTCGGTTCGGTCACCACCTTCAGGCGGAGATCGTCGAACGGGATATGCGGGTTGGGCGCGGTGAAGTGCAGCTGGGGCGGCAGTTCGTCGTGGGTCATGGCGAGGACGACCTTGATCAGCCCGGCGATCCCGGCGGCCGCCTCCGCGTGCGCGATGTTCGTCTTCACCGATCCGATCAGCAGGGGAGCGTCGGGCCGCCGGTCCTTGCCGAGCACGGCGCCGAGCGAGCGGGCCTCGATCGGGTCGCCGAGCAGGGTGCCGGTGCCGTGCGCCTCGACGTAGTCCACAGTGGACGGATCGAGGCGGGCGCCGTGGTACGCCGTGCGCAGCATGTCCTGCTGGGCGATGGGGTTCGGGGCGGCGAGGCCCTGCGACCGGCCGTCGGAGTTGACCGCGGTGGAGCGGATCACCGCTAGCACCCGGTCGCCGTCGTATTCGGCGTCCGCCAGCCGTTTGAGCACGACGACCCCACAGCCTTCGGCACGCGCGATGCCGTCGGCGTCCGCGGCGAACGTCTTGCAGCGGCCGTCGCCGGAGAGCAGGCCCGCCGCGGCGAACGCGGCCGTCGGCCCGGGCAGCAGCATGAGGTTCACCCCGGCGGCCAGAGCCAGATCCGCTTCGCCGTCGCGCAGCGCGCGCACGGCGTGGTGCACCGCGACCAGTGAAGACGAGCAGGCGGTGTCCACCGCCATGCTCGGCCCGCGCAGGTCGTAGCTGTAGGACAACCGGTTGGCGGAGATGCTCCCGGCGGCGCCGGTGGCGGTCCACAGATCCACGTCACCGCCGGACATCGTGAGATGCCCGTAGTCGTGGGTCGAGATCCCGGTGAACACGCCGGTCCGGCTGCCGCGCAGGGAGACCGGGGCGATCCCGGCGTGTTCCAGCGCCGCCCAGGTGACCTCCAGGAGCATCCGCTGCTGCGGGTCCATTGTGGACGCTTCGCGCGGGGTGATGCCGAAGTGGTCGGCGTCGAAACCGGCAACGTCGTCGAGGAAGCCACCGACCACCGGCGCGGCGTCGGCGCTCCACCGGCCCGGCGGCGCGGTCCGGACGGCGTCCCGTCCGCTCCGCAGCAGCTCCCAGAATTCGTCAAGGCCGTCCGCCCCCGGCCACCGGCAGCCGAGGCCGACGACGGCGATCGGGTCGGTCCGGCGGCGATCGGTACCGGCCGACTCCGGCTCCGGTTCGGCACCGCCGGTGAGGGACCGGGCGAGGTGGTCGATGGTCGGGCTCTCCCACAGCAGGGTGGCCGGGAGCGGGACACCGAGCAGCTCTTCGAGATCCGCGGCGATGCCGACGGCCTGGCGGGAGGACAGGCCGTAGTCGCTGAGCGGACGGTCGGGTTCGAGCCGGGCGGAGTCCACGCCGGTGTGCTCGGCGACGGTGTCGAGCAGCCAGCGGCGCAGTGCGGGGGTGTCGAACGACGGGTTTCTCATCGCACCAGTGCCTTTCCGTAGTCTCCGGCGAGGTAGTGGTCGCGGCAGGCGCTTCGCGCGATCTTGCCGCTGGAGGTCCGCGGGACCAGGCCCGCCGGGACGAGGACGACGTCGCGCAGGGAGAGGCCGTGCGCGTCGGAAACGAGCCGCCGGATCGAGGCGGCGAGGGCGCGTTCGTCCTCCGTGGTCAGTGCGCTGTGGCCGCGGTGTTCGGCGACGATGACCGCGGCTTCGGTGTCGGTTCCCTCGACGGCGAAAGCGGCGACGCTGCCCGGACGGATGTCGCGGTCGGCCGAAGCCGCCGTCGCTTCGACGTCCTGCGGGTAGTGGTTGCGGCCGTCGACGATCAGCAGGTCCTTGATCCGGCCGGCGATGTAGATCTCGCCGTCGTGGCGGACGCCGAGATCACCGGTGCGCAGCCAGTGCCCTTCCGGGAGTCCACTGTGGTCACCGGTCAGCCGGGCGCCGAAGGTTTCCGTGCTTTCCAAGGGTTTCTGCCAGTAGCCGGTGCCGACGTTGGGCCCGTGGACCCAGATCTCGCCGACCGAGCCGTCGTCCAGCGCGACCCCGGTCTCCGGGTCGACCAGCGCCACGTGCTGGCCGACGGGGACGCCGCAGGCGACCAGTTTGAGGCCCTTGTCCGCCGGCTTCGCGACGCCCGTGCCGAGGGCGGCGCGGTCGAAGGTGGTGACCCGCGGGGGTACGCCGGGACCGGTGGTGACGAAGACGGTCGCCTCGGCCAGTCCGTACGCCGGGCGCGTCTTCTCCGGCCGGTAGCCGGAATCGGCGAAGGCGGCGTGGAACCGGTCGAGTACGTCGGGGTTGATCGGCTCGGCGCCGTTGACGATCGCCGCGACGCGGTCCAGCCGGAGCCGGGCGCGGTCCTCTTCGCGGACCCGGCTCGCGGAGTAGTGGAACGCGAAGTTCGGCGCGGCGCTCCAGCTTCCGTTGTGGTCGCTCAGCAACTCCAGCCAGCGCACCGGCCGCTCGATGAAGGCCAGCGGATCCATCAGCACCGACCGCATGCCCATCGCCAGCGGCGTGATCAGGCCGAGGACGAGACCCATGTCGTGGAAGAGCGGCAGCCACGACACCGTGGTCCCGGCCGACGGATCGATGCCGAGGCCGTGCACCGCCTGGCGGACGTTGGCCAGCACATTGGCGTGGGTCAGCACCACACCGGCCGGGCTGCGGGTCGAACCGGAGGTGTACTGCAGGTACGCCACGTCGTCGGGCGCCGCGTCCGGGGCGGGCCACGCGCGGGCCGGTCCTTCGGCGGGCTGGTCGGCCGCGACGACGGCGACGCGCTCGCCGCCGGGAAGCCCGGCCAGGAACTCCCGGACCGCGTCCTCGGCCGCGGCCGTGGTGACGACGGCGGTGGGCGCGCAGTCGGTGAGCACCGCGGCGAGCCGTCCGGCGTGGCCGGGCAGTCCGGGATCGAACAGCGGGACGGCGATCGCGCCCGCGGTGATCGCGCCGAGGAAACCGACGACGTAGTCGGCGCTCTGCGGGCACAGCACGGCCACCCGGTCGCCGGGCCGGACGGGGAGCGCGGCGGCGACGGCGTCGACCCGCTCGCGGAGTCGCCGCCAGCTCAGGGTCCGCCGCAGACCGGCGCGGTCGACCGCGAAATCGGCGAAGGTGACCGCGGGCCGGTCGCCCGCGACGTCCGCCCAATGCCGAAGGCAGGCGGTGAGGGTGGGGCCGGCCGTGGCGGGCAGGTTTTCGGGGGCCAGGGACATGGCGTCTCCTCGGGGTTCGGCGGGGTACTGCGGGGGTTCAGCGGCCGAGCGGTCCGGCGGCGTGCTGCCACGCGGCGACGGCGAGTGCGTCGAGATCGAGGCCGGTGGTTCCGGCGTCACGGAGCACGACCAGTACGTCGTCGGCGGCGATGGCGACGGTGCGCAGGCGTAGTCCGGGCAGCTCGGGGGGCTGACCGGGCAACGTCAGGAGTTGTCGGTAGGAAAGGGTTTTCGCGCCGGGTACGGCGGGCGCGGGCTGGACGGTGACGGTCGACACCGCGGTACCCGCCGCATCGTCGACCGTCACCTGGGAGCACCGCCCGGCCTGAGCGGACCACGCCGCCAGGTCGGGCGGGTTCGTCGTGCGCGCGACGAGTTCGGAGATCTGCCCGCCGGGTACGGCGGACTGGAAGCCCTGCCCGGTGACGCCTGCCGTCGCGCCGAGGACCCGCCCATGGACGACGTCCTCACAGCCGGCCACGTCGATCCGGCTCTCCTTCCGGCGTGCGGTGTCCGAGGTGGACAGTGCGGTGCCGAGGTCGAAACCGTCGCGCGCGGACGCGTGCGGGACGGCTTCCGGCGGGAGCAGGGCGGCCGGCGGAACGGCCGGAGTGACCGGTGCCGCGGCGGCGGGTGAAGTGGCCTGAATCGATTCTCCGGACGCGCCGGAAATGGTCACCACCGCGGCGGCGGAAGCGACGAGCGCGACTGTGCGGCCCCGCCACTTCGTCGGCGGAAATCGAGGGGTACGGCGAATTCGGGCAGCCATGAATATCCCTTTCGGAAGGGTGCTGAGGACGGTCGCGGTCCCTTCGGTGGGACACCGGCGCCGGGGTCGCGTCAGCGGACGCCGGACCTGGGCGGCACGACGAAGGCTACGGCGGGAAATCGAATACCGGAAGGTATCAAGAGAACGTAAATGTCCTTCGTGTACACGCTGTGACCTGCGGCTTCCGGACTTTTGCCTGGTATGCGAGCCAGTCTGGTACCACCGTGCCACAGTTGCTTACGGTCCGTGAGCGACGGGTCACCCGGATGGGGGAGGTGGGAGCATTTCTTGTTTCCCTGGCATTCACATTGTCCTCCCGGATTGTGGGCAGGACAATTGCCTGGAGGGGCGCCTTCCGCTTAACGTGTCGGCACTCCGGATTTCTTTTGCGGGTAATCGCCGTCACATTTTCGGATTCGATCGATCGACCGGGACAAAGGATTACGTATGCGCACTACTTCGAAGCGGCTGCGCGCCGTCGCGCTCCTGACGGCCGTGGCGTGCGCGCTGCCGGGCGTCGCCACCGCCCCGGCGCGGGCCGAGAGCGGTGTCCCGGACGCCCGCGCGGACGACGGCTCGCACGTCGTCTCCCAGTCCACTGTGGACGGCGATCCGCGGATGCTGGACCTCACCGTGCGCTCGGTCGGCGTCGGGAGCTACGCCATGGTCCGGCTGATCCTGCCTTCGGGCTGGGACGCCGAACCGGGCCGGAAGTGGCCGGCGGTGTACCTGCTCGCCGGGGAGACGCGGTTGCAGGACTACCGCGGCTGGACCGCCAACACCGACGTCCGGAAGCTCGCCGACGACTCCGGCGCGTTGGTGGTGATGCCGGGCTCCGGTTCCGCGGGATTCTTTTCCGACTGGTGGAATCACGGCAAGGACGTCGTGCTCAACCAGTGGGAGACGTTCACCGCGGTCGAGGTCCCGCAGCTGATCGACCGCGCCTATCGCGGGGACGGGCGGCGGGTCGCGGCCGGCCTCTCGCTCGGCGGGTACGGGGCGGTGGAACTCGCCGCGCGGCGGCCGGGGGTGTTCCGGTTCGCCGGGTCGTTCAGCGGCAACCTCAATCCCACCGGTCCGTACGGCGAGCTGCTGACCAGCGCGATCGTCGCCTCGGCCCGGCAGGATCCCGAGGCGCTCTGGGGTGACCGCCGGCGCGAGGCGTCCCGCTGGGACGCGCACGATCCGCTGGTGAACGCCGACCGCCTGCGCGGCACCGAGCTGTACCTGTCGACGGGCAACGGCCTGCCGGGACCGTTCGACGGGAAGCTCCCGGTCGACGTCCTGCCCGGCGCGATGCTGCTCGAATTCCTGTGCTCCACCCAGACCACCGCGATGGCGGACCGGCTGAATCGCCTCGGTGTCCCCGTCATGACGGACTTCTACGGGCCGGGCACGCATCACTGGGCGTACTGGCAGGACCAGCTGCACAAGACCTGGCCGCGGATGCTGCGGGCGCTGGCCGCGCCGGTGAAGACGGGGGAGGCGTCGTGACCCGTCCGTCCTTTGTGGTCACCGGCGCGTCGAGCGGGATCGGCCGGGCCTGTGTCGCCGAGCTGGTCCGCCGGGGTGCCCACGTCTGGGCGGGCGTGCGCACCGACGCGGACGAAACGGATCTCGCCCGCGCGTACGGCGAGGCGGTCACCGTGCTGCGGATGGATCTCCGTGACGCGGCGTCGATCGCGGCGTGCGGGGAGAAGGTCGCGGCGGCGGGACCGTTGCGGGGCTTGGTGAACAACGCCGGGATGGCCCGCCCCGGACCGCTGGAGCATGTCCCGCTCGACGATTTCCGGCACCAGCTGGAGGTCAACGTCACCGGGCAGCTCGCCGTCACGCAGGCGATGTTGCCCGCGCTGCGCGCCGCGTCCGGGGCCAGGGTGGTGACGGTCGGGTCGATGGGCGGGCGGATCGCCGGACCGATGGTCGGCCCGTACCACACCTCGAAGTTCGCCTTGGTCGGTTTGACCGACAGCCTGCGCGCCGAACTCGCCCCGTCCGGGATCGGCGTGATCCTCGTCGAACCCGGTGCGGTCGCCACCGCGATCTGGTCACGCGCCCGCGCCGCGGCCGAGGAGGTGCGCGCCGCGCTGCCGGAAGCCGCGCGGGAAAGGTATGCGGCGCAACTGGAAGAGGCCGAACGCAGTGCGGAACGGTCGGCGCGGGCCGGGGTCCCGCCCGAGCGGGCCGCGCGAGTCGTCGTCCACGCGCTGACCGCCCGCCGCCCCGCGCCGCGGTACCTGGTCGGCCGGGACGCGCGGATCGCGGCGGTACTGGCGAACCTGCCGTTCCGGCTCCGCTACCGGCTGACGGCGGCGAAGCGGTGACCCGGCTGGTCGTGATCGTCGCGCCCGGTTCGCGGGGCGACGTCCAGCCCTGTATCGCCTTGGGGCACGGTCTCGCCGCCGAAGGCGACCGCGTGCGGGTGCTGGCGGCGGAACGCTTCCGGGCGCTGGCGACCGGATACGGCCTGGACTTCGCGCCGCTTTCGGTCGATCCCGGTGAGATCCTCGGTTCGGACGGCGGACGCGAATGGACCGAGGGCGGGCGCAATCCCGCGACGTTCCTGCGCGGATTGCGAGGCGCGCTGGCGCCGGTGCTGGAGCGCCTGCTGGACGATGTCCACAAAGGAGCGGACGGAGCGGATCTCGTGCTCGCGCCGACTTTGGGGTTTCTCGGTGCGCACCTGGGTGCTTCGCTCGGCGTCCCCGACGTCGAACTGCACTACCAGCCCAGCGTGCCGACCCGGGCGTTCGCGCATCCGCTGCTGCCCTGGGCGGCCGGGCTCGGGCCGTGCGGACGGCGGCTGAGCCATCACGCCGTCGACACCGTCGCCTGGCAGCTGCTGCGGCCCGAGGTGGACCGCTGGCGCGGCCGTTCACTCGGCCTGTCCCCGGCCGGATGGCGCGGACCCCGCCGCGCGGAAACCCCCGTACTGTGCGGGTTTTCCGACGCCGTCGTGCCCCGGCCGGAGGACTGGCCGTCGCGGGTCCACGTCACCGGATACTGGTTTCTCGAAACCCCCGCCGGATGGCGGCCGGACCCGCGCCTGCGGGACTTCCTCGCCTCGGGGCCGCCGCCGGTGTACGTCGGCTTCGGCAGCATGCGGCCGTCCGAGGCGGAACGGACCTTCGCCGCCGTCCGCACGGCGCTGCGCCGGGTGGGACTGCGCGGCCTGCTCGGGACCGACACCGGGTTCGACGACGACGAGGACCTGCTGACGGTCCAGGATGTTCCGCACGGGTGGCTCTTCCCGCGCACCGCGGCGGTGGTGCATCACGGAGGCGCGGGCACGACCGCGGCGGCGTTGCGCGCGGGCGTCCCGGCGCTGGTCTGCCCGGTCTTCTCCGATCAGCCCTACTGGGGCGACAGGGTGTCCCGCCTCGGCGCCGGGCCCCGTCCGCTGCCGTTACGGGAGATCACCGCGGACGCCCTGACCGCTCGGCTGTTGGAACTCTCCGGGAATCTGCTGTTCCGCCGCGGGGCGCAGTACGTCGCGGCGCGTCTTCGGGAGGAGGACGGGGTGGCGCGGGCGTGTGAGGTACTGCGGAAAGTGCGTTAGGACGCGTCGCGCTCGGCTACTCACTTCGGGGTCCAGCGTCTCCAATGTGGCATTGGGGACGCTCAGTGTCCCCAATGCCACATTGGAGACACTGGCCTTCGCGGACCGGGCTCAGAATAGGGGTCAGGCGGTCTTTGTCTTGCCGGCCAAGTAAGTGGTGAGGCGGGCGAAGCAGGACTGCCAGCCCTCGACGTGGTTGTCGCGCTCCGCCACGGTCTCGAAGATCTCTTGGTGGAACGTCATCTCCGTTTTGCCGTCCCGATCGGCGAGGACGACGGTGACGAGGGTGTCGTGTCCCCGCGCGCCTTCCTCTTCCCAGGCGAAACTGAAGACGAGCCGTTCCGGCGGGACGATCTCGTGGTAGACCCCCGATGCCCACAGTTCGGTCTCGCCGTCGCTCATGCAGGTGCGCCATCGGCCGCCCTCGGTGAGGTTGACCGTGCAGGACGTGGTGCTGAATCCGTCGGGGCCCCACCACTTCGCGAGATGGTCCGGGTCGGTCCACACCCGGAAGGCGAGTTCGCGGGGTGCGTCGAGCAGACGCGTGATCGTCAGGTCGGCCATCGTTCGATTCTCTTCCGCGCCCCGTGGTTGGCCCATGGCTGTATTCAACCAATGGGTTGAGCAAGGTCCTGGTTGGACTGTAGCGCGTCGGTCCGCCCTGTCAAGTCGCCGCGGGTGGGTGGACTCGGTTCGTATTGTCGGAGGATGAACCTGCGCTCAGCACTGTGGCTGCCGATCTTCGACGAGCTGGCCGATCCCGGGATCATCGCGCGTCTCGCCGCCGAGGCCGAAGAAGCGGGCTGGCACGGCTTGTTCGTCTGGGACCACGTCCGCTGGGACGAGCCGGTGCGCGCGATCGCGGATCCGTGGATCACCCTCGCCGCCGTCGCTTCCGCCACCGAGAACCTCGCCTTCGGTCCGATGGTCACGCCGCTGGCCCGCCGTCGTCCGGTCAAACTCGCCCGCGAGACGGCCACCCTGGACAGGCTGAGCGACGGAAGGCTGATCCTCGGCGCCGGCCTCGGCAGCGACCGGTTCGGCGGGGAGTTCTCCAGGACCGGCGACGAACAGGACGACCGCAAACGCGGCGAGATGCTGGACGAATCGCTCGAGATCCTCACCGCGGCCTGGTCCGGTGAACCGGTGCGGCACCACGGAACGCACTACACCGTCGACGACATCACCTTCATGCCCCGGCCCGTGCGCCCGATACCGGTGTGGTTGGCGGGTTTTCCCGGGAAGCGGAAACCGATGCGCAGGGCCGCGCGGTACGACGGGTTCTTCCCGGTCAACCTGCCGCACGCGGACGAGTTCGCCGAGGCGGTCGAGACGATCACCGCGATGCGCGATGGCGCGGAGGGGCCGTACGACTTCGCGATCGGCGTCCCCGCGGGCACGGATCTCGCGCCGTACGAGAGGGCGGGCGCGACCTGGTGGATGGCCGAATTCCCGTGGGACGACCTGTCCGTCGACGCCGTGCGTGGCGTGCTGCGGGACGGTCCGGCCTGACCGCGCCGGGTGGTCGTGAGTGGTGAGTGACGTTCTAACGACACTCACCACTCACGACCACCGGCGCGGGTGACGTCTTTAACAACCCTTTACTTTGGGCGCGGTCATGGTCGATACTGACGGCGAGGGGAGTACTTCCCAAGCGTCTGCCCGGTCAGTACGGACACTCCGCCGGTGTCCCCGGGAGGCCGCCCGCACTGGGTGAAGGAGACCTCGAACTTGATGTTCGAGGAGGCTCTGATGCCCGGATCCGTGGGCTCCGTATGGCTGTGGTCGATCAGTATCGTGGTCCTGCTGGCCCTGCTCGTCGCCGATTTCGTCGTCACCCGACGCCCGCATGAGGTGTCGATGCGGGAGGCCGTCGGCTGGTCCGTGTTCTACCTGGCGCTCCCCGTGTTCTTCGGGCTCTGGCTGTGGCTCGACTTCGGCAGTGGCCCCGCGGTCGAGTTCATGACGGGCTTCGTGGTGGAGAAGTCGCTGTCGGTGGACAACCTGTTCGTCTTCATGTTGCTGCTCGCCGCCTTCGCCGTCCCGCCCGCCGTACAGCAGCGCGTGCTGCTCTACGGCATCGTCGGCGCGCTCGTGCTCCGAGGCGTCTTCATCGCCGCCGGCGCCGCGATGCTGGCGGCGGGCACCTGGGCGTTCCTCGTCTTCGGCGTGATCCTGTTCGCCTCGGCGGTCAAGATCCTGCGCGAGGCGATGTCCGACGGGAGTACCGAACGGGATCTCTCCCAGCTGCGGTCGGTCCGGTTGCTGCGCAAGCTGATGCCGGTCACCGACGAGTACCGCGGTGCCCGCCTCACGGTGCGGGTGGACGGCCGCCGGGCCCTCACGCCCTTGGCCGTGGTGGTGGTCGCGGTCTTCGCCACCGACGTGGTCTTCGCCGTCGACTCGGTGCCCGCGGTCTACGGCATCACCGAAGACCCGTACCTGGTCTTCGCCACCAACGCCTTCGCCCTGCTCGGCCTGCGCGCCCTCTACTTCGTGCTGCGTTCGGCGCTGGCCAAGCTCGTCCACCTCAACCACGGTCTCGCGCTCATTCTCGCCTTCATCGGGGTGAAACTGGTGCTGCACTGGGCACACGGGATCTGGCCGGGCGTGCCGCAGGTGCCCACCCCGATCTCGCTGGCCGTGATCATCCTCGTGCTCGCCACCGTGATGTTCACGAGCATGCACGCGCGCCGTCGCGAGGCGGCCACGGCCGCGCGGGAGTGACCGATGATCACCGAACTGGTCGTCGGAGTCCTGCTCGACCTCGCCGTCCTCGCCGTGTTCCTCGCCGCGCTGGCACTGGTTTCCGCCGCCCTGCGGCCGCCGAGGCCACCTCGCGGCCCCATGCGGTAGCGGCGATCGGTCAGGGGAAGCGCAGCACGGTGATCCCGGCCAGCACGAAGAACACGAGCACCACCAGGGTTCCGCCGTGTCCACCGGACGAACTGGTCACGACCTGTTCGACGGCGCCGGTCAGCCGCACACCGCAGTCCGCGACGATGGTGTGCCTGCCCGCCTCGATCCGGGTGAACTCGACGGCCGTGGTGAAGGCTCCGGTGTCGTCGGCGTAGGCGCTGCCGACCCGTTCCCCGTCCGACGTCAGGGTGACGGCCTTGCCGGGTACGCAGCCCTTGCCGGTCGCGGAGAGCCGGTCGCCGGGCTGCACGCTCGGCCGGTCGAGGATCAGATCGTTCGGCCCGGCCGGGGTGCTGCTCGGTGCGGGGACGTCCGTCGACGGCGGGGGAGAGTCCGTTGTGGACGGTGGCGTGGTGGTGGGCGGAGTCGTCGTGGTGACCGGGGTGGTGGGCGTGGTGGGTGTCGTGGTCGTCCCCGGCCTGGTCGGGGTGGTCACCGGGACGGTCGGCTTCGTCGTCGGAGGCACCTTCGTCGTCGGCGGCACCGTGGTCACGGTCCCGGTCACGCGGAAGGTCGCGCTCCCGGTCAGCGGCCCGCCGGTCCGCGCGTTCGTGCAGGAGCCCGACACCGGGTAGCTCCCCGGCGTCGCGTTGCCCGGCACCGTCGCGGTGACCTGTCCACTGGGGACCTGGGGTGACGCGTTCGCCGACGCGAGGGGCGCTCCCGACCACGTGAAAGAAACCGGGCCTTTGCACGGGTAGAAATTCCAGGAAATGGTAAAAGAACTCCCGGCGGCACCGCTCGAAGGTTTCAAACCAACCGTGGACTGATAGGGGGATTGTTGCGCGTTACCCGCTCCCACCAGGGCAACTAAAAGCAGAAGTCCGGTCACGGCGGCGAATATCAGCCGAACCACGATACGCATTGGGACGTCCCTCTCCGGTAAGTGCTCGCTGTAGCATTCCGGACCAGTCGGATTACGCAAACAGGGGATGCGCACAATGGGACGTTTCATCGCGGCAGGGGTTGCGTTGGGTCTGGGTGTGCTCCTTCTGGGCGCGCCACCGGCCGCCGCGGCCGGTGGCGGACTCGAACTGGCGGTGACCCTCGACGACCGGCCGATCACGAACGCCACGGTCACGGTCGATCCGGCCAAGCAGATCGAACTCACCGTCACGGCGACCAACAGCGGCGGCACCGCGCTGAAGGTCCGCAGCGTGCGGGTGTCGGGCGTGGCGCTCGCCCTCACCTTCTTCGCCTACGACACCACGGCCCCGTTCGAGGTCCCCGCGCACAGCCGGATCACCAGGACCTTCGTGCTGGACATGGCCGATCTCGACGGCCAGGCGATCGGCCTGCTCCCGACGTCGGTCGAACTGCTCGACGCCCAGCGCGGCACCCTCGGCGAGGCCACCACGGTCGCCGACATCCGCGGGTCCTTCTGGTCCGTCTACGGTGCCTTCGGGCTCGCGATGCTCGTGCTCACCGTGCTGGCGTGGCTGACCGCCCTGCTCGCGCTCGCCCGCCACCGCCTGCCGCCCAACCGCTGGCGCCGCGGCCTGCGCTTCCTGCCCGCCGGATTCGGCACCGGTCTCGTCGCGGTCGTCTCGCTGTCGGTGCTGCGGCTGGTGCCGCCGGAACCGGCGGTCGAGATCCCGGTGGTACTCGGCGCCGCCGTCATCGCGTTCCTGCTCGGCTACCTGACGCCGCATCCGGCGCCGGGGCCCGCCGACGACGAGACGGTCCGCTTTCCCGACGCCACCAAGGAATTCAACCGATGAGCGCACCCGCCGAGGTGGTCGCCGCGCTGCCGCAGTACGAGATCGGGGCCGCGATCGGACAGGGCGGGATGGGGGTCGTCTTCGCCGGCGTCCACCGTTCCCTGCACCGCGACGTCGCGATAAAGCAGCTGCCGTGGGATGTGCTGAACCACGCCGTGAGCAGCGAACTCTTCGATCGCGAAGCGCGTGTGCTGGCCAGCCTCGACCATCCGCACATCGTCCCCGTCTACGACTACGTGCGCACCGGCCGCGAGCATCTGATGGTGATGGAACGCCTCGACGGCGGTACCGTGCACAGCCGTTTCCAGAACGGGGGAGTCACCGCCGAGCAGGCCTGCGCGATCGGCCTGGCGATGCTCGCCGGATTGCACGCGGCGCACGAAGCCGGGGTGCTGCATCTCGACGTCAAGCCCAAGAACCTGCTCTTCACCACGCAGGGCGTGATGAAGGTGGCCGACTTCGGCATCGCGAAGGTGATCAGTGAAGGCGCCACGCTGGTCACCCATGGCGGCGAAGTCCTCGGCACACCCGCCTACATCGCGCCGGAACAGGCGATGGGCAACGCGCTGAGCCCCGCCGCCGACGTCTACTCGGCGGGCACGGTGCTCTACGAACTGCTGTCCGGGAAACTGCCGTTCGACAACACCCGGGGCGCGATCAGCATGATGCGCCAGCACATGTTCACCGATCCGCGCCCGATCGACGGCGTGCCCGCCCCGATCGCCGGGGTCGTCATGCGTAGCCTCGCGCGCGAACTCGACTCCCGCTACCGCGACGCCGAGACGTTCGCGGCGGACCTCGCTTCGGCCGCCACCGCCGTTTACGGGCCAGGGTGGCTGGAGCGCTCCCGGGTTCCGGTACGCCACCTCACCCCGCGGGTCATCTCCGCGCTCAGCACGCCGGTCGCGGCGCCGGTTCCGGCCGGGGACGGCCCGACGCGACCGGTTCACCGGAGCACCCCGGATCCGACGCTTTCGGCGACCCGTGCGGCGTTCGAGCCAGAGTCCCGGCCCGCCGGGAAACCGGGATCGGTGCTGTGGTTCAGGCTCGCGGCGGGGGCGGCCGCGATCGTGCTCGTGGTGCTCGCGCTGCTCAACCCGGAACGGCTGCCACACGAGGCCCGGCTCATGGCCCTCGACGGTGTGCTGCTCACGGCGCCGGTGGAGGTGGATCTCAGCAAGTCGTTCACGGTGACCGGGCCCGGCCTCCCGCGGCAGTTGAGGCTCGACCTGACGGCCGCGGGGATACCGCTGGGTTCCGCGACGGCGACACCGAAGGCCGACGACGCCAACTATCGAGCGGATCTCCAGTTCCCCGCCCTCACCCGCTGGATCGTCGGCGGGGCGGTGACCGCCACGGTGACGATCGACGGCGTGCCTCAGACGTTCACGCTGCTCACCCGGCAGCATCCGCTCGCGAGCGCGCTCGGTGCGGGAAGTCTGATCCTCGCCCTGTTCGCCTTGGCGTATCTGGAATCCGGGTTGCGGACGATCCGGAACGGCCACCGCTGGCGCGGTGCGCTCGTCGCCGGTCCCGTCCTAGGTCTGCTGTTCGGCGCGACGGCGTGGCTGTGCGTTTCGGTGCTGCGGGTGCACGAACCCGCGGTGCTTTCCGGCGTCGGCAGCGCGATCGCGGGCGCGGTGGCGGCGGGTTTCGTCGTCGCGGCCGCCCGCGCGCGACGTCCGCGAACCCACTGATCCGCCAGGGGCGGCCCGGTTCCGAGGGCCGCCCCCGCGACGGGATCAGGACTTGCGGTGCTTGCCCTGGTCGTCCGTGACCTCGAACTGCTCCTTGCGGACCTTGCCGGAGACCGTCTGGTCCTCGGTGACGGTCTCCGTCTTGAGCCTCGCCCGTTCGACCGCGACGGTTTCCTTGTTCACCACCGGTTTCTCGGCGTGCAGCACGACTTCCTGCTCGTCCTCGCCGATTTCGGCCCGTTCACCGCCCGCCTTCGTGATCGGTTCCCGTTCGATGCGCACCTCTTCGTGGCTGACCGGCACGGTGACCTGCTGCTCCTCGGTGACGACGTACTTGCGCAGCCGGACATGGCCGGTCTCGACCTGTTCGGTGCCGACGTTCAGCCGCTCCTCGGAGCGCGTCATGGTGCGCTCGGCGTCCCGGTCCTTCTTGCCGTCGCCCGCGTCCATCCCGGACTTGCCGCGGCCGGTGCCACCCATGGCGCCCTGGCCCGCATCGGCGGGGTTCATCCCGGGACGGCCCCGGCCCTGGGCCCTGTCGTCCATCCGGCCGTCCGGCGACGTCCTCGGCATCGGGAGCCCGTAATGCTTGTACAGCCGCGCGCTCTCCTCCATGGACAGGTGGCCGTCGGCCTCGATGCGGGGCGCGTCGGAGACGGCCTCCTTGTCGACGCGGACGTGCACGCCGTCCTTGTCCGCGTGGGCGCCCGAGAGCGGGACGAAACTCTCCTTGGTGCCGAACAGACCCGTCTTCACGGTGATCCATTCCGGCTGGTGCGTCGCATCGGCGAGGTAGACGTTGCCGACCTTGCCGAGCTTGGTGCCCGTCGGGTCGACCACGGCACTGTCGATGAGTTCCTGCGGCTGCATGGTCTTCGCCATCGATCCTGCTCCTCCCGAACGATGTTGCTGCTGAGAAGCCCACCGTCGGCCGGGCCGATGATCATGGCAACCGTCGTGGTGCACCTGTGGGTGACCCCGGAAAGTGCGGGTTTGAAGGCGGGCGCGCTGGTTAGGCCCGGCGTGTCGTCGCAGGTGGAAGGGGGTGCCCGCCGGGTGACCGGCGGCCGGAGGGATGGCGCGAAGGTGTGGACCTCAGGTCCGCGTCCTCGGAAAACCGGATGCGCGGCCGCGGGGGTCTGTCCTACTCTCCCGATCGTGATGCAGCAACTGCTGTTCCTCTGAGGAACGACGCCTCCACCGGTACCGCGAGCCGCGGTACCGGAGTTCGTTCTTCCTGCTCATCACTTTCCCTGGAGGCAGTTCCTTCATGTCATCCCCTCTTTCTGCCGCGCCGCTGCGCGCGGCTCACGTCCGCCTGTCCGGTGTCCACCTCTCGTTCGGGGGACGGCCCGTGCTCTCCGGCGTCGACCTCGTCGCCGCCGCGGGCGAGCGGGTCGCCGTCGTCGGCGAGAACGGCCGTGGCAAGACCACCCTGCTCCGGGTACTCGCGGGCGAGCTGACCGCGGACCGCGGCGAAGTGCACCGCGCGGGTTCGGCCGGGGTCGCCGACCAGCAGATCCCGCTCGGCGCCACCGACACCGTCGGCGCACTGATCGACCTCGAACTGGCCTCCGTCCGCGATGCCCTGGCCCGCCTGGAGGCCGCGACCGAAGCGCTCGGTGACGGCCGTCCCGGCGCGGACGACCTTTTCGCCGCCGCGCTCGCGGAGGCCGAGGCCCTCGACGCTTGGGACGCCGACCGGCGGGTCGAGGTGTCCTTGGCCGCCCTGAACGCCGTCGACGACCGTGACCGTCCACTCGGGACACTTTCGGTCGGGCAGCGCCATCGGGTGCGGCTGGCCTGTCTGCTCGGGGCCGGGCGTTCCGTGCTGCTGCTCGACGAGCCGACCAACCACCTCGACGCCGCCGGGCTCGAGCACCTCACCGAGCGGTTGCGCGCCTACCCTGGCGTGGTCGTCCTGGTCAGCCACGACCGGGCGTTGCTCGCGGACGTGGCCACCACGGTGCTGGACCTCGATCCGTCGAGCGACGGCAGGCCGCGGGTCTACGGTGGTGGCTACGCGGCGTACCTCGACGCCCGTCAGGCCGAACGTGCTCGCTGGGAGGCCGCGCACGCCGAGCAGATCGCCGAGCGGCAACGGCTCGCCGACGACCTTTCCGCGGCGCGGAACCGGTTGCGCGACAACTGGCGGCCGCCCAAGGGAACCGGCAGGCATGTCCGCGCCACCCGCGCGCCGGGCCTGGTCCGCGCGGTGCACCGGCGACAGGAGGACCTGGCCGGGCATGTGGTGGCGGTCCCGCCGCCGCCCGCCCGGTTCGTCATGCCCGAGCTGCCGGAGCGTCGCGGCTCGACCCTGGTGCGGGCCGCCGGGGTGACGGTGGCCGGGCGGCTCACCCGGCCGGTCGATCTGGTGCTGGACGGCGGCGACCGGCTCGTGGTCACCGGCCCCAACGGCTCGGGCAAGTCGACGCTCCTGACCGTGCTGGCCGGGGAGCTGGAGCCGACCACGGGCACGGTCGTCCGGTCCCGCTCGGCGCGGATCGGGCGGCTGGGACAGGAGTCCGATCTGCCGAGCGGGCGCACGGCGACCGAGCTGTACGACCAGCAGCTCGCCAGGGCGGATACGCGGGGACCCGGATTGGGCGAGCTGGGCCTGCTCGCCGGGTACGACCGCCACCGGCCGGTGGGCGAACTGTCGGTCGGCGCCCGGCGGCGTCTCGACCTGGCACTGGTGCTGGCGCGCCGTCCGCATGTGGTGCTGCTGGACGAGCCGACCAACCACCTGTCCGCGACACTCGTCGATGAGCTGACCGCCGCGCTCGGGAACACCCCGGCCGCGGTGGTGATCGCGACGCACGACCGGCAGTTGTCACGGGACACGGAATCCTGGCCGCGGCTCGCGCTCTGAGCCGTCAACCGCGGTGGGCGATGGTGTAGCGCACGCTCTGCGCCAGCACCACGCTCCCGTCGGGTTCGCGCAACGGCTCGAGTTCCGCGAGCACGGCGCGGCGGACGGCGTCCTGGCGGTCTTCCGGCACCAGTTCCCAGAACATCCGCTGGCCCTGCGACCAGGACCAGGTGATCCACTGGCCGGGGTCGGCGAACTTCACCGGATAGACGCGTTCCACGGACGTGACGCCGGTGAAGCCCGCCGACTCCACGGCCCGGTCGAAGCCGTCGATGGTGGCGAACAGGCTCGCTCTGATGGCCAGGGTCCAGGCCAGTTCCGGCGATACGAACGGTTTGAACACCTCGCGTACGCCGGCCCAGCGGGGATCGTCGTCGCCGAACGTGGTCATCCCCAGCCGTCCGCCCGGTTTGAGCAGCCGGTGCCACGAGCGCAGGCCCTCGATCGGTTCCGGCAGGAAGAACACCACGAACGACGCGAGGGCCACGTCGAAGGCGGCGTCGTCCAGTGTCGGTTCTTGGGCGTCCATAAGGGAAACCGAGGCGTTGGCGGGCCCGCGGTCTTCGATGTCCTTCGCGGTGCGCTCGATCATTTCGGAGGATAAGTCGATGCCCAGCACCGATCCGTCCGCGCCGACCCGCTCGGCCGCGGGGAACAGCACCGCGCCGCGTCCGCAGCCGACGTCCAGCACCCGCTCGCCGGGGACGAGCGCGACCCGGTCGAGCAGTTCCCTGGCGAAGGTGCCGAAGAAGTCGACACCGAGGGCGTCGTAGGTCTTCGCCGTCCGGTCGAACAGCAGCGCCATCGCCTGCCGGGTGTACGCGCTCATCACCGGACGATGGCCCGGCGAAAACGGCGTTGTCAAACGCCGGTCCGGGATTTGTCACGCCGCTTTGAACGGCCGCGTCGCGGTTTCGGGCTGTCGTGAGTGGTAATGACGGTTCTAACCGTCATTACCACTCACGACCACCCTGGGCGCAGGCCGGAGGGGCGGGCGCGGGTGAGAGGGGCGGGCGCGGGTGAGAGGGGCGGGCCCGGGTGAAGGGCGCTTTCCCCGCATGCGATGCGGGGAAAGGGCCCTTCGCCGCATCGCATGCGGTGAAGGGCCCCTTCGGCAACTTGCGGCGGCCGGGTCGTGAGTGGCGAGTGTCGTTAGAACGACACTTACCGCTCACGACCCCCTGCGTTCGTTGCAGGGCGGTGGTTCTGACCGGTGGTGTCATCGGGCGAGTACGCATCACGGGTACTGGGCGGCATGACCAAGGTCGGACCTCGCAAGTAGTCGACTACTTGCGAGGTCTGCACCGCGAGCCAAGATGTGACCGTGCAATGAGCCTTTTCCATCCTGGGTTCGCTGGAGTTCGGTCGGGATTCCGTGAAGGCCTCCTTCCCTACTTTGCGAGTAGGGAAGGAGGCCTTCACGGACTGTGGTCTGGGGTACGGCACGCACGAACGACGGCCACCCCTCCGAAACCGAGGACGAGCGCGATCGTGAGTGGTAAGTGTCGTTAGAACGACACTTACCACTCACGACCAGGCGCGGGACAGCTGGGAAAGGACGATCAGGGCGCAGACGATCAGGTTCTTGATCTTGTGATCGACCAGGATGGCGACGAATTCGCGGATGGTGGCGCTCGGCCAGAAGTACCAGGCCGTCGGCGAACCGATGACCTGGCCGTTCACCTTGGCCCGGCGGGCGATGAGGGCGGCGCGGAGCACGTGGAAGTTGTTCGTGACCACCGTGCACCGGTAATCCGGCTTCCGCTGTTCCATGATTTCGGCGCTGAAGGTGAGATTCTCGAACGTCGTCGTGGACCGGTCCTCCAGAAGGATCCGCTCGCGTGGCAGCCCGGCCTCGACCAGGTAGTCGGCCATGGCGTGTGATTCCGGCAGGTCCTCGTCGGAGCCCTGTCCGCCCGAGGTGACCACCATCGGCTGCCCGCCGCGGCGATCCTCGGTGTCCACGACGGCCTTGGCCCGCTTGAGCCTGCCCGCGAGCAACGGCGGCACCCGGTACCCGTCGAGGAGGCCCGAGCCCAGTACGACGACGAAGTCCACGCCCTTCTCGGTGCGGATACGGCCGTAGACGATCGAGTACAGCAGGAAACAAACGAAGAGGAACGAAACGTAGACGACGATTCCGTTGAGGCTGCCCCGGAGGATGTCGAGGGGTTCCCAGGCCAGTTGCGTGACAGTCGCGTTGAACGCGATCAGCGCGCAGATGCCGATCCCGGTCAGCAGCGACAGCACGTTGGCCGGCCGGTGTCCTTCGCGGCGGAGCATGGTGATCCCGTTGCAGATCAGGAAGACCGTCAGCGCGAGCACCGTGGGCACGATCAGCAGGAGTACCCCGAACGCGACCAGACCCGCCGCCGAGGGCGACACCGAGGCGAGCAGCGCGATGAGGGTGACGCCGATGAAGAGGAGTGCGAAAAAGAGGTAGAAGCCGTTGCGGAGCCGGCGCCGGTCGCGAAGGAAGCTCACCAGGAACACCACGCAGCACACGGCCGCGATGGCGAAGAGGATTGCGGCGGCCTTCACTGGTTCTCCAGCCTTCGGACGATGGCGGCGGCATCGAATCGAAGCACAGACCGGCCTCGCGGGCGACGTCGCCCGTCGGCGTGTCGCTTTTCCTTGCCTGACCGGGTCACCGCGCGCGTTGCACGGGCCGCTCGTCCCACACCGGTTCCGCGGTCTCCCGGACCTTGCCGTCGGTCCCGAAGACGAGATACCGGTCGAAGTCCCGCGCGAACCAGCGATCGTGCGTCACCGCCACCGTGGTCCCTTCATACGCCTCCAGTGCCTGCTGCAGCGCTTCCGCCGAAGCGAGGTCGAGGTTGTCGGTCGGCTCGTCGAGCAACAGGATGGTGGCACCGCCGATTTCCAGCAGCAGGATCTGGAAACGCGCCTGCTGGCCACCGGACAGCTTCTCGAACCGCTGGTCGCCCTGGCCGTCGAGTTCGTAGCGGCGCAGGATGTTCATCGCCGGTCCGCGGCTCCGCGCGTGCTCGGTCCAGAGGATGTCGACGAGCGTCCGCCCGAGCAGTTCGGGGTGGGCATGCGTCTGCGCGAAGTGACCGGGGACGACCCGGGCGCCGAGCTTCCACAGTCCGTCGTGCGCGACGTCCTCACCGGCGAGCAGCCGCAGGAAGTGGGATTTCCCGGAGCCGTTCGAGCCGAGCACCGCGACCCGCTCCCCGTGGAAGATCTCCAGATCGAAGGGTTTCATCAGCCCGCGCAGTTCGAGGCCTGCGCAGGTGACGGCGCGGACACCGGTCCGGCCCCCACGCAGGCGCATGGTGATCTTCTGCTCGCGCGGGGGAGCGGCGGGCGGGCCCGACTCCTCGAATTTGCGCAACCGGGTCTGGGCGGCGTGGTAGCGCGAAGCCATCTCGTCGCTGCGCGCGGCGTACTGGCGCATGTCGACGACGAGTTTCTTGAGCTGGGCGTGCTTTTCGTCCCAGCGACGGCGCAGCTCCTCGAAGCGTTCGAAACGCTCGGCGCGTGCTTGGTGGTAGGTGCCGAAGCCGCCGCCGTGCACCCAGACGTCGCCGCCGTCGGGCCCGGGTTCGACGCTGATGATCTTCTTCGCCGCCCGCGCCAACAACTCCCGGTCGTGCGAAACGAACAGCACGGTCTTCTTGGTCTCGCGCAGCCGCTCTTCCAGCCACTGTTTCCCGGGGACGTCGAGGTAGTTGTCCGGCTCGTCGAGCAAAAGGACGCCGGAACCGCCGAGGAGCAGCGCCTCCAGGACCAGCCGTTTCTGCTCACCGCCGGAGAGGGTGCGGACCTCTCGCCAGCGCGCCTTCTCATACGGCAGGTTGAGCGCGGCCGTCGTGCATTTGTCCCACACGACTTCGGCTTCGTAACCGCGAGCGTCGCCCCAGTCCGCGAGAGCCTGGGCATAGGCCATTTGGGCCGCTTCGTCGTCGCGTTCCATCAACGCGAGTTCGGCCTCGTCGACCGCACGGGCCGCGGCGCGGAGCGCGTCCGGCGACACCGAGACGAGGAGATCCCGCACGGTCCGTTCGTCGCGCACCGACCCGACGAACTGGGGCATCACCCCGAGTCCGCCACTGATCGTCACCGAGCCGCCGTCGGGTTCGAGTTCACCCGAAATCAGCCTCAGCAAGGTGGTCTTGCCCGCCCCGTTGGCGCCGACGAGCGCGCAGACGGTGCCTTCGCCGACCCGGAACGAGACGTCGTCGAGCAGCAGCCGCCCGTCGGGCAGGTGGTATTCGACGTGCGCGACCTCCACATGCCCCATGGCGACAGCCTGCCGTCACGCTCGGGAATCACGCAACGCAATATCTCCGGTAAGGTCGTCGACGTGGAGCGAACCTACTTCGGTGTGCGGCTCAAGCTGATGCTTGCGCTGTTCCTGCCGGAGTTGTTCGTCGTCCTGCCGGTCGTCGGCGGGGTCAACCCGCTGAGCCTGGCCACCGCGCTGACAGCGTCGGTGGCGGTCGCCAACCCGCTGGCGCTGGCCGCCACCATGACCGCGTCCCTCGCCCTCGTCCTGCTCGCGCTCGCCGCGCATTTCCGTCTGGAACCGGCGGCCGCCGCGATGAAGGTGCGCGCCATCACCCTGCGCGAACGCGCGCAGCTGTTCCTGAGCCTGCGCGATCCCGACGCACGCGGCCGCGTCCGGCCCAGGGCTCCGTCACGGGGCATCGTGGCTGCCTGACCTCTCCTTGTTCGAAGGTGAGGCAGTCACTCCTGCCCCTTCACCTTCAAACGACGGAGTGACCTGGTCATGTTCGATGTCTTCCTGTACCCCGTTTCCGCCATTCTCTGGTTCTGGCACAAGGTTTTCGGCGCTGTCTTGAGTCCCGACTCGGGCGTTGCCTGGGTGCTGTCCATCACCTTCCTCGTCTTCACGCTGCGGCTCCTGCTGGTCAAACCCGCTCTCAGTGCCTTGCGGGCAGGCCGCCGCACGCAGGCGCTCGCCCCGCAGATGGCGAAGATCAAGGAGAAATACGGCAAGGATCGCCAGCGGATGGCGAAGGAGATCCAAAAACTCCACGCCGACAACGGTTCCAGCCCGCTGGGCGGCTGCCTCCCGGCGCTGATCCAGCTGCCGGTGTTCCTGTCGCTGTACTGGGTGCTGCGTGATTTCACCCCGGGCGCCCGGTCGAACCACGTTTTCGACCACGCCGGGGTCGAGTCGTTCCTGAACGCCGGACTGTTCGGCGCGAAGCTCGGCAACTGGCTTTCGCAACCGGCGGCGGAGCTGGCCGCGTTCGGCACGGATCACGCCCACATGATCGCGGTCGGGGTGCCGTTGATGCTGGTCGCCGGTCTGGCGACGTTCTTCTCGATGCGCGCGAGCCTCACCCGGCAGACCGCGGCCGCCCCGCAGGCGGCGGGGATCGCCAAGCTGATGATGTATCTGGCACCAGTAGGGATGCTGGTCTCCGGCTCGTTCTTCCCGGTGCCGATCGGGGTGCTGCTGTACTTCCTGGCCACCAACGTGTGGACGCTGGGACAGCAGCATTTCCTCACGAAGGTCGTCGACAGGGAAGAGGAGGAGCGGGTGGCCGCGAAACCGAAGGTGGCGGGCCCGCGCCCCGGGCAGAAACCCCGGCGGGGCTAGGACACGACTCTGGCCGGGCGGTGGGACACCGCCCGGCCCAGGTCGTCACGTCACCAGATGCGCACTTCGTAGACCCGCACGGTCCCGGCGAAGCCGACACCCTGCCAATAGCCGAGGGTCGACGTTTCGTAGCGGCCGTTGCGTTCGTAGTTGACCGTCACCTTGTTGTTGCCCGAAAAGACGTTGTAGACGCCCCTGATGTTCGTGCCGGTGACGCCGGCGTTGGCGAAACAACGGTTGGTGCCCATTCCGTTGCCGAACGAAATGTCCAGCTTCACGAAGTCGTCCCGGTTGCCGCAGGCGACCTCGCCGATGGCGAACGCCGGGGTGGCCGGAACGGCCGCGACCAGGCCGAGCGCGGTCGCGCCGACAACCGCGAGTAGGGCAGAAGCGCCAAGGATGGGCCTGGGCTGGTCGTGAGTGGTAATGACGGTTAGAACCGTCATTACCACTCACGAGCCTGGACCGGCCTCGGGTCGGGTCACTCCGGCGGTTTGGGGTTCTTGCGCTGGTTGGCGAGGAAGCGTGCCTTCTTCTGCCGATTCCCGCACGTGTTCATGTCACACCATTTGCGGGTGCGGCTTTGGCTGGTGTCGAAGAAGGCGGCCCGGCAGGTCGGCGAGGCGCACAAGGCCATTTTCCCGTCTCGTTCGCCCGCGATGATGCTGATCGCGTCGGCGGCGATCACGCCGAGGGCGTCTTCCACACAGGAAACCCGCCATCGCCGCTGCCCCTCGGGCGTCAGGACGGCTGAGGCATGGGCTTGGGCGCTGCGGTCGTTGATGACCTCGACGGCGGGAGTGGGGAGCGCTTCTTGGAGCGCGGTCGCCGTCGCGGCGGCGTGGATCGCTTCCCGCAGTTCCCGGGCGAGGTCGAGCTGGGCTGTGCTGCAGGAGTCCACGGCGAGGCCGCTCACCGCCAGCCAGTCGACGAGTCGTTGCGGCGTGGGGATCCGCTCCACGGCGTCGCCACACCGCTCCGTCAGGGTCGCGGTGAAGCTGGTCGCGAGCACGGTACCGAGGCGGAAGTCGGGGAACCCAGCAGGCATGGAACCACCTTAGCCGGTTGCGGTCCGGCAGGAGAACCTGTTAGAACCGTCTTAGCCGGTTCTCAAATGTCTGGAGGTCTCATGCCCCTTTCGACCAGCGACGTGCAAGCCTTCGAAGCCCGCGCGACGGACGCCGACCTCGACGATCTGCGTACCCGGCTGGCCGCGGCGCGGCTACCGGAGGCCGAAACGGTCCATCGCGCCCCGCCCGGCCCTCGCCGATGGGCACAGGGCGTCCCTCTCGCCGACCTCGTCGAGGTCGTGGACTACTGGCGCACCGGGTACGACTGGCGGGCGTTCGAAGAGCGCCTCGACCGGATCGGCCAGTTCCGCACCACGATCGACGGGCTCGGAATCCACTTCCTGCACCGCCGGTCCCCGCGCGCGGACGCCACTCCTCTGGTGCTGACGCACGGCTGGCCGGGCAGCGTCGCCGAGTTCGTCGATGTGGTGGACGAACTGGCGGATCCGGAAGACGCCGCCGCGCCGGCGTTCCATGTCGTGGCTCCCTCGTTGCCGGGTTTCGGCTACAGCGACAAGCCGGCGACCACCGGCTGGGGAACCGAGAAGATCGCGGCCGCGTGGGTGGAGCTGATGGGAAGGCTCGGCTACGGCGGGTTCCTGGCCCACGGCGGCGACTGGGGAGGCAATATCACCACGGTCCTCGGCGGCAGGTTCCCGGCGCAGGTCCTCGGTATCCACACCACGTTCGCGGAGGGACTGCCCGGATCGACGACGGACGGGCTGACGGCGGTGGAGCGCGAGTGGACCGAGGAGACTCGCGACTTTTGGCTCAACCGCGCGGCGTACGCGAAACAGCAGGCGACCCGGCCGCAGACCATCGGCTACTCGCTCGTCGACTCGCCGGTCGGGCTGCTCGCCTGGATCCTCGACAAGTTCGCCGAGTGGACGGACACCGAAGACAGCCCGTTCGAGACGATCTCCAGGGACCGGATCCTCGACGACGTCACCCTGTACTGGCTGACGCGGTCCGGCGCGTCGGCGGCCCGCATCTACTGGGAAAGCCACAACTCGCTCGATCCCGGGCTCCGGGTCGACGTGCCGTCGGCGATCACCATGTATCCCCGCGACATCGAGAAGAGCCCGCTCGCCTGGGCGCGGGAACGGTACCGGCGGATCGTCCGGTGGAGGTCGCCCGGTAGTGGGGGACACTTCCCGTCGCTGGAGGTTCCCGGGTATTTCGTCAAGGACCTCCAAGAGGGCCTCGCCGCGGTGCTGGCCGCCCGCCGCTGACACCTCGGCCGGGAAGAGCCACGAACTGTTCGGTACCGGCGTGTCGGGAACGGCGTGATGGGGAATCATCTCGCTCTGCCCGGGAACTGTTCCCGGGCGGGTGGGTGTTCCCGGCGCCGTCCGGCGCCGGGAACGCGTAGTCCACCGCTCAGCGAGTCCGCAGGTGGCGGCCGGTGAGCGACTCGGAGTCCTCCGCCAGCGCCGCGGGCGTTCCTTCGAAGACGACCCGTCCGCCGTCGGAACCCGCGCCGGGCCCGATGTCGATGACGTGGTCGGCGTGCGCGATCACCCGCTGGTTGTGTTCGATCAGGACCAGTGTCGCGCCGTCGTCGACGAGGTCGTCGCACAGGGCGAGCAGGCGGTCGACGTCGCTGCCGTGCAGTCCGGCGGTGGGTTCGTCGAGGACCAGGCGCAGGTCGTCCGCCGGACCCGCGTCGGCGAGGTGGCGGGCGAGCAGGAGCCGCTGGCGTTCCCCGCCGGACAGGGTGTCGAGGCTCTGCCCGATCGTCAGGTAGCCGAGCCCGGTCCGGTCCAGCCAGCGCAGCCGCCGCGCGAGGGGGGAGCGCTCGCCGAACAGGGCGGCGGCGTCCGCGGGGTTCATCGCCAGTACGTCGGCGATGCTGTGGCCGTTCAGGCGCGCGGCGAGCGCCGCCGGGTTGAACCGGGTTCCGCCGCAGGCGTCGCAGCCGGTCTGGACGTCGTCGAGGAAGGCGAGGTCGGTGATGATGACGCCCTTGCCCTTGCAGACGGGGCAGGCCCCCCGGCCGTTCGCGCTGAACCACGACGGATGCTTCCCGGTGGCCTTGCCGAAGGCGTCACGGAGGGGTTCGGCGATACCGAGCACCGTGGCGGGGGTCGACCGGATGCCGCCGCGCAGCGGAGCCTGCTCGACGACGACGAAATCGGGATGCTGCCGGGGGAGTTCGCCCGCGATCAGGCTGCTCTTGCCGGAACCGGCGACCCCCGAGACGACGGTCAGCACGCCGAGCGGCACGTCGACGGTGACGTCACGCAGGTTGTGGCTGCGGGCGCGGGAGATCGTCACGGTTCCCTTGGGCACGCGGGTTCGCTGCCGGAAGTCGATCGGGGCGCGCAGGATCCGGCCGGTTTCGGTGCCCGTCGCGGCGAGCCGGGCGGGGGTGCCTTCGAACTGGACTCGGCCGCCGTCGGCGCCGCCTGCCGGCCCGAGGTCGATGACGTGGTCGGCGGCGGTGATCACCGCGGGATGATGTTCGACCACGAGGATCGTGTTGTGCGCGTCGCGGAGCTTGGCCAGCAGTTCGAGGAGCCGGTGCACGTCATGCGGGTGCAGTCCGGTGCTGGGCTCGTCGAACACGTAGCAGACGTCGCTGAGCGCGCTGCCGAGGTGACGGACGATCTTGACGCGCTGGGCCTCGCCGCCGGACAGCGTCCGCGATTCCCTGGCCAGGCTGAGGTAGCCGAGACCGACGGAAGCCAGTGCGTCGAGGCGTTCGCGGATGGCCCGCAGCAGCGGCGCCACCGCCGGATCGCGCACGGTCGTGACGACGTCGCGCAGTTCGCCGACCGGCATCGCCGACCAGTCCGCGATGGACCGCCCGTCGATCAGGCTCTTCCTCGCGGCCTCGGCGAGGCGGGTCCCCGCGCAGTCCGGGCAGGTGCTCCGCGTGACGACTCCGGTGAGCCCTTCCTGCTCCTCGGCGGTGAGGCGGGACGGCGTCTTGCGCAGGTACGAATCCCGCAGCCGCGGGACGACACCCTCGAAGACGCCGTGCTTGGGGTACTCGGGGCCGGGGTTGTCGAGGGGAAGTCCTTCGGCGTGCAGCAGGGTTTCGACCTTCGTGGACGGCAACCGTCCTAACGGGACATCCGGATCGACGAGCCCGGAGTGGACGAGCCGCTTCCAGCGGTAGGTCCCCGGCGCGAACGTCGGGAAGCGCACGGCTCCCTCGCGCAGGCTCAGCGACCGGTCGAGCAGCCGGTCGAGATCGATGTCGTCGACCACGCCGAGCCCTTCGCAGCGCGGGCACATCCCGCTGGGATCGTTGAACGAGTAGGCGGGCGAGAACCCGGCGCTCGGCTCTCCGACGCGGGAGAACAGCAGGCGCAGCAGCGGGGCGATGTCGCTCGCCGTGCCCACCGTCGACCGCGCGTTCCCGGTGAACCGCCGTTGGTCGACGATCGTGGTGAAGACCAGCCCGTCGATCCGGTCGACGTCGGGCGGCGGATGCTGGGGGAGCCGGTTGCGGACGAAGGCGGGATACGTCCCGGTGACCAGGCGTTCGGCTTCGGCCGCGATCGTGTCGAACGCCAGCGACGACTTCCCCGATCCCGATACGCCGGTGAACACCGTCAACCGGTGCTTCGGCACCCGGACCGACACCTCCCGGAGGTTGTGCGTCCTGGCTCCTTCGACCGTGATCCACCGGCCGCGTTCGGACTGCGATGTGGACATGAAACCAAGCTACGATGAGATGTGGCCGGATTACGGCCACAATTAGCGGGAGGTGCGGTGACGGAACCACGGGAACGGATGCTGCGGCTGCTGTCGCTCCTGCAGACCGGCCGCCAGTGGCCCGCCGCTGACCTCGCTTCGGCCATGGAAGTCCCACCCCGCACGCTCCGCCGGGACATCGACCACCTGCGCACGCTGGGCTATCCCGTGGAGAGCACCCGCGGCCCGGGCGGCCATTACCGCCTCGTCGCGGGCGCGGCGCTGCCGCCGCTCATGCTGGAACACGACGAGGCGATCGCCACCGTGCTCGGCCTGCGCCTCGCCGCGGCGGGTGGCACCGGGATCGACCTCACCGCCGAATCGGCGGACCGCGCCGCCACGAAGCTCCGGCGTGTCCTGCCCGCCGCCCTGCGACGGCGCACCGACGAAATGCTCGCCTCGGTCGAATTCGGCGGCGGTGAACAGCCGCAGGTCACTCCTGACGTCCTGAACGTCCTCGCGGCGGCGATCGCGGCTCGCCGATGCCTCGAGTTCGAGTACACCGCCAAGGACGGCCCGTCGTCCCGGACGGTCGAGCCGATGCGCCTGGTCCAGCTCGGCACGCGGTGGTACCTCTACGCCTGGGACCTCGGCAGACGGGACTGGCGGAGTTTCCGCCTCGACCGGATCACCGCGCCGAGGACGACCGAAGTGGCGTTCGAGCCCCGCGCGCTCCCGGTCGACGACGTCGCGGGCCACCTCCAAGAACGGTTCCACAGCCCGAAATCGCTGCGGGTCACGCTGACCTTGCAGGTCGGCGCCGGTGAAGCCGCGGCCCGCCTCCACCGGATCGACGGCACTTTCGAAGCGCTCGGCGACCAGAGCTGCAGGTACGTCGCGTACGTCGATTCCTTCGAGTGGCTGGCCGTCGTGCTGGTGCTCACCGACATCGACTTCACCGTCGAGGAGCCGGCAGAGTTCGGCGAGTACCTCGCGCGGACCGGACGACGTCTGCTTCGCGGGACCGCCGGCTCGTGAGTGGTAATGACGGTTCTAACCGTCATTACCACTCACGACGGGCCTGGGTCAGTCGCCGTCCTGTGGCCATTGCTGGCCGCGGGTCCAGGAGTCCAGCACCATGAGCGTCTTCGTGCCCGTCACCTGGTGGTGCCGCCGGATCTCGTCGATCGTTCGCTGAAGATGGCCCATGTCGCGGACCCGGAGCCAGACGAGCGCGTCGGGATCGCCCGCGATGGTGAACACCGCCTGGGCTTCCGGCATCCGGGTGGTCGTGCGGACGATCTCGCCGACCTTGGTGGTCCCGGTGAACCGCAGTTCGGTGAACGCCTCGATGCCCCAGCCGAGTTTGGCGTGGTCGATCTGGACGGTGTAGCCGACGATGACGCCGTTCTCCTGCATACGGTCGATCCGGCGTTTGACCGCCGCGGTGGACAGCGTGACCCTGGCCCCGATGTCGCCGAGGGTGCGCCGGGCGTCCTCCCGCAGCAGTTCGAGGATTTCGCGATCGGTCTCGTCGATGAGCTGGTCCGCCATGAACCGGGATGGTACGCAGACGCAACGGATATCGGCCAGCGGTGAGTATGGCCCGGATATTTTGCGTGTGAAGGGGCAATAGACTGCGCCTTGTTGCGGCAGGCCCGGACGTCCGGTCTCCTGTCCTGACGTCGCGCGGGGGTGCCGAAGGAGGTAGGTCTGGTGGAGCAGTTCACGTTGGAGGACCGGTATCTACGGGAAGACGGCACCGTCTACCTCAGCGGGGTCCAGGCGCTGGTCAGGATGCTGTTCGACCGCGTCCGGCACGATCGCGCCGCCGGGGCGTCGCCCGCGGTGTTCGTCTCCGGCTACGAGGGCTCGCCGCTGGCGGGCTACGACCTCGAACTCGGCCGCCGGTCGGTCCTGCTCGAGAAGCACAACGTCGTGCACCGTCCCGGGCTGAACGAGGAGCTCGCCGCGACCGCGGTCATGGGCAGCCAGCTCACCGCGTCGGTCGGCTCGTCGTCCGGCGGGGTCACCGGGTTCTGGTACGGCAAGGCGCCCGGCCTCGACCGGGCGACGGACGCCTTGCGGCACGCCAACCTCGCGGGCACCGATCCGGCGGGCGGCGCGGTGGCGCTGGTCGGAGACGACCCGAACGCCAAGTCCTCCTCGGTGCCCTGCGCCTCCGAACTCGCGCTGGCCGACCTGTCCATGCCGGTGTTCTTCCCCGCCGACTCCCAGGACGTGCTGGACTTCGGCCTGCACGCCGTCGAACTGTCCAGGGCGAGCGGGCTCTGGTCGTCGATGAAGCTCGTGGCGAACGTCGCCGACGCCGCGAGCACCGCGCACGTCCATCCACAGTGGACCGCGCCGGAGCTGATGCTGCCCGCGTACCGGCACAAGCCCAGCTCCCGGCTGCTCGGGACCACGCTGATGGCGCTCGAACGCAGTCTCTACACCGAACGCCTGCCGCTGGCCGTCGAATACGTGCGGGCGAGCCGGGTCAACCGGATCGTCCACGAAGGACCGTCGGACCGGATCGGCATCGTCACCGCCGGGAAGTCCTATTTGGACTTGATGCAGGCGTTGCGCCTGCTCGGCCTGGACGCCGACGCGTTGTCCCGGCACGGGATCCGGATCCTCAAGCTCGGCGTCATCCATCCGCTCGAACCCTCGATCGTCCGCCGGTTCGCCGACGGCCTGACCGAGATCGTCGTGGTGGAGGAGAAGCGGTCCTTCGTCGAGGCGGCGATCAAGGAGGTGCTCTACGGTACCGCCGGGGCGCCCGCCGTCCACGGCAAGACCGGACCGGACGGCCGCACCCTGTGCACCGAACTCGGCGAACTCGACCCGGACGCCATCGCCAGGGTGCTCGCCGGACGGCTCAGCGAGCACCACGAGATCCCGTCGGTGACCGCGTGGCGGCGACGCCGTCGCCGTGAGCGCATCTCGGTGCCGCTGCTGACCCGGACGCCGTACTTCTGTTCCGGCTGCCCGCACAACTCCTCGACCAAGGTGCCGGAGGGGACTGTCGTGGGTGGCGGCATCGGCTGTCACGCGATGGCGTTGTTCATGGAACCGGAACAGGTCGGCGACGTCGTCGGCCTGACGCAGATGGGCGGCGAAGGCGCGCAGTGGCTCGGGATGGAGCCGTTCGTCGAGGCCTCGCATTTCGTGCAGAACATCGGCGACGGCACGTTCACCCATTCCGGCAGCCTCGCGGTGCGGGCCGCCGTCGCGGCCGGGGTCAACATCACCTACAAGATCCTCTACAACGCGACCGTCGCGATGACCGGCGGGCAGGACGCCGTCGGCGGGCTTCCGGTGGAACGACTGGCCGCGCTGCTCCTGGTCGAAGGCGTCGCCAAGGTGGTCATCACCAGCGACGAGCCGAAACGCTTCCGCGGCGTCCGCCTTCCCGACGGCGTCGACGTCCGGCACCGCGACGAACTGCTGCGCACCCAGGAGGAACTGGCCGCGGTGCCCGGGGTGACGGTGCTCATCCACGACCAGGAATGCGCCGCGGAGAAACGCCGCAAACGGCGTCGCGGCAAGCTGCCCACCCCGGCCGCCAAGGTCGTGATCAACGAGCGCGTGTGCGAGGGCTGCGGCGACTGCGGCGAGAAGTCGAACTGCCTGTCGGTGCAGCCGGTAGCCACCGAGTTCGGCCGCAAGACCACGATCCACCAGTCTTCGTGCAATGTGGACTATTCGTGCCTGGCGGGGGACTGCCCCTCGTTCATGACCGTGGTCCCGACGGGGCGGAAACCGCGGCGGCGGGCCGGGGAGATCACCGCGGCCGAACTGCCCGATCCCGAAGCAGCCGGAACCGACTTCTCCGTCCGGATCACCGGGGTCGGCGGGACCGGCGTGGTCACCGTCGCGCAGATCCTCGCGACGGCCGCCGTACTCGAAGGCAGGCACGTCCGGACACTGGACCAGACCGGGCTCGCGCAGAAGGGCGGCGCCGTCGTCTCGGATCTGAAGATCACCGCCGAGCCGACGCCGCAGGCCCCGAAACTCGCGGACGGCGAATGCGATCTCTACCTGGCCTGTGACGTCCTGGTCGGTGCCGATCCGGTGCAGCTGACGGTGACCGATCCCGGCCGGACCACCGCCGTGGTCTCCACGACCGAGGTGCCGACCGGCCGGATGGTCGTCGACACCACCGTCTCCTTCCCCGACGCCGCGGCGGTGCGTGGCGCGATCGCGGAGAACGCGGCGCGCACCGTGGCGCTCGACGCCAGGGCGCTGGCGGAGACCCTGTTCGACGACGACCAGTTCGCCAACATCCTCCAGCTCGGCGCGGCGCACCAGACCGGCGCCATCCCGCTGGCCGCGGCCAGCCTGGAACGCGCGATCGAGCTCAACGGGGTCGCGGTCGCGGGCAACCTCCAGGCGTTCCGCCGCGGCAGGCAACTCGTCGCCGATCCCGACGGCCTGCACGCGGCCGTCGCGCCTCCCGCCGTCGCCGCGGCCCCCGCCCCGTCGGAGGCCGCTCTCCGCGCCCGCGCGCTCGTGCACGCCGAGCCGGGCTCGGAACTCGCGCGCCTGCTGGACATCCGCGTCCCCGAACTCGTCCAGTACCAGGACGCCCGCTACGCACGGGAGTACGCCGAGTTCGTCGAGCGCGTCCGTGTCCTGGAAGGGGACTCGACCGCGGTCACCGAAGCGGTGGCGCGCAATCTGCACAAGCTCATGGCCTACAAGGACGAGTACGAGGTCGCGAGGCTCTGTCTCGATCCCGCCGTGCTCGCGGGGATCGAGGCGGAGTTCGGGGAGGGCAGCCGCTACGCCTACCGCCTGCACCCGCCGGTCCTCCGCGCACTCGGGATGAAGCGGAAGATCGCGCTGGGCCCGGGATTCCGCCCGGTGTTCGTCGCGCTGCGCGCCGCGCGGAAACTGCGTGGCACCCGGTGGGATCCGTTCGGCCGGGCCGGGGTCCGGAAGGTCGAGCGCGAACTCGTCGGCCAGTACCGGGAGACGATCCTGGCCGCGTTCGGTGCCGAGGACGCCGATCGCGGCAGGCTGCTCGCGCTGGCCGAACTGCCCGACCTGATCCGCGGCTACGAGGACGTCAAACTGGCGAATGTCGAGGCATATCGCCGGGAACAGGCCGCGCTCCTCGCCGATCTCGTGCCGGGCGACAGGCTCGGCGTGAGCGGCTGACGGGTCGCCGATCACCGGCCCGGATACGTAGTTTCGCGTATGGAGCCGTCGGGCTCGCTCGGCCAGGCTGAAGATCGCCGAACGAGGCGAACTTCAGAGGAGAAGAGCGATGCGCACACGACTGCAACGTCTCAGCGCCGTGGCCGGGCCGGCCATCTGCGCCGCGACTGGGATCGGCGCGGTACCGCCACGGCGGCGGAGATCTCGGCCTGCCCGGACGTGGACCTGATCTTCGCCCGCGGCACCTTCGAGATCCCCGGACTCGGCATCGTGGGCAAACCACTGCTCCCGGCCCTGCAACGAGCCCTGCCCGGTAAGTCGGTCAGCGCGCACGCCTTGCCGAGCAGGCGGCGTACCTCCGCTCCCTCACCACGACGGCCGATGTAGCCGGACGGTTCCGCCGAGGGGGTGGTGGTCTCCGAATGGTCGACGGTGCCACCTCGCACTTCGAGATCAACTGCTGGCCGGGGAAACACGGTAGCGTCCGGCCGGCCAAGGCGTGAAGGACTCCTTCACTACCTTCAGGGTAGGGAAGGGGGCCTTCACGGACCGTGGTCTGGGGTTTCGGTAGGGGCTGAAGGGCGCTTTCCCCGCATCGCATGCGGGGAAAGCGCCCTTCGCCGCATGCGATGAGAGGAAAGGCCCCTTCAGCCCCTCGCGACCGCCGGACTCAGAACCGGCCGCAGTTCCCGCTTCCCGCCTGCCCGTTGAACGCGGCCTTCAGCCACTCGGTGGCGTCATTGGGGGCCGTCATCATGCCCAGCGCGTGGGAGAACAGCGGCGTGAGCGACGCCAAGTCCTTCCACTGGACGTTGGCACCCTTGCCACACCAGTCCTTCGCCATCTGCTTGCCGACGACCGCCGGGATGACGTCGTCCATCGGGCTCTGTTCCACCATGACCGGCATGGCGGGTTTGACGGTGCCGATCCGGTTCTCGGCCACGATCGCGTCGAACGGCGGCTGGGACAGGTAGGAGGACACCGGCTTGCCGTCCTTGGTCAGGGAGCCGGATTGCTTGTACATGAACTGGAAGACCGCGTTCAGCGTGCACGTCTGACGGGCCTTCAGGAACAGGTCGGCACCGGTCGGGTTGGCCAGGTTCATCAACTTGGCCTCCGGGTAGGCCTGGTTGATGCCGATCAGCGCGTAGCCGAGGAACCCGAAGTACATTCCGCCGTCGAGCGACTTCGACAGCGCGGCCTTGTCGGCGGGCGGCGCGCCGGAGTAGACGCCTTTGACGTTCAGTTCGGGCGCGTAGGTGGCGGCCAGTTCGGCGGCGGCCGCGGCGGCACTGCCGCCCTCGGAGTAACCGGCGATGCCGACCGGGCCGTTGGCGGGCAGTCCGGTACCGGGCAGTCGTTGTGCGGCACGGATGACGTCGAGCACGGTATGCGCCTCGGACAACCGGATCACATACGGGTGATCACCGCTGCCCTCCACCCAAGGTCCGATGTAGTCGGTCTGTGCCACGGCGAACCCGGCGCCCAGCAGCGCGTTGACGAAGCCGCCCTGGAAACCGGAGACCATGTCCGAGGCCCCTTCGCCCGCCAGGGTTTTCGACGGCGCGCAATCCGGGCCCATGCCGAAGGTGAACGGCGCGTAGGCCACGATCGGCCGTTCCCCGGGGCCGTTCCACGGATTGTCCGGCACCAGGACCGTGCCGCTCACCGCGACTTGCTTGTCCTTGTTGTCCCGGGACAGGTATTGGATCCGTGTCGCTTTCGCGCCGTTGTAGGTCGAGGGCTGGGACTTGACCACGTCACCGTTCTGGCCGGCGGGAAGCGGTGAAGACGAGGTGTAGACCGAGCCGGTGTCCGCGCTCGCCGCCGGAGCGTTCACCGCCAGAGCCGCCACCGTGCCCGCCGCGACCAGTGACGCGGTCATGGTGGCGATCAGGCCATGGCGAAAGGAAAAAGTCATACTGCACTCCACACTGAGTCGGAACGTGAGGTCGGCTGACGAAATGCCTTGATCGCGAGAGCTTGTCGCACGCCGGGATCTTTTCCCGCACGCTGCACAGATGGAAAACCCGCAGACCCCGGCCAGTCAATGGACGAGGACTCACCGGTCGTCAAATTGTCACGGGGTGACGGTTGAGCATGTCCGCGTCTGTCAACGACGCGACTGATCGATCGCGTCAAAGCTCGAAACATCAGGCTGGTGACACTTTTGTCATTCCCGTAAGTGCGGATCGCCGGAATATGCTCATTGAGATCGAGGCTTGTCGCCGAATTCCTGGAATTGACGATTTTCCCGGGTGATCCGTCGCCGATTCTGGCTAGCATCGTCGTCATGTCCGAACTGAAGCGGTCGGCGATGCGGGTGGCCGATTCCGACCGCGAAAGCGTCGCGCGACTGCTGTACGAAGCCATGGGCGCGGGCCGGATCACCACCGGTGAACTGGAGACGAGACTGGACGCCGTCTACGCGGCCAAGACTTTCGCGGAATTCGAACCCATCGTCGCGGATCTGCCCGCCATCGGTGCGTACGCGGTGTCCCCCGCCGGAGAAGGAGAACAAGGCGGACGGCGTTCGTTCGCCGTCATGTCCTCGACCAGCAGGCGATTCGACGGGCCGTTGCCGTCGAACCATGTCAGCCGGGCCTTCTGGGGGAGTGTGCGTCTCGATCTGAGGCATGCCGACATCCCCGCAGGCATGCGCACGATCAGGGCCGTGGCGGTCATGGGCAGCGTCAAGATCGTGGTCCCCGAGGACTTCGCCGTCGACGTCCGGGGGATCGGCCTGATGGGCGGATTCGGCGCCGGTCGCGGGATCGGCCGAGGGCAGCCGTCGACGGGCGCGCCGGTTCTGCGCGTCACCGGCTTCGCCTGGTGGGGTTCGGTGAAAGTGATCCGGAAGTCGCCGGAGTCGCGGCGGCGCTCCCGGCCGCGGCTACGGCACCTCGGCCGGCGTCGCTGACGTGGTGCTCAGCCGACGACGAAGTACCGCAGCCAGAGGTAGGGCGCGGCGACGACGACGGTGATGAGGGTGACGATCGCGCCTTTGCGGGTGAACTCCCAGAAGGAGATCGGGCTGCCGGCTCTGGCGGCGATGCCGAGGACGACGACGTTGGCGCTGGCGCCGATGGCGGTCATGTTGCCGCCGAAGTCGGCGCCGAGGGCGAGTGACCACCACAGGGCTTCGGAGTGGGTGGGGTCGGCGATGTCGTTGGTGAGCGCGAGCACGAGCGGGCTCATGGTGGCGACGTAAGGGATGTTGTCGATGATCCCGGACAGCAGCGCCGACACGACCAGGATGAGCATGACCGCGAGGAGTGCGTTGCCGCCGGTGGCGTCGGCGGCCAGTTTCGCGAGGTCTTCGATCACGCCGGTCTTCACGAGCGCGCCGATCATGATGAAGAGTCCGGCGAAGAACAGCAGGGTTTCCCATTCGACACCGGCGAGATAGTCGCTGGTCTTCACGTTGGAGACCAGGACCAGGACGCCCGCGCCGAGCAGCGCGACGATCGACGGTTCGATGTGGAACAGCGAGTGGCCGATGAACGCGGTGAAGACGGCGGCCAGCACGACGCCGCATTTGATCAGCAGGCGTTTGTCGTGGATGGCTTCGCGTTCGTTGAGCGCCATGACGTCGGCGACACGGTCCGGGTCGACGGCGAAGGAGCCGCGGAAGAGCCGGGGGAGCACGAGGGTGAACACGAGCAGTTCGATGACGACGATCGGCGCCATGTTGAGCAGGAAGTCGTTGAACGTCAGGCCCCCTCGGCTGCCGATGATGATGTTCGGGGGATCGCCGATCAGGGTGGCGGCTCCGCCGATGTTGGAGGCGAAGACCTCGGCGATGAGGAACGGGACCGGGTTCACGTCGAGGCGGTCGCAGACCAGCAGGGTCACCGGCGCCATCAGCAGGACAGTGGTGACGTTGTCGAGGAACGCCGATGCGACGGCGGTGATGAGGACCAGCAGGATCATCACGCGCAGCGGCGAGCCTTTGGCGCGTTTCGCGGCCCAGATCGCGGTGAACTCGAAGACCCCGGTCTTGCGGAGGACCCCGACGATGATCATCATCCCGAGCAGCAGGAAGACGACGTCCCAGTCGACCCCGGTTTCCTGGGAGTAGAAGGCGTCTTCGGAACCGACGACGCCGAGCGCGAGGACGATACCGGCGCCTGCCAGCGCCGCGACCATCTTCGGGATCTTCTCGGTGGCGATGAACAGGTACGCCACGGCGAAGACGGCCACCGAGACCACGGTGTTCACGCCGGGCACCGTCCCGCGCGCTCGTGAGACCGCACGTCACCCTGATCCCGCACCCGATGCTCCCGCCGTCGTCGACCAAGCCCATCCCGGAAGGAATGGGCCCGCCGACCAGGCTTCCCGACACACCTCGCGTAAAGATGCCGCAAGTACGCCCACGGGGCAAACCCGCGGCCCCCGGCGGGGCATGAAGAACCCGGCAGAAGCACCGGATGATCCCGGCACACCGGGCCGGGTGGTCGTAGGCTGGACCGATGCATGCCAGTGAGATGGCGGAGGAGTTCCCGGTCGTGGACCTGGACTCCGCCGCGCTGGACGCGGCCCGCCTGCTCGCCGAGCACCGGTTGCCGGGGATCGTGGTCACCGACCGTTCCGGCTGCCCGCAATCGGTCCTGCCCGCGTCGCAGGTGGTGCGGTTCCTGGTGCCGAGCTATGTGCAGGACGATCCGTCGCTGGCCGGAGTGCTCGACGAGTCGATGGCGGACAGCGTCGCGGGCAAGCTCGGCGGCAAGAAGGTCCGGTCCCTGTTGCCCGGTGAACCCACCGAGCTGCCGAGGGTGAACGCGGACGACACGATCATCGAGGTCGCCGCGGTCATGGCCAGGCTGCGCTGCCCGCTCGTCGCGGTCATGGAGGGCAAGACCCTGCTCGGCGTGATCTCGGCGTCGCGACTGCTGCAACTGGCGCTCACCCCGCGCTGAACCGTGCTCAGCGGTCCTGGTCGGCACGGATCCACCAGCCGATCGTGGCGGTGACACCGGTGATCCCGGCAGCGGCCACGAGCAGGTAGCCGACCGGTCCCGGCAGGGTTTGGTCCGGGCCGCCCGCGCCGCTGAACAGGGCCGGTACCGACCAGGGGAAGTACGCGCCGTAGCCGAGCAAGGTGATCACCTGCGCCAGGAACACCGTGAGGAACATCGACGCCACCCCGGCGAGATAGCCGCGGCCGACGCTGGCGGCGACCGCGAACGGCGTCACCAGCAGGGCGGTCATGACGGCGGTCGCCAGCACCCGCCACAGTCCGGTGAGGACGACGGCCGCCGACCATCCCGGCAGTCCGAGCGCCGCGCCGATTCCCAGGCCCAGCACACAGGTGAACAGGCCCAGCAGCACACACCAGGCCACCGCGACACCGAATTTGGCGCCGACGATCGTCGCGCGCGACGTCGGCAAGGCGAGGAGGTCTTTGGCGGTGTCCTGGCTGAATTCCCGGCCGAACGTCCACACCACGACGAGCCCGAAGATCAGGAGCCCGCCGACGGCCGTGGCCTGTCCGAGCAAGGCGAAATACGCTGCCCAGCTCGCTTCGCCGCCGGTCAAGGCGGCCTTGGTGCCGAGAAGGCCCAGCGCCTTGGCGCGGCTCACGTCCTGCAGGATGAACATCACCAGGCCCCCGAAACCGGCGGCGATGGTGAACGCGAGCGCGGTGACCCAGGGCAGGTGGGAACGGCGCGCTTTCAGGGTTTCCGCCCACACGGCGGCGGGCAGCGCGCTCATCGCGTCACCGTTTCCGCGTGGCCGACGAGCCGCAGGAAGTACGTCTCCAGATCGTCCTGCTCGACGACGAGGCGGGTCGGCGCCAGCCCGGCCTCGACGAGCAGCGCGGCGACGTCGTCGGGTCTCGTCACCGCGCGTTCGTCGGCGAGTAGCAGTCCGGCCTCGCCGTTCGACTCCGGGGTGAAACCCGCTTCCCGTAAGGATTTCACGGCCGCTTGATCGTCCCTTGTGGACAAGTTGAGCCGCGGCCTCGCCTGCGCGGAGAGCTCGTGTGCGCCGACCTCCCGTACCAGCCGCCCCCGGTCGAGGACACCGATCCGGGTCGCGATCCTGGCGACCTCGGTGAGGATGTGGCTGGACAGCACGACCGTGACCCCTTCCTCGTGGGCGAGATCGTGGAGGAGGTGGCGGATCTCCGCCACCCCGGCGGGGTCCAATCCGTTGGCGGGTTCGTCGAGGATCAGCAGGGCGGGCCGGTGCAGCAGGGCCTTGGCCAGGCCGAGCCGCCGCGCGTTGCCGAGCGACAGGGTGCGGGCCCGGTGCTCGGCGTGGCGCCCCAGGTCGAGGCGGCGCACGACGTCGTCGACCGCGTGCTGGTCCCGCAGCCCGCGTAGCCGGGCGGCGAGCCGGAGGTTCTCGGTCACCGTCAGGTCGGGGTAGGCAGCAGGGGTCTCGACGAGGTAGCCGACATCCGCCCACATCGCCGAGCGCCCGGAACGCACCGGGGAACCGAACAGGGAGACTTCGCCGTCACTGGGCCGGATCATGCCCAGGAGCATCCTGATGGTGGTGGTCTTCCCGGCGCCGTTCAGACCGAGCAGCGCGTAGACCTCGCCGCGATCGACGGTCAAGGACAGGCGATCCACGGCGACCGTGTCACCGTAGCGTTTGGTCAGCGAGGTCGCCTTGATGATCGGGTGCACCGGCATCGAAACCCATTCCGTCCGCGTGACAACGACGCCGACCAGGCTTCCCGGCACTCCACAGATGACTTTACGCGATCCGGGGCGTGGGCGACCGCTGAACGGCCCTGGACACCCTGGGCCGAAAGGCCCAGCAAGCCGGGGGTCCTCGTCCTCCAAACGCGGCCATGGCGTTCGCGACTTACCGGGTACAGAACCATTCCCTGCTCCTGGAGGTCGTCCCGCCATGAAGTTCAACCGCAAGATCGCCGTCGTCGCCGGTGTCGCGGCCAGTGCCGCTCTCGTCTTCGGCGGGGTCGCCCAGGCCTACACGCTGGACCCGGCCACGGGCACCGGTTTCGTCGGCAAGGGCGAGGTCCAGACGCCGTTCGGCTGGAACAACGCCAAGTTGCAGGCCAACGCCGCCGGGGTGAGCTTCACCTACGACGCGACCGACAGCTACGCGGCCGTGTGCACCTGGATCACCGGCGAAGGTACGAAGGGCGAGAAGACCCACAACGTCGAACACGCCACCTCGACCTCCGTCGCCAGCGTCGTCGCCTACGACGTCCGGGTGAAGACCCAGATCACCGGATTCATGCTCAAAGGCTTCGGCGCCACCACCACGACGGGCGAGGTTCCCGTGGTCGGTGGAGCCTGCCCCGGGAATTCGGGCACGGACGGAACGTGGACGAGCGTGACGCAGACCGGCTCCACCGGCGGTCTGTACGCCCGCCACGACGTTCTGGGTTTGACCGCGCTGCTGGTGCCCACCGTGCCGGCCGTCGTCTGACGGAGAACCCCGGCTGAGTCTCGTGAGTGGTAATGATGGTTCTAACCGTCATTACCACTCACGAGCACGAAGTGCGGTCAGGAAGCATCCGCGCCCTTCTTGGGGAAGGCGGAGCCGCGCACGAGGAACGCGAGCCGGATGACGGGCAGCATGCAGACGATCTGCATCACGGCGTACCAAGGCGGGCAGACCCCCGGGATCACGTCGACGCCGATGATCGCGATCGGCATGATCACGGAGAGGGTGCGCACGCGGTCGAAGGCCTTTCGCGACCCCTGGGACGCGGAGACGGCGATGCGGTGGAGCAGCACGGCGACCACCGGCAGCAGGCCCGCCCGGACCCACATGAACGTGTTCACCGGGTGACCACCGCTCGCCACCACGACGACCGTGATCAGGGCGACGACGCTGAGCGCGCCGTAGATCTTGACGCTGTTCTTCGCGGCGCCGAAGGCGGCTCGGGCACGGGGGTTGTCGAGAAGCGCGGTGTTGGTTTCCATGGTCGACGACGTTATGAAGCGCTCGGCCGCGCCGGAATCGGTCTGGGCACACGGCCGGGTGGGTCTAGCCCCACTCCTGGGCCGGACAGGGTGGGCGCGGGTTCCGCGTGGTGCACAGTGGGGAGCACCGAAGCGGAACGTGAAGGACGAAGCGATGAGTCGACTGGGTGCGTGGCTGACGCGAGCCGGTGTGGGGTTCGTGCGGGCCTGTGCCGTGGCGGTGGTCGCGATGGTGATGCCCGCCGTGTGGGCGGCCTCCGTCGGGCTGGGGATCTGGTGGGGGCCGGGCAATCCGTGGTCGTGGCCGGCGCCGTTCGTGCTGGTGTGCGTGGCCACGCTCGTGCTGCCCCGCCCGGTCTGCCGGGCGGTCCGCTTCCTCGTCGCGAGGTGGACGGGCACGGTCATCCCCGGCGGTTACCGGCAGGCCGGGCCGGTGACGCGGCTGTCCACCGGGTACTGGTGGAACGGGTTCTCCTACGAACGCACCCGCCGGGACGCGCTGATGGACCAGAAATGGCGGGTCAGATGGCGTGACCCCGCCAACGGGCGCGATCTGCGATTCGCCGCGATCGTCCCGTTCACCGCGGGTGTGGTCGCCTGCCTCCCGCCCGCCGGTGTGGCCGTGGCCGCCGTCGGATTCGTGCGGCCGGAGCCCACCGCGCGGCTCGTCGGTGTGCTCGGGCTGGTCGTGGCCGTGGTTTCCGCCCCGTACGCCTGGCGTTGCCTCGAGCCCGTCGCCGTCCGGTTCCTGCGGCCGTCGCCCGCGATGGCGCTGGCGGGCCGGGTGAACGAGCTGACCGCCCAGCGCGCGGACACGACGATCGCGCAGGCCGCCGAAATCCGCCGGATAGAACGGGATCTGCACGACGGCGCACAGGCCCGGCTGGTCGGACTGGGACTTTCCCTGGCGACCGCGGAGAAACTGATGGAGAGCGACCCCGAAGCGGCCAGGGCGCTGATGCGCGACGCGCGGGAAGGCGCCACCGCCTCGTTGACCGAGCTCCGTGAGCTGATCCAGGGGATCAGCCCGCCGGTGCTCACCGAACGAGGACTCGCCGACGCGGTGCGCGCTCTCGCGCTGGACCTCCCGCTCGACGTGACGGTCCACGCCGACGCCGGGTTGAAGCTGGACTCGCCGATCGAGTCGGCCGTCTACTTCGGTGTCGTCGAACTGCTGACCAACGCGGTCCGGCACGCCCAGGCGTCGCGGGCCCTGGTCAGCCTCGACCACGACGACGTCGGCCTCGTCGTCGAGGTCGAGGACGACGGCCGAGGCGGCGCCGTCGAGCGGGCCGGGGGCGGCATCGCCGGTCTGCGCCGCCGTCTCGCGGTCTTCGACGGCACCCTGGAGATCACCAGCCCGCCGGGCGGCCCGACCCGGGCCAGGATGATGGTGCCATGCGTGTCGTCGTAGCCGAAGACCTCTACCTCCTGCGGGACGGGATGGTCCGTCTGATCGAGGCGTTCGGGCATCAGGTGGTGGCGACGGCGGCCACCGGACCCGAGACGCTCGACGCGCTGCGGACCTGGCGCCCCGACGTGTCCGTCATCGACGTCCGCATGCCACCGAGCCAGTCGGACGAAGGACTCCGGGCAGCCCTCACCGCCCGGAGCGAGATGCCCGGGCTGCCCGTCCTCATCCTCTCCCAGCACGTCGAGCAGTTGTACGCCCGCGAACTGCTGGCCGACGGCTCCGGCGGCGTCGGCTACCTCCTCAAGGAGAGCGTGTTCGACGCCGAGGGGTTCATCGGCGCGCTGGAGCGGGTCGCGGGCGGCGGGACGGCCATGGATCCGGCCGTCATCGCGAAACTGCTGTCCGGTGGTTCCCGGAACCGGGGGCTCGAGCGGCTCACCGAACGGGAGCATTCCGTGCTGGCCCTGATGGCCGAAGGACTGTCCAATCAGGCCATCGGCCGCCGTGTCTTCCTGAGCGAGAGCACCATCGGCAAGTACACGACGTCGTTGTTCGGCAAGCTCGGCATCACCGATGACGACGACACCAACCGCCGCGTCCGCGCCGTCCTCACCTATCTGAACAGGTCCTGATCGGCTCCGGGCGCGACCAGGCCGGCTTCGTAGGCGAAGACGACGAGCTGGGCCCGGTCGCGGGCGTGGAGTTTCGTCATGGCCCGGTTGACGTGGGTCTTCGCCGTCAGCGGGCTGATCACCATCCGGGCGGCGATCTCGTCATTCGACAGGCCCTGGGCGACCAGGGTGACGGCCTCACGTTCGCGGTTGGTCAGTTCGGCGAGCCCCTGCCGCCCGGTACCAGTGCCGGGCGGCAGGGTGAGGTACCGGTCGATCAGCTTGCGGGTGATCGACGGGGCCAGCAGCGCGTCGCCGCGGGCCGCGACCCGGACGGCGTGCAGGAAGTCCTCCGGCTCGATGTCCTTGACGAGGAATCCGGCGGCGCCCGCCCGCAGCGCCTTGAACACGTATTCGTCGAGACCGTAGTTGGTCAGGATGACGACGTGCACCGAAGCCAGCGCCGGATCCGCGGCGATGCGGCGGGTCGCCTCGATCCCGTCGACCAGCGGCATCTGGACGTCGATGAGGGCGATGTCGGGAAGGTGTTCTCCGGCCAGCCGGACCCCTTCGGCGCCGTCCGTGGCTTCGGCCACGACCTCGATGCCGTCCTCGGCGTCGAGGAGCGCGCGGAATCCGCTGCGGATGAGCGGCTGGTCGTCGACCAGCAGGACCCGGATCACGACGGCCTGGCCACGGGAAGTTCGGCCTCGACGGTGAAGCCGCCCTCGCCCCGGGGCGAGGCCCGGAGACGGCCGCCGAGCGCGGTGACCCGTTCGCGCATGCCGACCAGCCCGACGCCGGGCACCGGAACGCTGTCAGGACCGGCTTTCCCGTCGTCGTCGACCTGGATGACGAGCGCGTCCGGGCGATAGCCGATCCGGATCGAAGCCGAAGCGGCGGCGGCGTGCCGGGTGATGTTGGTCAGCGATTCCTGCACGATCCGGTAGGCGGCCCGGTCCACCGCGGCCGGCAGGTCGGCTCGGCGTCCTTCGACCGTCAAGTGCGCGTCCAGTCCGGTCGTTCTGGCCTGCCGCACCAGTTCCGGGACGGAGTCGAGGCCCCGCGGCGGATGTTCGGCGTCGTCGCGCAGCGCCTCCAGGGTCGCGCGCAGTTCGCCCGCCGCCTCACGGCCCGCCTCCCGGATCGCGAGCAACGCCTCCGGTACCTCTTCACCGCGTTTGCGGGCCAGATGGACGGCGACCTCGGCCTGCACCTTGATGACGGAGATCTGGTGGGTGAGCGAATCGTGCAGTTCCCTGGCGATGTGCAGGCGTTCCTCGTCGGCCCGGCGCAGCGCGGCCTCTTCACGGGTGCGCTCGGCTTCGTCGGCCCGTCGCTCGGCCTGGCGCAGTGCTTCGCCCGCCGCGGCGGCGGCGATCAGCCAGGCCAGTTGCAGGACCTCGCGGCTGTGTGTGAAGGCCTCGCTCACGGAAAAGACGCGCGGGGAGGCCAGGATCGCGAACGGGAGCGCGAGCAGCATGACCACCGAACCGGCCAGCGTGGCGACGCGGTGCCCCGCCCGCATCGTCGCGTACACCGCGAACAGGTACGCGACGGCCGGGACGTCGAAACCCACCAGCTGACAGGCGAGCGCGGACAGTCCAGCCGCTGCGAGCACGAGGACCGGCGCCCGGCGGCTCGCGACCAGGGCCACGCCACCGAGCGCGAAGAAGGCATAGCCGAGCGGTTCGAGAGCTATGCCCGAGTGCTGCCGGGACAGCACGGTGACCACGAGGACCGCCAGAACCCCGGCGGCGATCGCCCAGTCCCTCGCATCGATCCGTGTCTTGCCCATCCCGGAACCCTAGCCGGACGGCGGCGCGGAGAGATCCTCCGTGAAGACCATGGGCGACTACCGCGTCCGTGGTAGTTCCCGGCTTCCTGCCGCGTCGACGGCAGTGCGGGATGTCCGCGTCCGCGCGACGACGGACGGCGGGTCCGGCGGACAGGATCGGCGTGTCCAGCAGCTGAAGGAAAAGGAGCACCGCATGTCCATCCAGATCGCCGCCCAGCAGGCCGTCGATGTCTACTCGCTGAGCCCGGGGCGGATCGGCTCCATCGTGGCCGGGGTGCTCTGCCTGGTCGGCGTCGTCGCCGGTGGCCTCGCCCGGGTCCGGTCGAGGGCCGGTACCGGCTCCGGGCGGCGTGGTGCCCTCGTCGCCGTCGCGACGGGGGCGACCGGCGTGGTGGTGGCCGGAGTGGTCGCCGCCGGCTCCGACGGCGGTATCGGTACCGGCAACGGGCTGGCCGGGGCCTTCGTGGCGCTGGCGCTGGGGCTGGCCGCCCTGGTCCTCGGCGGTCTGACCCTGGCCCGGTCCCGTCCTCGCGGCGACCACTGAGCACAAAGGACACACCGCGACCGCGAGCGTGCCGGGTGCGGTGTGAGGAGTCCTCAGGGCCGGGACCGTAGGCCCCCTCAGGCGGGACTTCGGTCTCTGCTCCCGGGTCCCGCGCTGGTCGAAGCTGGGAAGTGACCAGACGGGAGAGTGAAGATGGAGATCCTCGTAGTGGCGGTGAGCCGCCACGGCGGGACCTGGGACGTCACCGCTTCGACGCACGCCGGTGTCCGGGAGGGGAGTGGCCATGCCGGGCGCGAGTGAGGGCACGGTCGTGGCCGGGATCGACGGTTCGGGTTCGGCCGGGCGGGCAGCGGTCTGGGCCGCGGGCGAAGCCGCGCGGCGGGGCCTGACGTTGCGGCTGGTCCACGTGTACTCGGTACCGCCGGTACGGGCGCCCGCCGTGCTGCCGTCCGCGGAAGCGATCAGGTCGGGATTCGAAGAACGCGGCACGGACTGGCTCGCGGAGGCCCGCGACGCCGTCGCCCGCCGCTATCCGGACCTCGCCGTCGAAACCGCGGTGCGGGAGGGAAGCCCGGTGGCCGCGTTGATCCACGAATCGCGGTCGGCCACGATGATCGTCCTCGGCTCCCGGGGGCTCGGGGGTTTCACCGGCCTCATGGTGGGTTCGACCGCGGTGGCCCTCGCCCAGCACGGCCACTGCCCGATCGTCGTCGCCCGGGGGAAGAAGCCGGACGACGCCCCGCCGGAGACCGGTCCGGTCGTCGTCGGCACCGATGGTTCGGCCTGGAGCGACGCGGCACTGGCCTGCGCCTTCGACGAAGCGGCGTCGCGCGGTACGGACTTGATCGTCGTCCGCGTGTGGAACGAGATCGTCGACCACGGCGCCTTCCGGGCACATCCACTGGCGGTGGATCCGGCCGAGATCGAGACGGCGGAGCGCAAGGCGGCCGAGGAACAACTCGCGCCGTGGCGGGACCGGTTCCCCGCGCTTCCTGTGGAGACCGTGGTCGTCCGCGACCGGCCGGTGCGCGCGTTGCTCGGTTTCGGTGCGCGGGCCCAGCTGCTCGTCGTCGGTTCCCGTGGCCGGGGCGGTTTCGAAGGCATGGTGCTCGGATCGACGAGCCAGGCGCTGGTGGCGCACTCCGAATGTCCGGTGATGGTCGTCCGTCCGGCCGAGGCCGCCACGGGGGTAGCCGAAGCGAAAGCGACTTACCGGGAGGAAGAGCGATGAACACGGCTGAGCGGAAGATCCTCGTCGGGGTGGACGGGACCGGACCGGGGCTGGCGGCCGTCCGCTGGGCCGCGGCCGTCGCCGCGCGCCGACGGCTGAAACTGCTGATCGTGCACGCGCTGCGCGCCGACCAGCCGGCGTACGGCGCGGGCCTGGCGGGACCGGTGCCCTGGTACGGAGACCTGGCCGAGGAAGGCAGGCGCGTCCTGGACGAAGCGACCGAGCAGGCGCGCGCAGTCTCCCCGGAGACCGTGGTGGACACGATCATGCCCACGGACTCGCCCGCGCCGTATCTGATCGACGCGTCGAAGTCGGCCGCGCTGGTGGTCGTCGGCGGCACCGGACGAGGCTTCTTCAACGAGCTGACGCTCGGATCGACGGCGTCGGCGGTGGTCGCGCACGCCCACTGTCCCGTGGTGGTCATGCGGGGCAAGGAGAACACGACCGCCTATCCGGCCGAAGGTCCGGTGGTGGTCGGCATCGACGGCAGCCCGCTGAGCGAACGCGCCCTCGAGGTCGCCTTCGAAGAGGCTTCCTGGCGGAACGCGCGGTTGGTCGCGGTCCACGCGTGGCGCGACGTCACCTACGACGACGCCTATGGGATGGCGAGGCTGGTCGTGCAGTGGGAGTCGATCGAGGAGGAAGAGCGCCGCCTGCTAGCGCAGCGGCTCGCGGGCTGGCAGGAGAAGTACCCGGACGTCGAGGTGGAGCGGGTGCTCGTCCGTGACCAGCCGAGGCACATCCTGCTGGAGTGGAGTGCCAAGGCCCAGCTGGTGGTCGTCGGCAGCCGCGGCCGCGGTGGGTTCACCGGGCAGCTGCTCGGTTCGACCAGCCAGGCGCTCGCGCATCACGCGGAGTGCCCGGTGATGGTGGTCCGGCCGGAGAAGTCGCGGTGACCGTGATCGGGGCACCGGCCGCGCCCGAGACGCTGACTCCGGGCGAACTGTCGCAAGTGGACGCTCAGTGGCGGGCGGCGAACTACCTCGCCGCCTGCCAGATCTATTTGATGGACAACCCGTTGCTGGAGTCGCCGCTGAAGCCCGAGCACGTGAAGCCACGGCTGCTGGGCCATTGGGGCACCTCCCCGGGGTTGAACTTCCTGTACGCCCACCTCAACCGGGCCATCGTGCGGCGGGACCTGAACGCCCTCTTCGTCACCGGGCCCGGGCACGGCGGTCCCGCCCTCTACGCGAACACCTGGCTCGAAGGCAGCTATTCGGAGGCATGGCCGGAAGTGCCGTACGACAAGGACGGGCTGCGTACGCTGTGCCGGCAGTTCTCCTTCCCCGGCGGGGTACCCAGTCATGTCGCGCCGCAGGTCCCGGGATCGATCCATGAAGGCGGCGAACTCGGTTATTCCCTCGCGCACGCCTTCGGGGCCGCGTTCGACAACCCGCACCTCGTCGTCGCCTGCGTCGTCGGCGACGGTGAGGCCGAAACCGGGCCGCTGGCCACGAGCTGGCATTCGGGCAAGTTCCTCAACCCGGTCCGCGACGGCGCGGTGCTGCCGATCCTGCACCTGAACGGCTACAAGATCGCGAACCCCACCGTGCTTTCGCGGATCAGCGGCACCGAGCTCGATGAACTGTTGCGTGGCTACGGGTATTCGCCCAGGTACGTCGAGGGCGACGACCCGGTCGCGATGCATCACGCCATGGCCGACGCGCTGGACGGCGTACTCGACGAGATCGACGGCATCCAGGTGCGGGCGCGTGCCGCGGGCAGGGTCACCGGGTCTCCGCGGTGGCCGATGATCGTCCTGCGCAGTCCCAAGGGCTGGACCGGTCCATCCTTTGTGGACGGTGTCCAGGTCGAAGGGACGTGGCGATCGCATCAGGTCCCGATCCCGGACGCGCGGAGCAATCCGGAGCATCTGCGTCAGCTGGAGGACTGGCTCCGGTCTTACCGTCCGGAGCTGCTCTTCGACGAGGAGGGACGGCCGACCGCCGAGGTCACCGCGCTGATCCCGCACGGCGACCGGCGGATGGGTTCGTCACCCCACGCCAACGGCGGGCTCGTGATACGGCCACTGGCGCTGCCGGACGTCGCGGCACACGCGATCGGCCTCGTCCGGCCGGGCGGCGCGGTCGCGGAACCGACCAGGGTGCTCGGGCGATGGCTGCGGGAGGTGTTCTCACAGAACGCGAAGGCAGGGAACTTCCGCCTGTTCGGCCCGGACGAGACGGCGTCGAACCGGCTCGAAGCCGTTTTCGACGTGACGGGCAAGACCTGGTTGTGCGAGACCGAACCCGTCGACGAACACCTCGCCGCGGACGGACGGGTCATGGAGGTGCTTTCGGAACACCTCTGCCAGGGCTGGCTCGAAGGTTACCTGCTGTCGGGCAGGCATGGGCTCTTCTCGTGCTACGAGGCCTTCGTGCACATCGTCGACTCGATGGTCAACCAGCACGTGAAATGGCTCAAGGTGCACCGCGAGATCCCGTGGCGGCGGCCCGTCGCCTCGCTGACGTATCTGCTGACCTCCCATGTCTGGCGGCAGGACCACAACGGGTTCTCCCATCAGGACCCCGGATTCGTCGACCACGTCGCGAACAAGAGTCCCGAAGTCGTCCGCGTGTACTTCCCGCCCGACGCGAACACCCTGCTGTGGGTCACGGACCACTGCCTCCGTGGCCGGGACTACGTCAACGTGATCGTCGCGGGGAAGAACGACAGCCCGGTCTGGCTCGACAGCGAACAGGCCGCGGTGCACTGCGCCCGGGGCGCGGGGATCTGGGACTGGGCGAGCACCCATCCGGACCGGGAACCCGACGTCGTCCTCGCGTGCGCGGGCGACGCCCCGACGGTCGAGGTGCTCGCCGCCGTCCGGTTGCTGCGCGATCTCCTGCCGGAGCTGGCGGTACGGGTGGTGAACGTCGTCGACCTGATGCGCCTGCAGCCCGCCGCGGAGCATCCGCACGGGATGACCGACCGCGAGTTCGACGCGCTGTTCACCACCGACAAGCCGGTCATCTTCGCCTACCACGGTTATCCCTGGCTGATCCACCGCCTGGCGTACCGGCGCGCGAACCACGACGGCATGCACGTACGCGGCTACATCGAACACGGCACCACGACCACACCGTTCGACATGCTGGTGCGCAACAGCATGGACCGCTTCCAGCTGGTCATCGACGTCATCGACCGGGTGCCGGGCCTGCTCGCCGGTGCCGGCGCCGTCCGGCAGCGGATGACCGACGCGCGGGAACGGCACCGCGGGTGGATCGTCGAGCACGGCGAGGATCTGCCGGAGATCCGTGACTGGGCATGGGAGTCGTGACATCACCGATGTGAACGGACAGCAGGAAGGCCACCGGCGAGTTCGCCGGTGGCCTTCCTGCTGGTGGTGCGAGAAGAATATTCAAGAGGCCGTGGGGCTGAACCGATGCGTCGCGTGGGGTGTCACCACGACGACGGGGCAGGTGGCGTGGCGGACACAGGCCGTCGCGACACTGCCGAAGACGACGCGCTCCAGCCCGTTCCTGTGGCGGGAGCCCAGCACCAGCAGATCCGCCGCTTGTGCGGCGGCGAGCAGTTCGGAGACGGGATTCCCTTGCCGCAGCGAGGTTTTCACGCGCACGTCGGAATGGAGTTCCGCCTGGATCCGCGCGACGGCCTCGTCGAGGGAGTAGTCCGTCCGCACCGGGACGCGGCCGTGCGGCTGAAGGGCGAACGACGTGCCGGGAAGGAGCTCCTCTCGCGGCAGTACCAAGAGGACCTCGACGAAATCACCGACGGCGGCGGCTTCGGTGAGGGCCCATCGGATCGCTTCGTCACCGTCGGCCGAACCGTCGGCACCGACGAGGATCCTGCGGGCGTTGACCGGATTCTGGTTCATGGTTCTTTTCCTTTGCGCGAATGATTCGAGAGGTGTCAAAGCCCGAGTGCGGCGGGCCGGAGGCGGTCGTCGTCCCAGACGAAGTCGAGCCGGTTCCGCACCTCGACCACTCCGGAGACCTCGTTCGCGAGGGCACCCGCGCGATCGACGGCGCCGTGGTTGTCGAGCCTGCCGAGAAGGGTCACAACGCCGTCCTCGACGGTGACGGACGCTTGGCCCGGCGTCACCCGGAGTGTGCCGGCGAGGACGTCGTGCTCGATCTCCTCCCGGATCTCCTCGTCGGATCGGCGGAAGGTGGCCAACAGGTCACGACGGGAGACCACCCCGGTGAGCTTTCCGTCCTCGACGACGAACAGCCGCCGGACGCCCTTCTTGCCGAGCCGGGTCGCCGCGGTCCCGACCGATTCTCCCGCGTCGATCGTGACGACCGGCGTTGTCATCAGGTCTTCGGCGAGGAGCGCGTTCGCCTTGCGCAGCTCGTCCCTGGTGTGGTGGCCGGCGAGCCGGGCGGGCCGTGGCCGCCGGAGGCGGGCCAGGAGGTCGGCCTCGGAGACCACCCCGATCGGCGCTCCCGCGTCGTCGACGACCGGAACGGCGCTGATCCGGTGCCGTGCCAGTACGGTGGCGATCCGTTTGTAGCCGGTGTCCGGCGCGACGGCGACCGGAGCACTCGTCATGACTTCGGAAACCTTGGTGCACATGATCGTTCCTTCGTTCAGGATCCCCCGGTGCGGGCGATCAGTACCGGACAGGCCGCGCGGTGGACGAGGGTTTGCCCGGTCGAACCGAGGAGCAGGCCGCGAAACCCGCCCCGGCCCCGGTTTCCGACGACGATCAGCTGCGCTTTCACGCTCCAGCGCAACAGTTCCTGCCGGGGCTCCTCCTGGACGACCACTTGGCGCACGGTGACCTCGGGATGGGCGCCGGCGAACTTCGCCACTTGTTCGGCGACCATGCGCCGAGCGGACTCGGTGAAGGCACTCCAGCCGTAGTTGCCCGCCGAATCCCCGAAGGACCGCGAAGCCGAGACGTCTTCCCAAGCGTGGACGGCGATCAGTTCCGCGTCCCGGGCGGAGGCTTCGGTGAACGCCGCCACGAGGGCCGTTTCGGCGGCGGCGCTCCCGTCGATGCCGACCACCACCGGACGCTTTCGCGCGCCGGGCAGATCCCAGGTCTTTCCCCGCACCGAGACGACGGGGCAGCGCGCGTGCCCGGCGAGCGCGGTCGTGACGGATCCACCGAACAGCGCGGTGAACCGGCTGTGCTCGGTGGTGCCCAGGACGACCAGCCTGGCGCCGCCGGACGCTTCGATCAGCGCGGAGGCGGCCGGCTCGTCGGCGAGACGGGTGTCGACGGCGGGATCGTCAAGGCGCGCGGTCATCTCCCGCAGAATCGTTTCGCCGCGGACCCGCACCTTGTGCAGGAGTTCGTCGGTCGGCGGAACGGCTCCCAGGTAGTAGTCGGGAAGCCCCAGCGCGTGCACGAGCGTGAGGGAGGTGCCGTACCGATCGGCGGCCTGCAGGCCCCAGGTCACGGCCGCGGGGGATCCGGTGGATCCGTCGACGCCGACGACGATCGGCCCGGCCGTCGGTGGGGTTCGGTTCGTCATCGGCTATTCCCGCTCCTCCCTGCGTCTGTGGCCAACGCTAAGCGGACGGACTTCCCGTCACCGGTGCCGTTGGTCCCGGATGCCCAGGACCTCGGACGCGTCTCTGGTCACTGGCGCGCGTGCGGGCGGGGAGGTGCACTCGAAGGATGACGATCCTCATCGCGGGCGGCGGACTCAGCGGTCTCAGTCTCACGGCGCATCTGGCGGCGAGACCGGAACCGCTGGGGCCGATCGTCGTCGTCGACGATGGTCGCCGTCCGCTCGCGACGGCGGGGTGGGCGTCATGGTCGGCGGAGCCGGGGCTGTTCGGCGAGGCCGTGTCGCGTACCTTCGACCGGTTCCATGTCCACGCGGAGGGGCACGACCGCCGCGTCGATCTCGGCCGCTACCGCTACCGGTACATCCGTGGCGACGATTTCGCCGCCGCCGTCACGAGGATCGCGGCGAGACGGCCGGATATCCGTTTCCTCACCGGGCGGGTCACCGCGATCAGGCAGGCGGGCTCCGGCGCGGAAGCCATTGTGGACGGTCGGGTTCATCACGCGGACTGGGTGTTCGACAGCGTGCTCGGTCCCGCGCGGCCCAAGGCCGCCGCCTGGTTGATCTTCCGCGGCTGGCACGTCCGCACCCCGGAACCCGCGTTCGACCCGGCGGTGCCCACGTTCTTCGACTTCCGTACCCCGCAGCGACGCGGCGCGAGCTTCGTCTACGTGCTCCCGAGAGGCCCCCAGGAAGCCTTGGTCGAACACACCACCTTCGCCCCGCCGGAGTCCCGAGGGATCGCTCGTCCCCAGGAACAGCGAGCCGCGTTGCGCGAGTATTCGTCCGCGATCCTCAAGGTGCGGAACGGCGTGGTGGCGCGGGAGGAATCCGCGTCGATCCCGCTCTCCGCCGCCGCCGTGGATCGCAGACGCGGCTCGATTCTCGCCATCGGGACCAAGGCGGGCATGGTGAAGGCGTCCACCGGTTACGCCTTCGCGCGGATACAGGCCGACAGCGTCGCGATCGCGGAATCCCTGGCGACCCACGGGCATCCGTTCGATCTGCCCGAACCGAAGGCGCGGCACCGCCTGTTCGACGCCGCCCTCCTGGACATGATCACCCGGCATCCGGCTCAGCTGGAACGGGTGTTCTCGGCACTTTTCGACCGGGTGTCCGCCGAACCGGTGCTCCGTTTCCTGGACGAGGAGACTTCGTTCACGCAGGAGGCCAAGCTGTTCGCTGCCCTGCCGCCGTCGCTGTACACGGCCCTCGCCAGGAGGCACCGGTGAAGTTTCCGTGCCCGGCCGATCACTCCACGCCTTGGCAGGAGTGGTGAACTAGTGGAACGCTGGAGCGGTCTGTGGCGACCGTAGAGCGTCACCAGTGGCCTGGAGAGGAGCACCTTGATGCCGTCGGAGCGAGAAGCGGCCGGTGAAGCGCCGTCGAGCGCGGCGGCACTGACCGGGCTGCGGCTCGACGAGCTGTTGCACGAGGTGCAGGAGCGGCTGTCGGAGATCGTCAAGACCCGTGACCGGCTCCAGGGCCTGCTCGACGCGGTGCTGGCCGTCGCGACCGGTCTCGAACTCGATTCCACCCTGCAGCGGATCGTGCAGGCGGCGGTCGAGCTGGTGGACGCCCGGTACGGCGCGCTCGGGGTGCTCGGCGACGAGGACGGGTTGTCGGAGTTCGTCTACGAGGGTATCGATCCGGAGACCCGGTCGAAGATGGGCCATCTGCCCGAAGGCAGGGGGCTGCTCGGACTGCTCATCCACGAGCCGCATCCGGTTCGGGTCGCCGATTTGAGCAAGCATCCGGCTTCGGTCGGGTTCCCGGCGAACCATCCGCCGATGCACAGCTTCCTCGGCGTTCCCGTCCGGGTGCGCGACGAGGTCTTCGGCAACCTCTACATGACCGAGAAGCGCGGGGCGGGCGAGTTCACCGCGGACGACGAGGTCGTGCTGCAGGCACTCGCCGCGGCCGCCGGGGTCGCGATCGACAACGCCCGGTTGTTCGAGCGATCGCGGACGCGGGAGCGATGGCTGGAAGCGGTCGCCGAGGTCAACGGCGAACTGCTGGGCGGCACTTCGGTCATCGACACGTTGAACCTGATCGCCACCCGTGTCCGCGAGCTCTCCGCGGCCGACGAGGTCCTGATCCTGCTGGCCACCGGCCCTGGACAGCCTTTGACCGCGAGCGTCGTCGTGGGGGAGCGGATAGCGGCGCTGAGCGGTTCGTCGCTGACCGGGGGGCACCCGGCGATCGACGAGGTGCTCGAGTCCGGCCAGCCCGCACTCGTCACCGAGCTGGGTACCGCCTCGACCGGGGAGACGGAGCCCGCTTTCGAAGGGCTAGGCCCCGCGGCCGTCATCCCCCTCAACAGCACGTCCGGCGTCGGCGGTGTCCTCGTGGCGGGCAGGGACAAGGGATCGCCGCAGTACAAGGGCGACCAGATCCCGATGTTGTCCTCGCTGGCCGATCAGGCCGCCGTGGCGCTGGAATTCGGGGAGAAACAGCGTAACCAGCGGCTGCTGGACGTCCTCGCCGACCGGGACCGGATCGCGCAGGACCTGCACGACCACGTCATCCAGCGGATGTTCGCCACCGGGATGAGCCTGCAGAGCATCCTGCCGAGGGTGCCCGACGAGCTGGCCCGCAACCGGGTGGCGCAGGCGGTGGAACAGCTGGATCGCACGGTCCGCGAGATCAGGACGTCCATCTTCGACCTGCACAGCTCGGGCTCGGACGCGTCGAAGAGCCTGCGCCGCCGCCTGCTCGACGCGGTCACCGAACTGACCAGCGACGGCACACTGGCGCCCTCGGTCCGGATCTCCGGCGCCGTGGACACGCTCGTCCCACCGGCCTTGCACGAACACGCCGAAGCCGTGGTCCGGGAAGCCCTCAGCAACGCGATCCGGCATTCCGGGGCCGACGAGATCACCATCAGCGTCGAAGCCGACAACGACCTGACCATCGAGGTCGTCGACAACGGGATCGGCATTCCGGAGTCCGGACGGCGCAGCGGCCTGGCGAATCTCGCCGAGCGGGCCAGGCGCTGCGACGGGAACGCGGAGTTCGGCAACCGGACGGAAGGCGGCGCCCGGGTGCTGTGGCGCGCTCCGCTGTCCTGACGGCTACCGATCGCCGAACGGCGGGGGAGAGGTGTCGCGTCTGAGCTGGGTCGCGAGGACCGCGGCCTGGGTACGGCGTTGGATGTTGAGCTTGGCGAGGATGCGGGAGACGTAGTTCTTCACGGTTTTCTCGGCGAGGAACATGCGTTCGCCGATTTCGCGGTTGGTGAGGCCTTCGCCGATGAGGTCGAAGACGGTGCGCTCTTGTTCGGAGAGCGCGGCGGTGGGGTCGTTGTGGTCGCGTTCGCGGCGGATGCGGTTCATCAGTGCGGCGGTGGTGCGGCTGTCGAGCAGGGAGCCACCTGCCGCGATGGTGCGGATGGCGGAGACGAGGTCGTTTCCGAGGACCTGTTTGAGGACGAAACCGGACGCACCGGCCATGATGGCGGTGAAGAGGGCTTCGTCGTCGGCGTAGGACGTGAGCATCAGACAGCGCAGGTCTTTTTCGGTGGACAGCAGTTCGCGGCAGAGTTCGATGCCGGTCCCGTCGGGGAGGCGCACGTCGAGGACGGCGATGTCCGCGTCGCTTTTGGGGATGCGCGCGAGGGCTTCGGACACGGACGCGGCCTCGCCGGCGATGTCGATGTCGGGTTCGTTGCCGAGCAGGTCGGCCAGTCCTCGCCGGACGATTTCGTGATCGTCGACGAGGAACACCTTGGTCGCCATCTTGTTCCTCCTGCGGGGTCCTGGCTGCCCGACCGACGGTACCTGGGCGATGCGGTGGATACAGCCACCTGGACGTCCCAACGAGAAGGGACCTTGGGCCCTAGCCGTGCCCTCCCCGGGTATTTGGTCCCGCGGATCGGTGCCGTCGGTACCTGCTCCCTCCCCGCGGGACCGGCGCACCGTGGAGAAGGTCGAACGAGCGGTGAGGAGGGGATCCCATGGCGACCGGGTGGACGAGGGCGGAGACCGAGGTGCTGGCGAGGGCGTTGGTGCGGGCCCCTTCGGTGCACAACATCCAGCCGTGGCGGCTGGAGTTCGACGGGGAGCGGCTCCTGTTGCGAGAGCGCCGCGACCTGGAACTGCCGCACCACGACCCGCGGGGCCGGGACAGGCTCATCTCGTGCGGCGCCGCTCTCACCAACCTTGAACTCGCGGTGCGGGTACTCGGCCACCGGATCCGTACCGAAACCCTCCCCGACGCCGGCCGCTCGGACGTCATCGCCACGATCGAGACCACCGGCCCGCTGCCGCCGACCGACGTCGAACTGCACCGGTACTCGGCGATCGCGCGGCGCGGCAGCTACCGCCGTCCCTTCTCCGGACGACCGGTCTCACGGCAGGAGATCGGGGATCTGATCGCCGCCGCGGCCCGGAAGGGGGTCGAGGCCCGGCCGGTTCAGGACGAGCTGGAGCTGTCGCAGATCGCGGACCTGCTCGAGTTCGCGGCCGAGGCATACCAGCACGATCGCGCGTACCAGCGTGAACTGGCGATGTGGACCATCCGCGACGAAGGGCTCCGGCGCCACGGTGCCGGGCTCGCCGAGAGCACGATCCCGGCCGGGTCGCTGCCGTGGGCGGGGCTGGTCCGGGCGGCCACCGCCGTACCCGACCGGCGGGTGCTCCAGCGGCGGCTCGCCGGCGAGACCTTGCTCGTCTTCTTGACCATCGACGACAGCGCGCACGATCACCTCCACGCGGGGCGGGCGCTGCAGGACACCTGGCTCGACGCGGTCGACGACGGCCTGGCCGGTTCCGTGCTGACGCAGCCGCTGCATCTGCCGGAGGTGCGTTCCGCGCTGTGCGACGACCTCGAACTACCCGGTTTCCCGCAGGCGCTCATGCGTTTCGGTTACCCCTCGGGTCTGATCCCGCCCAGTCCTCGCCGCGCCATCGACGAGATCCTCGGGACCGGGTTCTGACCCCGCTGCCCGCCGGAGCTGAAGGGGACTTTCCCCTCGTCTCACGCGGTGAAGGGCGCTTTCCCCGCATCGCATGCGGGGAAAGCGCCCTTCAGCTCTTCCGGTCCCGCTCGGCTTGACCGACCGGGCAGACCGCGCCTTGGGTGCAGCTCGCCCGGTCGCACAGCCGGCACAGCAGATCCGCGCTGCCGACGTCCTGGTAAAGCCGGGTCAGCAGTTTGCCCAGCAGACCGGCGAACTGCTCCTGCTCGCGCGGGCTGAGTTCCTCGATCAGGCCGGTCAGTCCCGCGCCGCGCTCCTCGAGCAGCGTATGCGCCATCTCGCGTCCCTCGGCGGTGAGTTCGACGGTCACCTCCCGCCCTTGGCGAGGACGTCGCGCGAAGAACCCGCGCTGTTCCAGCGAGTCGACCATGCGGGCCGCGGCCGATTGACTCAGCCCGATCCGGCGGCCCAGTTCGGTCACGCTCAACGCCGAACCGGCCGACGCCACCACCAAAGCCGCCGCGCCACTGGCGCTGACACCCGCTTTCCGGTGCGCGTCCGCCAGGACCCGGTCGGTCACGGCGAGTGCGGCCGCGCCCAGCAGATTCGCCGTTCTTGCTTGCATGACTCATGCATATCCGCTCCTCCCGCCGCCTTGCAAATCCGCCGGATTCCATCAAAAGTGTTTGATGTATCAATTTCGTTTGATGTATGCTCTTGACATGGTGCCTCCCGCCGCCCCGCCGGCGTTCGTGCGACTGGCAGCCCACCCGCTGAGGTGGCAGCTGTTGAGCGAACTCGCCACCGGCGACTATCGGGTCCGGGAGCTGGTGACGAAGCTGGGGCAACCACAGAACCTGGTGTCCTACCACCTGCGGCTGCTGCGGGACGGCGGGCTGGTCGCCGCCAAACGCAGCAGTTTCGACGGCCGTGACAGCTACTACCACCTGGATCTGGAGTTCTGCGGGGAGGCGCTGACCGACAGTGGCGCCGCGTTGCATCCGGCGCTGCGCCGGGATCCCGCGCCTCCCGCTCCCGCGGCCGGCCGGCGGCGCTACCGCGATGTCGCCGTGCTGTTCGTCTGCACCGGCAACAGCGCTCGCTCGCCGATCGCCGAAGCCCTGCTGCGCCACCACACCGCGGGCCAGGTGACCGTGGCCAGCGCCGGCAGCCATCCGAAGTCGAGCCTGCACCCGGAGACCGTCCGGGTGTTGCGCGAGAAGTTCGGCATCGATGTTTCCGGTCAACGCCCCCGGCGTCTGGACACCGTCACCGCGGACCGGTTCGACCACGTGATCACCTTGTGCGACAAGGCTCGCGAGGTCTGCCCCGAGTTCGGCCGCTCCGCGCGCCACACCCACTGGAGCATCGGCGACCCGGCCGTCGCCGAGCATCCCGCCTTCGAACGGGCCGCGGCGGACATCGACACCCGCGTCCGGCATCTGCTGCCCGCACTCGCCGCCATCGCATGATCGGAGATTTCGCCGTGACCACATCCGACCGGACGGCCAGCGTCCGTTACGTCGTCGACGACGTGCAAACCGCCATCGACTTCTACACCACCCGCCTCGGCTTCACGCTCAACACCAGCGCCGCACCCGCGTTCGCCGACGTGGTCCGCGGCCCGCTGCGCCTGCTGCTGTCCGGACCCGCCAGTTCCGGCGCGCGCGCCACCCCCGACGACGTCGATACCCCCGGCCGCAACCGGATCCACCTCGTCGTCGACGACCTCGACGCCGAGATCGCCCGCCTCGGCGACGCGGGGCAGTCCTTCCTCGGCGACGTCGTCGCCGGTCCCGGCGGACGGCAGATCCTGCTCGCCGACCCGGCGGGCAACCTCGTCGAACTGTTCCAACCCGCCCAGCGGACCGGCGAGGCCTGACCGGACGTATCCCGGTCAGCCGCGCAGAGCCGGTCCGATCCAGCGCCGGATGAGCGTCCGCAGCTCGTCGTTGGTGAGCGGTGGCGTGGAGGGATAACGCAGGAACGACAGGAAGAGCCGCATCAGGATCTCGGCGAGCCCCTGAAGGTCCTCGTCGGTGGTGACACCGACGGCCGCCCAATCGACCGGCACGTTGCGGAGAATCCGCGCGCCGAGGGCGAAGGCCGGGGCGGAGGTGACCTCGACGGTGAAGAAGTCGCTTTCGCCCGCCTCCAGGAGCAGGCCGAGGTAGGGCTCGTTGGGCACCGTCCGGACGGCGAACACCACCGATTCCACGGCCGCCTCGGCGGCGCTGCCGAACGAGGACAGGTGGCGTTCCATCCGCCCGGCGAACTCCTCGACACCCGCGAGCGCGACCGCGCGGAGGATCTCCGCCAGGCTCGGGAAGTAGCGGTACACGGTCTGCCGGGTCACGCCCGCTTCCGCGGCGACGTCGGAGAGGCTGGTCTTGGCGAGCCCGGCGCGGTCGATGCACGCCGTCGCCGCCTCGACGATGCGGCGGCGTGCCGCGTCTTCGGTGCCGGGTGGGTTGCCCTGCCATCCATGGTGACCCATGCGCACATCTTCCCCGAGGGGAACATTTCAGACGGTGGCAGGTGCCTTCCGGTACAGCGTGGCGAGCATCAGGCCTGCCCCGACAAAGCAGACGAGCGCGTAAAGGCCGCTTCCGATCGGAGTGCCGTCTCGGGTGAAGCCGTTCTCCGCGGCGAAGTACGACGGCAGGGCGCTGATCCAGAAGGCGGCCAGCCCGCCCAGGTAGACGGCGGGATAAAAGCGGGCGAAGGCGGACAGCGGTTCGCTTTCCCCGCGATCCGCCGACCGCAGATGCGAGACGAAGATCCAGGTGCCCGCTATCCAGAGCAGACCCAGTTCGACGCCGAGGACCCACGCCTGCGCCACCGGGTCGGGATCGTCCCCGCCGAAGAGGCTCGACGGGATACCGGCGATCGCCATGGTCGGCGGCGTGAGGACACCGGCGGCCAAAACGCGGAGCACGAGAGATCGTCCCCGTCGCGGCCCGCCGTCCGGCGCCGGGCCACCGGTCAGGCGGACGACCAGATAGGTCATGGCCCCCATCGAGACAGAGGCGAACAACAGCATGCTGTTCATCGGCACCGACGCCATCGCGGGATGGTTCACGATCCGGTTGTCCATATTCCAGGCCCACCATTTCAGTTGCGGGCCAAGGTGATCGAAGACCTCGTAGAACACCTGACAAGCGAACGCGACGGCCACCGACCCGGTGAGCGCGCCACGGCGCCGGAAGATCCCGAGCGACCGTACGAGTTCGTAGGCGACCTGACTGATCATCGGATAGAAGGCCACGATGTAGAGCGGCAGCCGATCCGCCATGAACTGCACGGTGAACAGGTTGTGGGCGAAGATGAAGCCGTACCGCTGCTCGAGACCGAACCATTCCGGGAAGTACAACGGCGGTTCGATCACGAAGAGATAGACCAGCGACGCGCACCAGAGCGCCAGGTTGACCGGATCGCCCTCGCGACGGCGGCGGAGCGCGTGCACCAGGGCGAACACGGCGCCGCCGATGACGAGGAGTTCGAGCAGCGGCATCGTCGGTTCGGCGAGATCCCAGGGAAAGCGGAACGAGACGACGGGGGAGACGTCGTGACAGTCGAAGCCGAGCGCGCGGGTGACGGTCTCCGCGTCCGGCCCGCACACCGCGCTCATCGCACGGCCGCGGTCGCCGTGGCGGCGGCGTCGGGGGAGTAGTCGGTGGCGGGTGGTTCGGCCTGGGGATCGAAGCCGAAGGGAACCCGGTGTTTGCCCAGCGCGGCGCGGACGCGGTAGCGCACGAGCCCCGCCAGCACCCGTGGGTTCCGCAGCATCGCCCCCAAGGACTCGTCGAGGTTGAACACCTTGGCGAAGTGTTCGTCGACCACCGCGTCCTCACGCGCGGCGCCGACGATGAGGCTGAACGCCGGGCTGGACAGCGCCGCGACGACGCGGCGCCGCCACTCGGGCAGCTTCTCGGACCCCACCGCGCAGGCGTAGCCGCCGTCCCTGGCCATCGCCAGGCTCCACGGCACGCTGAGCAGTTTGCGTTGCGCGGCAAGGAAACGTGCGGAGAACTTCGAATCGATACGATTGACGCGGGCGAGATGTCCGCGCAGCAGCAGTGCCGAACCCGCCGCGGAACTGATGCCCTGCGCGTAGAACGGATTGAACGCGCAGATCGAGTCGCCGATGGACACCAGACCCTTCGGTGGTGTGCGCAGCAGGTCGTATCGCCGCCACTTGTTGCCGGTCGAGCGGGTCAGGTGCACCTCCGAGGTGGGGGCGCACCGGTCCATGGCGTCGGCGAACAACGGCGTCCGCACCCGGCGGGCCGATTCGACGAACGCGTCGGTGGTCCGGGGCATCTCGATTCCCCACGATCCCATGCAGGCGATGACCCGGTTTCCCTCGATCGGGAAGAAGTTGACCAGGAACTCGTGCTCGGCGGGATGATCGCCCTTGTCCGGCGTCGGCATGATCACCAGGTGATGCCACCACCAGGACGGCGGCCGCTCCGACGGCGAGGGCAGGTCGTACCAGCGTGAGGTGTAGGTGACCTTGGCGTCGAGGGTCCGCACCTCGGGCTCGGGCCAGCCCGCGGCCGCCAGCCAGGCGCCGACCGGGGAGCCGCGGCCCATCGCGTCCACCACGAAGTCGGCGTCGACGTGCTCGACGCCGGCGGAGGTGGAGAAGCCGACCCCGGTGACCTCTCCGTCGGGGGTGCCGCCGGCCCGCGTGGTCAGGCCGGTCACCGAGACACCTTCGCGGATGACGACGTTCGTCAGGCCGCGCACCTTGTCGCGCAGGACGCGCTCGATGAGGATCCGCGAGCTGTAGATCATCGTCATCGTGCCGCGTTTGCGCGCCGACCAGCCCTCCCCGTCGAGGTAGGCCGCGTCCATGGACGGCATCAGATGCAGCCCGCCCGCGGCGATGAGGTCGTCTTCGAAACCGGGGAAGAGCTCGCCGATCGCGCGGCGGCCGGAGTTCAGCAGGAAATGCGGATGTTTGCTCTGCGGCACGCCACGCCGGTGCTCGGCTTCCGCCGGGAGTTCGTCGCGTTCCAGCACCAGCACTTCGTCGAAGTGCGGGGCGAGCGCTCCCGCGGTGCACAGACCGGCGGCGCTGCCACCCAGGACGACGGCGGTCTTGCCGAGCCGCATGCGGATCAACTCCCGTCATTCATACAAACTGGCCTAGAATGTATGAATGACCGAACCCTCGTGTCAAGGACGGCCCCGCCTGCCCACCAGGCCTCGTGAGTGGTAAGGACGGTTAGAACCGTCATTACCACTCACGAGCAACCGCACCGCGTCCGAACGAGCGGGCGCTATTTGTAGATGACGTCGGAAGCGGAGTAGATGCAGTTCTTGCCGTCCGCTCCGGTGCCGACCTTCTTCGACGACCCGTCACCCTTCTTGACACCGTTGTACTTGTCGCAGATCGAGACCTTCTTGCCGCTGTCGCCGACAAGGGTGACCTTGCTCAGCCGCGCGGTGTCGCCGTAGTTCACGTTGATGCTGACGACGTTCTTCGCCGACATCTCGATCCGTACGTTCTCCACCCGCACGTGCCGGTTCTGCGGGTTGTTGCCGCAGTCGCCGCAGGCCCGGTAAAGCTTGCCGATGCCCTGCGCGGCGAAATTCCGGATGATCATCGTGCCGGGACCGTTGTGCTGGAAGACCTTGTCGCTCGCGCTCAGTGCGCCGCCCCCGTCGATGGTCATCGTCTGCGAGGCCGAGGTGCCCTTGAACGTGGCGGCATCCTCGCCCACGTCTTCCCACCACACGTTGCGCAACGTGCAGGTGCCGAGGCAGTGCACGCCATCGGCGCCGGGTTTGCCGATGATCACGTTGGCGAGCGTGGCCCCGTCGGCGAGTTCGAAGACCGCCTTCTGGCTCTCGCTGCCACCGCCGCCGCCCAGTCCTTGAGGGATGATCCGTTTCATCCCGTAGTCCCGCGAGCCGGAAAACCTGACGGTGGCCGTCACGGTTTCTTCGCCGTTCGCCTTCGGTGGTGTGAGTGCTTGCGCGGGTTGCGCGAGCATCACGATCGCGCTCGCCGCGAAGACCACGGCGGCTCCGCTCGACAAGACGCGGCGCCATCCCTTGCTGGTCATGGAAAACCTCCGGTCGTACCTCCTGGTTTGGCTATCCCCGTGGGAAAGCCTGTGCAGCGTGTAAGCCGGGCTCGCAGGTGAGAGTACGGCCGGGAAAGCGCTTTCCGCAAGGCTGCCGTCCGGGTCACGGGAACTTCGCGGCGACCCAGGCCGCCAATTCCGCCCGCGCGGCCTCGCGGTCGGCCGAGGTCACCCCGGATCCGTTGCCGACGACCGCGAAGTGCACGCGACCGCTGTCGGTGGACGCGAGCATCAGCCGGTTGACGCCGGGTTCTCCCGGTTCCGCGGCGATGGACACCGGTTCGGCGCCGGTGTACGACGGCAATCCTGTGGTGGAGCCGAGATCGCTGACCACGGTCGTGCCCGTGCGGGTGAACGAAGAAGGCAGGTGCAGTTCGGTCGGCGCCTTGCCGCCGTTCGAACGCCACACGAGCACTCCGTACTGTCCCGTGCCGACGACCCGTTTGAGCGCGGGCATCGAATCGGGGATCCGGTTCCAGGACGCGACCGCCCGGTCTTCGTAGGTGAACGCTTTGGTGTCACCCGCGACCATGCGCGGGAAGACCCGGTCGACGAGCTTGCCGTCCATGGTGAGGGTCGCGCTGCCGCCGTCGGTCCGCACCGCGGAGAAGTGCTCGTCGTTCATGGCGTCGCCTTCGGTGCGGACCTTGTCCGGGTTGTCGTTCATCAGCTCGTGGTGGCGGTTGTAGTAGATGTCCCAATGCCATTGGCTGCCGGACAACGGCCGCCCGGAGCCCGCCGCGCCGGACCACCAGTTCGCTCCCGTCACCCGGGAATCCAGCGCCTGGTACATCGCCTTGAGTACGGTGGGCGCCTTGTCGGAGGTGTATCCCGCGACAGGATGGCCGAACTCGGAGACGATCCCGGTCGTGCCGAGGGCCTGGGAACGGTCGCGGATCAGGCCGAAGTCCTTGACGTACTCACCATCGTTGGCCGGCCCGGGTTTGAGGACACCGGATTGTGCCTTCCCGTCGTAGAAGTGCGAATTGAACACATAGCGGTTGCCGAGCGAGGCCACGCCGGTCAGGCCGCCGGGTTCGGCGACCAGGTCCACGTTCTGGTTCCAGAACATGTGCGGTTCCACGAAGGCCGCCTTGTCGCCCCAGCCGGATTGGTCCATCCGGGCGCGGAACTGTTGGTAGAACGGCCAAAGCAGGTCGCGTTCCCAGGTCGGGCCGGTCTGCCCGGAGTCGTAGCGGCCGGCATAGGGCTCGTTGAGCGGGTCGGCGCCGAGAACGAGCCGGAACGCGGCGGGGGAGAGGTTCTCCTTGAGGAAGCGCAGGGTTTCGCCCGCCTGATGGACGAACTCGTCCCTGATCCGGATCGGCCCCGCCGCGGTCGAGAGTTCCCGGTTGTGCCAGAAGTCGTACGTCGCGCTGGTGACGGCCTTGTTGTTCTTGACGTTCTGTCCCCAGTGGAAACAGAGACCGCAGGATTCCGGCGGATAACCGCCCGCGCGGACCACCCAAGCGGGTGCCCCGTCGCCGGTGTACCAGCTCCCGGGGTTGAACAGGTACCTCGAAAACAGGTCCTGGTGGAAATCCAGGTAGACCCGGATGCCTTGGCCGGTGAAGGCGGAGATCTGCTCGGCGACCTTGGCGAGATACGTGTAGTCGATCTTCTTCGGCTCCGGTTCGATCCACGCCCAGGTCACCAGGAACCGCACCGCGTTCGCGCCGGTCAGCCGCCGCATGGCCGCGGCGGAGGTCCGGGCGTCGTCCACCGTCGCGAACGGCAGGCCCCGGAATTCGGCGAGCTTGGCCTCCCCGGACACGTTGAATCCGCGCAGGACCACCTCGCGGCCGTGCTCGTCTCGGAAGGCGTCGCCGGAGACGGCCATGGACCCGTTGTCGAACCACAGTGGTGGTGACTCGGCCGCGGCCGCCCCGGCGGGTAGCGGCGCGAGCAGCAGGACCGCGGACAGGAGAAAGAAAAGTCGTTTCATGGCTTCACCTCGGTAGGTAGGACCGCCGAACGGGTCGCTCATCCTGATCCGGAAACATGAGAAATAATCGCGTTAGTGCACTGTAATGGGAGTGTCCCCCACGCGCCAGAGCGTTACGGGATGATGTGCGAGCGGTGGGTATGATGGGAAACCGGTTTCCGGAGCGGGGGCGGCGTGGGTTCGCAGATCACCTTGGCGGATGTCGCCGAGAGGGCCGGTGTTTCGCTGGCCACGGCGTCGAGGGTCGTCAACGGCAGTGAACGTGTTGTGGGCAAGCGGTTCCGCGAGCGGGTGCTCGCGGCCGCGGCCGAACTCGGCTACACCGCGAACGCCTTCGCGCAGGCTGTCGCCCGCGGCCGCAGCGACGTCGTGGGTCTCGTGGTCGCCGACATCCAGGACCCGTACTTCTCGGTGATCGCGGCGGCCGCCCTCACCGTGGTCGAACCGCACGGCGAGCTGATGCTGGGAACGACGCTGCACCGCCCGGAACAGGAACTGCGCTACGTGACGACGATGCGGGCGCGCCAGGTCCGCGGCATCGTGCTGGTCGGCAGCCGGACCACCGACACCGGGCACACCAAGCGGCTGGCCGAGGCGATCGCGGAGTTCGTCTCCGGCGGCGGCCGGGTGGCGGTGATCGGCCAGGACAAGCTGGGCGCCGACACCGTGCTGCCGCAGAACCGGTCCGGTGCCAGGGAACTGGCAACGGCGTTGACCGGGCTGGGCCACCGTTCGTTCGCCGTGCTCGGTGGTCCCAAGAATCTGCTGACGGCGCGGGACCGGGTCGACGGTTTCGTCGACGGGCTCGCCAAACGGGGCAGGCGGGCCGAAGTGGTCGTGCACAGCGAATTCGTGCGGGACGGCGGATACCGGGCGATGAACGAACTCCTCGATCGGCCGCGAAGGCCCGGCTGCGTTTTCGCGGTCAACGACGTGATGGCGATCGGGGCGATGGCCGCTGCGCGTGACCGCGGCCTCCGCGTCCCGGAGGACATCGCGATCGCGGGTTTCGACGACATCCCGTCGCTGCGGGATCTCGCGCCCACGCTGACCACGGTCCGCCTCCCGCTGGAGGAGATGGGCCGGAAGGCCGCGTCGCTGGTGCTCGACGACGCACGGGAGGGCGGTCGCAAGCGGGTGGTCCGGATCAAGGGCGAGGTCGTGCTCCGCGACAGCACTCGCCGCTGAGCCGGGTCCGCGAACGCGCCTCGTGATTGGACCGTTACGCGGATTCGCCTTGCTCCCGAACGAGTTGTCGATAACGTGAATGCGGCTCCGTTGTGTTAACGCTAACGTTCGAGGGAGAACGAGTGGTGGCCGAGCAGGCGCCGTCGCAGCCGGGAACGGCCGCTCAGTGCTGGGTCGCCGACGGTGGCGCGGTGGTGGCCCGGACGATGAGATACGTGTCCAGCGCTTGGTTGACAGCCACCCGGTGGTCGTCTTCGAGCAGGGCGAGCAGGACGTTGACCGCGGCGCGGCCCGCCGCCTCGGCGGGGATCGACACCGTGGTCAGCGGAGGCGCCGAGATCGCGGCGAAGACGAGGTCGTCGAAGCCCACCAGGCTGATTTCGTCCGGCACCGGGACCCCGCGGGCGTTCAGCCGGGCCAGCACACCGAAAGCGACCATGTCGTTGTACGCGACGATGGCGGTGACGCCGGCGGCGAGCGCGAGGTCCGCGCCCTGCAGCCCGCCTTCGAACCGCGCCGGGAACGGCCCGAACTCCGCGACCTCGATCCCGTGCTCTTCCGCGGCGGGCAGCAGTCCGCGCCTGCGGGCCGCCGACGACCAGGAATCCTTCGGCCCGCCGATGAACGCGCATTTCCGGTGGCCGAGCGCGGCGAGGTGCTGGACGGCCTGGCGCATCCCGCCCGGACTGTCCACCACCACCGACGGGATGCCGTCGACCTCGCGGTTCAGCAGGACCAGCCAGGTGTGCCCGGCCAGGTCGTGGAGTTGTTCGTCCGACATGCTGGGGCTGCACAGCACCAGGCCGTCGACCTGTTTGGCCATGCTGCGGGCGAGGTTCTCCTCGACGACAGGGTCTTGGCCGCTGTTGGCGAACAGTACGGCGACGTCGTCCTGCCGGGCCCTGGCCTGCGCCCCGTCGAGGACGCCCGTGAAGAACTGGTTGTCGAGGTCGGAGACGATGATCCCGAGCTGCCCGGTGGATTTCGCCGGTTTGCGCGGCCCGCCGACGGGGGAGTATCCGAGTTCGCCCGCCGCGGCGAGAATGCGGTTCCGTGTCTCGGCCCTGACCAGATCGGGGGTCGTGAACGTCCGGGAGACCGTCGAGATGGACACCTTCGCCCGTTGAGCGACGTCGTAGATGGTGACGGTCACGAAACTCCCTTTGCGCAGACTTGCACAACATCATGTAAACGGTCTGCCGCCTTGTCAATTCGCGACCTCGCGCCGTCCTCCAGCCTGCCCATAAAAGCGGCTCCTACCTGCGTCTTCGTTCTTGACATCGAGGAGCGGCCGCCCCTAGCGTTGGCTCGCAGAAAACGGGCAAACTTGCAGGATCGGAGACCCAATGGCGGGTACCGCACGCCTTGCCGTCGTCGGCACGTCTGGCTACGCGGCCACTTATCTGCGCAGGGCACGCGACCTGCACGACGAGGGCCTCATCGAGTTCGCGGCGCTCTGCGACATCCGTGAGCCGTCTCCCGCCGCACTCGGGCTGCTGCCCGACGGCGCCACCGTGCACCGTGACATCGACGCGCTGATGCGTTCGGAGAGTCCGGACGTCGTGGTGGTCGTGTCGCCTCCCCACACGCATCGGGCGGTGGCCGAGTCGGTTCTGCTGGCAGGGGGCGATCTGCTGATCGAGACGCCGCCGGTACTCGACCTCGACGGGTATCTCGAACTGACCGGACTCGCCGCGCGCTCCGGCCGGATCTGCCAGACGGGGTTCCAGAGTTTCGGATCGGCGGCGCTGCCCCCGCTGGCGGCCGCGATCGCCCGGGGCGAGCTGGGCGAGGTCACCGGGGTCGGCGCGGCGGGCGCGTGGGTCCGCACCGACGCCTACTACGCGCGCAATCCGTGGGCGGGCCGCCGGTGGCTGGACGGCGAGGCGGTGGTGGACGGGGCACTGACGAACCCGTTCTCGCACGCCGTCGCCACCGCGCTGCTGGTCGCCGGCGTCGAGGAACAGGACCCGTCGGACATCGCACTGGAACTGTTCGGCACCCGGGATCTCGAAGCGGACGACACCGCGTGCCTGCGGCTCCGGTTCGATCGGGGCCCGGAGATCGTGGTGGCGGCTTCCCTGTGCGCGGAACAGGATCACGAGCCGTACGTCCTGGTGCACGGCACCGGCGGGCGGGCGAAGTTCTGGTACAAGACCCATCGCCTCGAGATCAACGACGAGCGGATCCCCGTGGCGCCGCCGTCGGATCTGCTGCGCAACCTGATCGAACACCGGCGGAATCCGGAAGAGATCCCGTTGCTCGCCCCGTTGACCAGGACCCGTGCGTTCGCTTCGGTCGTGCAGGCGGTGCGGGACGCCCCCGAACCCGCGCCGATCCCCGACGGCTGGATCCGCAGTGTCGGGGCGGGTCCGGCCCGGCATCCGGTGGTGCGGGGGATCGCAGAAGAGGTCGCCGTGGCCGCGGAACGACTCGCCCTGTTCTCGGAGATCGGCGTGCCGTGGGCGGGCCCGAACCGGTGGTGGCGTGGTGTCCACCGGGTGCCGGTCAGCTCCTGACCCCGGTGGTCCGCCGCACGACGAGTTCGCTGCCGAGCCGGAGCACGCCGGTCCGCGGTGGGGCGCCGATCCCGCACGCGAGCCGTCCCGCTTCGGCGCCCGCCTCCTGCAGTGGAAGCCGGACGGTGGTCAGCGGCGGCCGGGTGTCCCGGCAGAATCCGGCGTCCCCGAAACCGGCGACCGACAGTTGCCCGGGGACGGCCTTCCCCAGTGCGCGGGCGGCGGCCAGCGCACCCCGCGCCATCAGATCGTTCGCCGCGACGATCGCGGTGACGTCGTTGTGCCGCAACAACTCCTGACTGGCCCGCCAGCCCGAATCCCAGGTGAACGCGCCCTCGACCACCAGTCGCGGATCGTGTTCGCGGGTCGCGGCCCGGAACCCGCGCAGGCGTTCCCGGGTCGCGGGGTCGCGCGGCGGACCGGTGAGGTAGCCGATCCGCCGGTGGCCGAGCCCGGTCAGGAACTCGATCAGCCGGACCGTCCCGCCGATGTTGTCGAAGGTGATGGTGCTCGCCCGGTGGAGGCCGGGGAGCGGCGGTCTGCCGCACAGGACGACGTCGACGCCCCGGCGGAGGAAGTCCTTCAGCAGCTTGGAAAGTTCGAGCCGGTGCCGCAGACCGCGGACGGTGCCGCCGATGAGGATGACACCGCGGGCCCGCAACCGCCGCAGCCGTTCCAATTGCGCGATCTCGCGAAGCGGGTCGTCGCCGGTGCTGCACACCAGGGCCAGGTGGTCGGCGAGGAACATCTGGTGCTGGACGCCGTCGATGATCCGCGCGCAGAACGGGTCCGTCAGGTCGGCGACGAGCACCCCGATCACGCCCGAAGCGGTGGCCCGCGCGCCGCCGTCACCGGGGATGACGTCGTCGGCGGGCATCGGCCAGCCGAGGTCCCGACGCATATCGTCCTCCTCTCCGCTTCCTTGCAGAAAGAAATGACATGATCGCGCAGCGCGAGATCCCTTGTCAAATGGCTGGCTAGCCACCTAATCGGCCGTTGACAGCGGCTTTGTGCCGGTCTTACCGTTCACGCTCACAGTCACACTTTCTGAAAGTTGTGCAAGTTGCGCGACTGTGGGTGTTGCGTGACTGGGGATGGAGCTGGGCATGAGCTCACGGAGACTCCGGGTGCGGTCGGCGATCCTCGCCCTCGCGGTGGCGCCGCTGCTGGCCGCGTGCGGATCCGGTGCGGACGGCGCGGGTGGCGAGGTGACCATTTCCTTCGCCTGGTGGGGAAGCGACGGCCGGGCCACGATCACGAAGAAGGCCGTCGAGCTGTTCGAGCAGCGGAACCCGGGCATCAAGGTGAACACCACCTTTTCGGCGTACAACGCCTACTGGGACAAGGTCGCGACCCAGACCGCCGGGGGAAGCCCGCCCGACGTGATGACGATGGACACCCGGTACCTCTCCGAATACGGGGAACGGAAGGTGCTGCTGGACCTCGACGAAGGTGCCGGCAAGCAGGTGTCGCTCGCCGACATCAACCCGGAGCTGGCCGCGACCGGGACGATCGACGGCAAGCGGTTCGCCGTCCCGTGGGCGCAGAACGCCTCTTCGCTGGTGTACGACCCGGACGCGTATCAGGCGGCCGGAGTGGACCTGGGCAAGCCGATGACGTGGGAGGCCTTCCGCGCGGCCGCCGAGAAGGTCAGTGCCGCCGGCGGGTTCACGACCCGGGGCGTGACCGACTTCGGGCTGCTGGACAGCGCGCTGGAGATCTGGTTGCGGCAGCACGGGAAATCCTTCTACACGGCTAAAGGCGAACTGGGTTTCGGAGCCGGGGACCTGCGCGCCTTCTGGGAGCTGGCCGGAAGGTTCCGGACCACCAGGGCCGGGTCGTCCGCCGACGTGACCGCGTCCAACAACACCTCACCGGAGCAGTCACCGCTGGGCAAGAAGCTCACGAACGCGGAATTCGCTTATGACAGCGTGTATCCCGGCTACCAGAAGGCACGCGGCAAGGACCTCGCGGTCGCGCCCTACCCGTCGGACGACCCCGCCAACACCGGTCAGTACCGGCGGCCGGCGATGTTCCTGTCCGTCTCGGCGAGGGGCAAGGCGCAGGAGGCATCCGCGAAACTGGTGAACTTCCTGATCAACGATCCCGAGGCGGGCAAGATCCTCGGCGCGGAACGGGGGCTGCCGCCGAACCTGAAGATCCGCGGTCAGCTGGCAGCGGAGGCGACCGGCACGAACAAGGTGATCTTCGCCTACGAGGCGGCGATCGAACCGAAGCTCGGCCCCGCGCCCGCCGTGCCGCCCAAGGGAGCGGGCGCCATCCAGAAGCTGCTGCAGCGTACCTACGAAGAGGTCGCGTTCGAACGCCTGAGCCTGGACGACGCCGTCGGCAGGTTCATGTCCGAAGCACAGAAGGACCTGAAATAGGGATGACCGTCCTTCGTGGAACGCCGCCGTCCAAGTCGGTGGCGCCGACGGCCCCACGGGATCGCCGCCCCCGTGGGGCCCGACGGCGCCGCGCCGATCACCAGCCGCAGGCCTACGTCTTCCTCACGCCGTGGATCATCGGCGCCGTCGCGCTGACGGTCGGGCCGATGATCGTCTCGCTGTACCTGTCCTTCACCGAGTACGACCTGTTCACCTCGCCACGCTGGGTCGGGTTCGACAACTACGTCCACATGTTCACCGAGGACGACCGCTACCTGCAGTCGGTCAAGGTGACCCTGCTGTACGTCCTCGTCGCGGTCCCGCTGAAACTTGGCGTTTCGCTGCTGGTCGCGATGATGCTGAACACGCGCGCCGCGTCGAACGGCTTCTACCGCGCGGCCTTCTACGCTCCCTCCCTGCTCGGGGCGAGTGTGGCCGCCGCGCTGGTGTGGCGGGCGATGTTCACCGAAGGCGGCACGGTGAACGAGCTGCTGGAGGGAATCGGCTGGGACACCCCCAGCTGGATCGACGACCCCGCGTACACGCTCTGGTCGATCATCCTCCTGACGGTCTGGCAGTTCGGCGCGCCGATGGTGATCTTCCTGGCCGGGCTCAAGCAGATCCCGCGCGAGCTGTACGAAGCGGCCGAAGTGGACGGTGCCGGTGCCACGCGCAGGTTCTGGCACATCACGTTGCCGATGCTCTCACCGGTCATCTTCTTCAACCTGGTGCTGGAGGCCATCCACGCCTTCCAGGTGTTCACCCCCGCCTTCGTGATCGGCGGCGGCCGCGGCGGCCCGGCCGATTCGGCGCTGGTCTACACGTTGTACCTGTACCAGGCCGGTTTCGAGGACTTCGAAATGGGCTACGCCTCGGCGATGGCGTGGGTGCTGCTCGCCGTGATCGCGCTCGTCACCGCGGTGATCTTCCGGTCCGCCCGGTTGTGGGTCTTCTACGGTGACGAGCGTACGGGGACCAAGTCATGACCGTCCGGCTGAAGACGATCATCTGGCACGTCCTGTGCGTGGCCGCCGTCGCGGTGGTGCTGTATCCGCTGGTGTGGCTGGCTTTCGCGTCGGTCAAGCCGCCGGCCGAAGTGCTGTCCAGCCTCAGCCTGCTGCCCAGCGAAATCGTGCTGGACGGCTACCGGCAGGGCTGGGAAGGGGCGGCGGGGATCGGGTTCGGCACGTTCTTCCTGAACTCCTTCCTCGTCGCGTTCGGCTCGGTGCTGGCCAACCTGGTCTCGTGCACCTTGGCGGCGTACGCGTTCGCCCGGCTGCGTTTCCGGTTCTCCGGGCCGCTGTTCGTCTTCATGATCGCGACTCTGATGCTGCCGCACCACGCGACGCTGATCCCGCAGTACGTGATCTTCAAGCAGGCCGGATTCGCCAACACCTTCCTGCCGTTGATCCTGCCGAAACTCCTCGCCACCGAGGCGTTCTTCGTCTTCCTCATCGTTCAGTTCATGCGCGGGATCCCGCGCGAACTGGACGAAGCCGCGACCATCGACGGCTGCGGTGTGTACCGGACGTTCTGGAACGTGGTACTGCCACTGGCGAAACCGGCGCTCGTCACGACGTCGATCTTCACGTTCATCTGGACGTGGAACGACTTCTTCACGCAGATGGTGTACCTCAACGACGCGGAGAAGTTCACCGTCCCACTGGGACTCCGGCTGTTCGTGGACACCAGCAGCCAGTCCAACTTCGGCGCGATGTTCGCGATGTCTGCGCTGGCGCTCGTGCCGATCGTCTTGTTCTTCCTGGTGTTCCAGCGCCTGCTCGTCGAAGGCGTGAACACCAGCGGGATGAAGGGGTGAAAGCGATGAAGGCGACGCGGCTCGACCGGCTGACGGAGTTCTCCGACTGTCTCCTGCTCGGGATGCTCGTATGCCTGGGATCGGTGCCCGTGGTCACCGCCGGACCCGCCTTCGCGGCCGGCTGTGCCGTGGCCCGCAGGTGGCGGGACGGCGATTCGCCGCCGATGTTCCCGGCCTTTCGCGACGCGTTCGTCCGCCACTTGCCAGGGGGAGTCCCGTTCAGCGCCGCCGCGGTCGCGGTGATCACCGTGCTGTGCGCCGACCTGGCCTTGTTCGGAGCGGGTCTTCCCGGCGGCCGGTCGCTCGCGGTGGTGCTCGCGCTCCTGCTGGCCGCGTCGGTGGTCGTGGTCCTGCGGACCTGCTCCGTGGTGGCTCCTGGGGAAGGATGGCGTGCGGCGCTGCGGACGGCCGTGTATCTCAGCCGGGACGTCCGGGGTTCGGCGTTGCTCGCCGCGGCCGTGGGAGTGGCCGGATTCGTGGTCTGGATGCAGCCGCTGATGCTGCTGATCGTGGCCGGGCCGCTGACCCTGGCCGCCGCGGGGACGGCCCCGTGACGGCGCCGAAGGTGGTCGTCTTCGGGACGGCCGGGTACGCGCTGGTGCATCTGCGCCGGGCACGGGTCCTGCATGACGACGGGGAGATCGTCCTCGCCGGTGCCTGTGACGTGCGGGATCCTTCACCGGAGTCGGCGGACCTCCTGCCCCCCGGAGCCGTGCTCACACCGAGCATCGAGGAGTTGCTGAGGCAGGCCGAGCCGGACATCGCGGTGATCGCCACCCCGCCGCATACGCATCTGGACGCCGCACTCGCCGCCGTGGACGCGGGATGTCAGGTACTGCTGGAAAAGCCACCCGTACTCGATCTCGCGGCCTTCGACCTTTTGTCGGAACGGGCGTCCGCCGCGGGGGTGGAATGCCAGGTCGGCTTTCAAAGCTTCGGATCGGCGGCCTTGACGGTGCTGCGCGAGGCCGTCGAAGCCGGTGCCGTGGGCGAACCCCGGGGAGTGGGCACGGCCGGGGCGTGGATCCGCCGTGATTCGTACTACCGGCGCAACGGCTGGGCCGGTCGGCGTGTCCTCGACGGGAAGTCCGTTGTGGACGGTTCGCTGACCAATCCCTTCGCCCACGCGGTGGCCACGGCGACACTCGTGGCGGGCACGGCAGGCTTGCGGCCGCGGCGGATCGACGTCGAACTTCACCGCGCCAGGCCGATCGAAGCGGACGACACCGCGTGCGCGCGGCTGACCTTCGACAACGGCGTCGACGTGGTCGCCGCGGCCACGCTCTGTGCCGACCAGGTCTTCGAGCCGTATGTGGTGCTGCACGGCGCCGAGGGGGCCGCGAGGTGGTGGTACCGATCGGACCGCCTGGAGATCAACGGCGAGACCATGCGGGCCGGACCACCCACCGACCTGCTGCGGAACCTCGTCCGGCACGTCGAAGAGGGGACCCCGCTGGCCGCCCCGCTGAACCAGACGCGAGCGTTCACCGCGTTCGTCGAGGCGGTCCGGGACCATCCGGGGCCGAAAGCCATCGCGCCGGAATGGGTCGACCTCGCCGACGAGGGGCCGGAACAGCGGTACGTCGTGCGTCACGTCGAGAAATTCGTCGAGTCCGCGGCCGAGGAGCTGGCACTGTTCTCCGAACTGGGCGTTCCATGGGTGACCTGACCCTGACCGAGGGGGACGGCCGCGTGGTCGTCACGGCGGCCGACGTCGACCTGGCGGAGTACGTGGTCGAACCGGACGTGCCCCGGCCGGATTCGCCGAAACCGTACCTGCACCCGCTCAGGACCACGGCTGGCGACGTGGTGAGCGCGGTCCGGCCGCATGATCACCCGTGGCACAACGGCGTGCAGTTCACCGTGGCCAACCTGTCCGGGCAGAACTTCTGGGGCGGCCGGACGTTCGTCCGCGGCCGGGGATACGTCCCGCTCGACAACAACGGCTCGACGCGGCATGTGCGGTGGCAGCACACGGAATGCGAGGACGGCCGGGTGCGGTTGCGGCATCGCCTCGACTGGGAGACCAGGGCGGGGGAGCGTTGGCTGGCGGAGGACCGCACCGTCGAGGTCAGCGACGTCGACTTCCTCGACGGTTCCTGGCTGCTCACCTGGAAGACCAGGGTGCGTAACACGAGTGGGGCGCCGTTGCGCTGGGGTAGCCCGGTGACCGAAGGGCGAACGACCGCGGGCTACGGCGGGCTGTTCTGGCGTGGCCCGCGGTCCTTCACCGGCGGCGGCGTCCTCACCTCGACGGGTATCCACGGCGACGACGCGATGGGGACGCGCGCGGCGTGGCTCGCGTTCACCGGACTGCACGATGTCAGCCTCCGTGCGTCCACTGTGGTCTTCGTGGACTGCCCGGCGAATCCCGTGTACCCCACGCCGTGGTACGTCCGCACGACGCCGTTCCCCGTGGTCAGCTTCGCGGTGACCTTCCACGAGCCGTTGCTGCTCGAACCAGACGAGGAACTCGGCCTGACGCATCACGCCGTCATCGCCGATGGCCGGTGGGAGGAGGACCGGATCGAAGACTATCTCGCTCGGCGCATTCATCCCCGCCGGCACGAGGAGAACAGATGATGCTCGCCAAGATCCTCCCCGCCGTACTCGCATTGGGACTCGTTTCGGCGACACCCGCGACCGCCGACTTCGAGCACCTCGGCCGTCAAAAACTCGGCCCACGAGACGGCTGGGCCGCCGCCACGACCGGCACCACCGGCGGTTCGGCCGCCACCCGCGACCATGTGTACACAGTGGACACCCGCTCGGAACTCGTCGCCGCGCTGCGCGTCGCCGGGCCGAAGATCGTCCAGGTCCGCGGCACCATCGAAGGCAATGCCGACGACGCCGACCGTCCCATGACCTGCGAGCAGTACGCCGATCCCGGATACAGCTTGCCGGCGTATCTCACTCAGTACGATCCGGCCACCTGGGGAAAGGTCCCGCCTTCCGGACCGATCGAAGAGGCTCGCGCGAGGTCGCAGGCCAATCAGGCGAGCCGGGTGTTCGTCGACGTCGGGCCCGACACCACGATCGTCGGTCTGGGCGACGACGCCACCTTCCGCGGGCTGACCCTTCGAGCGGCCGGTGTGGACAACGTGATCATCCGCAATCTCCGGTTCGAGGATGCCTACGACTGCTTCCCGCAGTGGGATCCGACGGACGGGCCTGCCGGGAACTGGAATTCGGAGTACGACAACCTGGTGCTTTCGGGCGCCACCCACGTGTGGGTCGACCGGTGCGAGTTCAGCGACGGCGGCAACACCTCGCGTGACGTCCACTTCGGACGCCCGTACGAGGTGCACGACGGCCTGCTCGACGTCGTCCGCGGTGCGGATCTGGTGACGTTGTCCTACAACAACTTCCACGACCATGACAAGTCATTGCTGATCGGCAACACCGACCGGCCGGACGCCGACGCCGGCAAGCTCCGGGTCACCCTGCACCACAACCTGTTCGAGAACCTCGGATCACGCGCGCCGCGGGTCCGGTTCGGGCAGGTCCATGTGTATAACAACCTGTACGCCGTCCCAAAGGCCACCGCGTTCGAATACTCCTGGGGCATCGGCTTCGAGTCGAAGCTCTACGCCGAGAACAACTTCTTCGCGACCGGCCACGACGTGAGCCCGAGCACCTTCGCGAAATGGTGGAAGGGGACGGTGCTCCACGCCACCGGCACCCTGGCGAACGGTCGTCCGGTGGACGTGGTCGCGGCGCACAACGCCGCCTTCGACCCGGATCTCGGCACCGATGTCGGCTGGACCCCCACGCTCGTCCCGCGGCTGGACGCCACCGCGAAGGTGCCGAGGGAAGTGCTGGCAAAGGCCGGGGTGGGTCGGGGTGGTCGTGAGTGGTAAGTGTCGTTCTAACGGCACTTACCACTCACGACCCGCTGTACCGCCCAGCCTCCGTTCGCGCTTCGCGAGGCTGAAGGGGCCTTTCCTCTCATCGCATGCGGCGAAGGGCGCTTTCCTCGCATGCGATGCGAGGAAAGCGCCCTTCAGCCCAGTTGATACCCCGGGATGGAAGGATCAGAGCTTGCCGGTGCCTGCTCCGCTCCGGACCATCGAACTGACGTTCGCGGCCGTGTCGAGTGAGTACGAGTAGGGGAGGCTCTTCACGCTGCCTCCGGCGTCACCGGCGCCGGAGTTGACGAAGTGGTTGTTGCGGGCGACCAGGCTGCCCGCGGGCGAGCTGCCTTCACCGCGGTGGAACGGATCCTTCGTGTTCTCGAAGTAGTTTCCTTCGACCAGGACACCGGCCTCCATTGTGGACGCTACGCCGTAGGAACCGACGCTGGCGTAGTAGTTGTTGTACACGTGGACGGGGTTCCCGAAGCGCACCCGCGGGTGGCGCTGGTTCGTGCCCGCGAACCAGTTGTGGTGGTAGGTCACCCGGAGCTTGCCGCGATCCTCGCCGCCGTTGTCGTCACTGTGTCCCAGCAACATCGTCTTGTCGTGGGAGCTGAACTTGTTCCAGGACACGGTGACGTAGTCCGACGCGCGTTTGACGTCGACGGCGCCGTCGTAGCCGTTCGAGAAGCTGTTGTGATCGATCCAGACCCTGGTCGAGTACTGGACGTTGATCGCGTCGTCCGACCAGTTCCGGAAGTTCAGGTTGCGGACGACCACGTTGGAGACCTTGGTGATGTTGAGCCCGCCGCCGGTGATCTCGGCGCCGGTGCCGACGCCGAGGATCGTCTTGTTGGCGGCGACCTTCTGCATTCCCGAGAGCGCGATGGACCCGGAGACCCGGATCACCGCCGGACTCGAGGACTGCATGGCCGAGATCAACGCCGACGACGTCGACACGGTCACCGGCGTCGCGCTGCCGCCACCGGTCGTACCGTCGCCTTGGGTCGCCCAGCCGGCGAGATCGAACGACGCCGCGGTCGCCGGTGGGGAACCGAGGATGGTCCCCGCCGCCAACACGGTGACGGCGATGGCCGTACGCAAGGTTTTCTTCGTCATGATGATTCCTCCCGCCGGGCGGGCCACGATGCCCGCCTGGGGTCGATGGGATGGGGAAACGCACTTTTCGCCGAGTTCGGAAAGCGCTTTCCCGACCGACGGTAAACAGGCTCCGCGGTGACTGTCAACAGTCCGGTCAGGTGGTGACCGCGAACCGGTCACCAAGAACCGGGCGAACGGGCGAACCATTGTCTCGGTGCGCCGCCTCGGTTAGCATCGTCGTGGCAGCGATGGAAACCGGCTCGGCGCCTCGCGTTCACGATCCCCTCGAAATTCGGTCCCCGCCGACTCCGCGGTGGGGTCCTCGAACATCGTCGAAATGTTCCGCCGCGAACTCTGCAGGCTCGATGGAGTGCCTTATGAGAACCATGACCATGTCGCCCACGTCCGTGAGAAAGCGCTTTCCTCGATGGAGTACGAGAGTGTGCGCCGTCCTAGTCGGAATGCTGGCGGTCGTGGCGACCGCGGCACCGCAGTCAGCGGCCGCGACGGGGGACGGGTCGCCCACCGATTCGAACATCAAGTACTTCGGCCGGTGGGACACGCGGTCGGCGAGCGCCTATGTCTCCGAGTGGGCCGGTGCGTACGTCGTGGTCGGTTTCACCGGGACCACGGTGAAACTGCGCCAGCGGCGGGCGATCGATCTGTTCGCGAGCATCGACGGCGGCCCCTTCGTGTCCTATGTGAATGTCAGTGGGACGGCGAACCTGACGCCGAGGCCGCTCGCGGCGGGAACGCACACCCTGCGGGTGTCGTATCGCCCGGTCGCGGGTTCGTACCACGGTGACGCGGTCTTCCAAGGGGTCACCCTCGATCCGGGCGCCAGAACCGTGGCGCCGACGGTCCCGTCACGGATCATCGAGTTCGTCGGCGACTCGATCACCGTCGGACAGCGGTCCTCCCGCCAGGCGTTGACCGCCTACGGCTGGCTGGTCGGGGAGCGGCTGCGCGCCGGGCACACCCAGATCGCGGTGGGCGGCGCGTGCCTGTATCCGGCCTCCGACGGGTGCATCGGGATGAGTCAGCGGTTCCTCCGGACCGGCTTAGCCCCGGACTCGCCGAACTGGAACTTCGCGCGCTACCAAGCCGACACCGTGGTGATCAATCTCGGCACCAACGACGTCGGGCACGGGGTGACGTCGGAGCAGTTCCGCGGCGCGTACGTGACCTTGCTGCGCAACATCCGCGCGAAGTATCCCAACGCGACCATCCACGCGATGCAGACCTTCCGGAAGCGCTACGTCACCGAGACGAAGGCCGCCGTCAAGACGGTGACCGACGGCGGCGACACCAAGGTCCGCTATATCGACACCACCGGCTGGATCGACGAAGCCACCGACACCGCCGACAACGTCCACCCGAACGACACCGGTCATCGCAAGATCGCCGATCGGCTCGCCCCGCTGCTGGGCTGAAACAACCGTGGAACGGAGTGATCGATGCGTACGCTCGTAATCGCCCTCGTCGGCGCCCTGACCGTCGCACTGGCACCGGCCGCAGTCATGGCGGCCGAAGCGCAAGGGCCGGACAAGCTCGGCCGGGGTGTCCTCAACATCCATGGCGCGGAGGGAAACCAGGTCAGCTGGCGCCTCCTCGCCGATGACCCGCCCGGCGTCCGGTTCAACGTCTACCGCGACGGCCTGAAGGTCGCCGAGGTCGGAGGCCCGACCACCTACCGGGACAAGGGAGCTCCGGCGAACGCGCGCTATTCGGTGCGCGCGGTCGTCGGCGGCGTCGAGCGGCCCGCCGCGGCGGGTGCCGAGGAATCGCTGACCTTCGACGCGGGCGTCGCGGCCGCCACCAGGGACGTGCCGTTGCAGATCCCCGCGGGCGGTACCACTCCGTCCGGTGAGGCGTACACCTACTCCGCCAACGACGCGAGTGTCGGCGACCTCGACGGGGACGGGCAGTACGAGATCGTCCTGAAATGGGATCCCAGTAACGCCAAGGACAACTCGCAGTCCGGCTACACCGGGAACGTCTACCTCGACGCGTACAAGCTCAACGGCACGCGGATGTGGCGGATCGACCTCGGGCGCAACATCCGCGCGGGCGCGCATTACACGCAGTTCCAGGTCTTCGACTACGACGGCGACAACCGCGCCGAAGTCGCCGTCAAGACCTCGGACGGCACCCGCTCGGGAACCGGGCAGGTGATCGGCAACGCCGGCGCCGATCACCGCAATGCGAGCGGCTACATCCTGACCGGGCCCGAGTTCCTGACCGTCTTCCGCGGTACCGACGGCGCGATCCTCGATACGGAGAACTACGTCCCGGCGCGCGGGAACGTCGCCGACTGGGGTGACAACTACGGCAACCGGGTCGACCGCTTCCTCGCCGGGACGGCCTATGTGGACGGTTCCCGGCCGAGCATCATCATGGCCCGCGGCTATTACACCCGCTCGGTGATCTCCGCGTGGGACTTCCGCAACGGGCAGCTGACCCGCCGCTGGACCTACGACTCCGGGAACAGCAACACCGGTGCCTACGGTCAGGGCAACCACAACCTGTCCGTCGCCGACGTGGACGCCGACGGCAGGGACGAGATCGTCTACGGCTCGGCGACCATCGACGACAACGGCACGCTGATGTACCGGACCGGGTTCGGTCACGGCGACGCCATGCACGTCGGCGATCTGGTGCCCAGCCGTGCCGGGCTGGAGGTGTTCACCGTCCACGAATCCAAGACCGCGCCGTCGATGGACGTGCACGATGCCCGGACCGGCCAGGTCATCTACCGGGCACCGACCTGTGGCTGTGACACCGGCCGCGGCGTGGCGGCGGACGTCTGGTCCGGCAACCCCGGCGCGGAGATCTGGTCGTCGACGGACGGCGGGCTGCGCAGTGCGGCGACCGGCGCACAGGTGGCGAGCCGCAAACCCGGTTCGATGAACTTCGTGGTCTGGTGGGACGGCGACGCCCAGCGCGAACTGCTCGACGGTACCCATATCGACAAGTACGGCACCGGCGGTGACACGCGCCTGCTGACCGCCTCCGGGGTGCGGTCCAACAACGGCACCAAGGCGACTCCGGCGCTGTCGGCGGACATCCTCGGTGACTGGCGCGAAGAGGTCATCTGGCCGACGACCGACAACCGGGCGCTGCGGATCTACTCGACGACCGACTCGACCGGCATCTCCCGGCCGTCGCTGATGCAGGACCGCCAGTACCGGGTCGCGGTCGCCTGGCAGAACACCGCCTACAACCAGCCGCCCCACCCGAGTTTCGCGATGTGACCGAGTCAGGAGTGTCCGATGTGGATTCGTTCGAGGAAATGGCTGCTCGCCTTGGTCGTGGGAGCGCTGTTACCGGTGACGATCGGCGGGGAAGCGGCCGCCTCGGCCGCGCCGGTCTGTGACCCCGGCGGTACGGGCCAACGGAGTGCCGCCGACCCGGCCGCGGTCAAGATCAAGGTGTGGCTGGCGGGTGATTCGACGATGGCGGATCCCCGGACCAGCTGCCCGGTCGGCTGGGGCAACCAGTTCGGCCCGTTGTTCACCGGCGACGTCACGGTGGTCAACAACGCGGTGGCCGGCCGGAGCGTGCAGACCTGGCTGTACGAGTCGAACGTGCAGAGCACCATGGATTCCGGCGGGGAATGCGTGGTCAGCCCGAAGACCTACGCCCAGCGCTGGACCTCGATGCTCGACCCGGTGACCGGGATGAAGGCGGGGGACTACCTCTTCATCCAGTTCGGGATCAACGACGGGAGCCGCACCTGCCCCCGGCACGTGGGCCCGGCGCGATACCAGGAACTCCTCGGTGTCATGGTGAAGGCCGCCAAGGACCGCGGGGTCCGGCCCGTGCTGCTGACACCGGTCGCGGCGATCACATGCAGCGGGGCGACCGCGGTCGGCAACCGCGGATTCCTGACCGAGACCATGGCCGCCGGCCGGGCAGCCCAGGTGCCGGTGATCGACCTGCACAAGCTGAGCTACACGTTGTACAACTCGCTCAAGTTCTGTCCGAACGACGGGGACTACACCCGGGGCCCGGTGGGGGCCTTCTTCTGTGCCGATCACACGCATTTCGAAGCCGCCGGAGCACGGCAGATCGCGGGCGTGGTGGCGAAAGCGGTGCGGGATCAGAAGATTCCCCTCGCCTCCTATCTCAGGTGACCTTTGCCCGGGCCGAACGGAAGGTGATCGAACATGGTTCCCCGCCGCTACGCGATAGCCGGGCTCGGGTCGCGTGCCGAACTGTTCGTCCGGGCGATCGCCGAGCACGCCGAACTGGCGGCGTTCTGCGACCGCAACCGGACCCGGATGGCCGTGCACAACGACTGGCTGACCGGCGCGACGGGACGGGCACCCGTCCCGTGTTACCCGGCGGAGGACTTCACGGCCATGCTGGAGAAGGAGCGAATCGACGTCGTCGTCGTGTGCACGCCGGACCATACGCACGCGGGCCTGATCGCGGACGCGCTCGGTGCGGGTTGTGCCGTGATCACCGAGAAGCCGATGGCCGTGGACGCGACGGGATGCCGCCGGATCCTCGAGGCACAGCGGCGGACCGGCGGCCGGGTGACGGTCGGGTTCAACTACCGCTACAACCCGCTGCACCGGCAGGTCCGTGACCTGCTCGCGGACCGGGTCGTCGGCGACGTCGGCTCGGTCGACTTCGAATGGTTGCTGGACACCCAGCACGGTGCCGACTATTTCCGCCGGTGGCATCGGGACAAGGCCGCTTCCGGCGGGCTGCTCGTGCACAAGGCGAGTCACCATTTCGATCTGGTGAACTGGTGGCTCGGCAGCAGGCCGGAGACGGTTTTCGCGATGGGGCGGTTGTTCTTCTACGGCGAGGACAACGGCGGCAGGCACGGTCTGCGCCGGGAGTACGAGCGGGCGACGGGGGACAGCGCGGCCGACGGCGACCCGTTCGCGCTGGACCTGGGGTTCTCGCCCCGGCTGAGCGCGTTGTACCGCGATGCCGAACAGGAGGATCACTACCTGCGGGACCTGAACGTCTTCGGTCCGGGCATCACCATCGAAGACGACATGACCGTGCTCGCGCGATACGAAGGCGGTCCCCAGCTGAGCTATCACCTGGTCGCCTACTCACCGTGGGAGGGCTACCGGGTCGCGTTCACCGGCAGTGAGGGCAGGCTCGAACTCGCGGTGCGGACGAACGACCATGCCCGTCCGGCCACGCCGGGGGAGGTCCCGGTGAGTCTTCCGCCGGGAGCCGACGACGAGGCCGGGAACCGGGCGAGGCTGACGCTGCAGCGGCACTGGGCGCCGCCCGAGACGATCTTCGACGGCCCGGTCGGCGCGGGCCACGGCGGGGGCGACGAGCGGATGCTCGCCGAACTGCTGGCAGGAGGTCAGGGGGAGGCCGATCACCTGGCGGGCATGTGGTCCTTGGCGGTCGGCCTGGCGGCGAACCGCTCCATCGCGACCGGTGAAGCGATCGACGTCCGCGCTCTCGTGACCGAACTCGGAATGCCCTCGTGAGTGGTAATGACGGTTAGAACCGTCATTACCACTCACGAGACGCTCATGACCATCTGTAACGGACAGGGCGAAAATGGTCTGACCTTAGAGGCGGGGGAGTCGCCGGTCAAGACGTTGTGTTGACCGGCCGCGTGGTCCTATCGTGTCGTCGAAGCGCTTCGACAGGTCGGATCACCGCGGATTCCGAGGGAGGCCACGATGGCCAGCGGACATCGCCGCAAGACGGCGGTTTCGATCCTCGTTGTGGTTTTCCTCCTGCTGGGTGACACCGTCGGGTTCGCGTCACCGGTGCCGCCGTCCTCGGGCCGTCAGACCGTCGACCTCAACCGGGACTGGCGGTTCGCCCGCGGGGACGTGCCCGGTGCGGAGACCACCCGGTTCGACGACTCGACGTGGTCGCGGGTGACGGTGCCGCACACTTGGAACGCCGAAGACGGCCAGGACGGCGGCGGTGATTACTACCGCGGAGTCGGCTGGTACCGCCGGTCGCTCGTGGTGCCGCCGCAAGCGGCGGGCCGGAAGCTCTGGCTGCAGTTCGACGGCGCGAACACCACCGCGGTGGTCTGGGTCAACGGCGTCCGGCTCGGTGAGCACAAGGGCGGCTATTCGCGGTTCCGGTTCGACGCGACCTCCGTACTGCGGCCGGGACGGGCCAACGTCGTCGCGGTCAGCGTCAGCAACGCGCCGGACACCACGGTCGCGCCGTTGTCGGGCGACTTCACCATGGGCGGCGGGCTGTACCGCGACGTCAGCCTGGTCGTGACCGATCGGGTGCACGTCGCCATGCTCGACTTCGGTGGCCCGGGCGTCTACCTGCGTCAACGTGACGTGTCGGCGGGACAGGCGACGATCGACGTGACCACCAAGCTCGACGGCGGTAACGCGAAGCTGCGGACCCGGATCACCGGGGAGCACGGCAGGACGGTCGCACAGGCAACGACGGGGGTGCGCCCGGCTGGAACCTCGGTCGCGCAGACACTCGTGATCGACCGGCCGCGCTTCTGGGCAGGCCGCGCGGACCCGTTCACCTATCAGGTCGCGGTCGACGTCCTCGACCCGCGCACGGGACGGGTCATGGATACGGTGACCGAGCCGCTCGGCGTCCGGACCGTCTCCGTGGATCCGGACAAAGGCTTGCACCTCAACGGAAACCACCTGCGCGTCCAGGGCGTGAACCTGCACCAGGACCGGATCGGCAAGGGTTTCGCGATCTCGCCTTCGGAGCTGGCGGAGGACTTCCGGCTGATGTCCGAAATGGGCGTGAACGCCGTGCGGACCGCGCACTACCAGCACGGACCCCGGTTCTACGACCTCGCCGACCGGCACGGATTCCTCGTGTGGACCGAGATCCCGCTGGTCAACCTCACCGACACGGACCCCGGCTTCCGCACCAACATCGAACAGCAGACGAGCGAGCTGGTCCGGCAGAACTTCAACCATCCGTCCGTGGTGTTCTGGGGACTGGGCAACGAACTCTGGAACGACACCCCCGAGGTCAACGAACTCGTCGCCGCGCTGACCCGGCAGGTCACTGCCGAGCGGCCGGGCGGCATGACCGCGTACGCGAGTTGCTGCGTGTGGGACCGCGGCACCTTGAACTCGCACGCCGAGATCAGCGGCTACAACAAGTACTTCGGCTGGTACACCGACTCGACCGCGGACTTCGGGAAATGGGCCGACGAACTGCATGCCGCCGACCCGTGGCGCAGGATCGGCATGAGCGAGTACGGCGCGGGGGCGAGCGTCCACCAGCACGAGGAGCGTCCGGCGCGGCCGGTACCGGATTCGGATTGGCATCCCGAGGAGTACCAAGCCTCCTTCCACGAGGACTACTGGCGCGCGATCGAGAGCCGTCCGTACCTGTGGGGCGGCTTCGTCTGGGTGATGTTCGACTTCGCCTCGGACGGTCGCAGCGAAGGGGACACCTACGGCCGCAACGACAAGGGCCTGGTGACCGGGGACCGCGCGATCCGCAAGGACGCGTACTACTGGTACCAGGCGAACTGGACCCGGACCCCGGTCGTCCACCTCGCCGGCGGCCGCTGGACGGAGCGGACGGTTCCGAAAACCGACGTCAAGGTGTACACGAACGCCGACACCGTCACACTGCACGTCAACGGCACACAGGTCGGGACAGCGCGCAGCGGCGCCGACCGGGTCGTCGTCTGGCCCGAAGTCTCCCTCAGTCCCGGACCCAACGTGGTCACGGTCTCCGGAGTCAAGGACGGCCGTACCCGCACAGACCAGGCCACGTGGACCCTCACCGGCCGATGATCACCGATTTCGTGGAGGAAGCACCGATGTTCAAACGAGGTTTGGCGACCGCCCTGGTCGCCATGCTGGCTCTCGCCGGTTGTGGGTCCGGATCGGACAGTGGTGACCCGAAAACGCTGAAGCTGTGGCACTTCGAGCCACCGGACAGCGCGATGGGCACCGCCTGGGCCGAAGCGATCAAGCAGTTCGAGGCGAGCCACCCCGGAGTCAAGGTCTCCTTCGAGGAGAAGGGCTTCGAGCAGATGCAGAAGACGGCACCGATGGTGCTGAATTCGAAGGACGCGCCGGACATCCTGGAATACAGCAAGGGAAACGCCACCGCGGGGCTGCTGTCCAAGCAGGGGCTGCTGACCGACATCAGCGACGAGGTGACGAAACGGGGCTGGGACAAGCAGCTCAATCCGGCGATGCAGACCACCGCGCGCTACGACGAACGTGGCGTGATGGGGGACGGGAAGTGGTACGGCGTCCCGAACTACGCCGAGTACGTCAAGATCTTCTACAACAAGGACATGTTCGCGAAGCACGGACTCGCGGCGCCCACCACCATCGAACAGCTGACCACGGCGATGGACAAGTTCGCCGGCGCGGGGGTGACCCCGTTGGCGGTGGCCGGGGCGGAGTACCCGGCGCAGCAGGTGATGTACCAGCTCGCGCTGACCAAGGCCGATCGCGACTGGGTGGACCGTTTCCAGCGGTACACCGGCAAGGTGGACTTCCACGACGCCGCTTGGACCTACGGCGCGACCACCTTCGCCGAGTGGGTGAAGAAGGGTTACATCGCCAAGGACTCGGCCGGGCTGAAGGCCGAGGACATGGGGTCCGCGTTCATCCAGGGCAAGTACCCGATCATGATCAGCGGCAGCTGGTGGTACGGCAGGCTGGTCAAGGGCATCAAGAACTTCGAGTGGGGTTCGGTCCGGTGGCCGGGGATCGCCTCCGGTTCGGCGGGCAACATGTGGGTCATCCCCAAGGGGTCCAAGAACCGGGATCTCGCCCTCGACTTCATCGCGATCACGATGTCGCAGCCCATTCAGGACAAGCTGCGTGAAGCCGGTGGTGTGCCGATCGTGAACGCCTCGACGCCTCCCGCCAATCCGCGGCTGAAGGAGCTGGTGGAGGACTTCAACGCCGCGTCGACGGAGAACAACCTGGCGTTCTATCCGGACTGGCCCGCGCCGGGCTACTACGACGTCCTCGCTTCGGCCGTGCAGAAGCTCATCACCTCGAGCGCGACGCCGGCTCAGGCACTCGACGAGATCGCCAAGCCCTACGAAGAGAATCTGGCGAACGTCGGCAAATGACCAAGGGACGGGGAACCTATCTTCTCTTCCTGATCCCCGGTGCGCTGCTGCTGATCGCGGTGATCGTGGTGCCGATGGTGATGAACGTCGGCATCAGCTTCACCCAGTGGTCGGGCGCCGGGGATCCGAAGTGGACAGGGCTGGACAATTACCGGAAGTTGTTCGCGGACGGCACGTTCTGGTCGTCGTTCCGGCACAACCTCGGGCTCGTGGTGGCGATGGCCATCGTCCCGACCGTGCTGGGCCTGGTGATCGCGGCCGCGCTGTTCGACGTCGTCGCGAAGCGGTTCGGGCCGCGCGCGGCGAGCATCCTGCGTGCCTGCGTCTATCTGCCGCAGGTGCTGCCGATCGCCGTCGCGGGCATCGTGTGGGGCTGGATCCTCGCACCGGAAGGCGCGCTGAACGAGTTCCTCGCGAAGATCGGGCTCGGCGGGCTGACGGCGAACTGGCTCGGCGACCCTGATCTCGCGCTGTGGAGCGTGATGGGGGTGATGCTGTGGATCCAGGTCGGCTATCCCGTGGTGATCTTCATGGCGGGGATGCAGCGGGCGGATCCGTCACTGCATGAGGCGGCCGAACTGGACGGCGCGTCGTGGTGGAGCCGGTTCTGGCATGTGACCGTGCCGCAGTTGCGGCCCGAGGTGTTCGTCGTGCTGCTGACCTGCACCATCGCCGCGCTGAAGGTGTTCGGGCCGATCTACGTGCTGACCCGCGGTGGCCCCGGTGGCGCGACGAACGTGCCGTCGTACTTCTCGTTCCAGAACTTCTTCGAGAAGACGCAGGTCGGCTACGGCGCAGCGATCGCGACCGTGCTCATGGTCCTGATCCTGATCCTGACGACGGTGTTCCTTCGAGTGCAGAACCGGGGTGAGCGTTCGTGAAACGCCATGCGACGCTCTGGTCGCTGATCGTCCTCTCGATCGTCATGCTCGCGCCGTTCGTGATCGTGGCGATGAACGCGCTGAAGTCACCGGCCGAGTACGCGGCCGACGGCCCGTTGTCCGTCCCGGACGGTATTCACCTGCAAGGGCTGATCGACTTCTGGGAACGGGTCGGCTTCGGCGAGAAGCTGCTCAACTCCCTCATGATCAGTGGGACAGTCGCGGTGCTCGCGGTGGTGATCTCGGTCTTCAACGCCTACGCGCTGGGCATCGGCAAGGTCCGGGGCCGGGCGTGGATCCTGATCGCCTTCCTGATCGCGAACACGCTGCCGCAGGAGGCCTTGGCCTACCCGCTGTACTTCCTCGCGAACGAGACCGGGCTCTACGACACCCAGTTGTCCGTGATCATCATCTTCACGATCATCCAATCCGCTTTCGGCACCTACCTCCTTTCGTCGACCTACGTCGGTTTCCCGACGGAACTGCTCGAGGCGGCTAGGCTGGACGGCGCCAACAAATGGCAGACCCTGCTGCGGGTCGTCGTGCCGATCAGCAGGCCGACACTCGGGGTTCTGTTCGTCTTCTTCTTCATCTGGACATGGAACGAGTTCTTCCTGCCGCTGATCCTGTTGATCTCCAACGACACCCAGACCGTTCCGGTCGCACTGGGTCTCCTGCAGGGCCAGCGGATGATGGACGCGACCATGGCCAATGCGTCGGCGTTGCTCGGGGTCATCCCGGCGATCGCCTTCTTCCTGATCTTCCAGCGAACGTTGACACGTGGCATTACGGCAGGGGCGGTCAAATGAAGTTCAGCAACGGCTACTGGCTGCTGCGCGACGGGGTACAGGCGGCGCATCCGGTGGAGGTGTACGACCTCACCGCGGGGGACGGCCGGATCGTGGTGCACGCGCCCACCCATCGCATCCGGCATCGCGGCGACCTGTTGAAGGGGCCGGTGGTGACGGTCGGGTTCTCCTCGCCGATGCCGGACGTGATCGGGGTGAGCGTCACGCATTTCGAGGGCGGTCTGCCGGAAGAACCCCGCTTCGGACTGTCGACCGTCGATGACGAGGCGAAGATTTCCGAGGACGGCCACACGCTCACCGCCGGCGCGTTGTCGGTCCGGCTCCACCGCGGCGAGGGGTGGAAGGTCGACTTCGTCGCGGACGGCAAGACGCTCACCACCAGCGGGGCCAAGGGCATGGGCTTCATGAGCCTCGATGGGAAACACCATGTCCGTGACCAGCTGGACCTGGGCGTGGGGACCCAGGTCTACGGGCTCGGCGAGCGGTTCGGGCCGCTGGTGCGCAACGGCCAGGTCGTCGACATCTGGAACGCCGACGCGGGCACGAGCAGCGAACAGGCCTACAAGAACGTGCCGTTCTACCTGACCAACGCCGGTTACGGCGTGTTCGTCAACCATCCGGGACACGTCTCCTTCGAGGTCGCTTCGGAAGCCGTGTCGCGGGTCCAGTTCAGTGTCGAGGGCCAGTCGCTGGAGTACTTCGTCATCTACGGGCCCAGCCCGAAGGAGATCCTGCGCAAGTACACGGCGCTGACCGGCAAGCCGGCGCTCCCGCCCGCGTGGTCGTTCGGGCTGTGGCTGTCGACGTCGTTCACCACGTCCTACGACGAGGAGACCGTCTCGGGCTTCGTCGACGGCATGATCGAACGCGACCTGCCGCTGAGCGTCTTCCACTTCGACTGCTTCTGGATGCGCGAGTTCAACTGGTGCGACTTCGAATGGGATCCGCGGATGTTCCCGGATCCGGTCGGCATGCTGGAGCGGCTGAAAGCCCGGGATCTGCGGATCTCGGTCTGGATCAATCCGTATGTGGCGCAACGATCGCCGTTGTTCGCCGAGGGGGTCGCGGGCGGATACCTGCTGCGGAAACCGAACGGTGACGTCTGGCAGTGGGATCTCTGGCAGCCGGGGATGGCGCTGGTCGACTTCACCAATCCCGCCGCGCGCGAATGGTATGCGGGCAAGCTGGCCGCGCTGCTCGAACAGGGCGTGGACTGCTTCAAGACCGACTTCGGCGAGCGGGTCCCGACGGACGTCGTCTACTACGACGGATCCGATCCCGAGCGGATGCACAACTACTACACCTACCTGTACAACCAGACGGTCTTCGACGTGCTCAAAGAACACCGCGGCGAAGGGGAGGCCGTGGTGTTCGCCCGCTCGGCCACGGCGGGATCCCAGCAGTTCCCGGTGCACTGGGGCGGTGACTGCGAGTCGACCTACGAGTCGATGGCGGAGAGCCTGCGCGGCGGGCTTTCCCTCGGCCTGTCCGGTTTCGGCTACTGGAGCCACGACATCGGCGGCTTCGAAGGCACCCCGGACCCGGCCCTGTTCAAACGCTGGATCGCGTTCGGGATGCTCTCCTCGCACAGCAGGCTGCACGGCAGTTCGTCCTACCGGGTGCCGTGGCTGTTCGACGAGGAGGCGGTCGACGTCCTGCGCGTCTTCTCCAAGCTCAAGGCGCGGCTGATGCCGTACCTGTGGCACGCGGCGACGCAGGCGGCGACGGACGGCACGCCGATGATGCGGGCGATGGCGCTGGAGTTCCCGTCCGATCCGGCGTGCGCCCATCTGGAGCGGCAGTACATGCTCGGCGACTCCCTGCTGGTGGCGCCGGTGTTCTCCGACGACGGCGAAGTGACCTACTACGTGCCCGACGGAGTTTGGACCGACTTCTTCACCGGTGACGAGATCCAGGGACCGCGGTGGGTGACGACCGTCTGCGACATGCTCACCGTTCCGTTGCTCGTACGGCCCAACACCGTCCTGCCGCTGGGCGCCGTCGACGACCGGCCGGACTACGACTACGCCGACGGCGTCACGCTGGGGCTGTACCGCCTGGACGACGGCGCCCGGATCACCACCACCGTCGGCGGCTCGACGTTCCACACGCGCCGGGAGGGCGACAGCGTCCACATCGACGCCGAGTCCGCACCCGGCGCCTGGAAGGTGGCTTTCCCCGAGGGTGAGGATCCGATCGTGGCGACGGGAAGCACCTTGACGATCGAAGGTGTCCAATGAGGATGGTCCTCGCCCTGCTGATGGTGCTGGGCCTGGTCGTCGCACCCGGGGCCGCGGTGAACGCGGCCCCGGCCACGCCGGCGCGGGAACACAAGGTCGGCTACGACAAGTACTCGCTCACCGTCGACGGCGAGCGGATCATGGTGTGGTCGGGGGAGTTCCACTACTTCCGGCTGCCCAGTCCGGAGCTGTGGCGGGACGTGCTGGAGAAGATCCGGGCGGCCGGGTTCACCGGTGTCTCGCTGTACTTCCACTGGGGATACCACTCTCCGGCGCCCGGGGTCTACGACTTCAGCGGAGTGCGGGACGTGGAACGGCTCCTGCGGATGACGGAGGAACTCGGGCTCTACGTGATCGCCCGGCCGGGTCCCTACATCAACGCCGAGACCACCGGCGGTGGCTTTCCCGCCTGGCTCAAGAACGTCGACGGGCGCGCGCGGTCGAGCGACCCCGGCTACACCGCCGCCTACCGGGAATGGCTCGGCCGGATCAACCCGATCCTGGCCCGCCACCAGGTCACCCGCGGCGGTTCGGTGATCGCGTACAACGCGGAGAACGAGTACGGCGCCAACGTCGATCCGCTCTACATGGAACAGATCCAGGAGAAGGCCAGGGCCGACGGGATCGACGTCCCGATCGTGCACAACAACTGCTGCAACGGCGACCTGCCGAACTGGTCGTCGGGACAGGGCGCCGTCCAGATCCCCGGTGTCGACGACTATCCGCAGTCGTTCAACTGCCCGGACCCGAACACCTGGGGGACGTGGGGTGAAGGTGTCACGCGGCGGTTACGTGACGACGCGCCGGTCTACGCCGCCGAATACCAGGCGGGCGCGATCGACCTGAACAACGCGGGTTACGAGAAGTGCCGGGAGCTGACCGGACCCGACTACATGAAGGTGTACTACAAGTCGAACGCCATCGGCAGCGGTGCGACGATGTTCGGGTACTACATGTTGTACGGCGGCACCTCCTGGGGGTGGCTGCCGCAGCCGAACGACGTCTACACCTCCTACGACTACGGCGCGGCGATCACCGAGTCGCGTGGGCTGACCACGAAGTACGACGAGTTCAAGCGGCAGGGCTACTTCATGACCACGGTCGCGCCGTTGCGGAAGACGGACCCGGCCGCGGCGCCGAAGCCGGCCGATCCGGCCGTCTTCACGCAGGCGAGGTCCAATCCGGACACCCGCACGCAGTTCGTCCTTGTCCGGCACACGGATCGGCGGGCATCCTCCGATCTTTCGACCACTGTGGACTGGGCGACACCGGACGGGAACTACTCCGTGCCGGTCCGCGTCGCCGGACGGGACGCCAAAATCCTCGTCGCCGGATACGACCTGGGCGGACAGCGGCTGGTCTGGTCGAACTCGGAGATCCTGACCCACGTGACCGTCGACGGCCGCGACGTCGCGATGCTGTACGGGCGGCAAGGCGAGCAGGGTTCGACGGTGCTGCGGTACTCCTCGGCACCGGAGGTCCGCGTGCTCGAAGGTGACGTGCGAAGCTCGTTCGACGGCAAGGATCTGCGGCTCGACTACACCCATTCCGGGCTGGCCAGGGTGCTCGTCTCCGGTGGGGGACGGCCGCCGATGCTGCTCCTGCTCGGCACCGACGAGACCGCCGCACGGTTCTGGCGGATGGACACCGGGGCCGGGCCGGTACTGGTCCGGGGGACGTCGGTCGTGCGTGACGCGAAGATGGCGGGCGACAAGCTCGTACTCCGGGCGGACACGGACACGCCAGGTGACGTCGAGGTCTTCTCGCCGGCGCGGCGGCTCGTCGTCGGCGGCAAGCACGTGGAGACCCGGCGCACGCCGAGTGGTTCGCTGCTGGGTGCCCTCCCGGGCCCGCGTGCGGTGACGCTGCCCGCGTTGTCGGACTGGCGGTACCGGGCCGAACCGCCCGCCTTCGGTGACACCGGCTGGACCGTCGCGGACAAGACCACGACCGCGAGCCCGATCAAGCCGAAGACCCTGCCGGTCCTGTACTCCGACGACTACGGCTATCACCACGGCAATGTCTGGTACCGCGGGGATTTCACCGCCGAGGGAACCGAGAAGACGGTGTCGCTGAACGCCATCACGGGTAAGGGCGGCAGCTACCTGGTGTGGCTCAACGGTCGCTACCTCGGGTCCGCCCTAGGCGGAACCCAGGCCGATTCGGAAGCTCCCGTGAACCGCGACCCCGGCCGCGGTGACTTCCCGGTGCCGGAAGGGTTGCTGGCCAAGGGGAAGCCCGCCCGGCTCTCGGTGCTGGTGACCAACATGGGCCACAACGACGACTGGACGGCCGACGACACCAGGTTCAAGCAGCCGCGCGGGCTCTTCGGCGCGGTGATCGGCGACGCGAAGGTCTCCTGGCAGATCCGGGGCGCTCGCGACAACGACGTCGAACGCGGCCCGTTGAACACCGGTGGCCTGTACGGCGAACGCGAGGGATGGCATCTGCCGGGCGGGTACGGTCGCTGGGACCGGCCGCCCGCCACCACTGGACCGGGCGTCTCCTGGTACCGCACCGCTTTCCGGTTCGACGCGCCCCGGGACCAGGACGTCTCGGTCGCGCTGCGGTTCGGCGAGCGGGCGGGCAAGTACCGGGTGTTCGTCTTCGTCAACGGGTGGAACATGGGCCAGTACGTCAACGGCGGTCCGCAACGCGACTTCGTGCTCCCGGCCGGGGTCCTCAAGACCGCGAACACCCTGTCACTGGCGGTGGTCTCGACCGAACCCGGGCCGGGTGCTCCGGTGCCGGTGAGCCTCGTCCAGCTGGGAAACCACCGGACCGGCGGGCCTCTGCGGTAGGGAGTCGGTCAAGTGGGTCGTGAGTGGTAAGTGTCGTTCTAACGACACTTACCACTCACGACCCACGCGCCCAACCGCCTACTCGCGGCGGTGTCCGTGAAGGCCCCCTTCCCTCGGCTCAGCAGAGGAAACTCGACCTTCACACCTTCCCCGGTACATGATGGCCCCCTTCCTTGCGCCAGGCGCAAGGAAGGGGGCCATCATGTACTTCACCGCGAGCAAAGCCGCGGCCAGGCTTCCGTCGGCCAGGCCGGACCGGGGCCGCGCGGTAGGAGCTCACACCGGTCTCGTGAGTGGTAATGAGGGTTAGAACCGTCATTACCACTCACGAGCCGAGTCGCCTAGGTGTCGGCCGGGCCGGTGCTGCCTCGTTCGGTCAGCCGGGGTGACAGCAGCCGGACCTCGGCCTGGCCTCCGTCGTCGAGGCGGCGCATCGCCATCTCGACGGCGAGGCTGCCGAGTTCGGCGGCCGGGATGGCGATCGACGTGAGCTGGACCGACTGTGCCTCGGCCATGTCCTCCGGGCAGACCGCCAGCACCGAGATGTCCCGCGGGACCTGCTTGCCGCGCCGGTTCAGTTCGGACAGCAGCGGGCCGAGGATGGCCTCGTTGTGCACGACCAGCCCGGTCACGCCGGGATGCTTGGCGAAGACGTCGTCGAGGCAGGCGCGCAGCGCGTCGTAGGAGGGCGCGCACGGGAACGAACCGGCGCGGATCTTGCGTTTCGTCGCCGTCTGCCGGAAACCACGCAGGAAGCGTCCCGCGTAGCTGGTACCGCGTTTGTAGACCGCGGGGGAGGGGCCGATCAACGCGATCTCGCGGTGGCCGAGATCGGCCAGATGGGTGACGCTCGCGGCACCGGCGGCGGTGAAGTCGAGATCGACGCACGTCAGGTCACCGGGATCGGCGGGAACCCCTATCAGCACCACCGGCCGGTGCAAGGATCTCAGTACCGGCAGGCGGGGTTCGGAGGTTTCGACGTCCATCACGATCAGCGCGTCCGCGATGGCGGACGCGGCGACCCGGCGCAGTCCGTCCGGCCCTTCGTTCTTGGTCAGCAGCAGGACGTCGTGATCATAGGTGCGTGCCTCGGTGACCGTGGCCGCGACGAACTGCATGACCACCGGGACGTTCAGGTCGGTCCGCAGCGGGACGACGAGCGCGAGCACGTTGGTGCGGCTGCTGGCCAGCGCGCGGGCGCCGGCGTTCGGATGGTAACCCAGTTCGCTGATGCTGTGCTGGACGCGGCGACGGGTGTCCTCGGAGATCGAACGCCTGCCCGAAAGCACGTAGGACACGGTGCTCGGGGAAACCCCGGCCGCTCGGGCGACATCTGCGATGGTGACCATCAGCCGATGATAATGCCGAGTCGAATCGATTCGACGGACTCGGGCCCCCTAACGGCGACGCGGAGTCCCGGTCACCCGTCGCCTCGGCCTTTGCTCAGTTCGATCAGCCGCGGGATGCTGCCGTCGGGCAGCTCGATCCCCCGATAGGCCATGAGCTTGGTGAACTGGCGCATCGGCATCGAAGCGATCATGCGCAACCAGTCCGGGCTGTCGGCCGCCTGCCTGCTTTGCTCCCCGGTCAGGCTCGCGGCCAGGAGTTCGCCGAGTTCGGGGCCGGCCACCGGATGGCGGAACCACTCCTCGACCGTGGAATCGAGCGACAGGACCCGGACGATGACGTCGCCCGCCAGGGTGATGGGCGTTTCGGCGACGATCCGCGCCGCGCTCCGCCCGATCTGGACGGTGTACTCGCCGGGCGAGACCACCCACCGGCTCAGTTCGATGTCGTACCAGGCGAAAGCCCGGCGGCCGAGGGTGAGTTCGACCCGCCGGGTCTCGCCCGGTTCGAGGAAGACCTTGGTGAACGCCCGGAGTTCCCGCGCCGGGCTGCGGACCGGGGCCGCGCCGGTGGCGACGTAGACCTGGACGACGTGCTTACCGGCCCGGGCGCCGGTGTTGGTCACGCTCACCGCGACGTCGGCGGTGTCGTCGCCCGTCGCCGTGACCGTCAGGTCCCCGGTCTCGAACGTCGTGTAGGACAGGCCGTGGCCGAAGGGGTACCGGACCGCGACCTCGGCGGTCTCGTAGTAGCGGTAGCCGACCATGACCCCCTCCCCGTACCGGGTGTGCCCCGACTCGCCGGGAAAGGTGAGGTAGCTGGGGTTGTCCTGCAAACGCAGCGGGATGCTCTCGGCGAGATGCCCCGACGGGTTCGTGATCCCGAAGAGCAGGTCGGCGATCGCGCTTCCGCCGGCCTGGCCGAGCAGCCAGCCGTCGAGAACGGCGTCGACGTCGTCGTGCCAGCCCTCCAGCGACACCACGCCGCCGTGGGAGAGAACGACCACGGTGCGCCCGCTCGCCGCCGCGACCGCCTTGATGAGGTCGACCTGGGCTGCGGGGAGGTCGAGGGTCTCCCGGTCGAAGCCTTCGGATTCGTCCGTTTCGCCCAGCCCCGCGAACACCACCGCGACGTCGGCTTCGCGGGCGATCTCGACGGCGTTGTCGGCCAGGCCGCTCGCGTAGGTCACGGACCCGCCGAGCCGCCGCATCGCGTCGAGTGCGGCGTCGACCCGGGTGGGGTTGACGTGGGAGCTGCCACCGCCCTGGAAACGCGGGTTCACCGCGAACTCGCCGATGACCGCCACCGCGGCGCCCCTGGCCAGCGGCAGCGTCTCCCGTTCGTTCTTCAGCAGGACGGCGCAGTCGGCGGCGACCTCCTTCGCCAGCCTGTGCTGCTCGTCGGGATCGACGTCGCCGCCCGGTGGGACCGCCCGGCGGACGAGGGCGAGAACGCGGCGGACACTCCGGTCGACGACGGCTTCGTCCAGCTCGCCGTTCCGGACCGCCACCACGATCTCGGCGTCACCGCTGCCGCCGGTACCCGGCATCTCGAGGTCCAGCCCCGCGGCGAGTGCCGCGACCCGGTCGTTCACCGCGCCCCAGTCCGAGACGACGGCGCCCTCGAAACCCCACTCGTCACGCAGGACTTCGGTGAGCAGACGACGGTTCTGGGAGGCGAGGACGCCGTTGACGCGGTTGTACGAGCACATCACCGTCGCCGGACGTGCCTCGGTCACCACTCGTTCGAACGCCGGGAAGTAGATCTCGCGCAGGGTCCGCTCGTCCACGTCCGCGCTGATCCGCATCCGGTCGGTTTCCTGGTTGTTGGCCGCGAAATGCTTCACCGACGCGCCTGCGCCTTCGGCCTGCAGGGCCCGCACGTAAGCGGTGGCGAGTATTCCGCTCAGCAGCGGATCCTCGGAGTAGTACTCGAAATTGCGGCCGCACAACGGGGACCGTTTGATGTTCACGCCGGGTCCGAGCACCACCGAGACCCCGGCCGCGCGGGCTTCCCTGCCGATGGCCGTGCCGACCCGCGCCGCGACCTCGGGATCCCAGCTGGAACCCACCGCGACCGACGGCGGGAAGCACGTGGCGGAGATGCTGTCGTGGACGTCGAGATTGTCGGCTTCGGCGACCTGCCGCCGAAGCCCGTGCGGGCCGTCGGAGAGCAGGATCGACGGTACACCCGCGGCGTCGATCGCCTCGGTGTGCCAGAAGTCGCGGCCGGACAGCAGCGACGCCTTCTGCTCCAGCGTGAGGTCGGCGGGTTCGGGCTGAGCTGTCAACGGACTTCCTTCCGACGGCGATCTGTCCACTGTGCACTCGACGCCTTCACGCGCCGCGAGGGCTCTCCCGCCAGGGTGCCAGACCGAACCGCCCGCCGCTCCCGACGCGCGGGAAAGCGGTTTCCGCGCGTGAAGAGGGCGGAAAGGGGCCATTGTCTCGCCGGGAACCGTCGGCTAACATCCCCGTAACACGGAGGTCGAATCGTTTCGACGGTCGATTCTCTTTCGCTCGTTCGCTTGACGATCACCACAGTTCGAAAAGCCACCGACAACTCCGCCCCGTCTGTCGAAGCGCTTCGATTCTCCCTCGCGATGGAGTCCCCATGAGCAGAGCAGCTCTCTTCGCCCGCCTCCGCAGGATGGGCATGTTCACCACGGCGATCGCGCTGATGGTGGGCCTCGCCTCACCCGCGGTCGCGGACGAACTGAACTCGTACCCGTTCCGAGATCCCGCCCTCCCGTTGAACACCCGGGTGGACGACCTGGTGAAGCGGCTGACCCTCGCGGAGAAGGTGTCGCTGCTGCACCAGTTCCAGCCGGCGATCCCGCGACTGGGTGTCCCGGAGTTCAAGACGGGGACCGAGGCGCTGCACGGCCTCGGCTGGACGACCGAGCGGACGAACGGCAACGTCGTGACCGCGAACGCCACCGTCTTCCCGCAGGCCGTCGGGCTCGCCTCCACCTGGGACCCGGCCCTGATCAAGAAGATCGGTTCGGTCGTCGGTGACGAGGCGCGGGCCTACCACTCGCAGGACCCGGGGTTCTGGGGCCTGCAGTTGTGGGCGCCGGTGGTGAACCTGCTGCGCGATCCCCGCTGGGGACGCAACGAGGAGGGTTACTCCGAAGACCCGTTGCTGACCGGCGCCATTTCGACGGCGTACGGCAAGGGGATGACGGGTGACCACCCCCAGTACCTGAAGAGCGCTCCGGTGCTGAAGCACTACTTGGCCAACAACAACGAGGTCGACCGCACCACGACGTCGTCCAACCTGCGCCCGCGGGTGCTGCGTGAATACGACGAGCAGGCGTTCAAACCGGCGATCGCGGCCGACGCGGCGACCGGGGTGATGAGCTCGTACAACCTCGTCAACGGACGGCCGGCGACGGTCAACCCCGACCTCAACGACGTCGTGCGGAGCTGGACCGGCAAGACGCTCTACAACGTCAGCGACGCCGCCGGTCCGCACAACCTGACCGGTTCCCAGAAGTACTACGGGACGAGCGAGGAAGGGTTCTCGGCCGCGCTCAAGGCCGGTCTCGACGGCTTCACCGTCGACAACCAGGACTCGGCCCCCACCGTGAAGATCATCAATTCCGCGCTGGCCAAGGGATTGCTCGCCGAGTCGGACATCGACAAGGCGGCGAAGCATGTGCTGAGCGTCCGTTTCCGGCTCGGTGAGTTCGACCCGGACGGCGGACCGTACGCCAAGATCGGCAAGGACGTGGTGAACAGCCCGGCACACCGGGAACTGGCCCGCAAGTCGGCCGGTGAGGCCATGGTCATGCTGAAGAACGACCGCGGCACCCTCCCGCTGGACCCGAAGCGCAGTGTCGCGGTGATCGGGCCGCTGGAGAAGACCCTGTACACGGACTGGTACTCCGGCGGGTTGCCGTACAAGGTGACGCCGGTGGACGGGATCCGGGCCCGGCTGGGTGCGGGCGCCAAGGTCACCGACACCGAGGCCGTCGACCGGATCGCCCTGCGCGACGCCGCCACGGGCAAGTACCTCAGCGGCGGGGCGGGTGACGCGGGCGCGGTGCTCAAGACCGGCGCCACCAGCGTCGGCGCCACCGAGCAGTTCGACGCCTTCGACTGGGGCCAGGGTGTTCTGACCCTGCGCAGTGTCGCCAACGGCAAGTACGTCGAGCGGCAGGGGCTCGCCAACGCCACCAGCCCGTTCGTCAACCAGGCTCCGCAGCCGCGGGACTGGTTCGTCCACCAGCAGTTCAAGCTGGAGGCCGCGGGTGACGGCACGGTCGTGATCAAGTACGCCGGGTACGAGATCCCGAACGACTGGGACGGCCCGAACAGCTACCTCACCGTCGCCGCCGACGGCACGCTGACGCTGGGTTCGCCGAACGCGGCGGGCGCGACCAAGTTCCGCAAGGAACAGGTCACCTCGGGGATCGACAGCGCGGTGAGCGCGGCACGGTCGGCCGAAACGGCGGTCGTGGTGGTGGGCAGCATGCCGTTCATCAACGGCCGGGAAGACCACGACCGCACCACGATGGCGCTGGCGGAGAGCCAGAGCGAGTTGATCAAGGCCGTGCGCGAGGCGAACCCGAACACCGTCGTGGTGGTCGAGAACAGCTATCCCACGACCTTGAACTGGGAGCAGCAGAACGTCCCGGCGATCCTGTGGACGTCCCACGCCGGTCAGGAGACCGGCAACGCGCTCGCCGACGTGCTCTATGGCGACGTGAACCCGGCGGGCCGCCTCACCCAGACCTGGTACCGCTCGGATGCCGACCTCCCGGACATCCTCGACTACGACATCATGAAACGCGGCAGCACGTACCAGTACTTCAACGGCGACCCGCTCTACAGCTTCGGGCACGGCCTGTCCTACACGAACTTCCGCTACAGCGACCTGCGCCTGGGCAAACCGGGTCCACAAGGGACGTTCGAGGCGACCGTGAACGTGACCAACACCGGCAAGCGCGCCGGTGACGAGGTGGTCCAGCTCTACACCCGCCAGCTGATCTCCCGCGACAAGCAGCCGAAGCAGCAGCTCCGTGGCTTCGAGCGGGTGAACCTGCAGCCGGGACAGACCAAGACGGTGCGCCTGTCGGTGCCCGACCTCAGGCATTGGGACGTCACCCGCGGCAAGTGGGTGCTGGAGACCTCCGTCCACGAGGTGATGGTCGGGGCGTCCGCTTCCGACATCCGGCTGCGGTCGGCGCTGCCCGTCCGTGGTGAGCAGATCCCGCCGCGCGATCTGACCAGGGACACGAGGGCGATCGACTTCGACGACTACTCGGGTGTCGAACTGGTCGACGAAAGCAAGGTCCGCGGTGAGGCGGTCGGCGTCGGAGCGGGGGACTGGCTGCGCTTCAGCGACGTGGACTTCCGTTCCGGGGCGAAGACGTTCACCGCCAGGACGGCGCGCGCCGAAGCCGGAACGTCCACTGTGGAGATCCGGCTCGGTGGCCCGCGCGGCAGGCTGGTCGGCACCGCGCAGATCGCCGGCACCGGTGACAAGTACAAGTACTCGACCACCACCACGACCGTGTCGGGGCTGAGTGGACGGCAGGACGTCTACCTCGTGTTCACCTCCGACGCGAGGATCAGCACGTTCTCTTTGCGGTAGCTGGTTTCCCGGTGCTCGACTGAACGAAGGAGGCGTGCCGTGGTGAAGGTCCGGTTCCCGCTGCTGGCCGGCGTGTTGCTGGCAGGCGTGCTCACGCCCTTGCCCGCCTACGCGCTGCCGGGAGCCGCGGCCTGCGGCGCACCTCCGGTCAGGGAACGGCAGGTGCTCTGGTACGACCGGCCAGCCATCGACTGGGAGAGCCAGACCCTCCCCATCGGCAACGGCGCGCTCGGCGCCACCGTCCACGGTGGTGTCGCGCGGGAGCATCTGCAGTTCAACGAGAAATCGTTGTGGTCCGGCGGCCCCGGTGCCGATCCCTCCTACACGGGCGGCAACTGGGAGTCGCCGCGGCCCGCCGCCCTGGCCGAGGCCAGGAAGGCGATCCTGGAGAAAGGGCCGCAGCAGCCCGAAGCGATGGCCGCCCTGCTGGGACAGCCCAAGCGGGCGTACGGCAGCTATCAGAGCTTCGGTGACGTCTACCTGGACGGCGCCGAACCGGCCGAGGTCAAGGACTACCGCCGGGAGCTGGACATCTCCCGGGCGCTGAGCCGCGTCGGGTTCGTGGCCGACGGGGTCCGGTACACGCGGGAGTCCTTCGCGAGCTACCCGGACGGCGTGATCGTCGTCCGGGTGAGCGCGGACCGTCCCGGCGCGGTGTCGTTCACCACGAGACTCACCTCGCCGCATCCACGGTCGGCGGTCTCGGTCTCCGATGGCAGGCTGACGTTGGCAGGCGAACTGGCGGACAACGGGATGGCGCTCGAGGCGCAGTTGCTCGTGCGGAACCAGGGCGGGAGCCGGGTCGATTCCGCCGACGGGGTCGCGGTGTCCGGGGCCGACTCGGTGACGCTGGTACTGGCCGCGGGCACCGACTACGTCCACCGCTACCCGGACTACGTCGGCCGGTCCCCGCATCAGCGCGTCGCCGCGACGATCGATTCAGCCGCGCGGAGGTCGTTCGACGACCTGCTCGCCCGGCACGAGCGCGACTATCGCACCCTGTACGACCGGGTCAGGCTCGACATCGGCCAGCAGACGCCGCCGGTGCCGACCGACCGGCTCCTCGCCGCCTACACCGGCGGGCCGAGCGCCGCCGACCGGGCGCTGGAGGCGCTGTTCTTCAACTACGGCAGGTATCTGCTGGTCAGCTCCTCGCGGTCCGGCTCGCTCCCGGCGAACCTGCAGGGAGTCTGGAACCAGTCCTCGTCGGCGCCGTGGTCGGCCGACTATCACGTGAACATCAATCTGCAGATGAACTACTGGCCCGCCGAAGTCACCAACCTCGGCGAGACCACGCCGCCGCTCTTCGACTTCATCGACCGGCTCCGGCCCCGTGGCCGGGAAACGGCCCGCACCATGTTCGACGCCGGTGGTTTCGTGCTGCACAACGAAACCAACCCCTTCGACTACACCGGTGTCCACGACTGGCCGACCGCGTTCTGGTTCCCCGAGTCCGCCGCCTGGTTGTCACGGCACCTCTGGGAGCACTACGAATTCACCCAGGACCGCGGCTTCCTGCGCGACAAGGCGTACCCGATCCTGCGCGAGGCCGCCCGGTTCTGGCTGGACTCGCTGCAGGCCGATCCCCGCGACGGGAAACTCGTGGCGGTCCCGTCCTATTCGCCAGAACACGGTCCGTACACCGCCGGCGCGGCGATGTCGCAGCAGGTCGTCTGGGACCTGTTCACCAACGTGCTGGACGCGGGTGAGGTCCTCGGCGGCGACCAGGCCTTCCGTTCCCGGGTCGCCGGGGCGCGGGCGAAACTGGATCCCGGTCTGCGCGTCGGTTCATGGGGGCAACTGCAGGAATGGAAAGAGGATCTCGACGATCCCGCGGACACCCATCGGCACGTTTCGCATCTCTACGGGTTGCATCCGGGCAGGCAGATCTCGCCACTCGGCACACCGGAGTTCGCCGCGGCCGCCGAGAAATCGCTGACAGCGCGCGAAGCGGGCGGAACCGCGGGAGCGCCCGGGTGGAGCCGGGCATGGAAGGCCAATTTCTGGGCCCGCTTGTTGAAGGGCGAATCGGCGTTCGAAGCCTTCCGCGATCAATTGCGCTTCCAGACGCTGCCGAATCTGTGGGACACCCATCCGCCCTTCCAGATCGACGGCAATTTCGGGGCCACCGCGGCGGTCGCGGAAATGCTGGTGCAGAGCCAGACCGGAACGGTGCACCTGCTCCCGGCGCTGCCCTCGGCCTGGCCATCCGGGCAGGTCGACGGGCTGCGGGCCCGCGGTGCGTTCACCGTGGGGGCAACCTGGCGGGCAGGTCAGAGCGTCGAGCTTCGGCTCTGCGCCGACAAGGGCGGCCCGGTTTCGGTGAAGAACGATCTGCTCAAGACCTCGTTCCGGGTCCTCGACGCGCATACGGGCAGAACCGTGCGGTGGACACGGACCGGAAACGACACCATCAGGCTGGACACGCGGCCGGGAGGCGCCTATCTCGTGAAGAGGTGAGACAATTTCCGTCGGCCGCTTATCCCGGATTGCTCTTGACCGTTCGGTGAGAGTACTGGGACACTTTGTCGAAGCGCTTCGATATCGGGCGCCGATTTCTCCCATACCCGCGCAATGGTGCACGGAAGGAAACCCGGCCATGCGTAGTCCAGTACGGTCCTTGATGAGCAGTATCGTGATGGCATTGGTCGCCACCCTGGTGATAGGGGGCACGGCACAGGCCGCCACCTGGAGTTCCTCGGACAAATGGGGAAGCTGGTCCAACGGTGGCTATACCGTCCGCAACAACGTCTGGGGCTCCGGCGCCGGCGCGCAGTCGATCTGGGCGAACTCCTACAGCAACTTCGGGGTTTGGGCGGATCACCCGAACACCGGCGGCGTGAAGTCGTATCCGCATTCGGGTAAGAACATCGGCCGCCAGTTGAGCGGGCTGCGGAGCCTTTCCAGCAGCTTCAACGTCTCCAGGCCGGGAAGCGGCGCCTACGCGACGGCGTACGACATCTGGGCGAACAACAACGCCTACGAGATCATGCTGTGGATGAACAAGCAGGGCGCGGTCGGCGCGATCGGCTCGAAGCAGGCGACGGCCACCGTCGGCGGCCACACCTGGGACGTCTACCGGGGGAGCAACGGCCACAACGAGGTGTTCTCCTTCCTGCGGACCTCGAACACGAACGCGGGTTCGGTGGACGTGCTGGCGGTCATGAACTGGATCAAGAACCGCGGCTGGTACGGCGATGTGACACTCGGTGAAGTCCAGTTCGGCTTCGAGATCACGTCGTCCAGCGGCGGGATGAACTTCACTTCGAACAGTTTCTCGGTTTCGTCGTCCTGATGGTCACCTGGGTCGTGAGTGGTAAGTGTCGTTAGAACGGCACTTACCACTCACGACCCACTGAAGTCCGCAGCCTGGGAGCGCCTCCATGGGAATACGTCGATCGGTCGTCCTGCTGGCCGTCGCCGCGTCGGTTCTGACTCCGGCGACGGCGGAGGCCGCGCCCACGAGCGGCGCCTGGCCGCATTCGGTCACGCTGACGGAATCGTCCCTCCAGGGCGTCCACGGCACGGCTCCCGACGCCACGATCCGCAACGTCCTCACCGTCACCGCGGACGGGACTGCGCTGCGGATCCGGCTGGGCAACCCGTTCGGCGGCACCGCGCTGGCCGTGCGGTCGGTGTGGGTCGGCCTTCAGCCTTCGACGCGTTCGCCGGCGCTGGTGCCCGGCTCGAACCGCCGCGCCACGTTCGGGTTCAGGCGCACCGTGACGGTGCCGCCGGGAGGCGGGGTCTGGAGTGACCCGCTGCCGCTGACCGTGCGGGCGGGCGACCACGTCTCGGTGAGCGTGTACGCGCCGGGCTCGCCGATCAACGACCACACCTTCCCGCCGCCGGAGACCAACACCCCGGGGTCGTTCCTGTCGGCCGGACCGGGTGATGCCGGAGCGGACGAGTCGGGAACCGCGTTCGGCGCCTTCTCGCCAGGGAGTCTGTGGTGGGTGGACGCCGTCAGCGCGGTCTCCGCCGCGCGCGGCACCATCGTGGCGCTCGGCGACTCGATCACCGACGGCTACAACGCCTTCGGCGGCGGCCCGCGCTGGACCGACGTGCTGGCGGCGCGGATCGGGAAGCTGCCACCGGGACGACGGCTTTCGGTCGCCAACGCCGGGATCAGCGGCAACACCGTCAGCGTCCAGCCGAATCCGTACGATCCGACGAATCAGTGCTGTGGCCCGCCCGCCCCGCTGCGGCTCGACCGCGACGTCCTCTCCCTGCCCGGCGTGCGCTACGTCCTCCTCTTGGAGGGCACCAACGACCTCGGCGGCGGCGACCACGCGCCGCCCGCCCCCGCGTCCCAGGTCATCGACGCCATGCGGACGATCGCGGCGAGGGTGCACGCCACCGGGCGGAAGATGATCGGCGCCACCATCCTGCCGATGTGCAATCCGGCGGGCAGTTCGAAGGAACAGGCCAGGCTCGCGGTCAACGAGTGGATCCGCACCTCCGGGACGTTCGACGCGGTGGTGGACTTCGACGCCGTCCTGCGTGATCCCGCCGATCCGACGGTGATCCGGCAGGAGTGGCGGAACGACTGCTACCACCCGAACGCCGCGGGTGACCGGATCCTCGGCGAGTCGATCGACCTGTCGGTCTTCGGCCTGCCCGAGCCCGCCGCGCTCCCGCTCGCGGGCTGAGGGACCGCTTTGCGCGTGAAGGCCCCCTTCCCTACGTTGAGGACGAGGACCGGCATGAGGGGTGTGTGGATTTAGGGACGTTCAACGTCCCTAAATCCACACACCCCCACATCGGTCACCGCCCTCGGGTGAACGTCACGCTGGACAGCTGTCTCCAATGTGGCATTGGAGACGTTCAGCGTCCCCAATGCCACATTGGGGACACGGGCCGACACGCGAGGTGGGCAGGGAAGGGGCCTTCACGCGCGTCTTCAGCGGGTGGTCACCCTACGTGAGGTAGCCCGCGTGAGGGAGCAGGACGACGCCCTGGTGGCCTCTTGCAGCACGTTTGATCCCGCCATCAAACTGTTACCCCGGACGGGCTAATGGCGTCGTATCTTTCGCACTAACACCTCTGACGGTTAGTACACAACGGAAGAGATCAGGAAGGAGTCCCTCACCTTTCCCGCGATCGACGCGGTCGCGGAATCACCCAAAGGTGCGGGCAAGGCGAGGCAGGTCTTCGTCAAGGCGCGTCATCCGCGCGGACCCCGGGTCTTCACCGGGATGGCGCGACATCGTGAAAAGCCGCTTGAGGACACGGCGGCCGATATCTCTTCGTCCATCGTGGACACCCGGGCGCGAGGCGTCCGCGGTGTCCCGTCGACGGGAATCGTGCCGTGTCCTCCGGCTTCGTCTTCCGTGACGGCTTCATCCCGTCGACGGACCAGTTCGGGAGAGCGCGGCAATGAACACTGCCATCACACGTCTGTCCACATTGGACACAAAGAGCGGCTTCGGGCATGGGTATCTGTGCTTTCCGCCCGCCGGGGGAACGGTTCTCGGCCTGCGCGGGCTCGCCCAGGCATCGTCCGGTTTCGGGGTGTGGGGCGTCGAGTATCCCGGACGCGGTGAGCGGCTCGCCGAGCCGCCCGCCGCATCGATCGAGGAGCTGGCCGGGGCGATCGCGCAGGAAGCCTTCGACCACTTCGGGGATGAGGGCGTTTCCCGGATAGCGCTGGTCGGATTCAGCATGGGTGCGTTCGTCGCGCTCGAAGTGGCCCACCGCTTCCACAGCCGGGCGCGGACGGCCCCGGCGGCGCTGATCGTCGTCGGTGTGTGCGCGCCGCAGCGGCGAGTGCGGGGGAGATACGCGAGGGCGGACGCCGCCGAAGTCGGGCGGCTGTTCGACCGGGTCGGCCTGGTCGCCATGGCCGGCCGCCCCGGGGCGACCGAGTTCCGGGACTACGCCCTGGGCCTTCTCGACACCGATCTCCGGCTGACCAGCGCCTATCCCGGCCCCGCGAAGCCGATGCTGTCCTGTCCGATCGTCGCGATCCGGGGCGAGGACGATCCGGCGTTCGCGGGCGGCGATGACGCCGTCGGGGCATGGCGGGTCTGGACGACCGGGCGGTTCGAACGCCGTGTCGTGCCCGGTGGCCACCTCGACGTCCTGACACCGGGCCGGGAAGCCGGGTTCTGGGCGCTGCTCCGCCTGCCCGCCGGGGGCGTGCGATGAACGAGCCGTCGGTGCTGCACGGAGTGACACGCAGGCTTCCGCGAGGGACCTGGTGCGATCTGTTCGAGCGACAGGCGCGGCGGACTCCTGCCCGCAGAGGCCTGGTCGCCGACGAGGTCGCCTGGACCTTCGGTGAGCTCGACCTCTGGGGCAACCGGCTCGCCCACGTCCTGCGCGCCGCGGGTGCGGCGCCGGGAACAGTGGTGGCGTGCGCGATGACGAGGTCCGTACGCGCTGTGCTGGGAGTGCTCGCGACGGCGAAGGCGGGGGCGGTCCATCTGCCGATCGATCCCGCCCTGCCCGCCGCCCGCGTGGACGCGATCCTCGGTGACGCCCGGCCCGCCGTCGTGCTGACCGACGTCGCGAGCCTGGCCCCGCGGGCGGACGTGGTGCTGTCCGATGAGGACTGGAAGGCGGAACTCGCCGGTCAGGACGGTCGCCGCCCGCCCCGGTGCGTCCCGGGTCCGGCGTACATCATCTACACCTCCGGTTCGACAGGCCTGCCAAAAGGGGTCGTGGTGGGTCACCGGAGCCTGGTCAACCTGTACGGCGAACTCGCCGCCGGGTTCTTCCCGGCGGGCGGTGGCCCGCAACGGGTCGCGCACGGTTTACCGCTGTCCTTCGACGCCTCGTGGAATCCGCTGTCGTGGCTGGCGGGCGGGCATGAACTGCATCTGGTCCCCGACCTCGTCCGCGCCGATCCGGAGTCCTATGTGGACTTCGTACGCGAACACCGGTTGCCGGTCGTGGAAGCGGTGCCCGCGCAGATGTCGGCACTGCTGGACTCCGGCCTGCTCGACGGCCGGAGCCGACCCCGGCTGCTGCTGATGGGCGGGGAGGCCATCGGCCAGGATCTCTGGACACGCCTGCGGGGAGCCGGGGGCGTCACCGCCGTGAACCTCTACGGGCCGACCGAGGGCACGGTGTTCACCACGGCCTGCCGGCTCGACGAGCGCGAGGCGCCGTCGATCGGGCGTCCCATCGGCAACACCACCGCCCATGTCGTCGATGAAGACCTGCGGCCGGTGCCGCGCGGTGAACCCGGCGAGCTGCTGATCAGCGGATCCTGCCTGGCCCTGGGCTATCTCGGCCTTCCGGAACTGACCGCCGACCGGTTCGTCGGCGCGGGAGAACGCCGGTACCGGACGGGCGACCGGTGCCGTCTCGCGGCGGACGGCAGGCTGGAATGGCTGGGCAGGCTGGACGATCAGGTCAAGATCCGGGGCCATCGGGTGGAACCGGGGGAGGCGGAGCACGCGCTGCTCGCGATGCCCGGTGTCCGGCAGGCCGTCGTCCGGGCCGAAGGCGCCGAGCCGCGGCTGGTCGCCTACGTCGTGCTCGAGACGGGCACCGTCGCCCGGGTGCGGGAACGGCTGCGGGAAACACTGCCCGCGTATCTGGTGCCCTCCGCCGTGATCCCGCTCGACACGATGCCGCTCGGGCCGAACGGGAAGATCGACCGGGCCGCCCTCGCGCCGCTCGACGTGGTCCCGCGGGCGGGCGTGCTGACCCCCACGCAGGAACTCGTCGCCGCCGCGTTCCGTGCCCAGCTGGAGATCCCGGCGGTCGAAGCCGACAGCGACTTCTTCGCCCTCGGCGGCCACAGCCTCTCCGCCGCGGCGCTCGCCGCACGGCTGCGGGCGTGGGGAGTGCCGTGTTCGCTGCGGGACGTCCTCCTGCGCCGCACGGTCGCCCGGCTCGCCGAACTCGTCCCCACCCGCACGGAAGGAGCGACGTCGTCATGGACGATTACGACGTGATCGTCGTGGGCGGTGGCCCTGGTGGCTCCACGGTCGCCGGGCTCACCGCCGCGGAAGGCCACCGGGTGCTGCTGCTGGACAAGGAGAGATTCCCGCGCTACCAGATCGGGGAATCCCTGCTGCCCGCCACGATCCACGGGATCTGCGCGCTGCTCGGGGTACGTGACGAGATCGAACGGGCGGGCTTCGTCCGCAAACGCGGCGGTACCTTCAAGTGGGGCACCGGCGCGGAACCGTGGACCTTCTCCTTCGCCGCTTCCGAACGGATGGCGGGGCCCACCTCGTACGCGTACCAGGTCGAGCGCACCCGGTTCGACACGCTGCTGCTCGACGCCGCCCGCCGTCTCGGCGCCGAAGTCCGGCAAGGACACCGGGCGCTCGGTACGTTCAGGGCCGGGGACCGGATCGGCGGCGTCCGCTACACCGACGACACCGGACACGAACGGCGGGCGACGGCCAGGTTCGTCGTCGACGCCTCCGGGCACGGCAGCAGACTCCATCACGACGTCGGCGGCGCCCGTGAGTATTCGCCGCATTTCCGGAACCTGGCGCTGTTCGGGTATTTCGAAGGCGGCAGGCGGATGCCCGAGCCCGGCTCGGGCAACATCCTGTGCGTCTCGTTCCCCGACGGCTGGTTCTGGTACATCCCGCTGTCGGACACCTTGACCAGCGTCGGAGCCGTCGTCAAACACGAGTCGGCGGACAAGGTGCAGGGCGACCCGGACACCGCCTACACCGCGCTCATCGGCGCTTGCCCGCTGATCGGCGAGTTCCTCCGGGACGCTCGCCGCGCGACCGAACCGCCGTACGACCGGCTCCGCGTGCGGAAGGACTACTCCTACGACCGGACCGTCCTGTGGTGTCCGGGTATGGTGCTCGTCGGTGACGCCGCGTGTTTCATCGACCCGGTGTTCTCCTCGGGGGTGCACCTGGCCACCTACAGCGCGCTGCTGGCCGCCCGGTCGATCAACGGCGCGCTGTCCGGCCTCGTGGACGAGAATCGCTGCTTCGCCGAGTTCGAAGCCCGCTATCGCCGGGAATTCGGGCTGTTCCGGGATTTCCTCATCACCTTCTACGAGCTGGACACCGACGAAGACGATTACTTCCGGCACGCGCGACGACTCACCAGCCATCACGGAGCCGCGGACGAAGCCTTCGCCGACCTCGTCGGCGGAGTGTCCTCAAAGGACTTCTCCCGCAAGATGTTCGGTGACGTGCTCGCCGAAGGGGTGCAGCTGCAGTTACGCGGTCTGCTCGGGGACGCCGCGGGCGACGAGCCGCCGATGTTCCCCGGCGGGCTCGTCCCCACCGCGGACGGCAGGCGCTGGCGGGTGCCCGATGCCTGAGCTCGCCCTGCTGCTCGCCGCCCTCGCCGTACTGCTGAGCCTGGCCAGGGGCTTCGGCTGGGTCTTCACCAGGATCGGGCAGCCCGCCGTCCTCGGGGAGATCACCTGCGGGCTCGTCGCCGGTGTCGCCCTGCGATCCGGGCCGGGCCTGCCCGTCGGGGTCGACACGACGCTGGACGCCCTCGCCCAGCTGGGCCTGGTCCTGTTCCTGTTCGGCGTCGGCGCCCGCCTCGCGCCGTCCATGACCGCGGTGCGGATCAGGACGGCGTTCGTCCCCGCACTCGGCGCGACCGTCGTCCCGGTCGTACTCGGCGTGCCGGTGGCGCTCTGGCTCGCCGGCCGTCATGCTCCCCTCGGGGTCACGCCGTTCGTCCTGTTCACCGCGGTGGCGATGGCGGTGACGGCTTTCCCCGTGCTGGCGCGGATTCTGGCCGAACGACGGATGCTGGACGATCCGCGCGGCCAGTGCGCGCTCACCGCCGCGGCGATCACCGACGCCGTCGCGTGGACGGCGCTCGCCTTCGTCGCCGCGTCGGTCCACAGTGGAACGCGGGCCTGGCCGCTCGTGGCGGCGCTCCCGTTCGTGCTGGGTCTGGTCCTCCTGGCCCGGCCGTGGTTCGGACCGGCGACGGCGCGGCTGTCCGGGCCGACCGCGACCGTGCTCATGGTGGTCCTCGCCTGCGCGGGGGCCGCGGTGACCGACTCGATCGGCCTGCACGCCGCGATCGGCGCGTTCCTCGTCGGCGTCTCCGTCGGGAGGCCCGGGCCGCGCCATGATCCCGTCGCGCTGATCGCGCCGCTCGGTGCCCTGCTGGTCCCGTTGTACTTCGTCCTCATAGGACGGAAGGTCGACCTCGGTGACCTCGACACCGTCCTGGTCGCCGAAATCCTCGCCGTCGTCGCGGTCGCGGTCGCCGGCAAGGGCGGCGGCGCGTATCTCGGTGCCCGTCTCGCCGGGGATCCGCCCCGCCGGGCCGCGGTGTTCGCGACCCTGATGAACACCCGCGGCGTCACCGAACTCGTCTTCCTCGGCATCGGGCTCGGCCTCGGTGTCATCGACAGCGCCTTCTACACCGCGATGGTCGCCATGGCCCTCGTCACGACCGCCATGACCGGCCCGATCCTCGACCGGCTCGAACGAAACAAGGTGACCCGAGATGCCTGACCACCCAGCGGAACCGTGGCGGATCAAGATGGTCGAACCGATCCGCGCCGTCACCCGTGACCAGCGCGAACGGGCGCTCCGGGCCGCCGGCTGGAATCCTTGCCTGCTCCGCTCCGAAGACGTCTACATCGACCTGTTCACCGACTCCGGCACCAACGCCATGTCCGACAGGCAGTGGTCGGCCCTCATGCGCGGCGACGAGGCCTACGCCGGTGCCCAGAGTTTCTACGTCTTCGAACAGGCCGTCCGTGCGCACTACGGGTACGAGCACGTCATCCCCGTCCATCAAGGCCGCGGCGGCGAGAACATCCTCTCCCGCTGTCTCATCCGGCCGGGCGCCCATATCCCCGGCAACATGTACTTCCCCAGCACCCGCGCCCACCAGGAACTCAACGGCGCCACCTTCCACGACGTCATCATCGACGAAGCGCACGAGGCGGGCGGCGGACATCCGTTCAAAGGCAACGTCGACCTCGACAAGCTGCGGGCCGTCATCGCCGAACACGGCGCCGACGCCATCCCTTACGTCTCGCTCGCCGCGACGGTGAACATGGCGGGCGGCCAGCCCATCAGCGTCGCCAATCTCGCCGAGACCTGCGCCCTCGCCCACGCGAACGGGATCCCCGTCTTCCTCGACACCGCCCGCGCCGTCGAAAACGCCTGGTTCGTCCAACAGCGTGAGCCCGGCTGGGCGGACCGCTCGATCGCGGACATCCTGCTCGCCCTCTGCGCTCCCACCGACGGCGCCGTCATGTCCGCGAAGAAGGACTGCCTCGCCAACATCGGTGGCTGGATCGCCCTGCGGGACCCGGGTCTCGCCGAACAGGCACGCGGGCTGGTCCTGCTCTACGAAGGCCTCCACACCTACGGCGGCATGGCGGGCCGTGACATGGAGGCCATCGCGCAAGGCATCGCGGAATCCGTCGACGAACGGCACATCCGCGCGCGGATCGCCCAGGTCGAGTACCTCGGCCACCGGCTCGACGCCGCGGGGGTGCCGATCGTGCACCCCGTCGGTGGTCATTGCGTCTGTATCGACGCCACCGCCGTCCTCGCGCATCTCCCTCGCACCGCGCTGCCCGGCCAGACCCTCGCCGCCGCGGTCTACCTCGACGGCGGGATCCGCGGGGTCGAACGCGGCACGGTGTCGGCCGGCCGCGATCCGGCCACCGGCGAGAACCGTTATCCGGCCTTGGAATTCCTCCGCCTCGCCATTCCCCGGCGCGTGTACACCCAAAGCCACCTCGACCACGTCGCCGACACCGTCATCGGCGTCCACCGCCGGCGCGCCGACATCACCCACGGCCTCACGTTCGTCCATGAACCGCCCCACCTCCGCTTCTTTCAAGCCCACTTCGCCCCCACGAGCGGTGCGAGCATCTACGGAGACCGAAGGCCGGCGGCCGGACGGGAGAATGGGGTCGCTCGGCCGTGATCCTCGGGACCTTCGACCCCGAGGTCATCGAGGGGCCAGGGCGCACCCTGGTCGGCGAAGGGTCGTACGTTTTTTCGGGGAGTGGTCATGGCCGATCGGCACCGTCTCGAGTCCTTGGACCGCGGGGAATGTCTGGAGTTGCTGCGGACCGTGCGGGTCGGCCGCCTGGTGTTCACCGAGGACCTGCTCCCCGCGGTGCAGCCGGTGAACTTCCGGATCCACCGGGGACAGGTGGTGATCCGGGTCGCCGGAGGGGCGAAGCTGACCGCCGCGACCACGGGAGCGGTGGTCGCGTTCCAGGCCGATGAACTGGACCCCGACCTGCGGGCCGGGTGGAGCGTGACCGTGGTGGGGCACGCGAGCCTGGTCACCGACATCGGTGAGCTGGTGGAGCTGGCGGGGACCTTCCTGCAGCCGTGGGTCGACGGCCGTCGCGACCGGTTCGTGCGGATCGGGACCGAGAAGGTGACCGGACGCCGGCTGCTCGCGCCGGTCTCGACCCGGCCCGCGGAGTAGTCCGGCGTCCCGTCCGGGACCTTGATCAACCCCACCGCGTGCACCAGGGGTAGGGGAATTACAGGGTTTCGCCAAGATTTCCGGTGTCCACAAGGGACACCGTCCGCGGTGTCTCCGAGTGTGGGGTTACCGCGGCCGGATTCCGGAGACGACGGCGCTCAGGCTGGGGAGCCACCGCCGCTGGGGGTCGGGCGCCGAGAGCCAGTCCGTGTCGTCGCCGGTACGCCGGGAGCCGACCGGCAGGGGGAGCAGCGAACCCCACGCGAGCAGGTCGAAGTTCCTCGGCAGCTCGGCACGGGAAGGGATGAGGCCGTCCGTCTCGGCGAGCACCGCCACCCGCGGGCCCCGCGGCGTCGACAGGAGGATGGCCGGGCCCTGGCAGCCGGTGGAGGCGAGCCGGGCGAGGACCGGCCCGGAGTCGAGCGTGGGCATGGTCACGGCGCAGATCCCGTTCTCCAGCACCAGGAACGGCTGGGAGCCGCGCCATTTCAGCGGCCAGCCGAAGAGACGGCCGTAGTAGGCGTCGGCCTGATCGCGGACCGGTCCCCGGGGCAGGAGGGACTCGATCGGCTGCAGTTGCTGGTCGAGCGACATTGTTCGACGCCTTCCGCTTGTCGGAGGGTGCATACGGCCGGGATGCCGTCCCAGCTTAACGGCACTGAGTGCCACTAGCAAGTAGGGCTGCTACCGTCCGGCTATGACCGATTCGCCACGTCGCGCGCCGGCGTCCAGGGCCGGGGCGACCCCGGCGGGCAGGCGACGGCTGCGTCGCACCCTCGCCTCCGCCGCGGTGGACCTGTTCGCCGCGAACGGTTACGAGGCCACCACGGTGGACGAGATCGCGGCCGCCGCGGGGATCGGCCGCCGCACCTTCTTCCGGTACTTCGACGCCAAGGACGACGTGCTCTTCGCCAACCACGACGAGATCGTGGCGGAGATGGAAGAGGTGTTCGCCTCGGCGGATCCGAGGCGCGATCCGGTGGAGGTGGCCTGCGCCGCGGTCAGCCTGGTCCTCGACTCCTATGCGGCCGACCTCGAGGTTTCGCTCAAGCGGTTCGATCTCACCCGCACGGTTCCTTCGTTGCGGGACAAGGAGGTCGCGACCGTCGACCGTTACCAGCGGGTGCTCGCGCGGTACCTGCAGGCGCGGTTCGAGGAGCAGGGTGAGGAGGCGGCGAGTCTCCGCGCGGCCGTCATCGCCGCGGCGATCGCGGCCGCCAACAACCATGTGCTCCGGCGCTGGCTGCGCAGCGGCGGGAAGGGCGACATCGCCGCCTGCGCCACCGAGGCGTTCGCGCTCGTCTTCGACGCGTTCCGGCAACGCGACGCCGCCGTGGGGGGCCAGGAAAAGACCGTGGTCGCGGTGATGACGACGGCGACGCCGCTGAGCACGGTCATCGCCGAGCTGAGTGCCGCACTGCGCGACGGCGGCGATCGGCCCCCACGCTGACTCTGGCACTCAGTGTCATCCAGGGCCGGGCTGAAGGGGACTTTCCCCGCATGCGATGCGGGGAAGGCGCCCTTCACCGCGTGAGATGAGGGGAAAGGGCCCATGGACGCTCTACCGCACTGGCTACCGGCGTGGTGCCAGGACCATTTCGGGAGCCGTCCCGCGGAGGTGCTGTTCCAGCACCGATCGATGTCGGCGGTGTTCGGGCTCCGGTTGGCCGACGGCACGGACGTCGTGGTCAAAGCCCGTCCGGTCGAGGACCGGATCGAGGCGTGTGTCGCGGCGCAGACCTGGCTCGCCGGGCACGGCTTCCCGTGTGCACGCCCGCTCACGCCGGTGGTCGCAGTCGGTCCGCTGGCCGTGCACGCCGAGGAATTCCGGCCAGGGGGTGAGATCCTGAGCGGTGACTCGCCGGAGGTGGCGGTCCGCTACGGCGAGGTCTTCGGTCGGCTGATGGCCGGACTGGCGGACTTCGCCGTCGCGCCGCCGCGGCCGAATCCGCGCTGGGTGCGCTGGGATCACGAGGATCCCGGGCTTTGGCCGTCGATCGAGTCACTCGACGAGAAGGATCAGAGCGCGGTTCCCGCATATGTCGTGGAGACAGCCGAAAAGGCCCGTCGGCGCATGCTGGCCGCCGAGCTGCCCCGCGTCCTGGGGCACGCCGACTTCGAGGCGCAGAACCTCCGATGGCATGACCGGCACGTGTGGACGGTGCACGACTGGGACAGTCTGGCTTGGCAGCCGGAAGCCGCACTGGTGGGAGCCGCGAGCGCGGTGTTCCCCAAGCTGGGACCCGCGCTGCTGCCGCCGATCGAAAGCACCGAGGCGTTCCTGGCGGCCTACCAGGACGTGCGGGGCCGCCTGTTCACCGAGGACGAGCATCAGGTCGCGTGGGCGGCGAGCCTGTGGCCGGTGGCCCACGACGTCCGGTGGGAAGCACTCCACGGCTACATCGCGGTTTCCGGCAAAGCGCTGTGGGACCAAGCGGCGGAACGCTTACGCCGGGCCCACGCCTGACCGGCGCTACTCCATTCCAGTGATGTGACATTTTGCCGCAACCTGTCAAACTCAAGCGACGTCGAAGAGGTACTTCGGAGCACGAGGGGGACGAGTGGGGCAAGGTTTCTCGGTCGAGCCGGCCGCGGTACGGGGGCTGGGTGACCTGGTCCTGCGGGCAAGTGGCGGTGCGGACACCTATCGCCTGTGGTTCGACCGCGTGTTCGCCGAAGGGGGCGGCGCCGAAAGCGGTGACGGTTTCCTGGCCGTCGCCTGGCCGACACTGGACGAGTGGCAGCGCACGGCGCTGAACCAGTCGCGGTTCGCGGCCGACCTCGCCGCGGGCGCCGGCCACGAACTGCGCTGCGTGGCGCACTGGTACACCGTGGTGGACGCGCGGGCGGCGGAACTGCTGGACCGGATCAACCCGGAGCCGGACGCCGCGCGTGTCCCGGCGGACGAGGTCCGTGACCCGGCCGGGGCCGCGTCGTTCCGTGACGCCGTCCCGGTGGGTTACGGCGGTCCTGACCCGGCGCAGCTCACCAATCCGGCCTGGTGGCCGGTGAAGGCCGAGAAGGCCGCCGAGGAACTGCTCGATCTCGGCGGGTCCTTGGGCGACGTCGCCGAGCTGATCAAGATGCTCACCGGGTCCGACAAGGACTTCATCTCGATGATCGCCGACCTGCTCGTCGGCGACTGGAGTGTGCTGCAGCGGCAAGCGCTGGTCTACTCCGACGCCGCCGCGGGCTTCGAGAACATCGCGGCCAACATCGACCAGGGCCGGTTCGGGATCCAGGAGCCGTGGACCGGGGAGGGTGCCGACCGGGCGAAGAACTGGCTGACCGGTTACCGCGCCAGTGTGGTCCAACTCGCGCAGTACTTCCGTGGCGCGAGCGTGGCGATCCAGGTGCTTTCGAAGCTCGCCTACCATCTGATGCAGGAGATCAGGCACGGTTACAGCTCGGCGATCGACATCGCGCTGCTGATCTTGACGAAGGGCAAGAAACTCGGGCTGGAGAAAGGGGTCCGGGTGGCGGAGGTGATCAGCGAAGTGCTGTCCGAGCTCGGCCGTGTCGGCAAGCTCATCGATGTGTTCAAGGACGGCGAGCTGAAGGACATCATCCATCTGGTGCTGTCCTTCGATGAAGTCGTCGGAGCCATCCAGACCCTGATCAGCGCCGCGCTCGGACTGGCCCACATGTTCGCGGGGGAGCAGGCGATCGACGAACTGATCGAAGCCCTCAAAGCCATGGGTGATCCGCCGCAGTGGCCGGAGGGCTACGAGCATCGGGACGCCGAGTGTCCCGCCAAGAACAAGCGGGTGCTGCTGTGACGGGCGGACACGCGTTGCCCGATCCGTTCGACTCCGAGCAGGGGGAGCGGGCGCGGCAGACGGCCATGCGGCTCCTGGCGGCGACCGGTGGCGCCGCCGGGGACTTCGCCGCGGAGGTGCTGGCCGGACGAAGGCGGCCACACGAACTTCTGGCCCACCGCCCGGTCCTGGACGAGTTCGTCCAGGAGGCGCGGGGCTGGTGGCAGATCATCGACGCACTGCCTGCCGAGGAGCGGCAACGGCTCGCCGCGGACGCGTGGTCGTCCTTGGAACGGCAGGTCGATGAACTGGCCACTTTGGACGTGGACGACGCCGTCGCCGATCTCGAGGAGCTGGCCGCCTTGCGGCAGGCTCCGGCCCCGCCGGACCGGAAACCTCGTGACGACGACGAGGACGACGACTGGTCCGATCGGTCCTATATGGAGCCGCTCTGACCGGGAAACCGGCGTCTCAAGAGGACACGGAACGCTCGGCCAGCCAACGAGCCGCCGTCCGCCAGATCGCCGTCGGGTCGACCTCGGCGGTGTGCCAGGTGGTCGCGCGGGTGGTGCCGAGATCGCGGTACTTCCGCATGATCTCGACGTGGGCGGGCAGCCCGACGAACCCGCGCAGGCCGGTGCGGTCACACCAGACCGAGACCGATCCCAGCCGCCGTCGCAACGGTTCGGCCCACAGCCACTGGCCGACCGCGCCGGACAGCCGCGGCCACTCGCGGCTGAGCGCATAGCCCGCCCGGTAAGCGCCTGGGGTGCGCCGGAAGTCGTCCAGCGTCAACTCGGTGACGCTGACGAGCACGTCTGCCGTGACACCCGCCGCCGGACCGGCGATCCACTTGCTCCTGATCATGCCCACTCCTCGTCTCACCGCAGCCAAAGGGCTACATCTGCAGATGATACGCATGCGCGTACGAATTTGTCCCCACCGGTAACCTCGCGAAGGAGACTTGTCCCGCGTTCCGGACGGCCCGGCGGCCCGACGGCGACCTGGAGAACACATGACACAAGCACCGAAACGGTCGTACGTCGACGAGATCTGCGAACTCGTCGGCTGGCGGCCCGGGCACTTCCGGCCGGAGCTGGACTGGGCCACCGTCGAACGCGAACTGGGGACACCGCTTCCCGGCGACTACAAGGAGCTGCTCACCCGGTTTCCCTCCGGGGGTTTCCGCGACGTGATCACCGTGTCGAATCCGTGCCAGAGCGCGGAGGAGTGCGTGATCGTCAAGGACCAGAACTCCCAGCTGCTGGAGATCTTCGGCGACGAGGACCTCGGCTACCTGCGGGATGTCCCGTACCGGTTGTTCCCGGAACCCGGCGGCCTCTATCCCTGGGGTGACAACGGTGCGGGGGGAACTTTCTGGTGGATCACCGGAGCGGCGAACCCGGACGAGTGGCAGGTCGCCTACAACAACAGGGACGCCTGGCATGAGGTCCATCCCGGGCCGATGACGCGGGTCATCCGGGACCTGCTGGTGAGCACAGGGGAGGACAACCTCCTCGGCTGGGACATGGCGGGCAAGCCGGTGTCCTTCGCCGGTTACTGGGGAGACCGGTACGTTTCCCATCCCGGCTGACGCACCAGCGTGGCCCCGGTCGTGAGTGGTAAGTGTCGTTCTAACGACACTTACCACTCACGACCACCTGGACGCGGGCGGGGAGGTTCGGGCGCGGGCGAAGGGCGCTTTCCCCGCATCGCATGTGGGGAAAGCGCCCTTCGCCGGATGCGATGCGGTGAAGGGCCCCTTCGGCAACTTGCGGCAGCCGGGTCGTGAGTGGTAAGTGCCGTTCTAACGGCACTTACCACTCACGACCCACGCGCCTCAGCGGCGGGTGATCACCTTGCTGATCAACTGGAACGCCTGCCCGAAGGTGATCCTCGGCAGGTACGCCTTGGCGATGGCATTGCCGATGCTCGGCAATGCCGCCACCCGCGGGTAGGCCATGTACAGCGGGAGATAGGTGGGCTGGAACTTGGCCTTGAACGCCAGAAGTGACCGGAATCCGTAGACCGGTTCCAATGTCTTGCCGACGACGTCGAGCAGCCGTTGCAGGGGAGCGGTCTGCTCGTCCTGGTCGAGCCGCGCGAGCGGCGCGCCGGACAGGCTCAGGTACTCGGCGCCTTCATCGCGGCAGCGGACGACCATGGACGCGATCAGGAACTCCATCACGCCGGGGAACGCGTCCGGGCCGCGGCGCATGAAGTCCAGTGTCCAGGCCACGATCCGCCCTTCGTCGCGAACCGGGAGCCAGCTCGTCACGCCGTGGACCCGCTGCTCGTCGTCGACCGCGACGAGGCAGCGGACGTCGGGATCGGCGAGTTCGTCGAGGCCGCCGAGGGTGAACCGCATCTCCGGCAGGCCCTTGTCCGCCAGCCAATCCCTGGACAGCGCCTTGATCTGGCCGGACATCCACGGCGGGGTGTCCACATAGGACACCCACTCGGCGGTGACGCCGGACTTCTTCGCCTTGTTCATCGCGGTCCGGATGTCCTGCCACTTCTTTCCCCTGAACTCCAGGCCTTCCAGCGGGACGACGGTCTCCTCCGCGACCTGTACCGAGTTCCACGACGGAAGGTGCTGCCGGAGGTCGTCGGTGATGCTGTAGAAGCAGGGAGTCCAGCCGTTCCGGGTACAGAACCGGGAGAACTCCTGTGCCGCGGCGCTTCTCGAGGCGGGAGCGCCGACCGGCTCGCCGGTGGTGAGTGCGACCGAGGAGATGACGCGGTAGGCGATCACGGCCCCGCCGTCCGGCGTGAACCAGTAATCGTTGCCCGGCCAGGTGATCATATGGGACATCGAAGTGCCGCCATGGGCCTCGAGCAGCGCACGGGCGCGGTCGCGGTCGGCCGCGCGTCGTTCGACGATGGCCTTCCGGAACGTGATCAGCCCGCCGGCGAGTACGACGAGCCAGAAGAGCACGCCGATCCACTGGTGCAGCATCGTCGCCGGTCCGCCGTTGGGCAGCACGGCCGTTTCGATGGCACCGAGGTAGCCGGGCGGGGCGAACCGGGTCGGGAGATCGGTGAGGATCCCGCCGATCGTCGCCGTGGGTTCGAACTGGCCGCGAAGCAGATAAGCGCCCCAGACGTAGACGGCGGCGCAGATCAGCAGCGTCTTGGCGGCGAGGCCGGCGAAGGCGCGGTAGGTGCCTCGCGGCGCCGACACGTCGAACTTCGCCTTGGTCAGCACCAGCAGTACGAGGATGGCGATCGGCTGCAGGAGCGGGGCGAGCGTCTGCACCCAGTCCGCTGTGGACCGGGGCAGCGGTTCGTCCACATAGGACGTCATCAGCACGGCGCCGAGCCCGGCGAGTGCGACGTTCAAGGCCATCGTCGCCCACCAGGCGAACTTCCGGCCCCGGCGCAGCCCTTCGGCCAGCACCAGCAGCAAGACGACCGGGACGACCGACATGAAGACGGAGCCGAGACCGCTCATGCGGACCTCGGCGCGCAGCCTGCGGCACTCCACCAGCGCGCCGGGATCGGCACAAGTGGAATCCACGAAGGCGCGATCCGGTTGCGATCCGACCAAGAGATACTGGAACACCGAAAGGGGACCGCTCGCGGTCTGCGACACCGCGGCGACCAGCGGGCCGACCGCCGACGCCGCCACGGCCAAGGCGACCAGGAGCCGGGTCTCACCTCGGGAAGGCGCTGACGGCGCTTCCGGGCGTTCACGTACGACCAAGGTGCCGAGCGCGAGCCCGAGCAGTGCCGCGAAAACCTGTGACAGCTGGGTCAAGGAGCCGACATACAGGGCGAGCATGACCACGGCCAGCAGGAGGAGCAGGCGCAGACGTCGCCGCCAGACGGCGGTCAGCGCGGAGGTCGCGGCGACGGCGACGCCGATGGCACCGGCGGACGGGCCGACCTCGACCGCGGACAGCAGATCGGTGGACCACCATTCGTCGGCGCCCGACCCGATGACGATCACCGCGGTCGCCGTCGTGCCCAGCACCTGGGTGATCAGGAAGATCGACAGGGTTCGCAGGGTCGACATCCGCCGTTCGGCGAAGCCGCACAAGGCCGCGACGAGGAGGGTGTTCCCGAGGTACTGGGCGAGCCCGCCGGACCAGAACATCGAGGTGAGCGGTGTCCACCACTGCCCACGCAGCCAGGGGTCGAAGCCGAAACCGATCTTGTCCAGCAGGTCACCGGGCGGTCCGGACGACAGGCTCCCGGTGAGCGGCCCGATCAGCCAGAGCAGCAGCACCAACGTCGTGGTGAAGGGGACGCCCAGCGGGATCCGGGCGAGTTTGCCGAGCCACGTCTTCACTGCTTGACCAGTCCCATCCGGCCCGCCAGCCAGGCGAGCGAATCGCTCAGCCCCGCGGACCATGCTTGCCAGTTGTGCGAGCCCGGTGTCTCACGCCAGGTCACGGCGATCCCGTTGCGCCGCGCGGCCTCGAAGACACGCTTCTGCTGCGGCAGGAAGACCGAGTCGGACCTGCCGACGCTGAGGACACCCGCGGATCCGGGGTACCCGCGGGTGGCGAGCAGGTCGATCGGGGTGAACCGGCGGAACGCGTTCTCGTCCCCGCCGAACGCCTCACCGACGGTTTTCGCCCGTGAGCCGAGGGTCGGTTCGTCCTGACCCGCGATGTCCACGAACGTGGGGAACGTGCCCGGCCGGCGCAGGGCGAGCTGAAGCGCGCATGTCCCGCCGTAGGAGTAACCCGCCACGGCCCACTTCCTGTTGTCCGGATCGATCTGCAGTGTCGCTTTGATCCAGCCGGGAACATCCCCGGCCAGATAGGTCTCGGCGCGGCCGAGGCGTGAATCCAGGCAGAGCGGATTCCCGAAGGCGTCACCGGTGGCGTCCGGCATCACGACGACCGGCGCGACTCCCCGGTGCGCCGCGGCGAAGCGGTCCATCATCGTCGCGATCTGGCCGCCGTTGATCCAGTCACGCGGTCCGCCGGGCTGCCCGTGGAGCAGCACCAGCACGGGCAGCAAGGGGCGAGGCGAGGTCCGGTAGGCGGGCGGAAGGTAGAGATACGCCTTCCGGGTCACGGGAAAGTGCGACGTCGCCGCGGGAATGGACACCTGGGTCACCACACCGTTCTTCGGCATCGTGGCCGGCGGCTGCCAGCCCTCGAGCAGCGCCCGCTCCGGCGACCGCGGAAGGGGTGTCCCGGTCGCCAGGCCGACGCTCGTGAACGGGACCTCGTTGGCGGGCGGCAGTTCGAAGGCCGCCCGCAGGCTGGGGTAGTGCCCGAAGTGCGCGTTGATGTTCGCTCCGGCTGCCAGCACCACCACGACACCGGCGAGGGCGCTGACACCGCGCAGCGTCCACCGGCGCCGCGGTTGCCACGCGATCGCCAGTCCGGCCCCGCCCAGCGCGACGCCGATCCACGCGACCACGCTCTGCGGAACAGGATCGGGAAAGGGCTTCCACAGGACGTCGACGATCAGCCAGGCAAGGAAGGTCACCACGGCGCACGCGGCCGCGACGATCGGCACCGTCCGGGTCCACCACCGGCGATCCCGCCGGAACAGCAGTACGGCACCGGCGGCCAGGCCGGCCATGGTGACGGTGGCCGGTACGGCCCCGTGCACCAGGTCCCAATCCAGCACTGTGTTCATTCCGGTGACTACTCCCGCTCGCTTTGTCCGAACCGTGGCTTCGTTTCCACGGTAAGCGGCGCCGGTTCGGTCCACCATGGACAGAGCGGGGAACCGGACCCACAACCGGACGGTGGGCCGGAATGTCCGGCCGGTCGGCGGGGGTGGACCGGCCACCCGGCGGATGGACCTCGCGCGCCGCGGGTGAACTTTCGCCGCCGTGGTGGCGGAAGCCCATAATGGCCCGGTGGACGAACGAACAGGCGCCCCCGTGACGCCCCGGTACCGCGTGCCCGCGTGGGCGGAGAGCGCCGCGCTGATCGGCTTGGCCGTGGTGGACGCGTGGCTCGGCCTCGAACACGCCGAGATGAGCTCCACGGTGGCCTCCGGTGTCGCGATCCTCGCGCTCCTGATCCGGCGTCGTCATCCGTTCGTGTGTTTCGCGCTGACCCTGCCGATGCTGGCGTTCTCGTATTCGGTCGTCGCCGTCCTGGTCGCGTTGTACAGCGTCGCCCAGAAAACCCGGGATCGACGGCTTCTGGCGTTGTGTTCGCTGGTCGTGATCCTCGGTTACGTCGCGCCGTGGAACGGTCAGATCGACGTGGAGTCAGGACGATCCGGCCTGATAGACGCGATCTACGCGTTGTTGATGGGTGCGGCGCCCGCCGTCCTCGGGCAGCTTGTGCAGACGCGACGGGATCTGACCTTACGGCTCAAGGAAATCGACGAGGCGCGTGATCACGAGCGGCTGCTGATCGAACAGTCGATCCTGGCCAAGGAACGGGCCCAGCTGGCCCGTGAGATGCACGACGTCGTGTCGCATCAGGTCAGTCTCATCGCGGTGCAGGCCGGGGTGCTGCAGGTCACCCCGGCCGGTCCGGACACAAAGGACGTCGCGTCCTCCATCCGGCGGCTCAGCGTCGACACCCTCGACGAGCTTCGCCACATGGTGGCGCTGCTGCGGGCATCCGGTGGCTCGACGACGGATCTCGCGCCGCAGCCGACGCTCGCCGTTCTGCCCGCCCTGGTCGCCAACAGCGGGATCGAGACCACGATCGAGGGAACGCTACCGTCCGATGTGGACGCCGCCACCCAGCGGGCGGTCTACCGCACCGTCCAGGAAGCGCTGACCAATGTGCGTAAACACGCACCGGGGGCCACCGCCGCCGTGCACCTGTGGCACAACGAGAACGACATGGGGGTCACGATCACCAACGGCCCGCCGACCCGGCCGACGCTTTCCCTGCCGAGCGCCCAGCACGGTTTGATCGGCCTGCGGGAGCGGGCCGAACTGCTGGACGGGACCCTGGACGCCGGGCCGACACCCGGTGGCGGGTACCGGGTGCGGCTCAGTCTTCCCGTGACTCAAGGCTGAGGTCGGTCCCCGTCGCGCAGCAACCCGGCTCGCTGCGCGACCAGCGCCGCCTGCACCCGGCTGTTCACCTTGAGCTTGGTCAGGATCGCGCTGACATGGTCCTTGATCGTGCCCACGCTGAGGTGGACGCGGGCGCCGATGTCCGCATTGGACAGTCCTTCGGCGATCAGTACCAGGACGTCGCGCTCCCGGTCGGTCAGCCGCGACACACTGTCGACGGCAGCCGAACCGGCGCCCGAATCGAGGAAACCGTCCACAACGGACCGGGTGACCTTCGGGGAAAGCACCACCCCGCCGCTCGCCAGCGTCCGCACCAGCTGCGCGAGGTGCTCCGGTTCGGTGTCCTTGAGCAGGAAACCCGCGGCACCCGACCGCAGCGCGGTCGCGATGTACTCGTCCGAGTCGAACGTGGTCAGCATGGCCACGACGGGCGGATCGGGCAGGGCGCGCAGCTGTCGCAGGATGGTCAGGCCGTCGACGTCCGGCATGCGGATGTCGAGCAGCACGACGTCCGGTTTGTGCACCCCGATCTCCCGCAGGGCCTGCGCACCGGTCGCGGTGGCCACCACGTCGATATCACCGGCGGCACGGAGGATCAGCTGGAATCCCGAACGGACCAGCGCCTCATCGTCGACCACCACTACCCGGATCACATTCCACTCCTAAACACGCCGCCGGACCACCGGGAAGAGAATAAGGGCCATCGTCACGATCCCGCGCATCGTGCTCAGAAGTCCCACGCATCGTCGAAACCGACGTCGTCCGGAGCGAACGCGTCCTGCCCGCCCGCGTCGAAACCGTCTTGCCAGGTCTGCGCAGCCGCGACACCCTCCATTCCCACGAACAGCGAACCGAACAGGACAGCCGCTCCGGCGCCCCACGCGCCACCGATCAGCGCCGACTTCCACCACGGCCGGTTGTACCAGCCCTCTGGCACCGGGCGCCCCGCGACCTGGCCACCGGGGTAGTAGTGCGGCGTGTCGTGCCCGGGGGCAGGTGAGGCTTCGTACGTTTCGCCCTCGACTTCGACCTTCCGGTGCTCCGTCACCGTGCCCGCCCGCGCTCTCGCGGCGTCCGTCGGGAGCGCGGGCCCCGGATCCAGGTCCATCGCGACCCGTGCCGCGCGGATGTAGTAGAGGCCTTCCAACGCGGTCTCCTTGGCCAGCCCCGCCTGCTCGACCGTCCGGGCCAGATCCAGCTGCGACCCCGCGGCGGTGTACCGCTCGGACGCGTCCGCCAACGCCTGCTTCGCCGCGGCGTTGGTGCCGGTCAGATGCATGACCTGACCGGCGAGCCGTTCCACCCAGCGGCGCGCCTCGGCCAGTGCGTCGTCCAGCTGTCGTTTCTTGGCCACGGCCTGGAAACGCGTGAAGAGCAGACCGGCCCCGAAGGCGAGGGCGGCCAGGACGACCAGAACGATCGCGAAACTCACGAAGCACACTCCAAAGTAGTGAGGGGATTCGGTTGAGGAGGTCGTGAGTGGTAATGGCGGTTCTAACCGTCATTACCACTCACGACCAGGTGGTTCACCGGACGAATTTCGCGGCCTTGGTGGCGAGGTGGAGCAGGTACTCCAGCGGTCCGCGGCGGAAGAAGCGGGACCAGAGCCAGGCGAAGACGGTGGCCCCGATGATGAACCAGAACAACACCATCGCGGAGTTGTTCCCGGTGCCCTGGCCCTTCCCGAGTGCCCCGAACTGCGCGCCTACCAGGAAGTGTCCGACGTAGAGGGTCAGCGACATGGTGCCCACGGCGATGACCGGGGTCATCAGGCGACGCAGCCACGACAGCCGGGTCAGCAGCACCGTCGCACCCACCAGCACGATGATCGCGATGCCCACGCTGCCGACCAGGTCGAAGGTGGAGGAGCTGTGCGGCCTGGCCAGCAACAGCCCCCAGCCCGATCCGTCCATCCCCTTCGGTCCGCCTTCGACCATCGATTTCCCGCCTTCGGCCATGGCCTTCCCGCCTTCGCCCAGGGTTTTGACGGCCGCTGAACCCGCCTTCTCGGCGCCACGGCCCCATGGCTGCTCCGCGGCTTCCCGAAGGCCGTCGATGAACCTGGTCAACAGCCAGGGCACTCCGTAACCGAAGGCGATGAGCGCGGCGCCGATCGCGGCCAGCCGCCGCCTCACCGCGCTGGAGTCGAGGTCCGCCCGTCCCAGCGCCATCCCGGCGACCACGAACGTCATCCAGGTGATGGTGGGGTAGAGCCCGCTGAGCAGAAGGTCCAGCACGCCGATCTCACTGAGCCGCTTGAGTGGGTCGTACGCGTTGATGGTCTCCATGACCGGCCCGCTCACCAGAGTCGTCAGGCCGAACTTCGCCAGCGGGGTGACGACCGCGAGCACGGCCGCGATGATCGCGAGGGTCTTGGCCCGCAGCCGCAGCAGAGGCAGTGCCAGCAGGAAGTACACCCCGTAGTAGGAGAGGATGACGACGGTTCCGGCGTCGGTCATCGCCAAAAGAACACCCATCGCGAACAGGATCACGGCGCGGATCACGATCCGAACCCGGGCCTGCCGGCCCGCCAAACCGGTCTTCGGCTCCAGCCGTCCGGCGATCAGCATCAGGGAGAACCCCGCGAGGGTGGCGAAAAGCGCCGAGGCCCGGCCTTCCGCCAAGCCCAGCAGCCATCCGCCGAAGCCGCTCACCGCGGTCGGCGCCGGTCCGAGGTGCACGGCGTACATGCCGAATACGGCGAGCGCACGGGCCAGGTCCACCCCGATCAGCCGCGCCGTCGACGGCCCGGCCTCGACCGGCCCGGCGGGTTCGGCGAGTTCGGGTGGTGGGGGAGGTGGCGATCCTGGTGAGGAATCGATCTGCGACATACTCAAAACGTCGCAGCGCCGAGGTCCGCGGACCATCCGGCAGGTGTCGATCGTGGCCATCCGGTCGGCTGGAAGTCCCCGCCGACCGGATGGCCGAAAACCGTTCGTACGTCGAGGATCTGGAGTCAGTCGTCCTCTCCGTCGTCAGCCCGTGAGTCCATGGCCGGGGCGGGGTCCATGATGGCGAAGCGAGTTCCGAGGGGATCGGAGAGCACGGCGACGCGGCCCAGCGGAGAGCCGTACGGCTTGAACCGCAGCCGGCCACCGGAGGAGCATGCGACCCGGACGGTGTCGGTGAAGCCGCGATCCGACGGGACGCCGAAATGCACGATCCAGCGAGGCGGTACCTGTCGTGGGGTGTTCGGTTCCATTCCCACGGTCGCGAGGACCGAGTTCCCGGCGGAGTAGAAGACCCGGTACCTGACCTGGTCGCCGTAGTCGAATCGTTTCTGGGTGAACTCGAAGAGCCGGCTGAGGAAGCGGTTGGCGTGGTGCGGTTGATGGGTCACGTACTCGGCCCAGCCAAGGGAAGATGGTTCGCCTGCCTGGAAATCCCAGTCGGTGCCCGGTTCGCACACGCCGATCGATGCGGCGCCGGGTGCGGTGAGGAGTGATTTGGTGCCGATGCCGGGGACCACATGTCCTTTTTCGGTGATCCGTGCGCCGAGTTGTCCCGCGGTGGTGAGGGTCGACGTCAGATCCGGTGTCGCGAAGTACAGGTTCCACTGGATGGCGCGGGTCGGACTTTGCCGCAATCCGGCCACGGGCACGCCGCCGACGGTCGCTATCACGTAATCCGTCTTGTCGTTGTCATCGCGATGTTCGTACCGCCATCCGAACACGGCTTGGTAGAACCGCATCGTGGTCGTCAAGTCGATGGTCGGGATCTCGACCCAGCACGGGGCTCCCAGCGGGAAAGGGGTCGGCATTGTTCCGTCGCAACCTCTCGTGGCGGTTCAGGACAGCTCAGTGTCGAGTGCGGTGAAAGCCCGGCGCCATCCCCGACCTGGCGGGGGTCACCCCGTCCATCGGCTGGATTCGGCGACGCGGCCAGGACGTCCTGGCCGACCGGATGGCGTTCTCCAGCCACCTGACGGCCGGGAGTCGCCGCCAGTCCGATGAATTCGGCTCAGGGACGCACATACCGTCACCAGGAGACAATGTTCCGGACATCGGGAGAGAATTCATGCGACGCACAGCAGTCGCCGTGGCCGTGGCAACCTGCCTCGTCGTGACGGGATGTGGAGGCCAGGCGAGCAAGTCGTCCTCCACGAGTTCGACCAGCACCTCGAAGAGCGCGGCCCCGCAAGTGATGAAATTCGGCGAAGAGCGGACAGGCAAGCGCGGCGTCGTCTCCGTCGGCAAACCCGCAGGCTACGATTTGCCCGCTGATCCGCAACGGTCGAAAGAACTGACACGGGGCGCGAAGTTCACCGTCACCGTTCGCAACACGACCAAAAAGGCGCTGGAGGCTTCGGCCTTCACCTTCGCCGCGACCACGAACGGTGCCGCATCGGTGAGCATCACCGATGCGGCCAAGGGGATCGGGGACAAGCTACCCGCGGACGTCCTTCCTGGCGCGGAGCGCACCTTCGGGTTCGTCGTGGCGCTACCGGCCAATCCGGCCGAGGTGACGATCAAGGTCGCCTACCAGGGCGTCAATCCGCTCTACTGGACCGGCACCGCCTGACCTGCGCTCTACTGTCCACAAAGGACAGTAGCCGGGCCATGTCTCGGCGCGGACGCGCCGGTGGGCGAGCGGCAGGCGGCCGACCGGTGGGTCGCGGGCAGCCACCTGGCGGGCGTTTCCGGCCGGGTCACCGATACCGGACGCCCCCGGCTTCGCACAGTATTGAGGCAGAGGAAGGGAGATTCCATGGAATACGAAGACCGGCAGCTCATTCTCGGCCTCGCCGACCGACTTCGCCAGGCCCAGCCGGTGCACAAGGACCCGGAGGTCGCCGACCTGATCAGCAGGCAGATCGCCGGTCAGCCGGACGCGCTGTATCTCTTGGTGGGCGCCGTTCTCATGCAGGAGGACGCCCTGCGTAACGCGAAGACACGCATCGCCGAACTGGAGCGTTCCGCGCCTTACCAGGACCCGTATGGCAATCATCGTGACCCGTACGGGGCGCAGCGGGACCCGTACGGCCAGGCTCCGGCGCAGTCCGGCGGCGGCGGATTCTTCTCGGGCATGTTCGGCCGTGGCCGCGATACCGGGCCGGTCGCCGGGGAAGCCCCGCAAGGTCGCCCCGGCGGAGGCGGATTCCTCAAGACGGCCGCCGCGGCCGCGGCCGGTGTCGCCGGTGGCGGTCTGCTGCTCGGCGGGCTCACCGGAGCCTTCGGCGGACACGAGGCCTCGGCGGGCGAGCAACAGCATCACGGCGGACAGGACGACGGGATGGACCACGGCGGCGTCGACGATCAGTGGTGACCCCCCGAAGAACCACCGATGGCTGCTGTCGTCGTCCCCGCGTAGCAGCAGTCGTCGGTACAACCGGCGGCGGCTCGTTCCCCGTGTACCCCGGAGCCGCCGCCGGGCCCCACCCGACGGCCACCGACCGAAGGAGCTGCCTTGGGTGTTTCCGTACCCGCGGTCCCTCGCGAGGTCGTCGAACACGCACAGGCGACCGGCGCACTCGAGTCCCCTTGGATTTGGGGGACTTTCGGGTCGCTGGCCGTCGTGGCCGCGATGCTCGCGGTCCGGTTCCGTGGCCGGACCGGGGCACGCCGAAGCGCCATCGCGGTCATGCTGTGCTGTGTCCTGCTCGGCGCGGTCACCGCCACCAACAGCTACATCGGCTATGTCCGGACGCCACGTGACCTCGCGCTCATGCTCCAGCGTGGCGGTGGACCGCTGCGTGCGCTCGGCGAGATGATCGACGACGGAACCGCCGACTCGCGACCCCGCAGGGCCGGCTTCGTCACTCCCGACGGCGTCCACGCGCCGATCCTCGAGCGTCTCGCCGTTCCCGATCCCGCCAACGCCGTGCCGCGGGGGCGGACGTTCGTGTTGCTTCCGCCGGGGTACCACGACCGCGCCAACGACAACCGGCGTTATCCGGTCACCTACCTCGTGCACGGCTTTCCCGCCGCTCCGGAAGACTGGCTCGGCGCCGGTGACGCGCCGGGGACCCTGCGCATGGCCTATCTGCACCAGGCGATCGCTCCGATGATCGTCGTGTCCGTCGACCTGACCGCGGGGGAGCCAGGACGAGACCTCGACGGTCTCGACATCCCCGGTGGTCCCCGGCTGGAAACCTATCTGGCGCAAACGGTCGTCACCACGATCGACCGGTATTACCGGACGGTCCCCGATCGCACCCACCGGGCACTGGGCGGGATGTCGGGTGGCGCCTTCGCCGCGTTGAACATCGGCTTGCACCACACCGACAAGTTCGCCGCGCTGCTGCTCACCATGCCGTACGACACCACCGACAACGGCGCGTTGCTCGTCGCCGACCCGGCACTCGTCGCCGCCAACACACCACGGACCTACCTGCCCACCATGCCGTTCCCGTACCCGGTCGCCACCATCCTCACCGCCGGAACCGGCGCCCCGGCGGATGTCACCACCGCGAACCGGATCGCCGACGCTCTCCACGCCCGCGGGCAGGGCGCCGTCGTCCACATGCAACGCGGTTACAACCACACGTGGCATACGGCCCGCGCCGCCCTTCCTTACCTGCTCGCCTTCGCGGACCAGGTGTTCAAGAACGGGCCCAGGTAGGCCCCGACGATCGCCTTGGTGGTGCGAGAACGCCCACTCGTCGCCGGTGTGGCCTTACCTTGGAGTGTTTTCGTGAATATTCTGATCGTTTTGATCGTGCTGTCCGGTGTCGCCTTCTTGTGCGGCCTGCTCTACCTGCGGTTCCAGGACATCGCCCGGAAGCGTGAGCTGGATGACGCCCTGTCCGACGCGAGACGCTGGGTGGAACGCCTCGCCGGACAGGTCGCGCATCTGCTCGGTACCAACGCGCCCGCGAAGCAGGCGTTGGCCGCTGCTTCCGAGCGATTCACCCTTGCCTGCTCTCGGCTGGACCTGGCGAAGACCGTCGAGCAGGCGGGACTGGCGAAACAGACGGCGCTGGAGGGGTTTCACCACATCCGCGCGGCACGGGTGGCGATGGGTCTCAATCCGGGACCCCCGTTGCCGGAGGAAGCCGAACGGTCGCGAGCCGGCGGCGAGGTGGCAGGTCGTGCGGTACCGCCGGCGCAGGTCCCCATTCAGTCACTACAGAACGAAAGTCCATGAACGCGGAAAAGAATCTTCCCACCACTGCGCCCAGGCTCGGAGCATTGATCTTCCTGAGCCGCTGGCTGCAGGCACCGCTCTACATCGGCCTCATCGTGGCGCAAGGCGCCTACGTCTGGCAGTTCATGCTCGAATTGTGGCATCTGATCACCAAGATCGGTTCCCTCAACGAATCCGAGATCATGCTCATCGTGCTCGGCCTGGTCGACGTCGTGATGATCGCCAATCTGCTCATCATGGTGATCATCGGCGGCTACGAGACGTTCGTGTCCCGCATCCGCCTGGAGGATCACCCGGACCAGCCCGAATGGCTGTCCCACGTCAACGCCAACGTGCTCAAGGTGAAACTGGCCATGGCCATCATCGGCATCTCGTCGATCCACCTCTTGAGGACCTTCATCCAGGCACAGTCGCTGTACGCGACCACACCGCACGCCGGCCAGATCATCCTGTGGCAGACGGTGATCCACCTCGCCTTCATCATCTCGGCGGTCGCCCTCGCCTGGATAGACAAGGCCGGACGGCCCGGCAAGGCTTCGGTGACGGCGGCGCCGGGCAGACGGAGTCCACAAAGGAGCGTGGCGTGATCCGGGTGGTCGTCGTCGACGACGAGGAACTGGTGCGGACCGGTTTCCGCCTCATCCTTCAGGCGGCCGGGGACATCGAAGTCGTCGCGACGCCGACCGGGGCACAGGCCGTTCGCGAAGTGAGCCTGCACAAGCCCGACGTCGTGCTACTCGACATCCGGATGCCGGACGTGGACGGGCTCACCGTGCTCCGCCGGCTTCGTGGTCTCAAGAATCCTCCCGTCGTGGCCATGCTCACGACGTTCGACTCGGACGAATACATCGCGATGGCGCTGCGATCGGGCGCGGCGGGCTTCATCGTCAAGGACACCGGACCCGAGCAGCTCGCCGAGACCGTCCGCGCCCTCGTCGTCGGTGGCGTGGTGCTCTCGCCCAAGGTCACCCGTACCGTCGTCGACGGCTACCTGGGTTCCGACGCGAGTTCGGCGGCGGAGCAGCTCGATCGGCTGAGTGAACGCGAGCGCGCGGTCCTTGTGCTGATCGCCGAAGGAATGTCCAACACCGACATCGGGATCCACCTGCACCTCAGCGTCGGCACGGTGAAGGACCACGTCAGCGCGATCTTGACCAAGCTGCGGGTGGGCAGCCGGGTGCAGGCGGCGCTGGTGGCCCAGCGCGCCGGTCTGCTCGAAGACGGGGAGCGATGAGCATGACGGAGAGACTTCGCACCACCCTTCTCGACGTCGTGCTGATCGTGGCCGCCGTGGTCGAGGGAGCGTTGACAGCGATCAGTGAGGAGTCGTCGACCGCTCTCGCCCTGTACGTGATCGCGATGCTCGGGGTCCTGGTGCGCGAGCGTTGGCCGCTGACGTCCTTCGTGGTGACTCTGCCCGCTGTGGTGTACTCCGGCGCGATCGTCGCGGCGATAGTCACGCTGTACACCGTGGCCGGCCGCTACCGGAGCTGGTGGCTGCTCGCGGGTTGCTGGCTGGTCACCGCGGGCAGCGTCGCCTTCCCGTTGCTCGACGTCGCTCCGGAGTTTTGGCGAACCGAGATGCTGCTCGGGGTCATCTACTTCACCATGACCGCGGGAGCGCCGATCCTTCTCGGCCGGTTCCTGCACAGCCGGCGCGAGCTGGCCCTGCGGCTGGACGAAGTCAAACAGGCCAGGGAGCACGAGCGGCGGCTGGACGCCCAGGCGGTCCTGGCCAAGGAACGCAACCAGCTGGCCCGCGAGATGCATGACGTCGTCTCGCATCAGGTGAGCCTCATCGCGGTGCAGGCGGGCGCGATGAAGGTCAGCACCACGGACCCCGCGGTGAAGGCGGCGGCGGAGAATGTCCGGCAACTGTCGGTGAACACGCTCGACGAACTGCGGCACATGGTGAACCTGCTGCGCGCCTCCGGTACACCGGCGACCGAGCTCACCCCTCAGCCCACGTTGACCGACCTTCGCCGGCTCATCGACAACAGCGCGCTCGATGCCCGCCTCGTCGGGGACGCCCCCGAGGACCTCGAGCCGCCGGTGCAGCGGGCCATCTACCGCACCATCCAGGAAGCGCTGACCAACGTGCGCAAGCACGCGCCCGGCGCGGGCGTCACCATCGACATCACCCGGGACGACACGGACCTGACCGTCACGGTCACCAACACCCGGCCCACCCGGCCGACACTCGCCCTGCCCAGCGCCCGCCACGGGCTCGTCGGATTGCAGGAACGGGCCGCGCTGCTGGGCGGGAGGCTGTATTCCGGTGCGATGCCCGACGGTGGCTTTCAGCTCAGGCTGCGGCTCCCGCTCACGGCCCATGGATGACGCGGCCCGACCTCCCCGCGCCTGGAGGGGAACCGCGCGTGTGCTCAGTCATCGCGTTCGCCGGTGAGCAGCTGTGTCGCGGCGAAGTCGGCGTACAGCAGATCGTTCGCGAGCAGCTCGTCGTGCGTGCCGGTCGCCCGGACGATTCCGTTGTCCAGCACCACGATCCGGTCAGCCTGCGTGACCGTCGACAGCCGGTGCGCCACCACGATGACGGTCATCGTCTTCGCCACCGTCGTGACCACGTCCCGGATCGCCATCTCGTTCGCCGCGTCCAGTTGTGACGTGATCTCGTCGAGCAGCAGGAGACGAGGGCGCCGGATCAGTGCGCGGGCGAGCGCGACGCGTTGCCGTTCACCGCCGGACAGGAAGTTGCCGCGGTGTCCGACAGCGGTGTCCAGCCCGTCGGGAAGGCGGTCGACGAGCGTGTCCAGCCGGGTCCGCGCCACCGCGTCGCGGATCTCCTCCTCGGTGGCGTCCGGCCTGCCGTAGACGAGGTTGTCCCGCAACGTCCCGGAGAGCAGTGGGGCGTCCTGCTCGACGTATCCGATGTCCGCGCGCAGGCTCGCCAGATCCCAGTCGGCCAGGTCGCGGCCGTCCAGCAGGATCCGGCCGGAGTCCGGCTCGTGGAACCTCTCGACCAGCCCGAAGAGGGTGGATTTGCCCGCACCGGAGGGACCGACGAACGCCGTCATGCCCACCGCCGGGATGTCGGCGCTCACGCCACACAGGACCTCCGGCCGGTCCGGACCGTACCGGAACCGCACGTCTTCGAAGGTGAGGCCTTCTCCTCGACGCCCGGTCGCGTCCGGCTCGGCGCCGGCGGGACCGGTCCGCTCGGTGGGCAGCGTCTCGATCTCGGACAGGCGGCGAATCGCGGCCAGCCCGATCTGCAGCCTGCTGCCCGCGTGGAGCAGCTGCCCGATCGGTTCGTGCAAATAGAACAGGAACAGCAGGAAAGCCACCAAAGAGGACAGTGACATGGCACCGGTCGCGACCCGTGCGCCACCGATGCCGAGCACGGCGAGGAAGGAGGCCTGGACCGCGAGGGTGTTCGCACCGTGCACCAGCGACTCCCACCGCGCCGAACGGACACCGGCACGCCACGCGTCCTCGGCGCCGCGTTCGATCGCGGCGATCTCCCTGGTTTCGGCCCCGGCGGCCTTGACGGTGCGGAAGGCGCCGAGCACACGCTCCAGCCGCGCACCGGTCTCGCCGACGGCGCTCTGAGCGGCGTGGGAAGCCTTTTCGATCATCGGCATTCCGGCGGCGGCGAGCAGGCCGACGATCAGGAGGACGGCCAGGGTGATGCCCAGCAGGGCAAGGTCCATGAAGCCCATCATCACGACCATCACGATGGTCGTCACCGTGCCGGTGACCAGTGCGACGAACGCGTGAGTGCACACCTCGCGCAACAACGTCGTGTCGCCGGTGAACCGGGACAGCAGGTCGCCGGGCTCCGCGCGGTGCACGGCGGGCACCCGCAACGAGATCAGCCGTCGGGCAAGCCGTTTCCTGGCGGCGAGCACGACCGACTCGCCTGCCCGTTCGAGCAGGTAGTCGCCGATCACCGAGATCGCGGCACCGGCCAGTGCGAGCCCGACCAGCAGTGCCAGCAGACCGGTGATCCCGTCACTCGAGCCCAGCCGGTCCACCAGCGCCTTCGCCGCCAGAGGCTGGGCCGCGGCGGCGAGGCCGCCGAGCAGGACGAGTGCTCCTCCGAAGAGGACAGTGCGTCGCTGTGGCTTGACGTAACCCACGAGCATTCGCCAGGCCGAGCGGTCGATCGGGGTGCGCACGGTGGAACAACTCCGTTTTCTCCGGTCACTTGGCTGAAAGAACGCGCCGTCCGGGGACGCGGCCGCGGGCAGGCTCTTCGATCTTCCGGCGCGCGGTGGGCGTCGCGACACCCGCGAGCCGGTCGGACCGTCCAGCCGGGTGGCCGGACCGTGCCCGCCGACCGGCGGGGTGCGATCGGCGCTGTGACCACTGTGGACGATGCCGGGGAGTCCACAATGGTCAAAGGCGCCGGGTAAGCTTCCCGCCGACATCGCAAACGATCCGAAGCACGGTCACATGAACTCGCTACTGCTCATGATCGCGGTCGCCATCGCGATCCGTTCGTTCTTGGCGTCACGGCTGGACCGGTGGAACCTCGGCGCACCGGTCGTCATGGTCGCCGCGGGCGTCGTGATCGGCCTCGTCAACGAGAGTTCCATCGCTATCGCGCTCAACACCGAAGCCATGCTGTACGGGGCGGAGATCGTCCTCGCCGTACTGTTGTTCGTGGACGCCACCGAGGTACGCGGCGGCCGGTTGTGGGGCAGCTCACCCGGTCTGGTGGCCAGGGTGCTGCTCATCGCGATGCCGGTCAGCCTCGTAGCGGCGATGCTGCTCGGCTGGCTGCTGTTCCCGGGCCTGCCGTGGCCGGTGCTGCTGCTGCTCGCCGGGGTGGTCGTGCCCATCGACTTCGCCCCGGCCGAACGGGTCGTGCGCGATCGCGGTCTGTCCGCCCGGGTGCGCAGTGTGCTCAACGTGGAAAGCGGCTACAACGACGGGATCGTTTCACCCCTGTTCCTCTTCGCGTTGATCCTGGCAGGCGACCGGACCCAGCAGCGGACACCACTGGACGCGCTGGGGACCGTGCTGCCCTTCGCGCTCAAAGCCCTGGTGGTCGGAGTGCTGTTCGGTGCGCTTCTGGCGGTGTTGTTGACCGCGGCCCACCGCGCGCACTGGCTCACGGAACAGTCCGGGCGCGTCGTTGTGCTGCTGGTGCCACTGTTGACCTACACCGCCACCGTCGCCATCGACGGCAACGGGTTCGTCGCGTCCTTCATCTGCGGTGTCACGTTCCGTTACGTCCACCGGCTGACCAAGGCCAGGCAGATCCATCGGTCTCCGGCAGGGCGCGACCTGGTGCGCGCCGGTGCGTTGGACGAGGACTTCCGCCTGCTCGAAGACTTCACCTCACTGTTGACCATGACGCTGTGGTTCGTCGTGGGCGTCAGCGCCGTTCTGGCGTTCTCCGCCGGACTCTCGTGGCAGGTCGCACTGTTCTGCTTCGCGGCGGTCACCGTGGTCCGCATCATCCCCGTCCACCTTTCGCTCGCCGGATCTGTGCTGACCCACCGCGAACGCCTGCAGGTCGGGATACTCGGGCCACGCGGCACCACGTCGGTCGTCTTCGGGCTCCTCGCCTTCAATCGCCTTCCCGAGGGGCCCGTCGCCGACACCATCCTGCTCATCACCGTCACCCTGGTCCTGGGCAGCGTGGTGCTGCACGGCATCGGCGCCGGCCCGACCGTGAAGTGGCTGACGCCCGCGAAGTCGGGTCGTCGCTCTCCTTGGTGAGCGCTCCGCGAGGTGGCGCCTCGGCCGTGACGGCGAAGCGCCACCAGGGATAGGGCACGCCGAACAGTTTGTTGATCACCACGGCCAGCAAGGCGATGAGGACGACGCCCACCAGGACGGCGACGAGCTGCGGAGCGGTGTGCAGGAGGCCGAGCGCGATGATCAGCGTCGTGGCCCCGGCGGGCGGATGGGGCAGGTCGAGGGCGGCCATCGCGGCACAGGTGAGACCCAGTGCCACCGCGGCCGCCCCGATCCTGGCCCACGAGGGATGGGTCAGATCCGGGGCGGCGGTGAGCAGCCCGGTGACGGCGAGACCGGCGAGACCGGAGAGGACACCGGCGAGGTGGCCGAGGACCGTGGTGCGCGGGCTCGCGCCGGGTGCTTGCGGACTCGCGAACACCAGGAACGCGGTGGGGCCGAGCGAGGGGAACAGCAGGGGCGCGCCGGTCAGGATCGCGCACAGGCCGATGAGCACGATGCAGCCGAACGAGCTCAGCGCGACGTAGACGGCGCGGCGGATCCGGGTCATTCCCAGCCACGGCGCGGGTCCCGGGTACCGACGGTGCCGGGGGCACGGCGCCGGTAGACCACGTACGGGCGGAACAGGTACCGCACGGGCGCGCTGAAAGCGTGTACCAGCCGGGAAAACGGCCACAGCGCGAACAACAGCATGCCCAGCGCGGTGTGCAGCCGGTAGTCCAGTGGCGCGGACGCCAGCAGCTCCGGCCGCGGATCCAGGAGCAGGATGCCGCGGAACCAGGGGGCGACGGTCTCGCGATAGTCGTATCCGCCGCGGACGCCGTTGTCGACCAGCGTGGTCGCCAGCCCGGCGAGCATCACCAGCACGAGCACCACGTACATGTACCGGTCGCTGACGGACGTGGCGCCGCGGACCGCCGTCACCCGGATCCGCCGCCACAGCAGGAGACCGAGCCCGCCGACGGCGACCAGTCCGGCGAGGCTGCCCATCCCGAGCGAGATCAGGTGGTAGGCGTGTTCGTCGAGCCCGGCGAACTCGGTGACGCCCTTCGGCACGAGCAAGCCCAGCACGTGGCCGCCGATGACCATCAGCAGTCCGACGTGGAAGACCGGGCTGGCCACCCGCAGGAGCCTCGATTCGTGGAGCTGGCTGGACCGGCTGGTCCAGCCGAACTTGTCGTGCCGGTAGCGCCAGACGGTGCCGAACACCAGGAGCGCGATCGACGCGTAGGGCGCGGCGCCCCACAGCAGCAGGTCCGGTCCGGAACTCATCGGCCACCTCCGGCGCCGGTGGGGAACGGGTCGAGGCCGACCGATTCGGCCGGGGGAGCGGCGGGCAGCGGGGCGGGATCGGCGGGCAAGGTGGCCAATACCGCCGAGACGGTGTCACGATACGGAGTGTCCATAGTGGACATATTGCGGTGCAGCAGCTCCAATGCCGGATGGAAGCGCGCTAGTACCTGCTCGGCGGCCGAGGGGTCCGCCGCGGCGGCGAACTCCAGGATGACGGGCAGGAAATCCGGCAGTTCGTTCTCGGCGGGCGCGAATCCGTGACCGCGATAGAACCGGCGGAGCGAGGCCAGTGTCTCGCCGCGGCGGCGGGTGTCGCCGTCGAGGAACCAGCTCAGATGCAGTGTCCGGCGAGGTTTGCGGTCGAAGACCTCGATGTAGTGCGACGCCAGCGCCCCGGGTTCGCCCTGTTCGAGATAGGCCACGGTGCGGGAGAGGGCGTCGTGGCCGGGACCGGCGGTCTCGTCGAGGCAGGCCCGCAGCAGGCCGAGTTTGCCGAGTACCGCGTCGTCGGGGTATTGCAGGCACCAGCCGGCGATCTGGCGCAGCGCGGCGTGATCCCGGCCGGCGCGGGGGCGTAGGAGTCTCACCGGCCCTGCCCCCGCAGCGTGGGGAACAGCGCGTCCGGGCGGGCACCGTCGTCCCAGCTGACCAGGTCCACTGTGGACTCACCGCGGCCCATGCCCGGTCCACCGTCGACGTCGAGGCTGCATCGGGTGGCGATGCCCTCCAGATCGTGGGCCTGCCCCACACCCGCGGTGGGGATGACGTAGCGCTCGTCGTACTTGGCCAGTGCGAGCAGCCGGTGCATGCCGAAGATCTCTTCACCGGTGAGACCGACGGACGCGGGAATGTCCTCGTCGGTCTCCTGCCCGAGGTTCACCGCCCGCATGTAGGACCGCATCGCGGCCAGCCGTCGCAGCGACCGGTGGACAGGCGCTGTGTCCCCGGCGGTGAACAGTTCGGCCAGGTACTCGACCGGGATGCGCAGGGCGTCGATGGCGCCGAACAGGTTGTCGCGGTGTTCGCCGTCGTGACCGCTTCCGCTGACGGCGTCTACCACCGGCGACAACGGCGGGATGTACCAGACCATCGGCATCGTGCGGTACTCCGGATGCAGCGGCAGCGCCAGCCGGTAGTCGTGGATCAGCCGGTACACCGGCGAACGCCGCGCCGCGGTGAGCCAGTCGTGCGGGACACCGGCCGCTTCGGCGGCCCGGACCACGGCGGGATCGTGCGGATCGAGCAGCAGATCGAGTTGCGCGGGGTAGAGGTCGTGCTCATCCTCGACGGCCGCGGCCGCGGTGACCTTGTCGGCGTCGTAGAGCAGGACGCCGATGTACCGCAGCCGTCCGACGCAGGTTTCCGCGCATACCGTCGGCTGCCCGGCTTCCACCCTCGGGTAGCAGAAGGTGCACTTCTCGGCTTTGCCGGTCTTGTGGTTGAAGTACACCTTCTTGTATGGGCAGCCGGTGACGCACATCCGCCAGCCGCGGCACTGGTCCTGGTCGACCAGCACGATCCCGTCCTCCGCGCGTTTGTACATCGCGCCGGACGGGCAACTGGCCACACAGGACGGATTGAGGCAGTGCTCGCAGATCCGCGGCAGGTAGAACATGAAGCTCTGCTCGAACTCGAACTTGATCCGGATGCCGAGTTCTTCCCGGAGCTTCTCGGCGATCGGGTCCTTGACGCCGTGTTCGGTGGAGCCGCCCAGATCGTCGTCCCAGTTCGGCCCCCAGGTGGGCTGGGTGGGTTCGCCGGTGATGGCCGACCGGGGCGCGGCGGTGGGGACGTCGTCCCCGAGCGGCGCTTCGATCAGGGTGGCGTAGTCGTAGGTCCACGGCTCGTAGTAGTCGGAGATCTCCGGCAGGTCGGGGTTGGCGAACAGCTTCCCGAGTTTGCTCAGCCGTCCGCCGGCACGCAGCCGCAACCGCCCCTTCGCGGTCCGCTCCCAGCCGCCCTTCCAGCGTTCCTGGTCTTCGTAACGGCGCGGATATCCCTGTCCTGGCCGGGTTTCCACGTTGTTGAACCAGGCGTACTCGGTACCCGTCCGGTTGGTCCATGCCTGCTTGCAGGTCACCGAACAGGTGTGGCAGCCGATGCACTTGTCGAGGTTCATCACCATGGCCAGCTGTGCCATGACCCGCATCAGTAACGCACCTCCTGGGAACGGCGGCGGATCACGGTGACCTCGTCGCGCTGGTTGCCGGTGGGGCCCAGGTAGTTGAAACCGAAGGAAAGCTGGGCGTACCCGCCGATGAGATGGGTGGGTTTGAGCAGCAGCCTGGTCAGGGAGTTGTGCGTGCCGCCGCGTTTGCCGGTCGCCTCGCTGCGCGGCACGTTCACCGCCCGATCCTGGGCGTGGTAGAGGAAAACGGTGCCCACCGGCATGCGATGGGACACGATCGCGCGGGCCACCACGACGCCGTTGCGGTTGACCGCCTCGATCCAGTCGTTGTCGTGGGCGCCGATGGCCTCGGCGTCCGCCGGGCTCATCCAGATCCCCTGCCCGCCGCGGGACAGCGTGAGCATGTGGAGGTTGTCCTGATAGGTCGAGTGGATCGACCATTTGCTGTGCGGGGTCAGATAGCGCACGGTGACCTCCGCGCCGTCGCCCGTGCCGCCGGTGAGGTGCTGCGAACCCAGCGGAGGCCGGTAGACCGGCAGCGCCTCGCCGAGTTCGTGCATCCAGTCGTGGTCGAGGAAGAAGTGCTGGCGACCGGTGAGCGTATGCCACGGTTTGCCGTGTTCGACGTTGATCACGAACGCCGAATAGCGACGGCCGCCGCTCTCGCTGCCGGACCACTCCGGGCTGGTGATCACCGGCGCCGGCCGGGACCGGGTGTCGGCGAAGGAGATCCGTTTTCCTTCGTGCTCGGCGGAAAGATGCGCCAGTTCGGTCCCGACCCGCTTCTCGAGGTCGCGGAAGCCCTGTGTCGCCAGCCGCCCGTTGGTGGTACCCGACAGGGCGAGGATGGCGTCCGCGGCCTTGATGTCGGTGTCGATCAGCGCCTGCCCTTGGGCGGCACCGGTGGTCGCGACGCCGTTCTTCGCCCGCAGCCAGATCAGTTCCTCGCCGACGTCGTAGGTGAGGCCCTTGCTGGTGGCGCCCAGTTTCTCCAGCAACGGCCCCAGTGTCGCCAGTTTCGCCGCCACCGCCGGGTAATCGCGTTCGACGACGGTCAGCCGCGGCAGCGTGACGCCCGGGATCGGCTCGACGTCGCCGTCGCGCCAGTCGCGGACGACTCCGCCGGGCTGCGCCGTTTCGCCGGGGGTGTCGTGCGTCATCGGGGTGGCGACGAGATCCTTGCGCACCCCGAGATGCCGTTCGGCGAGTTCGCTGAACCGCTTCGCGATGGTGTGGAACGCCTCGAAATCGGTGCGGGTCTGCCACGGCGGATCGACGGCGGCGTTGAAGGAATGCACGAAGGGATGCATGTCCGTCGACGAGAGGTCGTGCTTTTCGTACCAGGTCGCGGCGGGCAGCACGAGATCGGCGAACAAGGTGGTGCTGGTCATGCGGTAATCGATTGCCAGCATAAGATCGAGCTTGCCGACGGGGGCGGTGTCGTGCCATTTCACGGAGTTCGGCCGCGCGTCCGGCGGCGCCTCCTCGCCACGCAGGTTCGCGTCGGTACCGAGGAGATGGCGCAGGAAGTACTCGTGGCCCTTGGCGGAGGAACCGAGCAGGTTGGACCGCCACACCGTGAGCACCCGCGGCCAGTTCCCCGGCGCGTCCGGATCCTCGGCGGCGAACCCCAGCGTGCCTTCGCGGAGCTGGGCGGTGACGTGCTGGACGGGGTCGAGCCCGGCTTCCTCGGCCTCGTCGACCAGGTCGAGCGGATTGCGGTCGAAAGTGGGGAACGAGGGCATCCAGCCCAGCCGCGCCGACTGCGCGAGCGTGTCCGCGGCGCTGGTCCCGGCGAGGCTTCCCGGCGCCAGCGGGGAGGTGAGTTCGTCGTTGCGCAGTGAGTCGTAGCGCCATTGGCCGGTGTGCAGGTACCAGTAGGCCGTCCCGATCATCTGCCGGGCGGGCCGCATCCAGTCCATCGCGCCCGCCAGGGTCTGGTGCCCGGTCAGCGGCCGCACCTTCTCCTGGCCGACGTAATGCGCCCAGCCGCCGCCGTTGCGGCCCTGGCAGCCGGTCATCGTCAGCAGCGCCAGGAAGGAACGGTAGATGGTGTCGGAGTGGAACCAGTGGTTGGTGCCCGCGCCCATGAGGATCATGCAGCGGCCGCGGGAGGCCTCGGCGGTTTCGGCGAACTCCCTGGCGATCCGGGTGACCCGCTCGGCCGGGACCGAGGTGAGTTCCTGCTGCCACGCCGGGGTGCACGGTTCCGCCGGATCGTCGTATCCGGACGGCCACCGGCCCGGCAAGCCGTCGCGCCGGACGCCGTACTGCGCCATCAGGAGGTCGAACACCGTGGTGACCAGCCGTCCGCCGTGCTCGACGGCGGGCACACCCCGGCGCAGGACGCCGTCGGTGTCGAACCGGGGGAGCAGCACCTCGACGCCGCGGTGCCGGGGATCGGCGAGCAGGCTCAGTCGCGGCACGACGTCGCCGAGGTCGAGGTTCCAGCGGCCCTGGTCGTGCTCGTTCCAGCGGAAGCCGACCGAACCGTTGGGCACCACCGGTTCGCCGGTGCGATCGTCGACCAGCACGGTCTTCCAGGCCGGTTCGGCCTGCCCGGTCCCGCCGAGATCCGCGGCGGTGAGGAACTTCGACGGTACGTACGCGCCGTCCCGTTCGGTCAGTGTGACCAGGAAGGGGAGGTCGGTGAACCGGCGGACGTAGTCGGTGAAGTACGGCACCTGTCGTTCGGCGAAGAACTCGGTGAGGATGACATGCCCCATGGCCATCGCCAGCGCGGCGTCGGTGCCCGGATGCGGGGCCAGCCATTCGTCGGCGAACTTGGTGTTGTCGGCGTAGTCGGGGGAGACCGCGACGACCTTCTGCCCGCGATAACGCGCCTCGGCCATCCAATGGGCGTCCGGTGTCCTGGTCACCGGGACGTTCGAGCCCCACATCATCAGATACGCCGCGTCCCACCAGTCCGCGGATTCCGGCACGTCGGTCTGATCGCCGAACACCTGCGGCGACGCCACCGGCAGATCGGCGTACCAGTCGTAGAAGGAGAGCATCGGGGCACCGATCAGCGCCATGAACCGGGACCCGATCGCGTGCGAGACCATCGACATCGCCGGAATCGGCGAAAAGCCCGCCACCCTGTCCGGGCCGTAGCGGGAAATGGCGTGCACATGCGCGGCGGCCGCGATTTCCGCGGCTTCCGCCCAGCTCACCCGGACCAGTCCGCCTTTTCCGCGGGCGCGCTGATAGGACAGTCTTTTCATCGGGTCGTCCATCACCGAAGCCCAAGCGACCACCGGGTCACCGTGCCGTCTCAGGGCCTCCCGGTACATTTCGACCAATACGCCTCGCGCATACGGAAAACGTACCCTGGTCGGGGAATAGGAGTACCAGGAAAAGGAGGCGCCGCGCGGGCAGCCGCGCGGTTCGTACTCGGGTTTGTCGGGGCCGACCGAAGGATAGTCCGGGTCCTGGCTCTCCCACGTGATGATCCCGTCGGAGACGTAGACGTTCCAGCGGCAGGAACCCGTGCAGTTGACACCGTGTGTGGACGGGACCACCTTGTCGTGGCTCCAGCGATCGCGATAGAACGCGTCGCCTTCCCGGCCGCCGGTCAGTTGCACCGAATGCAGATCCGCCGAACTCTCCGCACGGGTCAGATAACGGCCGAGGCGCAGCAGGGCGGTGGTCGCCGTTCCTTCGTTGTGGTGGTTTGCCGAACGGTTTCCGTTGGCTTTTCGTGGCGAGCGCACGCTCGCGACCTCCCGACTAAAGTCGTGAATGAGGCAGACAGCACGAACAGGACCTGCCGAGTCTGTCCAGGGAACGTTCGCGATGTTAGCGGCCTCGTGTGCCGGTTGTCTTTCCCGCGAAGGTGATCATGGCTGTCGATCACTCGAAAAGACCAGTAAGTAAATGTGCTGGTAATGGGAAGGTAATTGCCGCGAGAAACGCGATTATTCCTCTTGGTCGCGCGATCGGAATATGCTCCGATACGAATTGGAGGAAGAGAGCGGTGGTGGGGTGTGCGCCAGGTTGTCGTGGTGCGTGCCCGGGACGTACGCCAGATGCGGACGCGGCGCGTCGACGATCTCCGTCAGGTCTCGCGGTGCTTCGCGCGGGTACCCGCTCCTGTCCGCTGGGCGGGAGAAGTCGGCGAGGTGGAACAGGAGGACGCGCCCACCGGCGCATTCTTTGTAACTTTCACGAACCTGGTCGTCCTTTGAGGACCCTGGGATGCGGCCTTGAAGTGGCAAGACCGCCTCGCGCGACGTCTGGACCCCCGCGCATCCGAGTGCGTGGATTGACAACCCTTCTTCCGGGAGCCCAGGCTGATGCACCGCGAATGTTAACGATAACAATCGTTTTGCTCAGGGCAGTGGACCTGAAACTGGCTGGGAGAAGGTCATCATGGAAAGAGCAAACGTCAGCCGCAGAAGCCGATCCAGGATCGCCGCGCTCGCCGCCGCGGCGACGGTGGCGGCGGCAGTCGTGGCAGGAGTGACGCTGGGGACGGGCGCGGCCCTGGCCGACGTCACCGGCGCGCTGCACAGCGTCAGTTCGGGTCGATGCCTGGACGTGGCGAACGCCAATCAGGCCGACGGTACCGCCGTGCAGATCTATGACTGCTCGGGCGGGGCGGGCCAGCAGTGGACCTCGACGGCGAGCGGCCAGCTGACGGTGTTCGGCGGCAAGTGCCTGGACGTGCCCGGAAGCGCGACCGCCACCGGAACCCGGGTGCAGATCTGGACCTGTCACGGTGGCGCCAACCAGCAGTGGCGGGTGAACGCCGACGGCACGGTGGTCGGGGTGCAGTCCGGGCTCTGCCTGGACGTCGCCGGCGCGAGTACGGCCAACGGCACCGCGGTCCAGATCTGGACGTGTCACGGTGGCGGCAACCAGAAGTGGACGGGCCTGTCGACCACGCCCCCGTCGACCACCACCACCACCACCACCGGAGGCAACGGCTGCACCCTTCCGTCGACGTACCGCTGGTCGTCGTCCGGTGTGCTGGCGACGCCGAAGAACGGATGGGTCTCGCTCAAGGACTTCACCAGCGTCGTCCACAACGGCAAGCACCTCGTCTACGGTTCGAACGTCGCGGGATCGTCGTACGGCTCGATGGCCTTCACGCCCTTCACGAACTGGTCCGACATGGCCTCGGCGGGCCAGAACGGGATGAACCAGGCCGCCGTGGCGCCCACGCTGTTCTACTTCGCGCCGAAGAACATCTGGGTGCTGGCGTACCAGTGGGGTGCGTGGCCGTTCATCTACCGCACGTCGAGCGACCCCACCAACCCCAACGGCTGGTCCGCGCCGCAGCCGCTCTTCACGGGCAGCATCTCCGGCTCCGGCACCGGTCCGATCGACCAGACCCTGATCGCCGACGGCTCGAACATGTACCTGTTCTTCGCCGGTGACAACGGCAAGATCTACCGGGCGAGCATGCCGATCGGGAACTTCCCGAGCAGCTTCGGCTCGTCGTACACGACGATCATGAGCGACACGCAGGCCAACCTGTTCGAGGCCGTCCAGGTCTACAAGGTCCAGGGCCAGAACCAGTACCTCATGATCGTCGAGGCGATGGGCGCGAGCGGACGCTTCTTCCGCTCGTTCACGGCCAACAGCCTCAACGGTTCGTGGACCCCGCAGGCCGCCAGCGAAAGCAACCCCTTCGCGGGCAAGGCCAACAGCGGCGCCACCTGGACCAACGACATCAGCCACGGTGACCTGGTCCGCAGCAATCCCGACCAGACCATGACCATCGACCCCTGCAACCTGCAGCTGCTCTACCAGGGCAAGGCCCCCAACGCCGGTGGTCCCTACGACCAGCTGCCGTGGCGGCCGGGTCTCCTGACCTTGCGGCGCTAGCCGGCACCTGCGCTCGTGAGTGGTAATGACGGTTCTAACCGTCATTACCACTCACGAGACGGGACCGGCTCTTACTCCTCACTGAGCGCCGGATCACGGCCGTCGGAGTAGATCACCAGGGTTCGCTCGGGCTGTTCGGCGAGGTGGAAGGCGGCGTACGCGAATTCGGTGACGCCGCGCCCCGGCGCCCTGAGTCGTTTTCGTCCGCCGCGCCTCGCTTGGATGTCGTAGTGCGGCCACCAGGCACGGACCTCCGCGCTGGACTCGTGCAGTTCGTCGACGAGATGCGTGTACCGCGGTTGGGCGGGGTGCCTCGCGGCGAGCGTGTGCAGGCGGGCGAGCAGGCCGCGCGCCTCGGGTTCCCAGTCGACCAGGACATGCCGGGCCACCGGTTCGGTGAACACCCAGCGGGCGAAGTTCGGTCGCCGTTCCGCGGCCGTGGTGAGGTTCGGGAAGAGCGCGACGGCCGCTTCGTTGAAGCTGAGTACGTCGTAGTTCCCGTCGATGATGTACGCCGGATGTGGCTGCAGCAGCAGTGGCACGGCCGCGTCGTCGGCGCTCAGCGGTTCCGGGGTGTCCGCCTGCGCCCGTGGCGCGTGACCGGCGAGGCGGAACAGGTGGTCGTGTTCCTGCCGGTCGAGCCGCAGCGTCGTGGCCAGCGCCGTGAGCACCTGGTCGGAGACCCGGATGTCGCGGCCCTGTTCCAGATAGGTGTACCAAGTGGCGCTGATCCCGGCCAGCAGCGCGAGTTCCTCCCGGCGCAGCCCCGGCGTCCGGCGGCGGCCGGTGTCGGGCAGGCCGACCTCGGCGGGCGTGACCCGCTCCCGGCGGCTGCGCAGGAACAAGCCCAGTTCACGACGCCGGTCCACTGGCTCGATCATCGAAGGTGGCACTCCCGGTTCCAGAATAAATGGAGATCTGGATACCAGTATCAGCCCTCCGCAAACTCGTTCCCGACAGCGGAAGCGACAGAGAAGAGGACAGAAATCATGTCGGGAATCGACGGCAAGGTCGTGGCGATCACCGGTGCCGGCAGCGGTATCGGTGAGGCGACCGCGCTGCTGCTCGCGGAACGTGGTGCGCGCCTGGTACTCGGAGCGCGTCGTTCGGACCGGCTCGCCGATCTGGCGGGGCGGATCCGGCAGGCCGGCGGCGTCGCCGTGTACGCGAGCACGGACGTCACCCGGAGGGAGGATCTGCAGGCGCTGATCGATCTGGCCGTCGAACGGTTCGGCCGGCTTGATGTGCTGGTCGGCAACGCCGGGGCCGGACCGATCTCGCCCTTGGACGACCTGCGCGTCGACGAATGGGACCGGATGGTCGACGTCAACGTCAAAGGGGTGCTGCACGGGATAGCGGCCGCGCTGCCGGTCTTCCGGGCGCAGGGCACCGGCCACTTCGTGACCACGGCCTCGACCGCGGCGTTCCGGGTCGTCCCGGCGATGGCGGTCTACGCCGGTACGAAGTTCGCCGTCCGGGCCATCTGCGAGGGCCTGCGCCAGGAAGCCGGTGACTCGCTGAGGGTGACGACCGTTTCGCCTGGTCCTGTCGACACCGCCTTCGCCGAGGCGTCGACCAACGACCAGGTCCGGAAACAGATCACCGAGACGAGGGACCGGATCGCGATCCCCGCGGTCGCCGTCGCCAACGCCATCGCGTTCGCCATCGACCAGCCCGCCGACGTCGACGTGAGCGAGATCGTCATCCGGCCGACCGCCCAGTCCTGATCAAGCCGACCTTGCGTCGAGAGATCAGCCCAGGGTGATCATCCTCGCCCAAGCGGGTGGCGTTTCCGGCTCGTAGTGGGGATTGTTCTCGTCCGGCGCTGTCGCGGCGGCTCGGGTTCTCCGAGCCGAGCGCGTTCCACCGGGCGTTCCGGCGCTGGACCGGTAGCCCGGTGAGCGCCTACCGCAAGCGCTGACGGTCTTCCCGCGCGGCAGGTCGTCGTCGACCACGATCACCCGCGGCCCCGACTTCGGCTATCGCGTACGAGAACGGCCGCTGAGCAGCTGGGCGAGATGATCGCGCGTGCCCGGCCAGGGGTCGTCGCGGGGTTCGGCGGGTTCGTGGGGTTCGACGGCACGGCGGAGGGCGAGTCCGCGCATCGCGTCCAGGGCGACGGTGAGCCGGCTGTTCCATTCCCGGCGGGACATGCCGGCGGGCGCGAGGTCCGCGGTGGCGGTGCTGATCGCGCGGGACAGTTGCGGTTGCAGCGGTACGAGGCGCTGGTACAGCACGGGATCCTCGGCGGCGGCGATCCAGACGTGCAGCCACACGACGAAGAGTTCGCCGCTGAAGTACGCCCAGATCGCGTCGAGCGCGGTGCGATACCGGGCGGGCCCGTCGGCCGGCAGGTCCGCGGTCTGGACGCGCAGGTCCTCGACGGTGCGCCGCCCGACCTCGTCCAGCGCGGCGGTGATCAGGTCCAGCCGCGAGGGGAAGTGGTGTGCGAGAGCGCCGAGTGAGGAGCCTGCCAGTTCGGCGACGCGACGCGTCGTCGTCGCGTGATAGCCCTCCTGGGCGATGGCTCGGATCGTGGCCGTGATCAGCAGTGCGCGGGTCTGCGCACGCCGTTCGGCCTGGGTGCGGCGGGTCGCGGCCGCGGGGGCTTGCCCGGTCATGGCGGCAACCCTACTCGACAAACAGGTCGTATGACCCGTAACCTACCGGCCATGTTACGGGTCATGCGACCTGTTTGTGAGGAGTGGGCGATGGTGGCGACCGACGCGGAACACGCTGATCTGGCCGGGCTCATGAACGCGGTGATCGAGCACGCCGTCGCGCCGATGCATTCACTGGGAATCCGGGTCGTCGAACTACGGCCCGGATATGTGCTCGGTGCGGCTCCGCTGACGGGAAACGCCAACCATCTGGGCACGATGTACGCCGGAACCCTGTTCGGTGTGGCCGAAATGCTGGGTGGCGCGTTGGTCGTCGCGAGTTTCGACGTCGAACGGTTCCACCCGACGGTGAAACACGTCGAGATCCGCTTCCGGCGGCCGGCCACCACCGATGTGCGGGCCGAGGCATCCCTGGAAGCGGACACGATCGCCCGGCTGCGGCGCGAGGCCGATCACCGTGGCAAAGCGGAATTCGTCCTCGACGCGACGATCACCGACGGCGACGGCGAGGTCGTCGCCGGAACCCGTGCCACCTACCAGATCCGGGCCAACCGGCCCGGCGACACGGTCGCCGCGGAAACCCTCGACTCGTGACCACCCGACCGGGAGACGGTGAGATGTCCGAGACACCCCTGACGATGTGTGCGGCGTTCCAGCGCACCGCGGCGCGCGACCCCGGAGCGGTGGCGCTGCGCACTCCGGACGACGCGGTCACGATCACCTGGCGCGACTACGCCGAGCGGGTCAGATCCATCGCCGCCGGACTGGCCGCGCTCGGCGTCGGCGCGGGAGACACGGTCGCGCTGATGCTGACCAACCGCCCGGAGTTCCATCTCGTCGACACCGCGGTCCTGCATCTGGGCGCGGTACCGTTCTCGGTCTACAACACGAGCCCGCCCGAGCTGATCAAGTACGTGTTCGGCAACGCCGGCAACCGCGTCGTGATCACCGAACAGCTCTTCCTCGCCCCGCTGCGCGAGGCGCTGGCCCTTGGCGCGGCCGTCGAGCACGTCATCTGCGTCGACGGCGGCCCGGAGGCCACCGTGAGCCTCGCCGCTGTCGAGGCCGCGCCGGCCGCCGGATTCGACTTCGACGCCACGTGGCGCGCGGTCCGCCCCGATGACCTGCTCACCCTCATCTACACCTCGGGCACCACCGGCCCGCCCAAGGGCGTGGAACTCACCCACCACAACATCATGTTCGACATGCTCGCGGTCGACGAGGTCTTGATCCGCTCCCGGCCGGGCGACCGCGGCATCTCGTATCTGCCCGACGCGCACATCGCGAACCGCTGGATCGCCCACTACTCCAACATCGTCTTCGGGATGCAGGTCACCGACGTGCCGACGCCCAAACAGGTCGTCCAGGCACTGACCGACGTCCGGCCGACCGGGTTCCTCGGCGTGCCACAGACCTGGTACAAGATCAAAGCCGCGCTCGAACTCGCCCTGGCCCAGGAACCCAACCCGGTCAAACGACGCCTGGCATCCCGGGCGATCGACATCGGCCGCCAGGTCGCGCGCCGCCGCTCCGACGGGCGCCGGATCCCGGCCGGGCTCGCCCTGCGGCACGCGCTCGCCGAGCGGCTCGTGCTGGCCAAGATCCGCCGCCGGATCGGCATGGACCAGCTGCGGATGGCCGCAACCGGAGCCGCACCGATCGCGCCCGAGGTGCACGAATTCCTGCTCGGCCTCGGCCTGAAGCTCTGTGAATGCTGGGGTATGTCCGAACTGGCCGCCGGAGTCACCATCACCCGGCCGGGAGCCATCCGCATCGGCACGGTCGGACAGGCCATCCGCGGTGTCGAGGTCAAGGTCGCCGAGGACGGCGAACTCCTCGTCCGCGGCCCGATCGTCATGAAGGGTTACCGCAACCAGCCGGACAAGACGGCCGAAACCATCGACGCCGACGGCTGGCTGCACACCGGCGACATCGGCACCATCGACGCCGACGGCCACGTTCGCATCGTCGAGCGCAAGAAGGAACTGATCATCAACGCCTCCGGCAAGAACATGTCACCCTCGAACATCGAGGCCGCCATCCGCGCCCAGTGCCCGCTCGTCGGATACGCCATCGCGATCGGCGACGACCGTCCCTATGTCACCGCCCTGCTCACCCTCGACCCTGACATCGCCACCGCCTACGCCACCGAACACGACCTCCCCGACACCTCACCCGCCGCGCTCGCGGCCGACCCACGGCTACGCGCCGAGGTCGCCAACGGCATCGCCGCGGCGAACAAGCTGCTTTCCAAGGTCGAGGAGATCCGCGAGTTCACGATCCTGCCCCACCGCTGGGAACCCGGCGGCGACCTCCTCACCCCGACCATGAAACTGAAACGCAAACCGATCGCCGAGCGGTACACCGACGAGATCACCGCGATGTACGACGCGGGCCTCCACCGCGGATCCTGACCTGCCTTCGCCCCGCTGTCAGGACAGGTATCCGCGGGTGACCTGGACGCTGTTTCCGGTGTTGTCCGCCCGATAGCCGGATTGCCCGACGCAGGCGCCGTATTCGTGCCCGGTGCTGGTCGTTCCGGACAGTCCATTGTGGTCACTGCTGACAGGGCCGCCGAACAGGACGTCGGCACGCGGTAGCCCGGTGCAGCTCGGGACGGGGCGGTAGTACTCCACGAATCCGACCTGTTTCGCTTGAAGAGTCCCGCTTCCGGCCGGAACCCGGTAGGTGCCGATGTGGGTACGGGTTCCGGTGCGGGTGTCGACGGCGGTGCCGGCACTGTCCTCGACGCCTACGACAACGCCCACATCGCCCACCTGCTCGGACTTTCCACCCACGCCACCTGATCCCGACGGTCCACTGTGGACGAACCGATGGCCGCGATCAGGGTGCCGTGGCGATCAGCGCCCGATCGCTTTCGCCGTCGGTGAGGAATGACGAAAGTGCTTGTCCCTCTTCGGTGACCGCGGTTTCCTCGGCTCGGGAAAACCGGCGCAGTGGCGTGACGATCACGGCCCCGGCGTCGACGTTCCAGGTCGCGGAGACGCGTCCGTCGACCAGGACGACGCGGGCACCGGCGACCGACAGGCCGCGGTGTTCGTCGTCGATGATCCGGCCGCGGTCGTGGTAGCCGAGGATCGCGTTGTCGAACGCGGGCAGGAACCGCACCGGCGCGGGGGTTTCGGGGTCGGGGCGCGGTGCGTCCGGCAGGTCCAGCAGTTCCCTGCCGCGTTCGTCGCGGAAGCCGAGCAAGCGGTCGCGCAGCGCGGCCACCGCGGACGGCAGTCCAGCGAGCCCGCTCCAGGCGCGGAGATCGGCCGTGGCGGCGGGGCCGAACGCCGCCAGGTACCGCAGGACGAGCGCCTGGCCGACCGGATCGGTGCCGTCCGGTGCGGGCGGATCGATTTCGCGGCCGAGCCACGAGGAGAGCAGCCGATAGCGGGCTCCGGCCTTGGTGCGCCACAGGCCGCGCGGCGGAAGCTGCGTCACCGGGAGGAGACCGGCGATGAGCAGTTCGCCGAGGGGGCGCGGTCCCGCCGACGGCCAGCGTTCGGCGAGCGTCCTCGCGAGTTCGGTCATCGTGCGGGGTTCGTCGTCGGCCAGCACCGCCCTGCCCGCCGCGGCGAGCTCGTCGAGGTCGTTCCCGTCGAGTTCATGGCGGTAGGTCCCGAGCACTCGCCGGCGCAACATGGCGTCGTGCCGTGAACGCCAAGCCAGAATGTCCTCGGCGGTGACGAGGTGGACGGTGCGCCGCATGAGGTGGGTCCGCACCACACGTCGCTCGGTCAGCAGATCCGAGAGCGCCGCCGGACGGAACGCGCGCAGCCGGGACCAGAGCCCGACGAACGGTTCCTGCGGTTCCTGCGCCTGCAGACCGCACAGGTGCGTGACGGCGTCGAGCGCCGTCAGATCGGCGCGACCGAGCAACAGCTGCCGGGCCAGCGTCGCGCGGTTGAGTGCCCGGGAGTCGAGAACGGTCATCGTGGCCCGGCGTGATCGGTTCGCATGGGATCACTGTCGCAGGAGAAGCGGCCAGGAACTGTCCTCGTTTCCCTGCGACACATCCGGGGGAACCGGCGCGGCCTCGACCGCGTCGGAGTGACATTCAGTGCTACGATGTCACATCACCTGACGGAGGGCGTCACATGTCAACTCGGTTCCTGCCCGTACTCGCCGCGGGACTCGCTCTGTTGGTCACCGCGTGTTCCGGCGGCGGCGGTGGAACGGCGGCGACCACCGGCGATTCGCCGTCCGATGCCCCGGAAACGGCCGAGTCCGGCCCGAAGTACACGCAGTTCGCCGACTTCCCCGGCCAGGCCGTCGTCACTACGGAACCGGGTTTGGATCTGGCGATACAGGTGAAGGCCATCGACGTCGTCTGGACGCCCGAACTGGCCGGTGTGTCGGCGAAGGCGGGAAAGCACTACGTCGCGGTGTACGTGGCCGCGACCGGAGAGCTCGCCGACCGTGGCGTGCAGCGGGCCAAGATCAAGTACCTGCAGCTTCGTCGTGACAACACGGCCGGGGAAAAGTGTGACCCGTACGAGCCGGACAAAGTCCCCCAGTACTGCTTCACCGAGGCCTATCCCGCCAGCGATCTCAAGGTCAAAGTCGCGGACAAGACGTGGCGCGAAGCCAGTTGGTCGGCGGACTCCCTGATGGGCAGGAACCTCGATCGGGGCGAGACCGCGATCGGAGTGGTCGGATTCAGCATGGCGGACGGTGTGAACACCGACGGCCTCCAGCTCTGCGGGCCGACCAAGGAGATCGAGGTCGATCCCAATCGTTTCCCGTGCGTCCCGATCCCGAAGCCGGAACGCGTGTGAAGTCTCGCCGAACGGGCACCGGCTGCTCCGCGCCGAGCACTCGGGTGAGTGCTCGGCTGGGGGTGTCATGAGGGGTCCCCATAGGACACTTTTCGTCCTATGGGGACCCCTCATGACACACGCTACACCTGAGCCGCGCCGGGATCAGGAGATCGGGAAGTCGGCACCCCGTCGTCGAGACGCCTCTCCTGACAGGTGGCGATTCCGCTCGTCGTCGGTCAGGCCGCCGCTGCCCGTTGCGATCCCGGGCCTATCCGTCAGCAGGTGCACGTGCCGCCGTTGTTGATACCGGCGACGCCATTGCCGCCCGCGAGGCCGCTCGCACCGGACGGCGTGGTGATGGTGTCCGCCCCGTCGTTGATGGTTCCGGAGTTCCCGAGGCCACCCGCACCCGCGGCGCCACCGATGCCACCAGGGCCACCAGGGCCGCTGCAACCGGTACCGCCGTTACCGCCGCCGGCGCCGTTGCCGCCCTTGCCGCCTGTGGCGGTGATGTTGTCGATACCGGTTCCGCCGGTGAGCGTGCCGGCATTCCCGATCCCGCCTGCGCCACCCGCGCCACCGACACCGCCGGCTCCGCCGGGCTGGACGGCGGCGAGACCGTTGCCGCCCTTGCCGCCGGAACCACCGTTACCGCCGAGCCCGCCATTGGCCTTGAGTGTGTCGACCCCGGCACCACCGCTGACGGTTCCGGAATTGCCGACGCCACCGGCTCCTCCGGCGCCACCGACGCCACCGGCTCCGCCACCGTGACCGCAACCACCGACGCCACCGGCCGCACCGGTACCACCGGCACCACCGTTGACGGTGACACTGTCGAGCCCGGGATCGACGAGATCTCCGTTGAAGGCTCCGGAGTTCCCGACACCACCGGCCGCACCGGCGCCACCGATACCCCCGGCACCGGCGCCACCGGCGACGAGGCCGCTGTTGGCGCCGACCCCACCGAGACCGCCGTTGCCGCCCCTACCCGCGGTGAAGACGGCGGTGTCATTGCCCGCTCCACCGGTGACGTTTCCGGCATTGCCGGCACCACCGATCCCACCGACTCCGCCGTTGCCGCCGGCGCCACCTGCTCCGCTGGCGAATCCGGCCCCGCCCTGGCCGCCGTTGCCGCCGTTGCCGCCGGCACCGCCGGTGAGGGTGATGCTGTCCGTGCCGGCACCGCCATCGATGACACCGGTGCTCCCCACGCCGGCACCGCCGACGTTTCCGGCTCCACCACTGCCACCGGCGTTACCGGCGGGGGTGCCCGCGTTACCGTCGGCTCCCGGGGGACCGTTGCCGCCCGCTGTCCCGGCGACACCGGTGACCCTGATCGTGTCGTTGCCGGCCAGGCCGTTCACCGTGCCGTTCACGGCACCGCCGGTAATGGTGATGATGTTGTCCCCCGAAGTGCCGTCCAACACCTGACCGGCGGGAATCCCCGCGGTGCAGGTGAAATTGGCGCCGCTTTGGGTACACCCCGGCGGGAGCGCCCACGCCTGCGCGGGCACCAGAAGAGCGAATCCCGCCGCGGTACCCAGACCGATCAGAGCCCGGCCTGCCCGGCCCGCTGTGCTGATACGTGCTGTCGATCTCATGATCAACCTTCCACCCGATAGAGGGTCCGGGCTGATGCCACGGACCTGCGAGGTGGTGTGATGACCGAGAGTCTGGGGCCATTGCCCGGTGCCGCCTATCTGAAGGCACCGGATCTACCAATACCCTCGACCTGGCCGACCCTTCGCTCTTTCGGCCGTGCTGGCAAGGTAATCCGGTCCCGGCCACCCATCCGTGGCCAGGTCCCCACCAATGCCGACGATCGTGGCGCAGCCGGTGACCGCCGACGATGGTCACGGCGCCGCCACCACTCATCTGCCGCAGCCCGCGGGCGGGGTGCGGCACGAAGGTTTCTTGCCGGCGTGTTTTCGCCGTTCCCTTGATATGGAAAGAACTTCGCCATGACCGTCAGCGGACGCTCTGGGGTGGGGTGACTCGCCACCCCACCCCAGAGACAACGAGCCCGCGTGGTGCCGGTTCCGCTCAGGAGGAGTTGTCAGCTGTCGGTCTTCTTCTTCCGCGGCGCGCGTTTGCGGACCGGTTTCGCCGGTGTCTCCTCGACCGGTTCCGGTTCCACGTCATCGACCGCCCCTGCGCTGTCGAACGCCTCGTAGATCTCGTTCGGGATCCGCCCCCGATCGGCGATCGCGTAGCCGTTCGCCGACGCCCACGCCCGCACCTGCTGGTTCCGCTCACGATCCGTGGACGTCGCGGTACGGGACTGCCCAGCCGTGGACTGACCGGCCGCGACCCTCAGCTTGCGCCCACCCGTGCGGGTACCCGCCGCGACATAACGCTCCAGCTCGCCACGCAGCGCCTGCGCGTTCTCGTCGGAGAGATCGATCTCGTACTGCACGCCGTCGAGCCCGAAGGGCACCGTCTGCGTCGCCTCACCGCCATCGAGGTCATCGATGATCTCGACACTAACCTTCTGAGCCATCCGCACAGCCTTTCACCGAATCGTGCGACGCCCCTACGCGCCACCGAACATCCGCAGCCTAACCACACACCT